>CANRMI010000001.1 GCA_947631685.1 uncultured Lachnospiraceae bacterium
TATCGGACTTATGCTCCCTGTTGGATAACTGGGTTTCTTTGGTTCTGTCATCTGTCATAGGCAGACTCCTCCTGTGAAATTGTATTTTTTGTCTTGAAAAATGTCGCAGAAACTGCGTAGAAAATATAGATCTGATCTTTCAAGAATAGGTTGATTGTAACAGAGAAAGGAAGATTTGTAAAGTACAAAAACGAAAGCAGCCAGCTAATAAAATGCAACAGAATCATTCGGTGGATGCAGAATATATTGCCAATTTCGTGAAATTTGTTGATTTTTACTGACAAATGTGTTATGTTTTTTGTATAAAATATAGTAATCACGGTTCCAAAAGCTGACTTGCAATCCGAAATTCCAGTGAAAAAGTAAATTCCGCTGCCCTTTCAAATCTGGCGTATTTTATATATTTCTGATGGTCAAAACGTCTGCCGGATGTTATAATCAGGATAACTTCTTACAAAATATCTGATTTCCGGGCATAGAAAACAGACCGCTGGAGGATTAGGGTGCAGGACTAAATTCCACCGGACGCATGGCAAAAATGTGAAACTCTGAATTCCATCCTGACAGCAGATTTTTGTGAGTTGGTTAACGGTTATATTTGATCAGCTTAGGCGTCAGGTTGACTTCATCGGGAGCCACCGGCCTAAGCTGAAGCGCTTTTAAGGCACTTTCCCCGTATGTTCTCAAAGCCGCGGCGTAAGGCGTTTCTCCGGCAAGGCTTTCCCTAGGAGTGGAATTGATGTGATCGACGATCAGGTTCACATCCCACTGGGTCAGGAATTCAAAACTTGTCCCTTTGGGAAGGACCATGCGGAGCATGGTATGGGCCTGTTCCACACCGCCTTTCTGTCCGCCGCGCATAGGGTCACAGTAATAAACGCTGGAGCGTTCTATCCCGTTGATGCCTGTTTCCAGTGCGCCTGGATCGCCGAACTCAGAGCCCCTGTCCGTCAGCAGGATGCCAAAAAGGGACAGGAAGTCATAAGTACCCAGTTTCTTTTCCAGGCGGTCAAAGACCATGCGGACAGCCCCTTTGGTACAGCGGTTCATGAGAAAGGCAAGAAAGAGTTTCTCACGCTTGAGGAAAAAAGTCAGAAGGACTTTTTTGGAATCATTGGAAGAATGGACTGTATCCATTTCTGTCCAGTGATCCAGGCCAAGGGATAGAAAGTCCGAATACAATCTTCCCTGAAAGACAGCCCTCTCTGTGATCTGTGACCTGTGGCATTTACGGGGCTTGAATTTCACCTTGCGCTTCAGGTCGATATTTCTGGCAGTGAGGATCCTTTCATCCAGATAGTTGTAAAGAGTCCTGACAGACATATCAAGTTCCGGGTGGTTGGTGAGGATCTGATAAGGGGACTGCCCCTGTGCGATCAGAGGGGAGATGACCATATCCTTCTGCCGGAGTTCATGCTTTGTCAGGCAGATGCCGGAACGGGAATCCTGCAGACATTCCCGGTACTTTCTGTCAGCAAACTTAGCATCATAGCGGTACTTATGAGCGATGGTGCAGTGGTTGACCGCCTTGGTACAGCCGTTGCAGACGTAAGGAGCCTTATCAAGCCTGTCGCAGCGTTCCCGGCAGAAGTCAGGGCAGGTCTGGTTACAGGTAGGACAGGAGGTACATTTGATGTTACACAGAATGATCTTGCCGCATACATTGGTCTTTCTGCAGTGATAGCGGTGTATGCAGAAGTTGTGGGCATTGTAAAAAGTGCCTTTGTGGTACCAGTCGCTGAGACGGTGGTTTCTGACCTCTTTGGAGATGGTGGTAGGATCCTTGCAGAGGAATCTGGCGATATCCTGAAAGGAGGAACCCTGGTTTAAGGCTCTTTCGATGTACCTACGGTCATTAAGGGTAAGGTGTTTCTGGTTTCCTGGTATATATCTGCTCATGGTATTCTCCTTCTACTGCTGTCAGAAAGATAGGAAGATCATACCATGGGGATATGCAGAGGTAAACACTACTCATGCAGAAGTAAATTCCACCAGAGGATTTGAGAGTGGAATTTAAAATTTCAATTTTGGCACGGTTCCAAAAATCAGGTTACATGTTGCATTTCGGGGGGGCACATGTTAAAATAAGGTTACAGTATGGCTTCGTCTATAGATGCGGGCATTGCCTGACGGAACGACACATAGGTTGGTACATAAACGGGAACGGAAAAGGGCGCGGAAGGCGCCTTAAGGGGGATAAGGAATGGCTTCGTACGGTTATGAAGCAGTGGATAAAGCCGGAAAGATAGTAAAAGGCAGCGTAGAAGCGGACAACGAAGAGAAGGCCAAGGCCGAGGTAAAGCAGCAGGGCCTGACGCTGTTGGAAATAAAGGCGCAGAGCGCCCTGACGAAGGACATCAACATTCAGATCGGAGGAAAGCCCAAGCCCAGAGACTTGAGCGTGTTCTGCCGCCAGTTCGTGGCGATGACCAAGGCGGGCGTGTCCATTCTGGAGGCGCTGCATATGCTGAGCGAGCAGACCGAAAATCAGAAGCTGCGGGAAGCCACTGACGGCGTCCGCGTCAGCGTGGAAAAGGGCGAGACGCTGGCCCATTCCTTGGCGGAATACCCCAAGATATTCCCCAGCCTTTTGGTGAACATGGTGGCTGCGGGAGAATCTTCGGGAAGCTTGGACGTGGCACTGGAACGTATGGCGGTGCAGTTTGAAAAATCCGCCAAGACGCAGTCTCTGGTTAAGAAAGCCATGATCTACCCCGCTGTGCTCTGTATCGTCATGGTGGCGGTTGTCATTGTCATGCTGGTAGTGGTTATCCCCAACTACGTGAATATGTTCGCGGATATGGACGCGGAGCTGCCGGGCATTACCAAGGCGGTCATGGTGGCCAGCGATTTTATCATCGGGAAATGGTTCATCCTGGTGCCTGCCATTATCGTGATCGTGCTGGCAATACGGACCTTTGCCAAGACCGACGCGGGACGGCATGTGTTCCACGGCCTGAAATTAAAGATTCCTGCCATGAAGAATCTGGAAGTGAAATCCGCTTCCGCCATGATGGCCCGTACTCTGAGCACTCTAATGGCGGCAGGCGTGCCCCTCATCGAAGCGGTGGACATTGTGTCCAATACCATGGAGAACGTATATTTTAAAGAAGCGCTGGACAACTGCAAGAACGAGATTATCATCGGCCAGCCCCTGTCCCGTCCCTTAGAGGAATGCGGACTCTTTCCTCCCATGGTCTACCATATGACACGTATCGGCGAGGAAGCCGGCAACACGGAGGAAATGCTCACCAAGCTGGCGGACTATTATGATGAAGAGGTGGAAATGGCGGTACAGTCCCTGATGGCCGCTATGGAGCCCGCCATTATCGTGGTTATGGCAGGCGTGGTAGGCGTCCTGATCGGAGCCTGCATGGCGCCCATGCTGTCCATGTATGAAGCGCTGGATAATCTGTAATACCCTGTATGAATTTGACGCCGGTAGGGCGGCGTTGAAGATAAAAAATAAAAGATTGTAAAAAAGGAGAGAAGGTTTATGAAAAAGGATAACAAAGGTTTTTCCCTGGTCGAGCTGATCATCGTCATTGCCATCATGGCAATCCTGATAGGTGTACTGGTTCCTACTTTTATTAAGTATGTAGAGCAGTCTCGTCGTTCCACCGATATTACTAATGCTGAGGAAATCAGAACTGCGGTACAGGCTGATATGGCTGACGGAGTAATAACGGGTTCTGCAACTGGTGCTAGTATTGAAACTTGGACTGGCACTTGCCCTGCTAATGCTGCAAATGCAACTAAGCTGAATCTTACTACGATTCCGACTCCGCCTACTGCACGAGGAAATTTAGTAACAACAACAGATAAATTTACAGTAGATTACAATGCTTCTACCGGTGAGGTTAGTGTGCATTTAGGCGCTTATAACCTGTCAGATGAAACCGACGCGGGACTTTATAAGACTGATGCTACAGCTAAAACTCCTGCTGGACCGTAAGCAAGGCGTAATCAATAACTCTGAAAGGTACCTCCCATGTATGACAACATCCCTACATTGCTGATAATTGCATTCTATGTGGTAGTATTCCTTTACGGCAGCGCCATCGGCAGCTTTGCCAACGTGTGCATCATGCGGATTCCCCGTAAGGAGAACATCGTAAATGCCCGTTCCCATTGTGAGGACTGCGGCTACCAGTTAAAGTGGTACGACCTGATTCCGATTTTCAGCTATCTGTGCCTGGGAGGCAGATGCAGAAAATGCAGAAAAAAAATATCCCCTCAGCACCTCTATATAGAGGTGCTGAACGGGGGGATGTACGTATTGATTTTTATTGTCTGCGGTATAGGCTTGGAGGCCCTACTCTTCTGCCTGGCAGGCAGTGCGCTTATCATTTTGAGTTTTATTGACTGGAAGACCTATGAGATACCGGTGGGATGCAATATCTTCATCGGCTTTTTGGGCGTTATCAGGGCAATATACGACTGGGAGCATATATGGCTCTACATCATCGGCTTTTTTGCGGTCAGCGTATTTTTGCTCATTTTGTATAAATGCACCGGCGGCCGCGCCATCGGCGGTGGTGACATCAAGCTTATGGCGGCCTGCGGCCTGCTTTTAGGCTGGAAACTCATTATTCTGGCGTTTTTGATCGGATGTATCGTGGGCGCGGTAGTTCACCTGATCCGGATGAAGCTTTCCGGTGAGGGACATGTGCTCGCTATGGGGCCTTACCTGTCCGTTGGGGTTATGGCAGCCGCCCTTTGGGGGAATAGCTTCCTTTCCTGGTATCTGGAAATAATGGGGCTGAACGTATGATGACGACGGATAAACAGTGTGTGAGAAAGGGGAGGCTATGTCGAAGATACTTAGCGTGGAAATTGGCAATTCTGTAACCAGAATTTGCGAAATGGACTTTCGGACCAAGAGTCCGAAAGTGTATAAATGTATGAGCGTACCTACGCCGCCGGGAACCATGGAGGACGGCTTTCTGTCGGAAAACGTGGAGTTTGCCGCGCTGGTGCGCAAGACCTTGAATGAGAATAAGATAAAAACAAAACAGGTGGTCTTTTCGGTGACTTCCAGTAAGATCGCGACCAGGGAAGTCATGATGCCTGTAGTTAAGATAAATCAGATAGACAGCATGGTAAAGGCCAATGCTTCGGATTATTTTCCCATTGACTTATCCGAATACGAGCTGGCGCATCTGGTGCTGGGCGTGGATAAGTCCGAGAGCCAGGGCGAGCGTTTCAAAGTGCTGGTCATGGCGGCTGGCAAGAACCTGGTAGCCGGGTATGAGGCTTTCGCGAAGCTCTGCGGGCTGCAGCTGGTTTCTTTGGATTATTCGGGAAACAGCATCTATCAGGTGATGAAGAACGAGTGCGGGGAAGAGACGGAAATGGTCATCAAGGTGGAGGAGCACACCACCTTTGCCAGTGTGATCTCCGCCAAAAACCTGGTGCTGCAGAGGAATCTGGCCTATGGCGTGGATGCCGCGGTGCAGACGCTGATGAATGCCAAGGCTTTTGAAGAGGACAGTTACAAGGATGCGCTGGAGCTGATGAAGCGCAGGACCTGTATCAAACTTTCCGTGAGCGGAAATGTAAAGCCCGTAGAGGGAGAGGAGACGGAGGTAGAGGATTTCGATGATGTGGACGACAGTGAGAAGATGCTGGCGGCCAAGCAGGAGATTGCCGAGTCCCTGATGCCCCTGATCGCCAATGTGGGCAGAGTGGTGGATCTGTACAACTCCAAGAATGTGGAAATGCCTGTGAAGCACATCCGTCTGATCGGACTGGGAAGCGACATCAGCGGGCTTTCCAAACTCTTTACCAATGAGCTGGGAATCCGCACCACGGTCATGAACAATTTCAGCTCTATCAGCTGGAACAAGAGCAGCGGCGAGGGCAGCCTGGGCCGCTATATTGCCTGTGTCGGCGCGGGCATGGCGCCGGTGGGCTTTATCAACGAGGAAAAGAAAAAGTCCGACTTAAAGGACGTCAACTATAAGAATGTCACCATACTGGCCGCCCTGTTTTTCGTAGCCGCGTCCGCGGCGCTGGCTGTGCTGGGACTGAGCCAATATAACGAGGTCAAGGTGGAAGAGGGACGTCTGCAGCGGCTGGAGGCGACCTACGCGCCGGCCGAGTCCATATACAACCAGTACAACAATCTGACCGCGCTCTTTAATGAGGTGCGGGCGGGCTATCGGATGACGGAATCTCCCAACGACGGACTCCTGGATTTCCTGACGGAGTTAGAGGAGAAGCTGCCGGCCAACGCCAGAGTGAGGAGCTTTGTTTCCAACGCTACCCAGGCGTCCATTACCCTGGAAGCAGCGAATATGGAAGAGGCGGCCAAGGTCATCCAGACTTTGAGAGGATTTAGCAGTCTCATGAATGTGACTGTGGCCGGAGTCAGCACCGAGGAAGTGACCGAGGAAGAAAATGCCGGCGATACGGCCCAGGGAAGCGGCGAAGCCGGAGCGGGCACGCCTGAAGGGGGCGAAGCGGCCGAAGGCGCAGAGGGAGAAGGAACCGCACCCGAAGAAGGCGCTGCGGGAGGAAGCCAGACGGAGAGCGGCGCGGAGTCCCAGGGAGTAACCAGAACAGTATTTACACTGGTGTGCCAGTATTGGCCCATTATCGTGGAAGAACCTACGGCGGAAACCGTTGTGGTGGAATAGGAGGCAGGCATGAAGAACGTTACTCCCAAGAAGTTAATGATGTATGTAGTGCTCTTAGGCGCGATTCTTTTGGCGGGCGTATATTTTCTGGTATACAAGTCCTACACGGAGAAAGCGGAAACACTGAAGCTTTCCAATGTGGCGTTGAGTGAGCGCGTCGCGGAGTTAAAAGAATATTATGATAATATGGAGAACTATAATCAGGAAATCGCGGCCATGCAGGATGAAATCCACAATATTCTGGGACAGTTCCCCGCGGACGTTATGGAAGAGGATATGATCGTACTGGCGCTGGATACCATGAAGAGAGCGGCAGTAGATTACACCAATATCAATATCGGAGAGAGAGAGGCCATCCGCAGCATTCCGGCGGCTACCGTACAGGCGGCGGGCATGGAGGATTTACAGCTGGAGCTGGCCTATGTAAAGCGGACGGGCACCTATGTGAACACCACCAGCTATCAGAACCTGAAAGAGTGTGTGGAAACCATCAACAACAGTGAAAACAGGGTGGCCATTACCAATATTTCCTACAGCAGAAATGAAACAAATGGAGAACTGGCCGGTACCATAGAAGTGTCTTTCTATTCCGTATTGGGGACCGGAAAACCCTATGAACCCCAGAATCTGGCTGATTATGCCAGCGGTCTGGCGGAACTTTTCGGCGTAGCGCAGGTTGAGGAATAAAACGGATCATGAAAAAGTGTGAAAAAGGGCGAAAACTGAATAACCGGGGAATGAGCCTGATCGAGATCCTGGTGGCGATCATTATCCTGGCAGTTGTGACGGGGCCGCTGCTGCATTCTTTCGTAACGGCCATCAAGCTCAATTCCAAGGCAAAAGAGCAGCAGAGAGTGATTACCGCGGCCCAGAGTATCATGGAGGGCTTTAAAGCGTATACGCTGGAGGAGCTCTGTATGCAGTTTTACCAGAATCAGGCCACAGTCGATCCTTCGCCTGCAAACGGCGGCTTCTATGTGGTGGCGAACGCAGGCGGCGTCAAGGAAATAGACGCCATGGGCAATCCCTATTCCAGCATCAGTTCCGTACCGGACGGAGAAGGAACGGCACTGGTATTTACTCCTTCGCTGGGTAACGAGTACGCTTTTTCCCTGGAAAATGTGGATTTCGAAGGGCAGAAATATGACGCCAAGGTGGAGTTAAAGCCCCTTACGGTGGCGGACATGGCGGCGGTGCCGGCCGTGACGAATCTGGCTTCCATTGAAGATTTTGACGTGGATACCACGGCGGTGTATGACCAGACGGACGAGAATATGGATGCGGTGGCTGCCAGCGCGATCGTGGATTATGTGTGGAATACTGTTACCTGGTCAGGGTGGCAGAACTATCCGACCAATACAGGTAAGAGCGAAGCGGAAACAAAGGCTCTTATGCTGGAACATCTGGTGATTGATAAAAAGACCACAGTGTTAAAAATTGACTATCAGACAGTATGGGATCCAGTTGCAAGTGCTGATGTGGGAAAATATACTGTGACGGTGAAAATCAAATACACTTTTGAAATACCATCGTATACTTATACCTATCCGGATTCCTCGGATCCCTCGGGGGCATCGGAAAAGACGGAGAACACCCAAGCTGTAACTTTACAGGATGCGTATTTGTGGGAAGACGGGACAGCTTCCTGGGAGGAAAAGGATTACGCCACAATCTATCCTACGGAGGAAACCAAGGACGCGTCAAAGTTAAAATCCATTTCTTTCTGTTATTATCCTGCCTATGATTACAGCAGCGTGGGAAGCAGCGTGGGAAGCGGTGTTAGCATTGGTGAAGAGTGCTTTGATATAAATAGTTGGACAACGCATCCGGCTATCAATATATCTTTGATAAAACAGCGGCATTCCAACATCAGTGACGATGCCCAGCTGTCTACGCTGGAAAGCACATATATCGGTATGATAAATACTATGGGGGATGATTCTTTCCTGAAGCTTGGTGCGAATATTACCGCTGAAGGAAGCAATATCAAGGAAAATCTGGCTGACGCCATTACCCCGGCCGGGGATATGGTAACCGAGAAGTCCCAGGTATTGATCTATAAGGTCAAAGTATCCGTTTATAGGGCCGGTGAGGCGGCGGGTGGATTCGCGGGAGAACCGCTGGTGGTCCTGGACGGAACCATGTATGATTAGGTTGTGTGATTAGAGGAATCGGTTATGGGAAGACAGAAAGAAAGAAAATTTCATCAGGTAAATAATGCCGGAACCGCTTTAATAACCGCCATTGTAGTGGTGGCGTTCGTGACGATTCTGGCTACCACCATTCTCTATGTGGCGGGCAGAAACTACTATGTCAAAGTGACCGATCTGCGTACCAAAGCCAGCTTTTATGAGGCGGAGACCGGCCTAGAAGAAATCAAGGCGGCTCTGGCTGTGGAAGTGAGCAAGGCCAGCAAAGTGGCTTATCAGTATGTCATGGAGCATCATGCAGGCATGGATGAAGCCGCTCTGGAGGCGACCTTTAATGAAAAATTTTTTGAGGCGTTGCTGGCGAACTGGGACACTTCGGTGCGCGCCAAGGTGGGGTTGAATGAGGCTGATCCCATTACGGACGGCAATTATCTTGCTTATATCCAAAGCTGTACCGAGGCGTTATATAATGTGGGAGGTAATTCCATAAAGCTCATCGGGGATGGGAGCCATTCTCTGGGGCGGATCGTGTGGGATACCACCATGGACGCGACAGGAACTACTGTAAAGAATAATTACGCGACTCTTTATGGCGTTCATCTGGAATATACCAGTACGGAGGGATATACCACCATCATTTCCACGGATTTTGTGATATTTCCTCCCGACATTAACTGGACCTTTGAAGAAGAGGCGCCAGATGGGGCATCCCCCTCGCCGGAGCCTCCTTCGGAAGTAAAAGAAGTGGATTTGACTCAGTGTGTACAGTATTCCAACTGGGTAAAGGAATAAGGTGATGTGTATGAAAAGGACGGCTCGAAAGGACAATCGGGGCTTGTCGCTGGTAGAATTGATTATTGTCATGGCAATCATGGCTGTGCTGACCGGCGCGGTGAGCATCGGAGTCAGTCTGGTTACCAATAAGGCAGTGGACAAATGCGCTACCCAGCTAAAGGCTTCCATTCAGAGTGCCCGGGTTACCACCATGGGAAAATTCCAGACTTATCTGGAGATTTATATGACCGGGGACGGATTGTGTATCAATGAGGTGGTAACTACCGTCAATCCGGACGGTACCAGGACGGAATCCACAAAGCAGGTAATAACAGGGGACAGCAGCATTACCGTCAGGTATCAGTTAAATGACGGAGGCTGGCAGACTTTAGGAGATGCTTCGAATCCTTTGAAACTGGAATTTGACCGTAGCAGCGGAGCCTTGAAACCTTTTCCTACGGGTGGATCCTTTGCGGGAAAGTATTGTGTGGCAATCGAAATCAGCAAGGGAAGCAGAATAAAAACTTTGAAACTGGCATATTTGACCGGCAAAGTAACAATGGAATGATGGCCGGAGAGGAGGAGTTATGAACTGGTTTGCAAAAATGGTGCACAGTATGTATGGTGACCGGGAAAAGCGGAATAACCGCGGAATGACCTTGGTGGAACTGGTCTGCGCCGTTGCGATCTTCAGCCTGGTGGCTACGGCAGCGGGCGGAGTGCTGGTAGTCAGCGCAAGGAACTACACCCGCGGGACTACGGAGGCGGAACTGCAGCAGGCGGCCCAGCTGGCAGTCAATCAGATCGAGGATCTGATTATTGACGCCGTCGCGGCTCCGGGCAGCAGCACCCATTTACTCCGCATTGAAAAGGACAGTGTCCTCTACGAGGTTTATCAGGACAGTGCCAACCGGCAGCTTCTTTACCGGGAATATACGGTGACGCCCACCGGTGTGATGCCGGCGTCAGAATCCCAGCTTTTGGCGGACAATGTAGATGTTTTCAATGTGGACATCAGCCAGTATTCCACAAACGGGAATGTACTGCTGCATCTGGAACTCTCCAATCAGGACAGGAGCTACGCGGCAGATTTTACCATAACCTCCCGCAACGGCCGGAACGTGACCGGTAATTCGGCTTTTGCCGCTTCTATCAGTACAGTATCCGAATTGGTGCTGGAGCCCAATGAGGACTATGAGGTTTCCGCTTCTGTGGAAGGCAATTTAATGAGTGACGCGGTGAACTGGACCGTGACGGGCAATACCAGTGCGCTCACCACCGTTACGCCTATAGAGGACGGAAAGTACAATATTCATATCGGTCAGGATGAAATGGCCGAAACGGTTATCTTTACAGTGTCCACCCAGGAAATGAACGGTGTAACGCCCTATGCTTTTGCGGCAATCCAGGTGCATATCCGCCGTGTCCACAGTGTAAGCGTTACCGGGGAGCATGTGGGAAGCAGATACACTCTGACAGCCAGTGTAGGAGGAACCAATTTAGAGCCCTTACCAGGAGTGCCCAAAGACGGGGCAACGGGTTATGTTTCTCCTTATGATATTAAGTGGGAGTATTTTCTGACGGATTATGCAGGCAATATTTTATCCGAGGATCCTAAGCTTACAGGCAAGGTATCCAATATCGTGGAAAGCGGTCTGGTGACAGAGTTCGATGTAACCGGAGTGGATGATTATAATCTGCTTGTAAGAGCGACGGCTCTGCATCCGGATGGCACGAATAGGACCGGTACGGATTACGGCGATGTTTACGGCGATTGGACGATGAAATGGATCATTACGGGCAGTGAATGGGCCAGAAACGGAGATTCTCCCATGTTCCTGCCGGATTTGAGCGACGATTATCTGTTGACGGAATCCGATGGCAGGCAGTTTCTGAGGAACAGGGCGGTCATTGGCTTAAAGTGGTGGCTTGACGGCGGTTTTGGTGAGTGGCGTTATTTAGGTGAACAGTCAAACCAGGGCACATATGGGGAGATGCAGGATACCGATTCCGGTATAAAGGCTCGCTTTAAAACCGGCGATCCTCGGTATTTGTATGCGACTCTGGACCATAATCACAGGAACATTGCTTACAGTACTCCCTATTTTACAGGAAATTTTGTTACCAATTATGGTGTCAGCAGAATAAAGCTGGAAATGGATATAGGAGGCCTGGCGACGGCGGTAGGTATCTTTAATATCAAAGACGTTGCCATTCAGTACCGCAATTCCCAGTCAGAGGACTGGAGCGCGGCAGTGGGCGGTGTTCAGAAGATTTATGTGACGCCCCAGGATAACATGGACATTTATACCACTTATTTTAAACTGATTGACGGCTGGGAGGTTACCAATACGGACTATGAACTCTTTAACCGTTATGTAGGGGTTATCGAGGACAATCCCGGATATGATAGTGACAAGGGATATGATCTGACTTTTGTAACAAGTGCTGCTTCCTATTACAATGGATTGGGAAGTGCCAGCCGAAACCAGTATAAATTAAATGATGAAGTTGTCAGTACAAAGCAGGCGGACGGCAGTTGTACGGTATCTGTGCAGATTTCACAGACGGAAAAGGATGTTCTCTGCGACATGGGCGTGGTGGTTAAGGAGATATATGAGTACAACCCTTGGTTTATCAATACGGATTCCAGATATTGGGAAAGTGGGTTGACAGATTCCGGTTTATATGCGCCGACTGTTCCTGACTTTCATGAAGGTTTTCCAATCACCAGAAATATAAATGGAGATTTATCAGCTGTTGAAAAAGGGTATACAGAAAAAATCGACGGCTGCGACGGTATTCTGGAGTACCATTTTGTACCGGCCAACGTAGTGCTGTCTGATGGCAGGAAGCTGGACTGCATGTACTGCCCCGATTTAAGCGAACTGGGCGGCAGAACCTGCTATTACATGAACAATACTTCCCGTTATAATATAGCGAGCTCTTCTTCCGCAGCTTATCAGGAATTACAGGGCGGCAGCTGGGTGACGGTATATAATCTGACCAAAGGAGCAGATGGTATCTGGCGTAACTAAACAGCGGTTTTTAAGAGGGTGTCCCAAAAGTCATTTGACATGACCGGCGGGATGCCCTCTTTTGATTTGCAGGCTGCCTTTGACATCCGGATTTATCAAAAATTCGTTTAAAAAAGTTTTCTAAATAAGGTTGACTTTTTTCTTTTTCTCTTATACAATATTATCATTCAGAGTAATCGACAAAGCGTGTACATGGCATGCGGCGCGTTTCTGCGCATTCCGGCATTTCTGCCACTTTACTCAGTGAATTTACAGTGGCGGAAGCCGTACCCGGAGAGGGGCTCCGTCTGTTTAAGGAGGCTCCATGGGGAAATATGACAATATGATATATCGCTATTTAAGCGATACCAGGCGTTTTGCCGACCTGTTTAATGGGATCTGGTTTCGGGGAAGAGGAGTGATCCATCCCGAGGATCTGCAGGAGGGTTCCGAAAAGTATACGGAGGAGCAGAACAAGTCTCATTTTCGGGATTTGAAGAAGCGATTTGTCGATGGGAGGACGCTGCGGATCCTGGCTGTGGAGAATCAGAATCTGACTGATTATACCATGCCCATACGTTGTATGAACTATGATGTACAAGAGTATCGCAGACAGGTTGCCGCCCTATGCAGTAAAAATTGGGCTCAGGACAGCCTGGCTACGCCTGCGGAGAGGTTTTGCGGACTCAAAAAGTCTGACAGGCTGGCACCGGTCTACACCATTTGCCTTTATCATGGGGAAGATGACTGGGACGGTCCCCGCAGTTTAAAGGATATGCTGAACCTGCCGGAAGGAAGGGATGCGTTTTCCCGATATATTTTGGATTACCCCATGCACCTATACTGCGTCAATGAGATACAAGACGTGTCGGTGTTTCATACAGAGTTAAAAGAGTTCTTAGCGGCACTGCGTTATAGGCGGGACAAAGAAAAGCTTCGGCAGCTGATAAGGGAAAATAAGGCATACCACCATCTGGATCGAGATACGGCCGAGGCCCTTACAGTATTTCTGGATATGAGCGGGAAACTGCAAAAAAGCTTTGAGTCTCAAACAGAAGAAAAGGAGGAATACAATATGTGCCAAGCGTTGGAAGAATTGACAGCGGAAGCGATAGAAACCGGGATGAAAGAGGGAATGGAGAAAGGAGTCTTTCAGACTCTCTGCAACTTGGTGAGGGACGGTCTGTTACCTTGGAAAGAAGCGGCAAAGAGGAGCGGGATGCCAGAGGAAGAGTTTTTGCTGCGCATGGAGGGCGAGCCCCAATAATAATCCGAATTTTGTCAGTGGTTCGGTTTTCTGTTGTATTTCCCGATGATGACTGGTTTCTTTGGCAGACCGTTGGAGCACGTTGGCACTTAACGAGGTGTTGTCGAGTTTAGTGCCATTACGTGCGGAGCCGAGCGAAAGCGCGTCTGACGGGGAAACCAGTCATCGCGGAGCATCCTTGTAAGACAGACGTGAGCAATCCCCGCATTTGTAAACTTTTTGTAAATATACTTGCGCGCCCCGTTTTTTTGGTGTATAGTGATAGCCGATTATTTTAAAACCAAATCGGGGGAATTAATATGGCAAAGTATCTTGTAATCGTGGAATCACCTGCAAAGGTCAAAACCATTAAGAAGTTTTTGGGCTCCAGTTACGAAGTGGCAGCCAGCAACGGCCATGTCAGGGATTTACCCAAGAGCACTCTGGGGATTGATGTAGAGCACGAATATGAGCCGAAATATATTACAATAAGGGGAAAAGGGGATATCCTAGCGAATCTGCGCAAGGAAGTAAAAAAGGCGGAAAAGATTTATCTGGCGACCGACCCTGACCGGGAAGGGGAGGCTATTTCCTGGCATCTTTACCATGCCCTGCATCTGGGGGAAAAGAAGACGTACCGGATCACCTTTAACGAGATCACCAAGAACGCGGTAAAGGAATCTTTAAAAAACGCGCGGGAGATAGATATGGACCTGGTGGATGCCCAGCAGGCCAGACGGTGTCTGGACCGTATGGTGGGCTACCGGATTTCCCCGCTTTTATGGGCGAAGGTCAAGAGAGGCCTCTCCGCCGGACGGGTACAGTCCGTGGCTCTGCGGATCATCTGCGACAGAGAAGAAGAGATCAACGCGTTTATTCCTGAGGAATATTGGACGCTGGAAGCGGTATTTTCCGTAAAAGGCGAGAAAAAGCCCCTGACCGCGAAATTTTACGGGGGACCGGAAGGCAAGGAAACGATCGCTTCCAAAGAGGAAGTGGAAGCCATTAAAGCCCGCCTGGAAAAAGCCCAATACAAGGTGTCGGAAGTGAAAAAGGGAGAACGGGTGAAGAAGGCACCCCTGCCTTTTACCACGTCCACTTTGCAGCAGGAGGCCAGCAAACAGCTGAATTTCTCTACGCAGAAAACCATGCGGCTGGCTCAGCAGCTCTATGAAGGCGTGGAAGTAAAGGGAGAGGGCACCATCGGCCTGATCACATATCTGCGTACCGATTCCACCCGTGTATCGGAAGAAGCGGAAAGCGCAGCGGCCGAATATATTACGGAAGTATTTGGAAAAGAGTACGCCGGAGAGGGTACGGAGAAAAAGAGCGGCAGAAAGATTCAGGATGCCCACGAAGCCATTCGCCCTACACGGATTTCGCTTACGCCCGCGGAGCTCAAGGATGAGCTGCCCAGGGATTTATTCAGACTTTACCAGCTTATCTGGAAGCGTTTTACGGCCAGCCGTATGCAGGCGGCCCGCTATGAAACCACTTCCGTTAAGATCACGGCAGCGGGCTACAGTTTTTCGGTATCCGCCTCCCGTCCTGTATTTGACGGTTTTATGAGCGTATATAGGGAGGAAGAAGAGGAGAAAGAAGAAAACAACCGGATGGCGGGGGTTTTGGATAAGAATACGGAGCTTTCCTTTGAACATTTTGATGAAAAGCAGCATTTCACCCAGCCGCCCGCGCATTACACGGAGGCTTCTCTGGTGCGGGCGTTGGAGGAACTGGGCATCGGGCGGCCCAGCACCTATGCCCCTACCATTACCACGATCCTGGCAAGGCGCTATGTGGTAAAGGAAAATAAGAATCTCTATGTGACGGAGCTGGGAGAGGTTGTAAACAACATGATGAAGGACGCGTTTCCCAGTATTGTGGACGTGAATTTTACTGCTAACCTGGAGGCGCTTTTAGACGGTGTGGAAGAGGGAAAGGTAAAGTGGAAGACCGTAGTTTCCAATTTCTACCCGGATCTGGATGAAGCGGTGACTTTAGCGGAAAAAGAATTGGCGGCAGTGAAGATCGCTGATGAGGAATCGGACGAGATATGCGAGAACTGCGGCAGGCGCATGGTGATCAAATATGGGCCCCACGGCAGATTCTTGGCCTGTCCCGGATTTCCTGAGTGCCGCAATACCAAGCCTTATTTTGAGAAGATTGGGATTGCCTGTCCCTTGTGCGGCGCGGATATTGTATTAAAGAAAACGAAGAAAGGCCGTAAATATTACGGATGCATACGGAATCCCGAATGTGATTTCATGGTATGGCAGAAGCCTTCCGAAATCCGGTGCGAAAAATGCGGCTCCCTGATGCTGGAAAAAGGCAATAAGCTGGTCTGCTCCAACGAGCAGTGCGGATATGTCATGACGAAAGCACAAAAAGAGTAAAGGCCGTTGCAAGGAGAACATGTTCATGAAAAAAGCCAAAAAGCTGTTTATTGTGATCATAATGGCAATTTTGGGTATCTGTGTTTTTCCTCTATGTCTGGTAAGAAAAGATACGGACATCTATCCTGCGTTGAATATTGTCTATGAAAATACGGATGACGCGGGGAGTGAGTTAAAACAAACTTTTATGGCACAAACAGGCTATTTGTCTGAAATTGCGTTTGATATAGCATTTCCCGGCGAAAAGCCGGATACGGGCAGCCTGATATTCCGTATCCAGGAGGAGGGTGAACATCCGAAAGTTCTTATGGAAACGCAGCTTGCTCTGGAAACAGTCAATCATTCGGCTTTTACGTCGGTATCTGTGGATAAATGGCTTAAGAAAGGAAAACTGTATTCCTACACCATAATACCGCAGGAGGGAACCGAGGCCGCATTTCAGGCTGTTTATACCGTAAGGCCGGAAGATGCTTCGGCCGGTAATCAGACTCTGTATTTTGATGGCAAAACGATAGCTGGACAGGCGGTTACAAAGTATGTATATGGCTTTCCGCTGAATTGGCGTAATGTCATTTGCCTGTGGGCGTTTATCGCGATGATCGGTCTGATACTTATTTATATCTTTGCAGACCGGGAGTTCTTGCGTAATAATCAATTGCTGAAAAAGGCGGATACGTTTTTAAACAAATATCAATATCCCATTCTGCTGCTGGAGTTTGCGGTGATTCTGTTTATGATCATCAGAATATGCAACAATGAGGCTGTGCACTGGGACGAGGCGTATACATGGCAAATGGTGACAAAAAACACCCTGCCGCAAATGCTGCGGGCTACGGCAGCGGATGTGCATCCGCCCTTGTATTATCTGCTCGTCATGGGCGCGATGAAGATATTTGGCCAAAAAATCTTTGTGGCCAAAATGGTATCCGTGGCAGGCGCTGCGGCTACTCAAATCTTGGGCATCACCCTGATCCGCAGGCATTGGGGCGTAAAGGCGGCGTTCCCTTTTCTGCTGGTAACGGGATTGGGCACACAGATGATTTATTACAATGTGGATGTCCGAATGTATTCATGGGTGATTTTCTTTGTACTGGCAGCGGGAATATTTGCCTATGAAATCATGCTGTCAGGCAAAACCGTGTGGTGGGCAGCTTTTACGCTTGCGTCACTGGGAGGCGTATACACACAATATTTTTCCGTTGTGCCATTGGCAGTCATGTACCTGTTCCTGGCCATTTGGATTGTCACGAAGGATAGAGGACAGTTTAAAAAATGGATTATCTGCTGTGTGGCAACCATAGCGGGTTACCTGCCTTGGCTTGCGGCAGTGGTTGACACCCTCAAAAGGGATGCGGGTGGTACGGCAGCGGCGGAAAACGTGTCTGGGATTCGGGAATTGTGCCAATGGGCATTTGAAAATAACATCAAGTTTTCAACATATATGCCTGCAATACTGTTTCTGGCTGCCTGCTTGTGTTTTGTGATGGAGTATAGGCGGTTGTCGGATAAGGAGAGGGTATTTCGAGGCTTTACCGGCGTGCTGCTGCCCTTGTCTTATGGCATATGCATGCTGCTGAATCTGTTGATAAGTCATTTCTGGGATAACCGTTATCTGGTGGACACACTGTTGTTTGTATGGCTGTTTATGATTATTTGTTTATCCAGGCAGAATTTTGCGACTTGGTGCATCAGTATGATTTGGCTGGGTATTATGTCATTGTCTTCTTATACAATAATGCAGGCAACAGAACTGAACACCGTTCCCTGGATTCAACAGGCCAAGCAGCTATTGGAACAGGTTCAGGGAGAGGAAAAGATAATTTACACCTATCCTACATATGAAGTGCTGTATCAGTACTACGTTCCGGACGCAGAGTTTATCTGGTATGAGGACGTCGATTTTTCTGATTGGAAGAATGGCGAATGTTATGCGATTACTTGGGGGGGCAATGATTTTTCCTGGCAGCTGTACCAAGAGGGGATTCTTCAGAAAGAAATTATTGGGAGTATGCGTTTGGAGGAAGGGATTACTGCGGAATTAT
This sequence comes from uncultured Lachnospiraceae bacterium, assembly GCA_947631685.1. Taxonomy (GTDB): domain Bacteria; phylum Bacillota; class Clostridia; order Lachnospirales; family Lachnospiraceae; genus Acetatifactor. Next base: position 18,264 of record CANRMI010000001.1, read on the forward strand.
GGAAGCTGACCTACAAAGAATAAAAATTCCTAAGATATTTTTAAGTTGTTGTACAATGGCGTGTATTTGTATATGGAATAAATGCGCATGGTGCCATTACGCCAATGTGACGGAAGAACATTAACTATTGGCAGTATTCATAGAAATTATCAGAAAAATTCCTACAATATCCATTGAAATACAGATTTATGTGTGGTAATATTAGTAATGGATCGAATTTGCTCCGCGGAGGAATCTGAATGAGCAGTGTACAGTTATTGGATAAGACAAGAAAAATAGGAAAGCTGCTGCATAACAACAATTCCAGTAAGGTCGTTTTCAGCGATATTTGTAAGGTTATGCGCGAGATTATGAACTCCAATGTATTGGTGATCAGCCGTAAGGGCAAGGTTTTGGGCGTGGGGAAGCTGGATTCCATAGAGCCCATTACCGAGCTGATCGACGACAGGGTAGGCGGTTTTGTGGACAGTATGCTCAACGAGAGGCTGCTGGGTGTCTTATCTACCAAAGAGAATGTGAATCTGCAGACCCTGGGCTTTGAAAAAGTGGATGTGAAGAAATTCCAGGCCATTATCGCTCCCATTGAGATCGCGGGAGAAAGGCTGGGAACTCTGTTCATTTACAAGTGCGATGAGCAGTACGACATTGACGACATCATCCTGTGTGAGTACGGTACTACGGTGGTGGGCCTGGAGATGCTGCGCGCCGTCAATGAAGAGAGCGCGGAAGAGAGCCGCAAGGTGGCGGTGGTGAAATCGGCAATCTCCACATTGTCTTTCTCGGAAATGGAAGCGATCACCCACATCTTTGACGAGCTGAACGGTATGGAGGGCATCCTGGTGGCCAGCAAGATCGCCGACAGGGTGGGGATTACCCGTTCCGTCATAGTCAATGCGCTGCGCAAGTTTGAAAGCGCCGGTGTGATCGAGTCCCGCTCTTCAGGGATGAAGGGGACTTACATCAAGGTCTTAAATGATGTGGTATTCGATGAGATCGAGGAACTGAAAAAGCAGAACGCTTAGTTTTCGCTTACAATTACATAGCAAACGGATTGCTGGAAATAAAAGGATTTATTGTGCTGCAATAAGTCCTTTTTTGCATAAAGGACTTGAGTTTTTTCACAAATAACTTATAATATAAAGTAGGTCTTTTATACTTACCTGCTGTAAGGAAGGAGAAAGAATATGATCAATACACATGCATTTGATTACATCAGTGTGCTGGACAAAGCGGCGGACGCGGCGTGGCTGCGGAACGATGCCATTGCCAACAATATCGCCAACGTGGATACCCCGGGGTATAAGCGTCAGGATGTGGCCTTTGAAAGCGAGCTGAAAAAGGCTATCGGCAGAAGCAGCAATACCTCGAACATGGATCAGAGGGTAGCGGCGATCAGGACGGCCCAGTTAAAGCCTGTTCCGTATACGGATCTGTCCGGATATTCCTACCGGCTGGACGGCAACAACGTGGATATAGATACGGAAAACGTAATGCTGGCGGAGAACCAGATCAAATACCAGGGTCTGATCAACAGTATTTCAGAGGAATTTAACAACCTGCAAATGGTGATGAGATAGGAGGAATAGGATATGGGAATGTTTGATGCTTTTAACATCAATGCTTCCGGTTTGACCGCGCAGCGCTACCGGATGGATATTATCTCGCAGAATGTGGCCAACGCCAATACCACCAGAACCGCGGACGGCACGCCCTACAGAAGAAAGGTCGTGACCTTTGCGGAGAAGGGCGGAGGTCCGGCTTCTTCCTTTGGCAGCGTGTTCCGCTCTGCCAGGGACAGGTATTCGGGCAGCGGCGTCAAGGTGGACGGGGTGCACGAGGACACCTGGACGGAAATGAACATGGTCTATGATCCTTCCCACCCCGACGCGGATGAAAACGGCTATGTGCTCTATCCCAATGTCAATATCATCACAGAGATGACCAACCTGATCGACGCCAGCCGTTCCTATGAGGCAAATGCCACCGCGTTTACGGCCAGCAAGGCCATGGCGGTACAGGGACTGAATATCGGCGGTCAGGGTTGATGAGGCTTATTTAAGAACCGTTTAAGAGAGTGAAGATAACAGCGGGCAGGCCGGAAAGCTGCACCCAGAGATTTCCTGCGCCTGCGGAAAAGAGGAAAAATGGATATTTCAAATACTTTGGCGGGAATCCATTCCGCGCAGATCGTTCAGAATGGCCAGCGTATCGGATTAAACAGTACCTACGGCCTGACTTCCAGACCTTTGCAGGAGGAGGCGCTTTCCGCCGACGGCACGATGTTTGGCGCGCTTTTGGACAGCGCGATTCACAATATTCATACCACCAACAGCTATCTGTCCGACGCGGAGAATGAAAAGCTGAAATGGGCCATGGGGGAAACGGAGAATACCCATGATCTGACCATCGCCATGGATAAGGCCTCCACCGCTTTACAGTATACGGTCGCGATCAGGGACAGACTGTTAGAGGCCTACAGAGAGATCATGCAGATGCAGATCTGATATCTTACTGAAATCTTGTGTGGCTAGGAGAATGAATCATGCCGGATAAAATCAAAGAGCTCTTAGATAAGATACTGGCCTGGTGGAACAAATTCACCGCCAAACAGAAGACGCTTATCATAGGACTTACGGCGGCGGTCGTATTTACCTTTGTTTTTTTGATCTACATATTTACAAAACCCCAGTATATTCAGTGGCAGCGATGTTCGACCACCTCGGAGGCGGCGGAGGTCACGGAAATTCTGGACAGCAGTTCCATTGATTACAAGGTATCCCAGGACGGGTTGAATATCAGCGTCCGTACCAGCCAGCTTTCCAGCGCCAATCTGGCTCTGGGCGCGGCGGGCTATGTGCCGGACGGTTATTCCATAGAGGATGTTTTGGGTGGAGGCATCGGCACTACCCAGTCCGATGTGCAGATGCGGTGGCAGCACTATCTGGAGACGCAGTTTGCCAATGACATCTGTTCCATCGAATCTGTAAAGAGCGCGACGGTGCGCTTAAATCTGCCGGATCAGACGGGGCTTTTGATAGATTCCGGTGAAGAGGCCTCCGCGTGGATACAGCTGACTCTGCGGGATAAGTTTACCTCGGAGCAGGCCACGACAGTGGCAAGAGCGGTGGCTACGGCGCTGGGCAATTCTTCCACCGCCAACATCACCATAGTGGACAACAATGCCAATCTGCTGTTTTCCGGCGAAGAGGACTATTCCCAGGCCGGTATCGCCAACAACATGATGGAGCTTCGTTCCCAGGCGGAAACCCTTTTGGGCGCGGATGTCAAAAAGGTACTGGTGGGCTCCAAACAGTTTGATATGGTGGAAGTGGCCTGCAATCTGGACATTGATTTCGCGGAATACCAGAGGACCATTCATTCCTATTCGGCTCCCGATGACAGAACGGACGGACTGCCCGTACATGAGGAAATCTACTCGGACAGCAATGTCAGCGGCGTGGGCGGACTGCCGGGAACGGACTCCAACGACGAAAATACCTATCAGTTCCAGGCCGGCAGCGATACGGAGAGCAGCTCCAATCAGCATATTTTGGATTTTGTGGTGGATGAAAGCATTACCGTGGAGAATCTTCCTCCCGGCGTCATAGATTACGAAAATTCCTCCCTGGCCCTTACGGCTCTTCAGTACCGGATTGTGAAAGAGGAGGATGTGCGCAGCCAGGGGCTGCTTTCGGGAATGTCCTGGTCAGAGTACAAGTCCGCCAATGACGGCTATACCCGCCTGGAAGTAGATGATGATTTCTACAGTCTGGTGGCGCATGCAACGGGTATTCCCCAGGAAAACATTACCATCATAGCCTATGAAACCCCGCAGTTTGTGGATAGGGAGGGCTTTTCCGTAAACGCTACGGATGTGATGTCCGTTGTTTTGATTGTCATCATTCTGGCACTGCTGGCGCTGGTAGTCATCAGGAGCATGATTTCCCGCAAGGAGACCTCCGAAGAGGAGGAGCTTTCCGTGGAGACGCTGCTGCAGTCCACACCTGAGAGCACCCTGGAAGACATTGAGCTGGAAAGCAAATCCGAGACCAGAAAGCTAATAGAAAAATTTGTGGACGAGAATCCGGAGGCCGTTGCCAATCTGCTGCGCAACTGGCTGAGTGAGGATTGGGGGTAAAAAGATATGGCGAGAGCCGTTGACGACAAGCTGGGAGGAGTACAGAAGGCCGCTATTCTGCTGATAGCACTGGGGCCGGAGCGCTCCGCGGGCATTTTTAAATACCTCAAAGAAGAAGAGATCGAGGAACTGACGCTGGAGATCGCCAATACCCGAAGTGTGACGCCCCAGGTCAAGGAAGAAGTGATAAATGAGTTCTATGAAGTCTGTCTGGCCCAGCAGTACATTGCCGAGGGCGGTATTTCCTATGCCAAGGAGCTTTTGGAAAATGCTTTAGGCGACGAGAGGGCAAGGGAGGTCATCAGCAAACTGACCGCTTCCCTGCAGGTAAAGCCTTTCGAGTTTGTGCGCAAGACGGACGCGGCACAGCTGTTAAACTTTATTCAGGATGAGCATCCGCAGACGATTGCGCTGATTTTGTCGTACCTGTCCGCAAGCCAGTCGGCCATGATTATATCGGCCCTGCCTCCCGACAGGCAGGCGGATGTGGCCAAACGTATCGCGGTCATGGACAGGACCAGCCCCGATGTGATCAAGGAAGTGGAGAAAGTGCTGGAATCCAAGCTTTCCTCCCTGGTAAATCAGGACTACACTATTATCGGCGGCGTGGACGCCGTGGTAGAGATTTTAAATACCGTGGACAGAGGGACGGAGAAACATATCATGGAGACTCTGGAGATCGAAGAGCCGGAGCTGGCGGACGAGATCCGCAAGAAGATGTTCGTGTTCGAAGATGTGCTTTTATTGGACGACCGCGCTATCCAGCGTGTGCTGCGTGACGTGGACAACAACGATCTGGCGATTGCCTTAAAGAGCGCCAACGAGCAGGTGCAGAACGCGATCTTCAACAACCTTTCCAAACGTCTTGCGGTCATGATAAAAGAGGATATGGAATTTATGGGCCCTGTCCGTATGAAGGACGTGGAGGAAGCCCAGCAGAAGATTGTGAATATCATCAGGAAGCTGGAAGACGCCGGCGAAATAGTAATTTCCAGAGGCGGAGGAGACGAGATCGTTGTCTAGTAATTTATATAAAAGGGGGTATACCGTTGTCAAGGCGGAGGATACCCGTATTATTGACACCAACGCGCTGATAGAGGAAAAGCTTAACAAAATATCCGTAAACAGGGTAAGTGAGGCACCTCCCGACGAAGACGGCTTTTCCCAGGGACTTTCCGCCGAGGTGCTGGAAGCCCTTACGGAGGACGGGGCTCATGACGCAGGCGCGGAGCAGGCCGAAGAGAGCAGCGCGCCTACTCCCGAGGAACTGCGGGCACAGGCTCTGGAAGAAATTGAAGAACTGCGGGCGCAGGCTGGGGCTGAAATCGAAGAGGAGAGAAGGAAAACGCTGGAAGAGGCCAGGCAGCAGGGATACGAAGAGGGACTGAAGCAGGGCCAGGCCGAAGCCGATGGCCTGAAGCGGAAGCTGGAGGAGGAGAGGCACCGCCTTGAGAAAGAGTACGCGGACACTGTGGAAGAGTTAGAACCGCGCTTTATTGAGGTACTGACAGGGGTTTACGAGCATGTCATAAAGGTGGGACTTTCCGATTATCAGGATTTGATTGTCAATCTGGCAGAGGGCGCTTTAAGCCAGATCGACGGGGGCAGGAGCATCATCCTGCATGTGTCCGGAGAGGATTATGAATACGTAAACAGCCGTAAGGCTGATTTCGCGGTGGGGAGCGCGTCCCTGGAAATTGTGGAGGACATCACTCTTTCCAAAAATCAGGCGCTGATAGAAACAGAAAGCGGTATTTTCGATTGCAGTCTGGATGTGCAGCTGAAAGAGCTGGGCAAAAAACTCAGGCTGTTGTCTTACGAGAAGCCGGCCGGTGAATAATCGTGCAGTCAGCAATTTCATTTTCCAAATACGAAAAAGCAAAAGAATATACCTACTTCCACAAGCTGGGAAAGGTAGTCAATGTGGTGGGCCTGACGATAGAATCGGCAGGTCCGGATGCCCGCCTGGGAGATATCTGCAGGATATTTCCCCAGGAAGAGGGTGCCAGCCCTGTTATGGCGGAAGTGGTGGGATTTAAGGACAAGAAGACTCTGCTCATGCCCTATGAAGCGGTGGAGGGCATCGGATTAAACAGCAGGGTACAGAATATGGGAATCCCTTTGAGCGTGGAAGTCTGCCCCGATATGCTGGGGAGAACTTTGGACGGCCTGGGGAGACCCAGTGACGGAGGGGCCCCTTTTCATGGGAAAAACTATCCGGTGGAAGCCATGCCGCCGGACGCCATGAGCAGGGCCATTATTGATGAAGTGCTTCCCCTGGGAGTAAAAGCGGTGGACGGCCTGCTCACCGTGGGAAAGGGGCAGCGAATCGGGATCTTTGCCGGCTCCGGTGTGGGAAAATCCACCCTGATGGGCATGTTTGCCCGCAATACCAAGGCGGATATTAACGTGATCGCCCTGATCGGCGAGCGGGGCAGAGAAGTGCGGGAATTTATTGAGAGGGACTTAGGGCCGGAGGGCATGAAGCGCTCCGTGGTGGTAGTGGCTACTTCGGATAAACCGGCGCTGGAACGGAATAAGGCGGCCAAGACGGCTACCGCGATCGCGGAGTATTTCCGTGACCAGGGGAAGGACGTATTGCTGATGATGGACTCCCTGACCCGTTTCTCCATGGCCCAGAGGGAGATTGGCTTGGCCAGCGGGGAGCCTCCTGTTTCCCGGGGCTATCCGCCCAGCGTATATTCGGAAATGCCCAAGCTTTTAGAGCGGGCCGGAAGAGCCGAAAAGGGTTCTATCACCGGACTTTACACCGTATTGGTGGACGGGGATGATTTCAACGAGCCCATTACGGATACGGCCAGAAGTATTCTGGACGGACACATTGTACTGGATCGGAAGCTGGGCCACAAGAACCACTATCCGGCCATAGACGTGCTGGCCAGTATTTCCAGGTGTATGAGCCAGATCGTGGATCGGGATCACAAGAAGCTGGCGAGCAGGTTGAAATCCATTCTGGCCACGTATAATGAGGCGGAGGATCTGATCAATATCGGAGCTTACAAGCCGGGCAGCAACCCCTCCATTGACATGGCCATCCGCAAGATTGACGCGGTAAACGGTTTTCTCTGCCAGGATGTGGAAGAGAAGTTTGATTACGAGCAGACCTGCGGGCTGTTGAAGGAACTGTTTGAGGATTAGGCATGGCAAGATTCCGTTACAGAATGCAGAGCATTCTGGATATAAAAGAAAAACTGGAAAGTCAGGCCAGACAGGAGCTGGCGGCGGCACAGGCGGCTCTGCGGGAAGAGGAAGAGCGGCTGGAGGCGTTGAAAGAACGCAAAGCCGGCTATGAGGAGGAGGCCGCGGGACTTTTAAGCGGCACGCTGCGCGTCAGGGAGATTGAGGAAAACAAGACCGCCATTCTGAAAATGGACGAATATATCCTGCTGCAGACGGAGCGGATCAAAACAGCGCAAAAACAGGTGGATCGGGCCAGAGAGCGCCTGCAGGAGGTCATGCAGGAGCGCAAGATGCACGAAAAACTGCGGGAGCACGCTTTCGAGGCTTTTCTGGATGAGGAAAAGAAGCAGGAAGGCAAGGAAGTGGATGAGCTGACAAGCTATACCTACGGCCAAAAGAAGCTCCGTTGACTAAGAGGCCGCGCAGGCGGCGGAATGTGAGGACACATGGCAAAAGAGGCAAATACGGCGGCGGAAGAAAAAAAGAAGCTGCAGAACGAAAAGAAAAAATTAAAATCCGACAGGAAAGAGCAGAAAAAGCTGGCTAAGAAAAGAGCTAAGGAGATCGCGGCCCAGGAAGCGGAACTGGAGGAGGACGAGGAAGGGGGAGGTTTCTTCACCTTTCTGGCAACTCTTGCCATTATCGCGGTCTGGATCGCCATTTTGTGCGTGGTGATCAAGCTGGATGTGGGAGGCTTTGGCTCCAACGTGCTCACCCCCGTGTTAAAGGACATCCCCATTGTCAATAAGATCCTGCCCGCTCCCAAAACACAGACGGATACCGGGGAAGAGCCGGAGGGAGAGTATGCCGACGCGGCGGAGGCGGCAGAGCAGATCAAGAGTCTGGAGCTGCAGCTGCAGGAGGCCCAGAACAGGAATCTGACGTTGGAAGAGGAAAACGCCAATCTGCAGGCTTCCGTAGCGAGACTGCAGGAATTTGAGGACAGACAGGTGGAGTTCCAGCGCCTTTATACGGAGTTTTTCCAGGATGTGGTCTATGCGGAAAACGGTCCCGGGCCGGAGGAATTTGCCAAGTATTATGAGGCCATGGATCCCACTACCGCCGAGTACATTTACAGGCAGGTGGTGGAGCAGCAGCAGGAGGACGCCGAGATACGGGATTATGCCGAGACCTATGCCAATATGAAGCCCAAGGCTGCCGCTGCTGTCTTTGAGGCCATGTCCGACGATCTGAATCTGGTGTCCCGGATCTTAGGAGCCATGACGCCGGAGGAGCGAAGCTCCATCATGGAAAATATGAGCCCGGACATAGCGGCAAAACTTACCAAGATAATGAATCCCGAGTCTTAAGTTTTAAGGGAACATAACCGATATACTTACTGGTATGATGAAATAGTACCTTGAAAATTTCAGAAAGGAGGAACGCGAATGACGAGTACACCCGTAACAGCAGGCGTGGGAATGTTTTTTCCCGGTACGCAGGCGGCAGCTTCGGGGCAGGGCGTGGGAACGGGCAGTGCCTTTTCCGATGTTCTGAAGAACCAGACAGGGCCGGACAGTAAGCCGGAAGCCAATTCGGCGGAAAAGTCCAAAAGCGGAACAGGCTCAGGCAGCAGGGTTTCCGGCAGCGGGGCAGGCAGAAGAGAAAATCTGCAGACCAAAGAGACGGGCGGCGTGAAGAGCAGGGATCAAAAAACCGGAGAGGTTTCTCCCGAAGACGCGCAGGAACAGGCTCAGGCGGCAGCGGAGGTTCTGGCAGCTCAGATGCTGGAGCAGACAGCACAGGAATTGGGCATAACTCCTCAGGAAGTGGAACAGATCCTGGACGATCTGGGTATGACGCCCATGAATCTGCTGAATGAGACAGATCTGCAGGCAGTGGTATTGGCGGCGGCAGGAGAAACGGACGTCACGGGACTGGTAACCAACGAGCAGCTGCTCTCGGATTTTAAGCAGTTGAGCGGCACACTCGAAGAACTGACGGCGCAGACAGCGGAAGACACCGGACTTTCCGAAGAAGAGGTGAAGGAGATCTTCGAAGGACTGACAAAGGAAGCGGTGCCTGAGGAAGCATCCGTACCCGGGCAGGTTCCCGCAGAGGCAGAAGAGGTAACAGCAGATTTCTCCCAGGAAGCCGAAGAAAAGCCTTTCAGCTTATCGAAAGAGGCAGAGGAAGAGCCTGATGCAGCACAGCAGCTTCTGCAGAGCGAGGAAACCGAAAAGCCCAAAGAGAGTGGCAGGGACGATTCCGGAAACGCAAACCACGCTTTTCATCAGGAAAACGGTTTCCAGCAGAATTTCAACGCGCAGGTACAGACGGAGGTCTTATCCGACGTCAGGGAAGCCCAGAGCTATTTCGCCCCCGATACGGAAATGATCATGAACCAGATCACGGATTATATGAGGGCGCAGGTAAGAGAGGGCTTATCCGAACTGGATATGCAGCTGCATCCCGCGAGCTTAGGCAATCTGCATGTGAAGCTTACCGCAAAGGAAGGCATGGTGACCGCGCAGTTTACCGCCCAGAACGAAACGGTAAAGGCGGCGCTGGAGAGCCAGATGATCCAGTTAAAGGAAACCTTTAAGGAGCAGGGCATCAGCGTAGAAGCTATTGAAGTTACCGTGGCAAGCCACCGCTTCGACGAGAACCTGCAGCAGAATAGCGGCAGGGAAAGCGGAAACGGAGACGGCCGGCCGGCCAGACCAAGAACCCGAAGAATCAATTTAAACGCGTCCGGCGAGGAAGACATCCTCGAAGAAGAAGACCGTTTGGCAGCAGAAGTACTTGCGGACAACGGCGGAACGGTAGATTATACCGCATAGGACGGAAAGGAGTATAACGCATGAGTTTAGTAGCACCGGTAGAAAACGGCAAGATCGTGGGACAGGAAGAAACCACTTCCGCCACTGCCAAAAGCGGCAACAGCATGGACAAAGAGGCTTTCTTACAGCTTCTGGTAGCACAGATGCAGTATCAGGATCCTCTGGAGCCCACATCCAATACGGAATACATTTCACAGTACGCGCAGTTCTCACAGGTAGAGTCCTTACAGACCATGGCAGGCAGCATGGATTTACAGCGCGCCGGTTCCCTGGTAGGCAAGAGCGTATATGTGCAGACCACCACCAGCGAAGGCGAATCGAAATACGTTGTAGGAAAGGTGGATTACGTTACTTACGAGGGCGGAAAAGCTTACGTTTACATCAATGAGAAGAGATATGCCCTGGATGACGTATCGACCGTACTGGATGAAGATTATTTCGAAGCATATAACATGGCGATGGATCTGGTAACGGGCATCAACAAACTGCCCAGCATCGGCGCAGTGGATCTGACTGACGCGGAAGAAATTGACAGACTCAATGAGCTCTATCAGGGAATGAACGATTATCAGAAAGGCTTCGTAGCCGAGGAAAAGGCCAATGCCCTTCAGGCATATGTGGATAGGATAGCGGAATTGAGAAAGGCAGCCGAAGGCAGTGACGACAACACAGGAGACGGAAACGACAAGGTCCAGAACGAAGGCGGCGACAACACAGGGGATGACAACACGGGCGACGGAGACGACAAAGGAGTGTAGGACTGATATTTGACACAGGGAGGTGTTCGCATGAAAGTTACAAACGGCGCTTATCTCTCTATCGAACAGCTTCAGGACCAGTATCTGCGGCAGACAGTAAAGCCGGGAGCGGTTTTGGAAGAAGGGGCGCTGTCCTTTCAGGAAATACTGGAGCAGAAGCAGAGCAGATCCGAAGCGGGCACACTGAGATTTTCCAAACACGCTATCGGAAGACTGTCGGACAGAAACATCGAATTGTCAGGCGGCCAGATCAAGAGGCTGAGCGACGGTGCCAGAAAGGCAGGAGAGAGAGGCATTCAGGAGTCCTTGGTCCTGATGGATGAACTGGCATTCATTGTCAATATACCCAATAAGACGGTGGTTACGGCAATGGACAGCAGCGAGACACAGGACAATGTATTTACAAATATTGACGGAGCGGTAATTGTATAGCCGGACCTTTTTTGGAGGCTATGGTTTCCCGAATGACAGAAGGAAACAGACGGTTCCGACAGACAGGAGGTCACTTAATTATGATGAGATCACTTTTTTCTGGTGTAGCAGGTTTGAAAACACACCAGACCAGAATGGACGTTATCGGTAACAATATTGCCAACGTAAACACAACTGCATACAAATCCAGTTCCATGGTATTCAGCGAACTGATCAGCCAGACCATACAGAGAGCATCCGGTCCTAACGCCACGACCGGAACGGGCGGTATCAACGCGCGCCAGATCGGTCTGGGTGTGCAGACCGGCGCCATCAACGTCAACATCACGGGACAGGGTGCCGCGCAGTCCACAGGCAATCCCTTTGATATTATGATCAGCGGCAGTTCCCTTTTCGTTGTCAGCAACGGCAGCGAGAACTTCTTTACCAGGGACGGCTCTTTCTATGTGGACGCCGCGGGCAATCTGGCTATGACCAGCAACGGTTACAATGTAATGGGCTGGGGTGTGGATGAAGAGACGCAGAAGATTAAACAGGATACGGTAACGGCGCTGCGTATTATGAGCGAAGCCAATATGACCTATCCCCCTGAAGCCACCAGCAAGGCTTATGTATCCGGTATCATCGACAAGCATAACGCGGATGTGACCAGTGACGCGGGCAAGGCTATTAACTTGAACTTTTTTGACGCCCTGGGTTATACCTATACGGCAAAGCTGGTGATCAAGCAGTCCGCGGACGACTCCAACTACAGCGTGGAGCTTTCCAAGATCTTGGACTCCGAGGGCAACGAAGTGGACATCAGCGGCGTGGATATGGCGGAGCTGTTCGGTGCCAACACCTCCCAGGCGGTCAATACTTCCGTAAAGCTGGATGATGCCGCGTATAAATGGGAGGGAAAGATACTGAAGACCGCAAGTGAGCCGTCGGAAGAGGTCTGCGACTTGGCAAAGGCTTTCGGAGGCGATGCGGCACAGGCCCAGGAGGCACTGGATAATCTGGCCAAGGCTTACGGTTACGAAGGCTCCACCGATGAATTTTTAAATCTGACGGTAGGTACGGGCGGTAATACCTATACGGTACGCCAGCTCTTCCAGAATCTGCAGAGTGGTACAGAACCTAATTTCAATACTTTAAATCCGGAGGATATGGAGGGAGATGTAACCAATTTTGACCTGAATGCCTTTGACACCACGGGGCGTAATTTCGCCGGCGTGAATCTGGTATACGACGGGGACAACGGTAAATTCATCGGGGTGAACGGATCCCCCACCATGAAGAACGCGTCCCTGAGACTTTCCGCTCTGGGCGGCAACTTCTCCGATATTGAAATTGATTTCTCCACCAGCTCCAACTACAACAACAACGGTACCTGTACCGTGAACGCTACCGCCGGCGATCTGGACGGTCTGGGCATGGGGCGAGAGCTGGGACAGATGAGCGGCGTTTCCATTCAGCAGAACGGTATGATCTACGCGGCTTACGACAACGGTATGACCAGACTGCTGGGACAGATCGCGGTAGCGGAATTTGCCAATATGTCCGGTCTGGAGAGAGTGGGAGAGAACCTTTACTCCGCGACCATGAATTCCGGCGAGTTTGACGGCATTGGCGTGGACATTACCGCGAACGGCGGCAAGATGACCACCGGACAGCTGGAAATGAGCAACGTGGATCTGTCACAGGAATTTACGGAAATGATTACCACCCAGCGTGGTTTCCAGGCTAACAGCCGTATCATCACCGTATCCGATACCCTGTTGGAGGAGCTCACCAATCTGAAGAGATAATTGATTTATGAATATAAGGGAAAAAGGACAGGCATGGCGCCTGCCCTTTTTCCGGTTTGAGCAGAATAAGGGAGGCGGCCTATGATAGAAGTGACCAAAATGAACGGACAGAAAATCCTGATCAATCCCGATCTGATAGAATTGGTGGAGGATACGCCGGATACGGTGATGACCCTGACCACCGGGCGAAAAATAATTGTAAAAGAAAGTAGACAAGAGATAAAAAATTTAGTAAAATTGTATAGACAGGAGTTTTATTCAGGTTAATGTGAAGAATTTGTTTACATATCCTACGCGATTACCATAGAAAACGGCAGGTGGATACAAGTGGATATAGCATCAATTTTAGGATTGGTTCTGTGCTTCGGTATGCTGGCGTTCGGAATCATTCAGGCAACGAGGGGCGATATGTCCGCTATTAAGACATATCTGGACGTACCTTCGATCTTTATCACCTTTGGCGGTTCCTTTGCCGCCGTATTGGCATCCAATACCCTGAAGAGCTTTGTGGGAGGACTGAAGAGCTTTTCTCTGGTGTTGAAGCAGCCTCAGGACAATACGCCTGAGATGATAAGCAATATCATCAATTTATCCAATGTGGCCCGTAAGGAGGGACTGCTTTCTCTGGAAGAGGCCGCGGAAGATTTGAACGACGAGTTCCTGAAAAAGGGAATACTGCTGATCGTGGACGGTACGGATCCGGAACTGGTACGGGCCATTCTGGAGACGGAATTAGTCAGCATGGATACCCGTCACAAAGAGAGAATCGGTTTCTGGGAAGGCCTGGGCGCCATGGGCCCCGCGTGGGGTATGATCGGTACGCTGGTAGGCCTTGTCAACATGTTAAATAATATGGAAGACGCGTCCACCATCGGTCCGCAGATGGCGGTCGCGCTGATCACGACACTGTATGGCTCCCTTTTGGCCAACTGGATCTGTACGCCGGTAGCCAATAAGCTCAAAAGCCGGAACGAAACGGAAATGCAGCAGAGGGAGATCATGATAGAGGGGCTTTTGTCCATACAGGCAGGAGAGAATCCCCGTGTTATTGAAGAAAAGCTGAAGTCCTTTGTAGCGCCTGTGGACAGGGCTGTCGCCGCGCAGGAAGACGGAGGTGAGGAGGATGGCTAAGCGGAAAGAGGAAACACCGGCACCTGGCGCGCCCGCGTGGACAGCGACCTTTGGTGATCTGATGAATCTGCTGCTCTGTTTTTTTGTCCTCCTGTTTTCCATGTCTACCCTGGATGAAAAGAAATGGCAGGAGGTAGTGGCCTCCTTTAGCCAGACCTTTTCCATATTCAACGGCGGGGCCACCGCTATCGGCGAAGGCATTTTGATCAGCAACGGCGTCAGCCAGCTGAACGAGCTGGATGAATACATCAACAGTACCGGCTATGAGGCCGATGACAGCGACGCTGAGGAGTACGATAAGGAGAATACCTTAGAGGGCGCCATGGAGCAGATCGAGGCAGCCAAGCTCCAGGAGTCGGAAGAGATGGCGGAAATGGTGGAGGAAATGGTGCAGGAAAGCCAGATGTCCGATGCCATCAATGTGGAGTTTAATGCCCAGTATGTACAGCTTACCTTAAAGGGCGCGCTGCTTTTTGATTCCGGCAAGGCGGACATCAGGGAGGACGCGATGCCGGTGCTGGATAAAGTGGGCGTAATTTTGGAAAAATATTCCGGCAACATCATTGAGATAGAGGGACATACGGACAATGTGCCCATAAGCGGCGGGCGGTTCGCGGACAACAGCGAGTTGAGCTGCGCGAGGGCCCTTTCCGTGTTCAATTATTTTCTGGAAACCACCAGCCTGGATCCTTCCCTGATCAAGTACGCCGGACGGGGCGAATACGTGCCCGTGGCCGACAACTCTACGCCGGAGGGCAGGGCGCGCAACAGGCGTGTGGAGATCCGGATCTATAACGATCTAAGTACAAGAACCTACTAATAGGAGATACTATTATGAAGAAGAACCTGATGTCAATACTGATTCTGGCGCTGTTAATGGTAAATATCGTGCTGACGGCCATCATGATGTTCAGCGTGACCGGCGCCATGAAGAGTACTACCGCGCTGGTGGGGCGGATCGCTTCCGTTCTGGATCTGGAGCTGAACTTAGGAGCAGACGAAGAGGCGGTGCCCATTGACAATATTGTGATCTATGATATAGCGGAGCCTATGACAATCCCGTTGAAACTCAGTCCCACTGCGGAGGAAGGAGAATCCAATCCCAAGCAGATCTATATCAGGATTTCCGTATCCCTGCAAATGGATAAGACCAACGAGGATTACAAGAAATACGGCGAATCCCTCGCTACCAACGAGAGCCTGATAAGGGGCGAGATCATCGAGGTCATATCCTCCTATACCTTAGAGGAGTTTCAGAGAGATACGGACGGTGTCCGCAGTGAGATCCTGGCAAGGCTGCGCAGGCTCTATGATTCTGATTTCATCTATAAGGTAGTGTTCAGCGACTATACCTACTAAACTGCCGGACGGTACCCGATGCGGATACCATGAAAGAAAGAAGGCGGGAGGTGAACCAGAATGGGCGAGGTATTGTCCCAAAACGAAATAGATAACCTGCTCAAGGCTTTATCCACAGGCGAGTTAGATGTGGAAGAAATGCAGGGCTCCAATGAAAAGCAGGTAAAGAATTATGACTTTAAGCGCCCGGCCAAGTTTTCAAAAGAGCATTTAAGGACTATGGAGATCATTTTTGAGCACTACGGACGTCTGCTTTCCACCAATCTGCCGGTGTATCTGCGGCGGAATGTACAGGTCAGTGTGGCCAGCTCGGAAACGGTTACTTTTTCCGAATTTACCAACGCGCTTTCCAATCCGGTCATTATGGGCATCATTACCATGGCGCCCCTTACCGGTGACATCATCATGGATATTTCCCCCAATCTGGGATACGCCATGATAGACCGTATGCTGGGCGGCGCGGGCGAATCCCTGGATAAGAACAGGGAATTTTCGGAAATAGAGCTGACGATTTTGGAAAAAATGATCATTATCTGCATGAATCTGCTGCGGGAACCCTGGAAAAATGTATTGAGCATCAATCCGGTCTTAAACAGGCTGGAAACCAATCCCCAGTTCGCGCAGATCATTTCCCCCAACGATATGGTTGCCATTGTAACCCTGAATCTGAAGGTGGGTGAGGTGCAGGGATTTATGAACATGTGTCTTCCCTTTTTTACGCTGGAAGAGATCATGGATAAATTGAATACAAGATACTGGTACGCCAATATGCAGGAGAGGCGGGATGAAAATTATGACGAGTATATCGAATCCCTGCTTCGCAAGGTGGATGTACCGGTAAAAGCGGTTTTGGGCAGGAGCACCGTTTCGGTGGGCGATTTCGCGAACCTGCAGGCGGGGGATGTGATACGCTTAGACAGCCATGTGGACAGCGAACTGTCCGTCTATGTGGGTAATATCCGGAAGTTTACGGCAATGCCCGGAGCCAGCAAAGATAAATACGCCGTGAGAGTCACTTCGGTAATCAGAGAGGGGGAATAAGGCATGGATGGCGGTATGTTATCCCAGGATGAAATAAACGCGCTGCTGAGCGGAATGGATCTGTCGGACCCGCCCGCGGACGAAGCGTCTGCCTCATCGAACACTGCCCAGGCGGCGGATTCGGAAATCGACGAGAGCCTCCTGTCGGATGTGGAAAGGGATGCGGTAGGGGAAGTGGCCAATATCAGTATGGGTTCCTCCGCGACCACACTCTATTCGCTGGTAAACAGAAAAGTAAATATCACCACGCCCACCGTTACGCTGACCAACTGGGCGGGCGTGCTGGCGGAATATGAAAAGCCCTGTGTTTTTATCCAGATCAAATATACCCAGGGGCTGGACGGCAGCAATATCCTGGTGCTGCGGGAAAACGACGTCAAGATCATCACCGACCTGATGATGGGCGGCGACGGCACCAATACGGAGGGGGAACTGGGTGAGCTCCACTTGAGCGCCATTTCCGAAGCTATGAACCAGATGATGGGTTCGGCGGCCACCTCTCTTTCCACCATGCTGGGCATTATGATAGACATCAGCCCGCCGGACGCCAGTCTGGTAGATCTGACGGCTTTCCAAAGCGGCAGCGATATTGCCAGTTTCCTGGGCGGCACTTTTGTAAAAGTAGCTTTCCGTATGGAAATCGGCGATCTGGTAAACAGTACCATTATGCAGCTTTATCCGGTGGATTTCGCGAAAGAGATCGTAGAGACCTTTATCAATCAGCAGATGGGCGGAAGTGTTGATACAGCCGCACCGGCTCCGGAACCTGAACCCGCAGCACCTCTGGCAGCGGATACTTTTGGTTCGCCCCAGTCCGGAGATATGATGGGAGCCTCTCCAATGGGAAGTCCTCAAATGGGAGCGCCTCAGATGGGCAATCCCCAAATGGGGATGCCGATGGGCGGTTACCAGCCGGAAATGCAGATGAACAATTTTGCCATGGGCAATCCTCAAATGGGAAATCCCCAGATGGGCAATCCCCAAATGGGCAATCCCCAAATGGGCAATCCCCAAATGGGGATGCCAATGGGTGCTTCCCAGATGCAGATGTATATGCCGCCCCAGATGAACGGTTTCCCCATGGGAAATCCCCAGCAGGGGGTCAATGTACAGCCTGCCCAGTTCCAGAACTTTTCAAACGACTACGGAAATGGGGGCGCGCAGGAAAATATCGGCCTGATCATGGATGTCCCCCTGGAAGTGACAGTGGAATTGGGACGGACCACAAAATCCATTTCCGATATTCTGGATTTTGCGCCGGGAACCATTATAGAGCTGGACAGAATCGCGGGTGAACCCATAGACGTGCTGGTGAACGGCAAGTTTGTGGCCAAAGGCGAGGTTGTGGTAATCGAGGAGAGTTTCGGTATCCGGGTAACGGAAATCATCAAATAATACAAAGAAAATAAGGAGTGGAAAAATGGGAAAAAACATCTTAATCTGTGATGACGCTGCATTCATGCGGATGATGATCAAGGACATCTTGAGCAAGAATGGCTACAATGTTGTAGGCGAGGCTGAAAACGGACAAAAGGGGATCGAAAAGTACAACGAACTGAAGCCGGATCTGGTATTGATGGATATTACCATGCCGGAAATGGACGGTATTGCCGCTTTAAAGGGAATCAAGGCGGCGGATGCCAACGCCAAGGTCATCATGTGTTCTGCCATGGGACAGCAGGCCATGGTAATCGAGTCCATCCAGGCGGGTGCCAAGGACTTTATTGTAAAGCCTTTCCAGGCCGACCGTGTATTGGAAGCGGTTAAAAAGGTCGTGGGATAATGCTCACAGCCGGATTTAACACGCTGGACAGTATTGCGCAGCTGCTCACAGTGCTGTTGATGTTTGTCTTTGTGCTGGCCCTGACTTTTTTTGTCACCCGCTGGCTGGCGAGGTACCAGAAGGGACAGTGGGCCGGCAGCAATATTGAAATTCTGGAAACCTGTCCTATGGGGAACGGCAAATATATACAGATCGCGCGCATAGGCGATATTTATGTAGCTATGGCCGTATGTAAGGATACGGTTACTTTTCTGGCCCGGTTGACCGAGGAGCAGATAAAAATGCCTCCCCGGGAAGAAAAGAAAAACCGGAATTTTAAAGAACTGCTGCAAAAGGCTAAGGCCGTATACCCTGAAGGCGGGGAAAAGCATCCGAAAGAAGAGTAGGCTGAAGGTGAAAGAAAAGAAAAATGTTTTAACCGGAATAGTTCTAAAAAGTATTATATGCCTGCTGGTTACGGTAGGCATATTGTGCATTTTACCGGCACGGACGGTTTACGCGACGGAAAACAGCGGCCCCCTGACCGGTGAAAACGCAAACTCTACGGTGTTGGAGCCGTCCGGAAGCGCGCAGACGCCGGAAGAACTGCAGGAACTGAATATTGCCAATACTTTTACCATTGAGTACAACAACGGGAACGGGCAGATCAACGGCGCCCTGCGGATCCTGCTGACGCTGACTGTCATTGCCATAGCGCCGCTGCTTTTAATCTGTTTAACTTCGTACACAAGGGTACTGATCGTGCTGCATTTTGTCAGGGCGGCCCTCAATACGCAGACGGCGCCTCCCAACCAGATACTGGTGGGCATATCGCTGTTTCTGACTTTTTTTATCATGACGCCGACGGCAACGGCCATTTACACCGACGCCTATCTGCCCTATGAAGCGGGAGAGCTTACGGAGGGGGAGGCTTTGACGGAAGCGGTACAGCCCCTGCGGGAGTTTATGTACGGCGCGACCCAGAAAAAGGATGTGGAGCTGTTTATGAATATCTCCAGACAGAACTGGGACGGAGAATTGGAATCCATTCCCCTGACAGTACTGATTCCCAGCTTTTTAGTCAGCGAGTTGAGAACGGCCTTTTTTATAGGCTTTATCATATACATTCCGTTTATTGTGATAGACATGGTGGTGGCTTCGGCCCTGATGAGTATGGGTATGATGATGCTGCCGCCCACGACCATTTCCATGCCCTTTAAGATACTGCTGTTTGTTATGGCTGACGGCTGGAGTCTGGTGATAGGGGTGCTGGTGCAGACCTTTACCCGGTAGCGGCAGGAAGGAGGACACGTTATGACTGTAGAAGCGATAAGCGATATTACCAATCAGGCGCTGTATCTGATCATACAGGCTTCGCTGCCCATATTGCTGGTTTCTCTTGTTATCGGTCTGATCGTGAGTATTTTTCAGACCGTAACGTCCATTCAGGAGCAGACGCTGACCTTCATCCCCAAGATCATCGGTATCTTTTTAGCCCTGATGATCTTAGGCTCCTGGATGTTGAACAGTATTATTGATTTTATGACGGAACTGTGGCTGAGCATTCCCTCCTATGTGGCGGGCTGAGGAAACGGATATGGTGGATCTGTCTTTTTCGTTTCTGGATTTGGAATATTTTCTGCTCATCCTGGTACGGGTGTCCTGTTTCGTGTTCGCGGCTCCTTTTTTCAGTATGAACAATACGCCCGCCCAGGTGAGGGTAGCCCTTTCCGTCTTTACTTCGCTGCTCTTGTATAACTCTCTGACACCCGCGGACGGTATTATTTATTCTTCCGTGGTGGAATATGCCGTGATCGTGATAAAAGAGGCGGCGACCGGTCTGATCATCGGATTTGCCGGTACCATATGCATGGCCATCGTGAATTTCGCGGGTTCCATTGTGGACATGGAAACGGGACTTTCCATGGTGACCCTGATGGATCCTTCCAGCAGGGAGCAGACCAGCATTACCGGCGTGGTATACCAGAACGTGCTCATGCTCATGCTGATCGTCAGCGGTATGTACCGCTATATACTGGGAGCGCTGGCGGATTCCTTTTTACTGATACCGGTAAACGGCGCCGTGTTTAGAGGAGAAAATCTTTTAAATACCATGCTGCGGTTTATGGGGGATTATATTTCCATTGGTTTCCGTATCTGTCTGCCGGTATTTTGTGTTATACTGCTGTTGAACGTGATACTGGGCGTGCTGGCGAAGGTCGCTCCCCAGATGAACATGTTCGCGGTGGGAATCCAGTTAAAGATCATCACGGGGCTGTGTGTGCTGTTTTTCACCACGGGTATGCTGGCTGATGCCTCCGGATTTATTTTTTCCGAGATCCAGCAGCTGACCGTGTCGTTTGTGGAGGGCATGATGTAATGCTGTTATATAATCTGCAGTTTTTTGCGGCGGACGGACCGGGCGGCGAAAAGACCGAACCGGCTACCGAGAAAAAGCTCTCGGACGCCAGAAAAGAAGGACAGGTTGCCAAGAGCAAGGAGGTGGGCAATGCCCTGACTCTTTTGGTTATGTTTCTGCTGCTGCGGATGTGGGTGGGTACCCTGGGCGGCCAGCTCATGGGACTTTTTTCCGCCTTTTACAGCCGGATCCCTGACACGCTGGTCAACTGGAACGGCTATCTGCCCCAAAGGGATATGCTTCTCCTTTTCAGGCAGCTTTTGCTCAATGTCTTGACCATTATGGCTCCCGTTCTGGCGCTCACCTTTGCCCTGGCGATCGTGGCGGACGTGGTGCAGGTGAAGTGGCAGGTGACTACCAAGCCCCTGATGCCAAAGTTCAGCAAATTGAACCCCATTAACGGGTTTAAGAGGATATTTTCCGTCAATTCCTTAGTGGAACTGATCAAGGCCATTTTAAAGATCGGGCTGCTCTTATATGTGAGCTACAGTTACCTGAAGGATAAAGTGCCCTATATTTTCATGCTCTATGACATACCTCTGCTGCAGGCCATTCAGTTGATTGGGCAGCTGGTGATCGATCTTGGGATCCGGATCGCCGTGGTCTATATTCTCATCGCGGCGGGGGATTATATTTACCAGAAGGTAAAGTTTTCCCGGGACATGAGGATGACGAAGCAGGAAGTCAAGGATGAGTACAAGCAGCAGGAAGGCGATCCCCAGGTCAAGGGAAAGATTCGGCAGCGTATGCAGGAAGCTTCCAGAAGGCGTATGATGCAGAGCCTGCCCCAGGCGGATGTGGTCATTACCAACCCCACCCATTACGCGGTGGCCATCCGATATGACGCGGCGGTGGCGGACGCGCCCATAGTGCTCGCCAAGGGAGAGGATTACCTGGCTCGCCGCATCAAGGAGCTGGCAAAGGAATATGATATTGAAATCGTGGAAAACAAGCCCTTAGCGAGAATGCTCTATGCCAATGTGGACGTGGGGCAGGCCGTTCCGCCGGAGCTGTACCAGGCAGTGGCGGAGGTGCTGGCGTTTGTTTACCATATCAAGGGAAAAGTATAGGACAGGACCAAAAGACGGGAGGTGAGGACGGATGAGCGAAAAAATGAGAAGAACTGATGTGATCGTAGCGCTCTATGTGCTGATCGCCTTTGTAATGTTCATCGTGCCTCTTCCCGCATGGCTTCTGGATATTCTGATGGCCTTTAACATGGCCATTGCCTTTACTGTTATCTTTGTCTGCATGTTTTCAAAAGAAGTGCTGGATATGTCCTACTTTCCCACCATTCTTTTGTTTACCACCATTTTCCGGATCGCCATTAACGTATCCTCCACCCGTCTGATCCTCACGACCGGAAGCGCCGGAAATGTGGTTTTGACTTTCGGCGAGTTTGTAGGCGGCGGCAACCTTATCGTGGGTGCCATTATTTTCATAATCCTGATCTTAATCCAGTTTCTGGTCATCAACAAGGGTTCCGAGCGTGTGGCTGAGGTAACGGCGCGTTTTACTCTGGATGCCATGCCCGGTAAGCAGATGGCTATTGACGCGGACTTAAATACCGGCGCCATAGACGACAGGGAAGCGAAGCGGAGACGGGATAAGATCCAGGAAGAATCCAGCTTCTTCGGCTCCATGGACGGTGCCGTGAAGTATGTAAAGGGAGATGCTACGGCCGGTCTGCTTTTGACCGTTATCAATATTGTGGGCGGTATGGCCATGGGCGTGACAAGGGACGGACTGGATATGATGACCGCTCTGCAGAGTTACGGCATCATGACCATCGGTGACGGACTGGTGAGCCAGATCCCGTCTTTGCTGATCTCTCTTTCCACCGGTGTGCTGGTAACGAAGGGCAGCAAGCAGGCGGAATTTGGCAGCGCGATCTTAAAGCAGCTGTTCGGCATTCCCAAGGCCATGTATCTGGTAGGGGGAACGCTGGCTTTTCTGGGGCTGGTGACGCAGTTAAATACGGTCCTCTTTCTGGGCATGGGGCTTCTTTTCATTGTGGGAGGCAGAATGATCGCCGGCAATCTGGAGGTCGCTGAGATAGAAACGCAGGTGGATACGGAGGAGGCCGCCGCGGAGGAGATCCGCCAGCCGGAAAACGTCAACAGCCTGCTTCAGGTGGACCCTATCGAGCTGGAATTCGGATACGGCATCATTCCTCTGGCGGATGTGAACCAGGGCGGTGATCTGCTGGACCGTGTGGTTATGATCAGACGCCAGATTGCGCTGGAGCTGGGTACCGTGGTGCCCATTATCCGTCTGCGGGATAACATACAATTAAACCCCAACCAGTATATTATTAAGATAAAAGGAATCCAGGTCAGTGAGGGCGAGATCCTCTTTGACCACTACATGGCCATGAATCCGGGCTATGTGGAAGAGGAGATCACGGGTATTCCCACCTTTGAGCCTTCTTTCCATCTGCCGGCCATATGGATCACCGAGGGACAGAGGGAGAGAGCGGAGAGCCTGGGCTATACGGTGGTGGATCCGCCGTCCATTATCGCTACCCATTTGACGGCCATTATCAGGGAATACATTTCGGAGCTGCTCACCAGGCAGGATGTACAGAATCTGGTCAACAACTTAAAGGAGACCAATCCTTCCCTGATAGAAGAACTGATCCCCAAGCAGCTTGGCCTTGGCGAGGTGCAGAAAGTATTGCAGAACCTCTTAAAAGAGGGGATTTCCGTACGGGATCTGCTGACTATATTTGAAACACTGGCGGATTACGCACCCACCACCAGGGATACGGATATTCTTACGGAATATGTGCGCCAGAGTCTGAAAAGGGCCATTTCCAACAAATATTTTCCGCCCCATGAGACCACCAGCGTCATTACGCTGGATCCCAAGGTGGAACAGGAGATCATGGGCAGCGTAAAACAGACGGAGCAGGGGGCCTATCTGAATCTGGATCCGGAATATACCAAGAAGGTCATGAGCGCGGTGGGAGCGGAAATGCAGAAGCTGGAAAATTTAGGCAAGACTCCCATCATTATAACCTCTCCTATTGTCAGGCTGTATTTTAAGAAGCTGACGGAGGATTATTATAAAGATTTGATCGTGGTTTCCTACAATGAAATTGAATCCAATGTAGAACTGCAGTCGGTAGGGATGGTAACGGTAGTATGATCATTAAGAAATATCAGGGAAAAACTGAAGAAGAGGCAACGGGACTTGCCAGAAAAGAACTGGGCGAGGGCGTCATTGTCATGAGCGTAAAAAACGTAAAAAAGAAGGGGCTGCTGGCGTGGCTGCAAAAGCCCCTGGTAGAGGTGACGGTGGCCCTGGAGGAGGAATCGGAGCGTTTTGTGCCGGTAAAGAGGGAACATCCCGCCGCCTCTGCAGCGGCGCCTGTGCCTGACCCTGCGTCTGCCTCTGCGTCTGTCAGAGAGCAGGCCCGCCCCGGCGCGCTTGAAAAGGATACGCCGATTACGAGCGCATGGCGCCAGCAGGCTCAGGAGGCTTCTGAAAAAAGCAGCACCGAGATGAACGCCATAGGAGAAAAGCTGGACAGTCTCCAGTCCCTGTTAGAGCAGCAGTTCCAGAAAAAAAACGGAGGAGAGCCGGAAAGGGAGCCGGAAAATACCGCGGAGACACAGGCAAAGCCAGAGGAACCCAAGAGCGCGGAGCTTGTGAAATTTATGAAGCTTCTGTACAATATGATGCTGGAAAACGAGGTGGACGAAAAGTACATCAACCAGATCATGGACGAGATCGAAAAGCTGCATAAGCCCAATATGCCTTTTGATTACGCGCTGGCCAATACTTATCAGAAAATGATTCTGAAGTTCGGGCCGACCGTAGAGATCACTCCTGCCGAAAAGGGCCCCAAGATAGTCTTCTTTGTGGGACCTACCGGTGTGGGCAAAACCACCACGATCGCCAAACTGGCCTCCCGTTTCAGCGTGGACGAGAAGAAGAAGGTGGCGCTTTTGACCGCGGACACCTACCGGATCGCTGCGGCGGAGCAGTTAAAGACCTACGCCAATATTCTGGAAGTACCCTTTAAGGTCATTTATACCATTGAGGAAATGGAAAACGCGCTGGCGGAGTTAAAGCATTTCGATTACATCTTTGTGGACACCGCGGGGCATTCCCACCAGAACCAGGCCCAGAAGGAGGCCATGACTTCTTTTGTGAACAGCCTGGACGGACAGGCGGAAAAGGAAGTGTTCCTGGTGCTCAGCGCTACCACCAAATACAAGGATTTAATGCAGATCACGGACAGCTACAGGGAAATGGGAGAGTACAAGCTGATCTTTACTAAACTGGACGAGACAAGCGCTTACGGGAACCTGCTGAATATCAGGCTCTATACGGGCGCCGGCATTTCCTATGTAACTTACGGACAGAATGTACCCGACGATATTGAGAAGTTTAATCCTCAAAAGACGGTCAAGCAGCTCTTAGGCGGGAAGAAGCACTGAAACAGGAGGGGGATATGGACCAGGCGGAGCAGCTTCGTAACATTATAAAGGCCGGCAACGTAAACCGGAAGCTGGCCAGAGTACTCACCGTTACCAGCGGTAAGGGCGGAGTGGGAAAATCCAATACGGCCATCAATCTGGCAATCCAGTTTCGAAAACTGGGAAAAAAGGTGATCATCCTGGACGCGGATTTCGGACTGGCCAATATAGAGATCATGTTCGGTGCCGTACCCAGGCACAATCTCTGCGACCTGATCTATCAGGGAAAAAGCATGAAGGAGATCATTACCTGGGGCCCTATGGACATCGGATTTATTTCCGGCGGTTCCGGAATCGTGGGCATGGCGAATTTAAGCCAGGACTATCTGGGATATATTATCCGGAATCTGGCGGAGCTGGATTCCATTGCCGATATTGTAATCGTGGATACGGGAGCGGGGATTTCCAATGCGGTGCTGGAATTTCTGGTAGCCAGCGGGGAAATCCTGCTGGTAACCACTCCGGAACCCACTTCCATAACGGATTCCTACTCTCTGTTAAAGGCTCTGAGCAGGCATCCCCGCTTTTCCACGGAAACTTCTCAGGTAAAGATGATCGCCAACAGAGTGGAAAAGGAAGAGGAAGGACAGAATCTTTACAATAAGCTGAACATGGTAGTGGCGCGCTACTTAAAGCTGCCTTTCACTTATCTGGGAGCGATTCCACAGGATCCCCAGCTGGCCAGGGCGGTTATCCAGCAGGTGCCCGTTTCCATGCAGAATCCCGGGGCAAAGTCCAGTCTGGCCTTTGAGGCCATCGCGGCAAAACTGATGAATATGGAAAGTGTTAAAAAGAGAGGAATGGCGGCTTTTTTTTCCCATATCGTGGTTGGGAAAAAGCCCGTGTAGGAGGAATCTATGCTGTCTAAGTTTATTGAGCCCGGATTCCGGGTGGAATTGCAGACGATCCAGCGCCTGGGAGAGGCAAACAACGAGGCTGCGAAAAAAGTGTACAGCAGCCGGATCTATGATATTGTTTCCGAGGACAGACTGGAGATCACCATGCCCATGGAGCAGACAAAGCTGATCCTGCTTCCCGTGGACGGGGAGTACGATATGGTGATCTATGCCCAGCAGCCCTATCAGTGCTTTGTCAGGATCATTGACCGTTACAAGAGCAACAATGTCTATATTCTGGTTGTGGAAATGACCAGCAATTTACGGAAGTTCCAGCGCAGGGCGTACTATCGCTTCAGCTGCGCCCTGGAGATGCAGTCCAGGGCTTTAATAGAGGAAGAGATCAAATCGGTGGAGGAGAGCGAGGCCTATTTCCTGACGCCGGGGCTGCCCTTAAAGCACAGTATCATTGTGGATATAAGCGGCGGCGGGCTGCGCTTTATCAGCGGCCAGCGCTATGAGCCGGGCAGCCTGATCTATTGCAACTATAATCTGGTGATAGGCGGCATCAAAAAGGAATGCGAAGTGGTGGGCAAGATTTTAAGCGCCAGGGAACTGGAAAACAAACCCGGCAACTTTGAGCACCGGGTACAGTATGTCAACCTGGATGTGGATGACAGGGAGCAGATCATTAAGTACATATTTGAGGAAGAACGGAAAAACCGGCACAAAGAAAGGGGCTGACCCAAGGGGACGCCGAAGATCAAAATAAAAACGGAAGGTTTGGGACGTATATGAAAAAAATATTGGTAGTTGATGACTCTGCACTCATGAGAAGAGTCCTCTGTGATATAATTAACAGCGACGAGAGATTCCAGGTGGAAGACCGGGCCACAAACGGTCTGGAGGCCTTTGACCTGTTGAGCCGCAAGACTTACGACGCGGTGGTCCTGGATGTGAATATGCCCAGGATGAACGGCTTAGAGCTGCTGCAGGAACTGCAGAAATTCAAGATTTCCGCAAGGGTGCTGATGGCCAGCACCGCGACCAGGGAGGGCGCCAAGATCACATTGGACGCGCTGGAACTGGGGGCGCTGGACTTCATACATAAGCCGGACAACGCGATAGACTGCCGCGGGGAAGGGTTCAGCCGCCGTATGCTGGAGCTTCTGGGCGTGGTGGCGGATTCCAAGCTGCCGGTCTTTGAATCGCCGGCAAAGCAGCAGGAGAAACGCGAGATCACCGGCAAGATGATCTCCCTGGCTAAGAAGCACACCTTTACCGATGGCAGAAAGATCGTCGCGATTGCCAGTTCTACGGGAGGCCCCAAAGCGCTGCAGTCCGTGATCCCGCTGCTGCCTGCGGAACTGCAGGCTCCGGTGCTGGTGGTGCAGCACATGCCCAAGGGCTTTACCGCTTCCCTGGCGGAAAGGCTGGATTCCTTAAGCCCTCTTAAGGTCAAGGAGGCTGCGGAAGGCGACGTGCTGGAAAACGGCCATGTGTACCTTTCCATGGGAGGGCAGCACATGAATGTGGCCCAGGGTTCTGGAGGCAGAGCCGTCATCCACTATACGGACGAGCCGCCCAGGGAGGGTGTTAAGCCCTGTGCCAACTACATGTATGAGTCCCTGGAGAACAGCGGTTACGAAGAGGTGGTGTGTGTGGTCATGACCGGTATGGGAGCGGACGGCACCAAGGGAATCTCCAATTTAAAAGGCAGTAAAAAGATACATGTCATTGCACAGGAACAGAGCTCCTGTGCCGTCTACGGGATGCCCCGCAGCGTAGTCAACGCGGGACTTTCCAATCAGGTGGTACCGTTGGAGCAAATTGCGCAGGAGATTATTTTAAACGTGGGGGTAAAGTAAAATGGACGTAAGCCAATACCTTGAGATCTTTCTTGACGAAACAACCGAACATTTACAGAATCTGAATACGCAGATACTGGAGCTGGAGCAGGATCCGGAAAACATGGACACCATTAACGAGATCTTTCGTGCGGCCCATTCCTTAAAGGGTATGGCGGGCACCATGGGTTATAAGAGAATGCAGACCCTGACGCACGATATGGAAAATGTCTTTTCCGAAGTCCGCAACGGCAATATCAAAGTAAAGGCCAATATGATCGATATTCTGTTTCAGTGTCTGGACGCGCTGGAGGAGTATACCGGCAATATCCGTGAGACCAGTGATGAGGGCACCAACGACAACGAGCCGCTGATCAAGCAGTTAAACGATATTCTCAACAGTAAGGGCGGGGATAACGCACAGGCTGCTCCGGAGGCTTCTGCGTCCGCACCGGGGGAGGCTTCCGGCACAGAGAATTCTCCGGCCGGAGAGACCGGCGGCGCCAAGTGGCAGGACATCAAGCTGGACAGTACGGACAAGATGGTAATAACCGAGGCGCAGAAGCAGGGTAAAAAAGTCTACGGCCTGACCGTTAAGGTACAGGAGACCTGCCTTTTGAAAGCCGCGAGAGCCTTTCTGGTATTTAAAGCGGTGGAGGAGCTGGGCGAGATCATCGTGTCGAACCCCTCTGCCCAGGATATTGAGGATGAGCATTTTGATTTGGATTTCTCCCTGTTAGTCATCACGGAAGCGCCTCTGGAGAAGGTGGAGGACGCCATTAAAAACGTATCGGAAATCGATACGGTGACCGGGGATTCCATTGATCTGGACAAGATAAAGGATGAGGAAAAGGAAGCGCCCGGACAGGAGGGGACGGAGAATGCTCCGGCTCCTGCGAAAGAGGAAGCGCCCAAACCGTCCAAACCGGCAAAACCCACGGCGGCACCCGCTTCCGAAAACAAGCCGGCGGCCAAGAACGGGGCGGCAAAGCCTGTTGTGAACAGGACCGTCCGTGTGGACATCGAGAAGCTGGACGTATTGATGAACCTTGTCAGCGAGTTAATCATTGCCAAGAACTCCTTAGTAGCGGCGGCTTCCGCAAGCGACGCCATGCAGAAGGGTCCCTCCGTACAAAGCGGCGTGAACGAGCATATAGAATATCTGGAAAGCGTGACGACTAACCTGCATGAGTCCGTTATGAAGGTGCGAATGGTGCCTATTGAGAGCGTAGTAAACAAGTTCCCCCGCATGATCCGCGACTTGTCCAAGAAACTGGACAAAAAGATGGAGCTGTACATGTCCGGTGAGGAGACCGAGCTGGATCGTACCGTGGTGGATGAGATCGGGGATCCTCTGATGCATCTGCTGCGCAATTCCGCGGACCACGGTCTGGAATCCGCTGAAGTGCGTGCCCAGAGAGGCAAGCCGGCAGTGGGCTCCATTTGGCTGGATGCGTATCAGGATGGCAATAACGTTGTCATAGAGGTAAGGGATGACGGTAACGGCATCGATACCGAAGCCGTAAAGAATAAGGCCATCGAACGGGGAACGATCACCCCGGAGCAGGCCGCCAATATGTCCGAAAAAGAAATCATCGATCTGCTGTTCTTACCCAGCTTCTCCACAGCAAAGCAGGTAACGGATGTTTCCGGCCGAGGCGTGGGACTGGATGTGGTAAAGAGCAAGATCGAGGCCTTGAGCGGTGAAGTGGAGGTACACAGTACCCTGGGCGAGGGAAGCACATGGACCATCCGCCTGCCTTTAACCCTGGCGATCATCCAGGCTCTCATGGTCGTTGTGGGCGGCGAAAAATATGCCATTTCCCTGGGATCCATTCAGACCATCGAGGATATTTCTCCTGATGAGATCAAGCTGGTACAGAATAAAGAGGTGATCCATCTGCGTGGGAATGTAATTCCCATTATCCGTCTGGATAAGGAGCTGGATGTAGTCAGCTCCAAGAACCCCGAAGACAATATGGTGGTCATCATTGCCAAGAAGGGCGACAGAACGGCCGGGTTTGTGGTAGATGAACTTTTGGGCCAGCAGGAGATCGTTATCAAGTCCATGGGCAAGTATATTGACAATAAGTGCAAGCTGATCAGCGGCGCAACCATTTTGGGCGACGGGGAAGTCGCTCTGATTCTGGATGCCAATGTGCTGATTTAATGAAGGAGGGTGAACGGCATGGAAGAATTGAAGGTAATGGAGGAAGGCACCACAACCCAGTATATCGTGATCCGGCTCGGACAGGAGCAGTTCGGTATAGACATTCAGTACATTGACAATATCGTGAGAATGCAGCATATCACCAGAGTACCCAAGCTGGCGCCGTATTTAAAGGGCGTGATCAATCTGCGCGGCGAAGTGATCCCCATTATGAGCATCTGCCTGAAAATGGGACTGGCGCCCGATGAAGAGAGCAAGGCTACCCGTATCATTATCGTAAAGCTGGAGCAGTACGGAACCATCGGCATGATGGTGGATGAAGTCAAAGAAGTTGTGACTCTGAATATGGCTTCCCAGGTGGAGAAAATGGCCTATGACAAAGACGACAAAAATAATTTTATCCTGGGAGTAGGCAAGTATGAAGGAGGGCTCATTTCCCTGCTGGATCTGAATGCGGTAGTACAGGAAAAGTAGCGTGGGCTTGTGAGGAGTGTGGGAGAATTGTCTGAAATAAGTTTGCAGAGCGTAACACAGAATTATTTTGACGTATTAAGAGAAATCGGGAACATCGGGGCGGGAAATGCCATGACCGCCCTTTCCCAGATGCTGCAGTGCAAGGTGGATATGCAGGTTCCCCAGGTTAAGCTGATGGAGTTTCAGGAAGTGGGCGCCATGATGGGCGGCGAAGAGCAACTGATGATAGGCGTTTACCTGGCTATTGAGGGCGATATTACCGGCAGCATCATGTTTCTGGTAAAGCAGGACAGCGCCAAGCATCTGGTGAATAAACTGATGATGGGAATGGGCAGTGACGGGCCGGATTTTAACGAAATGGAGCTCTCCGCCATGAAGGAGGTCAGCAACATCATTACCGGCGCGTATCTCAATTCCCTGTCCATGCTGACTAATCTGAAGATATATCCGTCACCGCCGGAGCTGACGCTGGACATGGCCGGCGCGATCCTGAGCGTACCAGCCATCGAGTTTGGAACCATTGGGGACCAGATTCTCCTGATCCAATCCAGATTCTTTGATGAAGTGGAAATTGACGGTTACTTTATTCTCATACCGGATCTGGAATCCTACAAGAAAATACTGACATCGCTTGGTGTGATGTGATTGGAGATAAGAACCGAGGGAGCTGGGATGGGTGAAATAATAAAAGTAGGCATGGCCGATATGAAAGTGTGCGTAAGTCCCGACGGTGTGACCACACTGGGGCTTGGTTCCTGCGTGGGGATTGCTCTGCGGGATCCCGTGACAAAGATCGGGGGACTGGCGCATATTATGCTGCCGGATTCCACCGTGATCAGAGGAAGTGAGAGCAATCCGGCCAAATTTGCGGATACCGGGATCATGCTGCTGGTAAAGCAGATGGAGGCGAAAGGCGCGAGCAGAAGCCGGATGACGGCTAAGCTGGCTGGGGGAGCCATGATGTTTGCCTTCCAGAATAAAAATGAACTGGTGCGTGTGGGAGACAGAAACGTGGAGGCTTCCAGAAAGAAGCTGGCTGAACTGGGAATCCGTATACTGGCGGAGGATGTGGGCGCCAATTACGGGCGGACCGTTATCTTTTATCCGGAGACCGGGGATTATGTGATCAGGGCCGTGGGCAAGCCGGAAAAAACCATATAGCGGAGTGAAAAATATGAAAAGAAAATATATGCCGCTGATATTGATGCTGTCGGCCGGCGCGGTGACGGCTATCATCACTTTGATCAAGCGGTATGCGCTGGTAACGAGGCTGGGTATACTGCTGGCGGTTTTACTGATTTTTTATGTGCTGGGCAGTTTGCTGAAATGGCTGCTGGATACTTTTGAGGCCCAGAACAAAAAGCGGGCTATGGACGAGGGAGCGGTCATCGAAAAAGAAACGGAGGCTGCGGAGGACGCGGGAGAAGGGGAGCAGGAGAAGGAACCCGCACAGGAAGAGGAGTAAGCAGCGTAGGAGGGTGCCATGGACGAGGCGGGCAGAAAACATCTTTGGGATACATATGCCAGAAACAAGACTCCCGAAATCAGGGAGAAGATCATATTGGAATATGCGCCGCTCGTGAAACTGGTAGCCGGCAGACTCAGTATGTACCTGGGTTATAATGTGGAATATGAGGATCTGGTAAGCTATGGCGTGTTCGGGCTGATCGATGCCATAGATAAGTTCGATTTCATGAAAGAGGTCAAGTTTGAGACCTATGCCAGCCTGCGTATCCGGGGAGCCATTCTGGATCAGATCAGAAAAATGGACTGGATACCCAGGACGATCAGGCAGAAGCAGAAGAAGATCGAAGCGGTGATCAAAGAGGTGGAGCTGACGCAGGGACGCAGTGCCACCGACGAGGAAATCGCGAAAGGACTGGGAATCTCCGATGAGGAGTATCTGGAGTGGCAGTCCCAGATGAAGATCACCAATGTGGTTTCATTGAACGAGTATATGGAGCAGGGCAGCGAGGTGCCGGCGGATATGAACCGCTATTCCACTGCCCGCTTTGACAGTCCCGAAGAGAACGTGGAGAAAGCGGAATTAAAGCAGGTGCTGGAGCAGGCTCTGCAGAGCCTGACGGAGAAAGAGCGCAAGGTGATCCTGCTTTATTATTACGAAGATTTAACGCTGAAGGAGATCAGCAATGTGCTGGAGGTTTCCGAATCCAGGATTTCCCAGCTGCACACCAGGGCGTTAGAGAAAATGAAAGGAAAAATGGGGAATTATATGGGCATGCTGACAGACAGATAACCGGGAACGGTTAGGATGCGGTGTCTGCAGGCAGAATGTGAGGGAGTATGAAAAACGGTTATTTCAGACTGGTACCGGACGCAAACGGTTTTGGACTGGAAGTGAAGGCGCCGAAGGACGGCGGGGAAAATATAAGAATAAAAGAGGTCACGGATTACCTTGCCCTGTGCAATATAATCTGTGACATTTCTGCGTTAAAGAACGCCATAGCAGAGGGAAAGGATACGGTGCTTCATTTAGGCGAGGGAAGCTGTCCTAAGGAGAATATGCGTTATCAGCTCTATATCGCCGACGACAGCATGTCCGTGACAGCCAGGTTTTTCGCGGCTTCCGCTACGGGGGAGACCATGCCCCCGGAAGAGTTCTTAAATGACCTGAAGTTCCGCCAGGTGCGTTTTGGGGTACAGGAGGATCGTATCCGGCGGGCTTTTGCCAACGGGGAATATTGTACGGATGTTGTGGTGGCACTGGGAAAGGAGCCCGTACAGGGAAAGGATGCCTATATTGAATATTTTTTCAATACGGACCCCAAAGCCCGGCCGACGATGAAAGAAGACGGCAGCGTGGATTTCTTCAATCTGAACACGATCAGCCACTGTAAGGCAGGGGATGTACTGGCAAGGCTGACACCCGCCGTCAAGGGTGAGGACGGCATGAATGTGCTGGGTGCCAGGATCAAACCCAGGGAAGTGAAGAATGTAACCTTAAGATGCGGGAAGAATATAGATATATCCGAAGACAAGCAGGTGCTTACCTCCAAAGTCAACGGTCATGCCACGCTGGTAGAAGGGCAGGTCTTTGTTTCCGATGTGCTGTCCGTGGAGAATGTGGACAATTCCACGGGCAATATTGAATATGAGGGCAGCGTGGAGGTTCACGGTAATGTGCAGTCCAATTTTTCCGTAAAGGCCAAAGGAAATATTGTGGTGAACGGTTTAGTGGAGGGCGCCTATCTGGAAGCCGGCGGGGATATTATCATTGCCAGGGGTATGGCAGGCATGTCCAAAGGCGAGATTAAGGCTGAGGGAAATATTGTGGCGAAGTTTTTTGAAAACGCGAAGGCTTCGGCCGGCGGATATATCACCACCGAGTCCATTCTCCACAGCAATGTCATGGCCGGAAGCGAGATCACGGTGGGCGGCCGACGGGGCTTTATCACAGGCGGTACCGTAGTGGCCTCCAATCAGATCACGGTCAAGACCCTGGGCTCTTCCATGGGTGCGTCCACGGTGGTGGAAGTGGGAGCAGATCCGCTCATAAAGCAGGAACTGGCACAACTGCAGAAGGATGCGGCAGAGATTGAAAAGCAGCTAAAGAGCATTGAACCGATCATTGTTTCCTACGCGGTGAAGCGCAAGCAGGGTATGCAGCTCGGAGCGGAACAGCTGCAGTACCTTTCCACACTGGTCAAGGCCAGGGAGCAGAAGCAGAAAGAATTTGCCGAGGCAAATGAACGTCTCCAGACGCTGCAGGAAATGGTGGAGCAGCAGAAGCAGGCGCAGGTCGTAGTGACCGGCGAAGTATTCCCGGGAACCAAGATTGTGATCGGGGATGTGTCCATGGTGGTACAGTCCAGCATGAAGTACTGCAAATTCGTGAAACTGCGCGGCGACGTAAAAATGGTAGGGATTTGATCCGGAAAAGGGGAAAGGAGTATTCCTATGGCAATGGGTTCCATTGAACTGGGAACGATAGCAAGATCCCAGGACTATACCTCGATCAAACAGAATGAGGACAACAAGGGGATTGCCCAGCAAAGTGTACTGGTACAGGACAGGCAGCGGGACGAAACCCGTAAAAGCCAGCAGGTCAACCAGGGAGACGAGACCATGTGGCAGCAGAAAAAATTTGATGCCAGGGACAAGGGCAGCAACAGCTATGAAGGGAACGGCGGCAGAGATCGGAAGAAAGAAAAGCAGCCGGACGGTAAAGTGATATTAAAGGGCCAGGGCGGCTTTGATATTAAAATCTGACAGGAAGATCTGAGGAGAAACGGCGGATGGGAGTTTTGGAAATCGTTCTTCTGATTATCGGAGCGGGTATTTTTGCGCTCAGTTTTCTGCTGCCGGCAGGTGCCGCGGCGGATGGCGAGGCGTCTAGGGAAACGGTGCGGGAAGAAGCGAAGAACGCGGTGGCGAAAGAAATGGAAGGCGTAAAGGACCGGATCGGCGATATTGTGGACGAGACGGTGACTTACGCGGTGGAAAAGACGGAGCGTTCTCTGGAGAGAATATCCAATGAGAAGATCATGGCGGTGAATGAGTATTCGGATACCGTATTGGAGGACATCAACAAGAATCATAAAGAAGTCATGTTTCTTTACGATATGCTCAATGACAAGCATGAAAATTTGAAAAATACCGCGACACAGGTGGAGAAGACCGCCAAGGAAGCGCAGCAGACCGCCAAAGAGGCGGAGTTAGCAGCCAGGGAAGCGGAACAGACGGTCAAGGAAGCAGAGCAGACCGCCAAAGAGGCGGCCAGGGAAACGGTCACGGGAAAGAGCGGAGCGGCCGGGAAAGAGGATGGAGGAGAGGAAAAAAAGCCTCCCAGAAAAACCGAGAAGCGCCGTAAGGAAGAGCCGGAAGCGGAGATCATCCCGCTGACGGCCGTAAAGGAGGACGGATTTGCGCCCCTCTCCCCCAAAAAAGTTTCCGCCAAAATGATACGCAGCACTCCCAAGAATATGGATATCAGCTTTACCCAGGAAGAGGGTAAAGACGGAAACGGCAGCAATAACAACGAAAAGATTCTTCGGCTGCACAACGAAGGCAGGTCCAATGTGGCAATCGCCAGGGAGCTGGGACTGGGCGTGGGCGAAGTGAAGCTGGTGATTGATTTGTTTGAAGGAGTGTAACAGGAGCGTGAAACTGAAATTTTATCTGCGGGGACTGGGAATCGGCATCCTGGTAACGGCAGTGATTATGGGAATCGCGGCCAGCCGCGACAGGCAGCTGACGGATGAAGAAATAAAAGAACGGGCCAGGGAGCTGGGGATGGTGGAAA
Organism: uncultured Lachnospiraceae bacterium; assembly: GCA_947631685.1. Classification (GTDB taxonomy): domain Bacteria; phylum Bacillota; class Clostridia; order Lachnospirales; family Lachnospiraceae; genus Acetatifactor. The sequence continues at coordinate 54,155 of CANRMI010000001.1, forward strand.
GTGTGGTGCTTTCCGATATGGCTTCGTCGGAGGCTTCTCCGGCAGTAAGCGCGGCGCCTTTCCCTTCTCCGAAGGAGAGCCTTTCTCCTGCCCCGGAGGCGGATAAGAGTCCTTCTCCCTCTCCAGATACGGAAGAGAGCCCGTCCCCTTCTTCGGAAGCGGAAGAGAGTCATTCTTCTTCTCCGGAAACGGATGTGAGTCCATCTCCTTCCCCGGCGGTAAGCCCGACATCATCCCCGGAAGCGGATAAGAGTCCTTCTCCCTCTCCGGAAAGTGAGCCGTCGGCATTGCCGGAAAATTCCCCTGAGGATTCTTCCGGGGCTTCTCCGGATGCGATACCGCCCGCGGCCTCGGAAACGGTGTCCATTACCATTCGCTCCGGGCAGAGTTCCGTGGCAGTGAGTAAACTTTTGGAGGAAGCGGGGCTTGTAGAGTCGGCTTCCGCCTATGATAAATATCTGTGTGAAAACGGATACGACAACAGGATCAAGTCCGGCACCCACCAGATTCCCATAGGAGCCACGGAGGAAGAGATTGCTCTGATCATCACGGGCGGGCAGCAGCGGTAAGAAAAAACTTGCGCTGCCGCTTTTTGTATGCTATAATCTGACTGTTGCACTATAAAGCACGCGTTTTTATTTGCACCGGGGTCTCCTTACAAAGAGCCGCTGCAGAGAAAACCGGATCCTGACGCAGGTTCGGCCAAAAAGAAACGCGGAGGACGGCCAGAGGGCCGAATAACCGAACGGAGGAAAAGATATGAGCGTTATTTCTATGAAGCAGTTGTTGGAAGCAGGTGTGCATTTCGGACACCAGACCAGAAGATGGAACCCTAAAATGGCTCCTTATATCTTCACTGAGAGAAACGGCATCCACATTATCGACTTACAGAAATCTGTAGGCAAAGTGGATGAGGCTTACAAGGCGATTTCCGAAATTGCCGCGCAGGGCGGTACCATTCTCTTTGTAGGAACCAAGAAGCAGGCACAGGACGCTGTAAAGACCGAGGCAGAACGGTGCGGTATGTACTATGTGAACGAGAGATGGTTAGGCGGTATGCTGACCAACTTCAAGACCATTCGTTCCAGAGTGGATAGGCTGCACGCAATCGAGACCATGTCCCAGGACGGCACCTTTGATGTACTTCCCAAGAAAGAAGTCATCGCTTTGAGAAAAGAGTGGGAGAAGCTGGAGAAGAACCTGGGCGGTATCAAGAATATGGACAGAGTTCCCGACGCTATTTTTGTGGTAGATCCCAAGAAAGAAAGAATCTGCGTACAGGAAGCTCACGCGCTGGGCATCACCCTTTTGGGTATCGGCGATACCAACTGCGATCCTGAAGAACTGGACTATATCATTCCCGGAAATGATGACGCCATCAGAGCGATCAAGCTGATCGTGTCCAAAATGGCGGACGCCGTTATTGAGGCAAATCAGGGCGAGGCCGCATATACCGAAGCTGATATGGCAGCAGACGCTGACGCGGACGAGGCTGGAGCAGTTGACATTGAAGAGGTTGCGCAGGAAGCGGCTGAGGAAGAATAATGGTAAGATCATAAGTGGAGGATGAAACAAATGGCAGAAATTACAGCAGCAATGGTAAAGGAACTGCGTGAAATGACCGGCGCCGGTATGATGGACTGCAAAAAGGCGCTGAATGAGACCGGCGGCAATATGGATGAAGCCGTAGAGTTTCTGAGGAAGAACGGACAGGCCAAGGCGGAGAAGAAAGCCGGCAGGATCGCGGCAGAGGGTCTCTGCATGGTAGTGAAGAAAGACGACACCACCGCGGCGGTAGTAGAGGTCAATTCCGAGACCGACTTTGTGGCCAAAAACGCGGATTTCCAGGCGTATGTAACCGCGGTAGCCAATCAGGCGGCAGAGTCTGACGCGGCAGATATGGACGCGTTTTTAGCGGAAAGCTGGAATCTGGATAAGAGCAAGACCGTAAAGGAAGCGCTGGTTGAGAAGATTGCCGTTATCGGTGAAAACTTAAATATCAGAAGATTTGAGAAAGTAGTAGCGTCCAACGGATGCGTGGTATCCTATGTACATGGCGGCGGACGTATCGGCGTTATTGTGGAAGCCGTTACCGACGTGGTAAACGATAACGTAAAGGAAGCCATGACCAATATTGCCATGCAGGTTGCGGCACTTTCTCCCAAGTATGTTTCCACCGGAGAGGTTTCCGAAGAATATAAGGCGCATGAGAAGGAAATCCTCATGGCACAGATTGCGGCAGATCCCAAAATGGCAGGCAAGCCGGAAAAGGTGATCGAGGGCGCCGTGATCGGACGTCTGAACAAGGAATTAAAGGAAGTCTGCCTCTTAGAGCAGGTATATGTGAAGGCTGAGGACGGCAAGCAGACCGTGGCGCAGTATCTGGCACAGGTCGCGAAGGAAAACGGAGCAGATCTTTCCGTGAAAAGGTTCGTCCGCTTTGAGACCGGCGAAGGTCTGGAGAAAAAGGAAGAGAACTTTGCGGAAGAAGTGGCAAAGCAGATGGCCGGAAACTAAGAGTTCTGACCAAGCGTTAAAATCGGCGTAAATAAGACAAAAAGCACCGTTTTCCCCTCTGGGGAGCGGTGCTTTTTAAGAATAGTCCTATTGGAGAGGAGATTGATAAAATGCATATGGCGGACGCACTGGTGGCGCCGGCAGTGGCAGGCACCATGTATGCCTGTTCTGCGGCAGCCGCGGCATATTCCATCAAACAGGTCAGGCTGGAGACGGACGCGAAAAAAATACCGGTAATGGGAGTTATGGGAGCTTTTGTGTTTGCGGCCCAGATGATCAATTTTGCCATTCCGGGGACGGGCTCCAGCGGGCACCTCTGCGGCGGGATGATGCTCTCCGCGCTCTTAGGCCCCTGCGGCGGTTTTTTGACCATGGTAGGGGTACTGCTGATACAGTGTCTGTTTTTCGCGGACGGAGGACTGCTGGCTCTCGGCTGCAATATCTGGAATATGGCCTTTTACGGCTGCTTTGCGGCCAATCTGCTGGTGTGGAAACCCATAATGAGAAAAGGAATCTCCAGAGGAAAGATCATAACGGCGTCCCTGGCGGGCTGTATACTGGCATTACAGCTGGGGGCTTTCAGCGTTGTGCTGGAAACTTCCGCCTCCGGCATTACAGAGCTGCCCTTTGCGGCTTTCGCGATGGTGATGCAGCCCATTCACCTGGCAATCGGACTGGTGGAGGGACTGATCACCGCGGCAGTGCTGGCGTTTGTGTATGAGGCCAGACCGGAGCTGCTTGCCCGGGGAGGAGAGAGGGCCGGAGAAAAGGGCAGATTTACTTTTCCAGGCACCCTGGCAGTCCTTGGGGCGGCAGCCTTAGTGACGGGCGGTCTGTTTTCCCTGGCGGCGTCCTCCGCACCCGACGGTCTGGAGTGGGCCATAGAAAAGGTAACAGGTTTTACAGAATTGGAAGGAACGGGAGAATGGGAGCAGAGCGCGGGCGCTATACAGGAGCTTACGGCTTTTCTGCCGGATTACGGCTTTCAGGGAACCCAGTCGCCCTGGGGAACCGTTGTTTCCGGCATTGTGGGCGCGCTGGCGGTAACGGTTCTCTGTGTAGGCGTTTGTCTGCTGTTCAGATTTTTTAAAAGGCGTAAAAGATGAGAGGAATAGACGGCGCGATTTACGAAATACACGGCATGGATGCTCTGGCGGCCAGAAAGCAGTGGATGAACGAAGTCCATCCCTTAGTCAAGCTGCTTTTGACCTTAGGCTATATCGTCTCGGTAGTTTCTTTTTCCAGATATGACGTGATCGGCCTGACGGGAATGGCGGTATATCCCCTGGCGGGATTTTTGCTTGCGGAGCTTTCCCTGCGGGAGGGATGCAGGCGGTTAAGAGTCGTGCTGCCCATAGTCTGTCTGATGGGGCTGCCGGATCTTTTTTTGGACAGACAGCCGGTGCTGTTTTTGGGACTGCAGGTAAATGCGGGGCTCTTTTCCATGCTTACGCTGGTGGAAAAGGGGATCTTTGCCGTGTTTGCTTCCTATCTGTTGATCGCCACCACGTCTTTAGACAAGCTCTGTTATGCCCTCAGGCTGCTGCATGTTCCTAAAGTTTTGGTGACGCAGTTTATGCTGACTTACCGCTATATCACGGTACTGTTAGAAGAAGCGGAGCGGATGACGCAGGCTTACGCGCTGCGGGCTAACGGACAAAAGGGGATCCGTTTTAAGGTGTGGGGTTCCCTGACCGGGCTGCTTTTGCTGCGCGGCATGGACAGGGCGGAAAATGTGTACGAGGCGATGCTCCTTAGGGGCTATGAGGGGGATTACGGGTATCTGCGGGAAAAGCTCCCTTTTCGTTTCGGAGATATTCTCTATTTTCTGTTTTGGGCGGCTCTGATCACGGCTTTTTCCATCTGGCCTCTGCTGCCCCTTGTGGGAGATCTGATAGGGAGGATCTGGATATGAGCCATATACGTATTGATGTGGAGGGACTCACCTTTGGTTATGAAAAGGGGAAGGAAATCTTATCCGGTATTTCCTTTCACGCGGCGGAATCGGAGTCGGTGGGGATCATCGGGGAAAACGGCGTGGGCAAGTCCACGCTGTTAAAACTGCTGGCGGGACTGTGCCCGGAATATACCGGTTCTGTCCGGATAGAAGATATTCCTGTGGAAAAGAGCACCCTCTCCCGGATACGTTCTCGTATCGGGTATGTGTTTCAGGACGCGGACAGCCAGCTGTTTATGAACACCGTCTATGAGGATGTGGCCTTTGCCCCGAGAAATTACGGGCTTCCGGAAAAGGAAGTGGAAAGACGGGTGGAGCAGGCGCTGAAAATGACGGGAGCGGAGCATTTGAAAGAAAAGCAGATCTACAGGATGTCGGGAGGAGAGAAAAAGCTGGTTTCCATAGCCTCCGTACTTTCCATGACGCCGGATATTCTTCTGCTGGATGAGCCCTCCGGCGCTCTGGATCCCAAAAACAGGCGGAATCTCATCCGTATTTTAAATGGCTTTGACCATTTGAAGCTGATCGCTTCCCATGACTTAGATTTGATATTGGAGACCTGTGAAAGGGCAGTACTGCTGCACGGGGGCAGGATCGTAAAGGACGGCCCTGCGGAAGAGCTCCTGACCGATGGGAAGCTGCTGGAAGAATGCGGGCTGGAACTCCCTCTTTGCCTGCAGGGCAGGAGAACATATAAAATGCATTGACTTTACCGGTGGGGAAATGGTATAAATATCCTAGGTAGTTTCAGCAAAAAATGATATGGAGGTCAGAATATGAAGCAGGAAGGAACAATACCTTACAAGATCTATCTGGAAGAAAGTGAGATGCCCACATCCTGGTACAATATGCGGGCAGATATGAAAGTAAAACCGGCGCCGCTTTTGAATCCTGGCACACACGAGCCCATGACGTTTGAAGAACTGCGGGGTGTATTCTGTGACGAACTGGTGGAGCAGGAACTGGACGACACCACGGCGTATATCAAGATCCCTCAGGAGATAAGGGATTTTTACAGAATGTACAGACCCTCGCCCCTGGTGCGCGCGTACTGCCTGGAAGAAAAGCTGCAGACGCCGGCCAAAATCTACTATAAATTCGAGGGCAACAATACCAGCGGCAGCCATAAATTAAATTCCGCTATCGCGCAGGCTTACTATGCCAAAAAGCAGGGGTTAAAGGGCGTAACGACGGAAACCGGTGCCGGACAGTGGGGGACGGCTCTTTCCATGGCCTGCGCTTATCTGGGACTGGACTGTAAGGTGTATATGGTAAAGGTTTCCTACGAGCAGAAGCCTTTCCGCAGAGAGGTGATGAGGACCTACGGCGCTTCCGTAACTCCTTCTCCTTCCGAGACGACCGAGGTAGGGCGCAGGATCTTAGCGGCGCATCCCGGCACCACGGGCAGCTTAGGCTGCGCAATCTCTGAGGCAGTGGAAGTGGCGACCTCCAGTGAGGGCTATCGTTATGTTCTGGGCAGCGTATTGAATCAGGTACTGCTGCATCAGTCCGTTATCGGCCTGGAATCCAAGGCGGCAATGGACAAATACGGCATTGTGCCCGACGTGATCATCGGCTGCGCCGGCGGCGGTTCTAACTTGGGCGGCCTGATCGCGCCTTTTATGGGAGAAAAACTGCGGGGAGAAAGGGATTACCGTATTATTGCCGTAGAACCGGCATCCTGCCCCAGCTTTACCAGAGGAAAATTTGCCTACGATTTCTGCGATACCGGTATGATCTGCCCGCTGGCAAAGATGTATACCTTAGGAAGCGGTTTCATTCCGTCACCCAATCACGCTGGCGGACTGCGTTTCCACGGCATGAGTTCCACGCTTTCCCAGCTGTATCATGACGGCCTGATGGAGGCTAAGGCAGTAGAGCAGACTTCTGTATTTGAGGCGGCGGAGATGTTCGCGAGAGTAGAAGGCATCCTGCCTGCGCCGGAGAGCGCTCACGCGATCCGCGCGACGATTGACGAAGCGTTAAAATGCAAGGAGACCGGCGAGGAGAAGACTATTCTGTTCGGTCTGACCGGTACGGGCTATTTCGATATGGTGGCATATGAAAAGTTCCACAACGGTGAGATGAGCGATCATATTCCCACCGATGCGGAACTGCAGGCCGGATTTGACGGAATCCCCAAATTTCCGGGAAATGAATTTTAGGAATTGAGTCGGGAAAGGTCTTCAGAAAGTAGTTACTTTCTGAAGACCACGATTTCCGTTTTTTCGGTTTCTCCCAGTCTGGCAAGGAGATCCTGCATACCCTGGATGGCTTTCTGGTAAACATAAAAAGCGTCGTAGGTCTGCTGGAAATAGGAAAGAGCCAGGTCAGTGTTGTCGTCAGCCTTGGCTTCCCAGGATTTGACGGCCCACTTGTGGATGTCATTGTGAGCACGTTTGAGCGCGGCGAATTCGGCGGCCCCGGTTATGGCCGGATTTGTCTGCGCTCCTATCCATTTACCGAGCTTGCAGCTCTCCGGATTGTTTAACTGGGTGATCTTTAACTGTTCAAATCCCATGGCGTGGTTATAAACGCGCCACATCAGGATAAAGTGGTCGATTTCAAATACCCGCAGCCAATCCTGCTGGGTAATGGCGGAAAAGCCCCGCGCCATGTCGCTGCGGGCGGTATCGATATAGCGCCCGATCTGGAAGATGTGGGTGCCCTGTTCGGTACAGTCCCTGGCCAGCTCTTCGTAGCTTTCGGAAATATTGGAGATCTGCTTCGTGAAGCTTTTGGTAACATTGGACTGCATATCGATGTCCTCAAAAATATTGTCGATCTTTTCTTTGATGGACATCATCTGTTCCGTCATTTTACGAATATCGGTGAGGGAAGTTTCCACCTTGGCGTTTCCCTCGGCCAGGCTGGCGGTGGTAGCGTCCATGGACGAAGCCAGTACGCCCATATCGTGCTTCAGTTCTTCGATATGCCTGGCAATATCCTCTGCCGATTCCGAGGTGTTGTTGGAAAGCAGGCGAACCTGCTCGGCGACGATGGCGAAGCCTTTCCCCACTTCGCCGGCCCTTGCGGCTTCAATGGAGGCATTTAACGCCAGCAGGTTGCTGCGGCTGGCCACCTGTTTGACGATGCCCACAATATCTCCGATCTTGTCAATCTTTTCCTGGAACTTCTGGACCTCCTCATTGATCTTGGAAATACGCTCGGAGGACTGGTTGACGGTCAGGATGCTCTCGTTCATATTGGCGGCGCTGACCTTTACCACGCCCAGCATCTCACTGGTATTGTCCCGTATGTGCGCCATATTCTGGGAAATATGGTCAATGGAAAGCTCCAGATTTTGTCCGGCGGCTTCCATGTCCGCAATGGATTCAGTCTGGGAATTTACCTGGTCAAAGGTTTTTTTCACATAGGAATTGTCGCCTATGGAGGCCATGGCGTCATTTAAGCGCATGACAAAATTGTTGTTGGAGCGTTTAAAGGCATGGATGACTTCGTTGAATTTCCGGCCGCATTCGGGATTGGAAAAGCCGGAAACATCAATGTCTGTAAACTGTCCGCCGATAAAAGCGTCCATGGACTGCAGCAAAAGCGCCAGATCAGAAGCCGCGTTTGCGTTTTGCGTATTTTGCTTTTTTCGCATGAGGTACCTCCGTATGGGAATCATGGTATAACGATGACGTGTTATATTCAGTGTAGCATAGAACCATAAAAAAGGAAACAATTTTCAGACAAAAAACTGTCAGCAGGAGGAATTTATGGCAGAAGACAATATGAATCTGTGGGATGGCTATGACGGGACAGCCCATGTGTATGATGAAAAAAAGGAAAAGCGCTACCAGAGCAGGATATGGCTGGTGGCGGGCGGCGTGCTTCTGTGCATTCTAATCAGCATGACGGTAAAATGTGCCGGGGAAATCCGGCTGTTTGCCTGCGGCAGAAGGATAGAAGCGGAATACAGTGAGAGGGGCGGGCGCAGGCTGGCGGAATACCGGGACGAAAACGGACATCTGCGGATTTTGGACATCAGCGGTTACCTGCCGGCCAGAAACGGCAATCACATTACGCTGTACTATATGGAAGAGGAAGCGGAAGCAGTCCCTTTTATTTCGCCGGTGGCCTGGGCTGTGTACTATCTGATCTTCGGCGGACTCTTTGCGCTGTGTATCTGGCGCGTCCGGCGGATATACAGGCCGCGGCGCGCGCGGAAAAAATCAACGGAAGATCTACAGATTGATCCTGTACAGAAATGAAAAACATCGATCAGGAGGAGAGGGTACGGTATGCGTTCTTTTCATTCCCTGAAAAAGAAAAAAGCATTGGCAGCAGCCGGATTGGTAATCGTCTGCGCGGGTATGGTACTTTTATCTGGATGTTTGTCGGGACAAAAGGGCAGAGCCGGAAAAGATGCGGAAGAACCGTCTGTAGAACCGGGAATGAATTTGATACCGGAATCCGTGTCCGAATCACAGGAAGAGTCTATAGAGGGAACTGAATCCACGGCAGAACCGGAACCGATCCTGACAGAGGAATATGAGCTGATCTATGAAGGAATCTCTCTCTTTGACGTTTTTGCCTATACCGCGTTTCAGATGGATACCCGGGCTGACCTGTATATGAGACGGCTGCAGGCGGATGCGGGGGAGGCCGTTGAATTAAGTCTGTGGCGCGATCAGGAGGAAATCTGGTATACGACAGATGACTCTGCGGGGGATTATGACTTATTTTATCGGGAACCCTCAGAAAACCTTACTTTGGACCGGAAATTGTGCTATTATGTGGTCCCGCTTGACCAAACGGTCTATTTGATGCGGTATTGTGTGGAAACTGCGCCGGATAAAGTGACCATGTCCTACAAGGTGTTTGGGATCGGCCCGATGGTCCCTTACTCTTCTCTGGGGAGTGAAGAACCCGTGGACGCAGGCTGTATAACCGTTTATCTGGTATCTGACGGCAGGGTTGACCGGGCGGTGTCCTTTCCGGTTGACGGGATGATAGATTTCGCTGATACGGTCGGAACATACATGGAGAACGGGTACCTGGCGGCCTCCACCCTGCGCGGCGTATGGGAAACGGGCGGATGCGCGGATCGGGAGAATCCGGTTTTTTCCCATCTGTATGATATATTTCCCTGGATTCCGGAACTTGCCGCAGAGCGCGGAGTCAATACAGAGGACATGCATTCGATCACCCGGATACTCACGGCAGTTCAGGATACACTGCCCACAGACATTTCCGTCGTCATGCCTGATACGGCGGCTGACGGAACCGGTTTTATTACGGGGGATTACTACAGCGGCAGCGACGAAAGCTATCTGACGGTTGCTATGGGGGAGAACGGCTCTTATGGAGGACATCTCCTGATAGATAACGTGCTGAACATGGATTTTTCGGGAAGCTATGACAATGGAATCCTGACTGCCGCACAGACGGACCATGAACCGGATGTCCCTCCCTGTGAGATAGAAATATTTTTTGAAGAGAGCAGAGCGACAGTGACGATCACTGCCGCCCCTGAGGGAGCCTTTATCGAAGCCGGGGAATCCTTTACCCTGGATCGAAAAGAACTTCCCCAAAGCATGAAAATCATGAGAAACGCAGAAACTGATCAAACAGGGGAAACCGGATAAAATAATGGCTTGTTTGCGGGGGGGCAATATGCTATAATTATTTTGGAAAACTGGAATTTGTGCATAGATATGGACAAAATGAGGTAAGGGTATGATTCATGGAAAGAAAGTAGCGGCTTTCTGCGTGGCCGAAGTACAGAATGAGGACATACAGAGCATGATGTATCCTCTGTACAATATACTGGAGCAAAATGGCTGGAAAACTTTTATTTTTACCAGTTGTACCAGTATGTACTTTGACGTGCCCTTTGATAAGGGAGAGGCCGGCGTATTCAAGCTGGTGCCCTATGACCTGGTGGACGTGGTGGTTATTTACGCCAGAACTCTGCAGAAGAAGTCTATTATCGACGATATTCTGTTTCAGTGCCGGCACTATGATACGCCGGCCATCGTGATAGACGATGATGACAGAAGGCTGGGCGCCATACACATCAATTTTGACGAAAGCGACGCTTTCAGGGATTTGATGAAGCATCTGCTGGAGCATCATCATATCAGGAAGCTGAATTGTATTTCCGGTATTCCCGGAAATGAGATCTCCGAGAAAAGAACCGCCATTTACAAGGAAGAACTGGAAGCCCACGGGATTCCCTTTGAAGAGAAACGCCTGGGATACGGTATGTTCTGGGGGAATCCTACCTACAAGATCATGCAGGAATTTCTAAAGGATCCCGACGATCTGCCGGAGGCCATTGTCTGTCTGAACGATACCATGGCGATCATGGCCTGCGAGGTTTTGGAGGAGAGAGGAATCAAGGTGCCGGAGGATATGCTGGTCACCGGTTTTGACGGCATTGTGCAGGAGAAGTACAATGTACCCAGGATCAGTACCTGCAGGCGGGATATGGATAAATTCGGCGAATTTGTCTATGACATTATCGAGAAGCGGTGTGAAGGCGGGGAAACGGAAAAGCAGTACTACTTCCCCTATGTGTTCGATGCTTCCGAGTCCTGCGGCTGTAAGCGCATCTCCGTATTGGATGTGAATATCCGTATCAGTGAAATGTACAAACGCATGGACAGCTCCATCTCCTATGACCGTTCCATGACGGAAATGCTGGCAAGGGTGGTAAAGCTGGAAGACCACAAAGAAATATTACAGGGCATCAAGGAATATGTCCAGGAGGATATGTGGTTTTGCTTTAATACGGATTTTGCCAAACTGGAGCAGAAAGCGCAGGAAAGCGGTACGGAAGGCGGAAAGATACACTGTTATGATAAACAGCCCTTTACCAATACCGTGATCACGGACCGCTTTTTTGTGGGTATGGATAAGATCAAAAAGAAACGCATCTGGGCCCAGGATCTGGTGCCGGATTGGGACGAGGTGGAACGGAGAAAGGAACCGGTCATCTTTTATGTCCTGCACAATCAGGAGGAGATCTGCGGGTACGTCGCCGCGTTTGTGAAAGCGGACAAATACCTCAGATTCGGAAATTCCATACAGAGGATACAAAAGCTCCTGCTGCATTTGGACAACGCTGTGAGTATGTACACCTCTCAGACGGTTTTGCGGGTTACCAACCGTAAGCTGGTCAATATCCAGAGTGAGATCATAGCGAGATTCGCGGATCTGGTGGAGGCCAGAGACGATTCCACGGGCCAGCATGTTAAGCGGACGGGGGAATATTTCAGGATATTGGGCAGGCATCTGGCGAAAAATTCCCGTTACGCCAAATCCCTGAGCGACAGAGAGCTGGAGCTGATGTGCAAGGCGGCGCCTCTGCATGACATTGGCAAGATCAAGATTTCGGATCTGATCTTAAACAAACCGGGACGACTGACGCCGGAGGAATTTGAGATCATTAAAACTCATACGGTGGAGGGCAGCAAGATTATTTCCAGCACCATGGCGAATATTGAGGAAGAGGAATACCTGAAGGTGGCCGGAGAGATCGCCCTTTACCATCACGAGAAGTGGGACGGCAGCGGTTATCCCCATAAGCTGGCCGGAGAGGAGATCCCTCTGTGTGCCAGGATCATGGCGGTGGTGGATGTATTCGATGCCCTGACCAGCAAGAGGGTTTACAAGGATGCTTATACCCTGGAGAAGGCCTATGATATTTTAAGAGAATCCAGCGGAACCCATTTTGATCCGGAGATCATCAAGGTGTTTATGGACAATCACAAAGAGATCGAACAGGTATTTTTTGAAAATTCAACGGTGGAATAAATGATACAAAAAGAGGGCGCGGTACTTGACGGGAGCGCCTTCTTTTCGTATGCTGTTTCATAGGGACAAGTTTGAAAGTAAACTTTCGAAACGAAAACGGAGGATTGATATGCAGGCAGGAAACAGTATTGCCATTCCCGCTATTTTAAAGGTGGGGAGCGGCGTGTTGCAGGAGCTGGGCTCTTATTTAAAAGAAGCGGGTTTTAACCAGGTGGTGATCTATTTTGGCAACGGATTGATCGAGCTGTTCGGTATGGACGTTATGAAGTCTTTCCAAAAGGAGGGTGTTGAGGTTCTGGAATACAGGGAACTGGACACGGTGGCAATGGACGATATTGTCACGCTGGCCTTTTCCATGCCCGCTAAGACCAGGGCGGTAGTATCCATCGGGGGCGGCAAGGTGATAGACGCGGGAAAATACGCGGCGTTTTTAAAAAACCTGCCCTTTATCAGCGTGCCTACTTCCAGTTCCAGCGACGGCTTTTCCAGCGCCAGCGCCTCTCTGATCGTGGACGGCAAAAGAGCTTCCGTTCCGGCCAGACTGGCCTACGGTATCGTGGTGGACACGCAGGTCATCCGGACGGCACCGGTGAAATTTATCTATTCCGGTATCGGGGATATGCTTTCCAAGATCACGGCCATTTACGACTGGGTATTTGAAGCGGGAAAGGGGTATGGCGAATTGAACGACTTCGCGGTGATGATCGCCAAAAAGGCCGTGAACAGCTTTGTCAGAACCCCTTACCAGAGCATCGGGGACGAGCTGTTTTTAAAGGAACTGCTAGACTCCCTGGCCATGAGCGGGATCGCCAATGAGATCGCGGGCAGCAGCGCGCCCACCAGCGGCAGCGAGCATCTGATTTCCCATGCGCTGGATAAGATTTTGGAGGTGCCGGAATTACATGGGGTGCAGGTTGGAATCGCCACTTACATCATGGCCAGGGTCCAGGATCATCGCTATATCAGGGTAAACCAGGTTTTAAAGGATACCGGCTTCTGGGATTACGCAGCCGGACTGCACATGAAAAAGAAGGATTTTATAAAGGCTATCGATATGGCGCCCTCCATAAAACCGCACAGGCATACCTATCTGCATGAAGAGCAGTACAGGGAAGCGGCGAAGAAGCTGGTGATGGAGGATGAGCTTTTAGACAGGGTACTGGACGGGCAGGAGGATGTATGCAGCGAATAGACTTAAACGGAGAGTGGCAGTTAAAGCTTCTGGGGGAAAGCGAATATCCCATTCCGCAGGACTATGTGCGGGCCCAGGTGCCGGGCAGTGTGTACGGCGCCTATCTCAAACTGGGCATGATACCGGATCCCTATTACCGGGACAATGAGCTTGCCGCCACCAGACTTCTGGAAAATGATTTTGAATACAGGAAAAGTTTTATCTTAGAGGCGGGGCAGTTAGCCTGCGACAAGCTGTTTTTAGTGTTTGAGGGGATAGATACCCTGGGGGATATTTACGTCAACGGCACGAAAGTGGATTCTGTCCGCAATATGCATCTGCGCTATGAGTATGAGGTAAAGGCGCTGGTGCGCCCGGGCGAGAATGAACTGCGGGTAGTGCTCCATTCCCCCATACGCTATATCAAAGAGGAAAATGAAAAGGTATATACGGGAGGCAGCCATGACGCCATGGAGGGCTATCCCCATCTGCGGAAGGCGCACTGTATGTTTGGCTGGGACTGGGGCCCCAGACTGCCGGATGCCGGGCTGTTTCGACCCGTTTATCTGAACGCGGTGAAAAAAGGCCGCATCCTGGATTTTTACATATGGCAGGAGCATAAAGCGGGAGAGGTAAAGCTGCGCTTTTCCCATAAAACGGAAGAACTGGCAGAGGGCTGCCGTCTGGATATTTGCGTGCGCACCCCTAAAGGGAAGATTCTAACGCCTGGGGAGGACGGGAGCGTTGTGGTCACAGATCCGGCTCTCTGGTGGCCCAACGGCTACGGAAGCCAGCCTCTTTATACGGTACGGGCCGTTTTGCGGGACGGGGAAGAAGAGGAACTGGATCTGTGGGAAAGGCGTATCGGGCTGCGCACCGTTACCGTAGATACGGACAGAAACGAGTGGGGCAGGTGTTTCGCGCACAGGATAAACGGGCTGGATATTTTTGCCATGGGCGCGGATTATATCCCTGAGGACAATCTGTTAGGCAGGTGCAGCAGGGAGAGGACGGAAAGGCTTTTGACAGATGCTGCCGCCGCCCACCACAACTGTATCCGGGTGTGGGGCGGAGGACTGTATCCTGATGACTATTTTTATGATATATGCGACGAGCTGGGGCTATTGGTGTGGCAGGACTTTATGTTCGCCTGCTCCTCTTACGAACTGGACGATGCCTTTGAGGAAACGATAACGGAGGAGATCAGGCAGAATGTGAGGCGGATCCGCCACCACGCTTCCCTGGGACTGTGGTGCGGCAACAATGAAATGGAGACGCAGACGCTGGACGGGTGCTGGAGGCCTTCCGCGAAACAAAAGGCGGATTATCTGAAGATCTTTGAGTATATCATTCCAAAGATCGTAAAGCAGGAAGATCCCCAGACCTTTTACTGGCCATCTTCCCCTTCTTCGGGAGGGAACTTTGACAATCCCTGGGACGAGAACAGGGGAGATACCCACTACTGGGATGTGTGGCATGGGGAAAAGCCCTTTACGGACTACCGCAAATACCGCTTCCGTTACCTTTCCGAATTCGGCTTCCAGTCCTTTCCCTGTTTACAGACTGTGGAGAGCTTTACGGAGCCGGAGGACAGAAATATTTTTTCCAGAGTCATGGAGATGCATCAGCGCAATAAGGCGGCAAACGGTAAGATACTGCAGTATATTTCCCAGACTTTTCTCTACCCGAAGGATTTTGCCAGTCTGCTCTACGCTTCCCAGCTTCTGCAGGCGGAGGCTATCCGCTACGGGGTGGAGCATTTCAGGCGGCACAGGGGCCGCTGCATGGGCACGATAGTCTGGCAGTTAAATGACATCTGGCCTGTGGCCTCCTGGGCGGGAATCGACTATTTCGGACGCTGGAAGGCGCTGCACTATGCGGAATGCAGGATGTTCGCGCCGGTTTTGATCTCCTGTGAGGAAAAGGGAGAGTTGAGCGAGAGGCCCTCCTGTATCATGGAAAGAAAAGCGCCCATAGAAATATCCGCCAGACTGCATGTGGCCAACGAGACCTGGGAAGAAGCGCGGGGTACGGTATACTGGGAACTGCGGGATGCCCAGGCTAAGGTGCTTATGGAGGGCAGCGAGGAAGTACGGGTACCGTCCTTTGACGGCGTATGGCTGAAAAAGCTGGATTTTTCCGGCTATGATGAATTGGGCGTCTATATCAGCTACCGCTTTGCGAAAGGAGAGCAGGTTCTTTCTGAAGGCACCACCCTCTTTACCCCGCCCAAGCATTTTAAGTTTGAGGATCCGGAGCTGCGGCTGGAGCGGGAGGGAGACCTGTTTACGGTCAGCGCGTCGGCCTACGCTAAGAGCGTGGAGATCTATCCGCTGAACGGGGAAGCCCGGTTTTCGGACAATTATTTTGACTTAAACGGAGATGGCCGCAGTGTCAGGCTCCTTTCCGGCGACGCGTCGGAGTTTGGAGTCAGAAGCGTATATGAAATGGCGCACTGACTGCCAGGCTGTAAATGGACAAATCCGTAGGAATCTGTTATAATGGACAAAAGGAGGGTGATATTATGTTAGCGACGTTAATCCCTTTATTTGATGAAAACATGGGAGTGAAAGCATATTCCCTGTTTACGCAGAAAAAGAATATGTATCTGGATCCCAGTATTTTAGGATCAGGCCAGTATGACGGAGCCGCCAACGTGGAGGGCTTGGAGATCATCCGAAGCATGGGTGTGGATACCATTGCCGAAGATCAGGCCATATTTGTTCCCGTAGGGAATATTTCCATGTTCTCCGATATTGACAGCCAGTGCGACGTACCTCACGACAGATTGGTGCTTCTGTTGGACAATTCCATTCTGCCCGAAGAGATCTATGTGAAGCGGCTGCAGGAATTAAAGGAAAGCGGCTATAAACTGGCCATGCGCAAACTGGAAGTGGCGAAATTTGAAGAGTACAGGGAAATACTGCGGTTAGTGGATTATATTTTCCTAAACCACAAAAAGATCGATATTACCAAGGCTCGCATCTATTTTCAGAAGGTATACCCTAATATCCAGCTGTGTGCCGGCAATATAGAGGACATGGAAAGCTTCAAAAAGCTGAAGGAAGAAGGGGGCTATCAGTTCTACGAGGGACCGTTTTTCCGTGTTCCCATCAACAGCGGAGAGCATGAAGTGGCACCTTTGAAGGTCAACTACATCCAGCTGCTGAATATGGTGAACAGTCCGGAATTTGAGCTGACGGAAGCCGCGGACGTGATCGGCAGGGATACCGCGCTGGTAATCTCCCTTTTAAAAATGGTCAACAGGGTGACGGTCAATTCCCAGATCACCTCCATTCGCCACGCGGCGGCCATGCTGGGAGAAAAGGAACTGCGCAAGTGGCTGAATACGGCGGTGGCAGGCCAGCTGTATACGGATAAGCCCAACGAGATCACCAGACTCTCTCTGCTGCGGGCAAAATTTGCCGAGAATCTGGCGCCGGCGTTTTCCATGGCGGCCCAGTCTTCGGAGTTGTTCTTGATGGGACTGTTTTCGGTGCTGGACGTGATCCTGGAGGTGCCTATGGCGGAGGCATTGGAGCTTGTGAAAGTGTCGGCGCCTATCAGGGATGCCCTGTTGGAAAGAAAGGGCAGTTTTGCCAAGGTGCTGGATTTTGTGACCGAGTATGAGAGCGCCGAGTGGAAGGAAATATCCCGCCAGATGATCGTGGAAGATATTAGTATGCAGCAGGTATATGACGCCTATATAGGCGCCCTGAAGTGGTATAGGGATATGGTATTCGAAAGTTAGACAGCTTGGAGGAACGAGAGGTAAAAGGCGTGGCAGACATTGACCAGAGCAAAATCAGAAATTTTTGTATAGTGGCTCATATTGACCATGGAAAATCTACTCTGGCGGACAGGATCATTGAAAAGACCGGCCTATTGACCAGCAGGGAAATGCAGGATCAGGTGCTGGACAATATGGAGCTGGAAAGGGAAAGAGGCATCACCATTAAAGCCCAGGCGGTGCGCACAGTCTACAAAGCCCGGGACGGGGAGGAGTATATTTTTAACCTGATAGACACACCGGGGCATGTGGATTTTAACTATGAGGTCAGCCGTTCCCTGGCGGCCTGTGACGGCGCCATCCTGGTGGTGGACGCGGCTCAGGGGATCGAGGCCCAGACTCTGGCCAATGTGTATCTCGCGCTGGATCATAATCTGGACGTGTTTCCCGTTATCAACAAGATCGATCTGCCCAGCGCCCAGCCGGATAAAGTGAAAGAGGAGATTGAGGACGTGATCGGTATCGAGGCCCAGGACGCCCCGCTGATCTCCGCGAAAAACGGTATCGGTATCGAGGAGGTGTTAGAGGCGATCGTGCAGAAGATCCCGGCACCGGCGGGGGATGCGGACGCGCCCCTCAAGGCTTTGATCTTCGATTCCGTGTACGATCCCTACAAAGGCGTGATCGTTTTTGTCAGGCTGAAGGAAGGCAGGGTGAAAAAGGGAACCGTTATCAAAATGATGGCTACCGGCGCCTCGGAAGAAGTGGTGGAGGTAGGGTATTTCGGAGCGGGGCAGTTTATCCCCTGTGAAGAGCTCTCCGCCGGTATGGTAGGCTATATTACCGCCTCCATTAAGAATGTCAAGGATACGGCGGTAGGAGATACGGTCACGGATAAAAACCGTCCCTGCGCGGAGCCTCTGCCAGGCTATAAAAAGGTCAATTCCATGGTTTACTGCGGGATGTATCCTGCGGACGGAGCCAAATATCCGGACCTGCGGGACGCGCTGGAAAAGCTGCAGTTAAATGATGCTTCCCTGAATTATGAGCCGGAAACTTCTGTTGCGCTGGGTTTTGGCTTCCGCTGCGGATTTTTGGGACTCCTGCATCTGGAGATTGTGCAGGAGAGGCTGGAGAGGGAGTACAATCTGGATCTGGTGACTACGGCTCCCGGCGTAGTATATAAGGTGCATAAGACCAACGGTGAAGTGATAGAACTGACCAACCCCTCCAATCTGCCGGACGCCTCGGAAATCGATTACATGGAGGAGCCCATTGTTTCGGCAGAGATCATGGTGACTACAGAGTTCATCGGCCCTATTATGGAGCTCTGTCAGGAGAGGCGGGGCAGGTATCTGGGAATGGAATACATGGAAGAGACCAGGGCTCTGCTGCGCTATGAACTGCCCTTAAACGAGATCATCTACGATTTCTTTGACGCGCTGAAATCCCGCTCCCGAGGGTACGCGTCTTTCGATTATGACCTGAAAGGATATGAGGAATCCAAGCTGGTGAAGCTGGACATATTGATCAACAGGGAAGAGGTGGACGCCCTGTCCTTTATCGTGCATGGGGACAGCGCTTACGAGCGGGGACGCAAAATGTGTGAAAAGCTGAAGGACGAGATCCCCAGGCATCTGTTTGAGATTCCCATCCAGGCGGCAGTGGGCGGCAAGATCATTGCCAGGGAAACGGTAAAAGCCATGCGCAAGGACGTGCTGGCCAAGTGTTACGGCGGCGATATTACCCGTAAGAAAAAGCTGCTGGAAAAGCAGAAAGAAGGCAAAAAGCGTATGCGGCAGATAGGAAATGTGGAGATCCCGCAGAAAGCTTTTATGAGCGTGTTAAAGCTGGACGACAAAAAGTAGGCATATCATGGACAGGTCTGAAGCATTCGGTATCTATATTCATATTCCGTTCTGTGTTAGAAAATGTCAATACTGCGATTTCCTTTCCGCACCGGCCTCAGAGCCGGTGCAGGAAGCTTATCTGGATGCCCTGAAGGAAGAAATAGCCGGGCAGGCTCCTCAACATGTCCATCGAAAGGTAAGCAGTATCTATATAGGAGGAGGCACACCTTCGGCGGTGCCGCCCCAGGCGCTCTGCAGCGTCCTGCAGACTCTTTATACCCATTACAATGTAAGAAGCGACGCGGAGATCTCCATGGAAATGAATCCCGGCACCGTTACGAGGGAAGGGCTTAAACAGTACCGGCAGGCAGGGATCAACCGGGTGAGTATCGGCCTGCAGTCCGCCCATGACAGGGAGCTGCGGCTTTTGGGCAGGATCCACAGCCTGGAAGATTTTTTACGGACCTATGAGGCGGTAAGGGACGCGGGGTTTCGCAATGTCAATGTGGATGTCATGGCGGCTCTGCCCGGGCAGAGCGTGGAGGACTATGAGGACACTTTAAGGACGCTGTTAGCCCTGTCACCCATACCGGAGCATATTTCCGCCTACAGCCTGATCATTGAGGAGGGGACTCCGTTTTTTGAACGCTACGGAAAGGAAAAGGAGACCCTGGAAAAGACGGGGGAGGCCCAGCCTGATCTGCCGTCGGAAGAAGCGGAGAGGCAGATGGATAAAAGGACGCGGCAGATGCTGTATAAAGCAGGGTATCACCGGTATGAGATTTCCAATTACAGTCTGGCGGGCTATGAGTGCAGGCACAATAAGGGCTGCTGGAGACGGGAGGATTATGCCGGTTTCGGACTGGGAGCGGCTTCCCTTTTAGACAATGTCCGCAGCCGCAACTGTACGGATCTGCAGAGCTATCTGCATAAAAAAGACAAGGTGATGGAAAGGGCAGTCCTGTCTGCAGAGGAGCAGATGGAGGAGTTTATGTTTTTAGGGCTGCGCCTGACAAAGGGCGTGGACAGGGAGAAATTCCGCCGCTGCTTCGGCGTGCCCATGGAAGAAGTTTACGGAGATGTTTTAAGGGAAAATGAAGAAAAAGGGCTGCTGCATGTGGGCAGAAGAGTGGCGCTGAGCAGCAGAGGCAGGGACGTGGCCAATTATATCATGGCCGGTTTTCTGCTTTAGAATTTCGACAGGCTTTCCGGGAATGGAAAGGCACTAGACGGCTGAGGGGCACATAGAATATAGTAAATCTGCTTTTGGGGGCCGTTTTGAAAACCTTTCAGAAACCTTTATCCTCAGAAGAAGAAGCCGGGTATATTCGTCTCTTACGGGAGGGAAGCAGCAAGGAAGCCGCGGCGGCAAAAGAGGTCCTGATCGAAAGAAATCTGCGGCTGGTCGCGCATATTGCCAAGAAATACCAGAATGTGGAAGAAGATATGGAAGATCTGATCTCCATAGGCACCATAGGACTGATCAAGGCGGTGGATACCTTTGACGCGGGCAAGGGAAGACTGGCTACCTATGCCTGCAGATGCATAGATAATGAACTTTTGATGATGCTGCGGGCCAGAAAGAAAATTTCCAAAGAGGTTTCCCTCTACGAGCCCATTGGAACGGACAAGGAAGGAAACGAGATCAATCTGCTGGATGTGATAGAAGGGGAGCAGACCGATGTAGTCGACAGGCTGACGCTGGAGGAAAACCTGGGTAAGATGCGGGGATTTCTGGACCGCTGCCTGACCGGAAGGGAGCGGATCATCCTGTTTTTACGGTACGGGCTGGGGGACGGCAGAGAGTGGACACAGAGCGAGATCGGAAAAAAACTGGGCATTTCCCGCAGCTACGTATCGCGGATTGAAAAAAAAGCGCTCCAAAAACTGCAGGAGGCCTTTCATAAAAGTTGAATATCCATTCATTCTATGTTATACTGTATCATGTGTGAAAAGAGGGAAAGGGGAATTATGCAGTTTGTAAAGACAGATGCGCTGAAAGTAGGAATGAGACTGGCGCGGCCCATCTACAATAAAGAGGGCGTACTTTTGTATGAACGGGATTCCAGACTGACGGCCCAGGGCATCAGCAGTATTGTGAATTTTGGACTGATCGGGCTTTTTATATTGGAACCTGCGGAGCCTGTTCCCCCAATGACGGAGGAAGATCTGGAATTTGAGCGATTCCAGACCATGTCCGTCTTTTCTATCGGGGAAGAGCTGCGTTATATCTTAAATAACAAAAGACAGGGAAAGCTGCAGATCATCGCGGACAGGATCCTGAAAAATTACGGGCACCTGGATAAAAAGATCAATTTTATCCAGAATCTGCGCAGCCGGGAAGATTATATTCATAAGCATTCCCTGAATGTGGCAATCCTCTGCGTCATGATAACGCACAGGCTGAACCTGAAGAGGGACGAGCAGCTGCCGGTTGTTTTCGCGGCTATTGTACATGATATGGGGAAGCTGACCCTGCCGCCTGAGGTGGATCCCGCAGGTCTGACAGAGGAGTCGGCCAAGGCCCTTAAAAAAGCGGAGACGAGCACCTATGATCTGCTGGAAAGTGCTCTTTCTGACGGGGCCGCGGTACGCCGTATCTGTATGCAGAGCGAGAGACTGCTTTCGGAATCAGAGAGCGGACAGGCCTCCGGGATGAAGCCGGTGACAGGTGCCAGGATACTGGCGGTGGCCGATATGTATGATTCCATGACGGCTATGCAGCTGGAGGGAACGCCTCATTCGGAGGTAGAGGTGATCCGCTTTTTAATGGAGAGGCCGGAGATCTTTGAACCCCAGTGCGTAAAAGCCCTGATAGACAGCATCAATATTCTGGTTCCCGGTATCAGCGTAGAGCTAAATACCGGAGAAAAAGCGCTTGTACTCACGGAAAATAAAGAAAATATCCTGCGTCCCATGGTACTGAGCTTTCGGGACAACAGCATTATCGATCTGGACAGCCCGGAGAATCAGGATATAAAGATCGTGGATATTATGAAGACCTTGGACAACCGGTACATATTTGATACGGAGTATTTGGCAAAGGCTGGCATTTCGGCTGCGGTACCGCAGCAGGTATAGATTGTAAATGGTAAAGGAGAAGAATTATGCCCAATATCAGAGCGATTTTGGAGGAAGCAAAAACAGCCGGTGCATCGGATGTGCATCTGACAGTAGGGATCCCGCCCAAGATGAGGGTGAACGGTAAGCTGATCACCATGGAAAGCCATGGAAAGTTGCTGCCGGCAGATACCCTGGAGGTGGTTCTGGATGTGATGTCGGAAACACAGAAGGCCAGATTTGAAGAGAGGGGCGAGTACGATATGTCCTTTTCCATTCCGGATCTGGGCCGGTATCGTGTCAATGTGTATAAGCAGAGGGGTTCAGTAGCCTTCGCTTTCCGTCTGGTAGGAACCAAGGTACCCTCTCCCGAAGAGCTGGGCGTGCCGGATTCGGTTATCGACCTGTATCAGCGCAAGAGGGGACTGGTTTTGGTAACGGGGCCTACCGGAAGCGGTAAGTCCACCACTTTGGCGGCGATCATCGACAAGATCAATAACTGCAGGGATGCCCATGTCATTACTTTGGAGGATCCTATTGAATACCTGCATCAGCATAAAATGGCCATGGTAAACCAGAGGGAGATCGGGCTGGATTCCGATAACTATGCCAACGCGTTGAGAGCTGCCCTGCGTGAGGATCCGGACGTAATTCTGGTAGGAGAGATGCGTGACCTGGAGACCATCAGCGTAGCTATTACCGCTGCGGAAACAGGACACCTTGTGCTTTCTACCTTACATACCATCGGGGCGGCCAGCACCGTGGACCGTGTGATCGACGTATTCCCGCCTCATCAGCAGCAGCAGATCCGTATTCAGCTTTCCAACGTACTGGAAGCGGTGGTTTCCCAGCAGCTGATCCCTACCAGCGACGAAATGGGGCGGGTTGCGGCGTTTGAAGTCATGCACGCCAACCATGCGGTGCGCAATCTGATCCGGGAAGGAAAATCCCATCAGCTGACTTCCGTTATGCAGACCAACAGGAAGTTAGGCATGATCACCATGGACGAGGCCATTCAGCAGCTGTACTATAACGGCCGGATCACTAGAGAAATGGCAATTCAGTTTGCCCAGGATCCGGACGGTATGTTAGGTAAGATCTGACCTTCTTTTTCAAGCCATCAGAGCGGAGCGGCCGGAAAACCGGCCCTCCCGCTTCTTTTCTCAATTTTCTGTTTCTTTATTTTGTTTTCCTTGTTAGTTTTGGATTTGACATTTTTTCTTGTGCTGTTGTTCTTGTGCGTTTTTATGTGGTTTTCTTATGAGACTTTATGTAGTTTCTCTTGCGTAGTTTTGTGATATTTTTTCTCGGGTAGTTTGTTTTTTGCGTGGCTTTTTCTGTGTAGCTTTCTTGTGTAGTTCTTGTAGTTTTCTTGTGTTGTTTTTTGCTGTTTTCTTTGTTTCCCAGGTTGTTTGATGATAAAAGCTGTTAGATCACAAGATCAGAGAGGAGTGTTTTATGTTCAGTAGTATGTATGCGGGAGGAATCGCAGGAATGGAGGCCTATCCTGTACGGGTGGAAGTGGATATTTCCAGGGGGCTGCCGGGTTTTGAACTGGTGGGCAGTTTAGACAGAGAGGTAAAGGAGGGAAAGGAGAGAGTGCAGATCGCGTTAAAAAACGCGGGCCTTTCTTTGCCGGTAGCGAAGATCACCGTCAATCTGTCTCCGGCGGATATCAGAAAAGAGGGAACAGGGTATGATCTGGCGATTGCCGCGGGATTGCTGGCCTGCATGGGCAGGATAGATCCCCAGTCCCTGCAGGACACCGCTTTTCTGGGAGAAATGGCCCTGGATGGAGAGGTGAGCAGGGTGAACGGGGTGCTCCCCATCGCGCTGGCTCTGCGCAAGGAAGGCATCCGGAATCTGGTGGTACCGGCTCAAAATGCCGCGGAGGGAGAAGGCGTTTCCGGTATAGCGGTGATAGGGATAAAAAATATGGAGGAATTTTTGATATATCTACAGGCCGGAAAAGAGGAAAGAAGAACGCTGTTTCCAGGAAAAAAGGCAGGGGGTGGAAAAGGAAAGGAAGCTTCTCACGCCTTTCCGGATTTTGCGGATGTGTACGGTCAGGAAAGCGCCAGGAGAGCGGCGGAGGTGGCGGCAGCCGGATTTCATCATTTGCTGCTTACAGGGCCGCCGGGAGCGGGAAAAACCATGATCGCGGGCAGAATGCCCGGTATCCTGCCGCCTCTGACGCAGCAGGAAAGGACGGAAGTGGCCAGCATATACAGTGTTGCCGGCAAACTGGGCGGAAAGGAGACGCTGTCTGAAAGAAGGCCCTTTGTAGCGCCCCATCATACGGTTTCTCCCCAGGGACTGGCCGGTGGAGGCAGGATCCCCAGACCGGGAATGCTTTCCTTAGCCCACAGAGGAATCCTGTTTTTGGATGAAATGCCGGAGTTTGCTGCCGAAACGCTGGAGGTGCTGCGTCAACCCATGGAAGAGAAGGTGGTGCGGATCGTAAGGAGCAGGGGCAGTTACTGCTATCCGGCGGATTTTATGCTGGTGGGCGCCATGAATCCCTGTCCCTGCGGATATTATCCGGACAGAAACCGCTGCAGCTGCAGTGAAACACAGGTGAAGCGCTATCTGAGCCGGATCTCCGGTCCCATACTGGACAGGATCGATATGGTGGCGCAGGCGGCTCCCATACAGCTGAAAGATCTGCATAAACGGGAAAGAGGGGAGTCCAGCGCAGATATGGCCAAACGGGTATCAGAAGCCAGGAGGAGGCAGAAGATACGGTTTCAGGGGAGCCCTTACCATTTTAACGGAGAACTTTCCGGCAGGGACACGGAGAGGTACTGCGAGCTGGGCAGAGAAGAGAGACGTTTCCTGGAACAGGTCTTTGAAGCGGGAGAAATGAGCCTGCGCGCCTACCATAAGGTGATCAAGCTGGCCAGAACCATTGCGGATCTGGACGGGGAAGAGCGGATCGGACTGCGCCATCTTTCGGAGGCAGTGTACTATAACAGCGGCAGAAAGCAGCTTTGGAAGGGGGAATGATATGGAGCTTTTAACAGATGAGGAAATAGCGGGACAGCAGCCTTACGCCTATTGGCTGGACGGCGTAAAGGGACTGGGCAACGGAAAAAAACAGAAGCTGCTGTCACATTTTCAGCGGCCGGAAGAAATCTGTCTGGCAGAAAAGGAAGTGCTCTCCCCGTTTTTGACCGGTGAGCAGATTCAGGCGTTAAAAGAAGAAAAGCGGCGCGTGGAGGAATACTACGAACTGAGTGGAAAAGGCATCTGCTTTTATCCTTTTTACCATCCCTGCTATCCCCAGCGGTTGAGGGAGATTCCCGACAAGCCATTCGGACTGTATGTGAAAGGAGAACTTCCGAAAGAGGAAGAAAGGAGTCTTGCCATTGTGGGAGCCAGAAACTGTTCGGAATACGGAAGGTATTTGGCAGAAGCCTTTGGCGGGGAGCTGGGTGCCAAGGGAGTGCAGATCATCAGCGGCTTCGCGAAAGGCGTGGATGGACTGGCACAGGCAGCCGCGCTGGAGGCCGGAGGCAGCAGTTTTGGCGTTCTGGGCTGCGGTGTGGACGTCTGTTATCCTGCTTCTCACGCCGGACTGTATGAGCAGATACTGGAAAACGGAGGGCTGCTTTCCCCTTATCCGCCGGGAACGCCACCCCTGTCCTTTCATTTCCCGCCCCGTAACAGGATCATCAGCGGCCTGGCCGATGCGGTGCTCGTCATAGAGGCTAGGGAAAAGAGCGGTACCCTCATTACAGTGGATATGGCTCTGGAGCAAGGCAGGGAGGTCTATGTGGTACCGGGCCGGGTAACGGACAGGCTCAGCGACGGGTGCAACCGGCTTTTGCAACAGGGGGCCGGCGTGGCGCTTTCCCCTGCCCAGCTCTTTGCGGAGCTGGAAGAATCCCTGTGGCGGGATAAAAAGAGTTATCCCTTAAAGGCGGGAAAAGCCGGAGGCGTAGAAGCACCGGGGCAGGATGCGCCGAAAGGAAAGGAGGAGGCTCTGCTTGCACTGCTGGAGATCACACCGCTTTCTCTGGATGAGATCCGTCTGAAAATGAAGGAAAATAAGCGGCTTCGGGATATTTCCCTGCCGGACACCCTAGAGCTGCTCCTGAAACTGGTGCTGAAGGGCTGCGTCCGGCAGGTAGGCAGCTGTTACGCGCGTGTGGGGAAGGCTGGAGAGTATGGGCATAGGTAGGCGGAATCGGGACAGCGGCTGTGCGCCCTATTCCCCAAAGCTTTTTCGAATCTGGGAAAGAAACCGTTCCCCGATTGGCGTAAAGGTCTGATATTTATTCCAGATGAGAAAAAGCTTCGTTTCCAGTTTTGGAGAGAGGGGACGAAAGACCAGTCCGCTTTCTAAAGAAGTATCGACCAGACCGGCAAAGGTGAGTTGGCAGCCCAGCCCCTCTTTTACAAAAATGGACGCGTTGTATGAAAGTCGGAAGGAACCTTCCAGAGAAAGCTCGTTTATACGTTCGCCGCACCATTTCGCAATATCGTTTTTCCAGCCCTGCTGTGAAGCAAAGAGAGGCAGCCCGATCAGGTCGTCTACGGTGACGGCCTCTTTCTTTGCGAGAGGCGAGTCCTGCGGTATCACCACGCCCCAAATATCCGGTTCCGGGAAAGGAATATAATCATATTTTTGGGCGTCTGGCATATCACATAGGACCGCAAAATCCAAAATGCCTTTATCCAGCTTTTCGGTGACCTGCTCCGTGTCGCCGCTGGTAATGTGATAGTTAAGTCTCGGATAGACGCTTTTCAGCTTCCGGATTTCCCTTGCAAGGTATCGGATCTGCCAGGACTCCGCCAGCCCTAAAAACAATTCGCCGCCGCTGATGTCGTCCAGCGAGAGAAATTCCTTTTCAATCTTATCTGCCATGGTAACCAAATCTTCCGCCCGGTCGCGGAGGAGCAGGCCTTCTTCCGTCAGCGAAATACTGAAACTGTGCCGGGTAAACAGCTTTTTCCCAAGCTCCTCCTCCAGCGCCCGCAGAGTCTTGGAAAGGGTAGGTTGGGTGACATGAAGCAGATCGGCGGCTTTTGTCATATTTTCTTCTCTGGCCACAGCAAGAAAATATCTTAAAGTGCGGATTTCCATGTATAGATCCTCCGGATTTTCTATATGGTATTTTCTATATGATATGCTTAAATAGAATATCACGACATTCATTATAACCATTAGCCTAGGAAATCGCAAGATGTTATACTATATCCATAAAAAAGTCTGTGCAAGGAAGGATGATGGAACCATGATAAAAAAAGAGAGCTTAAAGCTGACACAGGAGTGGGATAAAACTTTTCCAAAGAGTGAAAAGGTGGAACACTGTAAAGTGACCTTTGTAAACCGCTATGGGATCACACTGGCGGCGGATCTGTATGTGCCAAAGGATACAGCCGGAAAACTTGCCGCGATTGCTGTTTGCGGGCCTTTTGGCGCGGTAAAGGAGCAGTGCTCCGGACTCTATGCGCAGACCATGGCGGAAAGAGGATTTCTGACGATTGCTTTCGATCCTTCCTTTACAGGAGAAAGCGGCGGAAACGTCCGTTACATGGCATCGCCCGACATCAACACCGAGGATTTTATGGCAGCAGTGGATTTCCTGTCTCTGCATGAACGGGTTGACGCGGAGAAAATCGGTATTATCGGTATCTGCGGCTGGGGAGGCATGGCGTTAAATGCGGCGGCGCTGGATACCCGGATCAAAGCGACTGTGGCCTCCACTATGTATGACATGACAAGGGTAAACGCAAAAGGGTATTTTGACAGTGAGGACAGTGAAGAAGCCCGTTTCCAGAAGAAAGAGGCCATGTGCGCGCAAAGGCTGGAAGACTTAAAAGCGGGCGAATATAAACTGGGCGGCGGGGTTGTGGATCCGCTGCCGGAAGACGCGCCTTTCTTTGTAAAGGACTATTATGATTACTACAAGACCAGCCGTGGTTACCATGCCCGTTCTTTAAACTCCAATGGCGGCTGGAATGTGATCGGCTGCGAATCCTTTATGAATCAGCCGATCTTGCGCTACAGCAATGAAATCCGCAACGCTGTTCTTATCGTACACGGCGAAAAGGCACATTCCTGCTATTTCGGAAAAGACGCTTATGCCGCTATGACGAAAGACAGCAAATATGCGGACAATAAGGAACTTCTGCTGATTCCGGGCGCTGTTCACACGGATTTGTACGACGGCGGCGGTAAGAACGCGATTCCCTTTGACAAACTGGAGCGCTTCTTTACGGAAAATCTGTGATAGTGCTTGTTTAGTTTTGTGGTAAAAAATGATTGACGAATAGCACTGATAATGCTAAGATAAATAAAGAAAAGGTGTTACCGTAAAGCAACGGTCCGCCTTAGTTGTTAGTTACTATTAAAAAAGCAACCACTAACCTTGGTCGGGGCGGTTGCTTTTTTGATGTCTTTTATTCTTTCTGGTCTGCCGCTTAACGGATTTTGAATCTTTAAGCGGCAGCTCTTTTTTTATTGTTCCTTTGGCCGGATTGTGGTATGATTTTGGAAGAAGAAAATTCATAACGGGAGTCTAAAGAGGATGCGGGACACACACGGACAGGACACATACAGGCAGGATACGTATAGGCAGCATACGAAAATCATACGGATAGGGGACAGGGTGATCGGGGGCGGCAATCCCGTACTGGTACAGTCCATGACCAATACGCCCACGGAGGACGTGGCGGCCACGGTGGAGCAGATTCACAGGCTGGAGGAAGCGGGCTGTGAGATCATCCGCTGTACGGTGCCTGACATGGAGGCGGCCAAAGCTTTAAGGGAGATCAAGAAGCAGATCAGGATTCCTCTGGTCGCGGATATTCATTTCGATTATAAAATGGCTGTTGCCGCCATAGAAAACGGCGCGGATAAGATACGCATCAATCCCGGAAATATCGGAAGCAGGGAAAAGGTACAGGAAGTGGTGCGAGCCGCAAAGGAAAGAGGGATCCCCATCCGGGTAGGCGTCAACAGCGGTTCTCTGGAAAAGCCCCTGATTGAAAAATACGGCGGCGTAACGGCGGAAGGGATCGTGGAAAGCGCCCTGGATAAAGCGGCGCTCATAGAAGATATGGGATATGACAATCTGGTGATCAGCATCAAATCTTCCAATGTTCCCATGTGCATCCGGGCACATGAGATTCTGGCAGAGAGGACGGCCTATCCGCTGCATGTGGGTATCACCGAGTCCGGTACGGTGTGGTCCGGCAACATCAAATCCGGCGTGGGACTGGGAGTGATCCTCTATCAGGGCATCGGAGATACCATCCGGGTATCTTTGAGCGGGGATCCGGTGGAAGAGGTAAAATCGGCCAAACTGATCCTGCGTACTCTGGGCCTTAGAAAAGGCGGCATCGAAGTGGTGTCCTGTCCTACCTGCGGCCGCACCAAAATTGACCTGATCGGGCTGGCGTCAAAGGTGGAAACTCTGGCGGCGGCGTATCCCCTTTCCATAAAGGTGGCAGTCATGGGCTGCGTGGTAAACGGACCTGGCGAGGCGCGGGAAGCCGATCTGGGAATTGCCGGAGGAATAGGGGAGGGACTCCTGATCAAAAAAGGAGAGGTGATCCGTAAGATTCCGGAGGCGGAATTTCTCTCTGCTTTAAAATATGAATTGGACAACTGGAGCGAAGAAGTATGAGCAAGGACTTTCTGGAAGTATTTCCTACCTTAAAGCTGGAGGATGGCATAAGGGAGCAGATGGAGCAGGTGGATGTGGAAAAGGTAACGACCACTGCGCACAGGGACTTTTTGCGCATCTATCTCCACAGCGGGCATTTGCTTCAAAAAGAAGTGATCTATAGGCTGGAAAGAGAGATCAAAAAGCAGTTTTTTCAATCTACGCCTGCAGAGGTAAAGATTTATGAGGGCTTCAGCCTGTCTGCCCAGTATACGCCGGAGAAGCTGGTTTCTGCGTACAGAGAGAGCATTTTAGCGGAGTTAAGGGAATACGATCATATCCTGTATATTGCGTTTAAGGGCGCGGAAATCTCTTTCCCGGAAGGAGACGAGATGTGCCTTGTCATAGAGGATACGGTTTTAAACCATGAAAAGGATGCGGAGCTGGTCCGGATACTGGATAAGATCCTCAATGAACGCTGCGGGTGTAGTGTGCGGATTTCCCTGCAGTACAGGCAGGAGGCAGAAGAGGACAGATTGGAGAAGGAAGTAGAAAGGGCCGTTGCCGTGGAGGCAGCCCGTATCAACGCCAAAAGAAAAGCGCGGCAAAACGGGGAGAGCCAGGAAGCCGTGGAAGCGGTTCAGACTGCCGGAGGGCAAAGGGAAAGAAAAAGCAAAGAGCCTGTGAGGATTTCCAAAGCGGAAGCGGCGGAATTAAAGAAAAGCTACAAGCGGTCCAATAATGACGACGTTCTGTACGGAAGAGATTTTGACGGGGATGCCATGAAGCTGGAGGATATTATCGGCGAAATTGGGGAGGTCATTATCCACGGCAGGATTATCAAACAGAGCACGCGGGAGATTAAGAATGAAAAGACGATCCTCTCTTTTGACATAACGGACTACACGGACACCATAACGGTCAAGATCTTTTTGGCGAATGAGCATGTGCAGGAATTGCGCGGGGCTCTGGCTGAGGGCAGCTTTGTAAAGGTGAAAGGCATCGCCATGCTGGATAAATTTGACCATGAGCTGACCATAGGCTCCGTGGCGGGAATCAAAAAGGAAGAGGATTTTACCAGCAGTCGGAAAGACAACGCGTTAAAAAAGAGAGTGGAGCTTCACTGCCATACGAAGATGAGCCACATGGACGGCGTGGCGGAGGCAGCGGACGTGGTAAAGCGTGCCTGGAACTGGGGACACAGGGCCATTGCCATTACCGATCACGGCGTAGTGCAGGGATTTACGGATGCTTATCATACCTGGAGTGATCTGTGGGGAAAGGAAAAAGCAAGGTGTGAAAAGGCAGGGGAGAAGGAACCGGACCGGCAGGAATTTTTTAAGGTCATCTACGGTGTGGAAGCCTATATCGTAGACGATATAAAAGAGATCGTAACGGGAGACAGGGGACAGGACCTGGACAGCACATATGTGGTGTTTGATATTGAAACCACGGGTCTTTCTTCCGTCAACAACCGAATCATAGAGATAGGCGCGGTAAAGGTGAGAGGCGGACAGATCTTAGAGCGTTTTTCTACTTTTGTCAATCCCAGGGTGCCCATTCCCTTTGAAAGTGAGAAACTGACCGGTATACGGGACGATATGGTGCTGGATGCGCCCGGTATTGAAGAGGTTCTGCCCCGCTTTCTGGATTTTTCCAGAGACTGCGTGCTTGTGGCTCACAACGCGGCCTTTGATATGGGTTTTATCAGGGAGAATGCCATAGCGCAGGGACTTTCTACGGATTTTACCTATCTGGATACCATGGTGCTTTCCAGAGTGCTTTTGCCCAATCAGAACAAGCATACGCTGGACGCTTTGTGCAAGACCTTTAATGTGGTGCTGGAAAACCATCACAGGGCGGTGGACGACGCGGAAGCTACGGTCCACATTTTCCTGAAGTTCATGGAGATGCTTAAGGAACAGGATATTCACAAGCTGGGAGAGCTGAATACTTTTGCGAAGCCCTCTAAGGAGAATGTCAGCAGGCTGCATTCCAATCACTGCATTATCCTGGCCAAGAACGATCTGGGGCGTATCAATCTGTACCGCCTGGTGTCCATGTCCCATTTGGATTATTTCCACAACAGGCAGCCCAAGATTCCCAAAAGCGAGATCCTGAAGTACCGGGACGGCCTGATTATCGGGAGTGCCTGCGAAGCGGGAGAACTCTACAGCGCGTTGGTAGAGGGACGGGGAGATGCGGAAATTGCCAGGATCGTGGACTTTTATGACTATCTGGAGATACAGCCCTGTGACAATAATCGGTTTATGATAGAATCCGATAAATTTCCCAATATCCATTCCGTGGAGGATATTCAGGAGTTAAACCGCAGAGTTGTAAAGCTGGGGGAAGAATTTAATAAGCCGGTGGTGGCCACCTGCGACGTGCATTTTCTGGATCCGGAAGACGAGATCTACCGCCGGATCATCATAGCCGGCTGGGGATATGACGATGCGGACAACCAGGCGCCTCTGTATCTGCGTACCACGGAGGAGATGCTGGAGGAATTTGCCTATCTGGGAAGCGATAAGGCCGAAGAGGTGGTGATCACCAATACCAATCTGATCGCGGATATGATCGAGAGTATCGCGCCGGTACGGCCGGATAAATGTGCCCCTGTGATCCCCGATTCGGATAAGACTCTGAAAGAGATTTGTTATAATAGAGCCCATGAGATCTATGGGGAAAATCTGCCTGAAGTGGTGGAGGCAAGGCTGAAAAAGGAACTGGATTCCATTATCAATAACGGCTTTGCCGTGATGTATATCATTGCCCAGAAGCTGGTTTGGAAATCCGTGGAGGACGGTTATCTGGTAGGCTCAAGAGGCTCCGTGGGTTCCTCTCTGGTAGCGTTTATGGCCGGGATCACGGAGGTCAATTCCCTGAGCGCCCACTACCGCTGCGGAAAGTGTTTTTACTGTGATTTTGATTCCCCGGAAGTCAAGGCTTATGCGGGCAACGCCGGCTGCGATATGCCCGATAAAAAATGTCCTGTATGCGGGGAGCCTTTGATAAAGGACGGTTTTGACATTCCCTTTGAAACCTTTTTGGGATTTAAGGGGGACAAGGAGCCGGATATTGACTTGAATTTTTCGGGAGAATACCAGAGCAAGGCGCATAAATATACGGAGGTGATCTTCGGAGCCGGACAGACCTACCGAGCGGGGACCATTGCAACCCTGGCGGAAAAGACCGCGTTCGGCTATGTAAAGAATTATTACGAAGAGAGAAATATTCACAAGCGGACCAGTGAGATCAACCGGCTGACGGCGGGCTGTACCGGCGTGCGCAGAAGTACCGGTCAGCATCCCGGCGGTATCATCGTGCTGCCTGTGGGGCAGGATATTAATTCCTTTACCCCCGTGCAGCATCCGGCAAATGATATGACAACGGATATTGTGACTACGCATTTTGACTATCACTCCATTGACCACAACCTGTTAAAGCTGGATATTTTAGGACATGATGATCCCACGATGATCCGTATGCTGCAGGACTTAACAGGCGTGGATCCTACTACGATCCCGCTGGATGATAAAAAGGTCATGTCACTGTTTCAGAATACTTCTGCCTTAGGGATCACACCGGAGCAGATCGGCGGCACGAAAACGGGTTCCCTGGGGATTCCGGAGTTCGGTACGGAATTTGCCATACAGATGCTTCTGGATACCAAACCTCAGTTGTTTTCGGATTTGATCCGTATTTCAGGTCTGGGCCATGGTACTGATGTCTGGGTGGGAAATACCCAGGATCTGATCCTGAGCGGAGTCACTACCATTTCCAACGCGATCTGCTGCCGTGACGATATTATGATCTATCTGATCAATCAGGGAATGGAGAGTTCTTTAGCGTTTACGATCATGGAGAGCGTGCGGAAAGGAAAGGGCTTAAAACCGGAGTGGGAAACAGCCATGAAGCAGGTGGGCGTGCCGGACTGGTATATCGCTTCCTGCAAAAAGATTCAGTACATGTTCCCCAAGGCCCATGCGGCGGCTTATGTGATGATGGCCTGGAGGATCGCCTACTGTAAGATTTATTATCCCCTGGCTTACTACGCGGCATATTTCAGCATCCGCGCCAAGTCTTTTTCCTATGAGCTGATGTGCCGCGGACAGCAGCATCTGGAGAGGATCATGGCGGAATACAAGAGCCGGAACGATTCTCTTTCCAATAAGGAGAAGGATGCGTACAGCGATATGAAAGTCGTGCAGGAGATGTATGCCAGAGGCTTCGAATTTGTGCCGATCGATATTTTCAGCGCGAAATCCAGGGATTTCCAGATCGTAGGAGATAAGCTGATGCCCTCTCTCAACAGTATAGACGGTTTGGGTGAAAAGGCGGCCGACGCTATCGTAGAGGCGGCAAAAGACGGCGCGTTCCTCAGCAAAGACGATTTCAGACAGCGTACCAAGGTCAACCAGACAGTGACGGACATGCTGGATAAATTGGGGCTTTTGGGAAATCTCCCGGAATCCAACCAGATCAGCCTTTTTGACTTCGTATAAAATTTTCCCGCAAAAAAATTGCGGAGAAATTAAAAAAGGGCTTGCAATCCTGACGGTTTTATATTAAGATTAAAAGCGTCATGTGGCTGATTGGTCAAGCGGTCAAGACGCCGCCCTCTCACGGCGGAAACAGGGGTTCGATTCCCCTATCAGCTGTTACGGAACAGCCCAACCCATAAAAAGCCTGTATTCTTTAAAGAATACAGGCTTTTTACTGTCGCGGCAAAACTCAGTGCCCGGAGATATATTTTTTGATCGCTTCAAAGCTTTCCTTGCTGATGTCATGTTCTATTTTGCAGGCGTCCTCCGTGGCGGTCTTTTCGTCTACACCCAGCCGAATGAGCCAGGATGAGAGGAACTTGTGGCGCTCATACATGGTTTCCGCGATCTCCTGCCCCTTGTCCGTCAGGTAGATGTATCCCTGCTCGGTAACGGTAATATAACCGTTTTCACGCAGATGCTTCATGGCTACGCTGATACTGGGCTTCTTGAAATTCAGTTCCGTGGCAATGTCCACGGAGCGGACCACTGGCAGGCGTTCGCTCAGCATTAAGATGGTTTCCAGATAATTTTCAGCGGATTCTCGAATCGTCATAGGCGCCTCCCACAAATACTTATTAAACAGTATAGCATAAAAACAGCATGAAAGAAATGAAATTTTATTTTTGGATCCTGAAAAATTTTCAATCTTCCTACTTTCTTCGGGGAAATATATGTGGTATACTATATGTGTTTGTATGGAGGAAAGGCTATGGCATCTGATAAGGATACTCTGCCGGACGCGAGACGGCGCAGGGTGCAGCGTTTAAAAAAAGAAATTCTGCTGTTTTTTGCGGCCGCCATGCTGATCTCCATTTTACTGTGCGTATACCTGCTGGTGAAGGTAGCGGCGCTGGAAGAGAAGCTCACCGCTTTGGAGGAACTGGCAAGGGGAGTGCAGGCCGGTGCGGAGATAGGTTCCGCGGAGGCGGCGGAACAGCGGATAGTGCAGAATATCACAGAGGAAGCGGGAACTTTGGAAGCACTCGTGGAGGCCGGGAAAGCGTCCTTTCAGCCGGAGGTTGAGGAGGCTGGCCGGGGGGAGCCTGCAGATGGAGAAGAACTCCCTGAGGAGACGGTACGGAAAGTCTATCTGACCTTTGATGACGGTCCCAGCTCCGGTACGGATGAGATTTTGGATATTCTGGCGGAATACGACGTGAAAGCTACCTTTTTTGTGGTAGGTAAGCAGGGAGATTGGGCACAGGAGGCCTATAGGCGGATCGTGGAGGAAGGACACACGCTTGGGATGCATTCCTACACCCATGATTACCAGCAGATATATGCTTCTCTGGATGCTTATACGGAGGATCTGTTGAAGCTGCAGGACTATCTGTATCAGGTGACAGGTGTTACCAGCGTCTATGTGAGGTTTCCGGGAGGCAGCTCCAATAGGGTGAGCAGGACGGACATGCGGGAGCTGATCGTGTGGCTGGAAGAATCCGGTTTTACTTATTATGACTGGAACGTTTCGGCTCAGGACGCCTCCGGGGTGAAGCTGGAGCCGGAGAAGATCGTGGAGAACTGTCTGGAGGGGCTGGAAAAGAAGGACAATGTCATTATCTTAATGCATGACGCGGCGAGCAAGCATACCACCGTGGAGGCGCTGCCGCTGTTGATAGAGAGTATACAGGCTATGGAAAATACGGAACTGCTGCCGATTACGGAGGATACGGTGCCTGTGCAGCATGTCAAAATATCACAGGAAGAAACGGAGGAATAGGAGAATGGGGTTTTTCTCGGAATTGAAAGAGGATCTTTCCCAGGCGGTCAATGAACTGATGCCGGAAACCGAAGAGGACGTTAAGAAAACGGCGCAGAAGCCCAACGAGGAAGAGATGGCAGATATGTCCGCGCAGAAAGCGCAGCTGGACGAGCTCTTGGAGAGAGTGGATGAAATAGAGGTACCCGCTCAGCCCGCCGAAAAGGAAGAGGCTTTTCCGGAGACTTCTGCCGGAAAAGAGGAGCAGGCAAAAGAAGCGTCTGTGGAGGAATCCTATGAAACCGCGGCCGCGGTGGACGCGGCGGTTTTGGAGCCCGAAACGGAAAAAGCGGAAGAAACAGAAGAAACGGTAAAAGGGGAAGGGAAAAAAATGGATGTTCAGTTAAAGAGCGCATCGGATGAAAATGCTGTTATCACAGCGGGTATGACGGTAACGGGAGATATTAGCTCGGAGGGTTCCATGGAGGTCATCGGAACCATTAACGGCAATATTACTCTGCTGGGAAAACTCAACGTGACAGGTACGATCACAGGCAATTCCAAGGCGGCGGAGGTCTATGCGGACAACGCGAAGATCAACGGAGAGATCCTCAGCGAGGGCTCGGTCAAGATCGGGCAGAGCTCCGTGGTGATCGGCAATATCTTAGCTAAGAGCGCCGTAATCGCAGGCGCGGTAAAGGGCGATATTGACGTACATGGCCCCGTGATCTTAGACACTTCCGCGATCGTCATGGGAAATATCAAATCAAAGGCCGTACAGATCAACAACGGCGCGGTCATCGAGGGTATGTGCTCCCAGTGTTACGCCGAAGTCAATCCGGCTTCTTTCTTTGAAGAGTATAAGAAAAGCAAAAAATAAATATAAAAGGAGCATAATCGCATGCGCAGAATACTACTGAAACTCAGTGGCGAGGCATTGGCCGGTGACAGGCATACGGGCTTTGACGAGGAAACGGTCAGGGGAGTTGCCGCTCAGGTAAAGGAACTGGTGGACGACGGCTATCAGATAGGTATTGTGACCGGCGGCGGCAATTTCTGGAGAGGGCGCTCCAGTGAAAGCATTGACAGGACCAAGGCGGACCAGATCGGGATGCTGGCTACGGTAATGAACTGTATATACGTTTCCGAGATCTTTCGCTCCCTGGGGATGAAGACCGCTATCCTGACGCCTTTTGAATGTGGTTCTTTTACCAAGCTCTTTTCTAAGGATCGGGCCAACAAATATTTTGAAAAAGGCATGGTGGTATTTTTTGCGGGAGGCACCGGTCATCCTTATTTTTCCACGGATACCGGAGTGGTGCTCAGAGCGGTGGAAGTGGAAGCGGACGCGATCCTGCTGGCGAAATCCGTGGACGGCGTGTATGACGCGGATCCGGCCAAGGTACCGGACGCCAAAAAATATGACGAGATCAGTATTGACGAAGTGATCGCCAGAAATCTACAGGTGGTGGATATGACGGCCTCCATTCTGGCCAGGGACAATAAGATGCCCATGCGGGTTTTCGGCCTGAATCAGCCGGGAAGCATCGTCAGATCGGTAAAAGGCAGCTTCAGCGGTACCAAAATAACTGTATAGAGTGTCAGGGAAAGGTATGGTATGAGTATGGACGAGAGAGTAAGCAGCTACAGTGAAAGAATGAAAAAAACTTTTGAATATCTGGAGTCGGATTACGCGGCTATCCGTGCGGGAAGGGCCAACCCCCATGTGCTGGATAAGCTGCGCGTGGACTACTACGGCACGCCCACTCCCATTCAACAGGTGGGGAATATTACGGTGCCGGAGGCGCGTATCATCCAGATCGCGCCCTGGGAAAAATCGCTGGTGAAAGCTGTGGAGAAGGCTATTCTTTCTTCGGATATCGGGATAACGCCCTCTAACGACGGCTCCGTGATCAGACTGGTATTCCCGGAACTGACGGAGGAGAGAAGAAAGGACCTGGTAAAAGAAGTAAAGAAAAAGGGCGAGGAGGCA
Organism: uncultured Lachnospiraceae bacterium; assembly: GCA_947631685.1. GTDB lineage: Bacteria > Bacillota > Clostridia > Lachnospirales > Lachnospiraceae > Acetatifactor. The sequence continues at coordinate 92,065 of CANRMI010000001.1, forward strand.
AAGGTTGCTATCCGCAATATCAGAAGGGACGGTAACGACGCTTTCAAGAAGCTGTCCAAAACGGACGTATCCGAGGATGAGATCAAACAGCTGGAAGAAAGCCTGCAGAAGCAGACGGATAAATATATCAAGGACATAGATGCTTTAATGGAGAGCAAATCCAAAGAGATCATGACCGTATAGTGATAAAAGTAAAGGGCGGGCCTTGTGACCGCCCTTTGACAAATTGTTGGAGGAAGCCATGGACGAATTAAAGATGCCGCGCCATGTGGCGATCATCCTGGACGGGAACGGGAGATGGGCAAAGGCCAAAGGAATGCCCCGTAACTACGGACATGCGCAGGGCGCGAAAAACGTAGAGGTCATCTGCGAGGAAGCATACCGAATGGGAATCCAGTATCTGACGGTATATGCTTTTTCCACGGAAAACTGGAACCGTCCTCCCAAGGAAGTGGAAGCTTTGATGAAACTGCTGCGGGACTATATGAAAACCTGTTTAAAGACGGCAGAGAAAAACCGGATGTGCGTCAGAGTCATCGGGGATAAGAGCGGTCTGGACGAAGACATCCGGCAGCGGATCGCGGAGTTGGAAGAGGCCACGAAAAACAACGACGGGCTGCACTTCCAGATAGCTTTAAATTACGGCGGACGGGACGAACTGCGCCGCTGTATGTGCCGCTTGGGAGAAAGGATAGAAGCCGGCGGGCTGAAGGCTTCGGAGATCACGGAAGAGCTGATCTCCCAATGCCTGGATACGGGGGGACTGCCGGAGCCGGATCTGTTGATCCGTACCTGCGGAGAGCAGCGGATCTCCAATTTTTTGTTGTGGCAGCTGGCCTATACGGAATTTTATTTCACCCCTGTGGCGTGGCCGGATTTTTCAAAAGAAGAATTGATAAAAGCGGTGGAGGCATATAATAAAAGGGACAGAAGATACGGCCTTGTAAAGGAGGAGTAGGGAATGTTTCTGACGAGGTTGATAAGCGGCGTGGTCCTGGTACTGATCGCTCTGTGTACTTTGATCGCAGGCGGGCCGCTTTTGGCGGCGGTCACTTTTTTTATAGCGATCGTGGGCTATATGGAACTGACCAAAGCTGCCGGCGTCCATACAAAAGGAAAGATAAACGGTTTGGAAGTCGTGGGATTTTTAGGTATTACAGCCTATTACGCGGCCATGTTTTTTTCGGGGGATCCGGTGCTTTTGTGCGCGGCCGTGGTGGGCGTGTTCATGGCGGATATGGCGGTATATGTGGTAACCTTTCCCAAATACTCTTCCGAAAAAATAGCGGAGAATTTTTTTCACTTTATCTATGCTCCGGTCATGCTGTCCTTTCTCTATATGACAAGGCAGGCGCTCTACGGGCAGTACCTGGTCTGGCTGATCCTGATCAGTTCGTGGGGCTGCGATACCTGCGCTTATCTGGTGGGGATCTGCATTGGAAAAAAGAAGATCTTTCCCGTCCTGAGTCCTAAAAAATCTTTGGAAGGCTGCATTGGCGGCTTGGCGGGGGCCGGACTTCTGGCGGCGGCATACGGCTATTTTCTGATGGAGCAGGCAGTGGAGGATAAATCGGTTACCCTGATCCTGGTGTTTATCTGCGTGGTTGGCGCGATTGCCAGTCAGGTGGGAGATCTGGCGGCGTCCGCTATCAAGCGGAACCACAATATCAAAGATTACGGCAGACTGATTCCGGGACACGGAGGGATCATGGACCGGTTCGACAGTGTGATCGTAACCGCTCCCATGATATATTTTCTGGCGGCGCTGTTAATTGGCCGGTAGTATGAAAATGGAGGCCGGAGATGGAAAACAGAAGAAAAATCGCGATACTGGGTTCCACAGGTTCCATAGGAACCCAGACGCTGGATATTGTAAGGGCAAATAAGGATCTGGAAGTGACGGCGTTAGCGGCGGGCAGCAATGTGGAGCTGCTGGAGCGGCAGATCCGGGAATTTGGCTCGAAGTTAGCTGTTTTGTGGGATGAGAAAGCCGCGGCGGATTTAAGGCAGCGGACGGCGGATATACCGGTGAGGATCCTTTCCGGAATGGAAGGACTGCTGGAAATGGCGGTGATGCCCGAGGCGGAAGTATTGGTAACGGCTATTGTGGGCATGATCGGTATCAGGCCCACCCTTGCGGCGATAGAGGCCGGTAAGACCATTGCGCTGGCCAATAAGGAAACCCTGGTTTGCGCGGGGCATTTGATCATGCCCCTGGCAAAAGAAAGAAAAGTCCCCATTCTGCCAGTGGACAGTGAGCACAGCGCTATTTTCCAGTGCTTAAACGGGGAACCCAGACAGCGGGTATCCAAGATTCTGCTGACCGCTTCGGGCGGGCCTTTCAGAGGGTTTACGCGCGATAGGCTGGAGCATATCCGGCCGGAGGATGCGTTGAAGCATCCCAACTGGTCCATGGGGAAAAAGGTAACGATAGATTCCTCCACCATGGTAAACAAGGGGCTGGAGGTCATGGAGGCCGGCTGGCTCTTTAACGTGAAGCTTTCCGATATTCAGGTGGTGGTGCATCCTCAGAGCGTGATCCATTCCATGGTAGAATATGAAGACGGCGCCGTTATGGCGCAGCTTGGGACGCCCGACATGAAGCTGCCCATTCAGTATGCGCTCTTTTATCCGGACAGAAGGCCCATGGCCGGGAAAAAGCTGGATTTTTATGAGTTGGGGCAGCTGACTTTTGAAAAGCCGGATATGGATACTTTCCGCGGTTTAAAATTGGCCTACAGGGCCGGAGAGATCGGGGGGAGTATGCCCACGGTATTTAACGCCGCCAACGAAAGGGCAGTGCACCTTTTCTTGAACGGGAAAATATCCTATCCGCAGATCCCGGATATGATCGAGGCGGGTATGGAAAGGCATAAAGCGGTAAAAAATCCTTCGGTGGAGGAAATCCTCAGGGCGGAAGAAGAGACCTATGGTTTTATCGAGGAAGAAATAAGCAGGTGAGGCAATGGAAAAGCTGATTAGTACGGTGGTTTTATTTATCATTATTTTTGGCGTGGTGGTCTTGTCCCACGAATTCGGACATTTTCTGCTGGCGAAAATGAACGGCATCCATGTGGTGGAATTTTCTGTGGGAATGGGCCCGGCAATCTGGTCTTTCACCCGGAAGGAAACCAAATATGCCATCCGGCTGCTGCCCATTGGCGGCGCCTGTATGTTTGAGGGCGAGGACGGACTGGAAAGCGAGAACGGCGGCGGAGAGGGCTCTTTTTTAAAGGCCGGTGTCTGGGCCAGAATCGCTACGGTGGCGGCGGGACCGATTTTCAATTTTATACTGGCCTTTATCGTGGCGGTGATTTTGGTGGCGGCATCCGCTACGGACACGACGCTGCTGGCAGGCGTAGGGGAAGGCAGTCCGGCGGAAGCGGCGGGACTGCAGGAAGGGGATAGGATAGTCAGCATCGATGGCCACAAGACCTATCTGTTTCGGGATGTCTATCTGATGACCATACTCAACAAGGGCCAGACCATGAAAGTGGTCTATGAAAGGGACGGGGAGAAACAGAGCGTAGAGATGGTCCCCGAATATGACGAAACCCAGGGAAGGTATCTGCTGGGGATTTACGGCGGCATCTATGAACAGGCTAAGGGGCTGACGGTCTTTCGGGACGCATGGTATGAAATCCGCTACAATGTGACGGCGACTTATAAGAGCCTGGGACTTTTGCTGACGGGGCAGTTCTCTAAAAAGGACGTGGCGGGACCTGTGGGGATCGCGGTCAACGTGGTAGGGAAAACCTATGAAGAATCCAAGGCATACGGTGTGCGCGCGGTGACTCTCAGCATGATGAATATCATACTGCTGCTTTCGGTCAATCTGGGCATACTGAATCTGCTGCCCATTCCGGCACTGGACGGGGGCAGGCTGGTCTTTCTGCTGATCGAGCTGATCCGCAGAAAACCCATTCCTCCGGAAAAAGAAGGCATCGTGCACTTTGTGGGCCTGGTATTCTTTATGATCTTAATGGTAGTGGTACTGTTTAACGATATTTCCAATATATTTGCGGGATAGGGGAAAGGATTGGAAGAAACAAAAGAAAGATATGAAGTGTTGAAGACGCTGGGAAGCGGTGCTACCGCCGAAGTGTTTCTGCTGTATGATAAGCTGCTGGAAAGAAAACTGGCACTAAAGCGGGGATGTAAAAAAGAGATCCTGCGCAGGGAGGCTAAGCTCTTGGCCGGCTTTTCCTCCCCGTATTTTCCGGCACTCTATGACTATACGGAAGAAGGCGGGGAAAGCCGCCTTTGGATGGAGTACATAGACGGGGAAAATCTGGCGGACAGAAAGCGGCGGATCGGCCGCTATACGGAAACGGAGGCGTTGGAGATCGGAGTCCGGACAGCCCAAGCGCTGCATGTGCTCCATACCGCGTCCCCACCCTGGGTTTACGGCGATATAAGGCCGGAAAATATCATGATGACCGGTACCGGCGGGGTGAAGCTGATAGATTTTGGAAGCGCTGTGGAGGCGGGAACGCCCTTGGACAGGGAGGACAGGCAGAGAGGCGGCACTCCTCTTTACGCTCCGCCCGAACACTGGACGGGCATTCCGGATGTACGCGGCGATATTTACGCTTTGGGGCGCCTTATGCAGGATATGCTGCAAATGGGGCGGGGCGGAGTCGTAAGCCGGGAATGCAGGCGGATCATCGAGCGCTGTGTACAGAAGCAGCCCCCAAAGAGGTACGCTTCCGCAGAGAAGTTCGCCAAAGAGGCCGGTCTGCTCTTAAACCGGAAAGATTAGCGCGATTGTTTTGACTTTCCGGTCCAAACATACTATAATGATTTTATTTTAAAGCAAAGCTTTTAAAAATGGGATAAATGATACAATTTTGTGGAAAGGTATGGTTGTGCGGATGAAAAAGTTAGAGGACTACGTAAGGAGTATACCGGATTTTCCGGAGAAAGGCATTATATTCAGAGACGTTACCAGCGTGCTGCAGGACGCGGAGGGCTTCAGGCTGGCCGTGGATACCATGCAGGATATGATAGCGGATCTGGACTATGACGTGGTGGTGGGAGCGGAATCCAGGGGCTTTATCCTGGGAGCGCCTATCGCATATAATAATCATAAGCCCTTTATCCTTATCAGAAAAAAAGGCAAGCTGCCCCGTGAAACCGTGGAAGCGGAGTACGAGCTGGAGTACGGCAAGGCCGTGATCGAAATGCACAAGGATGCCATTCAGCCGGGACAGAAGGTACTGATCGTAGACGATCTGATCGCTACGGGCGGGACCACGGAAGCCATGATCAAGCTGGTGGAAACGCTGGGCGGCCAGGTGGCCGGACTGGTATTTTTGATCGAGCTGGCCGGGCTGAAGGGCAGGGAAAGACTGAAAAAATATCGCATGGATTCTGCAATTATCTATGAAGGAAAATAAATTCTTTTAAAGGTGCGGATATTTATGACAGAAGAAAAAGTGGTACTGGATGACGGAAAAATAACAAAACTTCAGGAATTTATGTCACCGGATGAGCTTTATCAGGTGCTTATTTCGCATGTGCGCAAGTACCACCCGTCGGATGATATTTCCATGATAGAAAAGGCCTATAAGGTAGCTTGTACCGCCCATAAGGAGCAGAAGCGGAAATCCGGGGAGCCCTATATTATCCATCCTCTGCACGTAGCCATTATCCTGGCCGACCTGGAAATGGATAAGGAGACCATTGTGGCCGGACTTCTGCACGACGTTGTGGAAGACACTATCATGACCGAGGAGGAGATCATAGAGGAGTTTGGCTCTGAGGTGGCGCAGTTAGTGGACGGCGTCACCAAATTGGAGAACATTCCTTTGAGCAGCGGCAGCGGTTCGGAGAGCGATGCCAGACTGGAAATGCAGGCGGAAAACCTGCGGAAGATGTTTTTAGCCATGGCAAAGGATATACGCGTGATCGTGATCAAGCTGGCGGACAGACTGCACAATATGCGGACGCTGCGCTATCAGAAGCCGGAAAGCCAGCAGCGGATCGCGAAGGAGACCATTGAGGTATATTCCCCTATCGCGCAGCGGTTGGGCATTTCCAAGATCAAGGTGGAGTTAGACGATCTCTCCTTAAAATATCTGGAGCCGGAAGCATATTACGATCTGGTGGATAAAATAGCCATTCGCAGAAGTGAAAGGGAAAAGTATATCACCAGTATTGTGGAGGAAGTGAGCGAGCATATTGAACATGCCGGTATCAAAGCCAAGATCGACGGACGGGTAAAACACTTTTTCAGCATCTACAAAAAGATGAAGAACCAGAATAAGACGCTGGACCAGATATACGATCTGTTTGCCGTCCGTATCATCGTGGACACGGTGAAGGACTGTTATGCGGCGCTGGGCGTTATCCATGAAATGTATAAACCCATTCCCGGGCGTTTCAAGGATTATATTGCCATGCCCAAAGCCAATATGTACCAGTCCCTGCATACCACGGTCATCGGTTCCACGGGACAGCCTTTTGAGATTCAGATCAGGACCTTTGAAATGCATAAGGCGGCGGAATACGGTATCGCGGCCCACTGGAAATATAAGGAAGCTTCCGACGGCAAGAAAGTGGAAACCCAGGAGGAAGAGAAGCTGACCTGGCTGCGTCAGATCCTGGAGTGGCAGCGGGATACCTCCGACAACAGGGAGTTTATGAACCTGTTAAAGAGCGACCTGGATCTGTTCTCTGACAATGTATACTGCTTTACTCCCAGCGGGGACGTAAAGAATCTGCCTGCAGGCTCCACGCCCATTGATTTTGCCTATGCCATTCACAGCGCGGTGGGCAACCAAATGGTAGGGGCCAGGGTAAACGGCAAACTGGTTACGATTGACTATGAGATCAAGAACGGGGATAGGATCGAGATCATTACGTCCCAGAACTCCAAGGGCCCCAGCAGGGACTGGCTGAGCATCGTAAAAAGCACTCAGGCCAGGAACAAGATCAACCAGTGGTTCAAAAACGAGCTGAAAGAAGACAATATTGTAAAGGGCAAGGAACTGCTGGCCGCTTACTGTAAGAGTAAGAATATCATCCTTTCCGATCTGCTCTGCGCGGAATATATGGAAGCCATTCAGCATAAATACGGTTTTCAGAACTGGGACGCGGTACTGGCCGCAATAGGGCATGGAGCCTTGAAAGAGGGCCAGATCGCCAATAAGATGCAGGAATATTATGAGCGCGACCACCAGAAAGAACTGACCAACGAAGAAATATTGGCCGGTATCGCGGAAGCGCAGAACAACCGGCCGGCCTCTGTCAAGTCTAAGAGCGGGATTACGGTAAAGGGTATTACGGATGTGTCCGTCCGTTTTTCCAAGTGCTGTTCTCCGGTACCCGGGGATGAGATAGTGGGCTTTGTCACCAGGGGCAGGGGCATTTCCATTCACAGAACGGACTGCGTGAATATATTAAATCTGCCGGAAATAGAAAGATCCAGACTGATCGAAGCGGACTGGCAGGAGCCTGACAAAGGCGGAGAGGGCGAAAAATACTTTGCGGAGATCGTTATCTATGCCAATAACCGCAACGGTCTTCTGGCGGATATATCCAAGGCCCTGACAGAGAAAAACATCGATATACGTTCCATGAACACCCGGACCAGCAAACAGGGTATCGCGACCTTGCAGACTTCCTTTGAGATTGGCAGCCGGGAAGAATTGAACAGGATCATTGAAAAGATACGGACCATTGACAGCGTAATAGATATAGAAAGGACGACAGGCTGATGGCGAAGCTGCGGATCGGACGTATGGTGCTTGGCGTGTACGGCACCAACTGTTATCTGGTATACGAAGAGGGCGGAAAGGACGTGCTGGTGGCGGATCCGCCTGACAACGGAAAACGGATCTATCAGGCCCTTTGTGAAAAAGGGTTTACCATAGCGGGCATTCTTTTGACGCATGGGCATTTTGACCACATCTGGGGCGTGGAGGAGCTGCGCGCTTTAAGCGGCGCCAAGGTCTATGCCTTGGAGCAGGAGCGGGAACTGTGCGCGGATCCGGCGCTGAATGTTTCGGCCTCTGCGGGACGGCCATGCAGCATTACCGCGGATGAATATCTGCAGGACGGCCAGGAGCTGACGATAGTCGGCATTACCTGTAAAGTACTGGCGACGCCGGGGCATACGGCGGGAAGCTGCTGTTATTACTTTGAGCAGGGCGGTTTTGTGCTCTGTGGCGACACTGTCTTTTTTGAGTCCGTCGGTCGGACGGATTTCCCCACGGGCAGCAGCGCGGAGCTGACGGCTTCTGTCCGGGACAAGCTCTTTACCCTGCCGGACGATGTGCAGCTCTATCCCGGGCATGGAGAGAGCACCACGGTGGAGCATGAGAAAAAATACAATCCTTACGTAGGAGAGGAGTAAAGGGAATGAAGATGAAAAAGGAGCAGAAAGGATGGGGAGGATATGTCCTTTTGGGTTTCACCGCCTTTTTGCTGGCCTTTTTTTCCCTGACAGGAAGGCAGCTGGCAGCCCAGGGGAATATTCTCTGGACCTGGGGCTATGCTCTGGGCGTCCTGGGGCTCAGCCTGTTTTTCGGTATCTGTTTTGGCACAGGGGCTTTTTTGCTGGTACGGAAAGGAAAAACAATCCCTTTCTGTAAGAGCGCGTTCTGGCGCAAGGTAAAAGCGTTTCCCCTATTTTCTCACTCATCCGGAAGGGGCGCGGCAAAAGTTTTTGCCGCAGCTTTTTTTCTGATACTCTGCATCTGGTTTCCGGTTTATCTGGCATATTATCCCGCTATCTGCGCGTATGATTTTCCTGTTCAGTTAGAACAGATCGTTTCCGGCGCTTATATCGATCATCACCCCATTGTGCATACACTGCTGCTCAGGGCGGCCATTGGACTGGGAAAAGCCATCTGGCACAGCGCCAATGGAGGAATCGCGGCGCTTGCCCTGCTGCAGATGCTGTTTCTGGCCGCGGCGCTGAGTTTTGGGGTTACTTTGTTATGGAAGGCAAATAGCACGTATCTGAGCATCCTGCTTGTGCAGGCTTACTGCATGTTTTTTCCTTTTCACTGGTATATGAGCATCAGCATGACAAAGGATACTTTCTTTTCTGCCTTTTTTCTCCTGCAGGCGCTGACGCTTGGCCTGTTTGCGGCGGGAAAGGGAGGAAAGGCCGCCTCCTGTCTGCTCGTCTGTTCAACGGTGGGGATCGTGCTGTTTCGCAATAACGGAAAATACGCTCTTTTGGTACTGCTGTTCTTTCTGGTTGTGGGAATGCTGTCTGGAAGAAAGCGGCGTCCCCTTTACAGATACCTGCTGGTATTGACGGCTGCCGGGTTTGTGGGAGGAAATCTCATACTGGGAGCCGTATTCCGGATCACCGGCGCGCAGCAGGGAGACAAAAGGGAAATGCTGAGTACGCCCATACAGCAGCTGGCGCGGACCATGGTCTATCATGGGGGCATTGGAGTCATACCGGAAGACGACGGCAGTATGGAAGAGCAGGATAAGGCACTGGTAAACGATTTTATACTGGGGGAAGCGTACAGAAATTACAGGCCGGATTTTGCGGATCCGGTAAAAAGCTACACCAATACTTATGTGGTCCGCTATCGTACCGGAGAATTTATAACGTCCTATTTTCATCTGCTGGCCGAATATCCCGGCGATTTTATCAATGCGGTACTGGCAGTGGACGCCGGGTATCTGTATCCGGGAGATGTCAGCCATGCCTATGTGAATATGCAGGCAGGACAGGCAGCGGGCGGCGGCTATGTCCAGACCAGATGGGATGAGAATACGCTGGAGGAACAGGGCATCTATAAGGATACAAAATGCGGCTGGCTGTTTGAAAGTCTGGAAAGATGGGCGGATAACAATTCCTATTTGAAACTGCCGGTGATAAAGTGGCTGTTTGTTCCGGGGATTTATCTGTATCTGTACCTTCTGTGGACGGGCGTGCTCCTGATAAGGAAAAAGAGGAGGGCCATACTGCCCGCGGTGACGGCGATGGGATATTTTCTTACACTGCTGTTAGGGCCAACGGTGCAGCTGAGATATATATATCCGATCATGATCGTATTTCCCTTTTGGGTGTTTTTGGGAAGAGGGGTGATCCCCGATAAAGAAGGAGAGGAAAAGTAGTATGTATGCGGTTTCCGTCAATGAAACCAGATTTGAATATGATATCAACTCCCTGGTCAAGGCCTTTTATCCCCAGGAAACAGTAAAGGTCATCACACCGGATATGAGTGAAGAAAAAAGGAAAGAATGCACCGAATCCCTGCGGCTGGAAATAACGCTGGCAAATGAGGGGGCGCAGCTAAGGTTTACGGAGAAAGACCTCTGCAAAGGGCAGGAACCCTTGCGATACTGGCAGGCAGAAGCGGGCTGTCGGGAAAATGAAAATTTTAAGGCGTATAAGGTTGGATTTAAACGCTTTCTATATCGTACGCTGTCCGAGCATACGGGAAAAAGCCTGCCCTGGGGCAATCTGACGGGAATCCGTCCCGCCAAGATCGCCATGGGTATGCTGGAAGAGGGAAGAAAAGAAGAGGAAATCCTCCATTTTATGCAGGAAGAGTATTTTGTCAGTCCGGGTAAGGCAAAGCTGGGACTGGAAATCGCGAAAAGGGAAAAAGCCCTGTTGTCCGAGGCGCATTTTGAGGACGGTTTCAGTCTGTATGTGGGCATTCCTTTCTGTCCCACCACCTGTCTGTACTGTTCCTTTACCTCATTTCCCGTCCGTTTGTATCAGAAGCAGGTGGACCTTTATCTGGACTGCCTGATCCGGGAAATGAAAGCCGCAAAAGAGATTGCGGGATCACGGATCCTGGACAGCGTTTACATAGGGGGAGGAACCCCGACAACTCTGGAACCCGGTCAGCTGGAGCGGCTGCTGGCAGCCCTGAAGGAAACCTTTGATTTTTCAACTGTGCGGGAATTTACCGTGGAAGCGGGCAGGGCGGACAGCATTACCCGCGAAAAACTGGAGGTGCTGAAGGCTTATGGCGTGGAACGGATCAGCATCAATCCCCAGACCATGAAGGAAGAGACACTGCGCATTATCGGAAGACAAGCCTCACCGGCCCAGGTCAGGGAAGCCTTTGCCCTGGCGCGGGAGGTGGGAGATTTTAACATCAATATGGACATTATCCTGGGGCTGCCCAAGGAAACCGCGGAAGACGTATCTAAGACCATGGACGAGATCAGGGCGTTGGCACCGGATTCCCTGACTGTGCATTCCCTAGCTGTAAAGAGGGCCTCTAAGCTGAGCAAGTGGATACAGGAAAACGGAATGGAAGCGCTGCGCAACACGGAAGAAACCATGGAAATTGCCGCAAACGGCGCCAGGGCCATGTCCATGCACCCCTATTACCTTTACCGCCAGAAAAATATGTCCGGCAATTTTGAAAATGTGGGCTATGCGAAAGAAGGCTGTGACGGTCTGTATAATATCCTGATTATGGAGGAAGTGCAGACCATTCTTGCATTAGGCGCAGGATCGATCACGAAAAGAGTCTACCCCGACGGGCGCATCGAACGGTGCGAGAATGTGAAGGAAGTGGCCCAGTATATTGAGAGAATCGACGAGATGATCGAGCGGAAACGTGTGTTATTCGGTGACTGATGACTCAAAATATACGTAAGTCATCCGGTATTTTGTCCGCCGGATGCCAGGAGAATACCTCAAGGTTTTGTGGCATGGATATTGTCCGGATGGTGCGCGACTGCAAACCAATCATAAGCGTGAATTATAAAGCCCTGTTCTTCATATAAGTTCCAATCTGCGTTTTGGCCAAGAATATAGGTCACGTTGATGTCCGGCGCCGCAACGTCAAAATCACAGTTGTAGCGTCCAAAAGATTTTGCTTCCAGATAAGGACTCGGATAAGAGTAGTATTCTACTGTATCAATAAAATCCCATACCGGTTCCTTGGTCAAAAAAAGGATTCTGGAATGTTCGATTCCGCGGCTGTAATATATAGGCCCATCGTAAGACACCGCTTCTTCTACCGCAGCCTGCAGACCATGGCAGAAAGGGTAGTCCGCCAGTTTATTATAATCCGTAAAATAATAATGCACGAAACCGATAAACATGATCAGATAATATATGGTCGGCAGAATCAGCTCTTTTATATTGATAAGCGAAAAGAGCTGATATATGCCTAAAGCGGCGATAAGAACCATGGGGATGAACAAAGTATTGACCCTACAGATATTTATACGATTCAATAGTAACCCGAGTGAAATGCCTCCGGCGGTTTGGAGTAAAAGAAGGGTTTCTGGCGCATATTCCCTTTTTACCAATTTTTTTAGAAAAGTCCTGATGCAGAAGTAAGCTCCCAGGATGAAGAAAGATAATGTACCTGCATAGTAGATTCCGTATTCTTCAGTACCGTTACAGATTATGTTATCAGATTGTATCTTCATAAGATGCCATATATTTTTGGCTCTAGTGACAATATCCGCGGAAAGTCCAATTTCGTTATTACGCATGACCAGAAGCTTGGGGATGGAAAGAAATGGAAGACGAATTTCGTCTATTACGCCCATATTCACTAACAGGAATAGGAGCAAAGGCAATGCGAGGGTACCGAGGATTAATATAGAAAAAAACACATATCGATCCAGTTTTATTTTGTGTACATAAAGTCCATATAAAAATTCCAAAAGCACGATAAAAGGCACAATCACCCAGATTGTAGAATAACAATACAAGGAAAGTCCATACATCAGCGCGGAAAGCATTAAAAATTTGGCATGTTCCAAGCCTTTGACGTAAAAATAAAGCGCGAAGATTAAAAAACCTGGCGCGAGATTGGCATCTAGTCCCCAGCGCGACATAGTAATGTGCCAAGGGCAAATAGTCAGTAAAAACATACAGAATAATGCGGTATTTTCGTTATACATTTTTTTGATAAGCAGATATACCGTCCATAAGGTTAGGCAGGATACAATCAGCTGTGGCATTCTGATAACCCATATCCGCGGTCCAAATACCGCCATAAAAGGTATCATCAGATAGGTGTTTAACGCGCTCATACCGCTTCCCCATGTATACAGATACACAGGGAATGGATATCCTGCGGAATCTACGCCATAGTGCAGCAGGGTATACGCGTTATAGCCTCCGAATGCCTCGTCTTGGTTTAAATCACCGGGAATTATTCCGAATCCGATCACTCGAACGCCGATGCCGATGGCCATGAGAAGAAAAAAAATCCATCTAGGGTAATTGATTGTTTGGAGCTTTTTAGATAATGTTCCTTTACTTTGCATGAATCGCATAAGATTCCTTTCATCCTGCCGTATCGTTGGCTTTCTTTATCCCATTCGTTTTAAGAAATCCCTTCCCTTTCAGGTTATAAAGGATGCTACGAAAAAGATAATTAAACTATAACATAATATACATCCTTTTAAAAGAATTTTAATGCAGTAATTTACTACGCCGTATAATTTATCCCTTCATCTTATAATCCGTATCTTCGTCGATAAGCTGGATCATAATGTCGGCGTATTTGGGATCGAACTGGGTACCCCTTCCCTTGACAAGTTCATCTCTGACCTTTTCCTGCGGCAATATGTCACGATAACTTCTGGTAGAAGTCATTGCGTCGTAAGCGTCGGCAACGCAGATGATACGGGAAAATTCAGGGATATTCTCACCCTTTATGCCATCGGGATAACCTGTTCCGTCATAGCGTTCATGGTGCCATCTTGCGCTCATTTCAATACCGGGCATTTCGGTAATATCTTTCAGGATCTTTGCTCCGATGGCCGGATGCTGCTTTATCATGGCAAATTCTTCATCGGTAAGTTTTGATGTTTTGTTGATTACGGTATCGGGAATGCCGATTTTTCCAATATCATGTAAGAGGCCGACAAAATAAATATCATTTTGATCCGCTTCGCTCATACCTGCTTTTTTGGCTATCAGACGCGCGTAATACGCCACGCGTTCAGAATGGCCGTTGGTATATTTATCTTTTGCTTCAACCGCTTTTGCAAGAGACAATACCATTTCCCTTGAAAGTCTTTTCATGCGTTCCTGACGTTCCTGGGCATATTTTGTCTGGCGTTTTACCTCTCTGGCAAGGTTGGTCTGCAAACGGTGAAGTTCGAGCATCCTGCCCACCCTTTGCAGCATAATATCGGGAATGAACGGCTTGCGGATAAAATCCGTTGCGCCGGCTTTAAAGCCTTCCGTTTCGGTATCCTGGTCATCATCCGCCGTAAGAAAGATGACAGGAATATCTTTCAGCTTTGGTTCTGCTTTCATTCATACCGAGTATCACATTGATAGGCGTGCGGATCTCATGGCTCATTCTGGCGAGGAAATTGGATTTTGCCTTATCGGCGGCAGCGGCAGCGGCGGCTGCTTTTTTCAGATCTTCGTTTGCCTTTAACTGCCGCTGCATCATATGGGTAACCAGGATATTTACCGCAATGATACAGAGGCTGAAAAGTACCAGATACAGTAGCGTATACGGCACAACGCCGCCATACATTTTCCATGCGTCCTTGAGTACAACAATGCTGAAATCCGATAACTCGTCATTCAGAATCAGACACATGCGCAGCCTGCCGTCATAATCCCTGATCGGTTTTATGACATTTCTATTTGTCATGTATACGTCATAGTAAGGCAGGTCGCGGATATTGACGAAATTGTCGTTATACACACGGTAATCCGGGTTGGGGTGATCGATGACCTGTCCGTCCTTGTCAACCAGAAACGCATAGCCGTCCTGTGCCTGGTTGCTGTTGATGATATTTGTAAGGACATTAAGATAGAAATCCACCGCGAATACGCCGAGAAATTGTTTGCCGTTGCCGGTATAAACGGCCTTGGAAAACGTAATGCAGTATTCGCCGGTGCGGGCATCGTAGTATGGCTCCGTTATATTGTAATCATCAGCAGCAAGGGCATCAATATACCATTGCCGTTCTTCCTCGACATAGTCCTCCGCCGGAACCCAGCCGTTATTCATGACCATCGGATGCCCGTGGCTGAACGCGGGATTCGCGATATAAGTGGCGGAAATTCCCTGATAATGGCGGGTGATCTCGTCGAGATATTTTACCATGCCCTCATAATCGTTGAGCATTTCCGGATTGGCGGATATGGAGTTTACAAACATATTCAAAATGCTTTCCTGCTCGGTAACCCAGTTGTTTATCTGATAACTGTATTCGCCCGCTTCTTCCAGCATTTTGGAACCTGCGTTTCTTATATACAGATGGGCGCAGAGGAAGATCGTAGTCAGCATGGTGACTACAAGCATGATGATAATCAGTGTACGGAAATAATGTTGTCCTATATCGGAAAGATCCTTGTGTTTCTTTTTGGGCTTGGAATCCTTGCGTTTTTCATCTCTTGAAGAAACAATATCGGAATAGTAGAGGATATTATCCATCATTTCACCGAGATGGGCGGCTTCAAGGCGGATCATATCCACTGATTCCGCGGCGCCATCGTCCTTTTCCTTTATGGAATCGGCATATTCGGTGATCTTATTCAAAGGCGTACGGAATTTGTCGGACATCTTTGAAATGAATTTGTTTTTGTATTTCAGCGCGTCTTCAGCGCGGCAGCGCTCCTTGTATCCCATTATATAGAAAACGGCGATGACAACGACCAGGGCAATGATGACCACAGAATTAACGATAAACTGAGAATAGGAATCTTTATAAAGTTCAAGGCGGCTGATCTTCAACAGCAGATACCAGTTGTTTTCCGTACAGCTTCCGAAAATGATCCCGCCGTCGCGGCTTTCCGTCACGGTAGATCCGGAATTGGAAGAAATCAGCAGAAACGTTTCCCGGTAGTCGGCAAACTGATCGGAAATCTTTTCTCCCACCATGGATTCATCGGTGTATCCGGTAATCGTTCCGTCGCTGTTGACGATCATGGCGTCACCGTAATTTTCTCCGCTCATTTTGGTGATGTAGGATTGGATATCATTCATGTTATAGTCGATACCGAGCAGGAAGTTGCCGTTGTCAAATGAGGCCGCAACCGTGAAGCACATTCCGTCCGTAAACGCATCCTTATATACCGATGATATATATACTTCGTCTCTGGGAGCGGACATAAGCGCCTTGTACCAGTCCCTGTCCTGAAGCACATAATCCGCAGGCGTAGCCATGTCGGAGATCAGGACGTGTCCGTCAGGCGTTACACAAAAGATGTTCAGGCAGGTTCTGCCGGTCGAAGCGATCTCCTTTTTCTTTTCTTCGGAAAGAAACGCGCGCAGTTCTTCTTCGGTATAATCGTCTTTCATCAAAACGGACAGACGGTTTCCTATGTCGTTGAGGGAATCCGTACAGGCATCCAGACGGCTTTGAAGATCGGCGGCGATCAGCTCGATCCTCATGCGTCCCAGTTCTTCTATCTGGTCGTTGTTTACTTTTGTCATAATAAAAAGATTGAAGATCAGGACAACGATCACCGTAACGGCTATCAGCGTTATCGGAAGGTGTAACGGTCTCTTGAAGCGTTCCCTCATGTATTTATTCCTCCTGGCGGTATGCAGAGAAGCAGTGTTAAATGGAATATAGGCTCATATTCTATCTAATACATTTTCCCATTAAAAATTGTATTGTCAATATTTACAGATAAATCAGGCGGATATATGGATATGCGCAATAAAAATAACCGCAAAAACCACAACCCCCTTGCAATCATCCATATTTCAGTGTAAAATCTTGTAAGTATCAAAGGACTTTGCGTTTGCTGATGAAACGGCCGCTTATGCGGCAGAATGAGAGGAAATATGGCATTGAACAAGAAACCGGTAACCGGTATGAAGGACATCCTGCCTGCGGAGATGCAGATACGGGATTATGTGATGGGTATTATAAAGGATACATACGGGAAATTTGGATTTACTCCCATAGAGACTCCGGCCGTGGAGAATATTGAGAATCTGACCAGTAGGCAGGGCGGCGAAAATGAGAAGCTGATCTTTAAGATCTTAAAGAGGGGCGAGAAGCTGAACCTGGAAACGGCGCGGACGGAAAGCGACCTGGTGGACGGCGGACTGCGTTATGACCTAACGGTACCTCTGGTGCGGTTTTATTCCAACAACGCGGCGCAGCTGCCTTCTCCCTTTAAGGCGCTGCAAATGGGAAATGTCTGGAGAGCGGACAGGCCTCAGCGGGGACGATACCGCCAGTTCATGCAGTGCGATATTGATATTTTGGGAGAGGCCTCCAATCTGGCGGAGATAGAGCTGATCCTGGCTACCACCACTACCATAAGCAGGCTGGGTTTTAAGAATTTCCGGATCCGTATCAATGACAGAAGGATCTTAAAGGCCATGGCGGCTTATGCGGGGTTTGCCGAAGCGGATTATGACAATGTTTTTATCATCTTGGACAAAATGGATAAGATTGGCCGGGACGGCGTCAGAGAAGAGCTGGAGGGCGCCGGATACGCGCCGGAAGCCTGTAAGACATACATGGAGCTGTTTGAAGCGGTAGAACAGGCCGGCAATGGAGTGGCGTATTTAAGGGAGAGATTATCGGACTATCTGGATGAGGAGGTCATGGTCTCTTTTACGGAAATCTTAGACAGTGTGGGCGCGACGCAGGCGGATACGTTTGAACTGGTATTTGATCCGACTCTGGTGCGGGGGATGAGCTATTATACCGGCCCCATTTTTGAGATCGACATGCCGGAGTTCGGCGCTGCCTGCGGCGGAGGCGGAAGATACGACGGTATGGTGGAGAAATTTACGGGTAACAGTGTGCCGGCCTGCGGATTTTCCATTGGCTTCGAGCGGATTGTCCTGCTTTTGATGGAGAGCGGCTTTCAGGTGCCAAACCGGCCGGAAAAGACGGCCTTTCTCATTGAAAAAGGTGTGTCCGGAGAAGCGCTTTGCCGGGTGATCGCCCAGGCCCAGGAAGAGAGAGGAAAGGGGCGTCAGGTGTTGGTGGCCCGCATGAATAAGAACAAAAAATTCCAAAAGGAACAGCTGACGGCGGAAGGCTATACGGAATTTAAAGAATTTTATAAGGAGCCCTTAAAAGCATAAGGGTGGACAGGAGGATATAATGGCGGAGACAATGAAGGGCTTAAAGCGTACTCATCGCTGCGGAGAACTTTCCGCGGCCAACGTGGGGGAAACCGTGACCGTTATGGGATGGGTACAGAAGCAGAGAAACAAGGGCGGTATTATTTTTGTGGATTTACGGGACAGGGCCGGTATTCTGCAGGTTATCTTTGAAGAGAGCGACTGCGGCAGCGAGAATTTTGCCAAGGCAGAAAAACTGCGCAGTGAGTTCGTGATCGCCGTGGTGGGCCGTGTGGAAAAAAGAGCGGCGGCCGCCAATGAAAATCTGGCTACCGGCGAGATCGAGGTACGGGCCGGGCAGCTTCGGATCTTATCCGAAGCGGAAACCCCTCCTTTTCCCATAGAAGCGGACAGCAAGACGAAAGAGGAACTGCGGTTAAAATACCGTTATCTGGATCTGCGCAGGCCCAATCTGCAGAAGAATCTGATGCTGCGCAGCAGGATCACCACCACCATCAGGCAGCAGATGACGGAAGCGGGATTTTTAGAGATCGAGACTCCCATGCTGACAAAATCCACGCCGGAAGGGGCCAGGGACTATCTGGTTCCCAGCCGTGTGCATCCGGGGAATTTCTATGCGCTGCCCCAGTCACCGCAGATCTTTAAACAGCTTTTGATGTGTTCCGGTTACGACAGGTATTTCCAGATCGCCAGATGCTTCAGGGATGAAGATCTGCGCGCGGACAGGCAGCCGGAGTTTACGCAGGTGGATCTGGAGATGTCTTTTGTGGATGTGGAAGAGGTCATCGACGCTACGGAGAAAATGGTGGAGCGGGTGTGCCGGGAAGCCATCGGTTTAAACATTACCCTGCCTCTGCCGCGTATGACCTGGCAGGAAGCCATGGATCGATTCGGTTCCGATAAGCCGGATACCCGTTTTGGCATGGAACTGGTAAATGTATCGGAAACCGTGAAGAACTGTGGGTTTGGCGTCTTTACGGGAGCGCTGGAAAACGGCGGCTCCGTCCGCGGTATCAACGTGAAGGGACAGGCGCAGATGCCCAGAAAGAAGATCGACGCGCTGATAGAGTTCGCGAAGGGCTACGGCGCTAAGGGACTGGCATACCTTTCTTATATGCCGGATGGCAGCTATAAATCGTCTTTCGCGAAGTTCATGACGGACGAGGAGCTGGAGGCGCTGGTCAGCGCCATGGGCGGCGAAAAGGGAGATCTGCTGCTTTTTGCCGCGGATAAGACGGCTCTGGTGTACAGCGTGCTGGGAGCGCTGCGTCTGGAGGTGGCGAAACAGCTGGAAATGATAGACAATGATAAATTCAATTTCCTTTGGATCACTGAATTCCCGCTGTTAGAGTGGAGCGAGGAAGAAAACCGTTACGTGGCCATGCACCATCCCTTTACCATGCCCATGGACGAGGATCTGGAACTGCTGGATACGGAGCCGGGCAGGGTCAGGGCAAAGGCCTATGACATTGTATTGAACGGTGTGGAATTGGGCGGCGGCAGCGTGAGGATCTCCCGGCCGGAAGTACAGGAGAAGATGTTTGAGGTTCTGGGCTTTACCAAGGAGGCGGCCTATGAGCGTTTCGGATTTCTGATCAATGCGTTTAAGTACGGTGTGCCCCCTCACGCAGGGCTGGCAATCGGCCTGGATCGTTTTGTCATGCTGCTTGTCAAGGCTGATAATATCAGGGAAGTGATCGCGTTCCCCAAGGTAAAGGATGCCTCCTGCCTGATGAGCGAGGCTCCCAATGTGGTAGACGAGATACAGTTAAAGGATCTGCAGATCAAACTGGATCTCACCCAACAGGATGAATAGGCTGTATCTCATGGACGTCTCTTTGCTGGAAGAGGAGACTTATTTTACAAAGTATCTTGCTTTGGTGGAGCCGGAAAGGCAGGAGAAGCTGAAAAAGAGCCGGCAGAAGAACGCCCGGGCATTGGGGCTGGCGGCCGGACTGCTGGCGTCTTATGCGGCTCTGGAGGCGGATTTATGGCGTGAGAAAAAGGCGGAAGCCTTACAGGAGGAAGAGGCGCCCATACTGCGTACGGTGACGGCGCAGGAGGCCGCAGAGCGCCTGAAAGGAACGGGGCCTGCAGCCATTCAAAGGACGGCTTCGGGCAAGCCCTTTTATGCGGACAGGCCGGGGCTGTTCTTTAATCTGTCTCATTCCGGCGGATATGCGGCCTGCGCAATCTCCCACAGGCCGGTGGGCGTGGATATACAAAAGCGTAGAAATGTGAATCCGGGGATGTGGGAGAGGATTCTGTGCGCGGACAAGGAGGACCGGCAGGAGGAGCGGTCGGATTTTTTCCGGCTCTGGAGCGCGAAAGAAGCCTGCGTCAAATGTACGGGGGCGGGACTTTCCAGAAGCTTTCAGGAGTTTTTTGCGGATTTAGACAGGGGAGAGATAGAGGATATGGTGACGGGAGAGCGTTTTTTATTGTATAATGTGGAGGCGCTTTTGGATTACTCCCTTGCGGTTTGTATCGCCTGTGGCAGATAAGAATACGCAGTTTAGGAGGGGATACATGAGACTGATGATCAAGCAGAGGGTATTTTCCTGGACGGATACCTATGATATTTATGATGAATATGAAAAACCCAGGTATTTTGTTAAGGCGGAACTGTTTTCCTGGGGACACATTCTTCACGTATATGAGCACGATACCGGTAAGGAAGCCGGCCTGATACGGGAGCAGCTTCTGTCTTTTCTGCCTAAATTTGATATGGAGGCCGGCGGCCAAAAGGTGGGCACCATTCAGAAACAGTTCGGTTTTTTCAAGCCCCGCTATGAGGTGGACTGCAAAAACTGGCATGTGGCAGGAGATTTCCCG
The DNA here is from genome assembly GCA_947631685.1 of uncultured Lachnospiraceae bacterium. Lineage (GTDB taxonomy): Bacteria > Bacillota > Clostridia > Lachnospirales > Lachnospiraceae > Acetatifactor. The sequence goes on from CANRMI010000001.1 coordinate 112,887, forward strand.
GCCTGGCGGTATGAAGTGTATCAGGGCGGCAGCCCCGTGATCCAGATCCGCAAGGAGCCCTTTCACTGGGGAGATACCTATATCATTGACTATCAGAACCCGGAGGATGAGCTGGAGGGGCTTTTGCTGGTTTTAGCCATTGACGCGGCGAACTGCCGCAATTAAAAAAAGAGAACAGATTTTATTTATGGATTGCCATTTCCTGCTTACCTGTAGTAAAATGTCAAATGTAGACAAATGATTTCAGGCATGTACATGTGGAAGAGAGGATAAGCAGATGGATTTTTTTAGTCTACTGACCATGATTGGCGGACTGGCTCTGTTTTTGTATGGTATGCATATGATGGGAGAGGGCCTGTCCAAGGCTTCCGGGGGCCGGTTGGAGAGCATTCTGGAGAAGCTGACCAGCAATCCGTTTTCTGCGGTGCTGATCGGTACGGGGGTAACGGCTCTTATCCAGTCTTCGTCGGCTACGACGGTCATGGTAGTAGGTTTTGTCAATTCAGGCATTATGAGGCTGGAACAGGCCGCGAACGTGATCATCGGCGCCAATGTGGGTACCACCATTACGGCATGGCTGTTAAGCCTTTCCGAGATAGAGGGAGGCAGTTTTTTCATACGGCTGCTCAAGCCTTCTTCCTTTTCTCCTGTTCTGGCGATCGTGGGCGTCTGCCTGATCAGTTTTTCCAAGAAGGACAGGCGGAAAGATATTGGTTCCATTATGGCCGGATTCGGTATCCTGATGATTGGTATGAACACCATGGGAGACGCGGTAAAGCCTTTGGCGGAGGTTCCGGAATTTGGGAGCATTCTGACGATGTTTTCCAATCCCATACTGGGGCTGCTGGTGGGTTTGGTCTTAACCGCCATTGTACAGAGCTCCTCGGTTTCCATCGGTATCCTGCAGGCGCTCTGTAAGACCGGAGCCGTCGGGTATGCCACGGCGATCCCTGTTATCATGGGTGAGAATATCGGAGCCTGTATGCCCACCCTGCTTTCGAGCGTGGGGGGCAGCAAGAACGCGAAGCGGGCGGCCTTTCTTCATTTGTTCTACAATATCGCCAAGACATCTCTGTTCATGGGCGTATTTTACAGCATTCACGCCATTGTACATTTCCCCTTTATGGACGGTGCCATTTCCGCGGTGGGAGTGGCGGTGGTTCACTCTGCCATGAATATTGCGGCTTGTATCCTGCTGGCGCCGTTTTCCAGACTGTTTGTGAAACTGGTGCGTTTTGTGCTGCCGGATAAGGCGGACGCGGAAGAACTCTCTCCGGAAGAAGAGGCAATCCGGACTTTGGATACCCGTTTCCTGGATACGCCGGGACTGGCAGTGGAGCGCAGCAGAAGAGTGGCTGTTGCCATGGCGCACTGCGCGAAGCGCTCCATAGAATACTCCCTGGATCTGTTAAAGGAATATGACGCCGAAAAGGCGGAAGCGGTAGTGCGCATGGAAAACCTGGTGGATAAGTTTGAGGACGAACTGGGCACCTATATGGTAAAGTTAAGCAGCAAGAACCTTTCCGAGCGGGAAAGCCATGTGCTGTCCATATTGCTGCACTGTATCGGAGATTTTGAGCGGATTTCAGACCATGCTCTGAATATTGAGGAAGCGGCAAATGAAATGGCGGTCAAGAAGCTGGAATTTTCCGACAAAGCCAAGGAAGAGGTGGAGATCTTTTCCAATGCGGTGAGAGACATACTCACCCTGGCTGTGGAAGCTTTTGAAAACGAAGATATCGGGAAAGCTGGTCTGGTGGAGCCCTTGGAAGAGGTGATCGACCAGCTGAATATCGAGATCAAGAAACGCCATGTGAAAAGGCTGCGCAAGGGAAAATGCACCATAGAAATGGGCTTTGTCCTGTCAGATATTACCACCAACTTTGAGCGCATCGCGGACCACTGCTCCAATATAGCCGTCTGCCTGCTCCAGGTGCGGGAAGACAGCTTTGAAACCCACGAATATCTGGATACCCTGCGGGAAGAAAACAACCTGGATTTCAAGGGCAAGGTACTGGCCTACAGGGAAAAGTACAGCCTTCCCTAGCCTGCCTTAGGGAAGCCGCGTCAGGCTTCCGTAGAGGATTCTTTGGTTTGGCTTTTTTCCGTGTCATAGTTGTCATCCGCTTCCCTGACGGGAGGCAGCGTGAGCAGTACCCGGGAAATACGGTTCTGCTCCAGTCCCTGCACCTGTAAGGTGGAGCCGTCCGGAAGGGTGACGCTTTCACCGTCTTCGGGCAGCCGGTTCAACTGGCCGATGATGATGCCGCCGATGGAGTCATAATCTTCGGAGTCCAGACTCGTGCCGATGGCGTCGTTGATGTCGGAAAGGTTCATGCTGCCCTCGATCAGATAGCGGCCGTCTCCCATATCCTGGATCAGTTCTTTTTCGTCTTCGTCATATTCGTCCCGGATTTCCCCCACCAGTTCTTCCAGCAGATCTTCTAAGGTGATCATGCCCACGGTGGAGCCGTATTCATTGAGCACAAAGGCTACGTTCATGGCTTTTTCCCGCATTTCCAGAAGCAGATCGGCGGTCTTCTTATATTCGTAGGTGTAGTAAGCCTGCCGGATCAGGGGCTGCAGGGAAAAGGCTTCCGGTTCCTTTTGGGCCAGCAGAAAGTCCTTGATATTGATAAAGCCCAGCATATTGTCCTTTTCTTCCTGATAGACAGGCAGACGGGTGTACATGGTTTCCCGAAAGGTTTCCACGATCTCGTCGTAGCTGTCGTCCTCGGAAACCGTTACCATATTCACGCGGGGAATCATAATATCCCTGGCACAGGTATCTGAAAATTCAAACACATTGTAGATCAGTTCCCGCTCTTCCGTTTCAATTTCCCCATCCTCGTGGCTCACGTCCACATAAGTTTTCAGCTCGTTTTCCGTAATGGTGTCATTCCGCTTGGAAGGATCGATATGTATCAGCCGCAGAATACCGTTGGAAATAGCGTCCACAATAAATATAACAGGTGTCATTATTTTTATCATGAAATAAATAACCCAGGCGTAGGAGAGGGAAATCTTTTCTGCGTTAAGGCTGGCCCAGGTCTTGGGAACGATCTCTCCCACGAGGAGAATGACGAAAGTCAGGATACCGGTCGCCAGTCCCACATAGACATTGCCCCATATATCAATAACGAGTGTTGTTGAAAGAGAAGAAGCGCTCAGATTCACAATATTGTTGCCGATTAAAATAGCATTTAACATTTTGCTGTAACGCTCCAGGATCTTCTCCACGATCACGGCCTTTTTACTGCCTTCCTCCGCAAGAGTCCGTATCTTAACGTGGTTGACCGTGGTAAGAGCCGTTTCGGCCGAGGAAAAAAAGCCGGACAAAAAAATAAGTACTAACAGCACCAGGATCCCTATGACACCGGTGGTATCCAAAAAAATCACTCCTTTTGACACAATTTCAATATATATAGTAATAATAGGCAATATTACTATAAACATAGTTTGGTTGTCAAGTTTGGACGGGGAAAGACATATATATGAAACAGAAATCCGGAAATGTCCGTGGAAAAGCTGCGGAAAGGAGAGATTAAGTGGAAAAAAGAAATCACCTGGAACTGAGCTTGTTTTTATTGAAATGCCTTTCGCTGGCGTACATATTGACGGCGGTGCTGCTCGCCCTTTTAGCCCTGTTTGTGTACCGCTTTTCCCTGTCGGAAAAGCTGGTCAATCTGGTTATCATTGTCATATATGTGGGAACCACCTTTTTTGGCGGCTGGCTGGCAGGCAAGAGACTGCAGAGAAGAAAATTTTTATGGGGACTGCTGGTGGGAAGCTTGTATTTTCTGGTGTTGGCGGTCATATCCCTGATCGCTGACCATTCTTTTCAGGATGTGGCGCCCAATTTTCTCTCGGTTTTAGCGCTCTGTGCCGCCGGCGGGATGCTGGGAGGAATGTTCAGCTGAAAGCAGAAGAATTTTACTAAATTTGCAAAAAGTCTTTACAAAATTTGTAAAAAGGCTTTTACAAATTAAAAATTTATGATATACTACACAAGTACGCAGAGTACGGAAAGGTATGGTAGCCAGATGAAACATATTAAGACATTGAGCACAAGAGATTTGAAAGAGTCCATGAAGAAGGGCGGCTGCGGCGAGTGCCAGACCTCCTGCCAGTCAGCTTGCAAGACTTCCTGTACCGTAGGTAATCAGAGCTGCGAAAAGCTCAAATAAATACCGGTATACAAGAGGCAGTAGAAGAAAGCAGCGATGCATGTCGCTGCTTCATTTATGTAAGGAAAGAAGAAAGAGGATTGTAGAGTGATACACCAGTATAAAAATAACGGATACAATATCGTTATGGATGTCAACAGCGGTTCGGTGCATGTTGTGGACGACATGGTATACGATATGATCTCCCTGATAGAGCCCTTTGTGGAGGAGGGCATCAAAGATAAGGAGCTGATAAAGGCCGCGGTCTTAAACTGTGTCAACTTTTCCTATCCCGAGGAAGAAGTGAGAGAGGCCGTGGACGAGGTAATGGAATTGGAAAGCCGGGGCCAGCTCTTTGCCAAAGATGTTTATGAGAACTATATCTTTGATTTCAAAAACCGGCAGACCGTGGTAAAGGCCCTTTGCCTGCACATTGCCCACGATTGTAATCTGTCCTGTAAGTACTGCTTCGCGCAGGAGGGGGAATATCACGGGGAAAGGGAGTTGATGAGCTTCGAGGTGGGGAAAAAGGCCCTGGATTTTCTGGTGGCCAATTCCGGCAGCCGCATGAATCTGGAAGTGGATTTCTTTGGCGGGGAGCCTACCATGAACTGGCAGGTGGTCAAAGATCTGGTGCGCTACGGCAGGAGCTTAGAGGAGCCCCACAACAAGAAATTCCGCTTTACCCTGACTACCAACGGGGTGCTTTTAAATGATGAAATGTTGGAATTTATCAATAAGGAAATGTCCAATGTGGTTTTGAGCATTGACGGACGCAGGGAAGTCAATGATAAGATGAGGCCTTTCAGGGGCGGGCAGGGAAGCTATGATACCATCGTCCCTAAATTTTTAAAGGTGGCGGAGAGCAGAAACCAGACCAATTATTATGTCCGGGGAACCTACACCCACAACAATACGGATTTTTCCAAAGATGTGCTGCATCTGGCGGATCTGGGCTTTGAGCAGATCTCCGTGGAACCGGTGGTGGCAGGACCGGAGAACTGGTACGCCATTCAGGAAGCGGATATTCCCGTACTGAAAGAAGAGTACGATAAGCTGGCTGTAGAGCTGTTAAAGCGCCGAAAGGAAGGAAGGGGTTTTCAGTTCTTCCATTTTATGATAGACTTGGAGGGCGGGCCCTGTGTGGCAAAACGGCTTTCAGGCTGCGGCTCCGGAACGGAATATCTGGCGGTGACGCCGCGGGGAGATCTCTATCCCTGTCATCAGTTTGTGGGGCAGGAGGAATTTCTTCTGGGAAATGTGGAGACCGGCGTTACCAATACGGCTCTGCGGGATGAATTTAAATGCTGCAATGTCTACGCCAAGGAGAAGTGCAGGAAATGTTTTGCCAAATTTTACTGCAGCGGCGGCTGCGCGGCCAATTCCTACCACTTCCACGGCAGCATCAACGATGCTTATGAAGCGGGATGTGAATTACAGCGCAAACGGATCGAATGCGCGATCATGATAAAGGCCGCACTGGCCGAAATGGAGGATATGGAGCATGAAGAAGAATAAGGCGATTGTGATCCTGCTGGTATTTTTTCTTGTCCTGGCAGGGGTTGTCTATGTGGATCTGAAGGGTGTGGACGGTATGGGAACCGCCTCCGCTGAGGAAATCACTTTAGGACTGGATCTGGCCGGCGGCGTCAGCATCACTTATCAGGTGGTGGGAGACGAGGAACCAAGCAAGACGGATATGAGCGATACCGTGGAAAAGCTGAAGAACCGTGTATACAACTACAGTACGGAAGCTTTGGTCTATCCCGTGGGCAGCAACCGGATCAGTATTGAGATCCCCGGCGTCAACGACGCCAACGCGATCCTGGAGGAGCTGGGACGGCCCGGCGCCCTGTATTTTATTTACCAGAAAGGGCCGGACGGGACGGACAACTATACCCAGTCCTATGAAACGGATGAGAACGGCAATTATTATGTCAGCTATACTCTGAACAAGACTATCGAGGAACTGGAGGCGGACGGCTCCATTCCTTTGTACGGTACGGATGTGGCGGACGCGGAGGCCGGCAGTTATCAGGACCAGCTGACCGGCAATTCCCAGTTCTGCGTAAGCCTGACCATGACGGAGGAAGGCAAGCAGAAATTTGCGGATGCCACCACCAGGGCGGCACAGTCCGGAGAAACGCTGGCAATCTATTATGACGGGGTGTTTTTAAGCGTCCCCACTGTTTCCCAGCCTCTGACGACCGGACAGGCCCAGATTGAAGGAAACTTTACTTATGACAGCGCGGCCAAACTGGCCTCCCAGATTCGTATCGGCGGACTGAAGCTGGAGCTGGAAGAACTCCATTCCAAGGTGGTGGGAGCGCAAATGGGCTCTGAGGCCATTTCCACCAGCTTGAAGGCAGGAGCCATCGGCCTGGCGGTCATTGTGGTATTTATGATCGCGGTGTACTTTATTTCCGGTCTGGCAGCGGCGCTGGCTCTGCTGCTGTATACGGCGCTGGTAGTGCTTTTGATAAACGGCTTTGGGCTGACGCTGACGCTGCCCGGCATCGCTGGTATCATTCTTTCTATCGGTATGGCAGTGGATGCCAACGTGATCATCTTTGCCCGTATCCGGGAGGAGCTGGCGGATGGCAAGACGGTCAAATCGGCCGTTAAGATTGGGTTTGACAAAGCTCTTTCCGCCATTATCGACGGAAACGTGACGACCCTGATCGCGGCAGCGGTGCTCTGGGTTTTGGGCTCCGGCTCTGTGGAAGGTTTTGCCAAGACGCTGGTACTGGGTATCGCGCTTTCCATGTTTACGGCGCTCTTTGTGACCAGGTGGCTGATCCAGGCACTCTATGCTCTGGGCTTTTCCGGCGAAAAGTGGTTTGGGGTGGCCAAGGCTCATAAAGATATTGACTTTGTAGGGAAAAAGGCGGTCTACATCATCATTTCCCTGGTACTCATTGTGGGCGGTTTTGTGACCATGGGTATTTATCATGCCAAAGAAGGGGCGGCCTTAAATTACAGCCTGGATTTCGTGGGCGGTACTTCCACCACGGTAACTTTCTCCGAAGAGATGACGCTGGAGGAGATAGAGGCAAACGTGATCCCCAAACTGGAGGAAATTACCGGCAGTGCCGTACAGCCCCAGCCTGTGAAGGGAAGCAGCGAGGTTGTCTTTAAGAGCAATACTTTAAGTACGGAGCAGCGAAGCGCCATAGAGCAGATGCTGTTGAAGGAGTTCGGAGTCAGGGCGGATTCCATTCAGACGGAGACCATCAGCTCCACCATTTCCGATGAAATGAAGCGGGATACCATACTTGCCGTATGTGTAGCCATTCTCTTTATGCTGATCTATATCAGAGTCCGCTTCAAGGATATACGTTTCGGCGCCAGCAGTGTAATTGCCTTGGCTCATGATGTGCTGGTGGTGCTGGCTTTCTACGCTGTGGCCAGAGTTTCCGTGGGCAGTACTTTCATTGCCTGCATGCTGACCATAGTGGGATATTCCATCAATGCTACCATTGTCATATTTGACAGGGTACGTGAAAACCAGAGAACCATGGGCAGGAGTCTGGATGTACTGAAGGATGTGATCAACCGGAGCGTGACACAGACTCTTTCCAGAAGTATCTTTACTTCCCTTACCACCTTTGTGATGGTAGCGGCGCTGTATTTCCTGGGCGTTACGGCTATGAAGGAATTTGCCCTGCCGCTCATGGTGGGTATTGTATGCGGTACGTATTCCTCCATTTTCCTGGCAGGCAGCATCTACTATATACTGCGGAAACATTTTCCTGAAAAGCAGCAGGATAAATCCGGAAAGAAAGCGTAAGAAGAATGGAAAAATGGTTCGTGGCGGCCAAGAAAGCGGATTTTGAAGAGTGGGGAAGGCGCTTTGGCATCAGCCCCATTGCCGCGAGACTGATCCGCAACAGAGAGATCAAAACGCCGGAAGAGGCGGAAAAATATCTGACCGGTTCCTTTCTGGATCTGTATCCGCCGGAAATGATGCTGGATATGGAGGACGCGGCCGCCGTTCTGGAAGAACAGATACGACTGGGCAGCAGAATTAGAGTGATCGGAGACTATGATGTGGACGGCATAACTGCCGCCCACATTTTGACGAAAGGCTTAAAGGAGCTGGGAGCCTTGGCGGACACAGTGATTCCGCACCGCATTCGGGACGGCTATGGATTGAATGAGCAGCTGATAGAGGACGCGGCCGCTCAGGGGATAAAAACCATCCTGACCTGTGACAACGGGATCGCCGCGGCAGAGCAGACCGCCATGGCGCAGCGCCTGGGCATGACGGTGGTGGTGACGGATCACCATGAAGTGCCGTTTCGGGAAGATGGGGGAATCAGGGAAGAGATCCTGCCTCCCGCCGCGGCAGTTGTGGATCCGAAGCGGAAGGACTGTCCGTATCCTTATAAGAATATCTGCGGCGCTGTGGTGGCCTATAAACTGGTGGAGCTTTTGCTGCGCCGCTTTGGGGTGGAACCCACACACAAACAGAAGCTGCTGGATGAGTTCCTGCAGCTGGCCGCTCTGGCCACGGTCTGTGACGTCTGCGAGCTGCAGGACGAAAACCGGATTCTGGTAAAGGAGGGATTGAAACGGCTCCGCAGCGCTCCCTGTCTGGGGATACAAGCGTTAATGAGGGTATGCGGAATAGAGAAAGAGAAGCTGAATACCTATCATCTGGGGTTTGTACTGGGCCCCTGCCTGAATGCTACGGGAAGACTGGACACGGCACAAAGGGCTCTGGAGCTTTTGGAGACGGAAGATGAGGGAAGCGCCGTGAGGGCGGCTCAGGTCCTGAAGGAAATGAACGAAAGCCGCAAGGCTATGACGCAGGCAGGTGTGGAAGAAGCGGTAGCCTGTGTGGAGACCGCCGGACTTGCGAAGGACAAGGTGCTGGTGATCTTTCTGCCCGAATGCCATGAGAGCCTGGCAGGCATCATAGCGGGCAGGATCAGGGAAAAGTACGGGAAGCCCGCCTTTGTGCTGACCAGGGGAGAAGAGGGCGTCAAGGGAAGCGGACGCTCCATAGAAGCCTACCATATGTACGAAGCCATGAATGCCTGCAGGGAGCTTTTTACCAAATTCGGGGGACATAAAATGGCGGCGGGGCTCTCCATGAAGGAAGAGGATATTCCCCGGCTGCGGGAAACCTTAAACCGGCAGTGCGCTTTGACGGAAGAGGACTTTATTCCCAGGATACATATTGATATGGCGCTGCCGCTGGCTTATGCCAATAGGCAGCTGGCGGAAGAGATCGCGCTGTTAGAGCCTTTCGGGACGGGCAATCCCCATCCGCTCTTTGCCTGTAAGGACCTGCGCTTCTTAAAGGGTTTCAAAATGGGCAGCCAGGGCAGCTTTGCCAGGTACCGTGTGGAGCAGGGCGGGCAGGAATATACGCTGGTATACTTCGGCAGTCTGGATAAGTTTCATACGTTTCTGGAAGAAAAATTCGGGCAGGGCGCAGTGGAAAAGCTCTATGCCGGACGCGGGGAGCTCCTGATCTCAGTGACTTATGAACTGGGACTGCACACCTATATGGGCAAAACCGACGTGCAGCTGATGATGTGGAATTTCTGCTGAAGGTGCGGGAATTTTTACGGGGATTTTATTTTTTTATCATAGTTTGGACACAGAATGAACACAATTTGCCGTTAGAATAAATGTCAGATAGTTGAGAAATTCACTATCTCCCCCCTCATAAAAGAAAACAGAAAAGCCCGGATTCCCCTCCGGGTTTTTCTGCGTACTTCTATTTTTACGCTTTTAGGGTGGTAAATACCGCCAAATTGGAGTAAAATAGAAATAACCGCAAGGAGGGGACCTATGAAACTGGAAGAGTTACTGCAAGGTTTGGACTACACCTGTGAAAGAGGAAGTATAGAAAAAGAAATACCGGAAGTAGTGTATGATTCCCGAAAAATATCAAAGGGCTGTCTTTTTGTCTGCATTCAAGGCATGAATTACGACAGCCATGAGCACGCGGGGGAGATTGCCGCGGCCGGCGCGGGCGTCCTGGTGACGGAAAGGGACGTGGAACTGCCTAAGGAGGCGGAGGTAACGGTGATACGGGTTAATAACACCCGTTACGCAATGGCGTTCATTTCCGCCGCCTGGTTCGGACATCCGGCAAGGAAGCTGAAAGTGATCGGCATTACCGGCACAAAGGGAAAGACCACCACGACCTATCTGATAAAGGCTATTTTAGACAGCGCGGGACATAAGACGGGGCTGGTGGGAACCGTGGAGGTCATCATCGGCGATACCCATATCCATGCGGGGAACACTACCCCGGAATCCTATCTGCTCCAATCCTATTTCAGGCAGATGGTGGACGCGGGCTGCGATATAGTGGTCATGGAGGTCTCATCCCAGGGGTTAAAGCTGCATCGAAGCCAGGGATTTGTCTTTGATTACGGAGTGTTTACCAATTTGGAACCGGACCATATCGGCACGGGAGAGCATAAGGATTTTGAAGAATATCTGGCTTGTAAGGGGCTTTTGTTCAGACAGTGCCGGATCGGGATCGTCAATGGGGACGACGCGCACTGGCAGGCGGTGACACAGGGACATACCTGCAGCCTGGAAACTTTCGGGCTGGGAGAGCACTGTGACTTGCGGGCCGAAAACCTGCATCTGGTGAGAAAACCGGGAGAACTGGGAGTGGCGTTCCATACGGCGGGAGCTCTGTCCATGGATGCGGAAGTGGCCGCTCCGGGCCGGTTCAGTGTCTATAACGCGCTGGCGGCCATAGCGGTCTGCAGGCATTTTCAGGTGGCCGAAGAGAATATGAAAAAGGCTTTGGCGGAGGCTAAGGTGAAGGGCAGGATCGAGATGGTAAAGGTGCCCGGAGAGTTTACCCTCCTCATCGACTATGCCCACAACGCCATGAGCTTGGAGAGTCTGCTGAAGTCTCTGCGGGAATACGAGCCGCGCAGGCTGATCTGCCTGTTTGGCTGCGGAGGCAACCGCTCCAGACTGCGGCGCTATGAAATGGGAGAAGTCAGCGGCAGGCTGGCGGATCTTACCATTATCACCTCGGACAATCCGCGGTTTGAAGAGCCGGCGGACATTATGGCGGACATCCGGACGGGCATGGAAAGAACAGACGGAAAATTTGTGGAGATCCAGGACAGAAAAGAGGCCATTGCCTACGCCATAGACCATGGGGAAGCGGGGGACATCATTGTACTGGCCGGCAAGGGCCACGAGGACTACCAGGAGATCAGGGGCGTAAAATATCCCATGGACGAAAGAGTGCTGATCGGAGAGATCCTTCGGGAAAGAGAAAAGTCCTAAGCGCGGCGGCGAACTACAGAGGAGAAGGAGGGGCGGTTTTGGAAAAGCTCTATGCGGACGTTATCATAGATATTGCTCATGAAAAGCTGGATCGTCCCTTTCAGTACAGGATACCGGAGAGTATGCGGGATACGCTGGAAGAAGGGCAGTGCGTCAGCGTGCCTTTCGGAGCGGGAAACAAACTCCGTAAAGGTTATGTGGTGGCCGTCCGGAACACGCCGGACTGGGATGTGGAAAAGATCAAAGACATTGCGGGCCCGGCGCCGCAGGGAGTCTCCATTGAGGAAAAACAGATCCGGCTGGCGGCCTTTTTAAAGAGAAATTACGGCTCCACCATGATCCAGGCCATGAAAACGGTACTGCCTGCCAGGCAGTCGGTGCGGCCCCTGGAGAAAAAGAGCGTACGGCTTCTGCAGGATGAGGAGCAGGCTTTTAAAACCATGGAGATCTGCCTGAAAAAGCATCAGACGGCCAAGGCCAGGCTGCTGCGGGAGCTGCTGGAGTTCGCCAGCCTGCCCTATCCGCTGGTGACGGGGAAGCTCCATATCAGCCCGTCGACTATAAAGGCCCTGGAACAGCAGGGCATTGTGGCGGTGGAAAAGGAGAGCCGTTATCGCAATCCGGTCAGGCTGAAGGTCAGGCAGGACGAAAGAAAGACCCTGAGCAGGGAGCAGGCCTTAATCGTGGATACAGTGCTAAAAGATTTCGACAGCGGCAGCAGAGACGTCTATCTGCTTCACGGCATCACCGGAAGCGGTAAGACGGAAGTGTATGTGTGTCTGATAGAGGAAATATTGAAAAGGGGACGCCAGGCCATAGTCCTGATCCCGGAGATCGCGCTCACCTATCAGACGCTGATCCGGTTTTACAGCCGTTTCGGAGAACAGGTTTCCGTGTTGAATTCCTCCCTTTCCATGGGGGAGAAATACGACCAGTGCCAGAGGGCGAAAAACGGGGAGATCCAGGTCATTATCGGCCCCAGGTCCGCTCTGTTTACGCCTTTTCCCAATATCGGCCTGATCGTGATAGATGAGGAGCACGAGGGCAGCTATAAGAGTGAGAACTCTCCCAAATACCATGCCAGGGAAACCGCCGAGGAGGTGGCCCGCCTGCATGGTGCCAGCCTGGTGCTGGGAAGCGCCACGCCCTCCCTGGAGGCATATTACCGCGCTATGCGGGGGGAGTACAGACTCTTTACCTTAAAGGAACGTCTGACCGGCGGCAGCCTGCCGGCGGTGTCCGTTGTGGATATGCGGGAAGAGCTGCGTCAGGGCAACCGCTCTATTTTCAGCAGAAAGCTGCAGGAACTGATGGCGGACAGGTTAGAGAAAAAGCAGCAGATCATGCTGTTTTTGAATCGGAGGGGATATGCGGGGTTCATTTCCTGCCGCGCCTGCGGGCATGTGATGAAATGCCCCCACTGCGATGTATCTCTCTCAGAGCATAGAGGAGGCAGGCTGATCTGCCACTACTGCGGGTATGAGGAGCCTGCGGTGCGGGTGTGCCCTCAATGCGGTTCCCGCTATATTTCCGGCTTCCGGGCGGGCACCCAGCAGATAGAAGAGAAGTTAAAAGAGCTCTATCCTGAGGCATCTGTTTTGCGCATGGATGCGGACACCACGAAATCAAAGGACGGCTACGAGCGGATCCTGTCCGCTTTTTCCGCGGGGGAAGCGGATGTGCTCATAGGAACCCAGATGATCGTAAAAGGTCATGATTTCCCCAATGTGACCTTAGTGGGGGTGCTGGCAGCCGATCTGTCCCTTTCCGCGGGAGATTACCGGGCGGGAGAGAGGACCTTTTCCCTCCTGACCCAGGCCGTTGGACGGGCAGGCCGGGGCAGTCTGCCGGGGGAGGCCGTCATCCAGACTTATCAGCCGGAGCACTACAGCGTGGTCCACGCCGCGGCGCAGGACTATGAGGGATTTTATGAAGAGGAGATCCTTTACAGGGAGCTGCTGCGCTATCCTCCCGTATGCAATATGATGGCGGTGCAGATCTTTGCCGCCGGGGAAGAAAGAGGAAAAGAGCTGGCAGAGAAGCTGGCAGAACTGGCGGAAAGCTATGGAAATGAGGAAAAAGAGATGTCAAAAAGGCTGCTTGTGATCGGTCCGGCACCGGCGGCTATCGGAAAGCTTTATGATATTTTCAGATTTGTTTTCTATGTAAAATACGAAAAATATGATAAACTGGTAGAGATAAAAGATGCGCTGGAGGAAAGGGCGGCCCTTTTGTTTTCCGCGAAAGAGACGCTGCAGATAGATTTTAATCCGGTCAACGTTTTTTAAACGCGCGTTTTTACAAATAAAACGGCAAGGAACGCGCAAACCAGTCAGAGAAAGGACAGAACAGAGTATGGCACTGAGGAACATCAGGGAGATCGGCGAAGAATGTCTGACCAAGCCCTGCAAGGAGATCAAGGAAATGACGCCCAGGCTGCGGGAGCTGGTGGAGGATATGTTCGACACCATGTATGAAGCAAACGGCGTGGGACTGGCGGCTCCCCAGGTGGGGGTTTTAAAAAGGGTGGTGGTGATCGACGTAACGGGGGAGGATCCCTATGTGCTCATCAATCCTAGGATCGTAGCCCAGGAAGGAGAGCAGACGGGCCAGGAGGGATGTTTGAGCGTACCCGGAAAATACGGTATCGTCACCCGTCCCAACTATGTGAAGGCCCAGGCTTACGACATAGAGATGAAACCTTATGAACTGGAAGGCACCGAACTGTTAGCCAGGGCCATTGTCCACGAACTGGAGCATCTGGACGGGCATCTCTATGTGGAAAAGGCGGAGGGCGGCCTGAGGAATGTGGAGCAGGAAGAACAGGAGAAAGAAAATGCGTGACAACGCACGGAGGCTGAAATAAAAGATGAAGATCATATTTATGGGGACGCCCGATTTCGCGGTGGGAGCGTTGGACGCCCTTTACCGGGCGGGGCATGAGATCACGGCGGTGGTGACGCAGCCGGACAAGGCGAAGGGACGCAGTGATAAACCGGTATATTCTCCGGTCAAAGCCTATGCCGTGGAAAAGGATATTCCGGTACTGCAGCCGGAACGCATCCGGAAACCGGAGGCGGTGGAAGAACTGCGGCGCTATCCGGCGGAGGTATTTGTGGTGGCGGCTTTCGGACAGATCCTTTCCAGGGAGATCCTGGAAATGCCCGCTTTGGGTTGTCTGAATATTCACGCTTCCCTGCTCCCGAAGTACCGGGGCTCCAGCCCGATCCAGTGGGCTGTGATCAACGGAGAACAGAAAAGCGGCGTGACCATCATGCAGATGAATGAAGGGGTGGACACCGGGGATATTCTCTATCAGAGGGAAATTTCTCTGGCTGAAAAAGAAACCGGCGGCTCTTTGTTTGAAAAGCTGTCCGCGCTGGGGGCGGAGGCCATTGTAGAAGCTTTAGAGCTGCTGCGGGAGGGCGGACTGCGTCCGATCCCCCAGGACGAAAACCAGGCCAGCCATACGACTATGCTGAACAAGGCCATGGGACGAATGGATTTTTCCCGTTCCGCGGCAGAACTGGAGAGACTGGTGCGGGGACTGAACCCCTGGCCCAGCGCCTATACTTTTCTGGGGGGAAAGCAGTTAAAGATCTGGGATGCTGAAGTCTGCCCAGAAGAGGAAGAACAGGAGGCCTGCAAGGCCCCGGCCGGCAGCGTGATGAGCGCCGGCGGGAAGGGCATTGTCATAAAGTGCGGACAGGGAGCCCTCAGAGTACAGGAACTGCAGCTGGAAGGCAGAAAGCGCATGAGCGCCCATGACTTTCTGCTGGGGAAAGAGTTGCCGGCAGGGACACTGCTGGGATAAAGGAGGAAACTTATGCCTTATTATGGATATTATCACTATTATTATGACCCTACCTATCTGTTGGTGATCGTGGGAGCCATTCTCTGTCTGGGCGCCAGCATCTGGGTAAACAGCGCCATGAAAAAATACAACGGCGTGCAGAATATGCGGGGAGTGACGGGCGCGCAGGCGGCGGAGAGGATCCTGATGGATGCCGGTATTTATGACGTGCGCGTGGAGTGCCTGCCTAAGGGTGGAGGAGATCATTATGATCCCCGCACAAAGACCGTCCGGCTTTCCTATGAAAATTACCATTACGCGACTGTGACGGCGGTGGCGGTAGCCGCCCACGAATGCGGACATGCCAAGCAGCATCAGGAAAGCTACGCGCCCCTGTCCATTCGTTCCGCTATGGTGCCTGTGGTAAGTCTTGCGGAAAAGTTAGGACTTCCCCTGATCATTATCGGCACGATCTTCAGCTGGAGCTATGTGCTGGTGCAGATAGGCATCTGGGCGTTTCTGCTGGCGGTACTGTTTCAGTTTGTCACACTGCCGGTGGAATTTAATGCTTCCAGCAGAGCGCTTTCGTCCCTGGAAAGGGAGGGACTGCTGGGAACCCAGGAGATGGGGGGAGCGAAAAAGGTTCTGACCGCGGCGGCAATGACCTATGTGGCGGCAACGGTATCTTCCGTCTTGCAGCTGCTGCGTCTGGTCGCGCTCTTTGGCGGCAGAAGGCGGGATTAAAAAATGGCTTCGGAAAATACAAGGGAGATCGTGCTGGATATGCTGCTGGCCGTGGAGCGGGAGGAAGAATATTCCCACAGCCTGGCTGCCCGGGTATTGGACAGGTACGCGTATCTGCCGGCTAGGGACAGAGCCTTTATCAAAAGGCTGTTTGAGGGTACGCTGGAAAGAAGGATCGAGCTGGACTACAGGCTGGATTTAGTTTCCAGCCTGCCTGTGAGGAAGATGAAACCCCTTATCCGCAATCTGCTGCGGATGAGCGCCTATCAGATCCTGTATATGGACGGCGTGCCGGACGCGGCAGCGGTCAACGAGGGCGTGAGGCTGGCAGGAAAGAGAGGTTTTTCGGGCCTGAAGGCTTTTGTCAACGGGAGCCTGCGCAGATTGTCCGCTGAGAAAGACACGGTGGAGTTTCCCTCTGAACAGAAGGAGCCGGAGCGCTTTTTATCCGTGGCTTACTCCATGCCGGAGTGGATAGTCAGGCATTTTCTGGAGACCTATTCCTATGAAGAAACAAAGGCTCTTTTGGAAAGTTTTCTCCGGGTAAGGCCCGTTATGATACGGTTTGCGGCGGGGGTGTCCGAGGAAGAGAAGAGGGCCTGCGTGCAGGATATGGAACAGGCTGGAATGGTGCTTCGTCCTCACGAACTGGTAAGGGACGGGTGGTATCTGGAAGACTGTGACAATATTTCCCGGTTAAAAGGATTCGCGGAAGGGCTGTTTACCGTACAGGACGCCAGTTCCATGCTGGCCGTAGCGGCAGCAGGCATTAAGAAAGGTGACAGGGTGCTGGACGTCTGCGCGGCGCCGGGAGGAAAGATGCTGCTTGCGGCAGAATACGCCGGAGATACCGGCTATGTGGAGGCCAGGGATATTTCCGAGAGCAGGCTGGAGAGGCTTAGGGAGAACTTATCCAGGATGAAACTCTCCAACGTGGGCGTAAAGGTATGGGACGCGGCGCTGCCGGACGATGAATGGTTTGAAAAGGCCGATGTGGTGCTGGCGGACGTACCCTGCTCCGGACTGGGGGTTATGGGCAGGAAAAGGGATATTAAATACAGACAGAGCAGCGAGGGGATGCAGTCCCTGATAACGCTGCAGCGTAAGATCTTAAAGCAGGCAGCCGCCTATGTGAAACCGGGGGGCACTCTTTTGTACAGCACATGCACCATAAACCGAAAAGAAAACGAAGAACAGGCGGACTGGCTGTGCGGAGAATTTGGCTTTGAAAAGGAGAATATGGAGGGGTATCTTCCGGCGGGCATTCCCTGCAAAGATACGGCAAAGGAAGGCTGTCTGCAGCTTCTGCCCCATCGGCATCATACGGACGGCTTCTTTTTTTCACGGCTGAAAAAGCCCGGCAAAAAAGACATCAAATCCATGACACTGGAAGAGCTGACCGAGGATATGTCCGCCCTTTCACAAAAGGGATTTCGGGCCAAACAGTGCTTTGAGTGGATGCACAAAAAGCTGGCCCGCGGTTTTGATGAGATGACGAATCTCTCCAAGGATTTTCGGGCAAAATGTGGGAATACTTATGAATATACGGCTTTGCGGACGGTGGAAACACAGGAATCCAAAGAGGATGGCACGAAGAAGTTTTTGTTTGCCCTTTCTGACAAAAATATGGTGGAAAGCGTACTCATGCCATATAAATACGGCAATTCCGTATGCATTTCCTCCCAGGTGGGCTGCCGGATGGGCTGCCGGTTCTGCGCTTCCACCCTGGACGGACTGGAACGGAACCTGAAAGCCTCCGAGATGCTGGAACAGGTATATGAGATTTCCCGGATAACCGGAGAAAGAGTTTCCCATGTGGTAGTCATGGGAACGGGGGAGCCTTTGGACAATTATGACAATCTCCTGCGTTTTATCCGTCTGTTGAACGATGAAAACGGTCTGCGCATCAGCCAGAGAAACATAACGGTGTCCACCTGCGGACTGGTGCCCGAAATGTACCGGCTGGCAGAGGAGGCGCTGCAGATCACCTTGGCTCTGTCCCTGCATGGGGCGACTGACGAAAAGCGGCGGCAGCTGATGCCCATTGCCAACAAATACAGTATTCATGAGCTGATGGCGGCCTGCCGGTATTATTTTGAAAAGACCGGCAGAAGGATCACCTTTGAGTACAGTCTGGTGGCCGGGGTAAATGATACGGATGAGGACGCGGCGGCCCTGGCCGGCCTGGCGGGAGAACTGGGCTGCCATGTGAATCTGATTCCCGTCAATCCCATAAAAGAGCGGGATTTTGTGCAGTCTGCCGCTCCCAGGGTGCTCTCCTTTAAAAATAGACTTGAAAAAAATAAGATAAATGTTACTATTAGAAGAGAAATGGGACGGGATATAGACGGCGCCTGCGGACAGCTCAGAAGACGGCATATGGATGCGCGGTGAGCGCGGGATACGGCGCGATGGCTCACCTGGCGCGGCACATAAGGAGATTGACAGTGTTAAAAACGTTTTCCATAACGGATATTGGTAAGAAGAGAAAACTGAATCAGGATTATGTATTCACCTCGGAAATGCCTGTGGGCCCCCTGCCCAATATTTTTATTGTGGCAGACGGTATGGGAGGACATAATGCTGGGGATTACGCGTCAAAATATACAGTGGAGACCATGGTAAAGGAAATTGGCGCTTCCAGAGAAAATCGTCCCCAGAAGGTGTTGGAGGAGGCCATTCAGAAAGCCAACGAGCAGCTGCGTATGCGGGCCGGTGAAAATATCGATCTGCGGGGCATGGGAACCACTGTGGTGGCTGCCACCTGCGATAACGGCAATCTGCTGGTGGCCAATGTGGGAGATTCCAGACTTTATGTGGTAGGCAAAAAGATCCGGCAGATCACGGTGGACCATTCCCTGGTAGAAGAAATGGTGCGCATGGGCGGTATTGACAGGGAAGCTGCCCGCAATCATCCGGATAAGAACATTATTACAAGGGCAGTCGGTGCCGATGAGGAAGTGGACATCGACTTTTTTAAAGTCTCTCTAAAACCGGACGAGATGGTGCTGATGTGCTCGGACGGTCTGACAAACATGCTGGAGGACGAAGAGATCCGCATGATCCTGGATGGACAGAGAGATATTGTGGAAAAGGCGGAAGAACTAGTCAAGGCCGCCAACCGCAACGGTGGGAAGGACAATATAGCCGTAGTGCTGATCGAGCCGTTTGCAGAATAGTTAAGGAGTCAGGTATGATTAAGATTGGAATGATGATAGGAGAGCGCTACGAAATACTGGAAAAGATCGGTACGGGCGGTATGTCGGACGTATACAAGGCCAAATGCCACAAGTTAAACCGGTTTGTAGCGGTCAAGGTACTGAAACAGGAATTTTCGGAGAACGCTAATTTTGTATCCAAATTCCGGGTGGAGGCACAAGCAGCGGCAGGCCTGATGCATCCCAATATTGTAAATGTATATGATGTAGGAGAGGAGAACGGAATCTACTACATCGTCATGGAACTGGTGGAAGGCATCACCCTCAAAAAATATATTGAGAAAAAGGCCAGGCTTTCCTACAAGGAGGCTGTCAGCATTGCCATTCAGGTCTGTCTGGGAATCGAAGCGGCCCACAACAACCATATTATCCACAGGGATATTAAGCCTCAGAATATCATTATTTCCAAAGAAGGCAAGGTAAAGGTGACGGACTTTGGTATCGCCAAAGCCGCTACCAGCAATACCATCACATCCAATGTTATGGGATCCGTACACTATACCTCCCCTGAACAGGCAAGGGGCGGCTACAGTGATGAGAAGAGCGATATTTATTCTTTAGGCATCACGCTGTTTGAAATGCTCACGGGCAGAGTGCCTTTCAACGGAGAAACAACGGTGGCAATCGCCATTAAGCATATACAGGAAGAAATGCCGTCTCCCGCGGATTTTGTGCCGGAGATTCCCAGCAGCGTGGAGCAGATTGTGCTGAAATGCTGCCAGAAGAGCCCGGACAGGCGCTATCAGTCCATGGGAGAGCTGATAGAGGATCTGAAGCAGTCCCTGATCAATCCGGAAGAAGCCTTTGTGGTATTTCAGGATCCGGACGAGGAAGCGGCTACCAAATTTATATCCGACAACGAAATGGCCCAGATCAAAAGACAGTCCGAGCGCAGGGATTCCATGGACGAGGCCATGCGGCTGAAATCGGACATGGAAGCGGAAGAGGAAGAAGAATACGGGGAAGAGTATGAGGACGAGGACGATCCCCGTATGGAGCATATCACGACCGTCCTGACCGTAGTGGCAGGAATTGTTATCTGCTGCGTGATCATTTTCTTTGTAGGCAAGATCACGGGCATCTTTGGCGCAGGAATGCGGCAGGAGGAGACCGTTACGGAGCAGAGCCAGACAGGGACGGGAGATACCGTGATCATGATCGATCTGAAGGGCAAGTCGGCAGTGGATGCCCAGAAGGAGCTGAAAGAGTTAGGCCTGGTGCCTCAGCTTACCTATGTGGAATCCGAGGCCTATGAGCAGAATATGGTAATTGAGTCAGACATTACGCCGGGGACGAAAATCAAGCCCGGCACCACGGTTACCCTGACGGTCAGCGCCGGTATGGAAGGCAGGGAAGTGCCCAATGTGGTAGGGTACACTTATGAGGACGCCGCCCGGCAGTTAGAGGCGGCAGGATTTACCGCAAACAGGACGGAAGGGTATTCCGCGGATGTGGAAAAGGGAAATGTGATGTCCCAGAACCCTGTCAGCGGGCAGAAGGCGCCCGTGGGTTCCGCGGTCACGGTCACGGTCAGCGCGGGGCAGGAAGACAATAAGGTCATGGTTCCCAATCTGTTAGGCAAGACGGAGGAGGACGCCATGGTGATCCTCACCGAGCAGGGACTGAGCATGGGTACGGTTACGGAAACAAATTCCGAAGAATACGCGGCCTATATGGTCTGCTATCAGAGTTATTCCGAGGGCTCCTTTGTGGATCCGGGAACGCCGGTGGATCTGGTGATTAGTATCGGTCCCGCCACGGCCACCTACCGGTATAACGGCAGCATAGAAGCGCCCACCCCTGAGGAAGCGCCCGGATATGTGCCCGGAAATCCCGTAAATATCACCATTGTGGCGGAGGATGGAAAGATCATCATGGAAAGCACTTCCGTTACCACTTTTCCTTTCTCCACCAACTACTATGGGATCAAGAGCCCTAGGGGCACCATTACCTTTACCTATACCGAGACGTCGGAAGGCACCGTGGCGGAGGATGAAAGCGGCGCGCAGGTAGTGCTTCCGGGCACTACGGAGACGAAAAGCTTTACCAGAACGGTAGAGTTCGTGCAGGAATAGCCGGCGGGGGTGCTATGCAGGGAAAGATCGTAAAGGGCATTGCCGGATTTTACTATGTACATGTGGAAGATCATGGAATATACGAATGCAGGGCCAAAGGAGCCTTCCGAAAGGACGGTATAAAGCCTTTGGTGGGAGATAACGCCGAGATTGAGATCCTGGATGAAGAAAACAGAAAAGGAAATATCACGGCATTGCTGCCCAGGAAAAATTCCCTGTTAAGGCCGGCAGTGGCAAATGTGGACCAGTCGCTGGTGATTTTTGCCATGAGCAAACCGGCCCCCAGCTTAAATCTGCTGGATCGCTTCCTGATCATGATGAAGCAGAAAAAGCTGCCCTGCGTCATCTGCTTCAACAAGCAGGATATCGCGGAGGAGGCAGAGCGGCGCCTGTTAGAGGAAACCTACGAAAAATGCGGCTGCAGAGTGCTTTTTGTGAGCGCCCTGAAAGAAGAGGGCGTAGAGGAATTACGGGAAGTGTTAAAGCACAGGACCACTACGGTGGCAGGACCCAGCGGAGTGGGAAAATCTTCCATAGTGAACAGGCTGCAGGGCAGCGCGGTCATGGAGACCGGAGACATCAGCAGAAAGGCGGAGCGGGGCAGGCATACGACTAGGCATTCCGAGCTGCTGGCTATGGGAGACGGTACATATATCATGGATACGCCGGGATTCAGTTCCCTGGGCGTTTTTGAACTGGAAAAAGAAGAACTGGCGGAGTTTTATCCGGAGTTCAGGCCCTATGAGCCGGAGTGCCGCTTTCAGGGCTGTTCCCATATAAGCGAACCGGTCTGCGGCGTGAGGGACGCGCTGGCAAAAGGGCTGATCAGCGCCGAAAGATATGAAAATTACAGACTTCTCTACGAGGAGCTGAAGCTGCGGAAAAAAGAGTATAAGAACGACAGATCCTGAAGAACGGATGAAAGAGCCGGACAAGGATCTCCAAGGAGGAAACAGATAAAATGAAATTAGGTATCGTGGGCCTTCCCAATGTAGGCAAAAGCACACTTTTCAATTCCCTGACGAAGGCGGGAGCGGAGTCAGCCAACTATCCTTTCTGTACCATCGATCCCAATGTGGGGATCGTAACGGTGCCGGATGAGCGGCTGAAGCTTTTAGGGGATATGTATCATTCCAAAAAGGTGACGCCCGCGGTCATTGAATTTGTGGATATAGCGGGGCTGGTAAAGGGCGCCTCCAAGGGGGAGGGGCTGGGCAATCAGTTCTTGAGCAACATCAGGGAGGTGGATGCCATTATCCATGTGGTGCGCTGCTTTGAAGACGCCAATGTGGTACATGTGGACGGCAGCGTGGATCCCATGCGGGATATTGAGACCATCAACTTAGAGTTGATCTTTTCCGATCTGGAAATTTTGGAAAGAAGGCTTTCCAAGGTAGCCAAGGCGGCCAGGATGGATAAGAGCCAGGAAAAGGAACTGGCGCTCTTGGAGCGTATCAAGGCGCACTTAGAGAGCGGAATGCCCGCCAAGACGCTTGCCGCAGAGGATGAAGAGGAAGAAGAACTTTTGAAAGGATACAATCTGCTGACGGGGAAGCCGGTCATTTACGCAGCCAATGTGGCGGAGGAGGATCTGGCGGACGACGGCGCTTCCAATGCAGGCGTACAAGCGGTCAGAGCGTTTGCGGAAAAGGAAAACAGTGAGGTGTTTGTGATCTGCGCCCAGATCGAGCAGGAGATCGCGGAGCTGGACGAGGATGAAAAGGCCATGTTCTTAGAGGATCTGGGACTTTCCCAGTCAGGGCTGGAGAAACTGATAAAGGCCAGCTACCGCCTGCTGGGACTGATCAGCTACCTGACGGCGGGCGAGGATGAGACCAGAGCTTGGACCATCAAGGAGGGAACCAAAGCTCCCCAGGCCGCCGGTAAGATCCATACCGATTTTGAGAGGGGCTTTATCAAGGCGGAAGTGGTAAATTATAAAGACCTTTTGGAACAGGGCTCCCTGGCTGCCGCCCGGGAAAAAGGCCTGGTGGGCATGGAAGGCAAGGACTATGTGGTAAAGGATGGGGACGTGATCCTGTTCCGTTTCAATGTCTGAAAGGGATGGGACTTAAAACAAGATATTGAGTGCGTGAATGAGTAAATACAATATATAGTGGTTTTGCGTAAAATTACGTTTTGCCTGAATTGGCAGAACGTAATTTTTTTTAATTTTTTATTAATTTTGCTTGCTAAACAGCCGTTTTTATTATAAAATAGCATTAAAAGTGGTGAAAAGTGGTACCAAGTGGTTTAAAGTGGTGAATTTGAGCACAAAATCCTTCGCTTTTTGTGGCAGACCACTTTTGAAGGTGGGTGATTGTGATGTTCATGGGCGAATACAATCATACGATAGATGCAAAAAGCAGGCTGATCATTCCCTCCAAGTTCCGCGAAAGTCTGGGAGAAGAATTTGTGGTGACAAAAGGATTGGACG
Source organism: uncultured Lachnospiraceae bacterium (assembly GCA_947631685.1). Taxonomy (GTDB): domain Bacteria; phylum Bacillota; class Clostridia; order Lachnospirales; family Lachnospiraceae; genus Acetatifactor. Next base: position 136,598 of record CANRMI010000001.1, read on the forward strand.
GCTGCTTATTCGTGTTTGATAACGCCGAATGGACCGCGTTTGAGGAAAAGCTTCAGAAACTGCCCTCCCTCACAAACCCCGATGTACGTAAATTTATCCGTTTCTTCATGGCAGGCGCTTCGGAAGTGGAAGTGGACAAGCAGGGCCGCATCCTGATACCGGCCAGTTTAAAAGAGTTCGCGGCACTGGAAAAGGATGTGGTGCTGATCGGCGCCGGAAGCCGCGTGGAGATCTGGAGTAAGGAAAGATACGAAGGAACCGTATCCTATGACGATATGGAAGAGATTGGAATGCACATGTCGGAGCTGGGATTAGGTATTTAACATAAGAAGGATACAAAGATGTCGTTTACCCATTATTCGGTGCTGTTAAAGGAAACAATCGAAAATCTGAATATCCAGGGGGACGGTATCTATGTGGACGGAACCGTGGGAGGCGGCGGCCATGCGGCAGAGATCGCGGGCAGGCTGACGAAGAACGGGCATCTGTTTGGGATCGACCAGGATGAGGCGGCTATCGCGGCGGCAGGGGAAAGGCTGAAGCCCTTTGGAGATAAGGTTACCCTGCTGCGCAGCAACTACCGGGACATGAAGAGGCTGCTGCAGGAGGAGGGCGTGGAATCGGTAAATGGGATCGTTTTAGATCTGGGCGTTTCCTCCTATCAGCTGGATACGCGGGAAAGAGGGTTTTCCTACCGGTTTGACACTCCTTTGGACATGCGTATGGACCAAAGACAGTCCCTGACGGCCAGGGATATTATAAACGAGTATTCAGAGCAGGAACTGTACCGTATTATCCGGGATTACGGAGAAGAACGGTTCGCAAAGAACATAGCCAGGCACATCGTACTGGCAAGGACAAGACACCCCATTGAAACAACGGGTGAATTGAATGAGATCATTAAGGCCGCCATACCCGCGAAGATGCGGCAGAACGGCCATCCCTCCAAGAAGACCTTTCAGGCTGTCAGGATCGAATGCAACAGGGAGCTGGAGGTACTAAAGGATTCTTTGGAGGATATGCTCGCGCTTTTAAAACCGGGAGGCAGACTCTGCATCATCACTTTCCATTCTTTGGAAGACCGCATTGTAAAATCGGCATTCAGGGAAGCGGAGGATCCTTGTATTTGTCCGCCGGAGTTTCCCGTATGCGTATGCGGCAGGAAGCCCCTGGGCAGGGTGATAACGAAAAAACCGATCCTGCCGTCCGAGGAGGAGCTTGCGGAGAACAGCCGTTCCAAGAGCGCGAAATTAAGAGTATTTGAAAGGAAATGAGGACAAGGTTATGGCAGCACGTCACGGAAGACAATATTATACGGTAGAGGGCAATACGGCCAGACAGCCCGACGTCAGACGGATCAATGAAGAGGCGCCCAGAAAGAAACTGAGCAATCAGGCCAGGAAAAACAGGGAGCGCGCTTACCATATGGATCTGGGTTATGTGGTATTTTTAGCGGCGGCTCTGTTTGTGGCGGGCTATGTGCTGATCGGATATATCCAGATGCAGGCGGATATTACCACCCAGGTGGAGACTATCGCCAGACTGGAAAGCGAGTTAAACAGTCTGCGCCTGGCAAATGACGAAGAACTGACCAGGATCAACAGCAGCGTGGACTTAGAGGAGATCAAGCGGATCGCCATTGGAGAGCTGGGAATGGTCTATGCCACCGAAGGACAGATCGTGAATTATACCAACGAAGGCAGCGACTATGTGAGACAGCTGGGAGATATTCCCAGATAGGAAAGAAAAGCAGGTGTGGTGATTGAGCAGGGAAAATAATTCGGCAAAACAGCACAGCGGAGACAAAGATAAGACAAGGCGGAAATTTACCGTCAGAATGCAGAAAAAACTGCTGGTACTTTTCGCCTTGTTTTTATTGGTCTTTATCGGGTTGGGAGTCAGACTCTTCTGGATAGGCAGGGAAAAGGGAGAGCAGTACAGCAAACAGGTGCTTTCCCAGCAGCGCTATGACAGCATCACCCTGCCGTTCCGCAGAGGGGATATTTTGGACTGTAACGGTACCAGCCTCGCGGTCAGTGAAAAGGTATACAATCTGGTGATCGACGCGAATGTGATGCTGGATAAGGAGGAGTATCTGGAGCCTACATTGGCTGCTTTGGGAAGCTGTTTTCCCCAGCTGGATATGGGGACGATCAGGAGCTACATAACGGAGCATCCCTCCAGCAGATACTATGTGCCGCTAAAAAAGCTGACCTATATGGAGATCAGCGCTTTTGTCGCCATGCAGAACGATACGGCAAAAGACGCGGAAGGCAATCCGGGACCGGGCACTTACATCAAAGGTGTCTGGTTTGAGGAAGAATACAAAAGAACCTATCCCAACGGCAGCCTGGCCAGTGACGTCATTGGATTTACCACTTCCGACGGCATAGGAATGTACGGGCTGGAAGAGTACTACAATGATATACTGGACGGTACCACAGGCCGGGAATACGGATATCTGAACGGAGATTCCACCCTGGAAAGGACCACCAAGCCGGCAGTGGACGGCTATACCCTTGTGAGCACTTTAGACGTCAATGTGCAGAGCATAGCGGAGAGGTATCTGTCGGAATACAATGAAGAGTACACCAACAATCATACGGAAGGGCCGGGCGCCCGGAATATGGCGGTCATACTCATGGAGGTCAATACGGGAAATGTGCTGGCCATGGCCAGCTATCCCAATTTTGACTTGAATTCTCCGTATGATCTGAGCGCTTACTATACCGAAGAAGAGATCAATACCATGAAAGAAACGGATATTGACTCTTACTATGAGGCGCTCAATGCCATCTGGAGGAATTTCTGTATCTCGGATACCTATGAACCCGGTTCCACCTTTAAGCCTTTTACGGTAGCCATGGGGCTGGAAACCGGCAAATTGAACAGTACGGACACTTTCCTGTGCGAGGGTTCCCTGACCGTAGTGGAGGGCCAGAAACCCATACGCTGCCACAACAGAGTGGGGGACGGTACGGTGAGCTTGGAAAAAGCGGTTGCCACCTCCTGCAACGTGGCCTTGATGCGAATGGCTTTCCGGATCGGGGCGGATATCTTTGCGGAATACCAGCGCAACTTCAATTTCGGATTAAAAACCAATGTGGATCTGGCAGGCGAGACCAGAACCGCGGAACTGGTGCACAATGCGGACAGCATGGGACCGACCGAGCTGGCGACAGGCTCCTTTGGACAGGGCTTCAATGTGACTATGATACAGATGATAACGGGTTTCTGTTCTTTGATAAACGGCGGTTATTACTATGAACCGCATCTGGTAAAACAGATCTGTACCACCAGCGGTTCCGTAGTGGAAAATATAGAGCCCAGAGTATTGCGCCAGACCATATCGGAGTCTACCTCCGATCTGATCAGGCAGTACTGTACGGCCACCTGTGATCCGGACTATCCGGGCGCTACCGGTAAAAAGGCCAGGCCCGCGGGATATAAGATCGGGGGCAAGACCGGAACAGCGGAGACCATTCCCAGAGGAAATGGGGAATATGTGGTATCCTTTATGGGATTCGCGCCGGCGGACGATCCCCAGATTGCCATTTATGTGGTATTGGACAGGCCCAATCTGCAGGACCAGAGTACGGGGACGGCACAGGCCGCCATCATTGCCCGCAATATTTTGACGGAAGTGCTGCCCTATGAGGGAATCTTTATGACCGAGGAACTTTCCGAGAGCGAGCGGAAGGAATTAGAGGAGAAAAAGCTGGAGGATACCATAAGGTACGCGCCCAGCGTCAGTGACGGAGACGCGGGAGGAGAGCCGTCACAGGAGGATCCCGCGGCAGGTGAGAACGCGCCGTGGATGAGCTTTCAGAAAGATCCGGCTACCGGTTACCTGATAGATCCCGTGACCAACGAACTGCTGGATCCTGAAACAGGTTATGTGGTGGGAAATTACGACGCGATCCAATAAAGCTTTCAGATAAAAGCATAACCTCATAAAAAGGGGAATAGAGTATATCAATACCTTTTTTATGAGGTTTTCATGTTGGAAAGAGGGAACAGGACCTTCCACAGGAAGAAGATCACGGTTGTATTTTTTCTGTGCTCCGCAGTGCTTTTTCTGCTCTTTCTGAGGCTGGTTTACCTGATGATAGCCAAAGCGGACTACTACAGCGGAAAAGCGGTGGAGCTCCATGAGCGGGAGAGAAGCATCAAGGCCGCCAGAGGAAGGATCATAGACTGCAACGGACAGGTGATCGCGGACAATAAGACCGTCTGTACCATTTCCGTGATACATAGTCAGATCGAAGATCCCGAAGAGGTCATCGCGGTGCTTTCTAGGGAGCTCTCCCTTTCAGAAGAGTACGTAAGAGTCAGAGTGGAAAAATATTCCTCCATAGAGCGCATCAGAAGCAATGTGGACAAAGAGACAGGGGACCGGATCAGGGAGTATGACCTGGCGGGCGTCAAGGTGGATGAGGACTATAAGCGGTATTATCCCTACGGCCAGCTGGCTTCAAAGGTTTTGGGCTTTACCGGAAGCGACAACCAGGGGATCATCGGCTTGGAGGTAGTATACGAGGAGTACCTGGAAGGCAAGCCGGGCACCATACTGACGGTAACGGACGCTAAGGGCATAGAAGTGGAGGAAGCGGGAGAAAGCCGGATAGAGCCTATAAGCGGCGGCGATTTACATATCAGCCTGGATATGAATATCCAGAGCTACGCCACGCAGTTAGCCTATCAGGCCATGGAAACCAAGGAGGCCCAGAGCGTTTCCATTATTGTGATGAATCCCCAAAACGGGGAGCTCCTGGCCATGGTGAATGTGCCGGAATTTGACCTGAATAATCCCTACGAGCTGCCTAAGGAAGCTTCCGTCAGTGAAAACGGGGAACCTGTGGAACTTTCTGCCGAAGAAAAACAGGATCTGTTAAATGCCATGTGGAGAAACGGCTGTATCAACGATACCTATGAGCCGGGTTCCACCTTTAAGATCATTACGGCAGCGGCAGGGCTGGAGTCCGGCGTGGTGACGCCGGAAAGCACCTTTTCCTGTCCGGGGTTCATCATTGTGGAAGACAGGAAGATCCGCTGTCACAAGGTGGGCGGACATGGAGCGGAAAATTTTGTGCTGGCTACCATGAATTCTTGTAACCCGGTGTTTATCACCGTTGGCCTGCGCATGGGAGCGGAAACCTTTTACAGTTATTTTGAGCGGTTCGGCCTGCTAAAGAGAACCGGTGTGGATCTGCCCGGAGAGGCAGGCACCATTATGCACGATCTGGAAAATATAGGGGATGTGGAGCTGGCTACCATTTCCTTTGGGCAGTCCTTTCAGCTTACCCCTATTCAGCTTTTGACGACGGCAGCCTCCATTGTCAACGGAGGCAGGCGGATAACGCCTCATTTTGGGGTAAAGGTCACGGATAAGGACGGCGGACTCATACAAGAGTTTGCCTATCCGGTAGAGGAAGGGATCGTGTCGGAGGAAACTTCGGCCACCATGCGGGAGATCTTGGAAAAGGTGGTATCGGAGGGAGGCGGCAAGAACGCCTACATCGAAGGGGCGCGCATCGGGGGAAAGACGGCCACCAGCCAGACGCTCCCTAGGGGGAGCGGCCAGTATATCGCCTCTTTTATCGGGTTCGCGCCGGCGGATAATCCGCAGGTGATCGCGATCGCCATTATCAACAGACCTCACGGCACGTATTACGGAGGACAGATAGCCGCGCCCATTATCAGACAGCTTTTTGAAAATATTCTTCCTTATTTGGGGATTATGGACTATAATGGGGTTGTTACGGAATAGGAGGCAGTATGGATTTACGGAATAAGAAAGCTTTGATCATCGGTTCCGGCAAGAGCGGGATCGCCGCGGCCGGTCTGTTGTGCAGGGCAGGCGCACGGCCCGTACTCTTTGACGGGAATGAAAAGCTGGATATAAAGGAAATAGAGGGAAGATTGGACTGCCCGCGGCAGGTCAAAGTATATGTGGGAACTTTGCCCGACGAGGTAAAAAAGAAGATCGAACTGCTGGTGTTAAGTCCCGGCGTGCCTGTGGATACGCCCTTTGTGGAGGACTTTAAGAGCAGGGGCATTCCTGTGATCGGAGAGATCGAACTGGGGTATCTTTTGGAACAGGGCAGGGTGATCGCCATTACCGGCACCAACGGGAAGACCACTACCACCACACTGACGGGCGAGATCATGAAAGCTTATTTTTCCCATGTGTTCGTGGTGGGAAATATCGGGAACCCCTACACGCTGGAAGCGGATAAAACCGGAAAGGATTCCGTTACCGTGGCGGAGATAAGCAGTTTTCAGCTGGAAACCGTGGATACCTTTCATCCGGCGGTATCGGCTATTTTGAATATTACGCCGGATCATTTAAACCGCCACCATACCATGGCCAATTATGTGGCGGCCAAGGAAGCGGTGGCCCGCAGGCAGACGAAAGAGGAGGTCTGCGTACTGAACTATGAAGACGCTTATCTGCAGGACTTTGCCGGAAGATGTCCGGCCAGAGTGATCTTCTTTTCTTCCGCGAGGCAGCTGGAAGACGGCTATTACGCGCAGGGAGATTTCATATACCGGGCAGAGGGCGGAAAGAGCGAAAAGATCCTGAATATCCACAGGGATATGAATCTGGTGGGCCGGTGCAATGTGGAGAATGTCATGGCGGCTTTGGCCATAGCGGAAAGTATGCGGGTACCCATGGATGTGACTCTGCGGGTGATTAAGGAATTTAAAGCTGTGGAGCACAGGATAGAATATGTGGCCAAAAAGCGGGGAGTGGTCTATTACAACGACTCCAAAGGCACCAATCCCGACGCGGCCATTCAGGGAATACGCGCTATGTCCTGCCCTACGGTGCTGATCGGAGGCGGATATGACAAAGGCAGTGAATACGACGAGTGGATAGAGGCCTTTGACGGCAAGGTAAAATGTCTGGTGCTCGTTGGGCAGACGAAAGAAAAGATCGCGGAATGCGCGAGAAAACACGGGTTTACTGCCATTAAAACGGCCGAGAGTTTTGAGGAAGCTTTCCGGATCTGTACGGAAACGGCTGAGAGCGGCGACGCGGTACTGCTTTCGCCGGCCTGTGCCAGCTGGGGAATGTTTTCTAACTATGAGGAGAGAGGACGTATTTTCAAAGAGCTTGTGAATGCCCTTTCAGAGGAGTAATGACGTGGCAAGGAAAAAAAGACGACAAGGACAAAGCGAATATTTCTTCGACTACAGCCTGCTGTTTATCGTATTGTTTCTGCTGGGCTTCGGACTTGTGATGCTGTATTCCACCAGCTCCTACGAGGCCGCCCAGAAGTACGGCAGCTCCACTTATTATCTGGTAAAGCAGCTGAAATCCACCATTCTGGGACTGGTGGGTATGATGGTGATAGCCAACATCCCTTATCATTTCTGGGAAAAGTTTTACGGCTTCGGCTACCTGATCTCCGTGGTGCTTTTAGCCCTGATCATTCCCTTTGGCCATGAATCCGGCGGCGCGAAGCGCTGGTTCCGTATCGGAGGCATGTCCATACAGCCTTCCGAGATCGCCAAGCTCTGTATGATCCTGTTCCTGGCGGTGGTGATCTGTAAAATGGGAAAGAGCATACGTACCATGAAAGGGTTTCTGGCTCTGTTGGCCCTGCCTCTTCCCATTGTCATAATGGTCTGGAGGATCACCTCCAACCTCAGTTCCGCTATCATCATTATGGGGATCGCGGTACTGATGGTATTTGTAGCAAGTCCCGACTATAAGAAATTTATTTTGATGGGGCTGGCTGGCGTGGCAGGTGTGGCCCTGGTCGTTTTCATCATAGTCAATGTGGCGAACAGTGACACCCTGAATTATCGCGGGGGCCGTATACTGGCATGGTTAGATCCGGAGGCCTATGTCAGCGATAAGGGTTATCAGACACTGCAGGCACTCTACGCCATCGGTTCCGGCGGGATCTGGGGCAAGGGGCTGGGGCAGAGTATGCAGAAGCTGGGATTTATCCCGGAAGCGCAGAATGATATGATCTTCTCCATCATCTGCGAGGAACTGGGACTGTTTGGAGCGGTGGCTATCATCCTGATGTTTGTTATGCTGATCTGGCGGCTGATGGTGATCGCCAACAATGCGCCGGATCTCTTTGGCGCCCTGCTGGTGGTAGGCGTAATGGGACATATGGCCATACAAGTGATCTTAAATATTGCCGTGGTCACGAATACCATTCCCAATACGGGTATTTCCCTGCCCTTTATCAGTTACGGCGGTACGGCGGTGCTCTTCCAGCTGGCGGAGATCGGCCTGGTGCTAAACGTGGCGAAACGGATCCAGTTAAAAGAGGTGTAGCCATAGCCTTTAGAACATCTCTTTTGACCGCGCATAAGATAAAATATATTTTCTTATGTGCGGGAGGCATAATTTGGATTCTGTTTATATCCGCGGTGGAATTGCCCTTCAGGGGCAGGTCGGCATACAGGGTTCTAAAAATGCGGTACTGCCGGTTCTGGCCGCAACTTTGCTTGCGGATGGGACCAGCGTAATTGAAAATTGTCCCAGACTGGCAGATGTATATCATATGCAGACCTTGTTAAAAAGTCTTGGCTGCAGTGTTACCAGAGAAAAAGACAGGCTCAAAGTCAATACGGAAGGAATGAACAAGCTTACGGCGCTTTCCGCGGATATGCCCAAGGAAGCGGTGGAGAGCATGCGCTCTTCCATTGTTCTGCTGGGAGCGCTGTTGAACAGAATGGGCGAAGTGGAGTTGGCCTATCCCGGAGGCTGCGTCATCGGAAAACGTCCCATTGATATTCATATTGAAGCCCTGAAACAGCTTCAGGTTCATTTTGAAGAGAGATCCTATGGGCTTCATGCTTATACGAAGGGGATGAAGGGCGCGGAGATCCGGCTGGCTTTTCCCAGTGTGGGCGCCACGGAGAATCTGCTTTTAGCCGCTGTGGGAGCGGACGGCGCTACGGTGATACGGGGGGCCGCTAAGGAGCCGGAGATTGAATCTCTGTGCGGATTTTTGAGTGCCTGCGGCGCGGATATTACCGGCGGAGGCAGCTCCACCATTTTGATCCAGGGAAAAAGGAAACTTTCCGGAGCGGAATTTGCCATACCGGGAGACAGGATTGTGGCGGGGACCTATCTCTGCGCCTGTCTTGCGGCGGGGGGAGAGGTGCTCCTGACAAAAGCGCCCGCGGCCCAGATGGGTGCCGTAAAAAAAGTGACCAAGGCGATGGGTGCCCTTTGGCAGGAAACGGACAAGGGGCTTTATATACAGCGCGGCGCCCGTCTGAAAACGCCGGGAAAGCTGGTTACGGCGCCGTATCCGGGATTTCCCACGGATATGCAGTCCCTCTTTCTGCCTGTGCTGGCATTGGCGGAAGGGAGCTCCCAGGTGGAAGAAAGGATCTTTGAAGACCGTTTTCACATTGTACCGGATCTAAAGCTTATGGGCGCCAAAATAGAGCAGACGGACAAAAGAAAAGTCCGGATAGAGGGGACAGAACAGCTATCCGGTGCCAGGGTGGAGGCAAAAGAACTGCGCGGCGGAGCGGCTCTGGTCATCGCGGGAGCTGCCGCAAAGGGAGAGACCGTTGTGGATGGATGCGGCTATATTGAGAGGGGCTACGAGAACATCTGCAGGGATTTGAGAGAGTTAGGAGTGCGCATTTACGGTGTTTAACAGGTATAGACGGAGAGAGAGACGCCCCCTGAGGCGGGGGATAAAGATTTTGCTGGTGCTGGCAGCGGTTGCGGTGCTTTTAGGAGGACTGTACTATTTTTTACAGACCCGCACCGTGACCACTGTCTACGTGGAGGGAAATGTCCACTACACCAGTGAGGAGATAGAGGCCATGGTCTTAGACAGCCCCCTGTCCCGCAACTCCCTGTACCTGTCCATGGTCTATAAGGACAAAGAAATAACGGGAGTGCCTTTTATCGCTTCCATGTCGGTGCAGGTGCTCTCGCCGGATACGGTACGGATCAAGGTGTACGAGAAATCCCTGGCGGGATATGTGGAGTATTTAGGCAGGTATATCTATTTTGATAAGGATGGTACCGTAGTAGAAAGCTCCGACATCAAAACCGCCGGAGTGCCTCAGATAACCGGACTTTCTTTCGACCATATGGTGCTGGGGGAGCCCCTGCCGGTAGAAGAGCCGGAAATTTTTTACCGGGTACTGACACTGACGCAGGCGCTGACGAAGTATCAGCTCGCGGTGGACCGCATCTATTTTGACGGCCCGGAGCATATGACGCTGTACTTTGGAAAAATAAAGATCGTGTTTGGAACGGACGAGCTGTTAGACGAGAAAATGGGGCTGATACAGAGCCTTTTGCCGGATCTGGAAGGAAAGGAGGGCACCATGTCCCTGGAAAATTACGATGGAGATTCCAATTTCAGGCCGATTTTTAAGCCGGACAGCTGATTTTGAAAAAACCTGAGAAGAATTAAAAAAAGATGTTGATTAATTGTAAAAATAATTATATGATATTCTATATGGAGTTTATGTGGGAATAGGAGGAATTACCCTTGTTGGAGATTAAGACGAATGATGCTGAATCTGCAGCCAGAATCATCGTGGTCGGTGTAGGCGGCGCAGGTAATAATGCTGTAAATAGAATGGTAGATGAAAGTATCGGCGGAGTGGAGTTTATCGGTGTCAATACCGATAAGCAGGCACTGCAGCTCTGCAAGGCTCCCAAGCTGATCCAGATAGGGGAGAAGCTGACGAAGGGATTAGGCGCAGGCGCCAAGCCCGAGGTTGGCCAGAAAGCGGCGGAGGAGAGCAGCGAGGAGATTGAGAACGCCTTAAAGGGCGCGGATATGGTATTCGTTACCTGCGGTATGGGCGGCGGTACCGGAACCGGCGCGGCTCCCGTGGTAGCAAAGATCGCCAAGGAAATGGGGATCCTGACCGTGGGCGTTGTAACGAAGCCTTTTCGTTTTGAGGCAAAGGCGCGTATGAGCAATGCTCTGATGGGCATTGAGAATATCAAGGGGAATGTGGATACCCTGATAGTGATTCCCAACGATAAGCTTTTAGAAATAGTGGACAAGCGTACCACTATGCCTGAAGCTCTTAAGAAAGCGGATGAAGTGCTTCAGCAGGCGGTGCAGGGCATTACCGACTTAATCAATGTACCTTCCGTTATCAATCTGGACTTTGCGGATGTGCAGACCGTTATGAAGGACAAGGGTGTGGCCCATATCGGTATCGGCGTGGGCAAGGGCGATGACAAAGCGTTGGAGGCTGTCAAAATGGCAGTGGAGAGCCCTCTGCTGGAGACCACGATCAATGGCGCTACTCATGTGATCATCAACGTGTCCGGCGATATTACCTTAAACGACGCTTCGGAGGCTTCCGATTATGTCAGGGAGCTGACGGGTGATGATGTGAACGTCATCTTCGGTGCTATGTACGACGCTTCCAAGACAGATACCTGTACCATTACGGTTATCGCCACCGGACTGGATACCCAGGAGAGCCGTGCCAAGGGCAGCGCGTTCGGTGCCTATGGCGGAACCAATCGTTTTATCCCGCCTTCTTCCTTTCAGGCGAATAAGCCGGAAGGGTTTGTAAAGCATACCGGAGAAGAGGCCAAGCCTCCTTTAGACGGTATTGTAAAGCCTACGGACCTTCGCTCTTCCGTAGTGGAGAAGTCCCTGAAAATACCGGATTTCCTTCAGCGGGGCAAAAACTAGATTTCACTTCTATATACAGATATAGCGGGACAGCTTTCGGGCTGTCCTTTTTTTGCGTGGAAAAGAGCCTCCTTTTCCCATGTCGAAGTATGCCGGAAAAATAAGACAGTCCATAGAATAAATCCGACAAATTCTTTGGCGCGCTCCCTTTATAATGATTGTCAGACGGTATAAAGAAGCTTGTAAAGAAGGGAGGGAAGCCGGTGTATTATGAGGTCTATATAGACAGTCTGTTTCTGTTAAGTTTTACCTTGAACCTATACTTGTTCCTGCTGCTGAACAGAAAGCTGGACCGCACTGCCACGCGGTTAAGACTGCTTTTAGGCGCCGGAGCCGGAGCTGCCGGTTATGTGGCGGCCTTTCTGCTTCCTTTCGGCGGGCCGGTGGGAAAGACGCTGTTTTTAGTGCTTTTTGTAAACGGCGGCGTTTTGTACGGAGTATACAGGCCCTCCTCCTTCAAAGCGTTTATCAGGCTTTGGGAATTGGCGCTCGGGTACTGTCTGATCTTAGGAGGCGCTTTTTTTCTGCTGACCAGCCATGTGGAGACCTTCAAGGAACACCGTATGTCCCTGACAGGCGTACTGGCCTGCGGAGGGCTTTTCTGCCTGGGGATTGGCGGCCTGGAAGAAAGAAAAGAGAGAGAACGGGCTGCCCCCTGCGAGGCGGTCTTAAAAAGTAAAACCGGCAGGCGCATTGCTGTAAAAGCCCTTGTGGACACGGGCAACTGCCTGCGGGAACCGATCAGCGGAGCGCCGGTGTCGGTCCTGGATAAAGAACTGTGGGAAGCCTTGTGGGATGGAGGAAAGGAGCCGGAGGGCTTTCGGGCTGTCCCCTATAGGAGCGTGGGCTGTGAACGAGGAATCCTGAAAGCATATGAGATCCCGGAACTGCTTATCAGACAGGACGGTTTTCAACGGCTGTGCCGAAACGTGTACGTGGGGCTGAACGAAGGGAAAGCGGCCTCTATGGGGGATTACGGGATGCTGATCCATCCGGAACTGTTAAAAAAGAATAGAAAATCCGCTTTGGGCGGACGCCGTATACATGGCAGATTGAGAGGAAAACATGGTATTCAGAGTAAGTATGGGAAAAATACAGTTTAAGCTGTTGCAAAGGGAAAACGGGCTGATCCGGTTTTCCCAGGGCAAATCCTTAAGACAGGGGGATGTCCATTACATAGGAGGAGCGGAAGTGCTGCCGCCGCCTTTGGAGGCAGAGCGGGAAAACGAGGTAATAAGCGACTTAGGGACCAAAGACGGAGATACGGCCAAAACGATCCTGATCGAGCACAACTTAAGGCTGGTGGTCTATATTGCCAAGAAATTTGACAATACGGGAGTGGGAGTGGAGGATCTGATCTCCATAGGGACCATAGGCTTAATAAAATCCATTAACACGTTTAACCCGGAAAAAAACATCAAGCTGGCCACTTACGCTTCCCGCTGCATTGAAAATGAGATTCTTATGTACTTGAGGAGAAACAATAAGACGCGGCTGGAGGTCTCCATCGATGAGCCCTTAAACGTGGACTGGGACGGGAATGAACTTCTGCTTTCGGATATTCTGGGGACGGATGAAGATATTATTTACCGGGATATTGAAACGGAAGTGGAAAAGAAGCTGCTGATGAAGGCGATCGACAAGCTTTCGGAACGGGAAAGAACCATTATCAATTTAAGATTCGGGCTGAACACGCCGGACGGACAGGAACTGACGCAGAAAGAAGTAGCGTCCCTGCTGGGAATTTCCCAGTCCTACATATCCCGGCTGGAAAAAAAGATCATGAAGCAGTTAAAGCGGGAGATAGAGCGCTCTTGAAACAGAGGGTAAAATATTGTATCATAACGCTGTAAGGAGTGATAACGTTATGATTGTACGGGAGGATATTTTGTCCCTGGAATTTTTAAAGAAGAGCGAATATACGGGGAGCAGCGGTTCCATACGCTATCGTTTGGAGGCCATCGAGGCGGAAGGCGCAAAGAGGCTGCGGGCGATTGTCTGGCCGGAGCCTTTCAGCTTTGCGGCTACCCCTGAGGACAAGAAGCTTTCTGAGGAATTTCCTTTTTCGGAGGAAGGGATAGCGGAGGCGGTGGAGTGGATGAATGCCGGTCAGACGGCTGGGAAAAAATAAAAGGCCGGGCCTAAGCCGTGAGATAGCTGCGCATGGTCTTTAAGGCATTTTTTTCCAGCCTGGAGACCTGTGCCTGGGAAATCCCGATGGACTCCGCCACCTCCATCTGCGTCTTGCCCTCAAAGAAACGCAGGGAAATGATCTCATATTCCCTGGGGTTCAACCGCTTCATGGCCTCGCTCAAGGAGAGATGCTCTACCCAGGTTTCTTCTTTATTTTTCTTGTCGCTGATCTGGTCCATGACGTAGAGGGTGTCCCCGCCGTCCGTGAAGATCGGCTCGTAGAGGCTCATGGGATTCTGGATGGCGTCCAGCGCATAAGTAATGTCTTCTTTGGAGATGCCGATCTCGGAGGCCACCTCTTCTATGGTGGGCTCCTTTAAATTTTTCTTGGTAAGGGCTTCCTTGGCGTAAATGGCCTTGTAGGCCGTATCCTTTAGTGAACGGGACACCCGGATGGAATTGTTGTCCCGTAAGAAGCGCCGTATTTCGCCAATGATCATAGGAACCGCGTAGGTTGAGAATTTTACGTTTAAAGAAGTGTCAAAATTGTCAATGGCTTTGATCAAGCCGATACATCCTATCTGGAACAGGTCGTCCACATTTTCGCTGCTGGAAGCAAATCTCTTGATAACGCTCAGTACCAGGCGCAGATTGCCTTCGATATACCGGGTTCTGGCTTCCATGTCCCCTTCGGTGATACGGGCAAATAGTGCCTCCTTTTCTTCGGTCTTTAAAAGAGGGAGTTTGGATGTGTTTACCCCACAGATCTCAACCTTGCTTTGTGCCATTTTCAATGCCTCCGTTTTTATTTGTTTTTTATCTGCGGGTATTTTTTTGTTCTGTGGTAATCGCTAATAGTATGAACTCAGGGAGCCGGTTTTATGCAGGGGAAGCAGAAATTGCGGACAGGATATTTTTGGGAAAAGGGGCTTTGGAACCTTTCCGAAAAAGGCGCATAAATTATAAGCAGGAAAGGGGGCGGATCATGCTTTTTTCAGAGTTTAAATGCAAAGAAGTCATCAATCTAAGAAACTGCAAACAGCTTGGCAGAGTCGGGGATTTGGAGTTTGACGAATGCAGCGGCTGTATCCACAAGATCTATGTGCCCAGGGGGAGCAAATGGGAGAATTTCTTCAAATGCCAGGAAGATTACTGCATTCCTTTCAGGGATATCAAGCAGATCGGACCGGATATTATCCTGGTGGACATCTGTGAGGACTGACGCGTATATTGTGCGGGGCTTGCGCGCGAAACATGTTGAAAGTTGACATAAAAACAAAATTATTCTATAATATATGAGTAAAAGATTGCATATGCCGGTGTCTGGCATAGAAAAGAGGATGGATTATGAAGTGTCCGTTTTGTGGCCATGAAAATACCAGAGTGATCGACTCCAGACCTGCGGAGGACAACAATTCCATACGCCGCAGGCGTATCTGTGACGAATGTGACAAGCGGTTTACCACCTATGAAAAGATAGAGACCATTCCTCTGATCATCATCAAAAAGGACAACAACAGGGAGACCTATGACAGGTCGAAAATTGAAGCGGGAGTTTTGCGGGCCTGCCATAAGAGGCCGGTGAGCGCCAGCCAGATCACCCAGATGATCGACGAGGTGGAAACGGAAGTATTCAGCCTGGAGGACAAGGAAATTCCCAGCCAGGTGATCGGAGAGCTGGTCATGAACAAATTAAAGGACCTGGATGCGGTAGCCTATGTGCGCTTTGCTTCCGTGTACAGGGAGTTTAAAGACATCAACACCTTTATGGAAGAATTAAAAAGCGTTTTAAAAGAAAAATAAGGTGAAGATTTTTCGGAAAGGTGCCGATACATACAGTGAATGAAGGAGGTGATAGAATGGGAATCGGCCAAATACCTGATTACGGCAGTCTGTTTCAAAGTTACCGGATACCGGAGATCCCGGTGGCGGACTACCGGCGTCTGAGCCAAAGTAAAGAGCCCGCGGCAGAAAATGAGCAGATAGGCAGTTCCCAGAATATCACGCCTGTTGTAGAAAAGGCGGTGCCTGAGCGGCCCGGCGCCGCGGATGTAGATGTAAAGGAAATTTCCCTTTCCTTTAACCGGGGTGAGGACTATGGTTACATAGGCAGGGACAGCGACAGGGCGGCGTTGGATATGGAAAGAGCCATATCGGACATGAAGAAAGACCGCATCCTGCAGCAGTACCAGTATTTTGTAGGAGGGGTGAAGAACCTGCAGAACATAGGGGATGACGGAAGCGTTGTGATAAAATTTTAAATAATGAGCGGACAGGGCAGCATGTGTTTGACACATGCTGTTTTTTTGTGTAGGATGTAAAGGGACGTATGGATGCAGGCAGGTATGTTGGAATGAAGAATGTATTGGAAAGATTTTATCCCGACCATGAGGCCGGTTCGGCTTATGACATCGATTATGAAGCACTGCGCGGGCAGGGCTTTAAGGGAATTATTTTTGATATAGACAATACGCTGGTGCCCCACGGCGCGCCTGCGGACGAAAGGGCAAAGGCGCTTTTTGGAAGGTTAAAAGGCTTAGGCTTTGCTTCGGCGCTGCTTTCCAACAATAAGGAGCCCAGAGTCAGGAGCTTTGCCGAAGACGCGGGAGCCGGCTGTTATATTTACAAGGCGGGCAAGCCGGGCCGGGCCGGTTATGAGAGAGCCATGGAAAAAATGAAAACGGAACCGGAGACCACTCTTTTTGTGGGAGATCAGCTCTTTACGGACGTCTGGGGAGCCAAAAGGGCGGGGCTGCTTACCTGGCTGGTGAAGCCCATCCATCCCAAAGAAGAGATTCAGATCGTGTTAAAGCGCTATTTGGAGAAGATCGTATTGTACTTTTATCACCGACAGAAGGAAAGGAGGGAGAGCTGCAATGGAAATCAACGGAAAGACTGAAGTCTGCGGCCTGATCGGAAATCCCGTGGAGCACACTCTTTCTCCCGTGATCCACAATACGCTGGCAGAGCTTATGGGCATCAATATGGTCTATCTGCCCTTTCCTGTTTCCTCAGAGCATCTGCAGGAGGCGGTTAAAGGGGCGGAAGCGCTGCATATCAAGGGGTTGAACGTCACGGTTCCCTATAAGGAAAAGGTGTTGCCCTGGCTGGTAGAAGTGGATGAAGCGGCCCGCGTGATAGGGGCGGTCAACACGCTGGAAGCGGCAGCGGGGGGTTACAAGGGCTATAATACGGATATGCCGGGACTTTACCGCGCCATGATAAGCGATGACGTCAGGGTGGACGGCGCTGAGGCACTGATACTGGGAGCCGGAGGCGTGGCGAGGGCCGCGGCTTTCATGCTCGCTGACAAGGCCGGGAAGATCACCATATTGAACCGTACACCGGAAAAAGCCTGGGCGATCGCGAAGGAGGTCAACCGCTATGCCGGCAGGCAGGTGGCGGAAGCGCTGGAAGCAGAACGTTATAGGGAACTTTCGGGAAAGGATTATCTCGTTATACAGGCCACTAATCTGGGCATGTATCCCGATACGGAGAGGGCGCTGATCGAGGACCAGGATTTTTACCGGAAAGTCCGGGTGGGGTATGAGCTGATATACAATCCTTTCCGCACCCGCTTTATGCAGATGGTGGAAGCGGCGGGAGGAAGAGCCTTTAACGGTCTGAAACTGCTGCTGTATCAGGGGATCATCGCTTTTGAGATCTGGAATCATTGTGAAGTGACAAAGGAGCAGGCGGATTTGGTCTATGGGAGGCTGGTGGAAAAGCTATGAACAATATCATATTGATCGGATTTATGGGCAGCGGAAAGTCCACTACGGGGATCCGGCTTTCCTATAGGCTGCGCAGGGCTGTGGAGGATACGGATAAGCTCATTGAAAAGAAAGCCGGCAGAAGCATCTCCGATATTTTTAAGGAGGATGGGGAGCCCTGCTTCCGGCGCATGGAAACGGAATGCCTGCGGGAACTGCTGCAATCTAAGGAAGAAAGGATTTTGGCTACCGGGGGCGGACTTCCTATGGAAAAGGAAAATCAGGCGCTTTTAAAGCAGTTAGGCTGCGTGGTCTATCTGCGGATAACACCCAAGAGCGTCTATGAGCGGTTGAAAGACGATCAGGAAAGGCCGCTGCTGCAATGCGAAGAGCCTTTGGCGAAGATCCGCTCCCTTATGGAGCAGCGCACCCTTGTTTATGAAGAGGCCGCCGACATAACGGTGGATGTGGACGGCAAAGACATGGAAGAGATCACCGCCGAAATCATACAGAAGTTAAAGGAGAGCGGAAAAATTGAAAATATTGGTGATTAACGGTCCTAATCTGAATTTTCTGGGCATCAGGGAGAAGCAGGTATACGGCACCCAAAACTATGACGACCTGCTGCGGATGATCGCAGAGAAGGGCGCGGAAACAGGCAGCGTTGTGGAGGTGTTCCAGAGCAATCATGAGGGAGCCATTATTGACAGGATCCAGGATGCGTACTATGACGGAACGGAAGGGATCGTCATCAATCCCGGCGCCTATACCCATTACAGCTATGCCATACATGACGCGTTGGCCAGCGTGAGCATGCCCAAGGTGGAGATCCATATTTCGGACATTACGGCCAGGGAGGAGTTCAGAAAAGTTTCCGTGACCAGGCCTGCCTGTGACGATCAGATCTACGGCAAAGGGCTGGAAGGATACCTGCTCGCCATTGACCGGGTAATAGAATTGAAAAAAAGAGTTGAAAAATAGGACATCTTAGTATAAACTAAAATAGGAATTAAAACGTGACAATTTTAGGAGGAACATTTTTATGATTTCTGCAGGTGATTTCAGAAATGGTATGACGATTGAATTAGATAATAATATTTACCAGATCATTGAGTTCCAGCATGTAAAACCCGGCAAGGGCGCTGCATTTGTAAGGACCAAGCTGAAAAATATTAAAAACGGCGGCGTGGTAGAGAAGACTTTCAGACCTACCGAGAAATGCCCCCAGGCACGTATTGACAGAAAGGATATGCAGTATTTATATTCCGACGGCGATCTGTATCATTTCATGGACGTGGAGACCTATGAGCAGATAGCGTTGAACAGCGACGCGATCGGAGACGCTCTGAAGTTTGTGAAGGAAAATGAAATGTGCAAGGTCTGCTCCCACAACGGCAGCGTGTTTGCGGTAGAGCCCCCTCTGTTTGTAGAGTTGGAGATCACCGATACCGAGCCCGGCTTCAAGGGAGACACCGCGACAGGAGCCAATAAGCCCGCTACCGTGGAAACCGGTGCGCTGGTTTATGTGCCTCTGTTTGTCAACCAAGGTGACAAGATCAAGATCGACACCAGAACGGGAGAATACTTATCCAGAGTATAACAGTTTCTGTCAACAGCATAAAAGCCTTTAAGACAATAGAAATTTTTCTATTGTCTTTTTATTTTCAGAAATGACAGATAATATGATAACAAAGAAAGGAAAAATTATGGATTTCAAAGAATTTGTGGAAAATGTGATAAAAAACGTAACGGTCAGCCTTGGCAGCGAGGTAAAGGTAGAAGTCAGGCAGGTGACGAAAAACAATGGAGTCAGGCTGCACGGACTGATCTTCTCCCAGGAGAACGCAAGTGTTTCTCCCACGGTTTATCTGGATGGCTTTTACACGGAATATACCCGGGGAAAGTCCATGGGAGACATTGTATATGAAATTGTGGCCATCTATGAGAACAACAAGGTGGCCGTAGACATTGATATGGATTTCTTTTTGGATTATCAGGCGGTGCGGGGAAGGATCTTCCTGAAGGTGGTCCACTATGAAAAAAACAGGGAGATGTTAAAAGATGTACCCTTTAGGCGTTTCCTGGACCTGGCCGTGACCTGTTATTACGGATATATGAACGACTTTTTGGGAAAGGGCGCCATTCAGATAGAGATTGCCCATCTGGACAAATGGGGAATTTCCGAAGAGGAACTGTTTGAAACGGCCCGGCGCAATACCATGGAAAAACTGGGAACGGAGATCATGGGAATGAATGAGATCCTGACGGAGATCCTGGCGGAAAAAGCCGGCGCGGCGGACGAGCGGGAAGTGGAGCTCATGCTGAAAAATATGGAGACGGAAGTGCCCATGTATGTTATGACATTGAGAGGCAGGTATTTCGGCGCGGCCTGCATCTGTTACAAAGAAGTGCTGCAGGCATTCGGAGAGCGCTGCCGCAAAAATTTCTACATTCTGCCCAGCTCGGTCCATGAGCTGATCCTGGTGCCGGACAGCGGTAGGGAAGAGCCTGAGGAGCTGCAAAGGATGGTCAGGGAAGTCAACGCCGGCCATGTGGCGCCGGAGGAGAGACTCTCCGACCAGGTCTATTATTTTAACTGCTCGGAGAACAGTCTGCGCATGATCTGACATTCTTAATAAATTTTACCAAAAAAATAAGCAAAAGAATACTGGACAGAACGGACCTTTTATGATATGATAGTCAGAGTGATGTAACAAATTTGTAATATTTGCAGCCGTAGTCTAATGGATAGAACGAAGGCCTCCGACGCCTTTAATGCAGGTTCGATTCCTGTCGGCTGCATTTACATCACTCTGACAACAGGTCTGGGGGTGTGTTTGAGCAGCTCAGACTTTTTTATTCTAAAGGAAAGGTGACAGCGTGAAAAAGATAATCAAAGATAAAGCGTTGCAAGTAGTTGATTTCGTATTGAAGCACAGCAGACTGATATTTCCTGTGATCCTGATTGCTGCGGTAGCTGTTACGGTGACCATAGCGTTAGAGGCAAAAGCAGATAAAATAGATACCACGGAAACGCAGGAGAGCGGCCAGGATTCTCTTTCGGAGGGAGATGTACCGGCACAGCTGGTTGTACCGGACACCGCGTTGGAATTGAATGCTTATCCGGAAGTCAATGCCCTGATAAACGCCTATTTTCAGGCCATGGCGGCGGGAGACGCGGACGCGGTCGCGGCCATTCAGAGCAGTGTGGACGATATGGAGCGTATCCGGATCACGGAGCTGGGCAAATACATTGAGAGCTACCCGCTGATAGATGTGTATACCAAACCGGGACCGGAGGAAAATTCCTATGTGGTTATTGCCTACAATAAGACCATCATGTCCTATTACCCGGAGGATGAGATTCCCGGATACGCCAGTTTCTATGTGTGCGCCAGGGAAGACGGCTCCCTCTACATCAATCAGGAAGATGTGAGTGAGGAAGTGTCCGAATATATCCGCAAGGTGGTACTGCAGGATGATGTGGTGGAGCTTTGCAACCGTATTGAGGTGGAATACAAGGAGCTCTGCATCGAAAAGCCGGAGCTGTTCAACTATATTACCCAGGTGGAGCAGGAGTTAAAGACTGCCGCCGGCGTCTTGCTGGCGCAGCAGATCAGCGAGGAAGAGGGTACCGGCAGCGAGTCCGGTTCCGACGCGGCAGTGGATGAGAACGGAGGCGGGGAGAGCGTACCCGCAGAGCCGGAGGCGGCGGGGCCGATCTACGCGACTACCACTACTACGGTGAATGTAAGAAGCTCTGACAGCGAAACAGCGGACAAGATCAATAAGCTGCCTGCCAATACTAAAGTAGAAGTGCTGGAGCAGAAGGTCAACGGCTGGAGCCGGATTCTCTATGACAATGCGGAGGGCTACATCAAATCCGAATATCTGAGCATTGTGGAAAGCGCGAAAGGGGTGGAGACCATCGGTACCGTAACCGCGACGGCCAATGTGAATGTGCGCGCGGCTGCCAGCGAAACCGCTGAGAAGCTGGGTGTAGCAGTAGGCGGAGAGACACTGGATCTGATAGCGCTGGAGGGTGACTGGTGTAAAGTCGTTTACAATGGACAGATCGGATATGTAAAGGCGGAATTTGTATCCCAGAATTAAAGAAATATCCGTGCGTGATGGCATAAATTTCTTAAAAGGGGCCATACTGTAAGAGGATGCTGCTAAGAGCATTCCGGATCGGGGAGAAACAGTATGAAGCCGGAAGAAGTCAATGTATATAGAGAAGTGCAGAGAAACGCGGAAATGGCAGTCAAAGCCATAGAAACCCTGAGCGACAAGGTGTATGAGGACGATTTTGCCCTGCAGATATCCAGGCAGGCGATAAAGTATTCCGATATTCGAAACCGGGCGCTGGATAAGCTGCTGGAAGCCAGGGCGGAGACCGTGCATCCCAACGCGCTGGCGGATCTGGCTTTGAAAAGCGGGATTCACCTCAGTACGCTGCTCAATACCAGTACCAGCCATTTGGCGGAGCTGATGATAGAAAACAGCAGCCGGGGGATCACCAGGATGTGCAGGGTATTGAACCACAATCGGGTGGAGCATTCCATGGCGGCGGAAATGGCCAGGGAGCTCATGGATTTTGAAGAGAAGAATATCGGCATTCTGAAAAAATATCTTTGAGTATTTTGTGCAAAATATACAAAAAAAAAATAAAAACTTTTACGATTTAATTAGATAAAGCCCTTTGCAATTTTGGGGCGCTATTATATAATAGAGGACGTGGGACAAAGGCGTCGCAGGCACAGAGATTATCCCTGTGCCTTTTTTAATGCGGGACGCGGTTTGCTCTAAGACACAGGCCCTTTAGCGGCTTTGGACAAAATAGAAACAGGAGGATGCAAAAATGTCATATGTTGACGAGGTATTTGAACTGGTAGTTGCCAAGAACCCTGCGCAGCCCGAGTTTCATCAGGCGGTAAAGGAAGTATTGGAATCCCTGCGTGTGGTAATTGAAGCCAACGAGGAAGCTTATAGAAAGGATGCGCTTTTGGAGCGTCTGTGCACGCCGGAAAGACAGATCCTGTTCCGTGTACCCTGGGTGGATGACAAGGGACAGGTACAGGTAAACAACGGTTTCCGTGTACAGTTCAACAGTGCGATCGGACCTTACAAGGGCGGTTTGAGACTGCACCCTTCCGTAAACTTAGGCATCATTAAATTCCTTGGTTTTGAACAGATTTTCAAGAACTCTCTGACCGGACTGCCTATCGGCGGTGGCAAGGGAGGTTCCGACTTTGATCCCAAGGGTAAATCTGACAGAGAAGTGATGGCTTTCTGCCAGAGCTTTATCAATGAACTGTACAGACATATCGGCGCGGACACCGACGTTCCCGCAGGCGACATCGGTACCGGCGCAAGAGAGATCGGATATATGTACGGACAGTACAAGAAGCTGACCGGCCTCTATGAAGGCGTTCTGACCGGCAAGGGCTTAACCTACGGCGGCTCTTTGGCGAGAACCGAAGCGACCGGCTACGGTCTGCTGTATCTGACCGAGGAAATGTTAAAGTGTAACGGCAAGGACATCGCGGGCAAGACCGTAGCGGTTTCCGGCGCCGGCAATGTGGCTATTTACGCAACCCAGAAAGCTCAGCAGCTGGGCGCGAAGGTAGTGACCGTTTCCGATTCCACCGGCTGGGTATACGATCCGGAAGGCATTGACGTAGCCCTGTTAAAAGAGGTAAAGGAAGTAAAGAGAGCAAGATTGACCGAGTACGCTGCGGCAAGACCCAGCGCGCAGTATCATGAAGGAAAGGGCGTCTGGAGTGTCAAGTGCGATATCGCTCTTCCCTGCGCGACGCAGA
The DNA here is from genome assembly GCA_947631685.1 of uncultured Lachnospiraceae bacterium. GTDB lineage: Bacteria > Bacillota > Clostridia > Lachnospirales > Lachnospiraceae > Acetatifactor. Next base: position 159,935 of record CANRMI010000001.1, read on the forward strand.
ATGAGCTGGACATCGAGGACGCGAAGGCACTGGTTGCCAACGGCTGCTTTGCGGTAGCGGAAGGCGCGAATATGCCTACCACTTTAGAAGCTACGGAATATCTTCAGAAAAACGGTGTTCTGTTCTGCCCCGGCAAGGCTGCGAACGCAGGCGGTGTAGCGACCTCCGCACTGGAGATGAGCCAGAACAGCGAGCGTTTAAGCTGGACCTTTGAAGAAGTGGACGCCAAGTTAAAGAATATCATGGTAAATATTTTCCACAATCTGGATGAGGCAGCCAAGAAGTACGGTATGGCAGGCAACTATGTGGCAGGCGCTAATATAGCAGGCTTCTTGAAAGTTGCTGAGGCTATGTTAGCTCAGGGTGTTTGCTAATTAAGAATTTCTAAGATAATATAAGATATGGTTAAGTCCTGTAAACCCAGTGTTTATGGGACTTTTCTTTATGTATTGATAAGGCAAAAGAATTGTCAGAATATTCATAAATAGAAGATAATTTACGTTATTTTGAGGTCGTTATATACACGTGGTACACAAGTGATATACAGGTGGTATACACTCGTTTTTACTGATTTTGGATGCTTTTTGAAGCATTCATCCAGTGTTTATCAAGATGATTCAGGCTGAATATGAGTGTAATGTTTATCATCAGAAACATCATAAGTGTATCCAGCAATCAGTCTCGATTTATTGTTTTATATCTTGTTCACTTCTGCAAGAAGTTCTTCTAAAGTCTTATGGGTGTAAGTTTCCTTAGTGGTGTCGTTCTTCATACTGTGTCCCATAATCAATTTGATACACACGTCATTTGCTCCGGCACTGTCCATGAGTGAAGCAAAGGTGTGTCTGCCATCGTGGGGCAGGTGTTTCATTTTGAGTTTTCCCATGCACGTGTTAAAATTGCCATTCATGTAGGTTCCGTAGGTGTAATGATTTCCAAACTTGTTATTAATCAGGTATTTCTTGTTTGGGTCGTAGCGGTTCTTGACGAGAGGGATAATCTTATCGTTCAGTGGGATAATTCTGTCTTTCCCGGCTTCGGTTTTCATGCCACCTACCATGTACTTTTCGTCTAAATGGACATTTTCCGTCTGGATTTCCAACAGCTCGGTTGGTCGCAAGCCGGTGTAAATCATAATCAAGATAATATCTACATTGTTGATTTCATATAGCTTCGACCAGAGTGTTTTAATCTCTTCATCGGAATACCTGTCATGAATCTGCTCTGTAGAATTTGTCCATTCATAAACGAGACCTTCTGTTAAATCCCTGTCTATGTATTCATTCAGTTTAGCATATTGATACATAGCCTTCAGGACGGCTCGCATGGAAGAAATCGTAGTCTGCGATTTGTGATTGTAGGCATTTAAGCATTGCTGCAGATCATTTGTCCTGATGGAAATAAATTTGCGGTCATGCAGTTCACTGAAATGATGAAAAGCAATCTCATAATTTCGCCATGTGGAATCACTAATCTGGTTTTTAAGCGATTTTCGGTATTTCTTCCATTTCTCGTACATCTCTGCGAAAGTAGGCGAGTCCGAGTATTTCATATGCTCTGGAACAACGGCTCCGCTATTGTATTCAGCAAGATAGGTGTAAGCCATTTCCGGTTTGGAGAAATAAGCCAGGTAGGTGTATTTTCGCTTGACCTTCCCGGTATCGTCTTCCACAAGTTTTGAGATACGGACAGCGTAGGGCTTTCGCCGTTTGCCACCAAGCTTGATTACGCTGCCGTAAGAGTTTGGTAACTTCATATCTAACCTTCTTTCTGCATTTGTTCTAATTGTTTAAGGCAATACTCTGCATATTCCTTGTAGCGTTTTACTCTTGCAATTTCATTCGGAATATCAAAAGCATAAATGGACTTCGGAAGCAGGTCAGAACGTTTGGTAGGATTAGCTACCTTGTACGCAGAGATCTTGTACTCTACAAAATCCTTTACCTCTTTTTCCAGTTCGGCCAGTTTGGTTAATGGTATCTGGGCAACGTCTTTTCCAGTCTCATTTGAATAGACATGGATTACGCCATCTTCAGCAATTTCTTTTACATCAACAGGTCCGGTTGCAGAATCGAAGAAATCCTGTAAATGGGCTTCCTGAAGAAGTTCATATTCAACCGTATAGCCGATATCATGCAGATAGGAGAGAACACCATAATAAGGCTGTTCATATTCATTAATGTAGTATTTGCGTATTTCAAAGGAATTGAAATAGTCATTGACAATCGCATTCACAAAATCATTGGTGCATTCGCAATATTGCATCAAATCTACATTTTCATTAGGAATAAACGCTTCCATAGGTATCTTGTAACCGCTGGCTAGCACTTTGAGAAAGCTCTCTGTTACAGGTTTCTTACCGTTTTCTACATTACAGTAATGTGTTCTGGAAATTCCAAAGTCTTTTGCTAATTGGTTCTGTGATAACCCCCTTTCTTTTCGGATTTGAATGATCCGTTCCCGGATTTCATCTTGATTTGTCAGCATTTTTCATGTACTCCTTTCATTTACACATCATATTTGCTCGTACCATATAAGAAACAGAATTGTTTATATGTACTATATAGTACATAATTAGTATAAACAACAACAGCAACAATGTCAACAAAAATATGGAGGAGAAACAAGTGAAAAAAGAAGAAGTAAAACTGCTGATGAAGCAAAACCAGGTAAAGCAGTGGGAAGTAGCGGAAGCAATGGGAATTTCCGAATTTACGCTTTGCAGATGGCTAAGGAAGGAGTTGAAGGGAAAACAGCTTGAACGGCTGAATTCGGCAATTAAGAAGGTCAGAAGCGGTAAAGAAGAGACACATGGAAAGGAGGAGCGCTGATGGAACGAGTTACGACAAAAGAGGCTGCAAAATTGCTTAACATGGATGTTGTGACCTTACAGTTTTTGATGAGGCAGGAGAGACTGCCGATTGGATATGCCATCAAGAAGGATGGAAAGAGCCGCTATCATTACATCATTTACAGAAGTATGCTGGATGCGTTTATCCAGAGTGGAGGGAAATGCTAAATGGCAGGGAAACGATATTACTGGTTGAAATTGCAGGTCGGTTTCTTTCAGGAACTAATCATCAAACAACTGCGAACTTTGCCGGAGGGAGATAGTATCGTCCTGCTTTATTTGAAACTGTTGTTAAAGGCAATTAACACAGAAGGGATTATTTACTATCAGCATATTTTGCCGACCTTAGATGAAGAAATAGCATTGGATACGGGAGAGAAGCCGGCACTTGTGAAACTGACGATTTCTGCTTTGTGCCAATATCATGCGGCTGTGTTCTTGGATGACCAATCATTACAGTTATTGTATTTGGAGGACATGGTTGGCAGTGAGAGTGCTTCAGCAGCCAGAGTCAGAAATCATAGGGCGATTCAAAAGCTCCTAAAGGAAAAAGAGCAGGAGGCGTTACAATGTAATGAAACTGTAACGGAAGGTAACACCATAGAAATTTCCGGTAGCACAGAGATAGAGAATAGTGAAAAGGAAGAGAAGAAGTCAAAGAAAGAGGGAGAACCAGAGATAGAGGAAATTCATTCTTACTTTGATGATCCTGTGCTGAATAGTATTTTCTTTTCTTATCTGGAATATCGAAAAGAAAATGGCAAGGAAGTGAAGGGGAAAGCAATCGGTTATTGCATTGATAAGCTGGAAAGTTTATCGAATTCTCCAGTAGAACAAGTGGCAATTATTAAGCAGACAATTCAGAATGGCTGGACAGATTTCTTCCCATTGAAAGGGAAAAAGGAAAAGGTGAGCGGAAGCAATGTAAGTTCATGGTTGGAGCGTGAAAAGATACAAAGTACGGGAGGTGTTTTCGGTGACTAAGCAGGAATTTGCAACATTAGTTGTAGCCATGCAGACAATGTATGGAGAAGATTTTATTGGGACGGAACAAGCGTTGGACGTGTGGTACGCCCTATTACATGATCTAGACTATCAGATTTTATCCAAGGCACTCCAACAATATATGCTGACAAATAAATTCAAGCCGACCGTTGCGGAACTGCGGGAGATTTATGCAGAGCTAGTAAGTCCGGCGACTTCTGATTGGAGTGAAGGCTGGGAGCAAGTCAGTAAAGCAATCGGGCATTACGGTATGTATCAGGAGGAAGCGGCAATGGAAAGCTTTGATGAAGTTACCAGAGAAGTCGTAAAGCGCCTGGGGTTTCAGAATATCTGCCTGTCAGAAAATATCGTTGCTGACCGGGCAAGATTTGCAGAAATTTACCAAGCTATTCAAAGGCGGAAAAGAACAGAAGTGAACGTAGGAAGTGCATTGCCGAACTTACGAGAAATGGTGCAGAATCGCTTGGCTGAACTGGCACAGAAAGGGCAAAATTCAATAGAAAAGGAAAAGGATAAAAACTAAATTAGCAAGCACTGCCTGTGTTCCCTCACAGGCGATAAAATGAGCGATTTCTCTTATCGAAGGAATGCTCAAATTTATCATTCAGGGAGAATTCCCTAACCCTTAAAATCATTTGAAAGGATGGAACGATATGGCAAAGGATAGAGCAAACAGAACGAGGAAAAATGAGCTGAAGATTTATTTGAGTGATAACGAAAAATATATCCTGGACAGGAAGGTGGAGTTGTCAAAGAGGAAGAGTGCATCGGATTATATTAGGACACTGATACTCTTTGGATTTGTTTATGATGTGGATTATTCTTATCTAAGGCAATACAACGAAACGCTTGGAAAAATCAGTGGGAATCTGAATCAGATTGCGAAGAGAATTAACAGCACCAGGAATGTTTATGAAGAGGATATGGCGGAAGTGAAAGCGATTATGGACGAGGTGTGGAAGACGCAGAAGGCGATGCTGAAAAAGCAGCCGTTGATACATAAGGGGTAACCAGAATTTCCGGTGCAGGATTGTGTGGTGTGGGAAGTATTACTCTAATCGGAGGAAAAGGTAGTGCTTGCTAAGAGACATCTTAGGAATTCCTTAATGATTTCTTAGGAGGAAAATCATACAAAAATCAAACTATTTTGTTATAATGTATAACGAATTATGCTGAAAGGAAAGTGAAATTATGCGCTGTAAAGTTTTGGTTGTTGATGATGAACATGATATTGCGGATTTGCTAGAAGTGTATCTGCAAAATGAAGATTATATTGTATATAAATTTTACTCTGCTGTAGAAGCGTTGGATTGTATTGAAAAAGAAGAAATAGATCTTGCTATTCTTGATATAATGTTACCCGATATTAACGGTTTTTCTCTCTGCCAAAAAATTCGAAAAGAGCACACATATCCGATTATCATGCTTACCGCAAAAGATGAAGAAATGGATAAAATTATAGGGCTGACTTTAGGTGCAGACGATTATGTAACAAAGCCTTTTCGTCCCCTCGAACTGATTGCGAGAGTAAAAGCACAATTAAGACGGTACAAAAAATATTCAACAATACCGTCTGAACAGGAGCATACTGAAATCTTGACTTATAAGAAGTTAGCTCTCAATACAAAAAACTATGAATGTTCATTAGACGGAGAGCCCTTGTCGTTGACTCCCACAGAGTTTGCTATTTTGCGTATTCTGTTAGAAAAGCAAGGTATGGTCATTAGTTTGGAAGATTTGTTTCATACAGTATGGAAAGATGAATATTACAGTAAAAACAGCAGTACGATTACAGTTCATATCCGTCATTTACGGGAAAAGTTGAAGGATACCGCAGAGAAACCGCAATATATAAAAACAATATGGGGTGTAGGTTATAAGATATAAGCTGGGAAAGGATTATTATGAAGAAAGAACCGAATAAAAGAATAAACTACCTTGTGCCATTTTTATTTGCTATCTATATTGCACTTTTGGTATGGATTATTCTATTAAAATTACAATTTTCAATCAGTGAATTAGACACAATTAGAAAAATCAATTTAATACCATTTCATTATGATAACGGAATTGGTATTGAATTCCACCTAAAAGAGGTTATGGAAAATATTGTTGTTTTCATTCCGTTTGGCATTTACCTGTCTATGATAAATAATGTGCGTAGTTTTAAAGCAAAGAGTTTACTAATTTTTGCTGCTAGTTTGACATTGGAAGTCGCACAATACATTTTGGCAATAGGTAGGACGGATATAACGGATTTAATTGCAAATACATGCGGTGGCATGTTTGGAATATTCATTTATGAATTAGCTACAAAAATATTCCGAAGCAAACATCGTGTTGATTGTATTATAACCACTTTAGCGGCGATTGTTACAATAGCTGTAGGCAGTATGCTGATTATTCTTTTGGTTGCAAACTAAGGGAGGTAGATGTCATGGAAAATAAAAAGTTAGACATAGAAAAACAGTTACGATTTCGTTTATTTATTATATTGTTTTTCTATGTCGTAATCGGCTTTATTGCCATTATGTTTCTACAATACCTATTTGTGCTTTTTCATAATCCGGTCACGGAATATTTACAGTTGAGAATAGATATTATTTTTATTCTTTATTTGCTTATTGGTTTCATATGTATTTTTTATTCCTTTTGGAGAAAACCATGGATATATTTAAAAGAGGTCATTACAGCTACTCAGACTGTTTATGAGCAGAACAATCATTCCATTTCCTTATCAGAGCCGCTTCGGGAAGTGGAACATCAGATGAACGAAATCAAAATGTCGGTACTGCTTAATCAACAGGCTGCAAAGGAAGCTGAAAACAAGAAAAATGAGCTTGTCATGTATCTGGCACATGATATTCGGACTCCACTTACCACAGTAATCGGCTATCTTAGTTTATTGGATGAAGCCCCAGATATGCCAATGGAGCAAAAAGCAAAATATATAGGGATAGCCTTAGAAAAGGCAGAACGCTTAGAAACTTTAATTAATGAACTGTTTGAAATCACACGTTACCACACAAATACGGTGCAATTAGAAAAACGACAGGTTGATTTATATGCTCTTTTATCGCAAGTTATTGATGATTTTTACCCTGTCCTGTCTGCAAATGGAAATACTACTCAAGTATCTGTCGATGATAATCTGTTTGTAATGGGTGATCCAGAAAAATTAGCAAGGGTTTTTAATAACCTTTTGAAAAATGCGGTGGCTTACAGTTATCCAAACACGGAAATTAGTATCTCTGCAGAGAAAAAAGATAGTGATATTATTGTGGTTTTCAAAAACTATGGAGTCACTATTCCCGCAGAACAGCTATCGACTATCTTTGAAAAGTTTAATCGTTTGGATAGTGCCAGAGCATCCAATACTGGCGGAGCCGGTTTAGGACTATCTATTGCAAAAGAAATCATCAATCTGCATGGTGGTAAAATAATAGCAAAAAGCAGCAATGAAACAATTGTTTTTATAATCACGCTACCGTGTTCCTCTTAGGAAATAAAACACTTGAAATTAGGATTTTCTTAGGATTATTCCAACGAAATTTTAGAGAATGAAATGCCCTTGTTCGGTACAATGAATACTGAACAAGGGCATTTGCTTTTGTATACTGAAAAGGAGCGAAGATAATGGAACTGAAAATTAAACATTTAAGAAAACAATTTAAAGACAAAAATGCTGTTGATGATGTTTGTCTTACTTTGACACCAGGCGTATGGGGACTGCTTGGAGCTAATGGTGCAGGGAAAACTACCCTTATGCGTATGATTGCAGGTAATATGACACCTACCGGCGGAGTTATATGTTATGATGGTACGGATATTTTCAAAATGGGAAAAGCCTATCGTGATTTATTTGGATTTTTACCACAGGATTTTGGATATTCAAAAGACTTTACCGTAAAGGATTATCTTGAATATATGGCAGCTTTGAAAGATGTTCCGGCAAGAGAAACAACGAAGAAAATCAATCATCTTTTGGATATATTAACGCTTTCCGATGTAAAAGGAAAGAAGATTGCAAAGTTATCAGGTGGTATGAAGCGCCGTGTGGGAATTGCACAGGCAATGCTAAATGATCCGAAAATACTTGTAATGGACGAACCGACAGCAGGACTTGATCCCGGAGAAAGAGTACGTTTCCGTAACTTTATTTCAGAGTTTTCACATGACAGGATTGTGCTGATTTCTACCCATATTGTTTCTGATATTGAGTATATTGCAACAAGAAATGCCATTATGAAAGCAGGAAAGATAATAGACATGGGAACAACAGATGAACTTGTGAAAGAGATTGAAGGAAAAGTATGGACTTGTACTATACCAGTCGGAGATTTGGTCAGTTGTGAAATGCAGTTAAGAATTATTAATCAGCGTAGTGAGGATAACGGTCAGGTATCTATCAGGTATTTATCTGAAACGCCTAAAATCAAAGGGTCAGTTGCTGAACCGCCTCGGCTTGAGGATTTGTATCTTTGGTATTTTCCGCAGGGAAATTTGGGAGAGGAGGAAAATTGATATGCGTTTATTTAGATTAGAAGTGAAACGAATTATGAAGTTACACCGTACACTGGTATTGCTTGCTATTGCGATTTTGATGTCAGTTGTAATGGCATACTTACCAATTAGTTTTGAATCTATTAACCGTCCAGGAGAAAATGGAAAAGTTATAGAGTTGGATGGCTTGTCAGCAATCAAATTTAAGAAAGATTACTTTGAGAAAACAGCAGGGGACATTACTCCACAAAAGTTAGCGGAATCTTTGCGGATATATCAATCCTGTGTACGGGAATATGGTACGTTGGATGATGTACCACTGGAAGTTTACATTGAAAATATTATGGCAATTCGTCCTATGCTAAAAGGATTAACCGAAGCTTTTGCTGATCCTAAAACAGGTATTGGCGCAGACTTGATGGATATTGAGCCAGATAAGGTGGAACAGTATTTTTATGAAAAATGTGCTTCTCATTTGGATGATATTATGAATCTTGAGCAGAAAGATTATCCAACAGCTAGACAGTTTGCGACAGATAAGTACGCTAAGCTGAATCAGCCACTCTGTATATATTCTGGTATGAGCAGGGATGCTTTTGACTATATAGAATTGTATATCTTGGTTTTATCAATTCTTTGCATTGCTATTGCAGCTCCTGTTTTTGCAAATGAATATCAAACCGGCAGTGACAGTATTTTACGATGCACCAAATATGGGCGTGTAAAATTAGCTGTTACAAGGATTATGGCGGCTTGCAGTATTTTCATAGTGATTTTCATTTTGGGAATGGCACTCCACTTAACAATTCTTAATTTTGCATTTGGTACAGATTGTTTAAAAACTTCTTTCCAAATTTTGTTTTCAATCATAAGTCTGCCAAATATAAATTTAGGGCAGCTTCAGATTATTTTGGTGTTAGCAGGACTACTTTCGGTATTAGCAACCATTAGTTGTACGCTTTTTTTGTCTGCTAAGTGCAAAGATTCCTTGACAGCACTGTTGATTTCCATAGTGATATTGTTCCTGCCTATATTTACTTATAGTGCGATTGGAGGAGCTTCATGGCTTTCAACGCTTTTGCCGTCATCGGGTATTGGTATGCAGAATAATTTTCTTTATCAGCTTGGCAATTTCAATTTCCTGCACATTGGAGGAATGAGCTTGTGGACACCTTGTGTGATATTAATTTTAGCAGCTATTGAAGTTCCAATTTTTCTTTTTTTGGCAATTCGTTCTTACTGCAAACATCAAGTGGCATAAGGCATACTTTTTACAATAATATAAATATATACAGGGTATAGAAGTGATTTACAATATAGTGGCTATGGTTGTGTAATATGATAGGAGATGATAATCTTGGGAAAATAATGGTATTGATGTTTAATGATAACGAGGAAGATGTGTTTCATCACATTATGTGTTATGTTAAAGCAGGGGCGAAATTTTTTACACTTATGGATATTCCAAAAGATGTTTTGAGTTTTGAAAAATTAGAAATTGATGAGAGTAGGCATATTGTAATTAAAAATGACTCGGAAATTGAATTGACCTTTATCGAATTTGAAATCTTGTTACTACTTGCTCAAAATGCGGGAACAGTATTCAGCAAAGAGCAGATATATGATATTGTCTGGAAAGAACCATATTCCGGCGATTATAATATTGTTATGAGTCATATTCGGAAAATAAGGGAAAAGATAGAAGATAACCCAAGCAAGCCAGTTTACATTCAAACGATTACGAAGTAGAATATGCAAAATTAAAAGCTGTAAAATTCCACGTTGAATTTTACAGCTTTCTTGCGTATAATATATAAAGGAGAAACTATATCAAGGAAAGGAAGTTGATTTTATGCCGAATATATTACCTGTATCAGATTTAAGAAATTATAATGAAGTATTGAAAAATTGTCAGGCTGGAGAACCTGTGTTTTTGACTAAAAATGGTAGAGGCAAGTTTGTGGTTATGGATATTGAGGACTATGAGCGTGAAAAGGCTGAGAAAAAGCTGTTGATGAAGCTGCAGGAAGCAGAAGAAGCAGTTAAGGATGAAAGCGCTTGGATGAGTTTGGATGAACTGAAGAGATCTGTCGGGGTATAGCCTATGATGAAATTACGGATTAACCCTATTGTAGCAGATGACTTGAAGAATATTAAAGAGTATATTGCAGAAGATAATGAAGAAATGGCAGTAAAGACCATTCAGGAGATATATGCTCGAATTGAGAATATACAGCAATTTCCGTATATGGGAGCTGATCTTGCTAAGAGGGTCAGCTTCCGGACGGATTATAAATATGTGATTTGCGGGAATTATGTTGTGCTGTATAGGATTGGGGAAGAATATGTGGAGATTTACCGAGTTGTGAATCGGTATCAGGATATTACGCAGATATTTATATAGTAAAAAAGATGAGAGGAACAAATGTGAACAATTTATTATATGAAACTGATTATGGAAAATACTATATAGGAAAGTGTGAAGAATTAATAGAGAAATTAGAGTTAGAAGGTAAAGTACAATTGTTGATTACGTCACCACCATATCCTTTGAATAAAAAGAAAAAATATGGGAATATGGTAGGAGAAGAGTATCTGGAGTGGCTGTATAGTTTAGCACCATTATTTTCAAAAGTATTGAAGCCTAATGGTTCTCTTGTGATCGAGATGGGAAACTCATGGGAGAAGGATCGACCAATACAGTCAATTTTAACAATAAAATCATTACTACAATTTTTGGAAAATCCAGAAGCAAATCTTAGACTCTGTCAAGAATTTGTATGTTACAATCCTGCAAGATTGCCATCCCCAGCACAATGGGTAACGATTGAAAGAATAAGAGCAATAGATAGTTTTACACATGTGTGGTGGATGGCCAATTCAGATTATCCCAAAGCGGATAATAGAAAAATACTTCGACCATATAGTAAAAGCATGAAGAAGTTGCTAAAAAATGGAGAATATAATGCGGGAAAAAGACCTTCGGAGCACTCTATAAGTGAGAAAAGCTTTTTGACAAATAATAATGGAAGCATAGCACATAATGTTATTGAGATTGAGGCAATAGAGGAAGATAAGGAACTTAGACTGCCATATTCGATGTTAAGTATTTCTAATACTAAATCAAATGATTATTTTATGAGGAGGTGTAGAGAAGAGCATGTTACGCCCCATCCAGCAAGAATGCCCTTAGAATTAGCAAGCTTTTTTATTAATTTTTTAACCGATGAAAATGATTTGGTACTTGATCCGTTTGGGGGTAGTAATACTACAGGATTTTGTGCTGAAAGATTAAAGCGAAAATGGATAACAATAGAAGTTAAAGAAGATTATGGTTTGCAGTCTTTAATACGATTTGAAGAAAAAAATATAAATTCAAATATAAAAAAAACCGAATATTATAATCAATTATCGAAAAGGGGGAAATGATTTATGAGGATTCCTTCTTCGGAAGAATTAATGAAACAGATTAGGATAACTATCGAAGTCGCTTGGAGAAATGGCTTGGAGTTGTCGATGATAAATAAGTGGTTGGAGAACTTTACCGGAGAAGCATTGGGAAGCAAGAAAATTGAAGAAAATCTTGCATTATGGATGCTTTATAATTTTACATATTTTAATGAAGAAGAAGTAAAACATTTGTGTAAGCTTCTGTTAAAAAAATATTTACATATAGCACTGCAGGATAAAGCTGCATGTCTTGGAGAAATCAATAATGTTTTGAAAAATTCGAAATTTGTTCCATTAGGAAGAAGTAGCGAGAGTGGGGCATATGTATTATATCTTTTTAGGCAGGAAAATGATTTACCAGTTATTTTTTTTGGTGATGATCTGGAACTTCGGAAAGATCAAAGTGTAGTGTTTATTGATGATATGACATTGTCTGGAAGTCAGGCTTTAAAGAAAATTCAAAAAATTAAGTATGCAGGGTATAAAATAACAGAATTAGATATAAGAGATGAGTTTGTTTGCAAATTACAGCAGAAAGAACAAGATCAGTTAACTAAATATATTAAGGAGCATTTGAATTGTAATAAAAGTGATAAACAGGCATTGGCTGAAACAATAACTTCGAGAGTGATAAGGAACAAATCATTTTATATGGAAACCAAAAGTTATTTTGAGGAAAATACATTTAGCGAATGTTTAAAGGAACTAGTTGAAAAATATAGCAGAAAGAATAGTGATATAGATCATATTATTATTTATAAAATGAATAGATTGCTATTAGAGCACTATTATGGAGAAGCAATTCGAAAAGGAATAAATAATATTGAAGTTCAAAAGTATCATCTTTTATCATTTATTGCTAGCGAAAAAGCGAAGCAAAAATTAAAAAATGAAAGTGTAAATGTAATTAACTGTATTGATATCGATGAAACAGCAGAAGTTTTTTCAGAAGTTTCAATGGTATTTGGAAATTATCAAGAAGAAAAACTGCTATGTAAAAAAATGTGTGAATACTATGGAAAAAAATTGAAGCCTGACTATCCATTAGGATATAATAATTGTCAATATCTATTTGGATTATATTATACAATTCCTAATAATACATTGCCCATATTTTGGGCAACAGAAAATTGGAATCCTTTGTTTATTAGACATGAAAAAAATTATGGGGGTGAAGTAAAAGATGCCTTTGGAAAATATATATAATAATCCATTTTCGGATTATAATGCAAATACGATGGATTCAAGAAAAATAATGGATTTTTGGGAAAGTCCATTTGAAAGATATTTGGTAGGTATAACAGAAGAAGAGATTGCAAAAGAAAACACAGCAATTTTTTTCACTGGTGGCCGCGGGACAGGTAAGACAATGCTATTAAAACATTTTTCGATTTCTTCACAAATTGTACGTGCAAAAAAGGAAGACAAAGCATTTGAGCAGATTCTAAAAGAAAAGGGATATATAGGTATATATATACGCTTTGATACGCCACTCCTTGTTGGATTTGATGGCTTAGAGTTAAGCTCTGAAATGTGGAATGCTATTTTTACTCATTTTTTTGAAATGACAATATGTAAATCTTTTTTAGATGCATTGATTAAACTGATTGATCTGAAGATTATATCAATTGATGAGGAAAACAATTTGGTTCAGGAAGTATCTAAAATCTTAGGGCGTAATAAAGTAAAAAGCATATTAGAATTAGCTGATTTACTTGGAGAAGATATTAATTATGTAAATCAATTTAAATCGGAGGCACTTTTTGATAACATAGATTTTAAACCGTTCAAATTATACACTTTTGGTTCGCTTTCATTTAATATAGTAAATATAATAAAAAGCATATGCCAAAAGCTTAAAGAAGTCAATTTTCTCTTATTATTAGATGAATATGAAAATTTCATGGCGTTTGAACAGAAAATTGTAAATTCTGCGATTAAGTTTTCCAAAGATATTGCATTTAGAGTAGGAATGCGACCAATGGGATTTCATACATTTGGTACAGTTTCCGAAGATGAGTTTATAAAAGAGCACAGAGATTATAGAAATGTTACATTTGAAAACCCTTTAATTGGAAAGGATGATAAAGGATATTTAGATTTTTTGTTAGGAATTGCGGAAAAAAGACTGAAGAATGTAAGCTATTTTTCGAATAATAAAATGATTGATATAAGACAATTTCTAGGAGATCGAGAAAAGATTGAAGAAGAAGCCAAAAAAATTGTTAAAGGAAGAGATAAACATATTAAAGAATATTTAAAAGAGATAAAAAAGACATATGCAAAAAATAAGATTAAGTTTGAAATTACAGAGGAACAACTTAACCAATTGAGATGCTCAGAAAATCCATTATATGAGATGCAAAATATGAGGATGCTGCTTAAACCGTTTGATATAAACTATGTGGTAAAAGCATTTGAGGATTATACAAATGGTATAGATTCAGAGGAAGCGCATAAGTATAAGAATGATTATGCAAATAAGTATAAACTGTCATACCTGTTTGTCTTGCGTTCGATTTATAAAGTAGAGACCAAACAGTATTATGGATTTAATGATTTTGCATATCTATCATCTGGGATAGTTGGTACATTTTTAGAATTATGTAGATGCACATTCCAATATGCTTATTTTTCTGATAAAGAAGCTCTTTTAAATGGAAATATTTCCCCAGAAATACAAACAAAAGCTGCTTTAGATGTGGCTAATTCAGAATTTGAGCAGATTCAAAGGATATCTAAATATGGAAATTATGTACATCAATTTACTAAAAATATGGGAAAACGATTTGCAAAATATCATGTGGATAAAAGAATAAGTTATCCAGAGACAAATCAGTTTTGTTTAGATTCAAAAAAATTGCAAGAAAACTCAATTGAGGATAGGGTTTTTAAGGCAGCAATCATGTGGTCAGTTATTCAAAAAAAGAAAGGTATGCAACAAGCGAGTATAGGAAAAGACGATGAAGAAATATATATTCTTAATAGAATATTTTCACCTGTTTTTCAAATTTCAGTAAGAACAAGGGGCGGTTTTAATGTTGAGATTAATGAACAAGAGTTTACCGAATTAATTCGAAGAGAGGAGGAAAAAGGAAGAATTGAGGAAGATGTAATTGAAGAAAATGGAATTGGGGAAGATAAACAAATGAGTATATTTGATATCGAATGGGGAAATGCAAATGACTAGTGAAAAGATACTATATGAGATGAATGAAATAACATGCTCAATAAAAACACCAAACGAATTTGATTATTTATATGTGTCTTTAAATGATATTGAAGAAAGAGCATGGTCAGCAATTAGAGAATTGATTAAGAAGAAAGTAAAGATTCATAATTTGGTAGTGCTGGATTTTTATGAACAAGAGAATAAGATCAAGTCTGATATTGAAACACAGAGTTTGGAGTTCATTGATAATATTATATTTATCAAAGCCAAAAAACAGGATTATGAAGCGAACTTTAGGAACATTAGAGCTACAACAGGAAATGAATTGTCGAATAAAATAGTAGGAGTAGATATTTCTTGTATGCCAACTCCGCAATTTTTTTTATTATTAAAATGGTTTAAACGAAGTGAAGCAAAAATTGTATTTTACTACACAGAACCACAAAAATATATAATGAATGATGGAATATTTAAATCATATTTTTCTATGAAGGGTCCTGTTTCTGTAAAAGAAATAAGAGGTTTTTCGGGAGTTTCTGTAAAAGAAAATGAGGTAGAAAGAGTTCTTTTGTGCATGTTAGGGTTTGATAACGATCTTTTACCAACAGTTATACAAGAGGCTGGACCAAGAAAAATAGTAGCTATAAATGGATTCCCTTCATTTTATCCCAAATTTAAAGACATTAGTTTGGCAAATAATGAAAAAATATTGTCAGGAAGTGCGTTTGCAGACAAATTGGAAAAAAGTAAAAACTTAACGAATTTTATATATGTTGAAGCGGATAATCCGTTTGACGCATATAATGTTTTACAAGAGCTGAAGGGGCAATATAATAAAAGGTGTATAGATGTTGTTCCGCTTGGAACTAAACCAATGGCATTAGGGGTATGTTTATTCGCAATAGAAAATGAGGATATTAGGGTTATATTTCCGTTTCCAGAAGAATATGCTGAAGCAACAGGGGAGAGAAGTAAAAAAACTTTAGAATATATTTTGAATTATTAAAGAAGCAATAGAGATATATAGTATAAACTTAGGAGGTAGATGAAATGAGAGTTATTAGACCAGGATATGAGATATTAGATGAAATTGATGGGCACGAAATGTTAAGAAAAATCGAAAAAATTGGTCGAGTATGTTATAAAAGTGAAGATAAAATTACAGAACAGTCATCTGAAAGATTTGTAGAAAATATTATCAAAAGTGGACATGAATCGGTAATAGAACACGAAAAAATATCTGTAAGAATTATATGTGATAGAGGTGTTAGCCATGAGATTGTTAGGCACAGAATAGCTAGCTATAGTCAAGAAAGTACTAGGTACTGCAATTATTATAAAGATAAATTTGGTAAAGAGCTTACAGTTATACAACCAATTTTTTGGGATGAGAGTAGCGAAGAGTATAAATTATGGTATAAAACTATGCAAAACATAGAAGATAGCTATAATAAATTGATAGAAATGGGAGCAAAACCACAGGAAGCAAGGAGCATTTTGCCGAATAGTTTGAAGACGGAAATTGTTGTATCGATGAATTTAAGAGAGTGGCGCCATTTCTTTAAGTTGAGGACATCATTAAAAGCACATCCGCAAATGAGAGAGGTGGCTTGTGATTTATTAGATGAGTTTAAAAAAAGAATTCCAGTAATATTTGATGATATAATGTATTAAAAAGTTGGATTTATAACTCAAAGTGCGACTAATCGAAATTCTCCGACAATCACTCTATACACGTGATATACAACCGACCTCAAAACCCCGGTAAATCTGCGGACACCTTAGAAGTGGCTATGACCGCGCAGGGTATTGTATAATTCCAAGAAAACGGTACATACTCTAAACAAACAGCAGGATCAAAAAGCGTGGAGTTCGAGGGCCCTGGCCCTTGAAACCCGCGCTTTTTCCATGCCCAAGGCTTTCTTTTTGAAAGTCTTGGACCACCTCTCTTTTGAAAGTAAGGTTGCAAAACAGGCGGGAATATTGTAGTATGGAAAGAGGCGCAGTTTTTCAATTGAAGCGCCGCGGGGATGGAGAAATGGATGTCTGGAATCAGGAGAGTCGTGACAATATCGGGGCAGACGTAAAAAAGAAGAATCCGGTGGTGATCGGCGGATTCCTCTTCGGTATTTCCTTATCTGTGGCAGTCCTGTTTTTTCTGGTCAAGTATTTTCTGCCGGAAGATGTGGAATTTCGGATGTGGCTGCGGATTCTGTGGACGGTCTGGATTTATCTCTGGGCACCTTTTACTTTCTTTGTGTTTCTGCTGTGCTGTATCTGGGGTGTACGGCGGCAGAGGGAAAACCTGGCTCTGCGGATAGGACTCACTGCGGTGACCGTATTGACAGGACTGATAAGCGGCGCGTTTCTGCTTCTTGTCACCATATTTTCCTGCAGTACCTTTATAGGAAAAGAGGAGAGTTTTGGGGAAGGGATCCTGCAGATAAGCCGCACGCCGATGCTTTCCGAATTTACCGAAGTCTCTTACTATATCGGTGAAGGGCCGTTCCTTATGAAACAATACGAACCTTTAAGCGATATTGTGTTGATTTCCATGGAGCGGAAATACGGGGAAAGATTTTCTCTGAGCGGGGAAAACGGACAGGCCGGAACGGATATGCGGACAGAAGGTCTGGCGGGCTGGTATGTGTCTCCGGTAAATCGGCCGGAGATGGTCATTTTTGCCAGACTGCCTTACGGAACGGAAACGGATAATTATCCTGCGGTCAGGGCCCTTTTTTGTATGGAAGAGGCCGAACCGAAAATCTGCCGGGAAAGGAAGCTGATGCTTTCACCGGAAAAGGAAGAGGCAAGGGTGCGTATTTTCTGTGAGAAAACAGAGGATATAAGAAATTGCGCTGCAGATGCGGCGGCCTTGATCAAAGCGGCCTTAGAGGATGATTTTTTCTGGGAGGAAGGCAGGAATGTACAGATGGAGATCCTGTGCCAGCTGGAGGGCTCTCCGGCAGGAACGGTGATACTTTATTTTGGCAATGATAGGAATCACTTAGGGGAGTACGGCTATGAGATAGACAGGTACACCGACGCGGAAGAGATATATAAAATGCTCCTGTACTGTTATGACGGCACAGAGGTTCAGGCTGAAGAGGAGGAACCGCTGTTTTCCCACGAGGATTCCGCTTATTTTGTGGAGGGTGCGTATAAGGTGCTGTATGATACCCTCTTTGCGCCGGTCGGATATGCCTATGACTGTAACTACAATGCCAAGGGAAATTTTTACGGACAGCTGGGAGAATATGAAGGGACTCTGGAAAGTGTGCCGGAAACCCTGTTCGACTGTATAGAAACCGTGGTCTATGACAGAGTTTCTAAGAACGGGAAATGTCATCTCTTTGTACACTACAGGACTTATTATCAGGATGGAACGGAATATACCGTAGAAATTCTGAATATGTACGCGGTGGACATGGAAACGGGAAAGGTCTACGTTTCCGGCCGTCATGCGTGGGCAGACTTAGGAAGTGAAGAATACAGGGAGGCGACGGGAGAGCCTTAAATGACGGGCACCGTCCAGCCGGAGAATATAGAGAACGGAGGAAAGAGTCATGCCGGAGTCAGGAATCCGTATCAATAAATACCTGGCGGCAAACGGTATCTGCTCCCGCAGGGACGCGGACAAGCTGATTGCCCAGGGGATCGTCACCATAGACGGCAGAAGGGCCGAAGCGGGGGAGAAGGTACCGGCAGGCAGCACGGTGCGGGTAGGCAAAAGGATTGTGAAGCCTGCTAGCAGGAAAGTAGTACTGGCCTATTATAAACCCATGGGCGTGGTCTGCAGCGAAAGAGATCCTCACGCGGATAAGCTGCTGACGGATATGATAAACTATCCTGTACGGGTGACCTATGCGGGGCGCCTGGATAAGGATTCGGAGGGACTTTTGCTTTTGTCCAATGACGGAGAGCTGATACAGGCCATGATGAAGGGCTCCGCGGGACACGAAAAAGAGTACGCGGTGAGAGTCAATAAGGAGATCACAGAGGAATTTTTAAGGGGAATGGAAAAGGGCGTCTACTTAAGGGATCTGGATGTGACCACCAGAACCTGCCGCGTTAGCAAGGAAGGTAAATATACGTTCCGCATTGTGCTGACGCAGGGACTCAACCGGCAGATCCGCCGCATGTGCAGTGTGTTTGGATATGAAGTGAGGCATTTAAAAAGAGTCAGGGTGCTGAATATCACGCTGGGGGATCTAAAGATTGGCGCTTACAGGGAGCTGTCCGGGGAAGAAACAGAAGCCCTGTACGCTCAATGCGGCCTTTCCCCGACACAGCGCGGAGAATGATCAAATTGGCAGCAGAAAGGTATGTTTGGCAGAATGGAAAACCATAAACAGGATAGAATGAAAGAACTGGTCAGACTGTTAAGGGAGGCCTCCAAAGCTTATTACGCGGAAAACCGGGAGATCATGAGCAATCTGGAATACGACAGGCTCTATGATGAACTGGAAAAGCTGGAAGCCGAAACGGGCATCGTGCTCTCCGACAGTCCTACGGTGACGGTGGGGTATGAATCTGTGGAGGAATTGCCCAAGGAAAGGCACGAAAGTCCCATGCTTTCTTTGGGAAAAACCAAAAGCAGGGAAGAGCTGCGGGAGTGGCTTCAGGGAAAGTCTGCGCTCTTAAGCTGGAAATTAGACGGCCTGACAGTGGTTCTGACCTACCGGGAGGGAAAGCTTGCAAAAGCGGTGACAAGAGGAAACGGCGAGATCGGAGAAGTCATTACCGGAAATGCCCGTACCTTTAAGAATCTCCCTCTGGCCATTTCTTACAAGGGAGAGCTGGTCTTAAGGGGAGAGGCGGTCATCACTTATTCGGATTTTGAAAGGATCAACGCGGAGATACCGGAGGCGGAAGCCAGGTATAAAAATCCCCGCAATCTGTGCAGCGGTTCCGTCAGACAGCTGAGCAACAGAGTGACGGCGGAAAGAAATGTTCGGTTTTTTGCCTTTTCGCTGGTAAAAGCGGAAGGCGTGGAGTTTGACAATTCCCGCAGTGCGCAGATGGATTTTTTACGGAAGCAGGGCTTTGAGGTCGTGGAGCATGTACTGGTAACGCCGGATACCATTCTGGGAGCGGTTGGGGACTTTGAAAAGAAGATCGAAACCTATGACGTGCCCTCCGACGGACTGGTGCTGACTTATGAGGACATTGCCTACGGACAGTCCCTGGGACGGACCGCCAAATTTCCCAGGGATTCCATTGCTTTTAAGTGGGCGGACGATCTGCGGGAAACCACGCTGAAGGAAATTGAATGGAGTCCCAGCAGGACGGGGCTCATCAACCCGGTGGCGATCTTTGAGCCGGTGGAACTGGAGGGGACCACGGTCAGCCGGGCATCTGTGCACAATATCAGTATCCTGCGGGGGCTGAAACTAGGGATTGGGGACAGGATCACGGTGTACAAAGCCAATATGATCATCCCTCAGATCGCCGAGAACCTGACCTGCTCAGATAATGTAATACTGCCGGAGTGCTGTCCCGTGTGCGGCGGCCCTACGCAGGTGCGCAGCGTGAACGATACAGAGAGCCTTTATTGTATCAATCCGGACTGCGCGGCCAAACGGATAAAGGCTTTTTCCCTTTTTGTCAGCAGGGACGCCTTAAATATCGAGGGGCTTTCGGAGGCCACGCTGGAAAAATTCATTGGGAAGGGATTTATCCACGACTTTCCGGATCTGTTTGCGCTGTCGGATCACAAAGAGCAGATCATTCAGATGGAGGGATTTGGAGAAAAATCCTATGCCAATTTGAAAGAAAGCATTGAAAATGCCAGAAAGACCACGCTGCCCAGGCTGCTCTACGGTCTGGGGATCGCCAATATCGGTGTAGTCAATGCCCGTATGCTCTGCAGGCATTTCGGCTATTCCCTAGAAGCGCTCATGGAAGCGGACAGGGAAGAGCTGGCCTCCATCGACGGAGTGGGAGAAGTGATCGCGGCGGCTTTCACGGATTATATGGCGGATGCCCAAAACCGGGAGAGGCTTAGGAAGCTGGCGGGAGAACTGGAATTGGAAATACCTGAGGAAAATACGGAACCCCAGATCTTAAACGGATTTTCTTTTGTAGTGACGGGCACGCTGCAACACTATGAAAACAGGGATGCCCTCAAGGCAGTGATCGAAAGTCTGGGAGGAAAAGTGACGGGCAGCGTGACAGGGAAGACAGAGTGCCTGATCAACAACGATGTCAATTCTTCTTCCACAAAGAGTAAAAAGGCCAAAGAGCTTAAAATACCGATCTTATCGGAAGAAGATTTTATACAAAAGTATCTGGGAGGAAACAGTCATGCCGATTAAGACACAGAGCGAACTACCGGCCAAAGAGATATTGGAAAACGAAAATATCTTCGTTATGGACGAGAACCGTGCCATACATCAGGATATACGTCCTCTGCAGGTCTGCATTCTGAACATCATGCCTGTGAAGCAGGATACGGAACTGCAGCTTTTGCGGGCGCTTTCCAATACGCCCCTGCAGGTGGATGTGACGTTTTTAAATGTAAAAAGCCATACCTCGCTGAACACATCGGCCAATCACCTGAACAAATTTTACACGACCATGGATGAGATACGGGACAGGAAATTTGACGGGCTGATCATCACGGGAGCGCCGGTGGAAGACATTACCTTTGAAGAGGTGGACTATTGGGAAGAGCTTTGCGGTATCATGGAATGGTCCAAAACGAACGTGACTTCCACACTGCATATCTGCTGGGGAGCGCAGGCGGCTTTGTATTACCATTACGGTATTCAGAAGAGACATTTGCCGGAGAAGCTTTTTGGCGTGTACCCCCACAGGGTCGCGAACAGAAAGATTCCTTTGGTGCGGGGGTTTGATGATATTTTCATGGCCCCTCACAGCAGACATACGGAGTCGCCGGCGGACGCGATCCATGCCTGCAGGGAGCTGACGGTGCTGGCGGAATCCGAAGAAGCGGGAGTATATCTGGCTATGGCCAACGGCGGCAGACAGATCTTCGTGAACGGACATCCGGAATATGACCGCTACACGCTGCATAACGAATATATCCGGGATCTGAACAAGGGGCTGCCCATTCATATTCCCTACAATTATTATCCTGAAGACGATCCGGAAAAAAAGCCGCTTCTGCAGTGGCGTTCCCACAGCAACAACCTCTACAGCAACTGGCTGAATTATTACGTATACCAGGCGACGCCCTACGATCTGTCTAAAATATAACGGGGCGGGAAAAGAATAGCCCGTCATCCTTGACATATTTTACAGAAATGCTATATTAGAGAACAAAAGCAAAAGCCGCGTAAGCGGCGGAATGAGAGGAAAGAAAAATGAAGAGAAATATTCCCAAAATGCTGCTGGCAGCAGTGGGAGTGCTGGGTATGTGCCTGTTCGCGGGCTGCGGCGGCACCTCGCGGAACGGAGGAAATACAGAGAAAGAAACGGAACCGGTACAGACCGGAAGCGCCCAGACAAATACGGAGGAAGCGGCTGTGGAAGAAAACGACGAACTGCTTTCCGGTCTGCACCATGTGGAGATCCATATACAGGATAAGGGTGTCATCTATGTGGAACTGGATGCAGACAGCGCGCCCATTACCGTCACCAATTTTGTGAATCTGGCAGAATCCGGCTTTTATGACGGCCTGACTTTCCATCGGATCATGGACGGCTTTATGATGCAGGGCGGGGATCCGGAAGGAACAGGTATGGGAGGTTCAGAGGAAAAGATACAGGGAGAATTTGCGGAAAACGGTGTGGACAATCCCCTTTCCCACACCAGAGGCGCCATTTCCATGGCCAGGGCGCAGGATTATAACAGTGCCAGCTCCCAGTTTTTTATTGTGCATGAAGATTCTGTTTTCCTGGACGGACAGTACGCGGCCTTTGGATATGTGACGGACGGTATGGATATTGTGGATGAGATCTGTGAGAATACCACGGGACAGGATGCCAACGGGGTGGTACCTTTGGAGAATAGGCCTGTGATCGAAAAGATAGTAGTAGTTGATTAGTGCCTGGGGGCGCAAAAGCACAGCGAAAACAGCCGTGTATGCGGCGGAACGGAATGAAAGATGAATGTAGAAAACGATAAGAAATTCGCTCTTTTAATAGACGCGGACAATATTTCACCCAAATATATCGATATTATCCTGACGGAAACGGTCAATTACGGCGTAGCCAGTATCCGAAGGATCTATGGGGACTGGACTGACAATGCCAAGCGTTCCTGGAAGGAATGCCTTCTGTTAAACTCCTTGACACCCGTACAGCAGTTCAGCAACACCACGGGAAAAAATGCCTCGGATTCCGCCATGATCATCGACGCCATGGATATTCTTTACAGCAACCATGTGGACGGCTTTGTCATTGCTTCTTCGGACAGTGATTTCACTGCGCTGGCCAGACGTCTGAAAGAAGACGGAAAAATGGTGATCGGTATGGGGGAGAGCAAGACGCCCATGCCATTTATCAAGGTCTGCGACCAGTTCAAAACGCTGGACGTGCTCTTTGAAAGCAAGCGGAACGAAGATAAGGCTGCGGGTGAGAGTATAGAAAACGCGGACAAAAAGGGCGGAAACGCAGGAGGCAGGAAAAGTAGCGCAAAGAGCGGCGCCAAAGCGGCTGGGGAGAAGGATTCTGATGTACAGCCGATCACCAGTCTGGCAACCATTCAGAAGGCGGTCATGGAGATCATTGACGAGCAGACAGAAGAGGGTGACTTCCTGCAGCTGAGCAAGCTTTCCACTTCCCTGCAGAAGCGGTATCCGGATTTTGATTACCGTGTCTATAAATTTTCCAAATTCAGTCAGATGCTCAAATCCTTTTCTGGGATCGTGCTGACCATGCGGGGAACGGAATGGGTTGTGGGCAGAAAAGGAACGGAAACCATGCCTTCTGATGTGCAGCGCATGGTGGCGGAAATTTTGGACGAGCAGCTAAAGGATGGAGAGTGGATGCCCGTGGGAAGCGTCCT
Organism: uncultured Lachnospiraceae bacterium; assembly: GCA_947631685.1. Classification (GTDB taxonomy): domain Bacteria; phylum Bacillota; class Clostridia; order Lachnospirales; family Lachnospiraceae; genus Acetatifactor. The sequence continues at coordinate 183,890 of CANRMI010000001.1, forward strand.
GGACGCCATTCGTTTAAAAGAGCCGAAATTCAATTACCACAATTACGGTTTCAGCCAGTTTCATAAGATGTTAAAATCTGTACCGGGACTGGAATTCAGACAGAAAAACAGCCAGGTAAGAAGAAAAAATGCCTGATAACAATATGCGCCGGGAGCATACAAGCTTCCGGCGCGTTGCGTTTTTATATTTATACATTTTTGGCAGCTGTGGAGAGCATCAGCTTGATACGGTTTAACTGATTTACTTCGCTGGCGCCCGGATCGTAGTCGATGGCTACGATGTTGGAAGCGGGATACTGCCTGCGCAGTTCCTTGATAACGCCTTTTCCCACTACATGGTTGGGCAGGCAGCCGAAAGGCTGGCAGCAGACAATATTGGGTACGCCGCTGTGGATGAGCTCCACCATTTCACCGGTTAAGAACCAGCCCTCACCGGTCTGGTTGCCGATAGATACAATGGGCTGTGCATATTTTACCAGATCCCTGATATGGACGGGAGAGGTAAAGTGCCGGCTCTTTTTAAATTCTCTGGCGGCGGCTCCTCTCAGTCTTTCGATAGCCCAGATTCCCAGAGAAGCGATGCGGGCCGTTTTGCGGCTCATGCCCAGTTCGTCTGCCTTGTAGATCTGATTGTAGAAGCAGTAGAGCATAAAGTCCATCAGATCGGGCATAACAGCCTCCGCGCCTTCCGACTCCAGCAGCTCTACCAGATGGTTGTTGCCGGCTGGAGAGAATTTGACGAGAATTTCTCCCACGATTCCGACTCTGGGCTTCTTTAGGTCTTCCTTGATAGGAAGCGCGTCGAAATCCCTTATGATCCTGCGGCAGAGGCTGTTGAAGGTAAAGAAATTCAAATGCCTGCCAGAAACAAAGTCCTGCACGATCTTCAGCCATTTTTGGTGCAGAGCGTCCGCACTGCCGGGCACTTCCTCATAGGGGCGCATCCGATAGAGACAGCGCATGAAAATATCTCCGAAAACAGCGCCGTAGGCCGCGCGCAGAATTAGATTGGCATTCAAATGGAAGCCGGGGTTGCTTTCGATACCGGCCAGATTCAGGGAAATGACCGGGATCTGCTCCATGCCTGCTTTCTCCAGAGCTCTGCGGATAAAGCCGATGTAGTTGGTGGCGCGGCAGCCGCCTCCCGTCTGGGACATGACGATGGCCGTCCGGTTTAAGTCGTATTTACCGGAGAGCAGAGCTTCCATAAGCTGTCCCACAACCAGAAGAGAGGGGTAGCAGGCGTCGTTGTTGACGTATTTCAGTCCTACGTCCACAGAGTGTTTGTTGTCATTGCTCAAAACTTCAAAATGGTAGCCGCAGGCGTTGAAAGCCGGCTCCAGGATCTCAAAATGTATGGGGGACATCTGCGGGCAGAGAATGGTATAATCCTGCCGCATCTCCTCGGTAAAGCTGACCTTGTGGATGGCGGAGGACCCAACAGTCCTTGGTTTGTTGAGTTTTTCCCTGACGCGCAGCGCCGAAAGCAGGGAGCGGATGCGGATACGGGCCGCTCCCAGGTTGTTGACTTCGTCTATCTTCAGACAGGTGTAGATCTTGCCCGATCCGGAAAGAATGTCGTTGACCTGGTCCGTGGTAACGGCGTCCAGTCCGCAGCCAAAGGAGTTTAACTGGATCAGATCCAGATTGTCCACTGTTCTGACGTAGCTGGCCGCGGCATAGAGCCTGGAATGGTACATCCACTGGTCGGAGACGATCAAAGGCCGCTCCGGGTGTCCTAAGTGGGAAACGGAATCCTCGGTGAGGACCGCGATACCGTAGGAGGTAATGAGCTCGGGGATACCGTGATTAATCTCGGGATCCACATGGTAGGGACGACCGGCCAGTACAATGCCCCGCCTGCCGTTGGCTTTCATCCACTCCAGGGTTTCCTCCCCTTTTTTTCGTACATCTTCCCTTGCGGCGGCCTGTTCCGCCCAGGCTGCCAAAACGGCGTCCCGAACCTCCTGCGCGGGCAGTTCCTTAAATTCCTTTACCAGGGCGGAAGAGACGGTCTCTTCGCTGGCAAAGGACATAAAGGGATTACGGAATACCACCTCGCCCCGGCCAATCTCCTCCACGTTGTTTTTGATGTTTTCCGAGTAGGAGGTGACAATGGGGCAGTTATAGTGATTGTTGGCTCCCTCCACTTCGTCCCGCTCATAGAACAGGGCCGGGTAGAAGATAAAGGGCACGTTCTGTCTGATCAGCCAGGTGACATGGCCATGGGCCAGCTTGGCCGGATAGCACTCGGATTCACTGGGAATGGATTCGATGCCCAGCTCGTACACCTTCCGGTTGGAAGCCGGGGAAAGCACCACCTGGTAGCCTAATTTGGTAAAGAATGTAAACCAGAAAGGATAGTTTTCATACATGTTTAAGACTCTGGGAATGCCTACCTGCCCTCTGGGCGCCTTGTCCGGCGCAAGGGGTTCATAGGAAAAGAGCCTTTTTAATTTGTAGTCGAAGAGATTGGGCACATCGCTCTCTTTTTTGGCTCTGCCCAGTCCCCTTTCACAGCGGTTGCCGGAAATGTACTGGCGGCCGCCGGAAAATTTATTGATGGTAAGGCGGCAGTTGTTGGTACAGCCCTTGCATTTTGCCATACTGGTCTCAAACTGCAGCTCGCAGATCTTCTGAAAAGAGAGCATGGTACTCTCCTGGGAGCCTTCATAGCGTTCCCTGGCGATCAGAGCCGCGCCGAAAGCGCCCATAATCCCCGCAATATCGGGACGGACAGCTTCACAGCCCGCAATCTTTTCAAAACTGCGCAGTACGGCGTTGTTGTAAAAAGTACCGCCCTGCACCACAATATTTTTGCCCAGCTCGGAAGCGTCGGAAACTTTGATTACCTTAAACAGGGCATTTTTGATGACGGAATAAGCTAACCCCGCGGAAATATCCGCTACGGTGGCGCCTTCCTTTTGCGCCTGCTTTACTTTCGAGTTCATGAATACGGTGCAGCGGGTACCCAGGTCAATGGGGTGGGGCGCAAAGAGCGCCGCGTCCGCGAAATCCTGTACGGAATAGTTGAGGGATTTGGCAAAGGTTTCGATGAAGGAACCGCAGCCGGAGGAGCAGGCTTCGTTCAACTGTACGCTGTCCACCGTGTGGTCCTTGATCTTAATGCATTTCATATCCTGCCCGCCGATGTCCAGGATACAGTCCACGGAAGGGTTGAAAAAGGCGGCGGCATAGTAGTGGGCTACCGTTTCCACCTCTCCGTCGTCCAAAAGGAAGGCCGCTTTCATCAGCGCCTCGCCGTAACCTGTGGAGCAGGCACGCACGATCCGGACGCCTTCAGGAAGCAGGGAATAAATCTCTTTCAGGGAACGGATGGCGGTCTTGAGCGGACTGCCGTCGTTATTGCTGTAAAAGGAATAGAGCAGGGAGCCGTCCTCCGCCACCAGGGCGATCTTGGTGGTGGTGGAACCGGCGTCAATGCCAAGATAGGCGTTTCCACGGTAGGCAGCCAGATCGGAAGTGCCTACATGATGTCTGGCATGGCGCTCTTTGAAGGCTTCATAAGCGGCCTCATCTTCAAAAAGGGGCTCCATACGCTCCACTTCAAATTCCATTTTGATGTCGGAGGAAAGCTTGGCGGTCATTTCCTCCATGGTGTAGGAAACTTCCTCTTTCGCGTTTAAAGCGGAGCCGATGGCCGCGAAAAGGTGGGAGTTGTCCGTATCTACGATATGTTCCTCGTCCAGTTTCAGGGTGCGTACAAAAGCGGCCTTCAATTCGGAAAGGAAGTGGAGGGGGCCGCCTAAGAACGCTACATGGCCTCTTATGGGCTTGCCGCAGGCCAGGCCGCTGATCGTCTGGTTGACTACAGCCTGGAAAATGGACGCCGCCAGATCTTCCTTGGTGGCCCCTTCATTGATAAGGGGTTGAATGTCCGTCTTGGCGAACACGCCGCAGCGGGCCGCGATGGTGTATAGGGAACGGTAATTTTTGGCATACTCATTAAGACCGGAGGCATCCGTCTGGATCAAGGAGGCCATTTGGTCGATGAAAGAGCCCGTGCCGCCGGCACAGATACCGTTCATACGCTGTTCCACATTGCCGCCCTCAAAATAAATGATCTTGGCGTCTTCGCCCCCCAGTTCGATCGCCACGTCGGTTTGGGGAGCCAGCTCCTTTAAGGAAGTGGCGACGGCGATGACCTCCTGGGTGAAAGGCACCTGTAAATGATTGGCCAGGGTGAGGCCGCCGGAACCTGTGATCATGGGATGTACGGTCAGATTGCCCAGCTGCCCGTAGGCCTTTTGCAGCAGGGAGGACAGAGTTTCCCTGATGTTGGCGAAATGTCTTTCGTAGTCTGAAAACAATATATGATGCGCCTCGTCCAAAATGGCGATCTTGACTGTGGTAGAGCCAATATCGATACCGAGAGTATAAGTCATATGATCAATCCTTTTCCTATAGAATCAGTGAAGTTTCAAGGTAAATCCACACATTCCACATTATACGACAGGATTTTACAAATTGCAACGAAGAAGCCGTGGAATATTGCTGGAAGAATTGATAAATAATTCTAAATTTTATTAAATTTTAAAGGAAATGAGTGGGATTCGGTTTACTTTGGAAATCAGGAATGGTAGAATATATGCAGTTATTTCTTTTGGCATGACAGCCCGAAAGCTGTCTGTCTGTGAAAGCGAGGACAGGATCGACTTATGAGTAAATTTGAAAGAAAATTCGGCAGATATGCCATTCAGAATCTGACCACCATGCTGATCGCATGCTACGCGGTGGGGTATATCATACAGCTTATCAACAGTAATTTTTTGCTTTATCTCACACTGGATCCCTGGCAGATCCTGCATGGGCAGATCTGGAGGCTGGTAACCTGGATCGTGGTGCCGCCTTCGATGGGCAATCTGTTTACTACGCTGATCATGCTTTATTTTTACTGGTCGATCGGTACGACTTTGGAGCATACCTGGGGATGCTACCGGTACAATCTCTATATTTTTTCGGGCTTTCTGTTTACCATAGTGGGAAGCTTTGTGGCCCTGGGGCTGAGCTTTTTGATTTATGGGAACACCCTGAATCTGAGCAATCCTGAGTCCTGCGCGGCTCTGTTCAGGCTGGGCTCTCTTTTCTTCAGTACGGGATATGTCAACACCTCCATTTTTCTGGCTTTTGCGGCAACGTTCCCGGATGTGCGGGTGCTCTTGATGTTCCTCATTCCCATTAAGGTAAAGTGGATGGGAGTCGTATACGGCGTGCTGGTGGTGTGGGAATTTTTACAGGGGGCGGCTACCAGCGTGATGACTGCTTCGGGCGGCATTTTCCAGCTGGATATAAGCCTGTTCCCGCGGGTGGCGATCCTAGCTTCCTTCCTCAATTTCATTGTCTTTTTCCTGACTTCCAGAAGGATGATAAGAAGTCCGAAGCAGATAAGAAGGCAGCAGGAATTCAGACGGGAGGTGCGGCGCAGCACCAATACCATTACCCGCCACAAATGCGCGGTGTGCGGCAGGACGGAAGAGAGCAATCCGGAACTGGAGTTCCGTTTCTGCTCCAAATGCAACGGCAACTATGAGTACTGTCAGGACCACCTTTTCAGCCATACTCATGTGCAGTAAGGAAAAAGAGGAGGCTTTCAATGGAACGGGAACTTATTTTTGCCGGCAGGCTGGAAGAAATTAGGAAAACGGCGAAGGATCAGGGCAATCTGGTAACGGAGGCGCAGGTTCAGGAGGCCTTTGCGGAATTTGAACTGGAAAAAGAGCAGCTGGAATTGGTGTTCGATTACCTGAAAAAGCACAAAATAGGTGTAGGAACGCCCGTGGACGCGGACGAATACCTGACAGGAGAAGAAAAGAATTATTTACAGTTCTATCTGGATGAACTGAAAGAACTGCCGGTTTACGGGACTGGGGAAAAGGAAGCCATCGTCCTTTCCGCCATGGCGGGGGAGGAGGCTGCCCAGGAAAGGCTGCTGACCTGCTGGCTGCGGGAGGTGGTGGATATTGCGAAGCTCTATGCTGGCCAGGGGGTGTATTTAGAGGACCTGATCGGCGAAGGAAACGTGGCTGCCGCCACGGGCGTCAGGCTCCTGGGGGCCTTTGAACATGCGGCGGAAGCGGAGGGCGCCCTGGCGAAAATGGTCATGGAGGCCATGGAGGCTTATATTGCCGACAATGCCCAGGAGAGCAGAAAGAGCAGGCGGCTGTTGGAAAAGGTCAACAAGGTGGCCGACGCGGCCAGAAAGCTGGCGGAAGAATACGAAAGAAAGGTCACGGTGGAGGAGCTCGCCAGGGAGAGCGGCCTTTCCATCAAGACCATACAGGAGGCCATGCGGGCCAGCGGGGATAAGATCGAGGATTTGGAGAAAGCGTGAAAATGGCGGAATACCAGGAGAATCGGGATTATAAATACATCATGCAGGAATTGTCCACGCTCTATATCGGGGCAAAATATACCTATGACGAGATGATAGAGGCACAGGAGGTTCCCTTTAAGGTAAAAACTCTGATCAACACTTACATTAAGCCTGAACTGCAGGGGGAGGATCTTTCCATAGAAAGCCATTTTTATTATATGGATGGCAGCGGTTTTGCCTATCAGACCTTTCTGCAGCTAAAGACAAGAGTACGTTTCAGTATTTTACGGGATAAGGGCCCAAGGCAGGGAAGTTATGTGACAAAGATGGAAAAGCTTCAGGATTTTATTAAAATGTCTCCTGAGGAAAAGGAAGCGCGGGGGGTATTTATCCAGGAGATAGGCATATCCAAGCTGGCATTGATGATGTTATAAAGAAAGGAATAGGGCAATGAAGCTAGAAGATTTAAGCAGTTACGAGATAATAGAGAAAAGGTGGATCGAGGATCTGCAGTCCGAGAGCGTTCTGCTGTCCCATAAAAAGACGGGAGCGAAAGTGGCTCTGCTTTCCAATCAGGATGAAAACAAAGTATTTTACATTGGGTTTCGCACCCCGCCCACGGACAGTACCGGTGTGGCGCATATTCTGGAGCATTCCGTACTCTGCGGCTCCAGGCGTTTTCCCGTAAAGGATCCTTTCATCGAACTGGCCAAGGGATCCTTGAATACATTTTTAAACGCCATGACTTTTCCGGACAAGACTCTGTATCCGGTGGCAAGCTGCAACGGCAAGGATTTCAGGAATCTGATGCAGGTATATCTGGACGCTGTGTTCTATCCCAATATTCACAGGGAGGACAAGATCTTTGGCCAGGAGGGCTGGCACTATGAACTGGAGTCTCCGGACGGGGAACTGAAGCTGAACGGCGTGGTCTACAATGAAATGAAAGGCGCTCTGTCCTCTCCCGACGATATATTTGAGCAGGAGCTGATGCAGTCCTTGTATCCGGACACTCCCTACGGTTACAATTCCGGCGGGGATCCGGAGGAGATCCCCAGCTTAAGCTATGGGGATTTTACGGAATTTCACCGTAAATATTATCATCCCTCCAACAGCTATATCTATCTGTACGGTGACATGGATATGGCAGAGGAGCTGGATTTCATCGACAGGGAGTATCTGTCCGCCTATGAGAAAAGGCAGGTGGAGTCGGCGATCAAGAGCCAGCCGGCCTTTAAGACCGTCAACAGAGTGGTGAAGGAATATCCCATAGGAGAAGAGGAGGATGAGGCAGAAAAGGCCTACCTTTCTTACAATGTGTCCGTGGGAGACACCCTGGACAAGGAGCTGTATATTGCCTTTCAGGTGTTGGACTACGCCCTTTGCTCCGCTTCCGGCGCGCCTTTAAAGCAGGCTCTGACCGACAGGGGGATCGGTACGGATATAAGCAGTGTCTATGATAACGGGATCAGACAGCCTTATTTTAGCATCCTGGCGAAGAATGCGGACCAGGAGAGAGAGCAGGACTTTCTGGATACCATCCGGGAAGTACTGGAAAAGATCGTAAGGGAAGGCTTTGATAAAAAGGCGCTGCTGGCGGCGTTGAACTACTATGAGTTTAAGTACAGGGAAGCCAATTTCGGCAGCTATCCCAAAGGGTTGATGTACGGGCTGCAGATCATGGACAGCTGGCTCTATGATGAAACAAAGCCCTTTATCCATATAGAGGCCAATGACACCTACAGAGCGCTGCGGGAAAAGGCGGACAAGGGTTATTTTGAAGGATTGGCCCGGAAATATCTTCTGGAAAATCCGCATAAGTCCGTTGTGATCCTTCTGCCGCACAAAGGGCTGGCAGGGAAACGGGCAGAAGAGCTGGCGGGAAAGCTGGCGGCCTACAAGGCTTCTTTAAGCCGGGAGCAGGTCGCTGCCATAGTGGAGGCGACGAAGGAGCTGGCGGACTATCAGGATGAGCCGGACAGTCCGGAGGCTCTGGCGACGATTCCCATGCTGTCCAGAAAAGATATGAAAAAAGAAGCCGTAAAATTTATCAATGAGCTGCGTATGGTGGACGATACCCGATTTCTTTACCACGACATTTACACCAACGGTATCGGGTATCTGCGTTTTATTTTCAGTTTAAAGGATGTGCCCGGGGAGCTTTTCCCTTACGCGGGGATTTTAAAGGGCGTTCTGGGACTTTTGAATACGGAGCATTTTTCCTACGCCGGACTGTTTAATGAGATCTATACGGTCAGCGGCGGTATGGAAGTAGTGACGAATGCCTACGGCAGCTATGCGGACAGGGACAAATGCCAGGTTACGCTGGAAATTAAGATCAAGATCTTAGAGGAAAATCTGGAAAGATCGGTGGAGCTGATACGGGAGATCCTGCTGACCTCGGATTTCACGGATAAAAAGCGTTTGAAGGAAGTGATCGCGGAGGGAAAATCCCGTATGCAGGGGCAGATGCTCTCGGCAGCCCACAGTGTGGCGGCGGGCAGGGCGCTGGCCGGTATTTCTCTTCCGGCGGCCTATAGTGAGCTGCTTTCCGGCGTGGCGTTTTACCGCTTTATAGAAAAAATCGATAAGGATTTTGACAGGGCGGGCGGGGAAGTTTCGGAAGCGCTGCAGAAGCTGGCCGCGCTGGTATTCAGGCCGGAAAATCTTATGGTGGATCTGACGGGAAGCCGGGATCTGGCGGAAAAGCTGCCGTCCCTGATAAGGAATTTTAAGCAGGCGTTGGGAGAAAGAGGCGGAGAAGCTGTTGGTACGACAGGGTTTGTTCCCGCCTTTACAAAGAAAAAAGAAGGCTACAAGACGCCGGGACAGGTGCAGTATGTATGCAGGGCCGGAAATTTCCGGGATAAGGGACTGCCCTATACAGGCGCGCTGAAAGTGTTAAAGGTCATGATGAACTATGACTACCTTTGGAACAAGGTGCGGGTACACGGAGGCGCTTACGGCTGCTTTGCCGCTTTCGGAAGGTCCGGAGACAGCTATTTTGTATCCTATAGGGATCCCAATCTGAAAAATACCATAAATATTTATGAGAAAGCCGTATCCTATATAGAAGATTTTGACGCGGACGAACGGACGCTGACACAGTTTATCATCGGAGCCATCAGCGAACTGGATATGCCCATGACGCCATCGGCAAAGGGCCTGTATTCTTTAAGCGGCTACATGACGGATCTGACGGATGAGGACATACAGAAAGAGAGAGACGAGCTCTTGGGCGTTACGGCACAGGAACTGCGCCGTCTGGCAGCGTATGTCAGGGCTTTTATGGAAGAGGAGATGCTGTGCGTGGTGGGAAGCGCGGAAAAGATCGCAGAGGCTTCCGGTTTGTTTGACAGCGTGGAAAATCTGATCTCATAAGAGCGCAAAGGAGGATGAATATGAAAGGGTTGTTGAAGAGATTCTGTATTTGTGGAGTGGGAGTGACACTGCTGCTTACAGGCTGCGGCGGAAGCGGAGGGAACAAAGGCGAGGCCAGCTATGCGCAGGACAGCAATACCATTGCCGCAAACCCCGATATTGACACCGGTATGGGTATGTACTATTTCGGGGAAGTGGAGGACTATGCGGGAACGGAGAGCGCCGCTCCACAGGAAGCGGGCAGCGGCACAAATTCCGGCAGTCAGGACGTAAGAGAGGGAAGAAAGCTGATCAGGACTGTCCAGCTGAGCGTGGAAACCCTGGAATTTGACAGCCTTTTGGATTATGTGCAGAACAAGACCGCGGAGCTGGGCGGCTATGTGGAAAATTTAAGCGTTTATAACGGCAGCGGATACGATCCCCGCTATTATGAGTATAGCGGCAACGGCGGCTATGGGCAGAGGCGGAACGCCAGTATGGTGCTGCGGATCCCCAAGGAAAATCTGGATGGTTTCCTGACCGAGGTAGATGTCAGGGGCAATGTGATAAGCCGCTCGGAACAGGAAGAGGATGTGACGCTGGACTATGTGGATCTGGAAAGCCACAAGAAGGTGCTGCAGGCGGAGCAGGAAAGGCTTCTGGAAATGATGGAGCAGGCCCAGACCATGGATGATCTGATCACTCTGGAATCCCGCCTCTCCGACATCCGGTATCAGTTGGAAAGCATGGAGAGCAGGCTGCGCACCTATGACAACCAGATCGAGTACGCTACCGTGTATCTGGATCTAAACGAGGTAGTGGAGCTGACGCCTGTGGAGGAAGAGGAACAGACCATCTGGGAGCGCATGGGAGAAGGCTTTATGGAGAGTCTTGCCCATATCGGCACTTTCATCAAAGAGTTCTTTGTGTACTTTGTGATCTCCCTGCCGTACCTGATCCTTCTGCTGATCCTGTTTGCGGTGGTGATCTGGTTCGTGTTCTTCCTGGTAAGAAGAGGGAAGAAGAAATCCGGAACGCCCAAGCAGCAAAAGAGCGCCGATAAGGAAGACGAGAGAAAAGATGAGTGAAAATAAAGCCTTTAAATCGGGCTTTGCCACACTGATAGGCAGGCCGAACGTGGGAAAATCCACCCTGATGAACCATCTGATCGGGCAGAAGATAGCCATTACTTCCAATAAGCCCCAGACTACCCGCAACCGGATACAGACGGTATATACCTCTGAGGAGGGGCAGATTGTGTTCCTGGATACGCCCGGGATCCACAAGGCCAAAAACAAGCTGGGAAATTACATGGTGGGAGTCGCGGAAAAAACTCTTTCCGAGGTGGACGTGATCCTGTGGCTGGTGGAGCCGACTGATTTTATCGGCGCGGGAGAGCGGCATATTATCGAACAGCTGAAAAAAACGAAAACGCCGGTCATCCTGGTTGTCAATAAGATCGATACCGTGAAGAAGGAACAACTCCTTTCCTGCATTGATACCTACAGAAAGGAACTGGACTTTGCGGAGGTGGTGCCGGTTTCCGCCTTAAAGGGGAAAAATACCCCGGAGCTGTTGAAATGCATTTTTCAGTATCTGCCCTACGGACCGGCATTTTATGATGAGGACACGGTGACCGACCAGCCCATACGGCAGATAGCGGCGGAACTGATCAGGGAAAAGGCTCTCAGGCTTTTAGAGGAAGAGATTCCCCACGGTGTGGCGGTCAGCATTGAAAGTATGCAGGTGAAAAAGAAGATCGCGGACATAGAAGCTACCATCGTATGCGAAAAAGAGTCCCATAAAGGCATTATTATCGGGAAGGGCGGCAGTATGCTGAAAAAGATCGGCTCCCAGGCCCGCCCGGAGATAGAAGAGCTGCTGGAGCGGCAGGTGAATCTGCAGCTTTGGGTAAAGGTGAAAAAGGATTGGCGGGACAGCGATTTCCTTTTGAAAAACTTTGGCTACAATGAAAAAGATGCGCGCGTATAACGCATAGAAAATGAAAATCAGCGAACCCTAATGTAGTACGAGTAAGCACAAAGGGGGCGCAGGATGAACAATGAAGAGTATTGGAGGCAGTTTATGGCAAGCGGAAAGGTGGAGGATTATTTAAACTACGCTTGCCGGACTGCCGGGAAAAAAGCTGCCCTAAAGGAGGATACAGGCCTTGACGGGCGGACAAAAATCGGAGAATACCCATATGCAGGATTTTATTATGGTGACGGGGATGGTGATCAGCCAGCTTCCTGTCGGTGAGTACGATAGAAGGGTATGCATATTGACGAAAGAAAGAGGGAAGATTTCTGCTTTTGCAAAAGGAGCCAGACGCTCCGGAAGCCGTTTCATGGCAGCGACCAACCCTTTTTCTTTTGGACAGTTTAAGCTCTATGAGGGAAAAAATTCCTATAATATAACGGAAGCCGTTATCAGCCGGTACTTTGAAGAGCTTAGGCAGGACTACATAGGGGCCTATTACGGGATGTATTTTCTGGAAGTGGCAGACTATTATACCAGGGAAAACAACGATGAAAAGGAGATGTTAAAGCTCCTGTACCAGTCGGTGCGAGCCCTGTCCCATCCCTCAATCCCGGATCCCCTGGTACAGTGCGTTTACGAATTGAAGACTCTTCAGGTAAACGGGGAGTATCCGGGCATACCAGAGGGAGAGTGGCTGGAGTCCACCCTTTACGCCCTGCGGTTTATCGAGACGACTGCCCCGGAAAAGCTCTATACCTTTACCGTGACAGAAGAGGTATTGGCGCAGCTTCGGGAAATCGCGGAAAACTACAGACAGCGCTACATGGACAGGCATTTTAAAAGTCTGGAAATATTAGAAAGTCTGTGTTGAAAAAACGTGGCGGGTTGGTTATAATATAGGGTAATGTTTGTGACAGCATATGCTGAAAGGCCGTAAAAGGGAAGAGCGCGGCAAGAAGAAAGGAACTGTATGCGGAAAACAAAATGTATGTTTGCTGGTATGCTGCTGGCCTGTGCTGTGGGGAGTCTGGGCTTTGCCGGCTGCGGAGGGAATGAAGAGCCTCAATGGACAACCGGTCTGCAGATAGGAAAAAACGGTACGGTGACCAGCAATATCGTGGAAGATTTCGGAAAGGATTTTTATACGCTGGAGACCTTGCAGTCCATGCTGAATGAGGAGATCAACGCGCACAACGAAACGCGTCCGGAAGCGGTGAGCCTGCAGGATCTGGAACTTTCCGAGGAAAACGGCGGGGTGCTGGTGACGCTGTGGTATGCTTCCTGCGCGGACTATGAGGATTTCAACGGTACGGAGTTATTTTACGGTACGCCCAGGGAGGCGGAAGCGGCCGGCTATGGGCTGGATGTGACCTATACCGACGGGGAAGGAAACCCGGTGGAATTGGGACGGGACGAGATCCTGGCCATTAAAAACGCGAAGCTCCTGATCATAAGGCAGAGCGCCCAGGTTTCCAGAGTTACGCTGCCGGGCAGAATACTGTATGTAAGCGGGGGAAACGTACTGCAGGGGAGCAGGACGGTGGAGATGCCCGGTCCCGAAGAAGCGGGAGATATTGAGTGGCAGGGTGAATTGACCTATGTCATTACAAAATAGAAGGAGATAAGATAAGATGGAAAAGACAATGGAAAAGATAGTGGCGCTGGCAAAAGCGCGGGGGTTCGTATATCCCGGCTCCGAGATCTACGGCGGGCTGGCCAACACCTGGGACTACGGGAATCTGGGCGTGGAGTTGAAAAATAACGTGAAAAAGGCGTGGTGGCGGAAATTTATTACGGAAAATCCCTATAATGTGGGTGTGGACTGCGCTATTTTGATGAATCCACAGACCTGGGTAGCCAGCGGCCATCTGGGCGGCTTTTCCGATCCTCTGATGGACTGCAGGGAATGCCACGAACGCTTCAGGGCGGACAAACTGATAGAGGATTTCTGCGCGGAGAAGGGCATTGCGCTGGAAGAAACCGTGGACGCGTGGAGCCAGGAAAAGATGAAAGCATTCATCGAAGAGAAGCAGATTCCCTGTCCTGCCTGCGGCAAGCACAATTTTACCGATATAAGACAGTTCAATCTGATGTTTAAGACTTTCCAGGGTGTGACTGAGGACGCGAAGAGTACGGTATATTTAAGACCGGAGACGGCGCAGGGTATCTTTGTGAATTTCAAGAATGTACAGAGAACCTCCCGTAAGAAGATACCTTTCGGGATCGGCCAGATCGGCAAGTCCTTTAGAAATGAGATCACGCCCGGCAACTTTACTTTCCGTACCAGGGAATTTGAGCAGATGGAGCTGGAATTTTTCTGTGAGCCCGACACGGATCTGGAATGGTTCGACTACTGGAGAAGCTTCTGTATCGGCTGGTTAAGATCTCTCGGTATGAAAGAAGAGGAAATGCGTGTGAGGGACCATGAGAAGGAAGAGCTTTCCTTCTACAGCAAGGCCACCACGGATATTGAATTTTTATTCCCCTTCGGCTGGGGTGAGCTTTGGGGTATCGCGGACAGAACGGATTACGACCTGACGCAGCATCAGAACACATCCGGACAGGACATGACCTATTTTGACGATACCAAGAACGAAAGATACATACCCTATGTGATCGAGCCTTCCTTAGGCGCGGACAGAGTGGTGCTGGCCTTTCTGTGCTCCGCCTATGACGAGGAGGAGTTAGAGGGCGGCGATATGCGGACCGTACTGCATTTTCATCCGGCGCTGGCGCCTGTGAAGATCGGGGTGCTGCCTCTTTCCAAGAAGCTGAATGAGGGCGCGGAGAAGATCTACACGCAGCTTTGCAAAAAATACAACTGCGAGTTCGACGACAGGGGCGCTATCGGAAAAAGATACCGCCGGCAGGATGAAATCGGTACACCTTTCTGCGTTACCTATGACTTTGAATCCGAAACGGACGGCTGCGTTACGGTGCGGTTCCGTGACTCCATGGAGCAGGAAAGAGTGGCGATCGCGGATCTGGACGCTTATTTCGCGGAGAAATTTGAATTTTAACAAAAGGTGAAAGTAGTTTGGAGGATAAAGCCATGAAACCTTACGGCGTAAATGAACTGAGAAGAATGTATCTGGACTTTTTTGAGAGCAAGGGACATCTGAAAATGAAAAGTTTTTCTCTTGTGCCGCACAATGACAACAGTCTGCTTATCATCAATTCCGGTATGGCACCCTTGAAGCCTTATTTTACGGGACAGGAGATCCCGCCCAGAAGACGGGTGACCACCTGTCAGAAATGTGTCAGGACCGGGGATATTGAAAATGTGGGCAAGACCGCAAGACACCTTACTTTTTTTGAAATGCTGGGCAATTTCTCCTTTGGGGATTACTTTAAGCATGAAGCCATCGCCTGGAGCTGGGAATTCCTGACTCAGGTCATTGGCATGGACAAGGACAGGCTCTATCCGTCCATTTATTCCGAGGATGACGAGGCTTACGACATTTGGACGAAGGAAATCGGGGTGCCCGGGGATAGGATCACCCGTTTTTACAGGGATGAAAACGGTAAGTGCGACAATTTCTGGGAGCATGGCGCGGGCCCCTGCGGTCCCTGTTCCGAGATATATTATGACAGAGGTGTCAAATACGGCTGCGGAAAGCCCGACTGTAAGGTAGGCTGCGACTGCGACCGCTTTATGGAAGTCTGGAACAATGTGTTTACCCAGTTTGACAACGACGGTCACGGCAACTATACCGAGCTGGCTCAGAAAAACATTGATACGGGTATGGGACTGGAGCGTCTGGCGGTAGTGGTGCAGGACGTGGATTCCGTTTTTGATGTGGATACCATGAAAGCTATCCGGGACAGGATCTGCGCTATCGCGGGAGTGGAATACAAAAAAGACGACGCGGTGGATGTGTCTGTCCGGCTGATCACGGACCATATCCGTTCCACGACTTTTATGATAAGCGACGGCATCATGCCCTCCAATGAGGGACGGGGCTATGTGCTGCGGAGACTGATCAGAAGGGCTGCCAGACATGGCAGGCTTCTGGGTATCCGGGACAGATTCATGGCCAATTTGAGCGAGACCGTGATCCGGGAGTGCAGGGACGGCTATCCGGAACTGGAAGAAAAGAAAGCTTTTATCCTGAATGTGCTGACGCAGGAAGAGGAAAAATTTGACAGGACCATTGACCAGGGACTGGCGATTCTGGCGGAGTTTGAGGAAGAGATGAAAAAGGAGGGCAGGACTGTGCTCTCCGGCGGGGACGCTTTTAAGCTTTACGATACCTACGGTTTCCCGCTGGATCTGACGGAGGAGATCCTGGAGGAAAAGGGTCTTTCCCTGGATGCGGAAGGATTTGACGCCTGCATGAAAGAGCAGAAGGAAAAAGCCCGCAAAGCCCGCAAGGTCACCAACTACATGGGCGCTGACGTGACGGTGTACGAATCCATTTCCACAGATATTACCAGTACTTTTGTGGGGTATGACAGACTGGTGCATGAGTCCGTGATCAATGCCCTGACTACCGAAAACGAACTGGCCCAGGCGCTGACGGACGGAGAGGTGGGCACCGTCATTACGGAGGAAACCCCTTTCTATGCCACCATGGGCGGACAGAACGCCGATACGGGCGTGATCACCGGCCCGGACGGAGAGTTTCAAGTGGAAGATACCGTCAAACTGGCAGGCAATAAGATCGGCCACATCGGCAGAGTGACAAAAGGCATGTTTAAAGTGGGCGACAGGGTAACGCTTCGTGTGGACGAGGCAAAAAGAAGCGATACCTGCAAAAACCACAGTGCCACCCATTTGCTGCAGAAGGCTCTGCGGGAGGTTCTGGGCACCCATGTGGAACAGGCCGGCTCCTATGTGGACGGGGAAAGGCTGCGTTTTGACTTCAGCCATTTTACGGCCATGACAAAAGAGGAGATTGAAAAGGTCGAGAGGATCGTCAATGAGCAGATAGCCAAGGCGCTGCCGGTAAAGACCGAGATCATGAATCTGGAGGATGCCAGAAAAACAGGCGCTATGGCGTTGTTTGGTGAAAAATACGGAGAAAGCGTCAGGGTGGTATCCATGGGAGATTTTTCCACGGAGCTCTGCGGCGGCACCCATGTTTCCAATACCGGGGTGATTTCCGTCTTTAAGATCGTTTCCGAGAGCGGCGTGGCTGCCGGTGTCCGCAGGATTGAGGCACTGACCGGAAACGGCGTGTTTGCTTACTACAGGCGCCTGGAGGAGACGTTAGAGGAGGCGGCAAGGATCATGAAGACCACACCGGCTGCCCTGACAGAGAAGTGCCGGCACATGACTGCGGAATTGAAGAGTCTCCAGAGTGAAAATGAATCCTTAAAAGCCAAGGCCGCCAAGGAAGCCTTGGGAGATGTGATGGATCAGGTAAAGGAAGTGAAGGGACTGAAGCTTTTGGCTGCAGGCGTGGAGAATGTGGACATGAGCGGTCTGCGGGATTTGGGAGATTCCCTGAAAGAAAAGCTGGGTGAGGGCGTGGTGGTACTGCTCTCCGAACAGGACGGCAGAGTCAATATGGTAGCCATGGCCACGGACGGCGCAGTGAAAAAGGGCGCCCACGCAGGCAATCTGATCAAGGGCATCGCCGCACTGGTGGGCGGCGGAGGCGGAGGCCGGCCGAATATGGCACAGGCCGGCGGTAAGAATCCGGCGGGGATTCCCAATGCTGTGGCACAAGCGGAGAAAGTACTGGCGGACATGCTGTAGAAGTAATCTGCCAAAATTTCACATTTCAGAAAAAAACAGTTGACGGCGGTTAATTTTATGCTATAATGTAAATTGTGCATACGGGAGGATTTTGCCCGCATACATATATTAACCCGTATCAGTCGAGCTGCTTGAAGGGACTGAAGGGAGGTCAGGTGTAGTCGTGTCAAACGTAATCGTAAAAGAAAACGAAACTTTGGACAGCGCTTTACGTCGTTTCAAGAGAAGCTGCGCGAAGGCGGGTATCCAGCAGGAGATCCGTAAGAGAGAGCATTACGAGAAACCCAGCGTACGTCGTAAGAAAAAGTCCGAGGCGGCAAGAAAACGCAAATACAACTAATCTGTAAGTCCCAGGTCTGTAAGATTTGGGACTTATATTTTGAGATGAGAAAACTGCCCTGACGGCAGAGAGGGGAATAGAAATATGTTCTGGTCGATAAGGTTACTGGGGACGGATATGTATCATCTGATAGCGGCTTTTTGTATTTACAGTATGCTGGGCTGGCTGGTAGAGTCCATTTATATGTCGTTCTGCAACCACAAGCTGACGAACAGAGGGTTTGCCAAGAGTCCGTTCTGTCCTATTTACGGTATCGGAGCTTCCGGAGCCTATATTATGTTTGAACCTTTAAGGAGTTATCCCGTCCTTCTGTATCTTGCGGGATGCGTGACCGCCACCGTTTTTGAATTTCTGGTGGCAAAGCTCATGTTGAGGCTCTTTGGGGAAGTATGGTGGGATTACAGGGAAAAACCTTTTAACTACCAGGGGATCATCTGCCTGGAAAGTACAGTGGCGTGGGGATTTTACGCGGTGGGTATCGTGTATTTCCTGCACGCGAGGGTGCTGGGCTTTATAGACATGTTTCCCAAGAGAACCGGTATCACGGTCATTTCCGTGATTTTGACCATTGTGTTGGTGGACTACATCATCCAGTTATTGAGGGCATTTAAGGTGGATGTGAAAAAGTCGGGCAGCGCCCTTATGGAACGCTGCAGGAATTTTATCGCGAGATAACTGCTGCCGTGAGGAGAGAATCAGGTCATATAAAACGCCGCATTCCCATATCTTTTAGAAAAGAGAGATAGGGAAGTGCGGCTTTTGTTTTCTAAAGTCTTTAAAAAATGGATAGCCCTTGGGCTGGCGGCAACGCTTCTTTTGGGGATGCGGCTGCAGGTGTCCGCGGAGATCAGCGTATCTGCGCCCTCCGTGATCCTGCTGGAGGCGTCCACGGGACAGGTGATCTATGAATTGAACGCGACGGAAAGAAGAAGTCCTGCCAGCGTGACCAAGGTGATGACGCTGCTGCTGATCTTTGAACAGATCTCCCAGGGCAAGGTGAGCCTGACGGACGAAGTGGTTACCAGCGCCCACGCCAAATCCATGGGCGGCTCCCAGGTGTATCTGGAAGAAGGGGAGGTACAGACGCTGGAGACACTGATCAAATGCATCACGGTGGCCTCCGGGAACGACGCCTCGGTGGCGGCGGCGGAGTACATAGCGGGTTCGGAAGAGGTCTTTGTGGATATGATGAACCGGAAAGCGGAGGAACTGGGTATGCAGGACACTCATTTTGTGGACTGCTGCGGACTGACGGATTCTGACGAACATTATACCACAGCGAGGGATATCGCGATCATGTCCAGGGAGCTGACGACCAAATATCCGGATATTTTCCGTTACAGCGGTATCTGGATGGAGGATATTACCCATGTGACCGCCCAGGGAACCAGTCAGTTTACCCTTTCTTCCACGAACAAGCTGCTCAAGCAGTACGACTGGGTAACAGGATTAAAAACAGGATATACCAGCAAGGCCAAGTACTGTATCTCCGTGACGGCCACAAAGGACGGCGTGGATCTGATCGCGGTCATCATGGGCGCGGAGGATTCCGCTTCCCGTTCCCAGGACGCGGTGACACTGTTGAACTACGGTTTCAGCGTCAGTCAGATCTACACAGATGAAAATACGGATATTCTGCCGCGTATGAGCGTGGAGGGCGGCGTGGAAGATGAGGTGGCGCTGGTCTATGAAGGACAGTTCAGGCATCTGGATGTGACGGGCAGCAATTTGAGCCTGATAGAAAAGGAGTTAAAGCTGCCGGAGGCGGTAACTGCCCCCGTAGAAGAGGGGGAAGTCATTGGAGAGGCTGTATACAGGTTAAACGGACAGGTGATCGGACGGGTGCCCATTTTAAGCGGCGCGAAAGTGGAAAAGGCTTTTTACAGAGATTATCTGATGAAAATATTTGATTTATTTTTTCTGTAAGATGTGATATACTTAATCGTAATTTGCGGTGCGAAAGCCTGCGGTGTGGAATCTGTAAGGGAAGGAAGAAGAGATGTTTGCCGTACTATGTACCCTGTTTGCTATATTGGCGGTGATCGGTTTATGGGTGATACTGTATGATACCCATCGCTTTGTAACGGTAAGATATTCTTTTTCCTCCCCTCTTATCCGGAAAGACACCCGCATGGTGATGATTTCCGATCTGCACAATTACTGCTACGGCAGGGAAAACATAAGACTGAAAAGCGCCATTGAAGGTCTGGAGCCGGATATGATTCTGCTGGCGGGAGATATGATCACCTCCGATGTCCATGAGAAATTCGATAAGACCATAGAGCTTTTGACGTGGTTAAACGGGCGGTATCCCGTCTATTACGCCTATGGCAATCATGAGCAGAAGATACAGCTCTACAAAAAGTATAAGGATATGGGGGAAAGGTTTGAGACGGCTCTGGCCGGGACCGGGATAAAACCCCTGCATAACCTCCATGTGGAGCTTGGAGAGCGGGGAATTACCATATACGGTCTGGAGATCGATCACAGCTATTATAAACGTCTCTCCAAAGATCCTCTGCCTGAGGGCTATATAGAAAAGCTCTTGGGCAGTCCCAAATCGGGAAACTATCATGTTCTTTTGGCGCACAACCCGGAATATTTTTCCGATTACGTCAAATGGGGAGCGGATCTGGTACTGGCGGGGCATATCCACGGCGGTATCGTTCGGGTGCCTTTTTTGGGCGGGCTGATTTCTCCCTCTCTGTGGATTTTTCCCAAATATGACGGAGGACTTTTTAAAGAGGGGACAACCTCCATGATCATAGGCAGAGGATTGGGCACCCATTCCCCAAGGGTGCGCATGTTCAATCCTGCGGAGTTGGTTGTGGTGGATTTAAAAACGGCAGAAGGAGAAGGGGAGTAACATGGCGATACCTGTAAAGCTGGAGGTGTTCGAGGGGCCGCTGGACCTGCTTTTACACCTGATAGATAAGAATAAGATCGATATTTACGATATACCCATCGTGGAGATCACGGAGCAGTATCTGGACTATATCCGGCGGATGGAGACAGAGGATATGAATGTCATGAGCGAGTTCTTGGTGATGGCGGCCACTCTGCTGGACATCAAGTGCCGGATGCTCCTGCCTAAGGAGGTCAATGAGGAAGGAGAAGAGGAAGATCCCAGGGCTGAGCTGGTAGCCAGGCTGCTGGAATATAAGATGTACAAGTTTATGTCCTTTGAACTGAGGGACAGGCAGGTGGACGCGGGCAGATGCCTTTTCAGGGAGCAGTCCCTGCCCAAAGAGGTGGAGAACTACCGTCAGCCCGTGGACTATGCGGAACTGATCGGAGACTTAAACCTCCAGAAGCTGCAGGATATTTTCAATTCCATGATCAGACGCCAGGAGGACAGGATCGATCCTATCCGCAGTCACTACGGCAATATCGAAAAAGAAGAAGTGGACATGGAAGAGAAGACGGTCTATGTGGAAGATTACATAAAAGGACACAGGACTTTCAGCTTCCGGAAGCTTTTGGAAAGGCAGCACAGCAAAGTGGAGATCATCGTGACCTTTCTGGTGATCCTGGAAATGATGAAGCTGGGCAGGATCAGTATCGTTCAGGAAAATATATTTGACGACATTATCATCACCTCCAACGAGGTGGCAGAGTGAGGATGAGTATGGACAGAGAAAAAGCGCAGGCAGTGCTGGAAGCCATATTGTTTACCATGGGCGGCTCCGTGGAAATAAGCAGGCTGGCGCAGGTGCTGGAGACGGACGAAAAGGAAGTAAGGGAGATCCTTTCCGATATGCAGAAAAAGTACGAGCAGGAAAGCAGCGGTATTTCCCTGATGTGGCTGGAGGAGAGCGTACAGCTCACCACCAAGGCGGAGCTGTATGAGTATCTGATCAAGATCGCGAAGACGCCCCGGAAAATGGTACTGACGGATACGGTCATGGAAACTCTTTCCATTATTGCTTACAAGCAGCCGGTAACCCGTCTGGAGATCGAGCGCATCCGGGGTGTCAGCTGTGACCACGCGGTCAACAAGCTTCTGGAGTATGACCTGATTACGGAACTGGGCAGGCTGGACGCACCGGGCAGACCGCTCTTATTCGGCACTACGGAACAGTTTCTGCGCTGCTTCGGCGTGCGCTCCTTAGAGGAACTGCCGGAGCTTTCCACGGTGCAGATGGAGGAGTTTAAGCAGCAGGCGGAAGCGGAAGCCGGTATGATGCAGGAAAAGCAGCCGGAAGAATAAGCCAGGTTTAAAAGCGGAGGGAAATTCATATACATAGTAGCAACGAAACAGGAGAACGTTGCTGCTATGTATTTTTTTGAAAAAAGGGGGAGAAGGAAGCAGGCCGGGATAGTACTTGCCATTCTGTGCCTGTTTTTACATACCATGCAGGCTTCCCTTGGCGTACAGGCGAAAGAAGAGCCCAGTCTGTATGCTGCCGCCGCGGTGCTCATGGACGCGGATACGGGCCGGGTGCTCTACGAAAAAAACGGGGAGGAGTTTCTTTCCAATGCCAGCACCACCAAGATCATGACCTGCATCCTGGCGCTGGAAAACGCGGATTTGGACGAGGTGGTGGAGGTCTCCTCCTATGCGGCGGGCATGCCCAAGGTAAAGCTCTATATGAAAGAGGGGGAACATTTCCTGCTTGGGGATCTGCTCTATTCCCTGATGCTGGAATCCCACAACGATTCGGCGGTGGCCATTGCGGAGCACGTGGGCGGCAGCCTGGAAGATTTCGCGCGGATGATGAATCAGAAAGCGCTGGAAATAGGCTGTGAAAATACCTGGTTTATCACGCCCAACGGGCTGGACGCCACCCAGACGGTGACGGATGCCGACGGCAATGTGGTGGAGCATTCCCACGGCACCACGGCCAGCGATCTGGCCAGGATCATGGCATACTGCACTTTCCATTCCCCGAAAGCAGCGGAATTTCTGGAGATCACAAGGACGGCCTCCTATAGCTTTTCCAATGCGGAGGGCCGCAGTTTTTCCTGCACCAACCACAACGCGTTTTTAAACATGATGGACGGGGTCCTCTCCGGGAAAACGGGTTTTACCAACAAGGCGGGATACTGTTATGTGGGAGCCTTGGAGCGGGACGGGAAACGGTTTACCATTGCGCTGCTGGCCTGCGGCTGGCCCAACAACAAAACCTATAAGTGGGCGGACTCCAGAGAACTCTTCACCTACGGGCTGGAGCACTATTCCTATCACGGGTTTTCCGAGGCCGTATATGACGAGCGCGTATTGAACCCGGTTCCGGTCTTAAACGGCCAGACGGAGGAGCTGGAGCAGAGGGCCTATACAAAGGTGGAACTGGAAGAGGGCAGCGTTACGCCGGACGGTATTTCGCTTTTGGGAGAGGAAAAGAGCGCTGAAGAATTTCAACTGCTTCTCTCCGAAGAGGAGCATATCGAAGCCTACTGGAAGGTCTATACCGAGCTGGAGGCGCCGGTGGCGGCAGGGGAGGAGATCGGCTATATCCGCTACATGCTGGGGGATACCGTTTTGCGGGAGGATAAGATCCTGTGCGCGGAGTCGGTGCCGGCCATTGATTTTTTCTGGTGCCTGGCCCGGGTGTTGGAAAAATATGTCTTATAAAAGCGTGAAACCGATATAAAATTTGTGAAAACCGCCTAATTTGCAAAAACCAAAATGAAAACAAAAATTAATGCTAGTACTCTTGGTGATTTTATGGTACAATAGTACAAGCGTTTGGTATTTTGTTATTATTTTTTTACAATAAATGGAGGGCTGAAAGCATGAGTAGTACTTCAAAAGCGAGCCAAAGGATAGAAGCTTTGCTCGATGAGAACAGTTTCGTTGAAATCGGCGCCATGGTGACTGCCAGAGCGACGGATTTCAACCTGAAACAGACCGAGACTCCTTCGGACGGTGTCATTACCGGATACGGAGTGATAAACGGCAACCCGGTATATGTATACAGTCAGGACGCGGCCGTTTTAAACGGTACCGTGGGCGAGATGCATGCCAGAAAGATTGCCAATCTGTACGATCTGGCCATGAAGACCGGAACTCCCGTAGTAGGACTTCTGGATTCCGCCGGATTCAGACTGCAGGAAGCTGCGGACGCGCTGGACGCGTTCGGAACCATTTACCGGAAGATGACGGATGCGTCCGGTGTCATTCCTCAGATTGCGGCCATATTTGGAAATTGCGGCGGCGGGCTGGCGGTGATGGCGGCCATGTCGGATTTTACCTTTATGGAGTCCCAAACCGCAAGATTATTTGTCAATTCTCCCAATGCGCTGGCAGGCAATACCGAGGCGAAATGCGACACCTCCGCAGCGGCTTTCCAGAGCGCCCAGGCCGGGAATGTGGACTTTACAGGCAATGAGGAGGAGGTTCTTTCCGGTATCCGGAAGCTGATCTCCGTACTGCCTGCCAACAATGAAGAAAATCTGGCCTTTGACGAGTGTACGGACGACTTAAACAGGCTGACGGCCGATCTGGCGGCTTTCAGAGGAGATACCGCGGCGGCGCTGGCCCTTTTAGCTGACGACAACGATTTTATCGAGGTAAAGGCGGATTACGCCAAGGATATGGTAACGGGCTTTATCCGGCTGGACGGCGTGACTGTGGGCGCGGTTGCCAACAGAAGCGAGAAGCTGGATGAAGAAGGAAACTCGGTGGAGAAATACGAGGCAGCGCTTTCTCCCATGGGCTGTGAGAAAGCCGCGGACTTTGTAAATTTCTGCGACGCTTTTGATATTCCTGTTCTGACGCTGACCAATGTGACGGGATATAAGGCCTGCGAATGCAGCGAGAAGAGGATCGCGTCGGCAGCGGCGCGCCTGACCTACGCTTTTGCCAACGCGACGGTACCCAAGGTAAACGTGATCATCGGCAAGGCCTTAGGCAGCGCTTATATTGCCATGAACTCCAAGGCGGTAGGCGCGGATATTACCATGGCATGGCCTGACGCCCAGATCGGTTCCATGGACGCCAATCTGGCAGCCAAGATCATGTATGAGGGCCAGGGAGCGGATGTGATCAAAGAGAAAGCAGCCGAATACGCGGCACTGCAGACCAGTGCGGCAAGCGCTGCGAGGAGAGGATATGTGGACCAGATCGTAGAGCCTGCCGATACCAGGAAATATGTTATCGGCGCGTTCGAGATGTTGTTTACAAAATGTGAAGAACGTCCGGTCAAAAAGCATGGAACAGTTTAGAAAGGGAGATACTTAATATGAAAAAATTACTGATAATGTTATGTATGCTCACCTGTCTGCTGGGACTGACTGCCTGCGGAGAAAAGACGCTGACTCAGGAGGAAAAGGACAGAGGAGAAGCGGCTGTCGCGCTTTCCACTGATTTCATGATCCCGTACATGACCTATTTCTTTGACGACGCGAAGGCGGAGCAGTATCAGGATTCCTACAATGTGGACGAGTTAAAATACGTAACGGAGCAGCAGCTCAATTATGCCCTGTATGTATTTTCTACCCAGTACGGGTTAAGCTATGGGATAGATGCCATAACCGTGGAGGGCAATGCGATCCTCAACGGTATCGTGTCCTTTAACGGCGCCTATGATTCCTTGGGCGACATCAATACCGAGAATAACCTTACGGGAAGCTACAGATACTCCGACGACGGGAAGACCATTATTGTCACGGTTCCCCTGACGGGTTCCCTTACCAACAAGAAGGGAGAGCCGGTTACGGCGGAAGCGGAGGTCATTCTGAGCAATGATTTGTTCCTGACCGTGGAGTCCTGCAGCCTGAATATCGACCGTTCCATGGGAGAGCTTATGAGCAGGGCCGCTATGGACACACTCATGGGAATGGGTACCGTATTTTCCGTTCTGATCTTTATCAGCCTCATCATCTGGGCTATGGGAGGCATTCCCAAGCTCCAGGCGAAACTTGGCGCAAAGAAGAAGAGCATACAGGAAGAGGCAGTGGACAATACCATTGCGCAGATCATTGAAAAAGAAGAAAGCGCGGAAAGCGCTGAGGACGATTCCGAGCTCGTGGCAGTGATCGCGGCAGCTGTAGCAGCCTATGAGGGCAGCGCGGGCACCGGCGGTTTTGTAGTCAGAAGCATTAGAAAAAGAAGATAATTGGAGGATAAAAAAATGAAAAATTATACCATTACCGTAAACGGCAACGTATATGACGTAGTAGTAGAAGAGGGCGCGTCCACAGGCGCGGCTCCCGTAAAGGCTCCCGCGGCTCCCAAGGCGGCTCCTAAAGCAGCTCCCAAGGCAGCGGCTCCCGCTGCAGGCGCAGGCGCCGGCAGCATCAAGGTAGAAGCAGGCGCGGCGGGCAAGGTATTCAAGATCGACGCGGCTGTAGGTACCGCAGTAAAGAAAGGGGACGCGGTAGTTACCATCGAGGCCATGAAGATGGAGATTCCCGTAGTGGCTCCCGAAGACGGTACGGTAGCGAGCATCGAGGTATCCGTGGGCGACGCGGTAGAGGCAGGAAAAGTACTTGCAACCTTAAACTAACGCCGATTATCTGCTAATATCACAGGAGGTCATTCAATGGAATACATAACAAGTACGCTGGACAATCTGCTTCATCAGACGGCGTTTTTCAACCTGACGGTGGGAAATTATGTGATGATAGCGGTTGCCTGCTTTTTCCTTTATCTGGCCATAAGGCATGAGTTTGAGCCCTTGCTCTTATTGCCCATCGCATTCGGTATGCTGCTTGTCAATATCTATCCCGACATCATGCTCCACGCGGAAGATTCTTCCAACGGCGTAGGCGGCTTACTGTATTATTTCTACATTCTGGACGAATACGCGATCCTGCCGTCCCTGATCTTTATGGGAGTCGGCGCTATGACCGACTTTGGCCCGCTGATCGCGAATCCGAAAAGCTTCCTTTTGGGAGCGGCGGCGCAGTTCGGTATTTTCGCCGCGTATTTTGGCGCTATCGCGCTGGGCTTTAACGGCCTGGCCGCCGCGGCCATTTCCATTATCGGCGGCGCGGACGGACCTACTTCCATTTTCCTGGCCAGCAAGCTGGGACAGACCGGACTGCTGGGTCCCATAGCGGTGGCGGCATATTCCTATATGTCCCTGGTACCCATCATCCAGCCTCCGGTCATGAAGCTTTTGACCACGGAAAAAGAAAGAAAGATCAAAATGGCGCAGCTGCGTCCGGTATCCAAGCTGGAGAGGATCCTGTTCCCCATCGTGGTCACCATCGTAGTCAGCCTGCTGCTGCCTACCACCGCTCCTCTTGTAGGTATGCTGATGCTGGGTAACCTTTTCAAGGAATCCGGCGTGGTAAGACAGCTGACGGAAACTGCTTCCAACGCTCTGATGTATATTGTGGTCATTCTGTTAGGTACTTCCGTAGGCGCGACCACCAGCGCGGAAGCGTTCTTAAACTGGAATACCATTAAGATCGTGTTCCTGGGACTGGCGGCGTTCATATTCGGTACCGCCGCGGGCGTAATATTCGGCAAGATCATGTGCGTACTGACCCATGGAAAGGTGAACCCGTTAATAGGTTCCGCCGGCGTATCCGCGGTGCCCATGGCTGCCCGGGTGTCCCAGAAGGTGGGTTCGGAAGCGGATCCTACCAACTTCCTTCTGATGCACGCCATGGGACCCAATGTGGCAGGCGTGATCGGTACCGCCGTGGCGGCCGGTACCTTTATGGCCATCAACGGTGTATTTTAACAGTAATATAACTATAGATTCATGATTGGAGGAAACAGGAAATGCCAGAAGCAAAACCGATTAAAATAACAGAAACCATTCTGCGTGACGCGCATCAGTCCCTGATCGCGACCAGAATGCCTACCGAGTTGATGCTCCCCATTATCGACAAGATGGATAAGGTGGGATATAACTCCGTAGAGTGCTGGGGCGGCGCGACCTTTGACGCGTCCTTAAGGTTCTTAAAGGAGGATCCTTGGGACAGACTTCGGAAATTGAGGGACGGATTTAAGAATACCAAGCTGCAGATGCTGTTCAGAGGCCAGAATATCTTAGGGTACAGACCTTATGCCGATGACGTGGTGGACAGCTTTGTAGAAAAGTCCATTGCGAACGGTATTGACATTATCCGTATCTTTGACTGTTTCAACGATCTGCGCAATCTTCAGGAAGCGGTCAATGCCACAAACAAGATCAAAGCCAGAGAGGGACGGGGACATGCGCAGGTGGCGCTTTCCTATACCCTGGGTGATGCCTATACCATGGAATACTGGATCGACATGGCAAAGAAGATTGAAGAGATGGGAGCGGATTCCATTTGTATCAAGGATATGGCGGGACTGCTGGTGCCTTATAAGGCTTCCGAGATGATAAGGGAGATGAAGGCGGTTACCAAGCTTCCTATCCAGCTCCATACCCACTATACTTCCGGTGTGGCAGGCATGACTTACTTAAAGGCAGTGGAGGCAGGCGTGGACGTGATCGACTGCGCGATCTCTCCTTTTGCCATGGGTACCTCCCAGCCTGCTACCGAAGTTATGGTGGAAACCTTTAAGGGAACCCCCTATGATACGGGCTACGACCAGAATCTGCTGGCTGAGATTGCCGATTACTTCAGACCTTACAGGGATGAGTGCCTGGCAAACGGCCTTTTGAATCCCAAGGTAATGGGCGTGGATATTAAGACCTTACTGTATCAGGTACCCGGCGGTATGCTTTCCAACATGGTAAGCCAGCTGAAAGAACAGAACGCGGAAGACAAGTACTATGACGTATTGAAGGAGATTCCCAAGGTGCGTAAAGATCTGGGCGAGCCTCCTCTGGTTACGCCTTCTTCCCAGATCGTGGGTACCCAGGCAGTGTTCAATGTACTGATGGGCGAACGCTATAAGATGGCCACCGACCAGACCAAGGATGTGCTGCGGGGCAAATACGGCCAGACCGTAAAGCCCATGAACCAGGAAGTGATCGACAAGGTTATCCCCGGAGAGGAAAGGATCACCTGCCGTCCCGCGGATCTGCTCTCCAATGAGATGGAGAAGCTGGAATCCGAAATGGCGGAGTGGAAGCAGCAGGACGAGGATGTGCTTTCCTATGCGCTGTTCCCACAGGTTGCCGTAGATTTCTTCAAATACCGTCAGGCTCAGCAGGAAAAGGTTGATCCCGCCAAGGCGGACGTAAAGAACGGTGCCTATCCCGTGTAAGCTTTGAAGCCAAAGCAAACGGCAGCATGACATAATATTGGATCTGTAAAGAAAGGGTATGGACGGTTTCCCAAAAAGAAGCTGTCCATATCCTTTTTTCTCTTGACGGAATACTGGGGATAAGTTAAAATAACAAGTGTTACGATTACATAAGAGCGCCGGGCAGATATGAGGAGGCACATATGGCAAGAAAAGAGTCCATCACCGTTCAGGATATTTTGGATACCGCTTTTATTATGGCAAGAGAAGAAGGCTTCGCCAATGTGACGGCCAGAAAAGTTGCGGCAAAGGCCGGCTGTTCCACGCAGCCGATCTTCAGGGTATACCGGAATATGGACGAGCTCTGGCAGGCGGTATACGAAAGAGCCGTGTTGTTTTTTCAGGATTATTATGAGGCATATCCCAAGACGGGAAGAAAGCCCTTTTCCAGTCTGGGTATGGCTTATATTGCTTTTGCCAGGGAGGAAAAGCATCTGTTCAGGCTTTTATTCTTATCGGAAATGGCAGGCAGAAAGAGTCTTTATGAAGTCTTAAACGGGGAAAAGGGAAATGTGCTGACAGAGATCAACCAGGCTTCGGCCATGGGCTGTGGGGATCCTCAGGGAATGTTTATGCGGATGTGGCTTTTCATTCACGGGGCGGCCTGCATGAGTCTGACGGGGGATTACGATCTGTCTGACGCGGAAACAAAACAGTTATTAGAGCAGGAGTATGTCAATGGATAGGGCGCAGGATCTGATCACCAGGATCAATGAGAGATTCCGGAGCATGAGCAAAAGCCACAAGGCGATTGCCGGCTATATTAAGGAGCACTATGAGCAGGCGGTTTTTATGACTGCGGCAAAACTGGGGGAAACGCTGGGGATCAGTGAGTCCACCGTGGTGCGTTTCGCGTCGGGATTGGGATACGAAGGATACCCGGAATTTCAGAAGGCATTGGAAGAGTGGGTGAAGACCAAGCTTTCCGATGTGCAGCGGATCGGCGTGAAATACGGGCACAGCAGCCAGTCTGAAATCCTTTCCTCCGTATTGGGAGCCGACATTGAAAAGATCCAGGACACCATAGTGAACCTGGATCCCAATGCGTTTGAAATGGCGGTAGATACTATACTGGAAGCCAGAACAGTGTATATCATCGGGTTGAGAAGCTGTGCGCCCCTGGCGGATTTTCTACAGTTTTATCTGCATATGATACGTCCCGGCGTGGTGCTTGTGAATACCACCAGCGTCAGTGAAACTTTTGAACAGATGATCCGGATCGATGAAAATGACGCCATTATCGGCATCAGCTTTCCGCGCTATTCCATGCGTACCTTAAAGGCCATGGAATTTGCCAATGACAGAAACGCCAAGGTCATCAGTGTGACGGACTCCATCCACTCCCCCATGTGCCTGTATTCGTCCCTGAACTTACTGGCAAGGAGCGATATGGTCTCTATCGTGGATTCCCTGGTGGCTCCTTTGAGCGTGATCAACGCGCTGGTAGTGGCCATGTGCCTGAAGCGTCCCCAGGAAGTTAAAAAGAATCTGGAGTCCCTGGAAGAGGCGTGGACCAACTATCAGGTCTACTTAAACGACGAGATCAACTTTATTGACGAAAAACCCATTCTGGACAATCCGCTGTTTAAAAAATAGGGCGGTGCGCAAAAAGAGAACTTTATGAGCAAAGTGATAATAGCGGGCGGCGGAGCTGCCGGTATGATGGCCGCCATAGCCGCGGCGGAAAACGGACACAGAGTCCGGCTCTTTGAAAAAAACGAAAAACTGGGCAAAAAGCTCTTTATCACGGGGAAAGGGCGCTGCAATGTGACGAATGCCTGCGATACGGAGGAACTGTTTCAGAATGTGCTGACCAATCCCAAGTTTTTATACAGCGCTTTTTACGGATACGATAACCGCAGGATGATGTCCTTTTTGGAAGAAGCGGGCTGCCCCCTGAAAACGGAGCGGGGAAACAGAGTATTTCCCCTCTCGGACCATTCCTCAGATGTGATCAGGGCGCTGGAGAGGCGTCTTGAGGCGCTGGGCGTGGAAGTGCGGCTCCAGGCACCGGTAGAGTGTATTGTATCCGGAGAGGATAAAGGAGAAAAAAAGATCCTGGGAGTCGGATTGAAAGGCGGCAGAAGGGAAGAAGCGGACGCGGTGGTCATAGCCACAGGCGGCCTGTCCTATCCTTCCACGGGTTCTACCGGGGACGGCTATCGGTTTGCCCAGAACTGTTCTCATACCCTGACGGAGAGGAAGCCGGCACTGGTCCCGCTGGAAGCAAAGGAAACGTTCTGCAGGGATTTAATGGGACTTTCCTTAAAAAACACGGCGGTTTCCCTGCTATATAAAAATAAGGAGATATACAGAGGATTCGGGGAGATGCTGTTTACCCATTTCGGCGTGAGCGGCCCCCTGATTCTAAGCGCGTCCAGCCACTATGTAAAAAAGGCGTGGGGAGAAGAGGCCGGACTGCTGATCGACTTAAAGCCCGCCCTGTCCATGGAACAACTGGATAAGCGGCTTTTGCGGGACTTTGAGAAGAACAGGAACAAGGCTTTTAAAAACGCGCTGGGGGAGCTGTTCCCCAGCAGGCTCATTCCCGTTATGGTGGAACGCTCCGGTATATCGGGAGAGAAAAAGGTAAACGAGATCACCAAAGAGGAGAGAGAGGTTTTCGCCGGCCTGATTAAGGGGCTGCCCCTTACGATCACGGGCACCCGGGGCTTTTCGGAGGCCGTGATCACCCAGGGCGGGATAAATGTGAAGGAGATCAATCCCTCCACCATGGAATCCAAACTGATAAAAGGTCTGTATTTTGCGGGAGAGATCCTGGATACGGACGCCCTGACGGGAGGCTTTAACCTGCAGATTGCATGGTCCACCGGACATCTGGCGGGAAGCAGTATTTTATAGATCATGACAGGAAAAGGAGAAAGGATATGAGTTATGCGGTTGCCATAGACGGCCCTGCGGGAGCCGGGAAAAGTACGATCGCCAGACTGGCGGCAAAGAAAAGGAATCTGGTGTATGTGGACACGGGAGCCATGTACAGAGCCATGGCCCTGTTTATGCTGCGGGAGGGTATAGCGCCGGAAGATTCGGAAGGCATCTGCGGAAAATGCGAGGAAGCCGATATTACCATAAAGTATGAAAACGGAGAGCAGGCGGTGTATTTAAACGGCGAAAACGTCAACGCCTTCCTGCGGACGGAAGAGGTCAGCCATATGGCGTCGGTGACCTCCGCTTATAAGGAGGTGCGCGCCAAGCTGGTAAGCCTGCAGAGGCAGCTGGCAAAGACCACGGACGTCATCATGGACGGGCGGGATATAGGCACCTGCGTGCTGCCGGACGCGGATGTGAAGATCTATCTGACCGCGGACAGCCGAGTGCGCGCCCAGAGGCGCTTTAAAGAGCTGCAGGCAAAGGGGGAACCCTGTGACCTGGCGCGGATAGAGCAAACGATCATTGAACGGGACTATCAGGATATGCACAGGGAGGAATCTCCCCTCAGACAGGCAGAGGACGCGGTGCTTTTGGATACCTCGGATATGAGCATTGACGAGGTGGTAGAAAAGATCTTGGAGATCTGTGATACAAAGAAAGGAAACAGCTGATCTTGGAAGTGGTATTGGCAAAGAGCATGGGCTTCTGCTTTGGCGTCAGACGGGCGGTGGATACCGTTTATGAGCAGATAAAGCAGGCGGAGCATATCTATACATACGGCGCCATTGTGAACAATGAAGAAGTGGTGGAAGATCTGAGGAGAAAGGGCGTCAGCGTCATCGAAGACCAGGAGGCTTTGAAAAAAATAAAGCGGGGCACCGTGGTCATACGCGCCCACGGCGTGGCTAGGGCGGTCTATGAACAGATAGAGGCCCAGGGACTGGAACTGATAGACGCCACCTGTCCTTTTGTCAAACGGATCCACCACATTGTGGAAGAAGAAAGCGGGGCGGGGCGGCAAATCATAGTGGTGGGAAGCCCGCTTCATCCGGAGGTGCAGGGGATAGTGGGGTGGTGTCGGACTCCGGCGATCATCATAGAGAACGCCCAGGAGGCTGAAACGGTTTCCCTGCCGAAGGACGGCGTTTTCTGCATGGTGTCTCAAACGACATTTAACTACAAGAAATTTCAAGATATAGTTGAAATTTTCGAGAGAAAAGGCTATAATGTTAATATTGCTAGGACTATCTGCAACGCGACGGAAGTCAGACAGAAAGAGGCCAGGGAAATAGCCGCCTCGGTGGACGCCATGATAGTCATTGGGGGCCGGAACAGTTCCAATACCCGGAAACTTTACGAGATCTGCAGCAAAGAATGCGCGAGGACTTATTTTATACAGACACTGGCCGATCTGCATTTGGAACTGCCTGAATCCGTTCGGCTGGTTGGGATTACAGCGGGGGCGTCTACCCCAAACAATATAATCGAGGAGGTTCAAAATTATGTCCGAATTAACTTTTGAACAATTATTGAATGAAGAATCCATGAAGACGATACACACAGGAGAGGTGGTAGACGGTACCGTAATAGATGTGAAACCGGATCAGATCGTACTCAACATCAACTACAAGTCAGACGGGATCCTGACTAGGAATGAGTATACCAATGATGCTACTCTGGATCTGACCACTGTAGTAAAGCCGGGAGATACCATGACGGTGAAGGTCATCAAGGTCAACGACGGTGAGGGACAGGTCCTTTTAAGCTATAAGAGGCTCGCCGCGGAGAGAGGAAACAAGCGGATCGAGGAAGCATATAACAGCCAGGAAGTTTTAAAGGCCGTGGTCAACCAGGTCATGGAAGGCGGTCTGAGCGTGACGGTGGACGAAGTGAATATCTTCATCCCTGCCAGCCTGGTTTCCGATACTTACGAAAAAGACCTGACGAAATACGCGGGACAGGAAATAGAATTTGTCATCAGCGAATATAATCCTAAGAGAAGAAGATATATCGGCGACAGAAGGCAGCTGGTTGCGGCCAGGAAGGCCGAGATGCAGAAAGAACTCTTTGAGCGCATCAAAGAGGGCGATGTGGTGGAAGGTACCGTGAAGAATGTAACGGACTTCGGCGCGTTCATCGACTTGGGCGGCGCGGACGGCCTGCTGCATATCTCCGAGATGTCCTGGGGCAGGATCGAGCATCCCAAGAAGATGTTTAAGGTGGGCGATACCCTGAAAGTGCTGATCAAGGAGATCAACGGCAGCAAGATCGCCCTGAGTTTAAAATTTGACGAGCTGAATCCCTGGAAAGACGCGGCTGTAAAGTATGCTGAGGGCATGGAAGTAACGGGTGTTGTTGCCAGGATGACCGATTTTGGAGCGTTTGTGGAGCTGGAGCCCGGCGTGGATGCCCTGCTGCATGTTTCCCAGATCTCCAAAGAACATATTGAGAAGCCCTCCGATGTTTTGAAAGTCGGAGACAGCGTGACTGCAAAAGTGGTTGATTTTAATGAGGCGGACAGGAAGATCAGCCTGAGCATCAAGGCACTTTTGGCACCGGAAGCTACCGAACCCGCCAAAGAACAGGAAGAAGCGGCTAAAGAAGAGGATGCGGAAGTTGTATCTGTAGATATTGACGCAGTGATCGCTGCCCAGAAGGATGCCGAGGGGAACTGACCAGAACATGCAGTATGATTATGAATACTTTAAAAAAGCGGTTTACGATCTGACTTCCATTGATCTGAATGCTTATAAGGAGCAGCAGATGAAACGCCGGATCGATACCCTCATTCACAAGAACGGTATCAGCGCGTATGACAAGTATGTACAGCTTCTGAAGACGGATCAAAGCCGTTTTGAAGAATTTGTCAATTACCTGACCATCAATGTTTCCGAATTTTACCGCAATCCGGATCAATGGCAGCTTTTGGACAAGGAAGTGATACCGGAGCTTATTTCGAAGTTTGGCCGGAACTTAAAGATCTGGAGCGCGGCTTGTTCTACGGGAGACGAACCTTATTCCCTGGTTATGGCCCTGTCCAGACATCTGCCGCTGCAGCAGATCAAGATCCTGGCTACGGATATTGATAAGCAGGTCATTGCCAAGGCCAAAGTAGGGCTCTATGCCGAGAAAAGCCTGGCGGGTGTACCCGGCGATCTAAAGCAGAAGTATTTTACCAAGATCGGTCCCTCCTACCAGATTTCCCAGGAGATTAAGGACAGGGTGGAGTTTCGGGAACACAACCTGTTAAAGGATACGTATCCGTCGGACTGTCATTTGATCGTATGCAGGAATGTGCTGATCTACTTTACCGAAGAGGCTAAAGAGGAGATCTACAGGAAATTTGAGCATTCTTTGAAAGCAGGCGGAATCTTGTTTATCGGCAGTACGGAGCAGATCATTACATATAGGGAAATCGGATATGAGCGGAAAAATTCCTTTTTCTATCTCAAACCGTAATGACCGGACACAATTAAGAACATTTAAAAAGAGTATGGATCGTAAAATCCATACTCTTTTTTGTCTCAGGAACACATCATGTCTAAGATATGAGCGGCGTA
The DNA here is from genome assembly GCA_947631685.1 of uncultured Lachnospiraceae bacterium. Classification (GTDB taxonomy): domain Bacteria; phylum Bacillota; class Clostridia; order Lachnospirales; family Lachnospiraceae; genus Acetatifactor. The sequence continues at coordinate 219,200 of CANRMI010000001.1, forward strand.
AGCGGAAAAAACGCCTCGGTCCCGTTTGATCTCATCAGTGAGCTCAAAGAAAAATTCTCTGCTCTTGTATTCCCTTTTAAAGACGGGGGTTATCAGAGGCTCCCACTGCGGCAGATAGAGAGAATATTTTCTGGTATAGCAGGTGGCGGCGGTGGCCTGGACCCGGTGGGTTTTGTCCACAAAGGTTGCCACGGATTTGTGCAGCGCCACATCCTCCATGGGAAGATAGTAGTAATCTTTGTAGTTGGCGTAGAAATATTTCAGCTCCTCTTCATAGATAGGCACCTTGATAAAGGCTTCTTCACCGTCTCCTTTAAAGTAGCAGCCTTCCGCCGCGGCGGAAAGGGATACCGGCAGCGGCGTGGGAAGCGTCAGGGTCATGATCAGCTCCTGACGCCGGCTGCCCGCATGGTCCGTATAGTAGTTGGCCTGTACTTTTCTGGCTTTTACATCTCCGTTGAATAAGTCATAGTAGGCAAGGATGGGCAGGATATTCAGCATACCCAGCACATCTTCGTAGTTGTGCAGCAAGAGAGCGGCACATGCCAGCTTGTCCGGCTGCTGCACATAGTCATGGTATATGCCGATCAGTTCCCCGCCGGAAAAAACATCCTCTCTGTTGATCCCAAGATACTGCTCGATGGTTTTCTGCTTGCAGTTGGGCAGTTTTAAGAAAAACTTGTAAGGAGAGATCCGGCGGTAAATATCCACGCCCTGAAAATTATCAAAATGAAAGGGCAGGCCATACTGGGCGCATTTCTGCAGCAGATAGGGAAGATCGAAGTTGTTGCCGTTAAAATGGATCAGGTAATGGAAGCGGGAGGCAAAGGTAAAGAAGGCGCAGAGCACTTCTTTTTCCTGCCCGTAATTTTCCGCCATCCACTGACGGATGAAGATACTGCCCTTCTCATAGTAGGCACAGCCTATCATATAGAGTACGGAGCTTTTGGCGGTAAAGCCGGTCGTTTCAATATCCAGAAAGAGTATCTCCGTAAGGGGAGCCAGCCGCTGCAGAGGATAGGAAGGTATGTAATTTTCCACTTTGGTGATTTCTGTAATCATGGGAACTCCTTTTTCAGACTTTTGTACTGCTATTATGATAGCATAATTTTGAATATTTCAGTAGTATTTTGTTGAAAAAAATAGTATATTTATTATAGAGTGTTGATGCCTGAGGAAACAGGAGGTTTTTATGGCCACGTTTACTTTTACGGGCGGCGTCCATCCCTACGACGGTAAGGAGCTTACTAAGGACAAACCCATTAAAATCATGCTTCCCAAAGGGGAGTTGGTATATCCCTTGTCCCAGCATATCGGCGTGCCTGCGGCCGCCATTGTGAAAAAAGGGGACAGGGTACTGGCAGGACAGAAGATCGCGGAGGCTTCCGCCTTTGTCAGCGCGCCCGTGCACGCTTCCGTATCGGGAACCGTAAAGGCGATAGAGCCGCGCAGGGTGGTAACGGGGGACATGGTCCCCAGCATTGTGATAGAAAATGACGGGCGTTATGAAGAATTTCCGGCCATGCCGCCTCTTTTCCCCGGTAAGAATACAAGGGAAGAGATCATCGAGAGGATAAAGGAGGCAGGAATCGTAGGAATGGGAGGGGCCGGATTTCCCACCCATGTCAAGCTGTCACCGAAAGCGCCTGCCAAAATAGAATATGTGATAGCCAACTGCTCCGAATGCGAACCCTATCTGACTTCGGATTACCGCAGGATGAAGGAGGAGCCGGAAAAGCTGGTGGAGGGGCTGAAGATCGTGCTGAGCCTCTTTCCCAAAGCCCATGGGATCCTGGCGGTGGAAGATAACAAAAAAGACTGCGTGGAGCTGTTGAAAAAGCTGGTAAAGGATGAGAAGCGCATCAGCGTCAAGGCATTGAAAACCAAATATCCCCAGGGCGCGGAGCGCCAGCTGATATATGCCACCACAGGAAGAAAGATCCATTCTGCCATGCTGCCGGCGGACGCGGGCTGCATAGTCAACAATGTGGACACGCTGGTGGCCGTTTATACGGCGGTAACGGAGGGAAAGCCTCTTACGGAGCGCATTGTGACCGTGACGGGAGATGCTGTAAAAAGGCCCTGCAACTTTAAAGTGAGAACAGGTACCCTATATAGGGAACTGATAGAAGAGGCCGGGGGATTCAAGGTGCCTCCTGCCAAGCTCATATCCGGCGGTCCCATGATGGGTATTGCGCTCTTTGATCTGGAGGTACCGGCCACCAAGACCACTTCCGCGATCCTGGCGCTTTCAAAGGATGATGTTTCCGACATGCAGCCCACTGCCTGCATCCGTTGCGGCAGGTGCGTGGAAGTCTGTCCGGGGAGGGTGCTTCCCGCGAAACTCATGGATGCGGCTCTGCATGGAGAGGAAGAAACTTTCTTAAAGCTCAACGGTATGGAATGCTGTGAATGCGGCTGCTGCAGCTATATCTGTCCGGCCAGGCGCCCTCTGACTCAGACCATTAAGTCCATGCGCAAACAGCAGCTTGCCAAGAAGAAAAACCGGTAGGAGGAAGCGGAAATGGAGAATACAACGGCTGATTTACATAAGGTATCCTCAAATCCCCATGTGCGAAGCAGATTAAATACCAGTACGATCATGCTTACGGTAGTGCTGGCTCTGCTGCCGGCTGCGGGATACGGGATCTACCATTTTGGACCCCGGGCATTCCTTGTCATGCTGGTAACGGTGGCTTCCACTGTATTGACGGAATTTCTCTTCGGACTCTGCATAAAGAAGCAGACCATCGGCGATCTGTCCGCGGTAGTGACAGGACTGCTTTTGGCCTTGAATCTGCCGGTGTCCATTCCTCTCTGGATGGCCGCGGCAGGCGGGGTATTTGCCATACTGGTGGTAAAATGCCTCTTTGGCGGCCTGGGGCAGAACTTCATGAATCCTGCCCTGGCGGCCCGGTGTTTTCTGCTGATCTCCTTTCCGGCGTACATGACGGATTTTGTGACGGATGCCTATACGGGAGCCACTCCCCTGGCGGCCATGCGGGCGGGGGAAGAGGTGAATATCCTGGATATGGTAATAGGGAGGACGGCGGGCGCCATTGGGGAAACCAGTGCCGCGGCCATACTGATCGGAGCGGTATTTTTGCTGCTGTTAGGGATTATCGACCTGCGCATTCCCGCTTCCTATTTGGTGGTCTTTGCCGTCTTTATAAGTATTTTCGGAGGAAGGGGCTTTGATCCGGCGTATCTGGCGGCGCAGCTTTCCGGCGGCGGCCTGATGCTGGGTGCTTTCTTCATGGCTACGGATTATACCACCAGACCGATTACAAGGGGCGGTCAGTATCTCTACGGCGCCCTGCTGGGCATTTTGACAGGCGTATTCCGAGTGTTCGGTTCCGCTGCGGAGGGCGTTTCCTATGCCATTTTGTTAGGAAACCTGTTAGTGCCTCTGATCGAAAAGGTAACGGTACCCAGAGCCTTTGGAAAAGGCTCGACCTTTGGAACATCCTCGGCCATTGGGAAAGGAGGCAGCCTGCATGAAAAACAGTGAAGATTTCAGACAGCTTTGGAAAAATGTCGGGATCCTTTTTGGCATTACCCTGATTGCGGGAATCCTGCTGGGCTTTGTCCATGAGCTGACCTTAAAGCCCATTGCCCGCCAGCAGGAATTAAAGGTGCAAAGAGCCTGCAGCGCGGTTTTCGCGGACGCGGCTTCCTTTACGAAAATAGAAAACGAAGCGCCGGGCGAACAGGTCCGGGACAGCATTGAAGGAACTGAGATAGGAGAGATCTATCAGGCTCTGTCTGAAGACAGGCAGCTTTTAGGCTATGTGCTTGGAGTGACCACGGAGGAGGGCTATGGCGGAGACATCGCCATTATGCTGGGAGTCAGGCTGGACGGCACGATAAACGGGGTTTCCATACTGGAAATTTCGGAAACGCCGGGCTTAGGAATGCGGGCCGGGGAAGTATTGGTGCCTCAGTTCGCGGGGAGAAAGGCGGCAGCCTTTACCTATGTGAAAACGGGCGCGTCCGCGGAAGACCAGATTGACGCTATCAGCGGTGCCACCATTACCACAAATGCCTTTACACAGGCAGTAAATGCGGGCCTTGCTTATTTTGACGGGCAGTTAAAGGAGGCAGAATGAAAGAAAACAGCGCGTTAGAAAGATTGTATAACGGTATTCTGAAAGAAAATCCAACCTTTGTGCTGATGCTGGGGATGTGCCCCACTCTGGCGGTGACCACTTCTGCCATAAACGGTCTGGGCATGGGACTGACGACTGCGGCGGTGCTGGCTTTAAGCAACCTGTTGATTTCCCTGCTGCGCAGGGTGATACCGGACAAAGTCAGGATTCCGGCTTTTATCGTGATCATCGCTTCCTTCGTCACCATGGCGCAGCTGCTTTTGGAGGCGTATCTGCCGGAATTGAACGAGGCTTTGGGGGTATATATTCCGCTGATTGTAGTCAACTGCATTATTTTGGGCAGGGCGGAAGCCTATGCCTACTCCCACGGGCCGGTTTCTTCCCTGTTTGACGGGATTGGCATGGGTCTGGGATTTTCCCTTGCCCTAACCTGTATCGGTGCGGTAAGGGAGCTGCTGGGAACGGGGACGTGTTTCGGACTGCGCGTAATGCCCGACGGCTACGTGCCGATTGGGATTTTTGTGTTGGCTCCGGGGGCATTCTTTGTTCTGGCGGCATTGACCGCATTGCGGAACTTGTTCTACAACAGAAGGGACGCAAAGGGAAGCGGCGGAACTTCGGAGCAAAAGCGCGGCTGCGCAGGGGACTGCCTGCACTGTGATGTGGAAGTGATCGATTTGAACGGGGAGGGGAAGGAGTAGCAAATGGAAACCATAAAAGATTTGTTGATGATTCTGGTCAGTTCTTCTCTGGTAAGCAATGTAGTGCTGAGCCGTTTTTTAGGGCTGTGTCCCTTCCTTGGCGTATCTAAGAAAATCAATACGGCGGCCGGTATGGGCGGCGCCATTGTTTTTGTTATCACGCTTTCCAGCGGAATAGCGGGAGCAATCTACCAATTTTTGCTGGTGCCCTTTCATCTGGAATATCTGCAGACCATTGTATTTATCCTGGTGATCGCGGCGCTGGTACAATTTGTGGAAATGTTTTTGAAGAAATATGTAAAGGCCCTGTATCAGGCGCTGGGAGTATATCTGCCCCTGATCACCACCAACTGCGCGGTATTGGGCGTGGCTCTGACAAATGTGCAGAAAGAATACGGGATCCTGGCAGGCATGGTAAACGGTTTTGCCACCGCGCTGGGATTTCTGATAGCCATTGTGATCCTGGCGGGACTGCGGGAGAAAATGGCCTGCAATGACATTCCTTCTGCATTTCGTGGAATGCCCAGCGTGCTTTTGACAGCGGGGCTGATGGCGATTGCCTTTTGTGGATTTTCCGGACTGCTGTAAGGAGGATGGAAGAGAATGATAACGGGAATTTTAAGTGCGGCCGCCCTGATCGGCGGGGTGGGAATCTTCGTGGGGCTCTTTCTGGGAGCCGCGGGAGTCTGCTTTTCCGTAAAAGTCAATAAAAAAGAAGAGGCCGTGCTGGCGGCGCTTCCCGGCAATAACTGCGGCGGCTGCGGCCACGCCGGCTGCGCCGCGCTGGCGGGGGCTATCGTTTCGGGCGACGCGGCTGTCAATGCCTGCCCCGTAGGCGGAGAAGCCGTGGCAGAGAAGATCGCGGAGATCATGGGCGTGGAAAGCGGGGAAAGTGTGCGGAAAGCTGCCTTTGTGCACTGTATGGGCAGCTGCGGCAAAACCCGGAAGGACTATGCGTACACGGGAGTGGAAGACTGCGCCATGATAGCCTTTGTGCCGGGAGGAGGCCCGAAATCCTGCAAATATGGCTGTACAGGTTACGGAAACTGCGTAAAGGCATGTCCCTTTGACGCCATTCATATCCGGGATGGCATCGCGGAAGTGGACAGAGAGGCCTGCAGGGCCTGTGGAAAGTGCGTGGAGGCCTGCCCTAAGCATTTGATCACCCTGGAGCCCTGGCAGGCAAAGCATCTTGTGGCCTGCAGCTCCGCGGACAAGGGAGCCGTAACCGTAAAACTCTGCGACGCAGGCTGTATAGGCTGCGGTATCTGCGTGAAAAACTGTCCGTCCGGCGCGGTAGAAGTGAAAGATTTTCACGCCGTCATCGATCGGGAAAAGTGTACGGACTGCGGTATCTGCGCGGAAAAGTGTCCCAAACATGTGATTCTGTGATAAAGGGGTATCCTTATGAAACTGCCTCAGGAATTTGACGAACATCCTAAAATGAGTATGACCGTGATGCGTATGATCATTGGCGTCACGTCCTTTATGGTGATCATTCTGGTGCTTGTGCTGATAATCAATCAGGACAAAAATAAAAAGCCGGCAGAGCAGGCTCTGCTGCCGCCGGAAACCGCTTTGGTACCTTCGCCTGCTCCCTATCCGGAGGTGGATAGGGAAGAGCTGACGCCCGACGATTTTGACTTCTGGGATATGTATCCGGAGGAATCGCCTTCTGCCACACCGGAGGAAACCGTGGCGGAAGAGGAAAAAGAAGATCCTTCTACGGACGGCAGGCACACCCTGGTGGTACACGCGGACGGGGAGGAAGAATGGGTATTGATCAGCCCGTATCTGCCAAAGCATGATTACGACTATACCAAGCTGGTGATGCAGTCTGATCTTATGTCCTATTATGTGGACGGCAGGCTGACCTCCTATGTGGGCGTGGATGTTTCCAAATATCAGGATTATATTGATTTTGTGAAAGTGAAAAAAGCCGGTATTGATTTTGTGATGATCCGGGTGGGAGCGAGGGGCTACAGCAGCGGGCAGATTGCCATGGACGATTATTTCCTGGAGAATATCAAGCGGGCCACGGACGCCGGACTGGAGATCGGTCTGTATTTTTGCTCCCAGGCCATTACGGAAGAGGAAGCCGAAGAAGAGGCGCAGCTGGTATTAAGCAGCATTGGGGACTATGAGGTACGCTATCCGATCGCGTTTGACATGGAGTCCGTTCCCAACGATACGGCCCGGACGGATACCCTCTCCAGAGAAGAAAAAACGAAGATTGCCAAAGCCTTTCTGGATGCCGTCGCCGATGCAGGGTACAATCCCATGCTGTATGGCAACAAGGAATGGCTGATCAAAAAGGTGGATCTGTCCAAGCTGACCGACTATGACATCTGGCTTTCCCAGCCCGGAGATCTGCCGGATTACCCTTACAAATTCAGCATGTGGCAGTACTCTACCACGGCCTCCGTGGACGGAATAGCAGGGTACGCCAATTTAAATATCAGTTTTATTGATTATTCGGAAAAGTAAGCTGATACAGTTTTGGAGAGACCGGCAGGCGGGTATATATATCGGTATACCTGTCTGCCGTAATATGCTCCAGGTAGTTGGGGGTATAGTTTTTGGGACAGCCGTTTTGCTTTAAAATGTCAATGGCCTTGTTATACGCGATAGCGGCTTCTTCCATGGTGGCGTAGGTGCCGACGGAGAAATTGCCCTTTACATGGATACGGGTCTTATAGGAAAGGACACCCCCCTTGTCCTGTATCAGGACGCCGTGATAGCGGTTGCGGATGATGAGGTTCTCCCGTCTGAAATCTGTAGGATCCCCGTTCTTAAAAAGATAATCTCTGCCGCATACGGCGTAATTCTTGATACCGTAGCGGTTCAGGATGTTGACCTGCATCCCGAAATCCGCGGCAAAATAGTGGCCGCCCCGTTTCATGATCTTGTGGGAGGCGTAGTAGAAAAGGTCGTCGGTATCAAATTTTAAGATAAGCTCCTGCGAGTAATAGTAGTAGAAAAAGCGGGGACGGATATAAATGGGGGTGGAGAAATACATACTGTTGTCCCTGAAATTGAGAAGCACCACCCACTTTTCAAAGGGGAGAGCGGCAGAGGCGGCATAGTCCGTCAAAAGCGGGGAAGACTCTCCGCGCAGCAATAGAACGGCTTCTAAGTAGGCCTTGTGGGCGGCCTGGGAAGAAGCATAGGTGCCAAGACTGATATGCTTGCGCCTGTAGGTGACGGAAGAGCGGTAAACCGTTTTTCCGTTTTTTCGCGTGATGGGAAAGACTCCCTCTCTTTTTTCTGACATTCTGCACTCCTGTGAAGAAATTCTTGTCTAAAGTATACCAAATTTGAGAAAAAAGTACAAATAAGAAATATTTGGCAATGCTGATGTATAGAATATACATAAGAGGGTTGGACAACTTTCCCGGAAAAGAGGACAAGATGTATAAAAAATATATATTGGGGCTGATGCTGGGAAATCTGGTATGGATCCTGGCACTGGTCAATATTACGGCATTAAAGGTCGACCACATTTTAAGTACACCGGCTTTCCGCATGAATATGGAAATCGCCTTAGCGCCCCAGGTGCAGGAAAGCTTCGGGGAAACAGGCCAGAGAGCGGCCTCCGGACAGCGTGTGATAGACTATTCTCTGCTAGAGGTGTCCGGAAGGATTCAGCTTTCACAAGACGATTACGAAGTGCTTACCCGTATCGTGGAAGCGGAAGCGGGAGGGGAGGATACGGAGGGAAAAATGCTGGTGGCAGGCGTGGTATTGAACCGCGTGGCCGATGAAAATTTCCCCGATACGGTCAGGGAAGTGGTCTTTCAGCGTTCCCGCAGCGGTACCGCGCAGTTTTCTCCGGCCTACAGCGGCAGATACGACAGGGTGGTGGTAAGCGAGGATACCATAGAGGCCGTGGACAGGGTGCTTGCCGGGGAGGACATCTCGGAGGGAGCTTTGTTCTTTGCTTCCCGCCGATATGCGGATTCCGAAAAAATGCGCTGGTTTGACGAACACCTGACCTTCCTGTTTTCTCACGGAGGACATGAGTTCTTTCATTGATTTTTGGACGCCGGTATGCTATACTACTTACAATCGTTTGTATGCGCGCGGCGCGGATAGGAGATACCATGGAAGAAATCTTATATAGAAGTACCAGGAGCCATCAGGCACCCATAAAGGCTTCCGAAGCCATTTTGAAAGGATTGTCGGGAGACGGCGGTCTCTTTGTTCCGGAGAAGATCCCGGCTCTGGATAAGGATCTGAAGACGCTTTCCGGCATGGATTATAAAGCGGTGGCCTATGAAGTGATGAAGCTCTATTTAACGGATTTTACAGAGGCAGAATTAAAAAGCTGCATTGAAAGAGCCTACGATAGCAAGTTCGATACGGAAGAGATAGCTCCCCTGACAGAAGCAGCCGGCGCCTATTTCTTAGAACTGTTTCACGGCGCTACCATCGCGTTTAAGGATATGGCCCTTTCCATTCTGCCCCATCTCATGATCACTTCCGCCAGAAAAAATCAGGTAAAGGACGATATTGTCATCCTGACGGCGACCAGCGGGGACACCGGTAAAGCGGCTCTGGCCGGATTCGCGGATGTGGAAGGGACCAGGATCATTGTATTTTACCCAAAGCATGGCGTCAGCCCCATACAGGAGAAACAGATGGTAACCCAGAAAGGGGACAATACCTATGTGGTGGGGATCACAGGCAATTTTGACGACGCGCAGACCGGCGTGAAGAAGCTCTTTAATGATAAAGAGCTGGAGAAGGAAATGGCTGCGGCAGGATTTCGGTTTTCTTCCGCCAATTCCATCAATATCGGGCGGCTGGTTCCCCAGATCGTCTATTATGTCTATGCCTATACTAGGCTTTTGGCCGCAGGAAAGATAGGAGAGGGCGAGAAGATCAACGTGGTGGTACCCACAGGCAATTTCGGCAATATCCTAGCTGCCTTTTACGCGAAGAATATGGGACTTCCCATTGCAAAACTGATCTGTGCCTCCAATGAAAATAAAGTTCTGTATGATTTCTTCGCGACCGGCGCCTATGACAAGAACAGGGAATTTGTGCTCACCTCGTCCCCGTCCATGGATATTCTCATATCCAGCAACCTGGAGAGACTGATCTATCGTATCGCGGGCAATGACGCCGATAAAAACCTGGCCTTTATGAAAGCCTTAAATCAAGAGGGCAGATATGAGATAACCGAAGAAATGCGGACTCAGCTGGCAGATTTTTGGGGCGGATTTGCCGGTGAGAAGAAAACCGCCGATACGATCAGGAGAATCTATGAGGACTGTGGCTATGTCATCGATACCCATACGGCGGTAGCGGCTTCCGTCTATGAAGACTACAAAACCGGCAGCGGGGATAGGACCAAGACTGTCATTGCTTCCACGGCAAGTCCTTTTAAATTCACCAGAAGCGTGATGAACGCCATTGACAAAAAGTATGACACCATGGATGATTTCGCGCTGGCGGACGAGCTTTCCAGACTGGCCAACGTAGCGGTACCGGCGGCGATTGAAGAGATACGCACCGCGCCTGTGCTGCACACCAGGGTGTGCGGTAAAGACGAGATGAAAGATGTGGTAAAAGAAATCCTGGGGCTGTAGCACCCCAGGATTTTTAGTAGCTTTTTAACGGTATTTCAGGGAAATATAAGTTTTGTCCTCTCCGATAGGCTTGTAAGCGGGACGAATGATCTTGCCGTTGTTGGCCAGCTCTTCCAGCCTATGGGCGCTCCAGCCCACGATACGGGCCATGGCGAAGATAGGAGTGTAGAGCTCCATGGGAAGCCCCAGCATATGATATACAAAGCCGGAGTAGAAGTCCACATTGACACTGACGCCCTTGTACATCTGGCGTTCTTCTGCGATGACTTCAGGCGCAAGCCGCTCTACCAGGGAGTAGAGAGCAAATTCTTTCTCCAGGCCCTTTTCCACAGAGAGCTTTTCCACAAAGGTCTTAAAGGAAACGGCACGCGGATCGGATTTGGAGTAGATGGCGTGGCCTACACCGTAGATCAGCCCCGCGTGGTCAAAGGCTTCCTTGTGCAGAAGCTTCCTTAAATAGCCGGCAACTTCTTCCTCGTCTTCCCAGTCTTTGACGGTCTGCTTCATTTCCTCAAACATCTGTACCACCTTGATATTGGCACCACCGTGGCGAGGCCCCTTTAGGGAACCGATCGCGGCCGCGATGGTGGAGTAAGTATCCGTTAAGGAAGAGGTGACGACATGGGTGGTAAAGGATGAATTGTTGCCGCCGCCATGCTCCATATGCAGCACCAGGGCAATGTCCAGAATGCGTGCCTCCAGAGGGGAATAAGCGCTGTCAGGGCGCAGGATATGTAAAATATTTTCCGCGGTGGAAGCTTCCGCAAGGGGCTGATGGATAAACAGGCTGTTGCCGTCGTGATAATGGCTGTAGGCCTGATAGCCGTAAATGGAAAGCATGGGAAAGAGGGCGATCAGCTGCAGACACTGCCGCAGTACATTGGGAATGGAAGTGTCATCCGCCCGGTCGTCGTAGGAATAGAGTGTGAGTACGCTTCTGGCCAGGGTGTTCATCATATCCTTGCTGGGCGCCTTCATGATAATATCCCGGACGAAACTGGTGGGCAGGCTGCGGTAGCTGCCTAAAAGAGTCTGAAAACTGCGCAGCTCCTCCTTATTTGGCAGACTGCCGAACAGGAGCAGATAGGCTGTTTCCTCGAAGCCAAAGCGGTTTTCACTGGTAAAGCCCTCCACCAGATCCTGTACGTTGTAGCCCCTGTAGAAGAGACGCCCATGCGCGGGAACCTCCACGCCGTCCACAATCTCCTTAGCTCTGACGTCAGAGATATGTGTCAGACCGGCCAGAACGCCCTTGCCGTTTAAATCTCTAAGTCCCCGTTTGACATCGTATTTGGTAAATAATTCAGAATCTATGATACCGGCTTCTTCCGAAAGCTTCGCAAGCCGCAAAATGTCTGGTGTAATATCAGAATATCGGTTATTTTCCATGCAATGTCTCCTTTTCAATCAAATATTATATGCTTATCTTATCATGAGAAGTAAATATGTGGCAAGTTAAAACACCAAATTCATAAAGTTTTCATAAATGATAGATTTTTACGGGAAAGCGTATTACAATAAAACAGAGAATCCACAAAAGGAGGATGGTCATGAAAATACGGGAAATGCTGGAACATGTGGACCACACCCAGCTGCAGGCATATGCGGTGTGGGAAGATATAAAAAAGCTCTGCGAGGAAGCGCTGACGTATCATACGGCTTCAGTCTGCATTCCTCCCTCGTATGTCAAACGGGTGCATGAGACTTACGGGGAAAAACTGACGATCTGCACCGTGGTGGGATTTCCCCTGGGATACAGTTCCACAGAGGCCAAACTGGCGGAAACCAGGCAGGCTCTGCAGGAAGGCTGCTCGGAGATTGACATGGTGATCAATATCGGAGACGTGAAAAACGGGGATTATGACAAAGTAAAAGCAGAGATCGCGGCCCTGAAACAGTGCTGCGGCAGCCACATCCTGAAAGTGATCGTGGAAACCTGCTATTTGACAAAAGAAGAAAAAATCGCCATGTGCAAGTCTGTGACGGAAGGGGGAGCGGACTATATCAAAACTTCCACCGGCTTTGGCACCGGGGGCGCCATTATAGAAGATGTGGAGCTGTTTGCGAAATATATCGGCCCCAATGTGAAAATAAAAGCCGCCGGGGGCATCGGTTCCTTAAAGGAGCTGGCGATGTTCTTAAAAGCGGGCTGTGACAGGATCGGGACATCCAGAGCGGTGGGCCTGTGCAAGGATATGGATCTGGAGGCGGAATATGGAGAGATATGAGATTCAGGCCAGGCTGGGCGCGCTGAGGGCGGTCATGGAAAAAGAGGGTATGGACTTCTGCCTGATTCCCACAGCCGATTTCCATGGCTCTGAGTATGTGGGCGGCTATTTTAAGGCCAGGGAATACTTTTCCGGCTTTACCGGTTCGGCAGGCACCTTGCTGGTCTGGAGGGACGGTGCCGGACTCTGGACGGACGGCCGTTATTTTGTGCAGGCGCAAAGGGAACTGGAGGGAACGGGGATTACCCTGTTTCGCTCGGCAGAAGAAGGAGTGCCGGATATTCCCGCTTTTCTGGAAGAACATATGGAAGAGAAACAGACGCTGGGATTTGACGGCAGGGTACTGACGGCTAAAGAGGGAGAAAAACTGGCCCGTCTGCTGGCCCCCAAACAGATTGTTTTTGCAACGGAAAAAGATCCGGCCGGCGAAGCCTGGCCGGAAAGACCGCCATTGGCAGCCGGGCCTGTCAGAGTCCTGAATAAAACGCTGAGCGGCATGGAAACGGAAGAAAAACAAAAGCTTGTCAGGGAAGCTTTGAAGAAACAGCATGCCACGGCGCTGCTGCTTACCGGACTGGATGAAGTGATGTGGCTTCTCAATGTGCGGGGAGAGGACATTGCCTGCAACCCCGTGGCCCTTTCCTATGGCTATCTGAATGAAAACGCCCTATATTTCTTTGTGCAGAAAGGGGCTTTGGGGGAAGAAGTATCCTCCTATTTGTCGAAGCATGGGATCCTGGTGCGGGCCTATGAGGAAATCGGCTCTTTCCTGGAAAAGGAGACAAAAAAGGATAAAGTGCTTTTGGATATGGGCAGATGCAGCTACAGCCTCTGGCAGAAAGTAAAGGCCGGCGCCGCTGCCCTGGTGGAGGGAAAGAGTCCCGTGGAGGCGCTGAAGGCTGTCAAAAATCCTGTGGAACTGGCCAACATGGAAAAGATCTATCTAAAAGACAGCGCCGCGGTCACCAAATTCCTGTACTGGGTAAAGAAGAACCTTGGACATGAAAAAATGACGGAAATGTCAGTTGCCAGACATCTGGAGGATCTAAGGCGGGAAATTCCGGAATATCTGGATCTGTCCTTTCCTACAATCGCGGCATATGGAGCCAACGCCGCCATGATGCACTATGAGGCTTCTGCGGACAGCAACGCCGAGATAAAGCCTGAAGGGATGCTGTTAGTGGATTCCGGCGGGCAGTACGCGGGCGGCACCACTGATGTGACCAGGACCATTGTGCTGGGAGAACTGCCCGCAGAAATAAAGCGTCAGTACACGGCGGTCGCGGCAGGGATGCTCCGGCTTTGGAAAGCCCGCTTTTTGTATGGCTGTTCAGGGCGGAACCTGGATATTTTAGCCAGAGGACCTCTCTGGAAAATGGGCATTGACTATAAATGCGGTACGGGCCATGGCATTGGCTATATCCTGAATGTGCACGAAGGCCCCCAGAGCGTACGCTGGCGCTTTGCAGGCGGCGTAGAAGAGGCAGTATTGGAGGAGGGCATGGTACTCTCTGATGAACCCGGCGTCTATATAGCCGGCAGCCATGGGATACGGATTGAGAACGTACTGGCTGTGAAGAAGGACATCAAGAACGAATCCGGCCAGTTCATGCGTTTTGAAACTCTCACCTATGTTCCTGTGGATCTGGATGGCATCGATGTATCCTGTTTAGAGGAAGAGGACAGAAAGGCATTGAATGCGTATCATGCCCTGGTCAGGGAAAAAATTTCTCCTTTTCTCACGGAAGAGGAGAGAGCATGGCTGAAAGAAGCCACCAGAGCGATATAACCGATTAAAAGCTGCTGCGAAACAGGGGAACCTGCCTCGCAACAGCTTTTATCGTTGCATAGATAAATATTGTAATAAATATTATAACTGAGGACCTGCGGAAACCAGAGCCTTTCCTGCGTCGTTGCCTTCATACTTCGCAAAGTTCTTTACGAATCTCTGAGCCAGATCCTTGGCCTTTGCCTCCCACTCAGAAGCATCAGCATAAGTATTGCGGGGATCCAGAATGTTGGTATCTACGCCGGGCAGTTCGGTAGGAACCTCAAAGTTGAAGTAAGGAATCTTCTTGGTGGAAGCCTTCTCGATGTCGCCGTTTAAGATAGCGTCGATGATACCACGGGTATCCTTGATGGAGATACGCTTGCCGGTACCGTTCCAGCCGGTATTTACCAGATAAGCCTTAGCGCCGTTTACTTCCATTTTCTTAACCAGTTCCTCTGCGTACTTGGTAGGATGCAGCTCCAGGAAAGCCTGGCCGAAGCATGCGGAGAAAGTAGGAGTGGGCTCTGTGATGCCGCGCTCGGTACCTGCCAGCTTAGCGGTGAAACCGGACAGGAAGTAATACTGTGTCTGCTCAGGAGTCAGAACAGATACGGGAGGAAGTACGCCGAACGCGTCTGCGGACAGGAAGATCACGTTCTTTGCCGCAGGTGCCGCGGAAACGGGACGTACAATGTTCTTGATATGGTCGATAGGATAGGATACACGGGTATTCTCGGTTACGCTCTTATCGTCGAAATCAATCTTGCCGGCCGCGTCCAGAGTAACATTCTCCAAAAGGGCGTTGCGCTTGATCGCGTTGTAAATATCAGGCTCGGAGTCTTTGTCCAAGTTGATGACCTTCGCGTAGCAGCCGCCTTCGAAGTTGAATACGCCCTTGTCATCCCAGCCATGCTCGTCGTCGCCGATGAGGAGACGCTTGGGATCGGTGGAAAGGGTGGTTTTACCTGTTCCGGACAGACCGAAGAAGATGGCGGTGTTCTCACCGTTCATATCGGTGTTGGCGGAGCAGTGCATGGAAGCGATACCTTTTAAAGGAAGGTAGTAGTTCATCATGGAGAACATACCCTTCTTCATTTCGCCGCCGTACCAGGTGTTGATAATAACCTGTTCCCTGCTGGTGATATTGAAAGCGACACAGGTCTCGGAATTCAATCCCAGATCCTTATAGTTCTCAACCTTTGCCTTGGAAGCATTGTATACTACGAAATCAGGCGCGAAGTCCTTTAACTCCTCTTCGGAAGGCTGGATGAACATATTCTTGATAAAATGAGCCTGCCATGCGACTTCCACGATAAAACGGACTGCCATACGGGTATCCTTGTTGGCGCCGCAGAATGCGTCTACAACAAAGAGTCTCTTGCCGGAGAGCTCTTTTCTGGCAATATCCTTTACCACTGCCCAGGTCTCTTCGCTCATGGGGTGGTTGTCGTTCTTATACTCGTCAGAAGTCCACCATACGGTATTTTTGGAGTTCTCGTCCATGACAATGTACTTATCTTTGGGAGAACGGCCCGTGTAGATACCGGTCATGACATTGACTGCGCCAAGTTCACTCACCTGGCCTTTTTCATAACCCTCCAGGTTCGTTTTGGTCTCTTCCTCAAATAAAAGATCATAAGAAGGATTGTAAACAATTTCCGTGGTTCCGGTAATGCCATACTTGCTTAAATCGATTTGTGCCATCTTGCTTTTTACCTCTTTTCTTTAATAGTTTAGTACTTCTTTAGTTATTATACATGATAAATGAATAAAATCAATAAAAATCCTGTGAAATTTAAAAAATTGGCAGGATTCGGTTCATTTATCATTGCTTAGGCCTACGAGGTAATCAAGGGAGACATCATAGTATCTGGCCAGGATAATGGCATAGGAGAGGGGCAGTTCCCGAGTTCCTTTTTCATATCTTCTGTAAACCTCACGCTGACAGTTCAGAATGTCGGCGATATCCTGCTGTGTCAGATCGTGGTCTACGCGCAAATCTTCAATTCGCTGCCAATACATGAAATCTTCTCCTGTCTGTTCATCTGTTATTTTGCCTCTTTTCCTATTGAGCTGCCTATGGGCTCCCCTCCCCTATCCAAATTTTTCTATTGACAATACTACTAAACGGTGGCATAATGAAACAAAAATGCTACCAAACGGTAGCAAAACAACGACAACAAGAACAAAAGCATACAGAACAAAGCATAAATGAGCTAATTGTCGTATTGTTTCATCTATATTGTAAAAGTGTATTATACAATTATACATAATATTTTTAACAATATCATGTATATAGTATGTATGGCCAGTTTAAAAGCGCATGGATGCGGGGGGGTATCTTTGCTTCTCTGGGTTCTTTGCGGGGGGGGTAGTACTATTTCTCCCTATTTTTTTGTGGGTGTATATAAAATGAGCCGCTTGTTCAGGACTCAGTTTTATATAAATATAGTGTGCTTCGGTACACTAAGAAAGGAGGAAAAATCCAATGGTTAGTAGAAAAGTACTTCAGAAGATCGGTGTGTTCGCACTGGCGGTAGCACTGGCAACAGTACCTGTAATGGCAGTAAGCGCGGCAGGCAGCACCGGTTCTGACGGCAGCACCGGTGATACCAGCAAAAAGACACCGGTTGTAAGCAGCGCTCCTGCACAGGCGGCAACTGTGGCACCTGTGGAAAACAAAGTGGTTGCTACGGATTCCGGCTTAGTGCTGAATTCCACTGTGCCCGGCGTCTATACCGCGACGGTAGTGGACGGCGTAGCCGTTACCACAGCCAAGGCGGGCATACCGGCGGGACTCTCTTTAACCGTATCCAACAGTACTCGCGGAAGCATGGCTGAAAAGAGTATCAACGACGGAATGGCTATCCTTGCTGCCAACGGCATTGCGGCTGTTCATGGCCCTGAGGTAGACATCATGAGCTACATCCAAGGAGCCAAAGCGACCGACATCAATGCAACTTTAACGATCGTGATGGGCGTGCCTGCTTCGTTCAGACAGGCCGGCTACGAGTATGCGGTTCTGCTGATTCAGGAAGGCGGTAGAGTAAGTATCCTGCCTGACGTAGAAGCGGCGGATCCCTCTATCGTAGCAGTAGAAACACAGGGCTTCGGCGTTTATGTGCTGGTAAAGGCGCCTGCCGGAAGCTTTGACAGCTTTAGGTAAAGCAGACGGTCCGTGAGGGAGCGGTAACGCTCCTTCATGCCGGCCGTGGAAAAGAGCATGAGAAAAATACGGATTATGTTGGCAAAATGCGATAAGAGTGCTTTGGGGATACAGGCAGGTTTTCTGCTGCTGTGTGTCTGCCTTGCGCTCATTGTTCTGCCGGGTATCTACAGCCCGCAGATCCTGCCGGACGAATACGGCTACTGGTCACGGGCGGCCGGCTTCGCTGGCCGGGACTGGAGCAGCGTATCCGAAACCTGTTCCTATTACGCTTTTGGCTACGGTATATTGCTGTTTCCGCTTTTTGTTCTGACTTCCGATCCGGTATGGCTGTACAGAGCGGCTGTTCTTATGAATTTTGTATTTTTGTACGCTGGTTTTCTGCTTCTGTTTTATCTGCTCAAATGTGGTCCGCTAAAAGGCAGGAAGGGGCTGGCCGCAGGTACTGCGGGGACGGTCATGTGCTATACAGCCTATCTGACGTACGCGCAGACCACCATGACGGAGGAACTGCTGACCTTCCTGTATATTTTGTTGACGGTGCTGACATACCGATATATTCAGGATACAGGGGCAGGCTCCGCGGAGACGAAATCCGGGCGCGGACGGCGTCTACTGCTGTTAGCAGGTATATTGGTGACTGCCGGCTATATGTATCTGGTACATAACCGTACTGTTGGAATATTACTGGTCACGGTCCTGTTTCTGTCCGCTATATCATATGGCAGGGATAAGAGGATGGGACTGGCCGTTCTGATATTGACTTCTCTTTTTGCGGCGGCCTTTTTTTATCTTGGAGCCGTCGGCTTAAACCGCCAGGTGGCGGAAATCGGAACGCAGGAATACAGGGAGCTGGCAAACGGCAACAGCTATGCGGGACAGCTTTGGAAATTGCCATTTCTGTTTTCTTTCCAAGGGATCGGTCAGCTTTTGGCAGGACTGACAGGCAAACTGTTTTATCTGGGGGTGGCCAGCTTCGGACTGTACTACTGGGGGATCGCGTTTCTGGTACGAGGCTTTTGGAAAAAGAAGGATCCTTTTTTTTTCTGGCTGCTTATATCCCACGGGAGCGCTCTGGCCATAAGCTGCGTTTCTTCTCTGGGTACCAGCAGGGTGGACGGGCTTTTGTATGGCAGATATCATGAGAACACGCTGCCGGTGATCTTGGCCTGCGGCATACTGGCTCTGTTTCAGATCAAAAAGCCGAAAAAATATCTTTTGATTCTGCTCTCCCTGCTGACAGCGCAGATTTTATGCCTGATCCTGACGGTGAGGTTCGGACACTATCCCTATATGAACCAGGGTTCCATGACTGGGATGACGCCTGCTTATGTCTGGGCGAAGGGATATGATACCATCACTCTGCTGTACGGCTGGATTTATGGCGGACTAGGGGGGAGCGCGCTGTTGTTTTTGACTCGCCGGGGCAAAAAGGCAGGGATACTGCTGATGGCGGCGGGACTCTGGCTGTTTCTGACCGGCTGCAATATCCGTTATATCACACTTGATTCAGTAGCGTATCAGCGGGAGGAGGCCAGGTCCTTGGCACAGATACGGGAACTGGCCGAAGAGGGGAGGAACAGCATTGTATGCTTCGACGCTGACATCGGAAAAGAAAGGTTTGCCCTGCAGTATCTCTTAAAGGATCATACGCTGCTTCTGGTGAACGCGGCGGATGAAGAGAAGTGGAAAGAAGCCGACATGATCATAACCGTATCCGGCAGTGCGGGAGAAGCGGCGATGATAGGAAAAGATGAGTGGGAAAGGAAAACGGCTTTGCCCGTTTTTACCATATATATAAGGAAAGACTGAAATGGAGAAAAAAATAACGCTGAAAAGATATGCCTGTGTGGTGCTTGCCTTGTTTCTGCTTGTTTTTCCCGGCAAAGGCGGGAACCTGGGAGGGATCTCGTTCCGCGTCTGGCTGGTCTATCTGGCTGCGGCAGCGGGAGGAATCCTCTATATCAGGGGAAAACACAGGGGAGAAGAGTACCGGAAGATAGAAGCGCTGGACTGCCTGGCCGGGATCTTTCTGGTCTGGAATCTGCTTTTGGTTGTGATTCACAGTTTTTTGGGAGAAAATGCGGAAAGCCCACTGTTTGCCGCGGCACTGACAGGATTTTACCTGCTCTTTTCCGCACGGCTGCCAGAAATCCCCGTTTACAGGCTGATGACACTCTGCTCTGTTTTTCCCATTGTTGGTCTGCTCTGGCATTTCCTGCTGGACGAACGTTTTACTTTTGGAATCGGATTGCTGCTACAGGAGGAAGGGGGCGCCGTTCCGCTTTTGCTTTTGTTCGCGACGGGGGCTGCTGCCGGATATATCCTGGGGGATGAAATCCTGCCGTCCTGGATCTATCTAGTGATCGCAGCTGCGGATTTTCTGACGCTGTTCCTTACTCAGAATATACCTGGGGTAGTGCTGGCCCTGGGGGGCCTTGTGCTGCTGCTTTGCTATACGGGAACGGCAGAAGAGAGGATTAAAAGGGCGCTGCAACTGCTGCTGCTGTATGTATTGCTGCTTTCCAATATGCCGCTTCTGGCCATGCTGTGGAACAGAGATCTGGTTTACGGTATGGAGGGGTGCGTGTATCTAGAACTGGTGACGGCGCTGCTCTGCGCTGGATTTTTCTTCTGGCAGGATAAATGCGTGGAAAGAAGAGAGCCGGACTGGAAGAGATTTCTTTGGATGGTCAGAGGGGTTGCCGCAGGCATCGCGGCACTGCTTTTTCTAATGATCCTGTACGCGGAGAGGCTCGCGGCCATGGAGGGGATTTTTGCAAGGACCGGTGCTTTTATGGGGGGCAGGATACGGGACTGGTGCAGAGAGCACAGCGGGACCTTTCCGGATACGCTGGCAGGGTACGGAACGCTGGGGGTACTCCTGTTGTGCGTGGTGGTGTTCCTCATAGTGGAAAAGGTCAGAAGATCGAAAAAAGAAGAAAATGGCTGGCTGTACGCCGCTGTTATCCTCTATATCGCGCAGTCTTTTGTCTTTTCACAGCAGACCGCGGCGTCGCCTGTTTTTGCTTGCCTGGCGGCGGCCGCTTTTTACAGCGGAGAATATATGACAGAAGCTGATAGGGAGAGAAAGGGATGTTGACTATATCAGAACAGAACAAAACGGAATGTAACAAAGTGTTCAGGGGTACGCGCGTAAAGGGAATCAAGCTGCTGCTTTTAGTCTGCTTCTTTTTTTTAGCAGCCAAGAGTCTGCAGGTATCCGCCTCGGGAGCCCAGATGATGTACGCGCTGGAAAAAGCAGATGTGTATTCCGGTCCGGGAACCGAGTATGAAGTGCTGGGCCAGATGGAAGAAGGCGAGAAGATCTTTGCCGTGGAACTTTTGGAAGAAGGCTGGTACAGGGTGGTTTACAATGGAGAAACCGCATATGTCAGGCAGGATGCTCTGGCGCTGTATACCAGCGGAGCGGTAGGGGAAGAAAATACGCTGGTCTTTCCGGATGCAGCACCGCCGGAACTGGAGGAAGAGGCACTTTCCGGGGAAGCCACGCCTGTGGAAAGCCTTTCTTCGGAGTCTGAACCGGAGGGATCTCCGGCACCAGTAGAATCACCGGTTTCTGACGAGGCTGACGGAGCAGAACCGAAAAAATCTTCCGGTATGATAACGGGACTGGTGCTGGCAGCCGGGCTGCTTGTTGTTGTCGCGTATGCCGCCTGTCTGATCTGGAAAGAGAAAAAAGGCAAAGCTTCCCAGGCAGGACAGGAGGAAGCCGCGGACGAAATAAACGCGGAAACAAAACAAAAAGAAGATGTGGAAGAAAATGAGGAAAGCGCGTCAAACGAAGATAAGAACGATCTGGAATTTCTGGACTGGAATGAAGAAGACGGAGAGGACAGTTAGGACAAAGGAGACATAAGCAGTGAGAATAGCGGTCACAGGAATGGGATATGTGGGACTTTCCAACGCGGTTTTGCTGGCGAAGCAGAATGAGGTCACGGCAATAGACATAAGCGGACAAAAGGTAAATCTAGTAAATGAGAAGAAATCTCCCATTGTGGATGCTCTGATAAGCGAATATCTATCTTCCGGAAAGTTAAATCTCACCGCGGCGCAGGGCAGCAGCGGTGTCTATGAAAAGGCGGATTATGTGATCGTGTCCACGCCTACCAATTATGACGAAGAAAAAAACTATTTTGATACCTCCTCGGTAGAGCAGGTGGTAAAAGAAGTTACCGAAAAAAATCAGGATGCCTGGATCGTGATCCGATCTACTGTTCCGGTAGGTTTTACGGAGCACTTAAAGGAAGCCATGGGAAATGAACGGATCCTGTTTGTACCTGAATTTTTAAGAGAGGGCAGAGCACTGTATGACAGCCTGCATCCTTCCCGGATCGTTGTGGGAAGAGGGCAGGGGGAAAAAACGCAGAGAGCGGCGGAGGAGTTTGTAAAGCTGCTGCTTGCGGGCGCGGAAAAAAAGGAAGTTCCTGTTCTATATATGGGAAGTACGGAGGCGGAAGCGGTAAAGCTGTTTTCCAACACCTATCTGGCACTGCGGGTGGCTTATTTTAATGAAATGGATACCTACGCGGAAGTCAGAGGACTGGATACGGCGGCGCTGATCGCGGGGGTATGTTTGGATCCCAGGATCGGCAACCATTACAACAATCCCTCCTTCGGGTACGGAGGCTACTGCCTGCCGAAAGATACCAAGCAGCTGTTAGCCAATTATGACGACGTTCCCAACAACATTATCGGCGCCATAGTGGCCGCCAACCGTACCAGAAAAGATTTTATCGCCGCTCAGATCATGGAAATGCTGCGAAAACGGAAAGGAAAACAGACTGTAGGCATCTACAGGCTGACGATGAAGACCGATTCCGATAATTTCCGCCATTCCTCCATTCAGGGCATTATGAAACGTCTTACGGAGAACGGAACGGAAGTAATCGTGTATGAGCCAACTCTGGCGGAAAATACCTTTTTTGGCTGTCCAGTGGAAAAAGACCTGGAAAGATTCAAGGAGCTGGCAGGCGTGATCGTGGCTAACCGGTTTTCGGAGGAACTGCGAGACGTAAAAGACCGTGTCTATACCAGAGATCTGTTTGGAAAGGACTGATGCTATTATGAAACTCATTATCCAGATACCTTGTTACAATGAGGCTGAAACGCTGGAAATCGCGCTGAATGATCTGCCGAAAGAACTGCCGGGGATAGATATCATAGAATACCTGATCATTGATGACGGCAGCCATGATGATACCACGCAGGTGGCGGAAAAATGGGGCGTGCATCATATCGTAAGATTTAAACAGAACAAGGGCCTGGCCAAAGGTTTTATGGCGGGCCTGGACGGCTGTTTAAGAAACGGGGCCGATATCATTGTCAATACCGACGCGGACAATCAGTACTGCGCGCAGGATATTCAAAAGCTGATACAGCCCATCCTGGATGGAAAGGCGGATATGGTCGTCGGCGCAAGACCCATAGATGAGACGGAGCACTTTTCCTTTTTGAAAAAGAAGCTGCAGCATTTTGGAAGCTGGGTGGTGCGGAAAGCTTCCCGTACAGATATTCCCGATGCGCCCAGCGGCTTTAGGGCACTTTCCAGAGAAGCGGCCATGCGGATCAATGTAGTCAACGATTATACTTATACCCTGGAAACCATTGTACAGGCCGGGAGGGAGAAGATTGCCATAACCAGCGTACCAGTACGTACCAATGCCGAACTACGGCCTTCCAGGTTGTTTAAAAGTATCTTTGGATATGTAAAGAAGTCCGTTGTCACAATCCTGCGGGCCTATATGATGTATAAACCCCTGAAATGCTTTACCTTTTTGTCCCTGCCGCCAATTTTCATCGGACTGGGAATCGGGATTCGTTTTCTGGTTTATTGTTTTATTGGCGCCGGGGCAGGACATGTCCAGTCCCTTATTTTAGCCTGTACCCTGATCATCATGGGATTTTTGACCTTTATGATCGGTCTGGTAGCGGATGTGATCGCTGCCAACCGCAGGCTTTTGGAGGACACGCAGTATCATGTGCGCAGGATGGAATATGACGCGCTTTACAGGCAGCAGAAGATGGAAAGGGAAGCTTCAAGAACCTATAGAGTGGTAGGAGATGTACAGGAAAAGGAAGAACTGTTTTCTGGTGAAAGGGTATTGCTGTAGGGAAAAAGATGGAGAAGAAAAAAATAGTACTGATCGGTCCCGTATATCCATACAAGGGAGGTATTTCGCATAATACCAGTCTGCTGTACCGGACCTTGAGCAAAAAACATGATGTAAGACTGATATCTTATAAGATGCAATACCCTAAGCTGCTGTTTAGAAAAGAGCAGAAAGACTATCAGAGTGATTTATTTAAGATAGACTCTGCGGAATTTTTAATACATACCGCAAATCCCGTTAATATCGTGAGTGTGGGAAAGCAGATCAAAAAAAGCAGTCCGGATCTGATCATTATACAGTGGTGGCATCCTTATTTTGCTCCCTGCTACAGGATCTTAGAAGGTGTACTGGGGAAGAAGATCCCAATACTGTTTATCTGTCACAACGTGCTTCCACACGAAAGTTTTCCGCTTGATAAACAGCTTGCCAGAGCTGTATTAAAAAAAGGCCGCTATTATGTGGTACATGCTGAAAGCGATGCGGAGGAACTGTTAAAACTTTTACCGCGGGCAGATTACAAAAGAAATCCACTGCCAGTTTTTAATGTGTTTAAGAGCGGGAATATCACTGGAGAAGAAGCCCGTAAAATGATAGGAGAAGGGCAGGACGCGAAACTGCTGCTGTTCTTTGGCTTTGTAAGAGAGTATAAGGGACTGAAGTATTTATTGAAGGCCATGCCATTGATCAAGCGGCAGACAGAAAAGGTTAAGCTGTTGGTAGTGGGTTCCTTCGCGGGAGATAAAGAGGACTATATGCAGATGCTCCGTGAGGAGACAATAGAAGATTGCGTAAAGGTTATAGACGGATATATTCCTGATAATGAGATAGAAAAATATTTTCTGGCATGCGATCTGGTAGTGCTCCCTTATGTGTCAGCGACGCAGAGCGGTATCGTGCAGATAGCATACGGTTTTGAAAAACCGGTGGTAGTTACAAATGTGGGAGGACTGCCGGATGTGGTAAAGGAAGGAAGAACAGGATACGTGGTGGCTCCCGAAAATGCTCAGGCGTTGGCGGAGGCGATCAGAGATTTCTTTGAAAATGGGAGATATACTGAAATGAAAGAACATATCTGTCAGCAGGCAGAATGTTTTTCCTGGGACAGAATGGGAGAAACCATAGAAGAACTGGTGGGATGGAAAAAAGAAGTATGAAGATTGCAATCGTAGGAAGCAGCGGTTATATTGCCGGATTTTTAATACATGCGCTGGAAAAAGAAACTGCTGTAGATCAGATCCTAAAAATCGACCAAAACACGGAGGCGGATGCTTTTTTGAGCCTGACGGAGCCGGAACGTTTTGACTATAAAACATTGGAGGATATAGACTGTATCGTTTTTACCGCGGCGGTTTCCGGACCGGATCAGTGTGCCAATGAGTTTGAAGCTTGCTGGAAAATCAATGTGACAGGAACGGAATATTTTATCAGAGAAGCGTTGCGAAGAAACCGCAATGTCCTGTTCTTCTCCAGCGATGCGGTATTTGGGGATATTCCGGGAGAAATTTATACAGAGCACTCCGAAACCCGCGCGGAAACGCCTTACGGGCGGATGAAAAAGAGTATAGAGGATTCCTTTAAGAACAACCCACATTTTAAGGCCATCCGGCTTTCCTATGTAGTATCGGCGAAGGATAGATTTGTATCCTACTGTCTTTCCTGTATCCGGGAAGGAAAAACGGCGGAAATATTTCATCCTTTTTACCGGAACTGCATTACAGTAAGCGATGTAGTGAGTACAGTTTTATGGCTGATCGGCCATTGGCGGGAATACGGACAGGCTTTTCTGAACGTAACAGGCAGGGAATTGGTGAGCCGCGTCAGGATCGCGGATGAACTGAACCGGTTTTATGAAAACAGGCTGGCTTACACCATAGTGGAGCCGGACAGTTCTTTTTATCGAAACCGCCCCAGGATCACACAGATGGAAAGTCACTATCTATACAGAAACGGCATTTTGAAAGACACTCCGTTTACGGAGAAACTGAAGAAAGAACTGGAGGAAATCAGAATATGAGTAAAACAGCCTTGATCACCGGTGTGACCGGTATGGTGGGTTCCCATCTGACGGACTTTCTGCTGGAGAATACGGACTGGAAGATCGTGGGAGTGTGCAGATGGCGCAGTCCCCTGGACAATGTGTCTCACCTGTTGGACAGGGTCAATAAGAAGGACAGGGTATTCTTTGAATACGCTGATCTGAATGATGAAATTTCCCTGATGACCGTGGTACAGAAGACAAAACCGGATTATATTTTCCATCTGGCGGCGCAGAGCTATCCGCTTACCAGCTTCACCGCGCCGTTGGATACGCTGAATACCAATATACTGGGAACCTGCAGGCTTCTGGAAGCAATCAAAAGCGCAATGGAGGCAGATTCCGCGTATAAACCGGTAATTCATGTATGCGCGTCTTCAGAAGTGTTTGGAAAAATTCCGGCGGAAAAGAAACCGGATACCGGTATTCATGAAGAATGTCCGTTTCATCCGGCGTCACCCTACGCCATTTCCAAAGTAGGAACGGATCTGCTGGGAAGATATTACGCGGAAGCCTATGGCATGACCGTTATGACAACCCGAATGTTTACCCATACCGGTCCCAGAAGAGGAGACGTATTTCATGAATCCACTTTCGCAAAGCAGATTGCCATGATAGAAGCCGGATTAATAGAGCCCAAACTAAAGGTTGGCAATCTGAAATCCCTGCGGACCTATGCGGATGTCAGAGATGCGGTACGTGCGTATTACATGCTTGTGACGGTAAATCCTACAGCAGGTGAATATTACAATATTGGCGGTTCCTATACCTGCGAAGTAGGAGATACGCTGCATACGCTGCTTTCCTATTCCGATATGGCTTCCCAGATCGAGGTAGTGACGGATCCGGAAAGACTGCGCCCCATAGATGCGGACCTGCAGGTGCCTGACTGTAGGAAATTCAAGCAGCATACAGGCTGGGAACCGGAAATTCCTTTCGAGAAAACCATGCATGATCTTCTGGATTATTGGAGAGAGCGGGTAAAAAAGGGAGAGGTCTTCCTGACGCGATAGAAAGGGTTTTATCGTACTTTGATAATTTCATATCTTACATTGATCGGAAAAAGTTGAATCTGAAAAAAGTTTTTCTTGCTTTTTTCCTCCGCTTATGTTACATTAAACGCATGAAATGAATTCCCGTACAATAACAATCGTTATTCGGATGTGCGGAGCACTGTTTTATCAGTGTCTGGCTTTTCGCCAAGATTTCAAATGTTTAATATTCATATGGCCGGCGGAAAGTACTTATCGGTACGCCGGAGAAGGAGGGAACATGGTAGATACGGAAATGCTTTCAGCAATATCAGATCTGCTGGAGGAAAAACTGGAGCAGAAGCTGGATGCCAAGTTTGATCAAAAGCTTCAGCCTTTGTATGACAAGATAGACTCCATGGAAGAAAGGATGGATTCCATGGAGAACAGGATGGACTCTGTGGAAAAGAGGCTTGGTAACTTGGAACAGGATGTGCATTATATTAAAGTGGTGCAATTGGAAAATGATATAAGACCTCGGCTTTCTACCATAGAGTCATGTTACCTGGACACTTATAAAAGATATCAAAAGAGTACGGAAAAAATAGATAGTATGGCTGAGAATATTGAAATTCTGAATCTTACGGTTTCAGAACACAGCAGCAAGCTGGCGCATTTGTCGGTATAAACAAAAGCAGAAAATAGAATAGTAATAAAGTATTCCCAATGTGAGATAGGAGATGATCTTATATTGGGAATTTTTTATGTATTAATATAAAACTAAAATGAAGGTTAGAATATGTTGAGTATTTATTTTTTTTATTTAATATGTTTTCCAGTGTTTGTTTTATATAAAATGGCTGTATTTAGGAAAAATGAAAAGGATACACTTCTTACTAAGCAGGATACACAGTTTTTGCGTGGTATGGCGGCATTTTTTGTTATTTTGGCTCATTTTATTATATGGGTTGGAGAAAAAGAAAAAATAAATTTTATTATTTATTTTTTATTTAGCCAGTTAGGGGGAATCGGTGTTCTTGTTTTCTTTTTCGTATCTGGGTACGGTATATATGAAAGTTATGCTAACAAAGTTCCTAATTGGAGGTTTTTGTGGAAAAGAATAAAAGGTGTCTATCTCCCTTACTTAAGTGTAAAATTGATATTGAAAATGATCGGAATACTATTTATGGATTGGCACTTTTCCATAAAAGATTTAATATCAGTTTTGTTAATAGAAGAATGGTTTATACGTGTGATTCTTTTTCAATATATAATCTTCTTTATATGTTGGAAATTAGGAAAGCCTAAAGAAATAGTTCTATTTAGTTTGATAGCTGATTGTATTATGAGCGGAATATTTATTTGGGAAGGAAAGTCAGATGGATGGATTAATGCATTATGGCTTTTTCCTATTGGGATGGCTTGCAGTCAATATAAAGCACAGATTAGTGCATTTTTTAAGAAATATACAGTACTTAAAATAATATTATTATTTAGTTTGTTTATTCTTAATGGCCTGTTTTT
Organism: uncultured Lachnospiraceae bacterium; assembly: GCA_947631685.1. Classification (GTDB taxonomy): domain Bacteria; phylum Bacillota; class Clostridia; order Lachnospirales; family Lachnospiraceae; genus Acetatifactor. Next base: position 247,433 of record CANRMI010000001.1, read on the forward strand.
TGCAATAAATAAAGGTACATTTTGGGTAAATCCCATGAAGGCAATGGCGGGTTGTTTTTTATGTTTAGGAATCTGTGGCATATTACAGTGTATATCCCCCAGATCACCCGTTATATTACATGCGGGGGGGGTATCGCTTTATCTGTATGTTATTCATGTTAATGTTTGGCCAATTCTATTTATGGACAATGTAATATATAAATTTTGGATTGTTTTAATAATTACAGTTGTTTGTTCGGAATTGCTTTCCAAACTACCTGTAGTCTTTAGAAAAATTATATGAACAAAAATTTATGAGTCGGAGTACGGAGACTGTATTTGGAGAAAATGGGGGTATATAAATTGGAAAGCGCAATTTCAGATAACAATCCAACTACTGAAATGCTAAATCAGCAACCACTGGTATCACTGATCATACCCGTATATAATACGGCAAGATATCTACAGATATGCATGGATAGTATTTGGCAACAAACGTATGATAATTTGGAAATTATACTGATTGATGATGGATCGACAGATGAATCCGGGAAACTGTGTGATATGTTTGCTCAGAAAGATAGGCGAGTTATTAGTTTACATCAAAAGAATACAGGTCAGGCTTCGGCACGTAATTATGGTATGAAAGTGATGCATGGTGAGTATGTGATATTTGTAGATAGTGATGATTATATACATAAAAATCATGTTAAAAAGCTGGTTGAGGTTGCAGTTACTTATCAAGCTGATTTCGTTCAGGGATTAATGCAAAAGTTTATAGATGAGCAATCTATAAAAAAAACAAGAGTTTCAGGCAACGTGGAAGAATACAGTAAATCCACTGCATTAAAAGAATTTTGTTATCAGAGAAAGTTTACAGCATCACCGTGGTGTAAGTTGATTCAGGTAAGTTTATTGACTAGTCATGAATTTCCGGTAGGAGTAGGATATGAGGATATGGCATTTATATATCCACTTATAGGAAAGGCTCGAAAAGCAATCATATTAAATGAGGTATTGTATTATTACCGTCAGCATGAACTTTCTACAATGCATGAATCATTTTCAGAAAAAAAGATAGATAGAATTCGAATTGCAAGTCAGTTAAAAGAGTATATAGATGAGTATTTTCCAGAAAACAGCAAAGCAGTAAATACAAGATATCTGCTCGCACAGTTACAGCTTTTGATGCAACTGCCGTTTGCTAAAAAATACAAAGAATTAAGGAACGAAGTAAAAGAGAATATTAAGAGTTCTAGAAACATCGTGATCAAGGATCGGGAATCTAAGAATAGCATTCGGGTAATGGCAGTTGCAACATATTTGGGATTGCCAATAACAATGTGTTTGGGAAGACTATACAACAGATGTATAAATAAAGTTCGGTAATTGAGGAGAGGGTTTTATGAATGTAATGAGTGAGGCGAATCCTGTTAAGGTATTATTTATCACACCACAGGATATGTGTGATATCTATGGGGGAGGTGGAGCGATAGGTTCTCAAAAGTGCTTAAAATTAGTGCAAGAATTTTATGGAGAGCAAAATGTTCACGTATGTGTATTTTCAAAAAAACATAATAACAAAGAAATAACTAATATGACTGTATTTAGAAAAATTGGGAACCCATTAGAAGCTTTATTGGCAGCTTTATGCGGTTGTAAAGTATATTTGCCTTGGGATGAAAAGAAAATAGTTCAGGTAATCAGAAAGTATAAACCGGATCTGCTTTTTATAGATTATTCTACATTGGGAAGACTTATAAAATACAAGAATTTAGCTAAAAAAACTATAGTTTTCTTTTATAATGTGGAATCGGATTATACATGGAATAAAGTGAAGAATGTAGGGTTGCATTATTTACCTGCATATTGGGCCTCTAAATATAATGATCGGTGGGGAATTCAGGCAGATAAAATAATTTGTATAACGAAAAGAGATTCTGATAGATTATATAAATTATATGGGCGCAGAGCGGATTTATTTGTACCTTGTTCTTTCTATGACTTATTTGACATAAATAAAACTATTACTGATTATAAGCGGAGTATATTGTTTTTAGGAAGTATGTTTCCACCAAATCAGTTATCAATTGAATGGTTTATTAAGGAGGTCATGCCTAAGTTAAATCATATTACGTTAGATATTGTTGGAAAGGGATTTGAAGAAAAAAAGGAAGCTTATGAAAAAAATGAGGGTGTTACTGTCATAGGATCCGTAAAAGAACTGGGAGAGTATTATTATAATCATGCTGTGGTTGTATCTCCCATATTATTTGGAGCAGGCATGAAAACTAAAATAGCAGAAGCTATGATGTATGGTAGGACAATCATTGCTAGTGATGAAGCTTTAGAAGGCTATGATATTGAAGGTGTGAAAGGAATCATAAGGTGTAACACGGCAGATGAATTTGCGGAAGCAATCAATACTTTTTTTTCTCAGAACTCATTTAAAGGATATCAAGAGGATGTGAGAAGGAAATTCTTAGAAAAGTACAATACAAAGGTAGTACAGGAAGAATTTAATGAATTTTTACAAAATGTATTTGATTAAAAACAAATATTGAAAGTGCAGAAAATGTGTGAAGATTGAAGAAAGGTTATGAGAATGCTTGTAGAAACAATATATTGGAAAGTGATTAATTTTGGTAATAAGATAATCAGTAAAGTAACTAAACATGATCATGTAAAAGTTATATATGTTGAACCGAGAGCGGGGTTATGTAATAGAATGAGGGTAATAGCTTCCGCGTTTAAACTGGCAGAAAAGTACGGTGCGCAGTTGGTAGTTATGTGGAGGTTAACTAAAGGGTTGAATTGCTCTTTTAGTAATTTGTTTTGTTTGGATGAAAGAATCAAAATAATAGAATCAAGGCATAAGATAGATTTTAGATTTATGTGGAAAGCTATGAAAGCGGATATTTGTTTGCTTAACTGTAGATATGAAGAAAAAGATAACATTGAAAGAGCAGTAGAGAAGGGTGGATATGTTTATATTACAAGTGTACATAATTTTTATAATGCAGAAGATTTTTCATTGTTTCGACCGGTAGAATCTATTGAGAAACAAGTTTTACAGATAACTGAAAGAATAGATAAAAATACAATTGGGATTCATATCCGAAGGACAGATGCAGTTAAATCAATCCAATATTCTCCTACGCAATTGTTTTTTGATTATATTGGTTTATGTATAGAAAAAGATAAAAAAGCAAAATTCTATTTAGCAACTGATTCAGAGGATGTTGAAAAAGAACTTTTGGCTTCTTTCCCAGGGGGGGTATTTGTTGTTAACGAATTAAAACGATTTGGACGTGATTCTCAGAAAGGAATGGAAGATGCAGTTATAGATTTATTTTGTCTCAGTAAATGCAGTTATATTGTAGGAAGCTATTGGAGCTCTTTCTCTGAAATAGCAGCCGCAATAGGAAATATTAAATTGAATGTATTAACAAATTGGAATTTATGAATTAGAAAGAATATTTTTCATATCTGGCTAAGCAGGAAAAAGGGATAAAGTGGAGAAAATTTTATGACTGTAAATAACGAAAAAATTCCCGTTGTAGTAAGCAATTTGATAAAAAGTATTAAAAAGCCATCAAAAATAGATTCTGTAAAAAGACAGGTATTGATAATAGTTATTTTGGCGCTTTTATTAATCATAGCATTAGGAAGTAAGATCCCTAGATTGTGTACTGTATGGGGACTTCCCGATGAGGCTGGTTACATTTCTAATGCGGTTTATTTTTTGAAGCAGGATTGGGGTGATGTAAGAGCCGCAATGCCTTACTATGGATATGGATATTCCGTTTTTTTGATGCCGCTATTTCTTATGTGTAAAACGGGGGTAGCATTGATCCGTAGTGCTGCAACATTTAACCTATTGTGCTTGGTTATAATATATTTTTTACAGATTAGGGTAATGAAGATTTTATATCCAGAAGGAAATAAGGCATATATTGCCGTGATTGCATTTATTGTTTGCTTGAGTCCTTATTTAGTAAATCACGTATTGGGAATATCGGCAGAAGTGTTGCTTGCACTATGGGTATGGATTATTGCAAATCTCTTGTATATGACAATAAAAAGTAACAAGATTATATATTATTTTCTTTTAGCGGTGTGTAGTGCATACATATTTTTTATTCATACAAGGGCAATTGTCATCCTAGGAACGGTTTTTTTAACGTTGTTTATTACAGGCATAAGATATCATAGAAAAGATATTATCAAAAAAACAGTAATATTTATCTTAGTTCTAGGGGGCGCTTTTGGAATTTTATATATGATTAAAGTTTCTGTATTGCATGATGCCTCATTATTACGACTTAAAAAGGGAGGAGAAACAATTACAGGAAATTTGTTGACCGCTAATTTTTTTGCAGAAAGAATATCAGTATTTTTAAATCCACAGAATATTACTCGTTTTTTACTTGGGGGAGCTGCAAGATTATTTTATACTGCTTATGCAACAGGAGTTATGGCATTGTATGGGATAGTTTCATTATTTAAATCCATAGTGAAACATCAGGAAAATGATGAAACAGATCAGAAAATAATTGCTACAAAGGGAGTTGAATTTTATTTTTTATCAAGTGCGATTTTGATGATAGCGGCATGTGTAATCAGTAGCTTTGGCCTGAGTGACAACTGGGCATATTGCTTTTATGGAAGATATTTTGAGTATACAGTTATACCTTTAATGTGTGTTGGAATCTGTGATTGCTTTTTTGAAAAACAATCACAGATAAGGAATGTATTTATTGCTTTTGGAGTATTAATTTTGGGACTGGCCACAGCGCATGTATCTGCATTTTTGGGGGATACGAATGTAGCTATAGATACTGGCCGTGCAGCGGCTTTTACCAGTGCAATTATGCTAAGTGATGATTATAGTTATATGATCTTATATGCAGTGCTGATTCTTGTTTTACTTATTGTATTGAAGGGAATATGCATAAAACACCGCAATATGAAGTGGGTATATTTAGGTATTATAATATTATTTATTTTGAGAAGCGATATTCCTAATATTAATCATATTATGAATATACATGATGGAGCAAAGGGGGATGCGGAATTGGCGGCAATTGTTGTAGGGCAGCCAGATAGTAAAAATGTATATATGTTAGAAACTCCATTTCGTTATGATGTTTATTATTCTCGTATGCAGGTGCTGATAAAGAGTAGAAAATTGAATGTGATCACGATGGATGATATAGGAGAAATTCCTGAGAAAAGTTATGTTTTGACATATTATGATGCGATTCTGGAAGAAAATGTTGTGAATGAGTTAGAGTTTTGTCAAAAAGGTAATTTTTTTATACTTTATAGAAAAAAATAAAGGGGTTGAAGGATTAGTTATGGAAAGACCAAATACTATTCTGACAATGAGAAATACCAAAATAGGAAAAAATTTTTGGTGGGATCAGGTTTATGAATGGGAAGATGTATTTTGTAACATGATGCATTTAAATATGCAGGAAATTACAGAAATGCAAATGGTTATAAATAATTTATACAGGCGGTTGGATAAGTTCTTAGATATTAAATTGCCCAATAGACGGAGCATCCAAAATTGTTTAATTTTTGAAATGGGGACTTTTAAAAATAATAACATATATAACAAGCAAAATATAATTCCGATTGTAATTGATTACTTGATTCCTAAGGAGAAAACAGAAGCATTTTCAGAAAATTATGGGAACTGCGATTTGGTATTGCTGTCTAACAAGAATGTTTGTGAATATTTGAAGGATAAACATTTGCCAGTCAGAGTAAAACATTTCCCATTATCTTTGGCAGATCAATATATGTTACGGGGGGGCAAATTTGAGAAAAAGTATGATGTCGTTTTGGCTGGAAGGCAAAGTCAGAAATTGTTACAGTATTTGCTAAAGTATGTCAGCTATCATGATAAAATTCGTATTTTGGTTATTGGAAAATACAGAAAAGAAGAATTAGAAAAAATAAGTGGAAAAGAACTAAATGGACATTTTGAAGTTAGAACAATTGGTAACAGGCTGGAATATATGGATTATCTTAGGCAGAGTAAAGTGATGCTGTATACAACAGCTGAAAGAAACGGATGGAGTTGGGTGACACCTAGATTTTTGGAAGGAATTGCATCTCAATGTCATATTTTATGTGAATATGAGGAGGATGAAGATACAAATTATTGGTCGATAAAGGATTTTTCGTCATCTTGTAATTCTTACGATAAATTTGAGGCACAATTAGATTTTTATTTAATGAATGATGTGGATTTGGAAAAATATTCGAAATATCTGAATAGACATTTGACTAGTAAAAGGGTAGAACTTTTAAACAGTATTCTAAATGAGGAACTTATATATGATTGATTTTACAGTGGTAGCAACAGTTTATAATGATGAAAAGGACATAAGAAAATTATTGAATGATATTAGTAAGCAAACTTATCAACCTATGGACATTATTATTGCAGATGGTGGTTCAATAGATAATACCTGTAAGATTATTCGAGAATATGATGTTAAACAAATACATTTGATAAGTGGGAAGAGGTGCAATATTGCACAGGGATTGAACCTAGCTATAAAAGCAGCGAAAACAAACTGGATAATAATTATGGCGACAGGGAATCATTATGAAAGTAATTATTTTGAAGCACTTATTTTGGCTTTAAACGGAAAAGAAAAATGTGTAGATGGAGTTTATGGATCTTTAACTGGAAGAAAGAATACATTTTTCGGCAGGGTATATAGCAGGTTGCACATTCATAATGAAGATGTTGGAATACCTACGAACCGAGGAGTGCTCATTAAAAAAAGTATATTTGAAGAGATTGGTTATTTTTATGAGGGATTTGTATATGCGGGAGAAGATGCAGAGTTTTATAATAGAGCATTAAAAAATAACAAGACATTCGTATACACAAATCAGACCACGGTTGTATGGGATACACCTCAGAATTATAAAGATTATTTTAAGCAAAGAGATAGATATATTTGCAGTGATTTACAAATATATTCGAATAATATGGTTTTCAAAATATATAGAAATCATTTTATTTATATCTTATTTCTTATATTGGCTTTAGTACTCAGAAGAAACAAGGAAGGAATGTTTTTTATATTTGCTATATGTTTATTTAATGTACAGGTGGCAGTTCAGAAAGGAATGATACATTGTGTAGCAAAGAATGTAGAAGTAGTTACAAATATGATTTGCTTTATAAAGAATCTTAGGTACTGGAAGAATAAGAACAAAATAGATAATGATTACATTATCAGAAAGGCTATAAAATCTTAATAAAATGAAATTCAACAATATTATCATTCAGGCTGGAGGAAAAGGAAGCAGGCTGGAGCATCTTACATATAACAAACCCAAAGCGCTGGTTCCGATTGACAATCTCCCTATGATATTTCATTTGTTCAGAAAATATCCTGATAAAAGATATGTCATAATAGGAGACTATAAGCAGGAGGTGCTGGAAAAGTATCTGGCGGCGTTTGCGGATGTAGATTATAAAGTTGTCACGGCACACGGACACACCGGTACCTGTGCAGGATTGGCGGCTGCACTGCATATGATTCCTTCGACAGAACCGTTTATGCTGATCTGGTGTGATCTGATCTTAAATCAGGAGTTCAGTGCAGAACAGCTGGAAGAGGGAAATTATGTAGGGCTTTCTCTTGGATATGAATGCCGATGGAAATATGAAAATGGCGTATTTTTAGAAGAAAAATCCTCTACCTGCGGGGTTACCGGAATGTTTTTATTTCAGAGTAAGGAAATACTTACATCTGTTCCGGAAGATGGCGAATTTGTTCGGTGGCTGTCACAGAAGAATATAAAGTTTAGGACAGTAACCCTTGATAGGACAAGAGAATTTGGTTTGCTGTCAGAGTATAACAAGTTGAAAACGGCCAAATGCAGACCATTTAATAAAATTACAGTGAAAGAAGACTACATTTTAAAAGAGGCGATTGATGAGCAGGGCCGGAAGCTCGCAACTAGGGAGAAGGCGTGGTATGAAAAAACCAAAGCGTTAAATTTTGCTAATCTGCCCAAAATCTATTCGGTGGAGCCCTTAAAGTTGGAAAGAATTGATGGAAAAAATATATATGAATATACAGATATTTCATTGGAAGAGAAAAAGGCAATCCTGCGGGAAATTATTGATTGTCTGAAATGTCTACATAGCTATGGAAATGTCCCATACGATGAAAGTAGCTTTTTGAACGCTTATGTGGACAAGACCTTTGAAAGATTAAAAAAGGTTCGTGAGTTAGTTCCGTTTGCGGATCAGTCAGATATAGTAATAAACGGGAAAAGGTGTCAGAATGTGTTTTCACGGCGGGAAGAGTTAAAGAATGCTTTCTTAGCGTTCAAGCCAGATAAATTTGTATTTCTGCATGGGGATTGTACTTTTTCAAATATAATGCTTCGGAATGGAAGAGAGGCTGTGCTGATCGATCCAAGGGGATATTTCGGGAAAACGGAGTTTTATGGGGATGCTGCTTATGATTGGGCAAAACTATATTATTCTTTGTTCGGTAATTATGATCAGTTCAATTTAAAAAGATTTCGACTCAAAATAAATGAGAGAACGGTTGAACTTAAGATACAGTCGTCCGGCTGGGAAGAATTAGAAGATTATTTTTTTGAATTGCTGAAGTATGAAACTGACAAAAAATATATTCAACTGATTCATGCAATTATTTGGCTATCTTTGACTACTTATGCATGGGAAGATTACGATTCCATATGTGGTGCTTTTTATAACGGATTATACTATTTGGAGGAAGTGCTATGAAACAATATTTTCAGAATCTGTTGAGAATTTTAAATGATTCACTGACATCTATAGATGAAAGTGTATTTGAACAACTCGTAAAAGATAGCAGTGATACTTTGAAGCGAGGAAACAAAGTGATTGTATCAGGCCTAGGCAAGAATGTTCCTGTATGCGATAAATTTGTCGGAACGATGAATTCTTTTGGATTAAATGCCCAATATATGAATACCAACTCTGCAGTACATGGGGATCTTGGAATGATACATAGAGGAGATCTGGTGATTATCCTTACAAAAAGCGGAGAAACTGCGGAATCGATTTATCTGAATAAGTTAATCATGAAACGGGAATGTACTCGCTGGCTGATTACATTTGAAAAGGAAAGTACGCTGGTACGGGAGATGCCAAAAGCATTGATCATTTCTTTGGAACATGAAGGAGATTTGTGGAATATTGCTCCTAATAATTCTACTACGCTGAACCTAATTGTGCTGCAGATGCTGGCAGTCAGACTTTCAGCGGAAATGAATGTAGATTTAAAAGAATTCAAGGCGAATCACCCAGGAGGACATATAGGAGAATTATTAAAAAATGAGTGAAATTGTAAAACTATCGACACTGAATAAAACTTGGATTTTGGATCTGGATGGCACCATAGTAAAACATAATGGATATATAACGGATGGATATGACACGTTGCTTGGTGGCGCAAAAGAATTTTTGGACAGTATTCCAGATGAAGACATGGTTATATTTATTACTTCCAGAACTGAAGAATACAGTGAAAAGACGAAGGATTTTCTTAGAAAAAATGAGATACGTTTTGATCATATCATTTTTGGCGCACCTTATGGAGAACGAATATTGATAAATGATAAAAAGGTTTCTGGGCTGTCTACAGCGGTAGCGATCAATACAGAGAGGAATATTTTTTCTTCTATTGGGTTTGAAATTGATAAGAGCTTATAAGCAGAGTAAAGGAGAATATAATGGATATTAGTGCAAAGCAAATCGCAACTCAGATTCAGGAAGAGATAGAAAGGTGGCATGCGGATAACGTAAATCGTGATCCGGAATATGTGATTGTAACAGATGAGATAAAAAGAATTAAACCTTTGAATGTACATCGAAGTGACCTGACCGAAGTGATAAGAGAATTGGTGGTTACTAATACGGAAATGTGGCATGAGGAAGACAAGGTCAGAAGTCAGGTGGATAAAGTAGTTCTTAAAGCAATCAGAAATATAAATCCGTTGAACCAGCACAGAAATGATCTGATTGAAGAAATAGATGAAATCTTTAGTGACAATCGGGAGGAATAAGAAGTGGAAACTATAGGAAGCCTTATTGATAAAATATGCATAAATGAATTGAAAATTTATCATATGACAGAGCAAAAAGATAGAACCGATGTAAACAGGGAATTTAAGCAGGACTGTGAAAAGCGTCTTTCTATTCTTGTTATGCAACGGGACAGTCTGACAGATGAGTTGCAGGAATTGATGGAGGATGTACTGGAAGGCAGAAAGCAGATGAAACCTTTCAGACAGATGAAAATGTATAATGAAAAGAAATTTAAAGATTAGAGGGAATGTGAATGACTAAAAAGCGTGTCGCAATATTGACTTTGTTTCATGAAAACGGTAATTATGGTGCAAATCTTCAGGCATATGCGCTGCGACAGGTAATTCGGTTCCTTGGTTGCAAAGCAGATGTAATAGATTGTGAGTTTACGCCGCCAGAATTTAATATTCAGGAATTTAGATGGCAAAATGCATTATTCCCGAGAGGAACGTTACGTGGTTTTGTGGTACATATGCTGAAGGTGGTGGTAATGTTCGTATGTCATCCTTCTCAATGGATCGATTGGAGAGTGAAGTGTCAGTTGAAGCGGAGAGAGAAAAGGGTGAGTTATTTCCGCAAAAGACATATCGAACCAGTGGCGGTGAAAAAAGAAGAACTCACTAGTTTTTTGGAAGATTATGATGTACTTTTAACAGGTAGTGATCAGGTATGGAATCCAACCTATTGCAGCGTGGAACACTTTCTCCCATTTGAAAAGAAGGGTCGTATCAAAGCGGCCTATGGCGCAAGTATTGGAAGAACCGTTCTTTCTGACGAAGAAAGCAATATTTTTCTGAAGAATCTTCCGGACTTTGATTTTATTTCTGTACGGGAAAATGAAGCAAAGGAACTGCTGGAGCCTTTACTAAATGTACCGGTAGAAGTAGTTTTGGATCCGACACTGTTACTTGCTGCAGCAGATTGGGATAAACTAACGGAGCCAGTGAAAACACCGGAAAAATATATTCTTTTTGCTGCATATGGCTATACAAAGTCACATCGTGATTTTGCACAAAAAATTGCAGATAGTTTGGAACTGCCGCTTGTAGTATTGACTGCAGATAATGGTGAAATTGAATCAAACAGAGGCGTTGGAGATATGCAGATAGCGGATGCGTCTCCAGGACAATTCTTAACATTAGTACGTGGAGCTGAGTTTGTGATTACGGATTCTTATCATTTTACAGTGTTTTCTATTATCTATCACAGAAAGTTTCTTGTACTTAAAAGGGATCCTGATTCAGCAGTTGTATCCATGAATTCCAGATTTTATACGCTGCTAGGTGAATTGGGACTTTTAGAGAGGGTGATCGATCTAGATGCATCACCGGCCAGCGTAGTTGATATTGGTTTTTTGAAAGACTTGACAGAAGAGTATTATGGAATTGTAGAGAAAAAGCTTATAGCATTGCGAGAAAAGAGTATTTCCTTTTTGAAACTGATACTGGGGGAAGTAAAGGCGTAATGATATGGATTGTCTGTTTTTTGGGCGCTGCTATACTGCTTGTAGTTGGAAATGTGGGATATATCAATACCGCAGCATACAAAAAACGCTGTGGAAATCGTATTGCCATGGTTGCAAAACTCCCGAAAGAAGAATTGGAGGGATTGATAATAGGAAGTTTGCAAGCATATTGTGCATTTGATTTTTCGGAAACAGATGTTTCTATTGAAAACTTGTCAGGAAATCCACAGGCACTCTCTATGTGCTGCAGTCTTGCGCTGGAAAATCGTGACAGGGTAAAACAGGGAGGTTTTTTGCTTGTTTGTTTACCTCTGGCAGGATTGATTTTTGATGACTATAAGGACGATTCCCATCAGGAAGTTTTTTATTCTATTCTGCATAAACCACAGGTGATCCGGGGGTATCATCCACTTAAAAAATTTCTTTATCGATATATGCCAGTTTTGACATCCTGGAAGAACTTTTTTCAGTTGCCATGGGAGATAATACATCGATTATTTAGACATTTTGACCGGAAAGAGCAGATATTTGAGAAGGATTTGAAGGAAGAGAGCAAGTTGCGCGTTAAAGAATGGTATACTCTAACCGGTGTAGATGTTTCCAAAGAGTGGAAGAATGGAGAGGCTGACATACAGATTAAAAAAAATATTAGTCGGTTACGAAAGGTTTTTCTAGAATACAGAAACAAAGGAATCAATCCAGTTATTCTTACACCACCGGTTACAGATACATTTTATCGTGTGATTGCAAAGAGTTTTTTGGAACATGGCTACATAAGGCCACTGCGAGAACTAGCTGATGAGATGAAGATCCCTTTTTGGGATTTTTGTGGTGAGCGACTATATGGAGATGAGGAAGAACTTTTTGAGGGGATTGATTATTTAAATAAAGAAGGAAGAAAGCGGTTTACAAAACAAGTTTTAGAGCAATTATTAAAGGAAAGGGAATTGTTATGATTCAGATTACAGATAAGACAAAATGCACAGGATGTGGTATGTGCCATAACATATGTCCTTTTGGGGCAATTACAATGGAAAGAGATAAGGAATCCTTTCTTTACCCAAAAGTGGATCTGAAAAAATGTAACGATTGCGGACTATGCGAAGAAAAGTGCCCGATGCTTCATACAGTATTGCCTAAACGGTTGCCACTTCCTGTGGTATATGCAGGTTGGAATCGGGATGAAGTGATCAGAATGAAATCTACAACAGGTGGTGTGTTCCACGGGCTGGCCTCTGCTTTTCTTGCTGATGGTGGCTATATATGTGGAGCGATATGGCAGGAGGATTGGACAGTAAAGCATTTTGTTTCCAACCAAGAGAAAGATTTAGAAATCCTGATGGGATCAAAGTACATTCAAAGTGATAAAGGAGAGATTTATAAAGAAATTAAAACTTTGCTGAGCAAAGGCAAACGAGTTATGATGTGCAGTCTTCCATGTGAAACAAGCGCTTTATATGCTTATTTGGGACAGGATTATGAGAACCTTTTTGTAGTAGATATGCTCTGCCGAGGGGGGAATGCGCCTGCAGTATTGCAAAAATTTATAGAGGTAATGGAAAAAAGGTATGGATCCAAGGTGATAAATATCCATTTTAAATGTAAGGAGCCGTATGGATGGCATCGTTTCTCCACAGAAATGACATTTGAAGATGGGCAGATTTATAGCAGAGATCGATACGAGGATCAGTTTATGCGTATGTTTCTGGAGCAGAACTGTTGTATGCGTCCGTCATGCCATAAATGCCGCTTTAAATCCGTTAAGGGCTATGGAGATATTACGATTGCAGATTTCTGGGGAATTGAAAATTCCCACCCCGATTTAGATGACAATAAGGGCACTTCTATGATTAAGATTAATACAGAAAAAGGAGAACGTTTGTTTAAAGAATTTTCTAAGAATTTGTATGTATCTAAATGTCGAATAGAAGAGGCAAACACATCATCGAATCCGGCATTTTCAAAATCGATTCCGCAGGGGAAGAACAGAGAGTTGTTTTTTAGAGATATTCAGACCATGCCCTTTGAAAAGGTGTTAAAACGTTATGTGCCAGATACATACACACCGCTCCGGAAAATGAAATTTTATGCAAAGCGTAGTTTTAGACTGGTTAAAAAGGGCTTCTCACTTTTGCTGGGAATTCATGGAAACCGCATTAGTTTTCCACTTTTTGTAAAGATGAATAGTAGAAAGGTTTGCAAAAATTCAAAAGGAAAAATCATTCCGTTGGCACATTCACGTATTTGGATGGAAAAAGGAAGCTGTATTATATGTGATGAAAGATTTGTAATTGGTCATAAAGAAAATCCAAAGACAAAAGAAGAAACACGGATCAGCTTAAAGGAGGGGGCGCATCTGGTCTGTCATGGGAGATTTTCATTGCAGACTGGGTGCGATATCAGATTATGGCAGGGAGCAAGTTTAACAATTGGAAGCGGATATTTTAATAATGGAGTTCAGGTCATCTGTAAAGAAAGTATTGTTATCGGCAATGATGTGGCGGTGGCGCGAAATGTGGTCATTCGTGATTCGGATGCGCATAATCTGGATGAGGAGGAATGGAAGATGAACAGGCCAGTGGTAATAGGAAATCATGTCTGGATTGCTGCAGGAGCAATGATTCTTAAGGGTGTTACCATTGGGGATGGTGCTGTTATTGCTGCAGGAGCGGTTGTAACTAAGGATGTTCCGGCATATTGCCTAGCTGCCGGAGTTCCTGCCAGAGTGATACGGGAAAATGTATTATGGTATTGAGTATATAGTAATAGAGATGAGGTAAATGGTTTGGAAAGAGGCGAAAACGCGGTAAGAAATATTATGTGGGGAATGGTATATACAGTTATACACTTTGTATTGCCATTGCTTTCTCGCATGATTATTCTGCGGGTGATGGGGAGGCTTTATCTTGGCGTTGGCGGGTTGTTTTCATCGATTCTCGGGATGTTGAGTGTGGCAGAACTAGGGTTCAGTGCAGCAATTACATATAGTATGTACCGTCCGGTAGCCGAGGGAGATACCGAAAAAGTATGTGCGTTGCTGAATTTTTATAGAAAATGCTATCGGGTAGTGGGATGTGTTATCCTGATAGCTGGGCTGGCGATTATGCCTTTTATTAAATATTTAATTTATGGGGAATATCCCAATGATATAAATTTGTATCTGGTTTATTTTTTGTATCTGATTAATACAGTAGTAAGTTATCTGCTTTTTGCCTACCGGAGGCCTCTTTTGCAGGCAAATCAGCGCAATGATGTGGAAAGTAAAGTCGCAACTGTAATTATGTTTTTGCAGAATATAGGGCAAGTAGCGGTATTAATAGCGTTTCGGAACTATTACCTGTTTGTACTTGTTATGGTTGTGACAACACTGAGCAGTAATTTAATGATAGGCTGGCAGACAGCTAGAATGTATCCGATGTATGTATGTCAGGGAAGCATTGACAGAACAGATTATCAGGGATTGAAAAAGCAGATCAGAGGACTATTTCTGCGAAAATTGGGCGATGTAGTGTTGGGGTCAGTAGATAATATTGTGATTTCTGCTTTTTTGGGGCTTGGCATGGTGGCTATGTATGGAAACTACTACTGCATTACAACGGCGTTGTTTACAGTAAATGGAGTGGTAGCCACTGCTTTGATAGGTGCGTTTGGAAATATTGTTGCCAAGGAATCACAGGAATTTCAATATAAGGAATTTCGAGTAATGAATTTTCTGTATGTGATGTTTATGGCTTTTCTGGCTTTGTGTTATTTATGTCTGGTGCAACCATTTATGAAGCTTTGGGTGGGGGTGGACATGGTTTTTGACCAATATACTACAATTCTTTTTGTAGCATATTTTTTCTTTTATAAGTGGTGTGATATGTTATGGGTACTTCAGGAGGCTAGCGGAATATGGTGGAAAACACGTTTTGTTCCACTTATTGCAGCAATTGTAAACTTGACGCTGAATTTGATTTTTGTACAGTGCATTGGAATACGGGGAATTTTATTTTCTACAATTATAAGCGTAATTTTTGTATATGATATTGGATATCTTGTTATTGTGTTCAGAATTTGTTTCGGAGAGATAGCTTCGTGTAGGGGGTATGTATTCCGTCAGATGTGTTATCTGTTTATTGCAGTTGTGGATATGTCTGTGTGTATGTGGCTTTGCCGTTTTGGGCCACAAGAAGGCGTAAAATGTCTTATGTATAGAGGGGGTATCTGTTTGATTGTAGGCATTCCGGGGCTTCTGTTAGGAGCAAGTCGCTTTTCAGAGTTTGATGAAGCGGTATCCTATGCAAAACGGTTGCTGTGGCAGTGTGTGAAAAAGTACCAAAAGTAAAATTTTGAAAAATAATAGAACAAGAGGCTGAATAAAAATGAAGGCATGGCTCAGAAGACGGATTGAGAAACATCATACAGTTACTCTGGATGGTAGTTATGGGCTGCCAGAAGGAATGTTTGAAGGTAAGGTTGCAGTTATTACAGGAGGAACAGGAGAAATCGGGACTGCTATTTCGGAAAGAATCATAGCTGGAGGAGGAAGATGTGTATGCATAGGACGAACAATTCCGGCTCAATCTCGGGGGGGTATTCAATATATTTATTGGGATTTAGCGGATCTCTCTGATATGGAAAAAAAATTTGAGGAATGTTTGGCGTGTTTTGGAAGGATTGATATTTGGATAAATAATGCGGGCTATATCAGCCAGAACGATTTGCATGGTAGTTTTTTTGAAGCTTCTTTCCAAGATTGGGAGGAGCAGATGCAGGTTAATTGCAAGGCCTTATTTTTTTTAAGTCAAATGGCAGTCCGCTATTTTTTGAAGAACAAGATTTCAGGAAGAATTGTACAAGTATTAAGTATTGGTGGCATTATAAATACTTGGCAACCGTACGGAATCTCAAAAAGGGCAGCAATGATATTTACAAACGGGTTGTCAAATTTGCTTTCTGATTCTAATATCAGGGTTTTTGGCGTTGCACCAGGACATGTATATACAAAGATGATATGTGACATGACTGCAGAAGAAAATTTAAGTTGGCGCAGTAGCCCAAATGGGCGTATGGCAACGCGAGAAGAGATTGCAAATATCGTTTGTTACTTAGCGGGAGGAAAAATGGATGGACTATGTGGATTAGTTGTCTGCGATGGCGGCAGTAGTTTATTGTGATAACTAAAACAGATGTTGCAATGAAAGAAAGCAGGTTTTTTAAATGCTGAAGAAAATATTTTTCAAGGTATGGAATTATTATAAAAATATAAAATTAATTATATTACGACGGGAATATGTAGCAGAATCAGAACTATTATCAGGGCATCTGGCTGTGGTAGCGGGAGAAGAATGTCTACTTCGGTCTACAGTAGCGGAAAAACTGGCTATGTTGGGAACTAAAGTTATTTTTAGAGATTCAGCGGAAATCGCAGATATGAACTGGTTCGATACGGAAGAAAAGCCAGATATTTGGATTAATTTGCCAGATATGAAAGAATGTCAGAAATACGATGGAGATTTCTTGTCATTTAGCTTAAAGGAGTGGGATGAGTTTGGAGATACAGAATGCAAATCTCTTTATTTCAAAACGCAAAGAATTGGAAAATATTTTATAGAGCAAGGAATTAGAGGACATATTGTGCAAGTACTACATAGCGAAAATAAGGGAAATTTCTGGTGCCCAGAGGTGTTTTTTCAAAAAGCGGCGGTAGATGCTGTGAAGGGAATGGCGGAAAGATTAGCTAGGAAGGGAATTACTGTGAATTGCGTGGTATTGGAGGATGATAGGGTTTCACCCCAAATGGTTTCTGATGCAGTAGAATTTTTGGCAAGTGATATGGGAGAGCATATGGTTGGAAGTTGTTTAGTACTACGGTCTAACAGAAAATGAAAAATGTATGTTAAATATAATAATTATTACTTGTTGTATTACTAGTGATGTAATTTGCCAGAAGGCATTATATTATATAAAAACAAATATGAAAGGGCGAATTATTGATGAATGATATATTGTATATTGTTATGCCAGCGTATAATGAAGAAAAAAATATTGAAACTACAGTAAAACAGTGGTATCCGCTCCTTAGAATAGGGGGGGTGAAATCAAAGCTGGTAGTTGCAGACAGTGGAAGTACAGATTCTACACATGATATCCTTTTAAAGTTGGCAGAGTCATATGAAGATTTAATAATTTTGTCGGATACAAAAAAAGAGCATGGTCCGAAGGTTATAGCACTGTATGATTTCGCAATAAAAAGCGGAGCGGAGTACATATTTCAGACTGATTCTGATGGGCAGACGAATCCAGATGAATTTTATGTTTTTTGGGAACACAGAAAAGAATATGCAGCCATTTTTGGAAACAGAAAAGAGAGAGGAGATGGAAATAAGAGAGCTTTTATCGAGCATGTTGTATGTTTGCTGTTAAAACTGTATTTTGGAGTAAATGTGCCAGATGCCAATGCACCATTTCGTTTAATGAGAGCACAAGTCTTAAAGAACTATATTTATAAGTTGCCCTCTGATTTTAATATTCCTAATATTATGATAACGACGTATTTTTCGTATTATAGGGAAAAGATTAAATTTTTGACTATCTCATTTAATGCGCGCAGGGAGGGGAAAAATTCTATTAATATTTCTAAAATTATAAAAATAGGATGGAAAGCATTAGGAGATTTTGGAAGATTAAGAAAAGAAATGAGGTGATTGGTTTTATGCAGCTTAATAAAAAATATATTGATTTAATTAGGAAGTATAAAGTTTTTGAGATAATAGTATTTGGATTTTTTGTTTTTATGATGCTTTTTCATATTACACATTCTGCATTATGGGGAGATGAGTGGGTTGAGTATAACTTTTCACAGGCATCAATATTGAGCGGAGAGATGTATAGTAAGGTAATTACCACTTTTCAACCTCCATTATATAATTTTTTAATGCATTTTTGGCTTCTGATTAGTAATTCCGTACTATGGTTCAGGTGCTTTAATGTTTTTCTGGGAGGATTAGCGGGAGTATTATTATTTCAAATATTGAAGAAATTTTATGATAAAAAAACTGCCGGATTGACAATGTGCGTATTAGCAGTATCTTATCAATGGATATATTGCATCCAAGAATGTTCAGAATATGCATTGATGCTTTGTATGTTGTTTGGGGCAATTTACTTTTATGTTTTAACTCTGGAAGAGTTTAAGTATAGTAGACTGTTGTTATTTGTGTTGTGCACAATATTGGCAATTTACAGTCAGTATGGTGCCGTATTTGTTGCACTGCCGTTATTATTCTTGTTTTATATAGGAAAAGTTTTTGGGAAATCCGCTAAAAGAAAAGAAAAAATTGCTATTACGGTTACATATGCGGTGTCGTTTTTCTTATTTGCATTGCCATTGTATTTTTTCTTTTTAAAAAAACAAATGCTGAATAATCAGATAGCTGATAATAAAGTAATGTTTACTTGGGAATCGCTGATGGATTTGCCATTTATTCTTGGCAAAATCATAGGATATTTTTTTAATCTTAATTCGGGAGATATCTGGCCGATAGTATTTGGCGTTATAAGTGTGATTGTGATGGCAGTATCAGTTATGGTGGTTGCCAAAGGATGTCTTGATTGGAAAAAGAAAAGTCTGATTATTTGCTTATGGATAGGATATATATTGCATTATATTCTTGTTCAGTTTCATATATATGCAATGACTCATCCTGGCCAAAGCGCTGGCTTTTTTGTAAGGTATAGCTATTTTTATATTCCTATACTGAGTGTTGTGTTACCGATTCTCATAAAGGAATATAAATCTATTGCCAATACAGTAGTGGGACAGCTGGGCGTAGGATGGTATGCAGCTATTCTTTTAAGCAGTATGATCGTTATAAGCTCTTTTTTATCAACTTTAAAAAATTGGAACAAAGCGTTAGACAATTATTATGCCAAGATATGGATTGAAAATCATGGATGGGAGGATGCAACATATTTGTATGGGATAGCCTCATATGGATTTAATTATTATGTTTCTCACGACAAAGAGTATAAAGAAGGATTTTTAGATAAAGCACAGACCACCGTCGATAATACTAATCTGCCATTGAAATTTTGGGCTTGGCGAACAAATTGGGGAGGTGATGGGTGGCAGGAAACCATTGATCGCGCGGCAGCGCTTGGATATTCTGTTACAGTTTATGATAATTCATATTATGCTGGCCAATTGGCGTATTGCAGTTATGACAAACCCATAGATGAACTTACTATGGATGAAATAATGTTGAAGATAGATAGTGCCACGCTGGATGAAAATGGATTGTTGCATGTCAACTTACTCTTTAGGAATGAGGACAATTGTACAATAGAATACAATAAGAATGATTATAGGTTATCATATCATTTGTATGACAGCAATGGGAATGTGCTTGTATGGGATAATGAAAGAATCTATATCAAAAAGTGGGTTGATTATAATACTTGTGAGATTAAGATTAATATAACAGAAATGAAAGATAGGGATTTTATCATTACATTTGATATGTTAGGAGAAAAATGGTTATCAGAAGAAGGTGGAGTATGTCCATCGCTTCGTTTTATAGAAGGAAACATATCATATTAGGGTGGATTATATATGGATGACAGGTTAAAAAATATCAAGTTAATTATTTGGGATATGGATGAAACATTTTGGAAAGGAATTCTTAGTGAAGGTACCATTATAAAAATTCCACAGAATCTGAATTTGGTTCATAGGGCAACTGATTTTGGAATCATAAATTCAATTTGTTCAAAAAACAATTTTGATGAGGTTAAAAAAGAACTTGAAAAAATGCAGATTTGGGACTTCTTTGTATTTCCTTCGATTGAATGGACTGCAAAAGGTGAGAGAGTAAAACAACAAATTGAACGTATGAAACTTAGAACCGAAAATGTCTTGTTTATAGATGATAGTGAATTTAATTTGCGTGAAGTGGCATATGCTTGTCCTGGAATTATAACAATGTCGGCCAGCAATATTAATGAACTATACGAGTATTTTAAAAATGCTGTTGATTTTAAAGTAGATGCAGATCATAAAAGGCTAAAACAGTATAAAATTTTGGAGAAAAAAGAAAGAGCAGCTATTGCGGCTTCATCTAACCACGAATTTCTGATAGATTCAAAGATTCGTGTTTATATAGACTATCATTGTAAAGATTTAAATCGCGTAACAGAATTAATATTGCGTACTAATCAGTTAAATTATACAAAGCGTAGAGTAGATGAAAAAGAACTTTATCAGGTAATTCATAATATAAATAATTGTTCAGGTGTAGTTTATGCAAAGGACAGGTTTGGAGAATATGGAAGTGTTGGATTTTTTAGTTTAGAAAAAAGTTCTCACAAGTTAATACATTTTTTGTTTTCTTGCAGAACGTTGGGGATGGGTATAGAGCAATGGGTATATGAAAAACTAGATTTTCCTGATTTAGAGATTATGGGAAGTGTAGCTTCTGAATTAAAAAAAGAGTACAAAGTGGATTGGATTGAAGAAATTAATGAAAAGGAGTTTTTTGGAGATGATGAGGTTAAGCAAAAACTGACTCGGAATAAAATTTTATTTAAGGGACCCTGTGATTTGTTAGCAGTTATACCTTTGATAGGGGGGGGTATTAATTGATACAGAAGTTAATTTTATGAATAACAGGCATTTTCAAACGTATAGTTTTAATCATTCTGTTCACATTAGAGAGGCAGAAGAATTTTCTCAAGATAAAATCAAGCAAATTGTTCGAACAGTTCCTTTTATGGACGAGATGGATTTTAAGACCAATATGTTTTCAGAGGAATATGCTATTGTTTTTTATAGCTTGCTTCCTGATTTGCATGAAGGAGTATATAAAAATAAAGCGGAAGGATACAGAATTTGCTTTAATAGTGGAAATTATTCGTTGACTGACAAGAAAAAATGGCATGATTACATAAGTGGAAATTATGAGAACACATTTCATTTTACAAAAGAGATATTGGAAGACTTTTCAAGTGCATTTGAGTTTGAGGGGTTTTTGACATGTGAAGAGATTGTGGCCAATATTTTATGGATAAGAGCTAGAATGCCAATAAATACCCTATTGGTATTATTAACAGGAAGTGAAATTGAAAGCGAAATAAATACGGAGGAATTTTTCAATCATGCACCAAGGCATAAAGAATTAAATGAGTTAATGAAGAAAAAACTTACAGGGATAGAGGGAATTAGGATAATAAATCCTACAAAATATATTTATTCGCAAGAATGCTTTAACGGATGTACCAATCATTACAGTAAGCAGGTTTATTATTGTATTGCACAAGAAATATCGGCACTTATTAATGAATATAGTTCTTGTAAGAGTAAGAAAGCAAAAGTATTTAAGAAGGGGACGCTAGAGTATTATATTCATGAGGCAAATCGAAAAGTGAAGATATATTTAAAAAATATATTTAATAAATAAAGGAAAGAGAATGCATGAATATTGAGAAAATCAAGAAGTATATTATAGGAGCTGAGGTTATTTCATTTGATATGTATGATACTTTGATTCACAGAACTGTAAAGCAACCGGAAAGGGTATTTGACTTGATAGAAAAAATGTGCATAGAATTGTGGAATATTGAAACGTCATTTGCAAAAAAACGAAAAGTGGCTGAGCAAGTTGCTAGAAGAAAAGCAGCAAAAGAGGGAAAAGAGGATGTTACGCTAAAGGATATTTATGAAGAGTTACCCTATGATATTGCAATGAAAAAAAGAATTATGGCTATGGAAAATCAGATAGAAATAGATGTATGTTGCAAAGATTTTGAATGCATATCGTTATTACATTTTTGCGCCGCTTATAGTAAAAAAATTATTATAACAACAGATATATATTTACCACGTGATACAATTTATAAAATATTAAAGAATGCCGGGGTACTAGATCTGTGTTCAAAAGTGTATATTTCATCAGAAATTGGAATGACAAAAGGAAGCGGAAACCTATATCGATATATAACAGCAGATTTAAATGTTACAGGTAAACAAATAGTACATTTAGGAGATAATTATGAGTCTGATTATACAATGGCTTTACAGAATGGATTACAGGCAGTCTGGATTAGAGATCAATGTACAAAATCAATATATTTTAGTGATTCAAAAAAGATTGAAGAAGAGCATTTAAGATATTTTATTCTAAGAAATGGTGAAAAGGACGAAAATGCAACAGAATATAATTTGGGATTTGGGTTGATTGGACCTTTATGTTACAGCTTTTGCAGATGGTTGCATAATGAGTGTTTGAAACATCAGTTTGACTGTTTAGCTTTTGTGGCAAGAGAGGGATGGCTTTTGAAACATATTTATTTAAGCCTATACCCAGAGGATAAAGATAAATGCAGATATTTTAAACTTAATAAAAATACTTTGAGGTTGCCTCTATTATATGTAGACGGCAGTATTAATAGTTTTAAAAAACTGATTCCGGACAGAAACAGTTATACAATGAAACAAATATTTCATTATATATTAGTGGATCCTGATAGTAGTCAAATAAGGGAATTATTAAAGAAATATGGCTATATAATAGAAAGTAACATTCTTAGAACGGAACTTGAAAGCAAAAATTTTTGTGAATTTTATACAGATTTGTACAATATACAAAAACCAATAATTGAAGAGCAATACATGCTTCTCAAAGAATATATGTCTGAATATGTTGGGAAAATTGCATTGATAAATAATAGTATAGAAGCAAATGTACAAAGTTATTTGGAAAGCTTAGAAAAGAAAGATTTGTGTTCGAAACGTAGCTTTTGGGGTATTCATTTTATTATTACCCCAAAGGGGATGAAAAAGATACAAAACAGGTGTTCCGTATATTTTGATGAAAGTCTTTCTCAGTTTTCTAAACGAGTATTTTATAGAAATTGTGTAGTAATAGAGCATTTACTTTTTGAAAATAATGGAACTGCACTATTTTTAAGAAAGAATCAAGAGAAAGGAGTTGAAGTAATATGTGATACATTTATTGAGGAAAAACCAAATGTAATATTGTTGGATAAAATACGCAAAGGAGCTTTTGATTTTATTACGGACTATTCAAAGCATATACCATTAGTTCCATTGCCAGGGTATATTTTACATGCCTTAGAAAAATTCATACTAAAACCTCGTTATTTTGATGCTGTTCGAATTGCTGCTATAGTAGACCGAGAATATACCGGAACGTATTCCTTGGCTACAAAAATATCAAATAAAAATATTATGTGTATATATAAAACTTTCATAAATAATGACATAACGAAATGGAAAAGCGGTTTTTTAAAAATTAATTTCAATAATGGGTTGATTATACAATTATATATTATATATCTAAGGATAGAAATGATAAAAAGGAAACTGGTGTAATTAATGTTGCAAAGTAGTAAGAAGAGGGATAGTAATTTAGAAATATTACGAATTTTAGGCATGTTTTTAATCATTTTATATCATAGTGTGCGTCATGCAGACTATGGGAAAATGCTTGCAGAACCATTTGGATTAAATTCACTGATTAATGTTATACTGACAAGTTGGGGACAGGTAGGAAATATCTTATTTGTATTTATTAGTTCTTGGTTCCTTATAGAACAAGAGGGGATTTGCTTTAAAAAAGTTATGAGTATTTTTTTGCAAGCTTGGTCTTATAGTGTATTGATACTTGTTTTTGTTACACTAGGCAGATTAAGACCAGTAGGTCTTAAGGAGATGGTAAAAGCGCTTATAACACCATTTTATGGAGGATATTGGTTTATAACAACTTATTTAGTGTTTTATATGTTGGTGCCCGTATTGCGATATCTTACCCAAAAGGTTACAGTGGATACTTTGAAAAGAATATGTCTGCTTTTAACTATATTGATACCGATTTATAATGTCTTTTTTGAAAATCCAGGGGCTGCTCTAGCTGATTTTTGTTATACATTTTTTTTGGCAGCCTATTTGAAAAAGGAAGAAAATAATTGGTTTGAACAACATAGTTGCGGGGGGGGTATTGCAGGAATATTACTAGTAGTAGCCTGTATAATATTTGGCCAAAGGTTAAATCCTGGAAATTTGGGATTGTCTATTACAAAGCATCTTGTGGATTATAGGGGACCAGCAATATATTTTATATCAATTTGTTTGTTTTACTGTTTTAATAAAATAAAAATAGGATTTCATTCGGTTATTAATAAAATAGCCAAAACTACATTGGGTGTATATTTGATTCATGATAATGAGTTACTAAGGGAGATATTGTGGAATCAGTTATTTGATATAATAACGTGGTTTGAAAAATCAAATTGGTATGCTTTTTATCTGCTTTGCATAGCCAGTATGATTTTTTTAATCTGTATGATTATAGAGTTAATAAGGAGTTTCATAATAAGTAGATGCTTAATCATAGAAAACAATAAGGTACAAAAAATATGCCAAAAAGTAGATCAATGGTACATGGTAAAATAATTATAAAAGCTAAACAAATAATTAGTGTTTTGCCCGCTATTAGAAATCTATGTCTAAGATATACAGCATGTAGACATACTGCATCTTACTACGAGGATAGATTGAATCACGCAGTCTTCAAAGGGTAAATATTGCGTATTTAGATATAGTTGAGGAGAATGAATCGTAACATTGCACTTTGACAATTTTATATCCTACATGGATTGGGAAGAAAATTCTACTTGCATTTTTCTCCTGCTCATGTTACAGTAAACACATGAAATGAATTCCCGTACAGTAACAATCGTTATTCGGATGTGCGGAGCGCTGAGTATATCAGTGTCTGGCTTTTCGCCAAGATTTCAAATGTAAAGATTAACATGGCCGGCGGAAAGCGCTTACCAGCACGCCGGAGAGGGAGGAAACACAATGGTAGACAAAGAAATGCTTTCGGCAATATCAGACCTGCTGGAAGAGAAACTGGATGCGAAATTTGATCAGAAGCTGCAGCCGTTGTATGACCGGATGGATTCCGTGGAAGAGAAGATCGGCACCATGGAAGAGAAGATCGACTCCATAGAAGGAGAGATCGGCACCATAAAAGTGCAGATCAGCACCATGGAAGAGAAGATTGGAACCATAGAAGGAGAGGTCGGCACCATAAAGGGTGAGCTTAACACGGTCAATCAGCGTCTCGATACCTTGGAGCAGGGTGTGCGCCATATCAGCGTGGTACAGTTGGAGAACAATGTAATACCTCGTCTTTCGACTATGGAATCATGTTATCTGGATACTTATCAAAGATACCAAAAGAGTACGGAGAAAATAGACGGTATGGGCGAGGATATTGAAGTTTTAAAGCACACGGTTTTAAATCACAGCAGTAAGCTGGCACAGTTATCTGTGTAACTGTATAAACAGAAAGCCGATAAAATGAAAGTGTTCCCAATGTAGGATATTTCATACTTGACAGGGATCTTTTGATAAAAGACCTTTTGTATAAGTAAGGAATGAAGAGTGGACACTGGAATAAAAAATCCTGATATCAAGTATGAAAAGTGTACAGAGTTTTGTACATAGAAATCTTGGTATCAGGATTTTTGTTGTTGAAATATGAGAAATACCAAGGCTGAAAGATGGGGAGGGTACATGGGGGAAAACAGATATACGCTAAGGGTATATCCCGCCGGAGGCGGCAGGGAGATCTATCGGATCATGGAAGTGTCTGGAAATTGTTCTCTGGATTCGCTGTGCAGGGCAATCTTTAGAACCTTTGATTTTGGGGATAGACATGATTACGGAATCCGAATGGATGAAAAATATGGGACATCATTTCCTTATCGGTCGGATGCAAAGAGTGGGAAATGCCCAGACAGGATATTGATCGATACACTCTTGCTGAAGAACAGGCAGAGGTTTTTTCTTCATTATGATCTGAAAGACGATTGGATATTTACGGTCGTAGTTCAGAGCATAGCAGGAAATTCAGAACAGATCGCGCCGGTTGTGATAAGGGAAAAAGGTCCATAACTATAAAAAGGGAGAGACGAAAGATGATCATTACGCAAACGCCGTTCCGCATATCTTTTTTTGGAGGCGGAACCGATATGGAAGATTATTTTAGAGTAAACAGGGGAGCAGTGTTGTCCACTACTTTTGATAAGTATTGTTATGTAAATGTCAGGCATCTGCCGCGTTTTTTTGAATACAGTACGGAACTGGTATATTCCAGGATTGAAAGAGTCACGGAGTTAGAGCGTATAGAACACCCCCTGATAAGAAACGCTATGGAGATGCTGGATATGCATGAGATACGCCTGAATTATGAAGCGGATCTGCCTGCTCGTTCCGGGTTGGGAACCAGCAGTTCTTTTGCTGTGGGAATGCTGAATGCGTTTTATGCTTTGAAGGGAAAATATGCGGACAAAAGGAAACTGGCTGATGAGGCCATTCATCTGGAACGTAGGTTATGTGGGGAAGCCGGAGGCTGGCAGGATCAGATTGCCGCGGCTTTTGGAGGATTGAACCGGATCAATTTTAGTGAGACCGGATATGAGGTGATACCGATTATAGTATCTCAAGAGAGGAAGGAAAGGCTGAATAAAAATCTGATGATGTTTTTTACGGGTTTTACCAGATTTTCTTCAGAGATTCAAAAACAGAATGAGGCTGCCCGGAAGAAAAAAACAGACCAGCTAAAAGAAATGTATGAACTGGTGGGAGAAGCGGAGCGGGTGTTGACACAAAAAGACGCGGATCTGGATGAATTTGGACGGCTTTTGGATTATACATGGCAGCTGAAGAAGCAGACCGGTTCAGGAGTATCTACGGATTCCATTGATGCCTTGTATGAAGCGGGAATGCGTGCAGGAGCTCTTGGCGGAAAACTTTTAGGTGCCGGTGGCGGCGGCTTTCTGCTGTTCTATGTGCCTTTGGAATATCAGAAAAAGGTGGCGGAAGCCATGCAGGGGCTGCTGCATATTCCATTTTGCTTTGAAAATGAAGGTACGAAAGTGCTTTATTATGTAGCAGAAGACTATCAGGCGATATAAGGATGGATACTATGAAAATTGTGATCATGGCAGGTGGGAGAGGGACAAGGATCGCTTCTGTCAATGCGGAGGTACCCAAACCGATGATCCCAATCTGTGGCAAACCAATACTGCAGCATCAGATAGAATGTCTGCAAAAGCAGGGATTTCGGGATATAGTACTAGTGATTGGATATTTGGGTACTGTGATCGAAGAGTATTTTGAAGATGGCAGTCATTATGGGGTACAGATTACTTATATAAAAGAGGAAGAGCCGTTGGGTACGGCAGGGGCTCTTTATTATCTCAAGGGGAGCATCAAAGAAGATTTTCTGCTCCTAAACGGAGATATTATCTGGAATGTGGACATTGGGAGATTTCAGGAAGCTCATAGAAAATGTGGAGGATTGGCCACTATTTTTACGCATCCGAACAGCCATCCTTTTGACAGCGGCGTGATCCAGACGGATGAGACCGGCAGGGTGACAGGCTGGCTCACTAAGGAAGACGAGCGTCTTTGGTATAAGAACCGTGTGAATGCCGGGCTGCATATGCTTTCACCCGAAATATTGGATCTGTTTGAGGCTCCGGTGAAAAGAGATTTGGACAGGGATGTCTTAAAACCTTTGATCTTAACTGGACAACTGTTCGTATATGATTCTCCGGAATATGTAAAGGATATGGGTACGCCAAAGCGTTATTATGCAGTGGCCGCAGATATGGAGTCAGGGCTGGTTGAGCGAAGGAATCTGTCCAATAGGCAGAAAGCCGTTTTTCTGGATAGGGATGGCACGGTCAACCGCTATGTAGGTTTTTTGACACATATTGAAGATATGGAACTTGTAAAAGGGGCTGCGGAAGCAATCAGGCGTATTAATGAAAGCGGTTATCTCGCTGTCATAGTGACCAATCAGCCGGTGATAGCCAGGGGGGAAGTATCGGAGGAGGAACTGGCTGAGATACACAGAAAGCTGGAGACGCTTCTGGGGAATGAAGGAGCTTATGTGGACGATATTTTCTACTGCCCACATCATCCTCACAAAGGATATGCGGGAGAAAGACCGGAATATAAGATAGAGTGCGAATGCAGGAAACCGAAACCGGGACTGCTGTTGCAGGCGGCTGAGAAATATCATATTGATTTACAGGATTCCTGGATGATTGGAGACGGTATCGCGGATATGGAAGCGGGGCTGCGGGCAGGGTGTCATGTAGCGTATCTGGGAGAAAAAGAGGAAAATTCAGTGTTGGAACATATCGACTGTTACAAGGATCTGCTGGACTGTGTTACACACATACTGGTGTAGAAGAATGTCTTCAAACCGGAGCAGGGAGGGAAAATGGATCAATATATAGAACAACTGGGGAACAGATATCCTGTACTCAAAGAGAATAAGAAGGAAATTGTTTCCGCATATGAACTTTTAGTGGAAAGCTATGAAAAGGGCGGGAAGCTGCTTATAGCAGGAAACGGCGGCAGTGCTGCTGACGCGGATCATATTGTGGGTGAACTGATGAAGGGGTTTGTACTGCCCCGCAGAGTCAGTGAAGAATTGAAGACCAGATTGTGTGAATCGGACACAACCATGGGAACAGATTTAGCGGAAAAACTGCAGGGAGCGCTGCCTGCTATTGCGCTCAGCAATCACAACAGCTTGAATACCGCATTTTTAAATGATGTGGACGGAACTATGTGTTTTGCGCAGCAGGTGCTTGGATACGGAAAGAAAGAGGATATACTGCTTGCCATTTCCACTTCCGGCAATTCCAGAAATGTTCTTTATGCGGCGGTGACCGCAAAGGCTATAGGAATGAAAGTGATAGCGCTGACCGGCAGTGAAGGAGGCAGACTGCGTACAACAGCGGATGTAACCATTGCCGTTGGGGCGAAAGAAACCTATCAGGCCCAGGAACTGCATCTGCCAGTGTATCATTGCCTTTGCCTGATGCTAGAGGAATATTTTTTTGGATGAAAAAATTTATTATATGGGAAGAAAATTCTACTTGCATTTTTCTCCAGCTCATGTTACAGTAAACACATGAAATGAATTCCCGTACAGTAACAGTCGTTATTCGGATGTGCGGAGCGCTGAGTATATCAGTGTCTGGCTTTTCGCCAAGATTTCAAATGTAAAGATTAACATGGCCGGCGGAAAGCGCTTACCAGCACGCCGGAGAGGGAGGAAACACAATGGTAGACAAAGAAATGCTTTCGGCAATATCAGACCTGCTGGAAGAGAAACTGGAACAGAAGCTGGATGAAAAACTAGATCAAAAGCTGGATGCGAAATTTGATCAGAAGCTGCAGCCGTTATATGACCGGATGGATTCCATGGAAGAGAAGATCGACTCTATGGAAGAGAAGATTGGTTCCATAGAAGGTGAGATCGGAACCATGAAAGGGCAGATCAGCACCATAGAAGAGAAGATCGACTCTATGGAAGAGAAGATTGGCACCATAGAAGGAGAGGTCGGCACCATAAAAGTGCAGATCAGCACCATGGAAGAGAAGATCGACTCTATGGAAGAGAAGATTGGCACCATAGAAGGAGAGGTTGGCACCATAGAAGGAGAGGTTGGCACCATAAAGGGTGAGCTTAACACGGTCAATCAGCGTCTCGATACCTTGGAGCAGGGTGTGCGCCATATCAGCGTGGTACAGTTGGAGAACAATGTAATACCTCGTCTTTCGACTATGGAATCATGTTATCTGGATACTTATCAAAGATACCAAAAGAGTACGGAGAAAATAGACGGTATGGGCGAGGATATTGAAGTTTTAAAGCACACGGTTTTAAATCACAGCAGTAAGCTGGCACAGTTATCTGTGTAACTGTATAAATAGAAAGCTGATAGGAAGAATGTAATTTCTATCATTTTCCTGCGTTTTTAGCTTGTAATATGCGGTGAGATTGAATATAATAAAGATAACCTGAAATGCGCGACAACTCTTGTTTATTTTGAACCTACATTTACTTTAAACGGGATTCCTATATTGTCATGTGGCTGTCAAGCCTCCACTCGTAAGAGGATTGCAGGGGAAGGCAAAAGCATGATTGCGGTCACCCACCTAGCATTGCTAGGAGTCAAAAGACAAGAGCCGGCATTTTGGGGTACATAAGATAAAGAAGGGCAGCTGAGTGGCTGCTCTTTTTGCGGAATGGATATGGAGGATCAGGTGCGGAAAAAAGAAATCTTATGTGCGGTCGGTATTGTATTGCTGTTTTTGCTGGGACTGGGAAGCTGTCTGGGAAACAGGGCAGCAAAGCCCAAGCCCGCCAAGACCGAGCCGGAGGGCGAGGCGCGGCAGGAAGAACCTGCAGAGCCGAAAGTGGAGCTGTATGGGAATGTTTATCTGACGGATGTAGAGAATACATACCTGTCTTTTTTTGACGGAGAGGAAAGGACTTATCCTATCTCGGAAGAGAAGATACTGAAGGAGACAGCCGGGAAGCCGGAGGGGAGCCTGGCGGATATTGTGGTAACTGACGGTGTGGTCACCGACATATACATAAGGGGAACGGAAAAAGTGAGCGGCAAGGTTTTGAGCGTGGAGCCGGGCAGCGGTGTGGAACTGGAAGAAAGGGGCTTTTTGCCGTTTGCGGAAGATGTGCGCTTTTATACACTTTATGGGAGTCTGCGTCTGGGGGAGGAGAGGGACATCCGGATTGGCTATCGGTTCGCGGATTTTATTCTGGAGAACGGAGCCGTCTGCGGCGTGCTGCTGACTGGGGACGAAACGATGGAATATATCCGTGTGTTGATCAAGACCAGCGGATATACCGGAAATTTTCATGAGGCGGTGGCGCTTGCCTGCGATACGGACTATACATTGCAGTATGAGAAAAACGGAGTGCTGTCCCAGGAGACATACCGGGCGGGGGAAAGCATTACGATAACGCCGGAGAGCCCCTATTTTACGGAAGAGGCGGGCGGCAGAGTAAAAATAGTGCCTGCCGCGTTGACCGGAAAGATTTCTCTTCTTTCCGTGGAGCGCGGCCAGGGGACGCCGGCCTATCGGGGAACCATAGAGATTTCCTGTATGGACGAGGGATTACTGGTCATCAATGAGGTGCTTTTAGAGGAATACCTGTATGGGGTGGTACCCAGTGAAATGCCCTCCTCCTATCCTTTGGAGGCGTTAAAGGCCCAGGCGGTCTGCGCCAGAACCTACGCTTATGCCAGAATGCTCCATTCCGGCCTTTCGGAGTACGGCGCCCATGTGGATGACAGCACTTCTTTTCAGGTATACAACAACATTTCCGAGCAGAACAGCACCACTACGGCGGTGCGAGAAACGGCGGGGGAGTTGTTGTTTACACAGGATGGGGAGCTGGCGGATACCTATTATTATTCCACATCCTGCGGTTTCGGCTCGGATGAGCATGTCTGGAAATCGGAAACGGCCGCGGAACTGCCCTACCTTTCGGCCTTGTCTGTCAGCGCGGCCGGTATGGCGGGAGAGGAATTGCCCTATACTGGGGAAAATATGACACAGGAGGCTGTATTCGCGCAGTTTTTAAAGGAGCCTCCGGAGTCGGATTTTGAGAGGCTGGAGCCCTGGTACCGCTGGAGCTACGAAGTGAAGAAGCTGGATGAGGAAACCATACTGGGAGCCCTGCAGAGCAGGTATGCGGCCAACAGCAAATTGGTGCTGACTTATGAAAATGGGGAATATGTAAGCAAACCGGTTGAAAAACTGGGGGAGATCCTGTCTCTGGAGATTGTAAAGAGAAACGCCGGCGGCTCAGCGGATGAGCTGGTAATCGAAGGCAGCAAGGAAACCTACAAGGTGATCTCCGAATTGAATATCCGCTATGTGCTCTGTGACGGCAGGACCAGGGTGGTAAGGCAGGATGGAAGCGAAGTGGAGATGCCCAGTCTGCTGCCCAGCGCCTTTTTTGTGATGACACCCGTTGTAAAAGATGATAAAATAAAGGGGTATCTGCTTTCGGGTGGCGGGTTCGG
This sequence comes from uncultured Lachnospiraceae bacterium, assembly GCA_947631685.1. Taxonomy (GTDB): domain Bacteria; phylum Bacillota; class Clostridia; order Lachnospirales; family Lachnospiraceae; genus Acetatifactor. Next base: position 279,934 of record CANRMI010000001.1, read on the forward strand.
ACACGGAGCGGGCATGTCTCAGAACGGAGCCAGAAATATGGCGGAGGCCGGCTGCGGCGCGGAAGAGATATTGGAGTATTTTTATCAGGGAAGTACGGTGCGGAGAGTGGAAGAATGAAGAAGCTGTATTGCATGATTCGGGATTTTCAGATAGCGATGAAGAAAAAGAATATCGGTTCTTTTGCCGCCAGTACAGCTTTTTTCTTTTTTCTTTCTCTGGTGCCCATGATGATCCTGGTGTGCACGATCCTGCCTTATACGTCTTTGACGGAAGAAAACCTGGTCAATCTGATCACGGAATTTACCGTGGATACGCTGGATCCGCTGATCAGCAGTGTGATCGCGGATGTCTATGACAAATCGGTGGGGATCTTGTCCATAGCGGCAGTGACGACGCTGTGGTCGGCATCGAAGGGGATTCTGGCGCTGACAAGGGGATTGAACGAAGTCAATGGGGTGGAGGAACACCGGAATTATTTTGTACTGCGCGTACTGGCTTCTTTTTACACCTTTATCATGATCTTGATCCTGATCCTCTCCCTTGCCATTAACGTGTTCGGAAACGTGCTCTTAGATATTATTTTAAGCAAGCTGCCGGAGATAAGGATCATCTTCGATCTGTTCATGCACTTCCGCTTCCTGGCGGTATGGCTGATATTGACCATATTGTTTACCGCTATTTACACTTATGTTCCGGATAAGAAGCTGAACTTTCGTATGCAGTTTCCGGGCGCGTTAGGCGCGGCGGTGGTATGGAGCGTGTTTTCTTATTTCTTTTCTCTCTATGTGGAGCGTACGGACAGCTTCAGTACCTACGGCAGCCTCTCCATTATCGTCATTATCATGCTGTGGCTGTATTTCAGTATGTATATCCTGCTGATCGGCGCCCACTGTAACCGCTTTTTCGCACCCTGGTACAGGAGATGGATGCGCAGATAGCCGGTTGCGGATACCGGGGTGCCGGGAATGAGATATCAGGGTGGCCGGAATGAGATTTTGCTTGACTTTTGGGCGGCGGCTGATTACAATGTTTTTAGTTAAAGGCCAAGAAGGTGTCAGTAGCCATTCATTTTCTTCCAGAGAGAGGAAGCCGCCGGCTGTAAGCTTCCTTAAGCAGGGTGGATGTGTGAATTTCCCACCGGAGCCTCCTTTTGAAATCCATGGCAGCGCCGGGAGAGTAGGACAGGACGTGAACGCGCGTTACGCGTAAGAGTGTCTGCTTTTGCAGGAAATCGGGTGGTACCGCGGAGCAATTCGTCCCATGCATGATATGCATATCGTAATGCGTATCGTACATGGGATTTTTTATTGACTTGAATCCGTGGAAACGCCATCATTTATAATGATTCATAATTTAAGAAAGGAACCGGATATGAAAGAGAAGTTAAATGCGATCAAGGAACAGGCGATAGCCCAGATTGAAGCGGTAAGTGCCCAGAGCGCGCAGGCGCTGGAGAAGTTGAATGACATTCGTGTCAATTACCTTGGCAAAAAGGGAGAGCTGACTGCGCTTTTAAAGGGAATGAAGGATGTGGCGCCGGAGGAGAGACCCAAGGTGGGGCAAATGGTGAACGACGTCAGGACGGAGATCGAACAGGTCCTGGAAAAAGCTACGGAGAAGATGAAACGGGCAGCGCTGGCTGGCCGTCTCAGCGGAGAGAAAATAGATGTGACGCTGCCGGCCAAAATGAATGTGATCGGGCACAGGCATCCCAATACGATCGCGTTGGAAGAGGTGGAGCGTATTTTTGTGGGCATGGGCTATGAAGTGGTGGAAGGCCCGGAGATAGAGAAGGATTACTACAATTTTGAAGCGTTGAACATTCCTGCGGACCATCCTGCCAAGGATGAACAGGACACCTTTTACATTACGGGAGATATTCTGCTAAGAACCCAGACTTCCGGCACCCAGGTCCATGAGCTGGAAAAGGGCCGTCTGCCCATCCGTATGCTGGCTCCGGGCAGGGTATTCCGTTCCGATGAGGTGGATGCCACCCATTCGCCCTGCTTTCATCAGATAGAGGGCCTGGTAGTGGACAAGGGCATTACCTTTGCGGATCTGAAAGGAACGCTGGCGGAATTTGCCAGGGAGCTGTTTGGGGAGGAGACTAAAGTAAAATTCCGTCCCCACCATTTTCCTTTTACGGAGCCTTCCGCGGAAATGGACGTGACCTGCTTTAAATGCGGCGGCAGCGGCTGCCGGTTCTGCAAGGGCAGCGGCTGGATTGAAATCTTAGGCTGCGGTATGGTACATCCGCACGTGCTGGAAATGAGCGGCGTGGATCCGGAAGAATACACGGGATTTGCCTTCGGCGTAGGTTTGGAGAGAATCGCGCTCCTGAAATATGAAATCGACGATATGCGCCTTATGTACGAGAACGATATTCGTTTTCTGAAACAGTTTTAAGAGGGAAAGGAGTAGAATATGAATACAGCATTATCATGGATCAAAGCATATGTGCCCGGCCTGGAATGTACGGCGCAGGAATATTGCGACAGAATGACTTTAAGCGGTACCAAGGTGGAAGGGTATACCGCTTTGGATAAAAATCTGGAAAAGATCGTAGTGGGAGAGATTAAGAAGATTGAAAAGCATCCCGACGCGGATAAGCTGATCGTCTGCCAGGTGGACGTGGGCAGCCAGACTCTGCAGATCGTGACCGGTGCCCCCAACGTAAAGGAGGGCGATAAGGTGCCGGTGGTCTTAGATGGGGGAAAAGTGGCGGGAGGCCATGACGGCGGGCCGCTGCCGGAGAACGGCATCAGGATCAAGGCGGGCAAACTCAGAGGAGTAGAATCTGCCGGTATGATGTGCTCCATAGAGGAGCTGGGTTCTTCCAGAGATATGTACCCTGACGCGCCGGAGGAGGGAATCTATATCCTGCCCGATACTGCCGTACCGGGAGAGGACGCGGTGGCTCTTTTGGGAATGCGGGATACGGTATTTGAGTATGAAATCACCAGTAACCGTGTAGACTGTTACAGTGTACTGGGAATTGCCAGAGAGGCGGCGGCTACCTTTGATAAGCCCTTTGTGCCTCCTGTGGTGGAAGTAAAGGAAAACGGCGGCAATGTAGCGGACTATGTCAGTGTGGAAGTACAGGACACCGACCTGTGCAGCAGGTACTGCGCAAGAGTCTGCACCAATATCAGGATCGCCCCTTCTCCCGAATGGATGCAGAGGCGGCTGGCTGCCAGCGGCATCCGTCCCATTAACAATCTGGTGGATATCACCAACTATGTAATGGAGGAATACGGACAGCCCATGCACGCTTTTGATCTGGATACGGTGGCAGGGCATAAGATCGTTGTGCGCAGGGCTAAAGATGGCGATGAGTTCCAGACTCTGGACGGGCAGATGCGGAAGCTGGATAAGGACATCCTGATGATCTGCGACGCGGAAAAGGAGATCGGAATAGCGGGTATCATGGGCGGTGAAAATTCCAAGATCACGGACAATGTAAAGACCGTACTCTTTGAAGCCGCTGTGTTTAACGGTCCCAACATCAGAAAGTCCGCCAAAAGGCTGGGGCTGCGTACCGACGCTTCCGGTAAATTTGAAAAAGGTCTGGATCCTGCAAATGCCAAAGCCGCTATTGACAGAGCCTGCCAGCTGATTCAGGAGTTAGGCTGCGGCGATGTAGTGGAGGGAACGGTGGATGTGGGAAAACCGCTGGCTCCCCTGCGGGTGCTGCCTTTTGAGCCGAAGAAGTACAATGAACTGCTGGGAACGCAGGTGTCCGAGGAGCAGATGCTTGCTATTTTTGAGAAACTGGATATTCGTATTATCAGGACAGGAGACGGTATTCAGCTGGAAATCCCGTCTTTCAGACAGGATCTACTGGGAAGGGCCGATCTGGCGGAAGAGGTAGCCAGATTCTATGGGTATGATAAGATTCCGGTATCTCTGCCCAAGAGCAGCTCTACAACGGGCAAGCTCTCCTTTAAGCTGCGCGTCGAGCAAAAGGCCAGGGATATTGCGGAATACTGCGGATTTTCCCAGGGAATGAGCTATTCCTTTGAAAGTCCTAAGGTATTTGACAAGCTGATGCTGTCCCCGGAGGATAAGGCGAGGGAAGCCATTGAAATCTCCAATCCTTTGGGAGAAGATTTTTCCATCATGAGAACTCTGCCGTTAAACGGTATGCTGGTGAGCCTTTCCAATAACTATAACCGGCGCAACAAAGACGTGCGTCTCTATGAGCTGGAAAATGTCTACATCCCCAAGGCACTGCCTCTGACGGAGCTGCCCGACGAGAGGATGCAGTTTACGCTGGGCTTTTACGGTGACGGTGATTTCTATACGTTAAAGGGCGTGGTGGAGGAATTTTTTGACAGTATCGGCATGAAGGAGAAGAGAAGCTATGTACCGCAATCCGGCAGGACTTTCCTGCATCCGGGGAGACAGGCCGATATTCTTTATCGGGGACAGCTTTTGGGATATTTGGGAGAGGTACACCCTTTGGTGTGTGAAAATTACTCCATTGGAACCAGGGTATATGTGGCGGTGATCGATATGCCTGAGGTACTGCCTTTTGCTACCTTTGACCGCAAGTACGAGGGAATCGCGAAATACCCTGCGGTAACAAGGGATATTTCCATGATCGTATCCAAGGATGTCCTGGCGGGAGATATAGAGACTGTTATCGCTACGCGGGGCGGCAAGCTTTTAGAGTCCTGCAGCCTGTTTGACGTTTATGAGGGCAGCCAGATCAAGGAAGGCTGCCGTTCCATGGCGTACAGCGTTTCTTTCAGGGCCATGGACAAAACCCTGGAGGAGGCCGATGTGGCTGGAGCCATGAAGAAGATCGTCAATGGGTTAGAGCAGCTTGGCGCGCAGATAAGAGATAAATAGAAAGGTGGAAAACCGGCATGGAAAGAAAAAATGTATGGGAAACCTATAGTGACAAACAGATAAAGGAGCTGGAAAAGCTCTGCGCCGGATACAGGGATTTCCTGGACAGAGGAAAGACCGAAAGAGAATGTATCGATGTGATCGTCAATATGCTGGAAGAGAACGGATACACAGAGCTGCAGAAAGCGATCCTTACCGGAAAGAAGTTAAAGCCGGGCGATAAGGTTTACGCGGTCTGGATGAACAAATCCGTCGCGATCTACCGCCTGGGAAAGAAGCCTCTGGAAGAGGGCCTGAATATCTTGGGCGCCCACATTGATTCGCCCAGAATGGACGTAAAGCAGAATCCACTGTATGAGGAGGGCGGTTTCGCGTACCTGGATACCCATTACTACGGCGGCGTGAAAAAGTACCAGTGGGTGACACTGCCCCTTGCCCTTCACGGCGTGATGGTAAAGAAGGACGGCACTACAGTGGAGATCAGCATTGGAGAAGAAGAGGACGATCCCGTATTCTTTATTTCTGACCTGCTGGTACATCTTGCGGGGGAGCAGCTGGAGAAAAAAGCCTCCAAGGTGATAGAGGGTGAGGCGCTGGATCTGATCATCGGTAGCAGACCTTTGGTACTGGCCGGTGACGAGAAGGATGAGGATAAAAAGGAGAAAAAAGAGGCGAAAGAGGCGGTCAAGGCAGGCGTACTGGATATTCTGAAAAAGACCTACGACGTGGAAGAGGAGGACTTTATTTCGGCGGAATTGGAGATCGTGCCTGCCGGAAAGGCCAGGGAGGCCGGCCTGGACAGAAGCATGATATTGGCTTACGGACAGGATGACCGGGTATGCGCCTATACTTCTTTAATGGCCATGCTGGACACCGGAAAGACCGACCGTACCGTCTGCTGCATTTTAGTGGATAAAGAAGAGATCGGCTCCGTAGGAGCTACCGGTATGCAGTCCCGTTTCTTTGAAAACAGTCTGGCAGAATTGCTGGCTTTAACGGGAGAGTACAGTGAGCTGACGCTTCGCAGGGCTTTGGCCCGTTCCTGCATGCTCTCTTCTGATGTGAGCGCGGGCTTCGATCCCACCTATGCTTCCAGTTTCGAGAAAAAGAACGCCGCCTTTTTAGGAAACGGTATGGTATTTAACAAGTTTACCGGCGCCAGGGGCAAGTCCGGTTCCAACGACGCGAACGCGGAATATATGGCTCATATCAGAAACATTTTTGAGAAAAAGGGAATCTGCTTCCAGACGGCCGAGCTGGGAAAGGTGGATGTGGGCGGAGGCGGTACTATTGCCTACATCTTGGCTCTTTACGGTATGAACGTGATCGACAGCGGCGTGGCGGTGCTGAATATGCACGCGCCCTGGGAGGCTGTCAGCAAAGCGGATGTCTATGAAACCTACCGGGGCTATAAGGCCTTTGTCGAAGGGGCAGATCTGACATGACGGTGTTAAAAAAGTCGGATTTTTATTTTGAACTGCCGCCGGAGTTGATCGCGCAGGAGCCTCTCAAGGACCGCAGCGCCTCCAGGCTGCTGGTGCTGGATAAGCGGACGGGAGAGACTGCGCACAGGCAGTTTCGGGATGTTCTGTCTTATTTAAGGGCCGGGGACGCCCTGGTACTGAACAATACCAAGGTGATACCCGCAAGGCTCTTGGGCTGCAAGGCCGATACGGGAGCGGCGGTGGAAGTGCTGCTGCTAAAACGGCGGGAAAAAGATGTCTGGGAGACATTGGTAAAGCCGGGAAAGAAATGCAGGGCTGGCGCAAGGCTTGTCTTCGGGGACGGGCTGCTCACTGGCGAAGTACTGGAAACGGTGGAAGAGGGAAACCGTCTGATCCGTTTTTCCTATGAGGGGATCTTTGAAGAGATTCTAGATAAGCTGGGAGAAATGCCTCTGCCGCCCTATATCACCCATAAACTGCAGGATAAAAACCGCTATCAGACTGTATATGCCAGATATGAGGGCAGCGCGGCGGCTCCCACGGCAGGGCTGCATTTTACGCAGGAACTATTGGATGAGATAAGGAAAATGGGTGTGGAAGTGGTCTTTGTCACCCTGCATGTGGGGCTGGGCACTTTTCGCCCGGTCAAGACGGAGAACGTACTGGAGCACCATATGCATTCGGAATACTATGAGGTGACGCGGGAGGCTGCCGATACCGTAAACCGCGTGAAAGCCGCCGGCGGCAGGATCGTCTGCGTGGGTACCACCAGCTGCAGAACGCTGGAGAGCGCGGCGGACGAAGAGGGAAAACTCCGGGCCGGCTGCGGGAATACGGATATTTTTATTTATCCCGGCTATCGTTTTAAGGTGCTGGACGCTCTCATTACCAATTTTCATCTGCCGGAATCTACGCTGGTGATGCTGGTGTCGGCTTTGGCGGGCAGGGAGCATGTGCTGGCGGCCTATGAGGAAGCCATAAAGGAGCGGTACCGGTTCTTTTCCTTTGGGGATGCCATGCTCATTGTGTGAGGCGGCACCGAAACTGATCGTATGAGCCGGCGGTGTGGGCAGGCGTCAAAACCGGTTGAGTTGTCTTAGGATATGTGATAAAATAGCGTAAAAAGAAATCGCACCAGGGAGGCAAGCCATGGAAGAAAGAAGAAAAACGGTAAGAACCCAGTTACAGTCCAGCTTGATAGTGAAACGTCTGGATGGGGAGAAAGAAGAAAAAGTGGGTATTGAGATCGTGGACGTTTCCAAGAGCGGTGTGGGTTTTCTGTGTACCGAGGCTCTGACAATCGGAGCGGTGTATGAAGCCTACCTGACGATCTGGACCAAGGAGGTCCTGCACGCCATACTGGAAATCGTAAGGATAGAGAAAAAAGAGGAGGCCTTCTCCTACGGCGCCATTTTTGTGGGAATGCCGGAAATGGACGCTTCCCGTATTTCGGTATACCAGACCATGGAAGCCAGCAAAAAGAATGAATAATAGAAGAATAAAAAAGAAAACCGCCTTTACGGCGGGGATACTGCTGGCGGTGCTCTATACGGCCATATTCGGTTTCTCGGAACAGGACGGAGAAACCTCCGGCGGTATCAGTATGTCTTTGTCGCGCTATGGGGTAGATCTGTGGAACCGGCTGCATGGCGGCAGACTGAGTGAATTCATGCGCATGGAGCTGGCGGAGTATTTTGAGCATCCTCTCCGCAAGATGGCGCATTTTGCCGAGTATGCGGTAATGGGGATTCTGGTCTGCTGCTTTTTGTATGCCTTTACGGAAGCTATGAAAAGAATCTATTGCTGTGCCCTGCTCTGGGTTTTTATTTCAGCCGCGTTGGATGAACTGCATCAGTATTTTGTGCCGGGACGCTGGGCCAGCTTCTGGGACGTACTGCTGGATACCTGCGGCGGAGCGGTAGGAGGAGCGCTGTGTCTGCTGGCGCTTAAAAAGATCAAAAAGAGCTCTTTACCTCGAAACCTGCCTGCGTCAGAAGGGTGAGCGCCCGGTTCATGGCCGTTTCCTCATAGAACTCTAAGGACATGGTACCTTCGGCGGCTTCCCGGTTGTGCGTGATGCCGATATTTTTGATGCTGACGCCATTTTCAGCCAGAAGAGCGGTGACAGATGCCAGGGGGCCGGGCCTGTCCGCAATCTCCACCGTGATCTCATAGGCGCGCTTGAGCGGACCGCTGGAGGAATTGATAAAGGAGTCCCGATAGATTCTGGCAGAATCAAAGAGCGCATAAAGAGCCTGCGCGTCCTTTGCCTGGATGGCTGCTTTTGCGTCTGTGAGCACCTGAATATAGCGCTCCAGCAGAATAGCGATATTTTCTCCGTTGCTTAAGCAGATCTGCTGCCACATGTCGGGGGAAGAGGAAGCGATCCGGGTAATGTCCTTAAAGCCTCCCGCCGCGATCTGCTTCATGATGCCCTCGGGGGAATCCGAATCCCGCACCAGATTGACCAGCGTGGATGCCAGTACATGGGGCAGGTGGCTCACAGCGGCGGTGACAAAGTCATGCTCTTTACAGGAAAGTACCAGGGGGATAGCCCCTATTTTTTTTACCAGTTCCCGATAAGCGGCGAGCTTTTCCGGCGCAGCTTCCTTAGAAGGCGTCAATATGTAATAGGCGTTCTGCAGCAGCAGAGCCTTGGAATTGGCGTAACCGAAGCGCTCGCTGCCCGCCATGGGATGTCCGCCGATAAACTGGGATGAAAGGCCGGCTGCCTCCACATGCCGGTGAATGGATGTTTTGACGCTGCCTACATCCGTCAGTATACAGCCGGGAGCAAGGATGCTTTTGACTGCGCGCAGATTTTCATCGTTGCAGGAAACAGGCGCGCACAAAAACAGGTAATCACAGGCACAAAAGCTCTGGTCTATGGACGGCGCGGCAATGTCGGCCACTCCCTCCCGGCAGGCCAGGGCGACAGACTCCTGATTCACGTCATAGGCGATGATCCGTGTGCCGGGAAGGGCCTCCTTTATGGCTTTCGCGATGGATCCGCCGATCAGTCCCAATCCGATAAAACCGCAGGTCAGTTCAGACATAATACACCTCGTTAAAGTAGTCGTCATGCGGGATTTCAGCTATGTCCGCAAGCAAGCTCTATTTTATCATGGGGCAGGTTTTTCGTCAATCTGAAAATTCAACACTTTAAAGTGATAAAATAAGTGGAAAAATTAAATAAATAACCTTGTAATCGAAAGAGATATTTAGTAAAATATACCTATAGTGTTTTACAAATCCATGAAAAAATTGTAAATAAGCACAAAAATAACAGGAAAGGATGTAATCAGCATGAAAGTTTACACGACCGACAAAATCCGAAACGTAGTTTTACTGGGGCATGGCGGCTCAGGCAAGACCAGTCTCGCTGAGGCCATGGCTTACTTATCAGGCATTACCTCCCGCATGGGCAGAGTAGAGGACGGCAACACGGTGAGCGATTACAGCAAGGAGGAGCAGAAAAGGCAGTTTTCCATTTCTACTTCCGTGATCCCCATAGAGTGGGAAGGCTATAAGATCAACATTCTGGACGCACCGGGATATTTCGATTTTGTCGGCGAGGTAGAGGAAGCGGTCAGCGCCGCGGGCGCCGCAGTCATTGTAGTAAACGGAAAGGCCGGTATTGAGGTTGGCACGGAAAAGGCCTGGGAACTGTGCGAAAAGTACAAACTGCCCCGCTTTGTCTATGTAACCAATATGGATGTGGACAATGCCTCTTTCAGACAAGTAGTGGAAGATATGACCGCGAAATACGGCAAGAAGATCGCGCCTTTCCATCTGCCCATCCGTGAAAACGAAAAGTTTGTAGGATATGTCAATGTCATTTCTGAAACAGGCAACAGGTGGCAGGGAAAGGAAGTTGTGCCCTGTGAAATACCGGAATACAGCAAGCCCAACCTGCAGCTGTGCAGGGATACGCTCTTAGAGGCGGTGGCTGAGACCAGCGAAGAGATGATGGAGCGTTATTTCGGCGGGGAAGTCTTTTCTGAAGCGGAGATCCGCGCGGCTCTGCGTACCAATGTCTGCGATGGCAGCATCGTGCCGGTCAGCATGGGCTCCAACACGCTCTGCCAGGGCGTTTATACGTTGCTCGATGACATCATCAAATATCTGCCCAGCCCTGAAAACCGTCAGGTGGCCGGCATCAATATGAAGACCAACGATATTTACCATGCGGACTATGATTTCTCCAAAGCGAAGTCGGCTTACATATGGAAAACCATTGTGGATCCTTTCATTGGCAAATATTCTCTGATAAAAGTCAACTCTGGCGTTCTGAAAACGGATGACCTGATCTATAATGTGGACAGGGATATTGAGGAAAAGGTCGGAAAGCTCTATGTCCTTCAGGGCAATAAGCCCCTAGAAGTCCCGGAGCTGCATGCGGGAGATATCGGCGCACTGGCGAAACTCACCGCGGCCAGAACGGGCAACAGCCTTTCCACCAAAGCCCTTACCGTCAAGTACGGCAAATGGGAGATTTCCAAGCCTTATACCTATATGCGCTACAAGCCCAAGAACAAGGGAGATGTGGATAAGATTTCCCAGGCACTGCAGAAGATGTCCCATGAGGATCAGACCCTGCAGATTGTCAACGACGCGGAAAACAGGCAGACGCTGTTGTACGGTATCGGAGAGCAGCATCTGGAGATTGTGGCGAGCAGGCTTTTAAATGAGTACAAAGTAGAAATCGAGCTGACCAAGCCCAAGATCGCCTATAAGGAGACGATCAAAAAGACTTCCGATGTAGAATACAAATATAAAAAGCAGTCGGGAGGTCATGGACAGTACGGGCATGTAAAAATGCGTTTTTCGCCTTCCGGCGATCTGCAGACGCCTTATGTTTTTGAGCAGGAAGTGGTAGGAGGCGCGGTGCCCAAGAACTTCTTCCCCGCAGTGGAAAAGGGCCTGCAGGATTCCGTGGAAAAGGGCCCCATGGCGGCATATCCTGTAGTGGGAGTGAAAGCGGTACTCTACGACGGTTCTTATCATCCCGTGGATTCCTCGGAGATGGCATTTAAAATGGCGACGATCCAGGCTTTCAAGAAAGGCTTTATGGAAGCGGGACCGGTGCTCTTAGAGCCCATTGCTTCCTTAAAGGTAACGGTGCCGGACAGCTATACAGGCGATATTATGGGTGATCTGAATAAGCGCCGCGGCAGAGTGCTGGGAATGACTCCCGCGCCCGGCGGAAAGCAGATCATCGAAGCGGACATTCCCATGAGCAGTCTTTATGGATATTGTACGGATCTCCGTTCCATGACCGGCGGCCGCGGTGAGTATGTCTATGAATTTGCCCGTTATGAGCAGGCACCTTCCGATGTTCAGGAGAAAGAGGTGGCTGAGAGGGCTTCCAAGCTGGCTGAAAATAGCGGAGAGGAGTAAACGTCTTGAAACGCAGGGTGTTTTCCTATCATTTTTGGTGGAATCTTTTCCCCATCATTGGCCTGCTTATATGGGGAAGTCTGGGAATCACCGAGAATCTCTGGTATGACGAGGGCTATTCGGCGGCACTGATACAAAATACAGTGGGAGATATTGTTTCTATTACCGCCCAGGATGTGCATTCACCCTTTTATTATCTGACTCTGAAGGGCTGGTGGAACATGTGGGGCTCTCTTATGGGGCTGCGTTCTCTCAAATGGTTTTCCATTGTGGGAATGATAGGATATATTCTGCTGGGAAAGTTCTACGTAAAGAAGTTATTCGGAGAAAAGGTATCCGTCTGGTTTATGTTTTATTCCATCGTCATGCCCATTATGGTGGTACAGAGCGGTAATGTCCGGATGTATACCATGGCACTGTTTTTTGTGACTGCTGCGGGGCTTTTGATGCTTGATATTCTGCGGGGACCGGCCGGATGGAAAAAGTGGTGTCTGCTGACGTTTGCGGGAATTGGCGGCGTATACAGCCACACATATGCCATGTTGCAGCTATTTCTCATGTATCTGCTCTTTTTCTGCGCCCTGCTTGGTAAAAAGAAATATGACTGCCTCAAGGGATATTTTATCAGTGGAATCTGTATAGCCCTGGCTTTTCTTCCATGGCTGTCAGTACTTGTAAAGCAAATGCAGGGCAGAGCGGCAGAGGGCGGGGCTCTCACGCAGGATGTGTGGCCATTGGTATATGACATGCTGAAGAGAACTTACCGGGAATGGTTTTCAGCACTGGAAACGCCTATTATCTGGGTGCAGAGAACAGAGTTCTTTCTCTGTCTTTTCCTGTTTTTGTGCGGGGCAGGGTGGATGCTTGAGCGAAAAAATGCGGCTCCTCTTTTGGGAGTGACGGCACTGGGGGTATCTGTACTGGTAGGAGTCCTGATTTATGTGTTTACCGGACAGGGCTTTTTTGGAAGATATTTTTTCCCGGCTTTTGGCGCTCTGATCCTGATGTACGCGGTGGGAATGGAGAGGATTCGATTCCGATGGTGCAGCACAGCGGTGGCCGTCGTGGCATTGATATGTTTTTTTGCCCAGTATCGGACGGAACTTGCGCTGGAATACGATACTGGTTTGGATGAATGGAAAAAATTTATGGAGGAAAATGTGGGAGAGGACGACTTGATCATGGCATCTAGTGTCCATTCCCTTTTTCTCAGCGTCTATTTTCCAGAGAAAGACTATATGATTTACGGATACCGTCCGGATTATTCACCGTACCGGGACGTGGAGGCATTTTGGGCTTGGAATCAGATAGAGGGCAGGACGGGAAATATATGGTTTCTGTATCTCCCTGAGATGGGGTGTGATCCGAATGTTCTGAGCGAAAGGTATACCTGGGAGGAAGCGGTTGACATTCACTATATGTTTTATCATTTCGGGTTTGCAAGGATGTATCCGATAGCTTCCGCGGATGGATAAGGCTATAGTTTCCGCGGGCAGATAAGATTTTCTTGACACATGCTGCAAAACGGAATAAAATAATCGGTGTTAAATGTTCATAAGAGATTGTAAAGTGCGCAGCGGGAAAATAAAGCTGCGAATCAGAGTAGTATCGCGGAATAAAGCCCTTTCGTCTCTAACAGACGAAAGGGTTTTTGGATTTTAAAGGCGGCCGGAGCACAAGATGCGAAACAAATCGTGAAGAGTTCGGACCGTGACATGTTCTGCGTAGAGCAGGAGAAGAGGAGAGAAAAAAATGGCAGAACCGTATAATCACAGAGAAGTGGAAGAAAAGTGGCAGAAGATCTGGGACGAGGAAAGGGCTTTTGTCACCTCTGAGGACTACAGCAAACCCAAATATTATGCGCTGGTGGAGTTTCCCTATCCTTCCGGACAGGGACTGCATGTGGGACATCCCCGTCCCTATACGGCGCTGGATATTGTAGCCAGAAAGAGAAGGATGCAGGGCTATAATGTACTGTATCCCATGGGGTGGGACGCTTTCGGCCTGCCCACGGAAAACTACGCGATCCAGAATCATATTCATCCCAGGATCGTGACCAAAAACAACGTGGAACGCTTTAAGGGGCAGCTGCACGCACTGGGCTATTCCTTTGACTGGGAGAGGGAGATCAATACCACCGATCCGAAATACTATAAATGGACACAGTGGATCTTTTTAAAGCTGTTCAATGCGGGACTGGCTTATAAGAGTGAAATGCCTATCAACTGGTGTACTTCCTGCAAAGTAGGACTGGCCAATGAAGAGGTAGTCAACGGCGTCTGCGAGCGCTGCGGCTCCGAAGTAGTCCGTAAGGTCAAGAGCCAGTGGATGTTAAAGATCACCGACTATGCGGATAAGCTTCTGGAAGGTCTGGATACGGTGGATTATATTGAGCGGGTGAAGGTATCTCAGAAGAACTGGATAGGCAGATCCACGGGCGCGGAAGTGGACTTTATTTTGAAGGGGAAGGAAGATAAGCTGACCATCTATACCACCAGACCGGATACGCTTTTCGGCGTCACCTATATGGTCATGAGCCCGGAGCATCCTTTTATCGACAAATACCAGGCGGATATTCAGAACTGGGACGAGGTAGTGGCTTATAGGGAGCAGGCAGCCAGAAAGTCCGATTTTGAGCGTACCGAGATCGCCAAGGACAAGACCGGCGTGATGCTGGACGGCCTGACGGCGGTAAATCCCGTAAACGGGGAAGAAGTTCCTGTCTGGATCTCGGACTATGTGCTTATGACGTACGGTACCGGCGCCATTATGGCGGTGCCCGCCCATGATGAGAGGGACTGGGAGTTCGCGAAAAAATTCCATATGCCCATTGTGGAGGTGGTAGCCGGCAGCCCTGTGGATGTAAATGAAGCCGTTTATACGGATGTGGCGTCCGGCACACTGGTAAATTCCGGATTTTTAAACGGACTTTCCGTGGCGGAAGCCAAGAAAAAGGTCATTGACTTTTTGACGGAAAAGGGAATCGGGCATGAAAAGACCAACTTTAAGCTGCGGGACTGGGTATTTTCCAGACAGCGTTACTGGGGAGAGCCCATCCCCATTGTACACTGTGACAAATGCGGTTATGTGGCTCTGCCGGAAAGTGAACTGCCTCTGGAACTGCCGGAGGTGGAAAGCTATATGCCTACGGACAACGGAGAGTCTCCCCTGGCCCACATGACGGACTGGGTAAATACGGTCTGCCCCCATTGCGGCGGACCTGCGAAGCGGGAAACGGATACCATGCCCCAGTGGGCCGGTTCTTCCTGGTATTTCCTGCGGTATACGGATCCGAAGAATGAAAACGCGCTGGCGAGCAAAGAAGCTCTGGAGTATTGGATGCCTGTGGACTGGTACAACGGCGGTATGGAGCATACCACACTGCACCTGCTTTACTCCCGTTTCTGGCATAGATTTCTGTATGACCAGAAGGTGGTACCCTGCCCGGAGCCTTATCAGAAGAGGACTTCCCACGGCATGATACTGGGCTCCAATGGGGAGAAGATGAGCAAATCCAGAGGAAATGTTGTCAATCCTGACGATATTGTACGAGAGTACGGCGCGGACACCCTGCGTACCTACGAAATGTTTATCGGCGCCTTTGATCTGAGCGCGGCCTGGTCGGAAGACGGGGTAAAGGGCTGTCGGAGATTCTTGGAGAGGGTGTGGAAGCTGCAGGATATGCTGACTGGCGAGGAAGGCTATTCTCCGGATATGGAGACTAAAATGCACCAGACCATTAAGAAGGTCAGCTCCGATTTTGAGAATCTGAAATACAATACGGCGATCGCCGCCATGATGTCTTTGATAAACGAATTTTACAAAAAGAACCAGGTGACGAGAGGAGAGTTTCGGACACTGCTGACGCTCTTAAATCCCGTCGCACCCCATATCACGGAAGAACTTTGGGAAAACGTGGGGTATTCCGGTAGAATTTACCAGACCACATGGCCGGAATATGAGGAAGCCAAAACGGTAGAGAACAACGTGGAAGTGGCAGTGCAGATCAATGGCAAAACAAAAGCCACAGTGCTCATTGCCAAAGAAGAAGAAAAAGAAAACGTGATCGCTCTTGCGAAGGAAGCTCTGGGCAGCAAGCTGTCCGGCACCGTTGTCAAAGAGATCTACGTACCGGGCAGGATCGTCAATCTTGTCGTAAAACCTTAAACGCACAAAAGCGCCGTCAGTGGAACGGCGCTTTTTTCATAAGCTCGTCGATCTGTTTCAGTTCTCCGGGGGAGCTGTGCTCCCGGATGATCTGGATCAGAAGACGGGTTTCCGAGGAAGAGAAGGAGATGCCTTCACTTTTGGCCTGTTTCATTTTAGCGGCCATAAAAGCCATGAGCTCTTTCTGGCTTTTACCCTGGCAGCCCTGGGCCAATTCGTTTAGAAACCGCAGTTTGTATTCTTCGATACCGGCCACTTTGGGATCGGACATCCATTCGGGTCTGTTTTCCATGCTATGCCTCCTCTCCAACAGTTTATTGTGAGAACATCTTAAACATTTCCAAAAGGTCCTGGACGCTGTTTTCTCCGTCACCTGTGCCCTCCGGAAACAGCTCTTTCATCATACGGACAGTTTCCGCCATTTCTTCCGCGTTTTTAACGGTGGAAAAGAACCGGAGGAGCTCTTCGGCTTTCTGGCGTTCCTCATAAGAGCAGTAGGGCTGGATCTCCCGGTAAAGGCAGGACGCGTCCGGTGGATATGCTCTGGGCATACAGCCGAAGGGGTGGTGTTTGCAGTAGGCGGCAGTATATTGCAGTTCCAGATATTTGATATAGACGGCGAGCTGCCGCTGCAGGGAAGGGGCTAAATAGGGAAGGAGAAGCTTGTATATCTGAATGTGATTGGTAGTAAAAAGCGCGTCAAAAGCCTGTATTTTATCATTTTTTTCACAATCCTGCTTCTCCCTCATGCCTCTCTCCCCGTATTTTGATGTTTAATCTTATGAAATCAGGTAAATATGTATGCGTGAAACAGGCTCCCTGAGAGAGCCTGCACGCATAAGTGGATCAGTTGCCGCATCCGCAGCCGTTTCCATTGCCGTTGCCGCATAAGCAGGAGATCAGCAGGATCCAGATCAGCAGATCGCAGCTGTTGTTGCCGCCGAAGCCGTCGCTTGTGTTAAGGAGGCCGTTTCCGTTGCCGTTGCAGCAGGAGAGCAGCAGGATGATCCAGATTAAGTTGCCGCATCCGCAGCCGTTTCCGTTGTTTCCGCCGCATCCACAGTTACTAGCAGTTAAATCGCTCATGTTCAATACCTCTGGGTTTTGTTATGGTTTATCTTATGTAGGGGTGCCTGTCAATGTTTCCGGTTTACGCAAAGAAATTTTCAGGTAAATTCTGCCGCCGCTGTTTTAGGGGCTTGCATTAATCCGAAGATATAGTAAAATAGTAGTGTATCATAAAATCAGGGGCAGTGTGTGCTTGAAACAGACGAATATGGAAACAAGGACGGTTTTGGGACGGCAGTTCAGAAGCACCGCCGATTATGAAGCGGCGCGCAGGGACGCCGCGTATATAGAAACATTAAAACAAAGATATGATCTGCGTGACAGGGAAGAGACCAGGCGGTTTCTTCAGGATATTCGCGCGGGGAAGTACCGCTTTCGGACGATCCTGGGAAAGGATCTGGAAGAGGAGCTGGAGGAACTCTTAAAGCAGCAGGAAAAGGAAGGCACCGGCAAAAAAGAAAAAGCGAAGAAGAGAAAAAGCGCAGAACAAGAAAAGAAGAGAAAAAACACAGAAAAAGAAAAACAAAGGAAAAATACGGAAAAAGAAAAGCAAGATCCCCGCGCGGCCGTCAAGCTGGAAGATTACGACAAAGATATGCAGAAGTCCATTGTGCGGGAGTTAAAGAAACGGGAGCGTATCCGGAAAGTCATCATCGTATTGTGCCTCGGAGTGGCCGCGGGCTGTTTTGCCTATCTGGGAATCTACACCTATCAGACCGGCAGGCTGGACTCCTACATGAACTCCCAGAGACAGCTGATCGGCACCACGGGCATTGTATCGGAACAGACGCCGGAAACGGTGGTCATCCACTATAACAACGAGGAAATTATCGTGCCGGATGTCCTGGATGATTATAAAACTTTGTATACTTTAAATCAAAATCTAATCGGATGGGTAAAAATTGACGATACATATATAGATTACCCCGTATTGCAGACAACGAACAACGAATATTATCTGGATCATAATTTTGACCAGGAACAGGACAAGAACGGGAGCATATTTCTGGATAAGGACTGTATGGTGCTGCCAAGGAGCACAAACCTGATCATTTACGGGCACCATATGCGCAGCGGCAGGATGTTTGGGCAGCTCAATAAATATAGTTCCCAGTCCTTTTACGAAGATCATAAGTACATACAGTTTGATACCATATACGAGAAGGGCACTTACGAGGTAATGTATGTGTTCCGTTCCAAAATTTATGAAGAGAGCGAGATCGTCTTTAAATATTATCAGTTTATAGACGCGGCGTCGGAGCTGGAATTTAACTCCTACATGCGGGAAATGGCGGCCATGTCTCTGTATGACACCGGCGTGACGGCGGAGTATGGAGATGAGCTTCTGACGCTGTCCACCTGCGATTACTATACGGATGACGGCCGTTTTGTGGTAGTGGCGAAAAGAATCGATTAAACCGGATTTCCGGATAAAGGAGATGCGAAATGGCAAAGAACAGTGGCAAGAAAAAGAATCTCAGGCTGCGCAGAAGAGTGCGCAAGACATTGGGCGCGGCCTGCTTAATTACTTCCCTCTTGGTGGCGGCGATCCCTGTACCGGAGGCCAGCGCTGCGGTGGCGGCAGAAAAAAAGCTGACCTGGGAGACGGAGGTTGGGAAAGACAGTTCAACCATTCCCATGATAAAGCAGGATTGTGATACCATATACACTACAGAGGACGGTATGTTCCAGTTTGCCTGGGTGAAAGCGTCTGCATCCAGCACGCAGATGATAGCGGTGATCTTAGGCTATAACGGCGGTACGCTGACCGGCGGCAATCTGGTGATCCCGGATACCGTGGACGCCTATACCAAGTTCAGCGAAAACGAGGGTACCGGTACCGGATATGTGGCGGTGGGCCAAAACCAGAAGCCGCTTTATTACAGGGCAGAGATAGCCTACGTACAGGATACTTCCGGCAATAACACGGGAGTGATCGACGAACAAAACTGCAAATATCTGCCCTGCTATGCCAATACCAGGGATCAGTGGTTCTATACAGAGGCGGGCGTAGAGCGCCCCTTAACGGAGTTTTATTACCAGGATGGAGATCAATACAAGCCTACCCAGAGTAGCAATGAACAGTGGATACGGCACATTACCGTAGCCTATATCGGCAACCAGTATCTGGAGCCCACGGGAGAAACTGGAGTAGGTGCACAGCAGGAGTGGAAGATCGCCGAGGCGGTGGGCAGCAGTGTCAATACGAATCCCGACAAGGGAATCTTTGCCAATCAGGGTAATATTACCAACTTGACGGTGGGGCCCAATCTGATCGGTATCGGCAATTACGCCTTTTATAACTGCAGTACCCTGCGAACCATTAAGCTTGGCAACGGAATTGAGGAAATCGGCCACCATGCTTTTGCCGAATGCCAGAATATGACGTCCATTGACATGGAATTTAACAGCAGATTAAATTATATTTCCGACTATACTTTCTATAACTGCCGTTCCTTAAACAGCTTTACTCTGCCTGCCCAGGTTACGAAGATTTATGACCATGCCTTTGATGGCTGTGAGAGCCTGAGCAGTGTCTATCTGAACGGGGAGGGACAGTCCGGCGGAGGCAAAACTTCGCTGAACGCATTAGGGCACTACGTGTTTAGCGGCTGTAAAGCCCTCACGGATCTGGTGCTGCCCAGTTCTCTGACGGGATTAGAGGAGAACGATCAGACCAACGCGGTGCATCTGAATAATTTTGCGGGGTGTACCAATTTAAAACGTATCCAGGTTTTAAATCCCAGCCTGCATCTGATGGCGGATACGGATCCGGCGACAGAGGCGTACGCCTTTACCGTGGAGAATTTCAAGGCGCAGGTGGATCCTACATTTTATTTTGAAGCGGAGGATGTTTCCGGCACTCACGAGTATACCAAGGAGAATGTGCTGGCTTTTAAGTACGCCGGACAGGATAAATATGAGATCATTATGCTGGAGGATGCTGTAGAAGGCGGAACCGGCGGCAAGGCAAAATTGACTTACCAGGTCAATTCCGCGAACCAGCTTTTGTACTTTAATATGGACGCTCCTGTCAGTGAAGTGACCATTCCCAGCACCATTGGCCCTTATGGAGTTTCCTCGATCGATCACGGCAGCTTTGGTGGCGGTGGAGGCAGTTGTTATTTAAAGAAGATCACTATTCCCGCTACGGTTACGGCCATCAATGACGACGCTTTTAGGGGCTGCCACAATCTGGAGCATGTGATCTTCCAGGATGCCAGCCGGATCACCCATATCGGGACCAACGCCTTTGCTACCCAGCTTATGGAAGGTAATCATCAGGAAGGATGTAAAAATAAGGATTTTCTGGACAATACTTCAGATGAGTTTGTGGCAGTGCCGAAGCTGACCTTTACGGGAGCGGTGGGGGACAATATTGTACCCTTCAATTACGCCATGAATCCCAACAGCAATATTAATCAGGGCGCTCAGCAGCGGACCTTTATCACCTATTACAGCGGCTGGCCCACCAATCTGGAGATCCGCTATGTGGAAAACGGTTCAGGGGGCGCGGCTACGCTGATGGATTATCCGACCTATGATGAATTGAAAGCCGGGTCAAAGTATGGCCAGAAAGATACGGGAGGCTCTTATGTATTTCCCTATATGAATCCCTCCTATGAAAAGGCGGCCAAGGAAGCCATACAGCATTACGAAGATGTAGGGCAGGATGTGACCAAGCTGACAGATTATGAGAGGCAGATCGTAGATGCGGCCCTCAATGTATCCGTACCCGCAGGCGTGAAGCGGATCACTCCGGGGCTGTTTTCCGGCAAGACTGCGTCACAGCGGGAGGACGGTACCTATCAGGTGAGCGCGGTGGATGGACAGAAAGCGGATGAACATATCCAGACCGTGACATTCGCGGATATTGCGGAGTTTGAGCCGTACAGCTTTACCGGCTGTAAGAAGCTGAATACCATCAATATTACCGGCGGTGAAGCCGTAGTGGACGATTATGCTTTCGCGTGGGAATACAGTTCGGTATCGGATGGCGATCCTATCAGCAACCATGAATCGCCCCTGACTTCCGTCGTTATGTCGGGAGGGGGCAGCACGGTAGGAGATTATGCCTTTGCCAACAATTACAACCTGACAAATGTACAGATGTCCCCTACTGTATCCGAGTTAGGGCTGCGCCCGTTTAAGGACTGCCCGCAGCTGAATGATGTCAATTTCTCAGGAGGACCGTATTTTACTACGGAAAGAGCTATCATTTATGGCTTGGAGGACGGAGCGAAATCCAGTATCGTAGAGTGCTTGGAGAGCCGGGGAACCATATACGGCGGACAAAACGGAGGTGCCAGCAGTTCCGTCAGCGCGGAAGAAACAGCAGACATTACGTCCATAGCGCCGGAGGCGTTCATGGACTGTGAAGGCATAGGACTGGTGGATCTGAGAAATTCTCAGGTGGACACGATTCCTGAGCGGGCTTTTGCCAATACTTCTCAGTTGAATTCCGTTTACCTGCCGTCCCAGTACGCCCATGCCATTGAAAAAGAAGCGTTCCACAACAGCAATGTGCGTTATGTGGAAGTCCCCAAGAGTGTAGCCATCATACAGCCTTCCGCGTTTAATACGCCGGAGCATCCCAGAACGGATGGGAGACAGCTGCAGATCGTGGAATTTTACTGCGAGGAAGGGACACCCGCAGAGTACTATGCCAATGAGTATGACAATATCATTGTCACCCATAAACCGGACTCCACGGAGTTTACCGTACAGTTCTGGTATCAGGATCCCGGAGACCATGAGGCTGCACCCGTACTTCTGACGGAAGAGAAGGTGCCCATAGGCGGGGATGCTGCGGCTCCCGAAGCTCCGGAGTTTGAGGGGTACCGTTTTGTCGGCTGGATGCCTGATTATCACAGCGTCAGCGCGGATCTGACAATTACGGCGCAGTATGAAAAGATAGATTCCGAGGAACTGAAATATACCGTCCGGTATATCAACTGGGACGACAGCATTTGGTATGAAGCCAGAGTGGCCAAGGGAGAAGACGCTCCCAATATTGTGCCGCCTTCCAGGGAAGGCTATGTGTTTACGGGCTGGAGACCGGCTCTGACGAACATCACTGCGGATGTGGATGTCTATGCTCAGTTTGAGAGAGCTATAAACAGCAGCGTCAGCGGCGGAAACGGTAACGGAAGCGGCAATGGAAACAATAATGGAAATAATAATGGCAATGGAAACAATAATGGCAATGGAAACACTGCGGCACCTCAGATGTACACGCTGACGGTCAGGAACGGCAGCGGCTCCGGCAGTTATGTAGCAGGCGCCACCGTTATCGTGGTAGCAAATGAACCTGCCAGCACCCAGGAATTTGACAAGTGGACACAGGAAGGAACCGCGGACCTGAAAATGGCCAGCACGACGATCTCAGCGACCACACTGGTTATGCCCGCCGCCAACACCACAGTGACAGCTAACTATGTCAATAAACCCGCCACAAACAATAACAATAGCAACAATAACAATAACAACCATAACGGAGGCGGCAGCGGGAGCGGCACCACCTCAAAGCCCATCGTGTCAGGAAACGGGGGCAGTACCACCGTTATCATCGACAAGAACGGGCTTTCCAATACGGGTGTGGTATCCGTGACGGTAAACGGTTCTTCCGATAACTTTGTATTAAAAATTTCCGAGGATACCGCCGCGACGGAGGCGGCGCTGCGGGCGCTGACGACAGAATTTGGCAGCCTGGATAATATCAAGTATTTCCCGATGGATATTTCCCTCTATGATTCCACCGGGACTAGAAAGATCACGGATACTACGGGGTTGAAGATCACCATCACTCTGCCTTTGCCCGATTCCCTGATTACCTATGCGGGAAATAACAGGATAGCGGGTGTGGTGGATGATAAGCTGGATAAGTTGTCCCCCAAATTCACGACCATTGACGGGGTTTCCTGCATCACCTTTACGGCGGAGCACTTCTCACCGTACGTGATGTACGTGAATACCGCCAATCTGGAATCCGTGGGAGTAGCGGACGATTCTCCCAGGACAGGAGATATTCATCCCAAGTGGTTCGTAGCCATTGCTTTAGCCTGTATGTCAGTGATTCTGTTTGTAAAACGGGATAAAACAGGAAAGAAAGCAGCGATCCGGGCTTAATGGGGAAAGGCGCGGGAAGGCGTATGAAGAAAACAGGCAGGCTTTCAAGGAAAACCGCCAGGTATTTTCTGAGCGCGCTGTTAATGGCAGCTGCCCTGGCGGTAACCCAGATACCGGCTTTGCCGCTGACCGCGGAAGAATCGGTATCTAAGGATTCGGAATTTCAGTTAAAAGGAACCATATTGATTCGTTATACAGGCACAGCGGAAACTGTGTCTGTTCCTGCTTCCGTCACCCAGATCGGGGCGGAGGCCTTTGCGGGCAACACTGCCATGAAGAAGCTGGAGTTTAAGGGCAGCGCGGTGGAGCAGATCGATTACCGGGCCTTTGCCGGCTGTACGGGACTGACGGAAGTAAAGCTGCCGGATTCCGTGGTACAGCTGGGCAACGGCGCCTTTGCGGATTGTACGGCGCTAAAGAAGCTGACCTTGGGAGCAGGGCTCTCCCAGCTGGGGATAGGCGCCTTCTCAGGCTGCGCAGCATTGGAGTCTGTAACGGTAAGTGAGAAGAACACGGAATTTTCCGTAAACGATGGCTGTCTTTACAGCGGAGACAAGAGTAAGCTGTATCTGCTTTTTCCTGTCAGAAAGACGGAAACCTATACTATGCCCTCTACGGTAACGGATATTGCGGAATACGCTTTCTGGGGAAATGAGACTGTAACGGGGATCACACTGAGCAACAATTTAAAGAGTATACCGGACTACGCGTTCGCGAACTGCAGGGCCTTAGAGGGCATCACCATTCCCTATTCGGTCACATCCATTGGACTGAAGGCTTTTGCGGATTGCAGGGAACTGGAAAATGTTACCATTCCTTCTTCGGTACTGCAGATACACGATACCGCGTTTGACGGCTGCGGAAAACTCAATATCATTGCCGCGGAGAATACGCCGGCCTATGAATTTTATCAGGCCTGGAAGGAGAAAAATCCCGGGGAAAATACTGCTCCCCAGCCCAATGAGGACGCTCAGGGAACCTTGACTTCGGGACTGCTGGTAACTACTGGGTATCTGCCCTTTGACAATTTAGTCAACCGTATCAATCAGATCGGCGCTCATCAGGGCGGCGATTCTTCGCAGGCGCCCTCCGGTAATGCGTCTGTGAATGGCGGCCAAGGAGAGGAACCGGCACCGGACGCGCCTTTGGGCAATGTGCTGGGAAGCACTTATGTAGTGGGCAATAGCGCTGTGATCATAGCGGATGGCGGAGGGTTTCCGGTGGAAGGAGAGCTGTCTTCTGGTTTTGCGGGAGGTGCGGAAACTTCAGGCGGCCAGGGCTCGGTGAGCGGCAACGGCCAGCAGGGCATACAGCCGGGCGTACAGCAGGATGTACAGCTTGGTGTACATCCTGGGCAAATCGGCAGCCTGGAAACAGCGCCGGATTCTGGTAAGAATTATGATATTCCCAAAATGACTCTGGCAGGGGGCAAGATATTGGCGGATCTGGCTTATTACCAGAGCAGCGGCATGACCGGCTATACCTTTCCGGAGGGAATAGAGGAGATTGGAGAGTTTGCCTTTGCCAGAAGCAACCTGACTAGGGCGCAGATACCGGATGGGGTAGAAACCATTTCCTATGGCGCTTTTTATCACTGCGACTATCTGAGCGAAGTAAGGATCCCTTCTTCCGTCACCTATATTGCGCCCAAGGCCTTTGAAAAATCCATGTGGCTGGAGACCTGGCTGCATGCTTCCGGAGAGGAATATCTGGTGGTAGGGGACGGAATCCTGCTGGCCTATCGGGGAGCGGGAGGCAGCTTGAGCCTGCCGGAAAAAGTAAAGACCATAGCGCCGGAGGCTTTTGCAGGGAATGACAGTATTGTTTCCGTATACCTGCCGGACTCTGTGCGGGACATCGGAGAGGGCGCTTTTGAAAACTGCGGCAATCTGGAAAAAGTGACCGGAGGAGTCAACGTCGAAACCATTCGTGACAGGGCTTTCGCGGGCTGTCCGCTGGATTCCGCGCATGTGTTTGCAAATGTGAAGCAGCTGGGGCTGCAGTGCTTCGACTTTTCCCAGACGGTGAGCGGAGAATCCGAAAAAGTGGTGGTATTCGACATGGCCGGTGATTTTCCCCAGGCGGGGCATGAAGAGACGGCGGAGAGGCTTTCCAATGCGGCGGCCAGGGGCTATGTACTGGGAGATACAAAGATCGTGGTGGTAAATAAAAAGGTACAAGCCGCCCAGCTTGCGGAAATACCGCTCTTTGGAGACGGAAACGGTTTTAAGGGACTGATCGTGTATATCAGTTCCCGGGACAACGCGCAGGTGACCTGTCTGGCAGCTACCTATACCAGGGAGGAAATGCAGCAGGCATATCTGCCGGATTATGTGACGATCGACGGAAAAAGCTATGAGATCCTGGGCAAGGAGAATGCTGTTATTTTAAATGAAAATGCAGAAGAAAGGACGGAGGAAAGCGGTATTACGGTAGTCAACCGCGGCAGCGGACTGACCGGAAATATCACGGCTTCCCTTTCCGGCGGCGTGTCCGGGGCCTATGAGCTGACCCTGATGGACGACGAAGAGGGTGAAAAAGCCATAAAGGAGGGCTATCAGGCAATCTACCGGGAAGAACTGCCTGCCAACGCGGTCTTTGCGGAAATGGAGCTGACGGAATGCGCTACCGGGGTGCCCATAACCAAAATGGGACAGCAGTACCTGCAGGTGACGGCAACGCTGCCTTCCGCATTAAACAGCGGCAGTCTGCGGATATTTACCGTGGACAGAAACGGACAGCTGGAAAATCTGGTTTATACCAGAAAGGGAGATACGGTGACCTTTGCGGCCAACCATCTTTCCCCTGTTGCTTTTTGCAGGGTGGGAAACGGGGTGGCCGGGAAATTGGATGCCTCGCCCGACACGGGAGATAAACAGGTGGAACCGGGATATATTCTGGCGGCAGGTTTAGCGGCTCTGGCAGTGGCGGTTTTGTTTATCAGAAAGAAGAGATGATTCACTGTAGAAAAACTCCGGCATACAATAAATGGAAAAATTCTTTTCCATGGAAAAGCCGGAGTTTTGATATGTTTAGAGTACGCAGGCAGATAGGTGCCGGAGTCTGGAAAGCGGGAGAGGCAGATCCGGTTGTGGCGGTACTGGACACGGGGGTGGTGGAGCATCCCGATCTGCAGGGCCGCATTGTGGCGTTTCAGGATTTTCTGGAAAATCGTTCCCGGATTTATGACAACAGCGGACACGGGACACATGTCTGCGGGATCATCGGGGGAAACGGTTTCCTTTCCGCAGGCAGATACCGGGGAATGGCGCCTACCGTAAAGCTGGTGGTAGGAAAGGTTTTGGACCAAAAGGGAGACGGCACAGTGGATGCCATGATAGAGGGCATCGACTGGGTGGTGGCCAACCAGAGAGATTGGAACATCCGTATTTTGAATATATCCGTGGGAATAGGCAGGCTTATGAATGAGGAAAAGGAGGCCATGCTGAAGAGAAAACTGGAGCAGGCCTGGAAGAGGGGACTGCTGGTAGTATGCGCGGCGGGCAATAACGGACCGGCCTGCAATACCCTTTCCACCATCGGGAAAAGCAGGCTGCTCATAACGGTAGGATGCCATGACGGAGAGTATTTTAAGGACAGTGACAGGCGCTGCGCTTCCTACTCTTCTAAGGGAGACAGATTTGCGACCGGTAAAAAACCGGACATTGTGGCGCCGGGAACGGAGATCATATCCTGTAACGGCGGCGTGAGCAAAGGGTTTGGCGGGTATCGCAACGCCTATATATCCAAAAGCGGAACCTCCATGGCAACGCCCATTGTTTCAGGAGCGCTGGCTCTTTTGCTGCAGAAGCATCCGGAATATGACAATGAGACGGCAAAACGCAAGCTTCTGGACACCGCGACCGATCTGGGAGAGCCCTGGTACCAGCAGGGCTGGGGAATGGTGAATGTAAAGCGGCTCCTGGAAGGATGAGAGGTGCCGGATAATTCAGAGGCTGTCTTTTTTATCTTTCCTATTGACATGTCTCGTATCATTGTATACAATGATACGGGTAAAGAGGTAATAGGATGCAGTGCGGGAGAAAGCAAAGCACGGAAAGGCGGATCATGGACAGGGAAATGTTTCAAAACAGGCCGGTAAACATGAATCACAAAAACAATCTTCTGGAGATCGAGGAGCATATGTATATATTGGACGATGTGGAAAAGCCCAATGTATTCAGAAATATGTTTCCGTATTCGGAGATTCCTAAAATTCCTTTTAACGACAGGATTGTGCCTCACAATATGCCTAAGGAGATTTGGATCACGGACACCACGTTTCGGGACGGTCAGCAATCCAGGGCTCCCTATACCACGGAGCAGATCGTTACGATCTATGATTATTTACATAGGCTGGGCGGCCCCAACGGTATGATAAGAGCCAGTGAGTTCTTCCTTTACAGCAAAAAGGACAGGGACGCGGTATACAAATGCATGGAGAGGGGCTATGAATTTCCGGAGGTTACCAGCTGGATCAGGGCCAGCAAGGAAGATTTTAAGCTGGTAAAGGAAATCGGTATGAAGGAAACCGGTATTCTGGTGAGCTGCTCGGACTACCATATCTTCCTCAAGCTGAAAATGACAAGAAAGCAGGCCATGGAGCACTATCTGAGCGTGATCAAGGACTGTCTGGAGGAGGGAATCTCTCCCCGCTGCCATTTGGAAGATATTACCAGAGCGGATATTTACGGTTATGTGGTGCCTTTCTGTCTGGAACTGATGAAGCTGCAGGAGCAGTACAAGATTCCGGTGAAGGTAAGGGCCTGCGATACCATGGGGTACGGCGTCAACTACGCCGGTGCCGTAATCCCCAGAAGCGTACAGGGTATTATTTACGCCCTGCACACCCATGCGGGAGTGCCCCACGAAAATCTGGAATGGCATGGACACAACGATTTCTATAAGGCGGTTTCCAATTCCACTACGGCGTGGCTGTACGGCTGCTCCGGGATCAACACTTCTTTGTTTGGGATCGGAGAGCGGACAGGCAATACCCCTTTGGAGGCTATGGTATTTGAATACGCCCAGTTAAGGGGCGACTTAAACGGTATGGACACCACGGTCATTACCGAACTGGCGGAATATTACGAAAAGGAGATCGGTTATCATATTCCGGAAAGAACTCCTTTTGTAGGGAAGAATTTTAACGTGACCAGAGCGGGGATCCATGCGGACGGTCTGTTAAAGAATGAAGAGATCTACAATATATT
Source organism: uncultured Lachnospiraceae bacterium (assembly GCA_947631685.1). Taxonomy (GTDB): domain Bacteria; phylum Bacillota; class Clostridia; order Lachnospirales; family Lachnospiraceae; genus Acetatifactor. The sequence goes on from CANRMI010000001.1 coordinate 308,211, forward strand.
CGACACGGAGAAATTTTTGAACAGACCTGTGCTGTGCGCGGTTTCCAATACTTCCGGTCTGGCCGGGATCGCCCATTGGATCAACACCTACTACAAATTAAAGGACGGGCGGCAGGTGGATAAAAACTGCGATCTGGTAAAAGAGATCAAGAGCTGGGTAGACGCGGAATACGCAGGAGGGCGCGTAACGGTGCTGACAGACGGGGAACTGACAGAACAGATTGCCAAAGCCTGTGAAAAACTGCATATTTCACTCTAAGCCGGCAGGGAGGAAGGATTGTGGGAAATTATAATGTAAAAGAGGAAGTGACGGACAAGTACTCGCTGCGGGGCAGGGTTTTCCATAAGATCAGGGAAAATATCCTGAACGGTACCTACGAGGAGCACGAGGAACTAAAGGAAGTCACCATCGGGGAGGAACTGGGCGTCAGCCGGACACCGGTGCGGGAAGCTTTCCGGCAGCTGGAACTGGAGGGGCTGATCCGGATCATCCCCAATAAAGGCGCTTATGTGACGGGGATCACGGAAAAGGATGTAAAGGATATTTACATGATCCGTTCGCTTTTGGAGGGGCTCTGCGCCAAGTGGGCCACGGAACATATCACAAAGGAACAGTTGGAGGAAATGGAAGAAAATGTGTATCTGGCCAGATTTTATGCCGAAAAAGGGCATATGGAACAGCTGGCCCAGCTGGATAACCGTTTCCATGAGATCATGTATGAAGCCTGCAATTCCAAAATGTTAGAACATCAGTTAAAGGATTTTCACGAGTATGTGTTGCGGGTTCGGAAAAAGACGCTGGCTACCGCCAGGGGCAATGCTTCCAATAAGGAGCACGAGCAGATCATGCTGGCAATCAAAGCCGGAGACGGGGAGCGGGCGCAGGAGCTGGCCCATATGCATATGATAAATGCCTATGAAAACATGGTGAAGAACGGGCTCCATGAAATTTACCGGAAAGAAAATCTGGAACTGGAACAGGAAAATTTAAAAAAATAAATATAGGAAAATTTGAAAAAATAAATACAGGGAAGCCTGTGGAAAGAGGAGAAGATGAGCAAAATTCAGATGACAACCCCCTTGGTAGAAATGGACGGAGATGAGATGACAAGGATTCTCTGGAAAATGATAAAGGACGAGCTGCTGCTCCCGTTTATCGATCTGAAGACGGAATACTATGATCTGGGGCTGGAGAACCGCAACAAGACCGATGATAAGGTGACGGTGGATTCCGCCAACGCCACATTGAAATACGGCGTGGCAGTCAAATGCGCCACCATTACTCCCAACGGAGCCAGGATGAAAGAATACAATTTAAAGGAAATGTGGAAAAGCCCTAACGGCACCATACGAGCCATTTTAGACGGTACGGTATTCAGAGCGCCCATTCTGGTAAAGGGGATCGTACCCTATGTAAAGAATTGGGTAAAGCCCATTACCATTGCCCGTCATGCCTACGGCGATGTCTATAAGAATACGGAGATTAAAGTGCCCGGAGCAGGAAAGGCGGAGCTGGTGTTTACCGCCGCGGATGGCAGCGAGACCAGGGAGCTGATCCATGAGTTTGACGGGGCAGGCATCCTGCAGGGGATCCACAATACGGAAAAATCTATAAGAAGCTTTGCGAAAGCATGTTTTTCCTATGCGCTGGATACCAGACAGGATCTATGGTTTTCCACTAAGGATACCATTTCCAAAAAGTACGATCATACCTTTAAGGATATTTTCCAGGAAATTTACGATACGGAATACAAGGAGAAATTTGAAGAGGCGGGCATTACGTATTTCTATACGCTGATCGATGACGCGGTGGCCAGAGTCATTCGCTCGGAGGGTGGATTTATCTGGGCCTGCAAGAATTATGACGGTGATGTTATGAGCGATATGGTGGCTACGGCTTACGGGGATCTGTCCATGATGACTTCCGTATTGGTTTCTCCCAACGGCGTCTATGAATATGAAGCGGCCCACGGTACGGTGCAGCGCCATTATTACAAATATCTGAAGGGAGAGGAAACCTCCACCAATTCGATCGCAACGATCTTTGCCTGGACGGGAGCTTTGAAGAAGCGCGGAGAACTGGACAACAATCAGGAACTGGTTGAATTTGGAGACAAGTTAGAAAGAGCCTGCATTAAGACCGTGGAAGACGGGAAGATGACAAAGAGCCTGTCACTGATCTCCACCTGTGAAAATCCGGTCATTCTGGACAGCCTGGGATTCATCAGGGCTATCAGAGAGACATTTGAGGCAATGTAGGAAAGAGCGTAAAATTCAGTCACAGAATCTTTAAGCCGGCGGGATAGGCCATCCTGCCGGCTTCAAATTTATTCGGCCAGTTTTTCCCATTCTTCGTAGAGCTTTTCTAACTCTTTTGAAATACCGGCCTGTTCTTTCGCAATTTCCTGCAGCTTTACCGCATCGGCGGCAATCTCTGGTCGGTTCATCTCTTCTGCCAGCCCATTCTGGCGTGCCTCTAAGTCTGAGATGGCTTCTTCGCATTTTTTCAGGTCGTTTTCCTTTTTCCGGAGTCTGGCCTGCTCTTCCTTTTGCTGCTGCCAGTCCAGTTTGGAGGCGCTTTCCGGTTCCGGCCTGGAGGGGAGTGGCGCCGTGGGAGAGGGCAGGACTTTCTTTTCCAGATAATAGTCATAATTCCCCAGATAATTGAGAAACGAGGAGTCGCTCAGTTCTAAAATGCGGGAAGCGGTCCGGTTGATAAAATAGCGGTCATGGGATACGTAGAGTACGGTGCCCTCGTAGCTGTTTAACGCGTCCTCCAGGATCTCCTTGGACTGGATGTCCAGGTGATTGGTGGGCTCGTCCAAGATCAGAAAATTGGCGTTGCCAAGCATCAGCTTTGCCAGGCTGACACGGCCTTTTTCCCCGCCGCTGAGATCCTTTATCTGTTTAAAGACTTCCTCGCCGGTGAAGAGAAAAGCCGCCAGTACATTGCGGATCTCCGTATTGCTTAAATAGGGGTATTCGTCGGAAATCTCTTCAAACAGTGTTTTTTCCGGATGAAGGACATGGTGTTCCTGGTCGTAATAACCGATCTCCACATTGGCGCCTAAGCGAAAAGTGCCGGAATCGGCAGGGAGCAGACCGTTTAGGATTTTCAGCAGAGTGGTCTTGCCCGTACCGTTGTCCCCGATGATTGCCACATGTTCTCCGCGTTTTAAGGAAAAAGCGGCGTTTTCAAACAGGATCTGGGAGCCGAAGGACTTGGAGAGGCCTTCCACGGTGAGTACGTCGTTGCCGCTCTGGAGACGGGGCGTCAGTACCAGACGCATATCGCTCTTTACTTCGGCGGGTTTTTCCAGGATTTCCACTTTGTTTAGCTGCTTTTCCCGGCTTTCCGCCCGTTTCACGGATTTTTCCCTGTTAAAGGAGCGCAGCTTTTCGATGACCTCTTCCTGGCGGCGGAGCTCTTTTTGCTGGTTCATATAGGCATGCAGCCTGGCGGCGCGCAATTGTTCTTTTTTGGCGGCATAGTCGGAATAGCTGCCGGAAAAGGAAGTGGCGCGGCTTTGCTCTAATTCGATGACGCTGCCGGCAATCTTATCCAGAAAATAGCGGTCATGGGAAACGACCAGTACCGCTCCCTTATAATTCAAAAGATAATTTTCCAGCCAGACAATGGAATGCATGTCCAGATGGTTGGTGGGCTCGTCTAAAATGATGAGGTCGGGGGAGAGCAGGAGCAGTTTGCCCAGGGCAACCCGGGTTTTCTGACCGCCGGAAAGTGTGGAAACCGGTTTGGAAAATTCTTCTTCCGTAAATCCCAGACCCTTTAATACGCCGGTCAGCGTACTCTTATAAAGATATCCGCCGTCGGTTTCAAAGCGGTGAGTCAGCAGGCTGTACTGTTCCATCAGCGCCTCGTCAGCGCCCTCTGCTATGGCCAGCTCCAGCTCTTTCAGACGCCGCTCTAAGGAGATCAGATCCTCCCTGACCGAAAGCAGCTCGTCGTAAATGGTATTGTTGCTGCTCAATCCCGCGTTCTGGGGCAGATAGCCAAAGGTCTTTCCTTTGGCGAAGACGACTTCCCCGGCGTCGGCAGATATTTCTCCCGCGATAATGCGCAAAAGCGTAGTCTTACCGGCACCGTTTATGCCGACCAGGGCGGCTTTTTCCCTGTCCTCTAAGTGAAAAGAGACATGGGAAAGCACCATGTTTTCAGGAAATTCTTTGCATATATCGCGGCAGGACAGTATCATAAACGAGGACTCCTTTTCTCCATTGAAAGTTACAACAGTCAGTTTACATTTCCCGTAAAAAGATGTCAAGCATGAGAGGCGGAATTGACATTGTTTTAACGGTTGGATATAATAAGCATAAAGGCTAGGGGAAGCAAAGGGAATTCCGAATACGGAGCAGGAGGTAAGAAATTGGAAGAAAAAGGTATTTCCCAGGCTGTGATAGGACGTTTGCCGCGTTATTTCAGGTATCTTGGAGAATTGAAGGACGAAGGCGTGGAGAGGGTCTCCTCCCAGGAACTTTCCGGTCTGATGCATGTGACAGCCTCCCAGATACGACAGGATTTCAATAATTTCGGAGGCTTTGGACAGCAGGGATACGGCTACAATGTAGAATTTCTCTACGAAGAGATTGGGAAAATCCTGGGGTTGAATAAGACGCATCATCTGATTATTATCGGTGCGGGGAATTTGGGGCAGGCGCTTGGCAATTATATGAATTTTGAGCGGAGGGGCTTTATCTTAAAAGGGATGTTTGACAAGAATCCCGCCCTGTACGGAAAAAAGGTACGGGAGATCGAAGTGCAGCCCATGGAAAAAGTAGAAGAGTTTGTAAGGGAGAACGATATTGATATAGCGGTACTGACCATACCCAAGAGCAGCGCGGTAGGGGTGGCGGAAGTACTGGTTGCCAACGGGATAAAAGCGTTTTGGAATTTCGCGCATGTGGATCTGAACGTACCGGAAGGGATCCAGGTGGAAAATGTACATCTCTCGGACAGCCTGATGAAGCTTTCCTACAATCTGGAACGCTATAACCAGGAGCAGGAAAAGGGCTGAATCCGGAAAGGAACGCGGCTATGGGAAGGAAAGACGGAGCGTTTGAACAGGCATTAAAAGACAAAAATATACCGGTGCTGACGCTGGATCACAAATGGCATATGCTGTTTAACAACGCGGACGCGACTACGGCCATTTTAAAGCTGGAGGAGAGGCTCAATACTCTGCTGAAAAGGCAGGGAAAGCTGAACACCGAGACAAAGGAAATCAGGAAATTAAAGAAAAAGCTCATGGATGAGATCGTGCCCATGGTGGACGAATTGGAGCAGGGCAACAATCCGGGGTTGGATAAGAAAATAGAGGAAAACAAGCGGCTGATCAATGACTGCAACGAGAAAATGGAGCAGTATAAGGAAGAACTGCTGGAGCTGCCCGCCAAGATCGCGGAAGCCAACTATGATCTGATGCTGGCTACTATGGATGCCTGCTATGATGCCCTGAATGAAAACACAAAAGAAATAGAAGAGATCGGCAGCTGGATCAACGAAGTGCGGGTGGAACTGAAAAAGAAGATCATCCGGAAACAGGAAAAAGAACAGAAGAATCATGAACTTTACAATTATATGCATGCCATTTTCGGCGCGGATGTGATCGATCTGTTTGACATGAAATACAATCCGGAATTGGTACATCCCAAAAAGGCGGAAAAAAAGCCGGAAGCGGCGGTGGACACCGGCAACGGCAACGGAAACGCAGAATGACGGGACTGTCAACAAGACAGTCCCGTTTTAAACGACAGCGGCTTTGGCATGGAGGCTGAAAATGAAAGAAAACAGGATTTATCTGGTAACGCCTGAAGAAATGCGGGCATATGATACTTATACCATAGAGCATATCGGGATCCCGGCTCTGGTTTTGATGGAGCGGGCCGCGTTGGCCGTGGAGGCCAGGGTAGAGCAGGCTTTAGACGGCAGAAGAGGAAAAGTGCTCTGTGTCTGCGGAGGCGGCAATAACGGGGGAGACGGGCTGGCGCTTTCCAGACTGCTGGCGGATAAGGGCATTGCTGTGGATACGGTTTTCTTAGGGGAAGAAAGCCGCGCCGGGGATGAGGTGCGGACACAGCTTTCCATTTTGGAAAAATACGGGAGCAGACTGTATCGGGAGATTCCGGAGGAGGAGTACGCCGTGGCGGTGGACGCCATTTTCGGTACGGGACTTTCCAGAGAAGTGACGGGAGCCTGCCGCAGTGCCATAGAGGCCATGAATGGGCTGGATGCTTACAGGATCGCCGTGGATATTCCCTCAGGACTGGACGGAAAGACGGGAAAAGTGCTGGGAACGGCGTTTCGGGCGGATGAAACCGTGACGCTGGGATTTGCCAAAAGCGGCCTTTACCTGTATCCGGCACCTGCGTATACGGGCAGAGTCATCGTGGCAGACATCGGTATCGGGGAAAGAAGCTTCGCCGGCAAAGAACCGGGTATGTATACAAGGCGGGACGCGCCTGCGGCGCTCTGGCCATACAGGAAACCGGACGGCAATAAAGGGACTTTTGGAAAGCTGCTTTTGGTGGCGGGCAGCGAAAAAATGGCCGGCGCCGCGCTGCTTTCGGGAGAAAGCGCCTACAGGGCGGGAGCCGGTATGGTGAAACTGGCGGTACCGATGGCTCTTCAGGAAGCCGTGAGGGAGAGACTGCCCGAAGCGCTGCTCTATACTTACGAAAGCAGCGATGGTCTGACGGAAAGGGAGGAAGAGGAGTTTCTTGAGAGCTGCCGCTGGGCGGACGGTATAGCCATAGGCTGCGGACTTTCTGTCTGTGAAAGCGGAAGGCGGCTTTTGGAGCTGGCCCTGTCCTTCAAGCTGCCGCTTTTGATCGATGCGGACGGCCTGAATCTGCTGGCTGCCGATACGGGGCTTCAGAAGCTGCTCAAGGGCAGAAGGCAGGCAGGAGCGGACACCGTATTGACGCCCCATATGGGAGAACTGGCGAGATTGTTGGGAAAACCGCTTAAGCAGGTGTGTGAAAACGAGGCAGAGAGTACACTGGCCGCAGCCGAAAAGTTTGACTGCGTTGTGGTGGGAAAAAGTGCCAGAAGCTATGTGTGCGGCCGGATGGGAGCGGTTTTTGTCAATACCGCCGGAAACGATAAAATGGCTACCGCCGGCAGCGGAGATGTGCTGGCCGGGATCGTGGCGGCTTTTATGGCGGGAGGTATGGAAATCGGGGAGGCGGCCGAAAGAGGTGTTTACCTCCATGCCTGCGCGGGGGACGCGGCGGCTCTTTCCGCGAAAGGAGCCGGTATCACCGCCGGGGATATTATCAGAGGACTCTCCACATTTTAAAGGAAAGAAGGAACCGGGAATGGAGCAGGGGTACGCAAGAGGATACGCTGAGATCGATCTGGATGCCATTGTATCCAACATGTTAAGTATGAAAGCTGTTGTAGGAGAAAATACCCGCATGATGGGCGTGGTCAAGACCAACGGATACGGGCATGGCAGCGTGCCCGTTGCCAGAGCTTTGGAAAAGCTGGACTGTATGTACGGGTTTGCGGTGGCCACCGCGGAAGAAGCGTTTGAACTGCGGGAAGCGGGAATCAGCCTGCCGATTCTGGTTTTGGGGCACACGTTTCCGGACAGTTACGGTCGGATGGTGGAGGAGAATATCAGCGCGGCTTTGTTCAGAGAGGATACAGCGCGGCTTCTGGCAGAGGAAGCCGTAAAGAGAAACAAAAAAGCCGGCGTTCACATCAAAGTGGACACGGGTATGGGAAGGATCGGGGTACGACCGGACGAAGAGGGGTTAGCGTTTGTAAAGCGCGCGGCACAGACAAAAGGGCTGGCGTTGGAAGGCGTATTTACCCATTTCGCCAGGGCGGACGAAAGGGATAAAACCAGCGTCCGCACCCAGTTACGGCTTTTTACGGATTTTTGCGGCAAGATTGAAGAAGCCGGGATCCGCGGATTTAGGAAGCATTGTTCCAACAGCGCCGGAATCCTGGAAATGCCGGAGGCCAATATGGATATTGTAAGGGCGGGCATCAGTCTTTACGGACTTTGTCCTTCGCCGGAAGTGAACGGTCAGGACCTGCCTCTGCGGCCGGCGCTGTCCCTTTACAGTACCGTGGTCTATGTCAAATGGCTGCCGGCCGGTTCTCCTGTCAGCTACGGGGGCACCTATGTGACGGATAAAGCCAGAAAGATTGCCACGATCCCTCTTGGTTACGGAGACGGTTATCCCAGAGGACTTTCCGGTAAAGGCGAGGTCCTGATCAGGGGAAAACGGGCGCCCATCCTAGGAAGAGTCTGCATGGATCAGTTTATGGTGGATGTGACGGACATAGAGGGAGTGTGTGAGGGAGATAAGGTGACGCTGATAGGCAGGGACGGCGCAGAACGCATTTCGGCGGAAGAACTGGGGGAGAGATCCGGGCGTTTCAACTATGAGCTGGTCTGCCTGCTTGGAAAAAGGATTCCCAGGGTATATATCGGAGGATAACTGAATAGCGGAAGATAAACTGGCAATACTACTACCAGAGCAAAAAAGACCGTTATAAAACGGGAGCCGGAAAGGAATGCGTAATATGAGAAGAGGCGACGTATACTATGCGGATTTAAGACCGGTGGTAGGTTCCGAACAGGGAGGTATCCGGCCGGTTTTGATCATACAGAACGATGTGGGCAACCGCCACAGTCCCACAGTGATCTGCGCAGCCATTACCTCCAAGATGAACAAGGCCAAGCTGCCCACCCACATCGAATTGTCCACCATGCAGTACGATATGGACAAAGATTCCGTTATTCTGCTGGAGCAGCTGCGCACCATAGACAAGAGACGGTTAAAGGATAAGGTCTGCCATCTGGACACCCAGATCATGCAGAAAGTCAACAGAGCCCTGATGATCAGCCTGGAACTGGATACATAATCAGAGGGCGTGTGGCTTGACGAACGGACTTACAAATGATATATTTAAGTTTACGGAAAAAGTATCAAAAGAAAAAGAACAGACACGGAGGCAATTATGTCAGGACATTCCAAATTTGCGAACATTAAGCATAAGAAAGAGAAAAACGACGCCGCTAAGGGAAAGATCTTTACCATCATCGGAAGAGAGATCGCGGTAGCGGTCAAGGAAGGCGGACCGGATCCGGCCAATAATTTTAAGCTGGCCCAGGTGATCGCCAAGGCCAAGGCCAACAATATGCCCAACGATACCATCGAAAGAGGTATCAAGAAAGCAGCAGGGGATATGGGAAACGTCAATTACGAATATGTGACCTACGAAGGCTACGGCCCCAACGGGATCGCCATTATCGTAGACGCGCTGACGGACAATAAGAACCGTACCGCTGCCAATGTCAGGAGCGCTTTTACAAAAGGGCAGGGAAATGTGGGAACGCCCGGCTGCGTCTCTTTTATGTTCAATAAAAAAGGACAGATTATCATTGATAAAGAAGAATATGAAGCGGACGCGGACGAACTGATGATGCAGGTTTTGGACGCCGGCGCCGAGGACTTTTCTGAGGAAGAGGACAGCTATGAAGTGTTGACGGATCCCGATTCCTTTGAGGAAGTCAGGAAAGCCTTAGAAGACGCCGGGATCCCCATGGTCAGCGCGGAGGTGACCATGATCCCTCAGAATTACGTGGAACTGACGGATGAAAACGCCATTAAGAATCTGCAGCGTACGCTGGATCTGCTGGATGATGATGATGACGTGCAGGCAGTATATCATAACTGGGATGAATAAATAAAGTTTTTCCACTCATGATCTGCGGAGGAGAGTTTACATAATGAAAAAGGAAACCATATGCATTCAGTCGGGCTGGAAGCCGAAGAACGGAGAACCGCGTATTCTTCCGATCTACCAGTCCACCACTTACAAGTATGAGACTTCGGAACAAATGGGAAGGCTCTTTGATCTGGAGGAAAGCGGATACTTTTACACCCGTCTGCAGAACCCCACCAACGATTACGTGGCAGAAAAGATCTGCGAACTGGAAGGCGGCGCGGCGGCCATGCTGACTTCGTCGGGACAGGCGGCCAATTACTACGCCGTATTCAATATCTGTGAGGCGGGGGATCATGTGGTGCTGTCCTCCACTGTCTATGGAGGCACTTTCAATCTGCTCACTGTCACCATGAAAAAAATGGGGATCTCCTGTACGGTGGTAGATCCGGACGCGCCCAAAGAGGAGCTGGCAAAGGCCTTTAGGCCCAATACCAAGTGCGTCCTGGCCGAGACCATCGCCAATCCGGCACTGGTAGTGCTGGACATTGAGAAGTTCGCCAGAGTGGCGCATGCCCATCAGGTGCCCTTGATCGTGGACAATACCTTTGCGACCCCCATTAACTGCAATCCTTTCCAGTGGGGCGCGGATATTGTAACACATTCTACCACAAAGTACATGGACGGACACGGTATGACGGTGGGAGGAGCCATTGTGGACTCCGGTAATTTTGACTGGAGCGCGTATCCGGACAAATTCCCCGGCTTATGTACGCCGGATGAATCCTATCATGGCGTTACTTATACGGAGAAATTCGGAAAGGCCGCGTATATTACCAAGGCCACATCCCAGCTGATGCGCGATCTGGGCTCCATTCAGGCGCCTATGAATGCCTTTTTGCTGAACATAGGATTGGAGACGCTGCCTCTGCGCATGGAAAGACATTGCGCCAATGCGCTGGCAGTCGCGGAATATCTGGAAAAACATCCCAAGGTAGCCTGGGTGAATTATCCTTCTTTGAAAAGCAGCCCATATTACGATCTGGCCTGCAAATACATGCCAAAAGGAACCTGCGGCGTGATCAGCTTCGGCTTAAAAGGCGGCAGGGAAGCGGCTTCCGCAATGATGGATAAGCTGCGTCTGGCGGCCATTGTGACACATGTAGCGGATGCCAGGACCTGTGTGCTGCATCCGGCCAGCCATACGCACAGGCAGATGAACGATGAACAGTTGAAGGAAGCGGGAGTGGCTCCCGATCTGATCCGGCTATCTGTGGGGATTGAACATATAGACGATATTCTGGCAGATTTAGAACAGGCGCTTGCCGGTATTTAAAACAGGTGGAGGATTTACAGATGGATAAGTTGGCGATCGTGGTTCCCTGCTACAATGAGGAAGAAGTGCTGCATATTGCGGCAGACGCGCTGCGGGGTGTTCTGGACGACCTGATCGGAAGACAGAAAATCGCGGAGGACAGTTTTGTTCTTTTTGTCAATGACGGCAGTAAGGACAAAACCTGGGAACTGATCGAAGAAGAGCATCAGGCGCATCCCGTACAGATACGGGGCGTGAAGCTGGCGGGAAATGTAGGGCATCAGTTCGCGTTGACGGCAGGACTGCTTACCGCAAAGGACAGAAGCGACGTAACCGTTTCCATTGATGCGGATCTGCAGGATGATGTGGCGGTCATTGAGGAAATGATAGACAAATATCACAGCGGCTGTGATATTGTGTATGGCGTAAGGAGTGATCGAAGCTCTGATTCTTTCTTTAAACGATTTACGGCCCAGGGCTTTTATAAGCTGATGGCGGGCATGGGCGTCAAGAGCGTTTATAACCATGCGGATTTCAGGCTGATGAGCAAACGGGCAGTGGAGCAGTTTTCCCAATACGGGGAGAATAACCTGTTCTTAAGAGGTATCGTGCCGCTGATCGGGTATCAGACGGACTGCGTCTATTACCAGCGGAAAGAACGGGTGGCGGGACAGTCCAAATATCCTCTGAAAAAAATGCTGGCTTTGGCTTTTAACGGCATCACATCCTTTTCCATCAAACCCATCAGCCTGATCACCTGGCTGGGGGCGCTTATTGTAACAGGCAGCATACTGGCGGCTGTTTACGCGTTGATATCTTACTTTACGGGAAATGTAGTGCAGGGATGGACGTCTTTGATCCTTTCGATCTGGTTTATCGGAGGGGTGCAGCTTCTGGCCGTAGGACTGGTGGGACAGTATATTGGCAAGATCTATGTGGAAGTGAAGCATCGCCCCAGATACAATATAGAGAAAGTGCTGGAATGATTTCCGCAAAAAGCATAACAGGTGGTGAACCGGAATGACTTTTAGAAAAAATGTATTCAGTTATTTGCTGTGGGCCATGTTTACGGCTTCTGTCTGCATTTATCATATTGCTGTGATGATGCTTTTACTAGATCAGACTCCGCTGCGGGATGAATACGGACAGATGGGTGTGATCGGCCTGACGATCGTATTGGCCGGCGGTATTTTTGCCCTGCTCCACAGACTGGCAAAGAACAGGGGCGCGGAGGCGGATAAGCACCGGGTGGTACATCTGATATGGGAGTCCACTCTGGTTGTCCTGCTGCTGGGAACCGGTATCTTTGTACGGGCGTATATGGCGGGTAGCGGGACTCAGGAGGCTGCTTTCTTTGAAACGGCCAGTGTGACAGGGGAACCGGTGATCCCCATTGCCCATGGGGCCCAGTACCTGTATGTGCTGCTGCTGAGAGGGCTGTTCATCCTGGTGGGCAATCATTTTACCGCAGGGATCATTCTACAGATATTTTTACAAGCTTTGGCCGCTCTGATCTGGTATTTTGGAATACGCAGAATTTCCGGGCCGGTGGCGTCACTTTTGTATATGGCGGGAATCATGCTGCTGCCGGCGTCCATTCAGGAGGGACTCACTTATTCTCCTAAGATGCTCTATCTGCTGTTATGCGGGATCGTGTTCCTCATGTCGGGCCGCGCTCTGCGCAGGCAGAAGAAGGGAACCCCGTTAAAGTGGTACGCGTGGCTGCAGACGGTGCTTTTGGGTGTGGGAATAGGCGTTCTGACTTATCTGGATGTGTCGGGATTGCTGTTGCTGCTCCCGGTATTCTTTCTCTACGGAGTAAAGGAAGATGAGGGAGCGCTGACGGGAGCCAGACGTTTCGTACAAGTGTCCCTGCAGATCTTGACTGTGGTACTGGCGTTTTTCCTGACGGCGTTTCTGCTGCTGTTTTTGGACGGCGCGCAGAACGGTGCCGGTATTGCCCAGGTCTTCGATATATGGTGTACGCTTTTTTCCTATAAGGGAATGAGCGGGCTGCCCGCACTGTTGTATCCTGCGGATCCGGCGGGAATTTATTCCATGCCCATCGTGTCCTTTTTACTGCTGTTTGGTATCCCGGCGTTTTTTGTGCATGAAAAAAGAGAAAACCAGATGATGTATTTCTTTTTCCTGCTTGGCGCTGTCGTGATCATTGCAGGAGGATTTCATGCATCAGGCATGACTGTGAGCTATTTGGCATTTTCCCTGGTCCTGGCTCTGATGGGAGTCGGTGTGCAGGGAGCGATGCAGAAGAGCATTGTAGATCAAGAACAGAGATCATTGGAGGAAAATCTTATGGAGAAGGCAAAGTCTGAACCGGAGAAAGCCTCTGGCGAAACAGAGACCCAAAAAGTAGAGAAAGAAGGGAAATCAGAAGAAAAGAAATCAGAAGAAAAGAAATCAGAAGAAAAGAAAGCAGAAGATAAGAAAGCAGTAGATAAGAAGGCACAAAAGGCGGCTCAAAAAGAGCAGAAGGCAGCCCAAAAGGCTCGCCTGGAGGCCGAAAAGGCCGCGAAAAAGCTGGAGAAGGGTGCCGACAAGAAAAAGCCGGAAAAAGGAAAGGGAGCTGTGGCTGCCGCGGTTGCTGGAAAGCCTGCCGCGCCTGCCAAGAAACCCGGAATGATAGAAAACCCGCTGCCTCTGCCAAAGCAGCATGAGACGAAGGTTTTGGATTATCCTTACTTTGTGGCTACGGATAAGCTGCGCTATGATATAAAGGTGTCTCCCGACGACGATTTTGATATATAAAGCTGTCCTGGGGATGTATGAAATCCATATTTTTACACACAATAAAGCGAATTGGCTGCGATCCTAAAGGATTGGCGCGGTTCGCTTTTTGTATGGGATTTTTTCTCCCGAGCAGAGAAGGAAAACAGGAGGCTTAGGAATGCAGAAAAATCAGGAAAACGGGCAGAACGAAAAACGCAGGGAAGAGGAGAAACAAAAAGACGACAGGATTGAACGGCTTGGGCAGGTGACGCTGGACAAAAACAAGGAAAAGCACAATATACATCTGCTTACCATTATCGGGGAGGTGGAGGGCCATGATAACCTGAACGGTTCGGCCAAGACCACCAAGTATGAGCATATCCTGCCCCAGCTTGCGGCTATCGAGGACAGTCAGGAGATCCAGGGGGTAATGGTGCTTTTAAATACTGTGGGAGGAGATGTGGAAGCAGGACTGGCTATCGCGGAAATGCTGGCTTCTCTGTCCAAACCCACGGTGTCTTTAGTGCTGGGAGGCAGCCATTCCATAGGTGTCACCATTGCGGTGAGTACGGACTATTCCTATATTGTGCCATCCGGGACCATGGTGATACATCCGGTGAGGATGAACGGCATGGTGATCGGCGTCCCTCAGACTTTTGATTATTTTAAGCAGATTCAGGACAGGATCACAGGCTTTGTCTGCACCCATTGCAGTATTGGGAAGAACAGACTGGAGGATCTGATGATGGAAACCGGAGTCCTTACCAAGGACGTGGGTACCATTCTGGTAGGACAGGAAGCGGTCAATGAAGGGATCATCAATGAAGTGGGAGGGATCAGGGAGGCTATGCGCAAGCTGCACAGCATGATTTCAGCCGGCAAATAAAAACTGTGTCAAAAACCATTGTATACATGATGACAAGCCCGCCGAAAAATGATATAATAGTCCAAGCACAGGAAGCGGGGTTTAAGATTTTATGGCATCCAATCAAAGAAGTAAAACATCTGTTTCCGGCCGGGGAAGCCGCGGAGGCAGCCGGCAGAAGGAAAAGGATACGAATACGAGGCAGTATACAGAGCAGGAGAGCGCTCTCTTTCATGAAGTGGGGCTGATCCTGCTGTTTGCGGCTGCGGTCATTTTATTTTTGTGCAATTTTGGCATTATCGGGACGGTGGGCAATGCTATCAGTTCCGTGCTTTTTGGGATTTTCGGGCTGCCGGCCTATGTGGTTTCCGTGGCAGTTTTCATAGGCGCGGTATTTTGGTCCGCCAATCGGGGCAGCCTGGCGGCGATTCGTAAGCTGGCAGCGGCGGTCGTGCTCTTTCTGCTGGCGGGAGTGGTCTGCGAGCTGTTTACGGAAAACGTAAAGCTCCCGGAATATGATATTGCCCTGATTTACGGATATGCCAGTGAGCATAAGGCCGGAGGCGGCGTCATAGCGGGCAGTCTGGCTTATTTTTTGGTACACTTTCTGGATCTGATCGGAACGGTGCTGGTGGTCCTGATCTTGGGAATCATCAGTATTGTATTTCTGACGGAGCGTTCCTTTGTGGACAGTGTAAAACGGGGCGGCAGAAGAGTGGCCGAACTTTCCAGAGAAGATGCGGAAAGAAGACGGGAACAGGCCCGTGTGCGCAGGGACGATTATGAAGAAGCCCGTATAAAAAGGGAAGAAGAACGGGCCAGGCGGGAAGAGGAGCGCCGTCTGAAGGCGGAGGAAAAGGAGAATGAGCGGATTCTCCGCATGGATAAAAAAGTGACGGGAATCGTGGATATTACCCTGACCGGGGGCAGCGATAAGAAGAGCCGGGATGATATTCATGAGATCACCCTGCAGGAGGAAGGCGATTCTGCAGGCGGGGAGGCTGTGGAAGAGCAAACTCCTTATTTTGAGGTGGAACCTTCCATCCACGGTGCCCGAGAGAGCCGGGAAGAAGAGCTCCGGAATGGGGAGCCCTGGAATAGAGGAATCCAGAATAGCGAAATCCGAAATGAAGAGATCCGGGAATTGTCCGGCTTGGCGGATGACGGAGAAGAACCTTTTCAAGAGAAGGAACCCATATACAGGGAAGCCACTATCCGCATGAGCAGCATGGGTAACGTGAGCACTATGGGGAACATGAGCAGCATGGGTACGGCAGGAGCCGCGGATGTCTCTCTGGAAAGACGGACGGCAGAGGGTCCCTCACAGGTCAGAACGCCGGAAAGGGTATCGGCTGTACGGCCGGAAGAGCAGGAAGCGCGTATGGCGCAGGAAATACAGGCCGCGGAGAAGAAAACACCTAAAAAATACATATTCCCGCCCCTCTCCAGACTGCAGAAGGGAAAGGGAGGCGCAGGAGATTCAGCCAAAGAGTTAAAGGAAACCGCCTATAAGCTCCAGCAGACACTGAATACTTTCGGAGTCAAGGTGACGGTAACGGACATCAGTCAGGGGCCTGCGGTAACCCGTTATGAACTGCAGCCGGAGCAGGGCGTGAAGGTCAGCAAGATCGTAGGGCTGGCGGACGATATTAAATTGAATCTGGCGGCAACGGATATCCGTATCGAAGCTCCCATTCCCGGAAAGGCCGCGGTGGGGATCGAGGTTCCCAACAAGGAAAATACGGCAGTGGCCCTCAGGGATCTACTGGAGAGCAATGAATTTAAAGAATTTCCATCCAATCTGGCTTTTGCGGTGGGAAAGGATATTGCGGGAAAGGTAGTTGTGGCGGATATCGCGAAAATGCCCCACATGCTGATAGCCGGCGCCACAGGTTCCGGTAAATCCGTATGCATCAACACTTTGATCATGAGTATTTTATATAAGGCCCACCCGGATGATGTGAAGCTGATCATGGTGGATCCCAAGGTGGTAGAACTGAGTGTATACAACGGGATCCCCCATCTGTTGATCCCTGTGGTAACGGATCCGAAGAAAGCGGCGGCGGCGCTGCACTGGGGCGTTTCGGAAATGGAGGACCGCTATCGGAAATTTGCGGATTTCAATGTCAGAGATCTGAAGGGATATAACCAGAAAGTAGAGGGGATGAAGGAAAAGGGGGAGGAAAATGCCCCCGGCAAACTGCCCCAGATCGTCATTATCGTAGATGAACTGGCGGATCTGATGATGGTGGCTCCCGGAGAGGTGGAGGAATCCATCTGCCGACTGGCGCAGCTGGCGCGGGCTGCCGGTATTCATCTGATCATCGCTACCCAGAGACCTTCCGTGGATGTCATCACCGGCCTGATCAAAGCCAATATGCCCAGCCGCGTGGCTTTCAGTGTGTCCAGCGGCGTGGATTCCCGTACCATTCTGGATATGAACGGTGCTGAAAAGCTGTTGGGAAAGGGCGATATGCTCTTTTATCCCCAGGGCTACGCAAAGCCTGCCAGAGTACAGGGCGCGTTTGTCTCCGATAAAGAGGTTTCCGATGTGGTGGATTTCCTGAAAAATCAGGCTTTGGGCAATGTGTACGCGGAAGATGTGGAGCAGAAGATCCTGGCCATGGGCTCTTCGGGCAGCTCCGGCAGTGCTTCCGGTGAGGGCGGCAGCGCACTGGATGAATATTTCGCGGACGCGGGAAGATTTATCATAGATAAGGACAAAGCTTCCATTGGCATGTTCCAGAGAATGTTTAAGATCGGGTTTAACAGGGCGGCCCGCATTATGGATCAGCTGTATGAATATGGCGTAGTAGGGGAAGAAGAGGGGACAAAACCGCGAAAAGTACTGATGAGTATGGAGCAGTTTGAACAGCTTTTGGAGGAAATATAGAGATGAAGACGGATATTGAAATTGCGCAGGAAGCGGTACTGAAGCCGATCACGGAGGTGGCGAAGGCGCTGGACATTGGCGGAGAGGACCTGGAGCTGTACGGCAATTATAAGGCCAAAATATCGGATGCCTGTTTGAAACGTATTGCCGGCAATCCCAACGGTAAGCTGATCTTAGTAACGGCCATCAACCCGACACCTGCGGGGGAGGGAAAGACCACTACCAGCGTAGGGCTGGGAGAAGCGTTTGGACGTCTGGGTAAGAAAGCGGTCATCGCCCTCAGAGAGCCTTCTTTAGGCCCCTGCTTCGGGATCAAAGGCGGCGCCGCGGGGGGCGGTTATGCCCAGGTGGTTCCCATGGAGGATCTGAACCTGCATTTTACGGGAGATTTTCATGCCATTACTTCCGCCAACAATCTGCTGGCGGCGCTTTTGGACAATCACATCCAGCAGGGCAATGCGTTACAGATCGATACCAGGCAGATCGTGTGGAAACGCTGCATGGACATGAATGACAGGGTGCTGCGGAATATTGTGGTAGGACTGGGCAGCAAGACGGACGGTTTTGTGAGGGAAGACCATTTTGTGATCACGGTGGCCTCCGAGATCATGGCAGTACTGTGCCTGGCGGAAGATATGCAGGATCTGAAAGAGAGGCTTTCCCGCATGGTTGTGGCTTACGATCATGAGGGGAAACCGGTCACGGCCGGAATGCTGCAGGCGGTGGGCGCTATGGCCGCGCTGTTGAAAGATGCCATGAAGCCCAATCTGATCCAGACGCTGGAGCATACGCCGGCTCTGGTACACGGAGGGCCTTTCGCGAATATTGCCCACGGCTGCAATTCGGTACGCGCTACAAAGGCGGCCCTGAAGCTGGCTGACTATGTGGTGACGGAAGCCGGTTTCGGCGCGGATCTGGGCGCGGAGAAATTTTTTGACATCAAATGCCGTATAGCGGGACTGCGTCCCGACGCGGTGGTTCTGGTTGCCACGATCAGGGCTTTGAAGTATAATGGTGGTGTTCCCAAGGTGGAGCTGGGACAGGAAAATTTAAAGGCACTGGCAAAGGGAATTGGCAATCTGGAGAAGCATATTGAGAATCTCCAACTTTACGGCGTACCCGTAGTGGTGACGTTAAATGCTTTTTCCACGGACACGGAAGCGGAAACCGCCTATGTGAAAAGATTCTGCGAGGAGCGAGGCTGCGCTTTTGCTCTGTCCGAGGTCTGGGAAAAGGGCGGCGAGGGCGGTATCGCGCTGGCAAGCGAAGTGCTGCGCACGCTGGAGGATAAGGAGAGCCGGTTTAAGCTCCTATATGAGGATTCTCTTTCTCTGAAAGAGAAAATAGAAACGATTGCAAAAAAAATCTACGGAGCCGGCAGCGTAAACTTTGCGCCGGCAGCGTTAAAAGAGCTGGAAAGGCTGGAAAAATTGGGATTCGGGAGCCTGCCCGTCTGCATGGCAAAGAATCAGTACTCCCTTTCGGACGATCCGGAGCTGCTGGGAAGGCCGGAAGGCTTTGAAATGACGGTAAGGGAAGTCTATGTTTCGGCGGGAGCTGGATTTGTAGTGGCATTGACCGGAACGGTCATGACAATGCCGGGGCTTTCCAAAAATCCTGCTGCGTACGGAATCGATGTGGATGAAACCGGAAAAATAACCGGTCTGTTTTAAGCGGATAAAAAGGAGCAGAAAGATATGGCACAGATAATTGACGGAAAGGCGATCTCCGCACAGATCAAAGAGGAGCTGAAAGAAAAAGTAAAGGGGCTTAAAGCCGCGGGAAAAGAGATCACTCTGGCGGTCATACAGGTAGGGGAAGATCCCGCCTCCACCGTTTATGTCAACAATAAGAAAAAAGCCTGTGAATATGTGGGCATCCGCTCCCTGGCCTATAATCTGCCGGAATCTGTCAGGGAGGCCGAATTGCTTCAGCTGATAGAAGAACTGAACGCAAGAGAGGATGTCAACGGGATTCTGGTACAGTTGCCCCTGCCTGTGGGGATTGAGGAAGATAAGGTCATCAGAAGTATTGCGCCCGAAAAGGATGTGGACGGATTCCACCCCGGTAATGTGGGTGCCCTCTGCATTGGAGAACCGGGATTTCTGCCCTGTACGCCGGCTGGGATCATCCAGATGTTAAAGCGCTCCGGTATCTCGATCGAAGGGAAAGAATGCGTGGTGGTGGGAAGAAGCAATATTGTGGGAAAACCCATGAGCCTGCTGCTGCTTCGTGAAAACGGAACGGTGACGGTGGCCCATTCCCGTACGAAGGATTTAAAGGCGGTTACCAGGCGGGCTGATATTTTGGTGGCGGCCGTGGGGAAACCTAAAATGATTACCAGGGAATATGTCAAAGAAGGCGCCGTTGTGATAGACGTGGGAATCCACCGCATGGAAAACAACAAACTCTGCGGCGATGTGGACTATGCGGATGTGGAGCCGGTCTGCAGCGCCATTACTCCGGTGCCGGGAGGCGTGGGCCCCATGACGGTGGCCATGCTGATGTACAACTGTGTGGAATCGTTAAATCTGCAGGCAAGATAGGAGCTTTCTATGAAATGTCCCAACTGCGGCTCGGACATCAAGGATGGCAATCTTTACTGCGAAGTATGCGGTGAAGAGATACATATTGTGCCGGATTTTGAGCCTGAAATCGAATACAGCATAACCCAGACACTTTCCGGTATCCGGGACGAGGTTCTGGAAGAGGTGCCCGGGCAGGAACAGGATAAGCCGTCAAAACGGCAGTCTGGGGGGAGTGCCGTTTCCAGACGCAAGATCCTTTGGATCTTTGGAGGCAGCGGCGTGGTCTTGCTGCTGGCGGGCATAGTCACAGCGGTGGTTTTTGGAATAAGGGAACAGCGTGCCCATTCGGTGGAATATCAGATAGCCCAGGCGCTGACCTGTGTGGCGGACGGGAATGTCTCGGACGCGATTCTGCACTACGACAGGGCAATAGAACTGGAAGAAAATATCGATCTGCGTTTTCAACTAGCTCTTCTATATGAACAGAGCGGCCGCAATCAGGAATATCTGGATTGTTTGAGCGATATTGTATCTTCTCCATACGCGACGGAAAGCCAAGTGGAAACGGCTTATAAATATTTGGTTTTCTATTTCCAGGAGAGGGAAGATTATGCTTCCATCCACACGCTTTTAAACAACACCACAAACGAGACCATAAAGGATATGTTTTCCCAGTATATGGCGGAGCCGCCCAAATTCAGCTATACGGAAGGCACCTATGCGGAGGTTATCCCCCTAAAGCTGACTTCCGATACGAAGGGGACCATTTATTATACTATGGATGGCACCATGCCGGATGAAAACAGTCAGGTCTACGTGACACCGATCTTTTTGGAGACCGGTACTTATGAAATCTCTGCGGTCTTTGTAAACGAGTATGGCATTTCCAGTTCAGTGGAAGCGAGAACCTATGTGATAGACGTACTGAAGCCGTCCGCGCCGGAGGTAGAAACCTACAGCGGCCGCTATACCGTGCCGACCATGATAAAAGTAAAAGTGCCGGCGGGCTGCAGGGTTTATTATACCACGGACAGCACCACGCCTACCAATGAGTCGACGCCGTATACGGGGGACATTCCCATGCCGCCCGGCAGGAGCCTTTTTAAGTTCATTGCCTACAATGAAGAGGGGGCGGCGGGAAGCTGCATCGCAAGGCAGTACGAGCTGGTATTGGATACCGATCTGACGGTCAATATGGCGCTGGACGGGTTAAAGGAAGAACTGGTCGCGTCAGGAAGAATCCTGGACGTTCAGGGAAGCATACCGGGAGAAATGCAGGGGACTTATCTCTATCTGTTCCAGTCTGTTCAGAATTTTGCCGATCTGGGTGACTATTATATCTTCGCGGAAATCTATACGGACGCCGTAACTCAGGTCAATACGGGAGCGCTTTACGCGGTAAATGTCTATACGGGGGAGTGCTACAGGATGTCCTGGGACGGTACGGGGATACCGGGGTTGGAGCCCGTCATAAGCAACGCCTGACGGGAGCATGAGGCAGCGGCAATTTTGAATATACAATATAAAACGCCGGATAAACTTTGGGTTTGCGGCAGAATGAGAGGAAAAAATGTATAAGATCATCAAAGCAAAGCAACTGACGGACACGATTTTTCAAATGGAGGTGGAAGCTGCCAGAGTAGCCAAAGCCTGCCAGCCGGGGCAATTTGTGATTGTCAGAACGGATGAGGGAGGAGAAAGGATCCCCCTTACCATATGTGACTATGACAGGGAACGGGGAACCGTGACCATCGTGGTTCAGATCGTAGGGGCGGCCACCCAGATGATGTCTTCCCTGAAGGAAGGAGATTCTTTCCATGATTTTGTGGGACCTTTGGGCTGTCCCTCCGAGTTTGTTACGGAAGATCTGGAGACCTTGAAAAACAAAAAAATGCTGTTTGTGGCAGGCGGTGTAGGTACCGCGCCGGTATATCCCCAGGTAAAATGGCTGCATGAGCATGGCATTGACGCGGATGTGATCGTAGGCGCCAAGACGAAAGAACTGGTTATTTTGGAAGAAGAGATGAAAGCGGTTGCCGGTAACCTCTATATTACGACGGATGACGGTTCTTACGGCAGAAGCGGAATGGTGACACAGACCATCCAGGATCTGGTAAGTGAAGGCAAAAAGTATGATACCTGTGTAGCGATCGGCCCCATGATTATGATGAAATTTGTCTGCAAACTGACCAAGGAATTGGGACTGCCCACTATCGTAAGCTTAAATCCCATCATGGTGGACGGTACGGGCATGTGCGGTGCCTGCCGTGTCAGCGTGGGCGGAAAAGTAAAGTTTGCCTGTGTGGACGGTCCGGAGTTCGACGGCCATCAGGTGGATTTTGATGAAGCGATGCAGAGACAGCAGATCTATAAGACTGCGGAAGGACGGGCTTTCTTAAAGGCAAAGGAAGGCGCTACCCATCATGGCGGCTGCGGAAACTGTCAATAAGCAAGCGGAACATATCATAAAAATGCAGGCCGCAGGGGCGGCAGAATGAGAGGAAAAAAAATGGACGTAATGAAGAAAGTGCCGGTTCGTGAGCAGGATCCTCAGGTGCGGGCGTCAAATTTCGAAGAAGTATGTTTGGGCTACAACAAGGAAGAGGCTATGGAAGAGGCATCGCGCTGCATTGGATGTAAGAACGCGCAGTGTATCAAGGGTTGTCCCGTAGCTATCAATATTCCGGAATTTATCGGACATATCAAAGAGGGAGACGTGGAAAAGGCCTATCAGGTCATCAGCGAGGCTTCCGCGCTGCCGGCAGTCTGCGGCCGTGTCTGCCCCCAGGAGAGCCAGTGCGAGGGAAAATGTATCAGAGGGATCAAAGGGGAGCCTATTTCTATCGGAAAGCTGGAACGTTTCACGGCTGACTGGGCAAGGGAGAACGGGATCAAGCCCGAAGGCGCCAAAGAAAAGAATGGAAAGAAGGTTGCCGTGATCGGTTCCGGCCCCGCAGGTCTTACCTGTGCGGGAGATCTGGCAAAAATGGGATATGACGTGACGATCTTTGAAGCCCTGCATGAGCCCGGCGGCGTGCTGGTATATGGGATTCCCGAATTTCGTCTGCCCAAGTCCGCGGTTGTGGCGAAAGAGATTGAGAACGTGAAGAGCTTGGGCGTGAAAATAGAGACCAATGTGGTGATCGGCAAATCCGTTACCATAGACCAGCTGCTGTCGGAAGAGGGATTTTCTGCCGTATTTATCGGCTCCGGTGCCGGACTCCCCAAATTTATGGGCATTCCCGGAGAAAATGCCAACGGCGTATTTTCCGCCAATGAATACCTTACCAGAAGCAATCTGATGAAAGCCTTTGACGAGGAATCCAATACCCCCATTATGCGCGGACACAAGGTCGCTGTGGTAGGCGGCGGAAATGTGGCTATGGACGCGGCCAGAACCGCGCTGCGCCTGGGCGCTGAGGTGCACATCGTATACCGTAGAAGCGAGGAAGAACTTCCCGCCAGAGTGGAAGAGGTGCATCACGCAAAGGAAGAGGGGATCATATTCAACCTGTTGACCAATCCGGTCGAAGTACTCCATGATGAAAAAGGCTGGGTGACCGGTATAAAATGCGTCAAAATGGAACTGGGAGAGCCGGATGAATCGGGCAGGAGGCGTCCTGTGGAAATAGCCGGTTCCGAATTTGTCATCGATGTGGATACGGTAATTATGTCTCTGGGAACTTCTCCCAATCCGTTGATCTCTTCCACAACAGAAGGTTTGGAGACCAATAAGTGGAAGTGTATCATCGCGCAGGAAGAGGATGGAAAAACCACCAAGGAGGGCGTTTACGCAGGCGGCGACGCCGTAACCGGCGCGGCTACCGTGATCTTGGCCATGGGTGCCGGAAAAGCGGGAGCCAAGGGTATTGACGAATATCTGCGCAGCAAATAGATCCTGCGTCTTACAGAGAGTGCTTTGGAGGAAACGGATATGGTAAAGCATATTGTTTTGTGGAATTTTAATCCCGAAATGTCCCCGGAGGAAAAGAAAGCCGCAGGGCTTAAGATGAAGGAACTGCTGGAGCCTATCAAGGAACTGGTGGACGGCGCGGTGGAGATAAAAGTGGTACAAGATGCCCTTGCCTCCAGTAACCGTGAGATCGCCCTGATAGGCACCTATGAGAGTGAAGCCGCCCTGAAGGCCTACCAGGTGCATCCCGCGCATGTGGAGGCAGGAAAATTTGTCAGAAGCGTTACCTGTGAGCGCGCCTGCATGGATTATGAATACTAAAGTGTTTTCCGATGGGAGGAATGGATATGCCCCGGAGTTCTGAAAAGGAAACCGAATACGAAGAAGAAACGGAAGCTTTTAAGGAAGAGGGGGAGGGCAGTCCGATAGCGCCTGCGGCACTGTATGAAAACAGCGCGGACAAGGCGGCCGACAACAAATCGTCCGCCTATATGCTTCTGGCAGTGGGCGGCCTGGGACTGCTGGCGGTGGTTCTGGGCATTACGGGCATACTCCCCATTCACCTTACAGGCAATATGAAGTATATGACTTATGGAGTCATGAGCACCCTTTTTCTATTGTTTGTCATCATGGGCGTGGTGTCCATGAAGTCCTACCGCTTCTTCGCAAAGAAAGCAGAGTCCGAAAATTCCCTGCGCGGCACTGTGGAAAAATGGTGCCTGGAGAATTTTAAAGCAGAGGAGATCGACAGGACTGTTGGGGGAGAGGAAATGCCGGAGGAGGAAAAGTACTTTCAGCGCACCGCTTATATGCGCAGCAGGATTTCCGGGCAGTTTTTGAATCTGGATACGGCGTTTCTGGAAAATTTTGTAGACGATATTTACGGCAGGATCTTTGAAGAAGAGAAAAAAGCATGAAAATATCCGTAGTCTGCGTTGGAAAAATAAAGGAAAAGTTTTACCGGGACGCCTTGGAGGAATACAGCAAAAGGCTGTCCCGGTACTGTAAGTTTGAAATACTGGAAGTAGCGGACGAAAAGACACCGGAAGGCGCGGGCGTCATGGAAGAGGACGGAATAAAACGCCGGGAGGGAGAGCGGATCTTAGCCCGCCTCAAAGAAGACGCCTACGTGATCACCTTGGAGATCTTGGGTGAAAGACTGGACTCACCGGCCTTTGCCGGCCTGCTGGAACAGATTGCCCTGAGGGGAAAAAGCCATATTCAGTTTGTGATCGGAGGCTCTCTGGGCCTCCATGAGTCTGTCAGCGCGAGAGCGGATAAGAAGCTGAGTTTTTCCGATATGACCTTTCCGCATCAACTGATGAGAGTGATCTTAAGTGAGCAGATCTACAGAGGATACCGTATTATAAACGGGGAACCCTATCATAAATAATGCCGCTGCTTTTTGGAGGTCTTATGTATTATGTATAACGATCTATTTTCTATCGGTCCCATTACCATCCATACCTACGGTCTGATGATATTTTTAGGTGTGATCGCGGCGCTTTTTACGGGAGAGGCGAGAGCGAAGAAGAGAAATATGGACGCGGACGCGCTCTATACCATGACGTTTTTGTGCGTGGTACTGGGCTTTTGCGCGGCTAAGGTGCTGTTTTGCATTGTGGAATGGAAACAGTTCATCCAAAACCCTTTCAGTGTCCTGACTGCCAGTGGCTTTGTGGTCTACGGCGGTATTCTGGGAGGCGTTGTGACCGCGTACGTCTATTGCAGGCTCAGGAAACTTTCTTTTGTGGATTACTTTGACCTGATGATGCCGTCGGTGGCTCTGGCCCAGGGCTTCGGAAGGCTGGGGTGTTTTTTTGCGGGCTGCTGTTACGGGCGGGAAACGGATTCCTTTATCGGGATCGCCTTTTCCCATTCCGACTATGCCCCCAATGGAGTGAAGTTGATACCCACCCAGCTTTTTTCCAGCGCGGGCATGTTTGTGATCGCGGGGTTTTTGTTCTGGTATGGCCGGAAAGAACGGCAAAAGGCCCAGGTGGGAGCTCTGTATCTGATATTGTACAGCATCGGCAGGTTTACAATTGAGTTTTTCAGAAATGATTACCGGGGGACGGTGGGCATCTTTTCCACGTCCCAGTTTATTTCGTTCTTTGTACTGGCGTTGGGAATCTTTCTGTTTTTCAGGAAAAATACAAAAAAAGCAAAAGCGGAGCCGGAGGAATCATGAGGGCTTTGCCGGTAAAGTGAGGAAAGTATGGGAGCGTTTGTGGAATTTCAGGCTGTGGATAAGATATACCAGTCCGGGGAGGTCTCCATTCAGGCGTTAAAAGACGTGAACTTTGAGATAAATCAGGGAGAGTTCTGCGTCATTGTAGGGGCTTCCGGCGCGGGAAAAACCACTATTTTAAATATTCTGGGGGGAATGGATACCCTGACGGCCGGAAAGGTCTTTCTGGACGGACAGGAGATCTCCGCCTATAACAAAAAGCAGCTGACGGCCTACAGACGCTACGACGTAGGCTTTGTGTTTCAGTTTTATAATCTGGTGCAGAATCTCACCGCCTTAGAAAATGTGGAACTGGCGGCCCAGATCTGCAAGGAGCCGCTGGATGCCATGGAGGTCCTTGAAGATGTGGGATTAAAGGAGCGGAGTAAGAATTTCCCAGCTCAGCTTTCAGGCGGGGAACAGCAGCGGGTAGCCATAGCCAGAGCGCTGGCCAAGAATCCCAAGCTGCTCTTGTGTGACGAGCCCACCGGCGCCCTGGATTACAACACGGGAAAAGCCGTTTTGAAGCTGTTGCAGGACACCTGCAGGCAGAAAGGGAAAACGGTGGTGGTGATCACCCACAATCAGGCTCTGACCGCCATGGCAGACCGCATCATTACCGTAAAAAGCGGTACGGTGCAGAGTATGCGCCTCAATGAGAAAAAAGTGAATGTGGAAGAGATCGAGTGGTAGCCATGGGTTCGATGATGAGAAAAAGCACGTTTCGGGAAATCAAACAGAGCTTCGGCAGATATTTTGCCATTCTGGCGATCATTGCGCTGGGAGTGGGCTTTTTCGCAGGCTTGAAGGTTACGAAGCCGGTGATGTTAAATTCCGCCAACGCCTATCTGACAGAAAAGCAGTTCTATGATTACAGGCTGCTCTCCACGCTTGGATTTGAGGAAGAGGACGTGGAAGCCCTTGCGGCCAGGGAGGGCGTGCGCGCTGTGGAAGGCGCTGTTTCTCTGGATATTCTATTTGAGGATGCGGCGGGAAATGAGGGAGTCATCAAGGCCCATTCCCTGCCTGAAAATATCAACGGGCTCAGGCTGCTTTGCGGCAGGATGCCCCAGGAGGCTGACGAATGTGTGGTGGATTCCCTGCTTTATGATGAAAGCGCCATAGGCAGCCGGGTGATACTCTCCGTAAACAATAGCAAAGAGGATCTGGAGCAGTTTACATACAAAGAATACGAGATCACAGGTATCGTGGAATCCTCTTACTATATCCAGTTCGAGAGAGGAAACACTTCTCTGGGAAACGGTATGATAGACGGATTTATGTATCTGCCGAAAGAGGGGTTCCAGACAGAATACTATACGGAGATCTTTGTGAAATTCGATGAGGACTATCCTCTGTATTCTGATGCGTATAAGGATTTTCTGGAAGAAAAGGAGCCTCTCTGGGAAGCGTACTGCGAGGAGCAGGGAGAGCGCCGTTATCAGGATATTCTCGCCCAGGCAAACGAGGAACTGGATGACGCGAAAAGGGAATTGGAAGAGCAAAAGGCCGATGCCCAAAAGGAACTGGCGGATGCCAAAAAGGAACTGGACGATGCACAGGCTCAAATAGAAGAGGGAGAAGAGAGCTTGGAGGAGGCCAGGCGGGAACTGGCGGACGCGAAGCGGACTCTGACACAGAAGGAGCAGGAACTGGCGGATGCCGAGGCTGTGCTGGCGCAGAATGAGGCAGACCTGGCGGAAGCGGAGGCCGCTATCACGGAAAATGAGGCGCTTTTGGCAGAAAAGCGTAAGGAATATGAGAGCGGTATGGCCTCTTATGAGTCCGGCAGCGCCCAGGTGTCCAATACCATCAGTACCCTGGAGAACGCCATGTCCCAGATTCGGCAGGGAGAAGCGGAAATAGCGGACAACGAGGGAACTATCGCGGCGTCAAAAGCGGCCTTGGAAGCGCTGCTGGCGGATCCTGGGCTCGATTCGACTTTGAAGGATCAATATCAGGCACAACTAGCTGGGCTGGAGCAGACGGAACTTCTGCTCCAGGATAAGAAGGAGGAGCTGTACGCGAAAAAGGAACAGGTCCAGAGCGGCCTTTCCCAGGCTTACGGGGCCCGCTCCCAGTTAAACGGCGCGGCTTCACAGCTGGCAGAAGCCAGGATTCAGTTAGAGGCCGGAGAAGCGGAACTGGCCCAGGCCAGGGCGGAACTGGAGACGGGAAGGACACAGCTGGCAGAAGCTAAGTCTCAGCTGGAAGAGGGGAAAATACAGCTGGCAGACGGCAGGGAGGAACTGGCGGAAGCCGGAAAAACCCTGGAAGAAAAGGAAGAGGAGCTGGAAGAAGCCCGGACGGAATGGACGGACGGAATGCAGGAATATGAAGACGCCTGCAGGGAATATGAGGAGGAGACCGGAAAAGCGGAGGCCGAGATCGCGGACGCTGAGCAGGAGATCGCGGATATTCAGAAACCGGAGACCTATGTGCTGGGCAGAAATACCAATATCGGCTATGTGTGTCTGGAGAGTGACTCCAACATTGTAGCCGGCGTGGCCAATGTGTTTCCCATTTTCTTCTTTTTGGTCGCGGCTCTGGTCTGTGTTACCACCATGAACCGCATGGTGGAGGAGCAGCGTACCCAGATCGGGGTACTGAAAGCGCTGGGGTATGGAGAGGGAGCCATTATGGGAAAATATCTCTTTTATTCCGGCAGTGCGGCGCTCATAGGCTGCGTGGGAGGCTTTTTCCTCGGAACATGGCTGTTTCCCAAGGTGATCTGGATTGCCTACAGGATGATGTACAGAATGGGCGAGATGCGGTATCTTTTTGACTGGAAAATGGCGCTGATTTCCCTGGCTGCGGCCATAGCCTGTTCCATGGGCACTACCTGGCTTTCCATTCGCTACGAGCTGCGGGAGCAGGCAGCGATGCTGATGCGCCCGAAATCGCCCAAAGCCGGAAAGCGGGTGTTCTTAGAGAGAATCTCTTTTCTTTGGAAGCGCCTGAACTTTCTGCAGAAGGTTTCGGTCCGCAATATTGTCCGGTATAAGAAGCGCTTTTTCATGATGGTTGTGGGTATCAGCGGCTGTACCGCGCTTTTGGTGACCGGATTCGGCGTCAGGGACTCCGTGACCAATATCGCGGATGAGCAGTTTGAAGAGATACATCTCTACGATCTGAGTGTGGTGTTAAAGGACGGAGAAGAAGCAGCGGGCACTTCTACCGGCGCCAGTCAGACGGAAGCTCTCAGGCAGCGGGTTGCGGATGAATTTGGAGGAGAGAGCCAGCTTTCCATGGAAACCACCATGGATCTGGTGGTGGAAGACCAGATTAAATCGGTCAATATTATTGTGGCAAAGGAGCCGGAGGATATAGGGACGTTTATCAATCTGCATACGAAGGAGAAAGAGCCGATCGCCTATCCTTCTCCCGGCGAGGCCGTGATAACGGACAAGATAGCAAAAACCTACGGCCTGAAAATAGGGGACAGCATTGTCCTGCGGGATGAAAACATGCAGGAGATACAAGCTGTGGTTTCCGGCATCTGTGAAAATTATATTTACAATTATGTATACCTCAATCCGGAATCCTACTTAGACAGCATGGGAGAACTGGTCTGCAAAAACCTTTACGTGGAACTGCCAGAGGGAACGGATCCCCACGGGGCGGCTGCGGCGATCATGCAGGAAGAATGCGTCACTTCCGTTGTTGTGACGGAGGATATACAGGTGCGTATTTCCAGCATGATGGGAAGCATGAACTATATTGTACTTCTGGTGATCGCCAGTGCGGCAGCGTTGGCGTTTATCGTCCTATACAATCTGAGCAATATCAATATTACGGAGCGGATACGGGAGATCGCCACCATCAAGGTGCTGGGCTTTTTTAAGAAAGAGACGGCTTCCTATGTGTTCAGGGAAAATATCGTCCTGACGGCCATAGGCTGCGGCGTTGGCCTGATCCTGGGCAAGCTGCTGCATATCTATGTGATGCATGAGATCAACATCGATATGGTATCTTTTGATGTTCATGTAAGCCTGGCCGGGTATCTGATCAGTATCCTGCTTACCTTTGTGTTTACCTGGGGAGTCAATCTCATCATGTCGGGCAAACTGGAGGGAATCAATATGGCGGAATCCCTGAAGTCTGTAGATTAAAGAAAATGACGGAAAGGCGGAGTTTCTTATGAGAATGTATGACCTGATCGTGAAAAAAAGAAACGGAGGGTTTCTTCGTCCGGAGGAGATCCGCTATATGGTGGAGGAGTATACCCGGGGAAATATTCCGGATTACCAGATGTCCGCCATGATGATGGCAATATATTTTCGGGGTATGAACGAAGAAGAGACACTGGAACTCACGCTGGCCATGGAGCAGAGCGGGGAAATACTGGATTTAAGCGGCATCAGGGGAATCAAGGTGGATAAGCATTCCACCGGCGGCGTAGGGGACAAGACTTCCCTGGCGTTGGCCCCCATGGTCGCGTCCTGCGGCGTGCCCGTGGCGAAAATGAGCGGCAGGGGGCTTGGGCATACGGGAGGCACCATTGACAAGCTGGAAAGCTTCCCCGGGTTTACTACAGAGCTGACGCCTGATTGTTTTATGGAAAATGTCAACCGCATCGGGATCGCCATTATGGGGCAGAGCGCCAAGCTGGCGCCGGCGGACAAAAAACTCTACGCCTTACGGGATGTGACAGGAACCGTGGACAATATGTCCCTGATCGCCAGCTCCATTATGAGTAAAAAGCTGGCATCCGGTGCCGACGCCATTGTACTGGACGTAAAGACCGGCAGCGGCGCCTTTATGAAAAAGGAAGAGGACGCCTATGCTTTAGCAAGAGAAATGGTGCGTATCGGAAAGGGTGCCGGAAAGCGGATGGCAGCCGTCATCTCCGATATGGACCAGCCGCTGGGGTACGCGGTGGGAAACGCGCTGGAGGTAAAGGAAGCCATTGCCACCCTGAAAGGGGAGGGACCGGCGGATTTTATGGAACTGTGCCTCACCCTTGGAAGTCAGATGCTGCTGGCAGGCGGAAAGGCAGAAGACGAGGCCCGGGCCAAGGAGCTGCTGCAGCAGGTCCTGCGGGACGGAAGGGCCCTGAAAAAGCTGGCGGAATTTGTAGAGGCCCAGGGTGGGGATTCCGCCGCGGTGTATGATGAAAGTCTTTTGCCTAAAGCGGATTATGAGGAGCCATGCCTGTCTGTGAAAGAGGGCTATGTCAGCCGCATAGACTGTGAAGAGGTGGGCATCTGTTCCCTGCTTTTAGGCGGAGGACGGGAAACCAAGGAGAGCGTGATCGACTTGTCTGTAGGTATCGTGCTTTTGAAGAAAAAGGGGGACTATGTAAAGCGCGGGGAGGCTTTGGCTCTGCTGTATGCCAATGACAGAGAGAAGCTGCGGAATGCCCTGACGCGCCTTTTAGGGGCCTATGAGCTCTCGGACGAAAAGCCCGGGCCAGTTCCTCTTATTAAGGGAATCCTGCGATAGCATTTCCGCAAATCAGGCATGAGAACCCGCCTGCCGGAATATAGTGTACTATGAAAAAGAAACAGAAAACGGTACAGCAGAG
Source organism: uncultured Lachnospiraceae bacterium (assembly GCA_947631685.1). Lineage (GTDB taxonomy): Bacteria > Bacillota > Clostridia > Lachnospirales > Lachnospiraceae > Acetatifactor. The sequence continues at coordinate 339,915 of CANRMI010000001.1, forward strand.
GGAATCGAAGAAGGAATTACTGGTGGAATCGTTAAGGCTGCCCAAGGATATGGTGCTGGGGGCCTTTATGCTGTCCATGACCGGCAACAGAGAGGCTTTTATTGAAAACTACAGGGGAATCTTAGAATATACGGATACCTGCATTCTGCTCCAGACAAAAAGCGGACAGGTGCGTTTTGAAGGAACGGGACTTGTGATCGAATATTATACCAATGAGGACATGAAGATCGGCGGATACATTGAGAAAGTAATATTCGTATAAGGAGCAGGCGGCGGGTGATCGGGTTTTTAAAATGGCTTAAGGGATATGTAAGGATCAAAATGTGGGGCTTTGCGCCGGAACGTTTTTTTAATCTTTGCAGCAATAAAAATATCCTTTTGTGGAATATTAAAAAAGAAGGAGATATTTACTATCTCTGCATCAGTCTTGCAGGCTTTTACCGTTTAAAAGAGATCACAAGAAAAACGGGAACCAGGGCAGTCATTCTGAAAAGATGCGGGCTGCCCTTTTTAGTGCCGAAGCTTCTCTCCAGGAAGGTATTTGTGCTGGGACTTCTGGCGGCCTGCTTTTTCTGGTTCTGGTCTTCCCACTATATCTGGGAGATCAAACTGGAGGGAAATTTGAATATTACCGAGGACGTATTCCTGGAATTTCTGGAAGAGAGGGGCATACGGGTGGGAATGCCCAGCGAGGATCTGGACATAGAAGAACTGGAAAAGGAAATCCGCCGGGAATTTCAGGAGATCACATGGACTTCCGCAAAACTCTCCGGCACCAGCCTGGAAATTTCCGTAAAGGAAAACGACGCGCTCTACGCGCCCATGCAGGAAGATATTGTTTCGGACCTCTACGCGGACAAGGATGGGCTGATCGTGTCCATGATCGTGCGTTCCGGCGTACCCCAGGTAAAGATCGGGGACAGGGTAGAGGAAGGCTGCCTGCTGGTGGACGGCAGAGTGCCGGTGTACAATGAGGATACCACCGTCCGCAAATATCAGTATATGCGTTCGGACGCGGACATTTATGTGCAGCGGGTGGAGGAGGTACACGAGGAGCTTCCCTTCTACTATCTGGAGAAGGTCTACACGGGCAGGGAGCAGGAGAGCCGTTACATCAAGCTTTTCGGCAGGATGTTGGAGATTGGCGGGAGCTGTGATTTTACGGTCTATGATACGGTGATAACGGAGAAGGAATTTGAACCGTTAAAGGGCCTTACGCTGCCCGTGGTGCTGGGCAATAGATGCTATAGGGAGTATCAGAATACCGAGCGTTTATATACCGTGGAAGACGCAAAAGCGATCCTGGCCGAAAAATATTCTATATTTCTTTCAGGTTTAGAGGAAAAAGGGGTACAAATTATTGAAAAAGATGTTAAAATAGAAACAGGCAGCGACAGATGGACGCTGACGGGAGAACTGCAGGTTATAGAAAAAATAGGAACGGAGGTTCCTTTTACGGAGGAAAGCGGGGCACAGCAAGAGGTGCCGTCAGAAACGGAACAGGAATGAGCGTAACAACCTACAGCATGGAGTTGCCGGCCGGATATATGCAGAGTGTTTTCGGCCAGAATGACAAATATATCAGGAAACTGGAAAACGACCTGAATGTCATGGTGGTGGACCGGAACGGAACGGTAAAAATATCGGGGGAAGAAGCCGCAGTCAGAAAATGCGTCAGTATTCTGGCCCGTCTGTTTGAAGTGTCGAAAAACGGCAGTGAGATCGAAGAGCAGAAGGTGGATTATGCCATCAGCCTGGGGCAGGAGGAAAGGGAAGAGGAGCTTGTGGAGATGGACAGGGATCTGATCTGTCATACCATAAGTGGGAAGCCTGTCAAGCCCAAAACGCTGGGGCAGAAGCAGTACGTGGATGCCATTCGTGGGAACATGCTCGTATTCGGTTTAGGTCCTGCGGGCACCGGCAAGACCTACCTGGCCATGGCCATGGCAATCACCGCTTTCAAAAGGGAAGAGGTGGGCAGGATCATCCTGACCAGACCTGCCATTGAGGCAGGGGAGAAACTGGGATTTTTGCCAGGGGATCTCCAGAGCAAGGTGGATCCCTATCTTCGGCCCCTCTACGACGCCCTTTATCAGATCATGGGAGCGGAGAGCTTCAGCAAAAATATGGAAAAGGGGCTGATCGAAGTGGCGCCCCTGGCCTATATGAGGGGCAGGACTCTGGATAATGCCTTTATCATTTTAGACGAGGCGCAGAACACCACGCCTGCCCAGATGAAAATGTTTCTGACCAGGATCGGCTTCGGCTCCAAGGTGATCGTAACGGGAGATTCCTCCCAGAAGGATCTGCCCCAGGGCACCCGCTCCGGGCTGGATGTGGCCCAGCAGGTACTGAAAAATATCGAAGGCATTGCTTTCTGTACGCTGACAAGCAAAGATGTGGTAAGGCATCCTCTGGTACAGAAGATCGTAAAGGCCTATGACGACTATGAGGCAAAAGAGAAGAAGGGACGTAAGGATACCAGAAGGAATGGCAGGCGGTAGGACGGAAAACAAAAAAAGAATATTCTTAAATCATCCCATATGCTGCGGGCTGTTGTTGCTTTTGGTGACAACGGCCGGGACACTTTTGCTGTGCTTTTTAAAAGGCTGCAGTCCCATGGACATGCTTCGGAATGTAGTCTTAAGCGGAACGGGCTGTTTCGGGCTGCTCTTCCTTATGGCGCAGGCTGAGGAAAAAAATCTTTACGGGTTTGACAATGGAGCGCATCTGCTGCGGTTTGCGCTGCTGTATGCCCTTTGCTTTCTGCTGGCGGGAGTCTGCGCTTATCTGCCGGCGGCAGGATGGCCTTTTCTGACGGTTTTTGTACTGCTGGCCTTATTTTCCAATGCCCTGATCGGCATATGCGCCGGAGGACTTCTCCTGTGCGTCTCCGTACTTTTGTCAGGCTGCGGCATGGAAGTGTTTGTTTTGTACTTTACCTGCGGTCTGGTTGGCTGCGGGCTCTTTTACCGCTGGCAGACACAGGAGAGGCTGATCGCGCCGGCGCTGCTTTCCGTGGCGTTCCTTTTTGTGGGGGAAACCGCCTGTGTGGTCATATATGCCAATGAGAGCCTGAAATGGGAGCTGTTCTTGGTACCTTTTGTCAATGTGCTCCTCAATATCGTGCTTTTGCTTTTGCTGCTGAAGCTGTTCTCCAATCTGGTAATTTATAAATACCGAAACAAATACATGGAGATCAACGATCAGGAGTGCGCGCTTTTGGTGGAGCTTAAGGCATATTCCAAAGAGGAGTATTACAGAGCCGTACATACCGCTTATTTTTGCGGGCGGATCGCCGCAAAGCTGAACCTGGACGCGGAAGCTGCAAAATCCGGCGGATATTATCACCGTATCGGACTCCTGAAAGAAAAGATAAATTGGGAGAATACCCAAGAACTGATAAAACCCTATGCTTTTCCGCCGGCAGCGGAGCGGCTTTTGGAGGAATATCTGGAACCCCAAAGGGCTCTGGTAAGCAGGGAGGCGGCGGTGCTGCTGTTTTCGGACTTAGTGATCTCTTCCATACTGCGGCTTTTAAGGGAGGCACCTTCCCAAAAGATTGATTATGATGCCCTGATCGACAGGATCTTTAAAAGAGAGATGGAAAGCACCGTTCTGGAACATTGCGAAATGGCGATGGAAGAGCTGACGGATATGAAAAATACATTCCGGGAGGAAAAGCTTTACTATGACTTCTTACATTGAAAACGAAACGGAGGAGCGGTTTTCTTTCGATGTACAGGAAGTGACGGATAAGGTCATGGCAGCTGTGCTGGAAAGTGAGAACTGCCCCTATGAGGCCCAGATCAATCTGGTCATAACAGACAATGCGGGGATTCGGGAAGTAAACCGGCAGTTCAGGCAGACGGACAGGGAAACGGACGTGCTCTCTTTTCCCAATGCGGAATATCCAAGGCCCTCGGATTTTTCCGGGCTGGAGGAACAGAGCGCGGACTATTTTGATCCGGACAGCGGGGAGCTTTTGCTGGGGGACATCATGATCTCGGCAGAGAAGGTAAAGGAACAGGCGCGGCTCTACAACCATTCCGAGAAAAGGGAATTTGCTTTTCTGGTGGCGCACAGTATGCTGCACCTATGCGGTTACGATCATATGGAAAAAGAAGAAGCGGCCGTGATGGAACAAAAACAGGAGGAAATACTGAAGTCGCTGGGAATCACAAGAGAGGAAATCTAAATGAAGCAGATGGAAATAAAGAAAAGGCAGCTTATGATCGGGACCAGGGTAATAGGGCTGGCAGTACTCATGCTCCTTACGCGGCTGATCGGAGACTGGGGCATGACTTACCTTGCGGCGGCCCTGGAGGTATATATGCTGCTGCAGATACTGCTTACCGCCTATATACCGGAGGGGATGAGCCGCCTGCTGCGGGCCCGCATGAATAAAGGGCAGTATAAGAACGCGGCGAAGGTCAGAAAAGCCGGATTCTGGTATTGTCTCACTGTGGGGGCTGCAGGCTGCGTGCTGCTGTTGACGATGGCGGATATATTCACAGGAAACTTTCTCAAACTGCCGGAAGCGGCTTTTGCGTTAAGGCTGCTGGCTCCCCTGTTTTTGATCGAGGCGGTGTGCGCTGTACTGGAAGGATATTTCCAGGGAATCGGAACGGCTATGCCCACGGTCATAGCGGGGATCTTAAAACAGGTATTCATCCTGTCCTTTTCCCTGCTTTTTGCCAATGCTCTTTACGGACATGGACAAAAGGTGTCAGCTTTGCTGCATACTGAGAAATTTACGTATATGTACGGAGCCGCCGGCGTGGCGCTGGGAATGGTATTCGCGGGAATACTGGCGCTAGGGTTCCTCTTTTTTATCTATATGGGGGCCGGCAGAAGAGCGGTATCCCGCAGCCAGGAGGGGATGCGGCTGACGGAGAGTACGCCGGAGGTGTTGAGGCTGCTGCTCTTTACGGTGGTACCCGAAGTGTTGCCCAGGTTTTTGCTGGGAGCAGGCATTGTAGGCAGTCTTTATCTGTACGGCAGGTTAAGCCCCGAACAGCTTCCGGCAGGAATGGCGTCCTGCGGGGCGTTCTATGCGCAATATGTGCTCCCAACAGGATTCCTGACGGGGCTCTCTCTAATCTTATGTGTGGGAAACCGGATCAATCTGGTAAGCTCCATGAAGAAAGAGGAATATAAAAACGCGAAGAACCTGCTGACGGGCGGTATCCAGACGCTTTTTTTGTGCGGCGGATTTTTCGCGGTGATCAATCTGGTCTTGAATCCGGGCCTGCTGCGCTGCCTTTTTGGCGGACAGACCGGAGCGGATTACGGCGCGGCATGTATGCAGAGGGGATTTCTTACGGTTTTGCTGCTTCCCATGGGTATATATTTTATGCAGATCTTAAACGGCCTGGGCAAAAAGAAGCTGGTGCTGCTCAATACTCTGGGAGCCTTTGGCGCTTTTTTACTTACGGCAGTGATCTGTGATCTGGCTCAGGCGGACAGCTATGCCCCTGTTTTTGCGCTGGAGGTCATGGCTGGTGTGTTCTGCCTTTTAAACGGCTTTTTTGTGATGCGCGCCCTGCAGTATACACCGGAATGGGTGCATCTGTTTGCCATGCCTGTACTGGCGGCGGCAGTCACCGGACTGTGCCTGTTCTTGCTGAATAAGGCACTGGTTTCTCTGTTAGGAGTTTCCGGTGCGGTGCTGCTTGGAGTGGTGATCGGCTGTTTCTGCTATATCATTCTGCTGTTTACTTTCCACTGTGTGCGCTCTAAAGAGCTCTATCTGCTGCCGGGGGGAAAGATACTGAGAAAAATAGGGGAAATCTTACATATTTTGTCTTAACTGAATAAATTTGAAAGATAGGCTGATACTGATAACAAAGGAGTCTGATTATGAAATTTGTGAAAGGTATCAGTTTATTTTTCCTCTATCCGTGTATGACTTTTTTCGCGGGCATCTATCTGGGAGCAGAGGCGGAGCGGTATTTTTATCCCAACAGGCCGGATCTGCTCATAACGGAGGCAAAGCCGGAGGATTTTACAGGGACGGAGGGCTTTTCGGAAACGGAAGAGACGGCCTGGCAGGCGGCCGCAGAGGAAGAAGAAGTGCTGACTTCCGATACGGAATATGTGGTGGAGGAATATGACACCAGACGGGGCACTGCCGTGGAAACCGTTTTAAAGGTACCGGATAAATATCTGGGCATGGACAGGGACAGCTTTGAGGAGGCAATGGAGTTGTACGCGCTCTCCCCGCCGCTTTCGGAAAGGGAAAGAGGATTTGTAGGCCTGGAGGTGCGATCTTTTTCCAGGAGCCGGGTAGTGGTCAGGATGAATTATCTTTACGTGGAGCCTACCCGCGGATTTTACCTGAAAGTAGAGGACAATAACATTGTGGTATACTGCGACGACAAACAGACCGTGTATATGTATACCACGATTTCCGCTCTGAAGCTGCCCCAGGCGCAGCAGAGCCAGATTGTAAATGGTATTTACATGGAGGACGAAGAGGCGCTCTACAGCTTCTTGGAGACATACTCCAGTTAAGGGATTTAAGGCAAAAGCCGGAAGGATTACGGGATGAGAAAAAGGATCGGAGTGATCGGCGGCGGAGCCGCCGGTATCATGGCGGCCATTACCGCTGCCCGGGCGGGAGCGGAGGTAACGCTCTATGAAAGAAATGAAAGAGTGGGGAAAAAGCTGCTTTCCACAGGGAACGGAAAATGCAATTTTTCTAATACGGACATGTCTCCCTGTTTTTATTTCAGCAGAGATATGGACAGGGCGCTTTCCGTTTTAGAGCGGTTTGACAATAAGGCCGCGCTTCGCTTTTTTCACGAAGCGGGGATGCTGACGAAAGAAAAGCGGGGAGGATTGTATCCGGCCGCGGAACAGGCCTCGGTGGTGTTGGATGTGCTGCGCCTGCAGCTGCAAAAAGAGCAGGTGGAGCTTCTGACAGGGGAGAAAGTAAAGGAAGTAAGAGCAGACGGCAAAGGGATAGAGGTAATCTCGGAAAAGGGCAGCCGTTTTTTTCAGGGGGTCATCATAGCCTGTGGCGGCAGGGCGGCGCCTCAGACGGGCTCTGACGGAAACGGCTATGATATGGCGAAAGCTCTGGGACATTCCCTGGTGCCAGTGGTACCGGCGTTGGTACAGTTAAAGGGCGGGGAAAGCTGGTTTTCCTCCGTTTCCGGCGTCAGGGCGGAAACGGCGTTAAAGCTTATGGTAGAGGGCAGGCAGGAAGCGGAAGAAAGAGGCGAGCTGCAGTTTACCGACTATGGGCTGTCGGGCATCGTGGTATTTCAGATGAGCCGCATTGCGGCCTATGCCCTGCGGGATAAAAAGAAAGTGGATGTCTGTATAGATTTCCTGCCGGACTGTCCCCAAGAGGCATATGAGGAATGGAGCAGGAAGCGGCTGGAACGTATGGACGAAAAGGAAAACGTGGAGGCTTTCTTTACGGGGATGCTGCATAAAAAGCTGATGTCCCTGCTGATACGGCTGGCCGGGTTAAAGCCTGGCGAGAACTGTAAAAAGGCGGATAAAGAAAAGCTGCGCCGGGTATTTGCCCTGTGCCGGGAACTCAAGGTATCCATAACGGACAGCCATTCCTTCACGCATGCCCAGGTCTGCGCGGGAGGCCTGCCCTTAAGCCAGGTGACAGAAAATCTGGAATCCTTAAAGCAGCCGGGGGTATATTTCGCGGGAGAGATTCTGGATGTGGACGGAAAATGCGGGGGATACAATCTCCAGTGGGCGTGGGCTTCCGGTTATGTGGCCGGCAAAAGCGCGGCTGAAAGCAATACATAGGAGCAAAACGAAGGAAAAAATGATCAGAATACAGGTGAAGGTAAGACCGGGGCATACCCGGTTAGAGCTTCTGAAAAAGGCAGCGGCTTCTTTAGGCATATCGGAAAAAGAGATAAAAGAGATGAAAATCCGCAAAAAATCTCTGGATGCCCGTAAAAAGCCGGAGATTTATTATGTGTATACATTGGATATTGAAGCGGCAAATGAGGCTTTGCTGGTAAAGCGCCGCAAGGGACTTTCTTTCCTCAAGGAGGAAGAAGGCTACCGGTTCCCCGATAAGAGAGGGAGGTTTCCCCTTTCGCGTCCCGTGATCGTGGGTACCGGCCCGGCCGGTCTTTTCTGCGGCCTTTTTTTAGCCAGGGCAGGGTATGCCCCTGTTTTGTTGGAAAGGGGAAAAAAGGTGGAGGAACGCCAGAAAGATGTGGAGGCTTTCTGGCAGGGCGCGCCGCTTCAGCCGGAGTCCAACGTGCAGTTTGGAGAGGGCGGCGCGGGGACTTTTTCCGATGGGAAACTCAACACCCTGGTGAAGGACAAATATGGACGCAACGGGGAAGTGCTCAGGATCCTGGTGGAATTTGGGGCACCTTCGGAAATTCTGTATGAGAATAAGCCCCACATCGGTACGGATATTTTACGGAAAGTCGTGGCGAATATCCGAGAGGAAATTTTGAGGCTGGGCGGAAGGATACGGTTTGAGAGTAAGGTGACGGAGATCCTGACGGAAAACGGGGCAGTAAGAGGCGTAGTGATAAACGAGACAGAAGAGCTTGCGGCCGGCGCCGTGATACTGGCGGTGGGACACAGTGCCAGGGATACCTTTACCATGCTGCTGCAGAAGGGAATCCCCATGGAGGCCAAGCCCTTTGCCGTGGGGCTGCGGGTGGAGCACAGGCAGAGGATGATCGACCAAAGCCAGTACGGGGAGGCGGCGGCCGTTCTGCCGCCGGCCGCCTATAAGGTGGCAGCTAAGACCGGCGATGGCAGAGGCGTGTACTCTTTCTGCATGTGTCCAGGGGGATATGTGGTAAACGCTTCTTCAGAGCCCGGCAGACTGTGTGTCAACGGTATGAGCTACAGCGGCCGTAAGGGGGAAAACGCCAACAGCGCTATTATTGTGACCGTTTCGCCGGGGGATTTTGAAGGTACGCACCCCCTGGCAGGCATGGAATTTCAAAGGAGACTGGAACAGGGGGCCTATCAGGCGGGAAAGGGCAGGATACCCGTACAGACCTATCTTAGTTTCCGGGAAAAGACCATGGGCGGACGGAGGCTGGATGCGGCGGAGGGCGCTTCTTTTGGGCCGGCCGTGAAAGGGACTTTCTGCTTTACGGATATTACGGATATTCTGCCGAAAAATCTGAATCAGGGAATTATAGAGGGAATGGAGGCGTTTTCCCGCTTTGTGACGGGATTCAACAGCCCCGATACGCTTTTATCGGGCGTGGAAGCCAGGACTTCTTCTCCCGTCCGGATATGGAGAGGAGAGGATCTGCAGTCGAAGGTCAGAGGGCTTTATCCTTGCGGGGAAGGGGCCGGTTATGCCGGGGGCATCACTTCAGCAGCCATGGATGGGATAAAAACGGCGGAAGCGGTGGCGGCCGCCTATTGCCCTGCTCTGTAAGACCGTGCCGCAGCGCGCCATGGATTGACGGAAAGAAAAAAATACAGTAGAATGGGAAAGACAGTCCGGGCAAAACAGAACCGGGAAAGGCAGGAAACATATGAACTACAGAGAGTTGTTAAAAGATAAAAAGCGGATCGTGGTAAAAATAGGCTCCTCTTCCTTACAGCATCCCCAGACAGGGGATCTGGACTATATCAAACTGGAAAAATTAGCCAGGGAGCTCTGCGACATCCGCAACCAGGGAAAGGACGTAGTGTTAGTCAGCTCAGGCGCCATTGCGGTAGGTAAAAAGGCAGTCAATCCTTATACGGAGCATCAGGAGAAACCGGTGACGCCTCTGGCATTCAAACAGGCCTGCGCGGCAGTGGGCCAGGCCAGGCTCATGATGACTTACCAGAAGCTCTTTGCGGAGTACAACCAGATCGTGGCGCAGATCCTGATGACAAAGAATACCGTGGTGGACGACATGAATCGTTTCAACGCCCACAATACCTTTACGGAACTGTTGAAAATGGGCATTATCCCCATTGTCAATGAAAACGATACCATTGCCAGCTACGAGATCAATTATGAGAAAGACAGCGATACCCTGATCGGGGACAACGATACCCTTTCCGCCATTGTCGCGGCTTTAGTGGAAGCCGATCTGCTGATCCTGCTTTCGGATATTGACGGGCTCTATACGGATGATCCGCATAAAAATCCCGATGCGAAATTTATCCCGGAAGTAGAAAAGCTGACTGAGGAATATTGGAACATGGGAAAAGCCAGTACCGGCAGCAATGTAGGTACGGGAGGCATGAATACCAAAATGGCCGCGGCCAGGATCGCGACAGGCATGGGGGCGGACATGTTGATCGCCAACAGCCGGGATGTGGGAATACTGCACAGGCTCCTGGCGGGAGAGCAGGAGGGCACTCTGTTTGCTGCCAATCGGGAAGAAAACTTTGATCTGAAAGAATTTGTAAACAGTATTTATAAACACTGATAACACGGATATGGAAGAAAAGAGACTGAGTAAATCCGAGATCCGCCGCAGTGTTCTGAAACTGCGGGATCAGCTTACAACTGCAGAACGAGAGCGCTCCGAAATTCTTTTAACGGAGAGGATACTGGGGCATCAGTGGTACTACGGCGCGGAGGAGCTGCTGGTATTTATCAGCTTCGGAAGTGAAATAGACACGGCGCCCATCTGGACGGAAGCGCTGCGCCAGAAGAAAAAAGTATATGCTCCCTGTGTATGCGGCGAGAAAATGGAATTTTACCGTATTTTGGGGAGAGAAGATCTCCGGGCGGGATATAAAGGAATCCCGGAGCCGTCAGAACCTGAGAAGCGGGAACGGTTTGTGTTTGCCGAAAGCAGGGCGGCCCGCGTCCTGATGCTGATGCCGGGGGCGGCCTTTGATCCGTACCGCAGCCGTATCGGGTATGGAAAGGGTTATTATGACCGTTATCTGGCGGATAAAACGTCCCTGCATACCATTGCCGTGGGATACCGCTGCCAAATGGTAGAAAGAATCTGGGCGGACGATACGGATATAAAACCCATGCAGGTCATATGCCTGTAGAGGAGAAAAGAAAGAACTGGGGGAATTGTCATGACGGATCTGGAAATGATGGGAAAGAATGCGGCAGAAGCCAAATACAATCTGCAGGCGTTAAGCGCCGAAGAAAAGAACCGCCTGCTCATATCCGCGGCAAAATCGCTGTGTGAGAATACGGAGGAGATTTTAAAGGCCAACGGGCAGGACATTGAGGCGGCCAGGGAAAGCGGTATGCACGAGGGGCTTTTGGACAGACTGCGGCTGACACCGGCAAGGATTCAGGCTATGGCGGAGGGCTTACGGCAGATAGCCGCGCTGCCGGATCCTGTGGGAGAAGTCATGGAGCGTTTCGTACGGCCCAACGGCCTGGAAATCGAAAAAAGACGGGTTCCCATGGGGGTGATCGGTATCATCTATGAATCCCGCCCCAATGTGACGGCAGACGCGTTCGGGCTCTGTTTTAAGGCAGGCAGCGCCGTGATCTTAAAGGGCGGAAGCGACGCGCTGTGCTCCAACAAAGCAATCACCGGTCTGCTGCGGGAAGCGTTAAAGGCAGAAGGGATCCCAATGGACGCACTGCAGCTGATAACCGATACGGACAGGAGCGTGACGGCCGCTTTTATGAAGCTGAACCGCTATGTGGATCTGCTGATTCCAAGGGGCGGCGCGGGGCTCATCCGCAGCGTGGTGGAAAACAGTACGATTCCCGTGATCGAGACAGGAACCGGCAACTGCCATGTCTATGTGGATAAAGACGCGGATTTGACTATGGCGGTCAATATAATCATCAACGCCAAAACACAGCGTATCGGTGTCTGCAACGCCTGCGAATCCCTGGTGATCCATGAGAGCGTGCGGGAAAGCTTCCTGCCCATGCTGGCAGAGGCGCTTCGGGCACATCACGTGGAAATGCGGGGGGACGAAAGAGTAAGGGAAGTTTTGACGGACGTATCTGCAGCCACGGAAGAAGACTATGGGCAGGAATATCTGGACTATATAATTTCCATGAAGACCGTAGGCAGCGTGGAAGAAGCCATTTCTCATATCAACAGATACAATACCGGACATTCCGAAACCATTGTCACCGAAAATGCCCAGGCGGCGGAGAAATTTATACAGGGTGTGGACGCGGCCTGCGTCTATGTCAATGCCTCCACCCGTTTTACAGACGGTTTTGAGTTCGGTTTCGGGGCGGAGATCGGTATCAGCACCCAGAAGCTCCATGCCAGGGGACCTATGGGCCTGCGGGAGCTGACTTCCTACAAATATGCGGTCAGGGGAAACGGCCAGATCAGGGAATGAGAAAGTCTGGATTGAGAAAGCGTAAGTGGTGAGCGCGGAAAGCGGATGAAAGTATGCGGGATGAAAGTATGCAGGACGAAAAAGAAAGGCAGTATGCGTATATAGAACGGGCCAGAAAACACGTGGAGAAACTGACCAAAGAACTGGGGCGGAAACCGGTTTATCATGTGACCACCTTTGGGTGCCAGATGAATGCCAGAGATTCGGAAAAGCTGTGCGGCATATTGGAAGAGGCCGGCTTTGCGGAATCTGAAGAGGAAAATGCGGACTTTGTGATCTTCAATACTTGTACCGTACGGGACAACGCGAATCAGAAGGTATACGGCAGACTGGGGGAACTGAAGGGATTTAAGAAAAGGAATCCCCATATGAAGATCGCCCTGTGCGGCTGTATGATGCAGGAAGCCTCCGTGATTGAAAAAATAAAAGAGAGCTACCGGTTTGTGGATCTGATATTCGGCACGCACAATATTTACAAATTTGCCGAATTGCTGTGCAGTATGTATGAAGCGGAGGGGATGCTCATAGACATCTGGCAGGATACCAGCGAAATTGTGGAAGATCTGCCGGTGAAACGGAAATATCCCTTTAAGTCAGGCATCAATGTGATGTTTGGCTGTAATAATTTTTGCAGCTACTGTATCGTGCCCTATGTGCGGGGACGGGAAAGAAGCCGCGGCCCCAAGGACATTCTGCGGGAAATAGAAGCTCTGGCAGCGGATGGCGTGGTGGAGATCATGCTGCTGGGACAGAATGTAAATTCTTATGGCAAAAATTTAGAGGAGTCCATTACCTTTGCCGGACTTTTGCGGGAAGTGGAAAAGGTGGAAGGCATAGAACGGATCCGGTTCATGACCTCCCATCCCAAGGATCTGTCAGAAGAACTGATCCAGGTGATGAAGGACTCGAAAAAAATATGCAGACATCTGCATCTGCCGCTGCAGGCAGGCTCTGACCGCATTTTAAAGGCGATGAACAGGGGCTATACAAAGGAAGAGTACATAGCCTTAGCTAAGCATATCAGGGAGGAAATCCCGGATATGGCGCTGACTACCGATATTATCGTGGGCTTTCCGGGGGAGACGAAAGAGGACGTGGAGGAGACGATCTCGGTAATAAAAGAAGTGGAATACGACAACGCGTTTACTTTTATTTACTCCAAGCGGACGGGGACACCGGCAGCCGCCATGGAACAGGTGCCGGAGGAGATCGTAAAAGAAGGCTTTGACAAAGTGCTCAAAACGGTGCAGGAGACTGCCAGAAAGCGGGTGAAACGCTATCAGGGCCAGGTGCTGGAGGCTTTGGTGGAGGAAGTGAACGAACAGGACGATTCGCTTTTGACGGGAAGGCTGTCCAACAATACGATCGTACATTTCCCAGGCTCTCCCTCTCTGATAGGGAAGATCGTGAAGGTGCGGCTGACGGAATGCAGGGGATTTTATTATCTGGGAGAAATAGAGAAGGAAGCAGAAGCTTACGGAAGGATCTGATAGAGATATATGTTGTAGTAGCTGTCCGGTGTGGAAAAAGGCTCTTCCCGTAAAAGTTCCAGACCTTCCTCTTCTGCGTTGACAATATAGGCCGCGGAAAAGATATAGCGGCAGCCCAGCCGGTATAGGGCGGAAGTATCGATCCGCAGATCGTTATACCAGAAAGAGCCTTTCTGGATATTAAAATAGCCGGGAATCTCGTGGGAGAAGAGATAACAGCGATTGCCCCATGTATCGTAATAGTCTCTGAGCCAGTCATTTGCCTCTAACTCTGGCGCGATGACCTCTCTGAACGCGTGTTTGTAGGAGAGAGGATAGTTGTTGGAATAGCCGTCTACACAGTAAAATCCGTGATAAAGCGCCGCCGCGGGATCAATGCCCAGGCTGGCAGCTTTGTATTCTTCTTTTTCTTGGTTCTCAGTATCTTGTATGTATGCTTCCACTTGGTCAAAAATACCGATTCCGTAATAGTCCGAATAGCTTATGACAGGATAGTCTGCGTCGAGGAGTCTGCGGACGCAGGGCAGGGCGGAACAGGCCTTTAAGTTAAAAAAGGACAAAAGGGCCAGAGAAACTGTTCCGGCCAGGATGCCTATATATCTGGACTTTCCCGTAAGCTGCAGGAGGATGTGGAGGCAAAGCGCCAAAACCGTGTACCAGAGCATCGGAGAGAGCCAGAGGAGGCGGTCCATCTGAAAGGAGCCGAAAGAGCCTAACAGATTTCGAAAACGGATACCGGCTTCGGTGCCCCAGAGGGCGGCAAGAACGCACAGGGAAAGAACCGAGGCCAGAACGCCAAGGAGGATGCGGAAGCTTTTTTGGAGGGAGGATTCCCAGTTTCGGTATGTCAAAAGCCCCAAAACCAGAACGACCGCCGTGGGTATCAGGATAAAAATATGGTTGTCGCCGCAGTGCTGTATGTTTTGAAGCAGAAAGCTTTTGAAAGAAGTAAAAAAAGGTGCGTCGGCCAGAACAAATTCGCTTCTGTGGGAAATTTCTTCCCCCGCTGTCTGAAACAGTCCCTCAAGCAGAGGCAGGTTTTCTGCCAGGTATATCCCGCTCATTAAAAGAAAGCTGCCCATATAAGCCGTTTTTTGCCTGCCACGGCCTCTTATCAGCAGAAAGAGATTGGCGCAAAACAGGATTCCCAGCCAGATAAAGCCGCACAAGGCCAGGGAAGACATGGAGGCATAAAAGGCCAGATACAGATAGGCGGATACTTTGTGCTTTCTGTTGTGCAAAAGAAGAAGACAGTACGCCGCCAGAGGCATACCGTACTGGGAGAGGCCGTAGAGGGGCAAAAAGGGCAGGAACGCGTAAGCAAGGGCCGTTATCACATTGACACAGGGGCGCCCGGTCAAAAGATCACTGAGCAGAAACATCCCCGCATACCCGGTCAGCTGTCCGAGAAGCTGCAGCAGAAAATAGGCGCTCCGGGGGGGCAAGAGCCGGAAAAAGAGTACAGCCAGGGGAGCGGGCGGACACAGAGCGGTCTTAGGGGCGCCGTTTAAAAACTCGGGGATGATGTTTCCTGGAGAAAAGAGATACTTGGCCTGATAAATATAGGCGATCATTTCGCCGTCCAGCTGATCATAATAAGGGATGACCGCATTTTGGCCTAAGATCCAGAAAGGAAGCTGGAACAGCAGTATGCCCACAAGCCCGGCGCAGAAAAGCCCGGCTTTGGAAAAATGGCAGAATCCCTTTTTTGTGTTCCGCATGATGACTCCTTTCTTGTCTGCAGGAAATGATGTTATTATTATAATCAAACAGAAAGACGATTGCAAGCTGTGAGACCGATTTACAACAACAATATTTTGTAGTATAATACTTTTAAGTGTGCATATGTTGCATTCTGCGGATATGATGCACACCAGCTTAAGAACAGGAGAGAAAAAAGTGGCAGAATTTACTCCTATGATGCAGAAGTATCTGGAGACCAAAAAGGAATACGCGGACTGCATTCTTTTTTACCGGCTGGGAGATTTTTATGAGATGTTCTTTGACGACGCGCTGACGGCTTCCAAGGAACTGGAAATCACTCTGACGGGCAAGGACTGCGGCCAGGAAGAAAGAGCGCCCATGTGCGGCATCCCCTATCATGCGGTGGAGGGATATTTGAACAAGCTGATCAGCAAGGGATACAAAGTGGCCATCTGCGAACAGGTGGAAGATCCCAAGCTGGCCAAGGGACTGGTAAAAAGAGAGGTCGTGCGGATCGTGACGCCGGGCACCAATATGGATATGCAGGCCCTGGATGAATCCCGCAACAACTATCTGATGTGTGTAACATATATGCAGACAGGGATCGGAGTGGCTCTGGCGGATGTGTCTACCGGTGATTTTTTTACCACGGAGGCGGAGGATTTAAGGAAACTGACGGATGAGATCATGAAGTATCAGCCCAAGGAGATCATCTGCAATGACGCCTTTTTGGTAAGCGGTATGGATATTGGGGATCTGAAGGGCAGGCTGGGTATCTGCGTCTATCCCCTGGAGCCCCACTTTTTTGAGGATGAGTCGGCACAGAAGTGCCTGATGAGACATTTTCACGTGAAAGCCCTGACAGGACTGGGACTGGAGGACTTCCCCATTGGGACCGTAGCCGCGGGAGCGCTGCTGCAGTATCTGTACGATACCCAGAAAAACTCCTTGAGCCACATCCAGCATATCCACCCCTACATAGCCAGTAAATATATGCTGCTGGACGCTTCCACCAGACGGAATCTGGAGCTTTGCGAAACGCTCAGAGAGAAGCAGAAAAGAGGTTCCCTGCTCTGGGTTCTGGACAAGACCAAGACCGCCATGGGAGGACGGACTCTGCGGGGGTATCTGGAACAGCCTCTTTTGGAAAAGGCACAGATTGAAAAGCGGCTGGACGCCGTGGAGGAGCTTTGCAAAGACGTGGTTTCCAGGGAGGAGATAAGGGAATATCTGAATCCCATATATGATCTGGAAAGGCTTTTAAGCCGTGTCAGCTATAAGACGGCCAACCCCAGGGACCTGATAGCTTTCCGCAATTCCCTGGAAATGCTGCCGTATATCCGGCAGGTTCTGGGCGGTTTTCACAAAGAACTCTTAAAAGAGATCAGAGAAGAGATCGATGGGTTAGAGGATGTCCACACCCTGCTGGCAAATTCCATCGAAGAGGAACCGCCGCTGTCTGTCAGAGAGGGAGGCATCATTAAGGACGGCTTCGACGAGGATATTGACAGGCTCAGGAACGCCAAAAAAGACGGCAAGAAGTGGCTTGCGCAGCTGGAGAATGAAGACAGGGAACGAACGGGCATCAAAAATTTAAAGATCAAATACAATAAGGTTTTCGGCTATTATTTTGAGGTGACAAACTCCTACAAAAATCTGGTCCCGCCGGATTACGTGAGGAAGCAGACGCTGGCAAACGCTGAGCGGTACACCACGCCCAGGCTCAAGGAACTGGAAGATACCATACTGAACGCGGAAGACAAGCTCTATACGCTGGAATATGATCTGTTCTGTAAGATCCGGGATTCGGTGGCCATGGAAATGGACAGGATCCAGAAAACAGCCAAGGCAGTGGCCAGGCTGGATGTGTTTGCTTCCCTTTCCCTGACGGCGGAAAGAAACGGCTACGTGCGCCCCAAACTGAACGAAAAGGGCATTATCGACATAAAGGACGGCAGGCATCCCGTTGTGGAGCAGATGATAGAAAACGATATGTTTATTGCCAACGACACTTATCTGGACAACAACAGCCACTGCATTGCCGTGATAACAGGCCCCAATATGGCGGGAAAGTCCACCTATATGAGGCAGACGGCGCTGATCGTGCTCATGGCGCAGGTGGGGTGCTTTGTACCGGCCAAAAGCGCCAATATCGGGATCGTGGACAGGATCTTTACCAGAGTGGGGGCTTCCGACGATCTGGCCAGCGGCCAGTCCACCTTTATGGTGGAGATGAACGAGGTCGCCAACATCCTGCGCAACGCTACATCGGACAGTCTGCTGATCCTGGACGAGATCGGCAGAGGCACCTCCACTTTCGACGGCCTTTCCATTGCCTGGGCCGTGATCGAGCATATCAGCAACCGCAAGCTTTTGGGCGCCAAGACTCTGTTTGCTACCCACTATCACGAGCTGACGGAGCTGGAAGGCAAGATGGGAAATGTAAACAACTACTGCATTGCCGTAAAAGAGCAGGGGGACGATATTGTCTTTCTGCGTAAGATCATCCGGGGAGGCGCCGATAAGAGCTACGGCATTCAGGTGGCCAGACTGGCGGGAGTGCCGGACATGGTCATCGACAGGGCCAAGGAGATCGCGGCCCAGCTTCTGGACAATGATATTACGGAAAAGGTGCAGAACATCGCGGTGAATACCGGGGACGGGAAAAAGAACGGGAAAACGGAGCGTCTGGACGAAGTGGACATGGCGCAGATGTCGCTGTTTGATACGGTAAAAGACGAGGACATCCTGGCGGAGCTGGAGGCGGCGGATATCAGCAACATGACACCTTTAGACGCGCTGAACACATTGTACAGGCTGCAGAGCATGCTGAAGAACCGCTGGCAGGGATAACAACGGAAAGGGACGGATATGGCAAAGATACAGATACTGGATTCCGAAACGATCGATAAAATAGCTGCGGGAGAAGTGGTGGAACGGCCCTCCAGCGTGGTAAAGGAGCTGGTGGAAAACGCCATGGACGCTGGGAGCACTTCCGTGACCGTGGAAATTAAGGATGGCGGTATTTCCTTTATACGGGTAACGGATAACGGAAGCGGCATAGAGGCTTCCCAGATCAGGAACGCTTTCCTGCGCCACGCGACCAGTAAAATATCTTCCGCGGAAGAACTGCATGACATTAAAAGCCTGGGATTCCGCGGAGAGGCACTTTCCAGTATTTCGGCGGTGGCCAGGGTGGAACTCATCAGCAAGACCAAAGAGTCCCTGAACGGGATCCGTTATATGTGCGAGGGAGCGGCGGAAACGGAATGGACCGAGGTGGGAGCGCCGGAGGGAACCACCGTTCTGGTGCGGAATCTGTTTTTCAATACGCCGGTGCGGCGCAAATTTTTAAAGCAGCCCCAGACGGAGGGCAGCTATATTGTGGAGCTGATGGAGCATTTGGCACTGTCCAGACCGGATATTGCTTTCAGGCTTATCGTAAACGGGCAGATGAAGTTCCATACCTCCGGCAGCGGAGATCTGAAAGAGGTCATCTACCGTATTTACGGCAGGGAGATCGCGGAGACTCTCATACCGGCCAGGGCCCAGATGGAAGGAGCCGCAATCTCCGGTTACCTGGGAAAACCGGTATTGAACCGTTCCAACCGCAACTTTGAGAATTACTATATCAACGGCAGATATATTAAGAGTACGCTGCTGGCGAAAGCCATAGAGGAGGGATACAGCCAGTATCTGATGCAGCACAAGTTCCCTTTTACGGTCCTGCATTTTGATGTGGATACGGAAATGGTGGATGTGAATGTGCATCCTACTAAAATGGACGTTCGGTTTACGGAAGGAGAGAAGTTCTTCCGCTTTGTCGCGAATTCCGTATCCGATATTCTGGAACACAGGGAAATGATCCCGGAGACAGCGTTAGATAACAAGGCGGAAGATACTTTCCAAGACCTGGAAGCGGCAGACAGGAAAGATACCCGGGAAGAATCTGCGCCGGAGCCTTTTGAAACGGTCAGGACCAGGCAGTATCAGGTCATGGAAGAGATGAAATATGAGGCTGAAAGGCCCAAAATGCAGGATTTCCTGCAAAAACCTACAGAAAATCCGGAAAAATCCCAGGAAAATAGTCGGAAAAACGGAGAAAATCCTGCATTTTCTACAGTTTCCCAGCTTTCTCTGTTTGAAGAAAAGCTGCTGAGCCCCCAAAACCGACAGGAGTATCGCATTTTGGGGCAGATATTCGACACCTACTGGCTGTTGGTATTTCAGGACAAGCTCTTTATTGTGGACCAGCACGCGGCTCACGAGAAAGTCAAATATGAAAGGCTGATCCGGCAGTTCCGGGAAAAGTCTGTGGTGTCCCAGAGCCTGAATCCGCCCATTGTTGTCAGCCTGACGGCCCAGGAAGAGCGCGTCCTTTCGGAATACGGAAGGGTTTTCTGCGGACTGGGATTTGAGTTTGAGGAATTTGGCGGCAGGGAATATGCTTTAAGGGGTGTGCCCGCCGATCTGTACGGCTGCGGGGAAAAAGAATTGTTTCTGGAGGTCTTGGATGAACTTTCCCAGGCGCCGCCGGTGGGCAGACAGCCGGCTGTCGTAGAGGAAAAACTGGCTTCCATGGCCTGCAAGGCCGCGGTGAAGGGCAACAGCAGCTTAAAGACGGAGGAAATGGAAGCCCTTTTGGATGAACTGCTGACGCTGGAAAATCCGTACAACTGTCCCCATGGAAGACCTACCATTATTTCCATGAGCAAGTATGAGATCGAAAAGAAATTTAAGCGGATCGTGTAGAGATTGTCTGGGAATTGTGCAGGAATGCAGGAAAATATGGAATCGAAAAGACCTTTGCTCATTTTAGGCGGGCCCACTGCGGCCGGAAAAACAAAATTATCCATTCTGCTGGCCAAAGCCGTAGGCGGAGAGATCATATCGGCCGATTCCATGCAGGTGTACCGGCATATGGATATTGGCTCGGCCAAGATCAGGCCGGAGGAAATGGAAGGGGTGCCCCATCACCTGATCGATATTTTGGAGCCGGGGGAAGCCTTTAACGTGGTGATCTTTCAGGAACTCTGCAAAGAAGCCATGACGGGCATCTATGAGAGAGGACATATTCCCATTCTCACGGGTGGAACCGGATTTTACATTCAGGCCGTACTCTATGATATAGATTTTACCGAAAATGACAGCGATACGTCATACCGGAGGGAGTTGGAGGCCGAAGCGCAAAAGGACGGAGGCAGAGAGAAGCTCTATGCCATGCTGAAAGAGGTGGATGAAAAGGCGGCTCTGGCCATTCATCCCAACAATGTCAAGCGTGTGATCAGGGCGCTGGAATTTGAACGCCAGACGCATTCTCCCATTTCTCTGCACAACGAGATCCAGCGTGAAAAGAAAAGCCCCTATGCCTATTGCTATTTTGTGCTGACTGACAAACGGGAAAAGCTCTATGAGAAGATCGACAAACGGGTGGACAGGATGCTGGAGGAGGGACTGCTGGGGGAAGTGGAGGCTTTAAGGGCAGGAGGCTGCACCCGGGATATGGTATCCATGCAGGGGCTGGGCTATAAGGAGCTGTTTGCTTATCTGGAGGGCGAGATCACTTTAGAGGAGGCGGTGTACCGCATAAAACGGGACACCAGGCATTTTGCCAAGCGGCAGCTCACTTGGCTGAAACGGGAAAAGGACGTAGTCTGGTATGATAAAAGCGCCTTTCAATATGACGAGGACGCGATACTGAAAGATATGGTAAAAAGAACAGCCATACTGCTGGAAAAAGAAGAGGATTGATATGAACGAGGAATTAAAAGAGCAGTATACCGCTATGGGGATCGCGCCGGAGGTGCTTTCCTACGGAGAAGAAGTAGAAAATATGCTGAAAAGCCGGTTCGCGGAGATCGATGAGACCGCGGAATATAACCAGCTGAAGGTACTGCGGGCCATGCAGGAGCATAAGGTGAGCGAAGCCTGCCTGCTGGGCACCACAGGATACGGCTATAACGATCTGGGCAGGGATACACTGGAAAAGGTTTACGCCTCCGTATTCCATACCGAGGACGCCCTGGTACGGCCCCAGATCACCTGCGGCACCCATGCGCTGGCGCTGGCGCTGATGAGCAATCTGCGGCCCGGGGACGAACTGCTTTCCCCTGCGGGGAAGCCCTATGATACCTTAGAAGAGGTGATCGGGATCCGGCCGTCCATGGGCTCCCTCAAAGAGTACGGGATCACGTATAAACAGGTGGATCTGCTGGCGGACGGCAGCTTTGATTATGAAAATATTAAAAAGGCCATCGGAGAGAAAACCCGGCTGGTCACTATCCAGCGTTCCAAGGGGTACCAGACAAGACCCACTTTTTCCGTGGCTCGTATCGGGGAGCTGATCGCTTTTATCAAGGGCATCAAGCCGGATGTGCTCTGTATGGTGGACAACTGCTACGGAGAATTTGTGGAAAGACTAGAGCCTACGGATGTGGGAGCGGATATGGCGGTGGGCTCGCTGATCAAAAATCCCGGGGGCGGACTGGCTCCCATAGGCGGATATATCGTTGGGAAAAAAGAGTGTGTGGAAAATGCGGCCTGCAGGCTGACGTCTCCTGGACTGGGCAGGGAGGTGGGGGCCTCCTTAGGGGTACTGAGTTCCTTTTATCAGGGGCTCTTTCTGGCGCCGACGGTAACGGCGGCAGCGTTAAAGGGAGCGATCTTTGCGGCAAATATCTATGAAGGGCTGGGCTTTCCCGTGGTGCCCGACGGGAAGGAGAGCAGGCATGACATTATTCAGGCGGTGACATTCGGGACTCCGGAGGGAGTGATCGCTTTCTGTCAGGGAATCCAGGCAGCGGCGCCGGTGGACGGGCATGTGTCCCCGCAGCCTTGGGATATGCCCGGATACGACGCTCCGGTCATTATGGCGGCGGGCGCTTTTGTTTCCGGTTCGTCCATTGAGCTTTCCGCGGACGGTCCCATCAAACCGCCCTATGCGGTGTACTTTCAGGGAGGCTTGACCTGGCAGCATGCCAAATTCGGCGTTTTGAAATCTCTGCAGGCATTGGTGGATGGGGGAATCGTGTCGAAACTTTTACATAAAAATTTATATACAGTGGGGTAAAATTGTGTTAAAATAATTTCCATATGTGAAATACTGACAAATGAGGGAAGCGAGGACGCGGATTTGAAAAAATGGAACTGGACCTTGTTACTGTTGGTGCTGATAGGATTTGTGATAGGAAGGTTTATCGGAACGTTTTTTGCCGGCACGTGGCTGGACTATGGACAGAGCTTTGGATTGAGCACGCCTGTGGTACTGGATCTGGGATTCATTATCCTGACCATGGGACTGCAGATCAGTATCAATATCGCCAGCGTGATCGGGGTGATCATCGCCCTGGTGGTATACCGTTTTATCAGATAGATTTCACATGCATTCGGGAAGTCCGTACGGGAAGGCTGTTTGGGAGGACGTATGGACAGAAAAGATCAAAAAGAAACCGATCAGGTACGGCTGCGCCCCTATGAAAAATTTATGAAATTCGGCGCCGCCAGTCTGACAGAAAGCGAGCTGCTGGCAGTCATACTGCGTACCGGAACACGGGAAGAGGATGTGGAGGCGCTGGCCGCCCATATCTTGAAACTGGCCGATTATGACAGGCTGGGACTGACAGGCCTGCATCACGTGAGCATGGAGCGGCTTCTCCAGCTGAAAGGAATCGGTAAGGTAAAGGCCATACAGATAAAGTGCGTGATAGAGTTCTGCACGAGACTGGCCAAATCCCGCGCCAGCAGGACGCTGGTTTTTAACCGCTCCGGCACGGTGGCGGCTTACTACATGGAGACACTGCGCCACAGAAGCAGGGAATGTGTGCTGCTTCTCATGCTGGATACGAAGGGACAGTTGATAAAAGAGCTGGAATTGTCAAAGGGAACGGTAAGATCTTCCCTGCTTTCGCCGAGAGAGGTGTTTTTAGAAGCACTGAAAGCCGAGGCTGTCAACATTATTCTGCTGCACAATCATCCCAGCGGGGATCCTTCTCCCAGCAGGGAGGATATGACGGTGACGGAGAATATCGCAAAGATGGGTTCCATGCTGGATATTCCGCTGTTGGATCATATCATTATCGGCGACAATAAGTATATCAGCTTTAAAGAACAAGGTTATCTATAGGAAAGGGGTTGTTGTTTTGGCCAACAATACATTTGGTATCGACCTGGGTACCAGCAACATCAAAATCTACAGCAGGAGCGACGACAGCGTCATGGTGGAGAAGAACATGATCGCCATCGAAAATAAAAATACGGTTTTCGCCTATGGAAACTCCGCTTTTGAAATGTATGAGAAAGCGCCTGCCAATATTCATATATCTTATCCGCTCTGCAACGGCGTCATAGCGGATATTAAGAACATGCAGACTCTGATCCGCTATTTTGTGGAGGATCTGATGAAGGGGAACGTCCGGCCCGCGGATTACCTGATCGCGGTGCCAACGGATGTGACCGAGGTGGAAAAGAGAGCGTTCTATGATCTGGTAAAGGACGCCAATGTAAAGGCCCGTAAGATCATGGTGGTGGAAAAGGCGGTGGCTGACGGCCTGGGCATGGATATTGACGTAAAGAACTCCCAGGGAGTGCTGGTAGTAAACGTGGGATACGATACGACTGAAATCTCCATTCTCTCTTTAGGAGGGATCGTATTGAGCCGGCTCATCAAGGTCGGGGGCCTGAAATTTGACGAGGCCATCCGCAACGCGGTAAGGAAGGAATTTTCCCTGATCATCGGAGGCAAGACGGCGGAAACCGTCAAGATGAACTTGAAGGAGCTGGAGAAAGAAGAAAAGGGCGCCGTCGTATACGGGCGGGACATTGTGACCGGTCTGCCGGTGGAAAGGGAGATCCCAACGGCTCTGGTGGATGAAGCTTTAGAGGAGCATTTTAATACCATTATCGACAATGTGAAAGTAATCCTGGAAAGGACGCCGCCGGAGCTGGCAGCGGATATTTACAGGCATGGCATCTATCTGACGGGAGGTGCCTCCCAGGTCAGCCATCTGGCGGAAAAAATGGCGAAAGGCACGGGGTTAAAGATCAATTCCTCCGAGATGCCTGTGGAAAGTGTAGTCATGGGGCTGGCCAAGATCATCAAGGATGAGAATTACAGAACCGTAGCTTACGCGATTGAAGGAATGAGTAAATGAGTCCGATAGTGAAGCAAAAAGGGGAGAGGTTTTCTCTTCCGGGAAAATATCTCCTTTTTATCCTGACCGTCCTGTGTACAGTCATGATGCTCATGACTTTCAGCACGGATATTTTTAACAGGCCTCTGAATACGGTAATGGGTTATCTGGTGGTTCCTTTTCAGCGGGGGATCAGCAGCGTGGGCGGCTGGCTTTCCACCCGCTCCGAGGAGCTGGCGCAGATCAGAGCGCTTTTGGAAGAAAATGAGGCGCTGAAAGAACAGGTCAATGAGCTGACACTGGAAAACACCCGCTTACAGCAGGATCGCTATGAGCTGAATACCCTGCGGGAGCTGTATAAACTGGATGGCCAATACGAGGAATATGAAAAAGTGGGAGCTAGGATCATCGCCAGGGATTCCGGCAACTGGTACCACACCTTTACCATCGACAAGGGGACGGAGGATGGCCTGGAGGTGGATATGAACGTGATCGCCGGCAGCGGCAGCGAGGGCGGCCTGGTAGGCAGGATCGTTTCCGTAGGCCCCAACTGGGCGAAGGTGGTATCCATTATTTCCGACAACTCCAACGTGAGCGGACAGATGCTGGCTACCGGGGATAAGCTGATCGTTTCAGGGGACCTGGAACTGATGCAGGATGGAAAGATCAGGTTTTCCCAGCTTTTAGACAGCGCAGGCGCGGTGGTAACAGGCGATAAGATCGTCACCTCCGATATCAGCGACAAATATCTCCCCGGGATCCTGATCGGGTATATCGGGGAGATGAATCTGGATTCCAACAAGCTGACAAAATCAGGGACGGTGACTCCGGCAGTGGATTTTGAGCACCTGGATGAGGTGCTTGTCATCCTCACGTTAAAGCAGTCTGTGGAGGAATGATGAGGCATTGAGAAGAAAACTGGTTACTGCCATTTTAATATTGTTCTGCTTTCTGCTGCAGAGCACGGTCTTTCAGGGGATTGCTTTTAACGGGATCTCCCCCAATCTGCTGATCGTGCTGACGGCGGCCTGCGGGTTTATGCGGGGAGAAAAGGAAGGACTGGTGATCGGTTTTTTCTGCGGGCTGATCTGCGATATTTTCTACGGGGATGTGATTGGTTTTTACGCGTTGATAACCATGTATATCGGTTATCTCAACGGTAAATTTTCCGGCGTGTTCTATCCCGAGGACATAAAGCTGCCCATGGGACTGATCATTGTCAGCGATCTATCTTATGGGATGATCTGTTACATATTCCTGTTCTTGCTGCGCGGGAAACTGAATTTTCCTTTTTACTTTTTGCACATCATCCTGCCGGAAATGGTGTATACCACGGTGATAACGCTTTTCCTCTACCCACTGATCCTGTGGATCGATACCAGGCTGGAAAAAGCGGAAAAAAGAGGAGCACAGAAACTTGGTTGAGAGATGGAAAGAACGTCTGATTCATATTTTGACCAGCAGGCTGACGGTCATGGTTTTAGCAGCCGTGATGTTGGGCGGTATACTGATCTACAGACTCTTTACTCTGCAGATCGTACGCGGACAACAGTATCTGGAGGATTTTATCCTGGAAAGTAAGAAGATCAGGGAGATCCAGGCCGCGAGAGGCAATATATACGACAGATACGGCGCCTTGCTGGCTTATAACGAATTGGCATATTCCGTAAAAATAGAAGATGTATACGAGGTGGGCAGGGACAAGAACAAGCTTTTAAACGCCAATATCCTGAAGCTGATCCGGCTGATCGAAAAGAACGGCGACCATGTGATCACAGACTTCGGCATCGTGCTGGATGAGAACGGGGAATACGCGTTCAACGCGACAGATGATACCCGAAGGCTCAGATTTTTGGCGGATGTCTACGGGGAAAGCTACATATCGGATCTGACGCTGGAGCAGCAGACGGCCACCCCGGACGAGGTCATGATCTATCTGGGAGAGAGATATGCCATCGGGGAATACGCGGATCCGGAGGATCCTAAAAGCGATTTCCTGGCCGGAAAGGGATATTCCAAAGAGGATTTTCTGAAAATGGTGACGATCCGTTACGCCATGGGCCTCACCTCTTTCCAGAAATACATCGGTACCACGGTGGCAAAAGACATCAGTGAAGAGACCAGGGCCGTCATCATGGAAAACATGGCGGATCTGGACGGAGTGAGCATCGAGGAGGATCCGGTCAGAAGATACAACGACAGCGTTTATTTTTCCCAGATCATCGGCTATACGGCCCGTATTTCTCCTGATGAGCTGGAAAGCTTAAATGCCAAGGATCTGGAAGAGGGCGGGGACGGCAGCCGCTACTCCATGAATGATGTGGTGGGCAGAACGGGCATAGAAGCCTATATGGAGACTACGCTTCAGGGAATCAAAGGCATAGAGACCGTATACGTGAACAATACCGGAAAAGTGATCAGCATAGATGAGGATGAATCCAGAGAACCCATAGCGGGAAAGGATGTATATCTGACTATAGACAGGGATCTGCAGATAGCTGCCTATAATATTCTGGAACAGAAGATAGCGGGTATTTTATTGGACAAGATTCGCAACACAAAGGAATATACCGGGCACAGCAATTCCAGCAGCGAATTGTATATTCCCATATACGACGTGTATTTTGCCCTGTTTGACAACAGCGTCATCGACTTGAACCACATGGCCGCAGAGGACGCGGGAGAAAACGAGAGCCTAGTGTATGAAAAGTATCTGGAATACAGGGAACTGGTATATGCCAGACTGCGGGAGGAACTGACGGAGCAAAAGACTCCGTATAATAAGCTGGAAGCCGAATATCAGGTGTATGAGAGCAATATCGTGGAGTATCTGAATGAAAGGGGCATTATTGATACCGCCCTGGTGGATACGGAGGACGCTACCTACCTGGCGTGGCGCCAGGATGAGACCATCAGTCTTAACGAGTATCTCCACTATGCTATTTCCATGGGCTGGGTGGATGTGTCCAAGCTGGAGCTTACCAACCAGTACGCGGATTCGGAGGAGATCTACCAGCAGATCGTGGAGAGTATCTTTACCATTTTGGACAATACCAGCGGTTACCAGAAAAAGCTGTTCAAATATATGCTGAAGCGGGATGTGATAACCGGTAAGCAGGTCTGCTTTATCCTCTGTGAGCAGGGAAGGATAGAGATCCCTGAAGAGGATATTACGGCGCTTTATAACAATAAGCTTTCCGCCTATGATTTTATGATAAACAGGATCCGCAACCTGGAGGTAACGCCGGCCCAGCTGGCCCTGGATCCCTGCAGCGGCTCCGTGGTGATCGTAGACGTCAATTCCGGAGATGTGCTGGCGCTGGTTTCCTATCCCAGCTATGATAACAACCGAATGGCCAATTCCGTGGACGCCGCCTATTTCGCTCAGATACAGGCGGACAAGTCCAGTCCGCAGCTCAATTACGCCACCCAGTACCGTTCGGCGCCCGGTTCCACGTTTAAGATGGTATCGGCTACGGCGGCGCTCATGGAGGGAATCATAACTACTTCCTCCCTCTATTCCTGCCACGGCGTTTTTGACGCGGTCACACCGCCGCCCAGATGCTGGATCTATCCGGGAGGCCATGGCTCTCTGAATGTAACGGGGGCGATCAGAAATTCCTGCAACGTCTTTTTTTACCAGGTGGGCTATAACCTGAGCATGGTGGACGGGAGCTATGATGCCCAGACAGGTCTGGATATTCTGGCAAAATACGCGGATATGTACGGCCTGACAGAGAAGAGCGGCGTGGAGATCAATGAGTATGCGCCGGAGGTATCGGATGAATATCCCATTCAGTCCGCTATCGGGCAGGGTTCCAATAACTACACCACGGTAGGACTGGCAAGATATGTGGCTACGGTGGCAAACGGCGGCACCTGCTATAACCTGACGCTGTTGGATAAGGTGACCAGCCCGGACGGCAAAGTGGTGGAGGAATTTGAACCGGTGGTCCGCAATACGGTGGAAATGCCGGAAAGCTACTGGAATGCCATTCATACGGGTATGCGCCAGGTAGTGGAGAATATGTCTTATTACGCGGGACTGGGGATCCAGGTAGCAGGGAAGACCGGTACCGCGCAGGAAAGCACCACCAGAGCAAACCATGCGCTGTTTTTAGGCTACGCGCCCTATGACAAGCCGGAGATCGCGATCGCTACCCGTATTGCCTTCGGATATTCTTCCAGTTTCGCGGCGCAGACGTCGAAAGACGTTATCCGGTATTATTTTAACCTGGCGGATGAAGAAGAGATCCTGACGGGTGAGGCTGATAATGTGGAGGGTGCCACCTACGGAGATTAAAGGAGCAAAGCGATGAAAGATGCTGTGTTGATCAAAAGTTATCAGAACGGAATATCCCTGCTGCTCAATGAGGAGAGCAGCTTTGAGGAGATCCTGGCGGAAGTGGCTGAAAAATTCGGGGAATCCAGGGGCTTTTTCGGCAAGGCGAGAATGGCCCTTTCCATAGATGGCAGAAAAGTAAGCGACGGGGAGCAGCTCAGGCTGGTGGATGCCATCCGCAGCAACAGCGACATACAGATCGTCTGTGTGGTGGGAAAGGACGAGGCCACCGAGCAGTATTTTATCAAGGCGCTGGAACAGGTGGACAAGCGTTTTTCCAAAGAGGAGGACGGCGGCAGATTTTATAAAGGTACGCTGAAGAACAACCAGATGATTGAAACAGGGCAGAGTATCGTGATCCTGGGAGATGTTTATCCGGGCTGCGCGGTGATCTCGGCCCATGATATTATTGTGTTGGGCGGACTCTACGGGGAAGCTTACGCAGGAGCTGACGGAGAGGACGGGCACTATGTGGCAGCGCTTGAAATGGCGCCGGAAAAATTAAAGATCGGCGATTTCAAATACAAAAGTTCCAAACCGGCTAAATGGGGAATCAAACCCAAGATCCAGCCGAAGATTGCCTATGTCAAGGAAGACAGGGTGGTTTTGGAATCCCTTACCAAAGAATTACTGGGTGCTTTTTAGTTGGAAACAACTGAAGTACTGGTGGACGATACTTATTACTTGATCAAAAGGAGGATATGTATGAGCGAAGTAATCGTCGTCACATCAGGAAAAGGCGGTGTGGGCAAGACCACCACATCAGCAAACGTTGGTACAGGTCTGGCGCGAATGGGAAAGAAGGTATGCCTGATCGATACGGACATCGGTCTGAGAAATCTGGACGTGGTAATGGGGCTGGAAAACCGTATCGTATACAATCTGGTAGACGTGGTGGAGGGAAACTGCAGGATCAAGCAGGCTCTGATCCGCGACAAGAGAAATCCGTCACTGTATCTGATGCCTTCCGCGCAGACAAGGGATAAATCGGCGGTTACGCCGGAACAGATGATCAAGATGATCACCCATTTACGGGAACAGTTTGATTATATCATTCTGGACTGTCCCGCCGGGATCGAGCAGGGGTTCAGAAACGCCATTGCCGGCGCTGACAGAGCGCTGGTGGTGACTACGCCGGAGGTTTCGGCGATCAGGGACGCGGACAGGATCATCGGCCTGCTGGAAGCGGAGGAGTTTAAGCAGATCGACCTGGTGATCAACCGGCTGCGGACGGATCTGGTAAAGCGGGGCGATATGATGTCGGCCTCGGACGTGGTAGATATTCTGGCAGTTTCCCTGATAGGGGTGGTGCCGGACGATGAAAATATTGTAATATCCACCAATCAGGGAGAGCCTTTGGTGGGAAACGGCACGCCTGCGGGAATTGCTTTTCAGAATATCTGCAACAGGGTACTGGGAAAAGAAGTGCCTTTTGCGGACTTTTCCAAGGGGATTTCCTTCTGGACCAGAGTCAGCGGTATATTCCATAAAGTGTGAGGAGGCGGCGGTATGAGACATTTTTTTCGTAGAAAAAGCTCTAAAGAGGTTGCGAAAGACAGGCTGAAGATCCTGCTTATATCGGACAGAGTCAACTGCTCTCCTGAGATGATGGAAATGATAAAAGCGGATATTGCCAAGGTCATATCAAAATACATGAAGATAGATGCCAAGAGTATGGAGATTCAGATCAGTAAAACAGGCAGCAAAGGCGGCCGGGGAATGAGGACGCCGACGCTTTACGCCAATATCCCCATTATCGATCTGAACCAGTAAGGGCAAGAAGGACAGTATATGTTTAAACATTACCGGCTGCGGGATTACGATTTTAAATTAGTACTCATGGTGCTGGCCGCTTCCGTGATCGGCATCATGGCTGTGGGAAGTGCCATGGAGTCCCTTCAGGCAAGACAGTTTGCCGGGGTGCTCCTGGGCATGTTCCTGATGGTCTTTATTTCCTTTATCGATTATAATATTGTGTTAAAGCTGTATTGGCTGATATACGTAGGAAATCTGATCCTGCTGGCGGCGGTCGCTTTGATGGGAGACGACAGCGGCGGTGCCCAGAGATGGCTGCAGCTGGGGAGCTTTCGGTTTCAGCCGTCTGAAATCGCGAAAATCCTATTGATTTTATTCTTTGCACAGTTTATCATGAAACATAGGGAGAAGCTGAATACGTTTCAATATATCATGCTGTGCATAGGGTTTGTAGCGATACCGTGGGGGTTGATCTACGCACAGCCCGATATGTCCACAAGCGTCATCGTGCTTTTGATATTCTGCACGGTGATGTTTATAGGCGGACTGAGCTACAAGATCATTCTGGGGATTCTGGCGGTGGTAATTCCGGCGTTTTTGATATTGCTCAGTCTGGTATTGCAGCCCGACTTGGAGATCATTGAACAGTATCAGCAGAACCGTATTCTGGCATTTATCAATCCTGAGCAGTACGCGACGAAGGAAGCTTACCAACAGCTCAATTCCGTTACGGCTATTGGTTCAGGACAGCTGGACGGCAAGGGATATAAGAACAATGAGATAAGTTCCGTCAAAAACGGCGACTATATCTCCCAGCTGCAGACGGACTTTATCTTTGCCGTAATCGGAGAGGAATTTGGGTTTAAGGGAAGCTGTGTGACGGTGATCCTGCTTATGCTGATAGCCATAGAATGCTTTTCTGTGGCCGGAAGGGCCCGAGATACGGCGGGGGCGATCATAGCCGGCGGCATGGGAGGACTCATAGCCTTTCAAAGTTTTATCAATATTGGGGTGGCTACCTTTATCCTGCCGAATACCGGATTGCCGCTTCCCTTTATCAGCTATGGCTTGACCTCGCTGGTCAGTCTCTATATTGGAATGGGATTTGTGTTAAATGTCAGATTGCAGTGCAGACATTAAAATGGGGTTTACATCAAAGCTTAAGGAGAAGGTTGTATGGACATTGCGCTGATCGCACACGATGCAAAGAAAAAACTGATGCAGAATTTCTGTATCGCTTATCACGGTATTTTAAGCAAGCATGAGCTGTTTGCCACGGGGACTACGGGACGGCTGATCGAAGAGGTGACCAATTTAAATATCCACAAATATCTGGCCGGCCACTTAGGAGGAGAACAGCAGATAGGAGCCCAGCTGGAGCAGAATCAGATCGATCTGGTGATCTTTCTGCGGGATCCCCTCACCCCCAGTTCCCATGAGCCTCAGGGGGACAATATCATGAGGCTTTGCGATACTTATAACATACCATTTGCGACGAATCTGGCTTCTGCGGAACTGTTGATCAAGGCGTTGGACAGAGGAGAGTTAGAGTGGCGTGAAATGTACAAATAGGACAAAAGTATTCCGTTTGGGAGCGGCATTGCTTTTACTGTGCGTCTTTTGCGGATGTGGAAGCGTCAGCTATGCCTTTCCCTATGATGCGGATTATCAGGTGAGCAGCTATCAGGTGGTCAACACCGTCAACGCTGCCAGGGCCGTACCCTTTGCCGATGATCTGTGTATCGTGACGGGAGACGTAACGGACGATGAGAACGTGGATATGTCAAACGCGGAAGCGGCGCTTCTCTGCGATCTGAATAACCAGGAGGTGCTGTATGCCAAGAACGCTTATGAAAGGCTGCATCCGGCGTCCCTGACCAAGATCATGACTGCGCTGGTGGCGTTGAAATACGGTTCCATGGATCAGGTGCTCACCGCTACCAATTCCGTGATCATCACGGAGCCGGGGGCCCAGCTGTGCGGGCTCAAGCCAGGAGACAGCATGACGCTTTCCCAGGCACTGAATGTATTGCTCATGTATTCGGCCAATGACGCGGCCATGCTGATCGCGGAGGGCGTAGGCGGCGGAAGCGTGGAACACTTCATCGATCTGATGAATCAGGAGGCAGTGGCTATCGGCGCAACCAATACTCATTTTGCCAATCCCCATGGCCTGACGCAGGACGAGCATTACACCACAGCCTACGATCTGTATCTGATGTTCAACGAGGCTGTTAAGTACGAAACATTCCGAGAGATCATCCATATGACCTCTTATACCACCAACTATACAGGCGCGAACGGCGGAAGTATTCCTTTGTCTTTCCATACTTTAAATCAGTATCTGAACGGCAACTGCGAACCGCCGGAGAATGTGACGATAGTAGGCGGAAAAACAGGCACCACCAACGCGGCGGGAAGCTGTCTGATCCTGCTTTCCAGGGATACGGCGGGCAATCCCTATATTTCCGTGATCTTAAAGGCCGTGACCAGGCAGGATCTGTATACGCAGATGACGGACCTGCTGGAGGAAATCGGGAAATAATAGTTGTTTTTTACGGCCGGTTATTTTATAATAAAAGCAGGAGTTTATTATTTCAGGAATACATATCATAACTTACATTAGGAGGGTTTACCGATGGTTCAATTAATCGTAGGCAGGAAGGGCAAAGGCAAGACGAAACACTTATTGGACAGAGTGAATGAACAGATAAAGGAAGTAAACGGAAACATCGTTTATCTGGACAAAAGTACCAAGCATATGTATGAGCTGAATAACAAGGTAAGGCTGATCGATGTAAGCGATTTTATGCTGGAGGATCATGAGGCGTTTCTGGGTTTTGTGTGCGGTATCATTTCTCAGGATCATGATCTGCAGCAGATGTATTTTGACAGTTTCTTAAAAATAGCGCACCTGGAAGATCAGGACATCAGCGATTCCGTGGAGAAGTTAGAGAAGATCAGCCAGAAATTCGGAGTGGATTTTGTGCTGAGTGTTTCTCAGGACGAAAGCGATCTGGCGGAAGCCTTAAAGGAAAAGATCATCATTTCTTTATAATACATAGCTGGATAGAACAGACAATCTGGGACCACCGGTTTTCCGGTGGTTCTGTAATGTAAGGAGACCGGCCTTGGCAGAGAGCGGAAATAATAAAGTCACAAAGATCAAAAAATACCGAAAGCCACTCAATCTGAACGTGGGCATGGTGATTTTTGCGGTCATTTTTATTTATGTCTGCATCTGCATCGGCATGTACTTTAAGGACAATAATATCAAACCCTATGAGGTCAGGGAGGGATCTCTTTCCACCGACAATCTATATACGGGCATCATACTGCGGGAGGAAAACATCGTGACTGCCGCGGCGGCAGGGTACGTCAATTATTACGCCAGAGAGGGGCAGAGGGTGGCCGTTGGCAATCTGGTGTATACCGTGGATGAAACGGGAAGGCTTTCCGATTATATCAACAGCGAGGAGCTGGGAGAAAATGCCCTGACGGATGCGGATCTGTACGCGCTCAAAGGGGAGATCGTGGACTTTGTACATGAATTTTCCACGGACGATTTCTCGGCCGCGTATGATTTTAAATACAGTGCCAAGGGTACGGTGCTGAAGCTGGCAAATGCTTCCCTTATGGAAAATATCTCGACTTTAAACGGCAGTGAATTTGGGGGCGGCGTCAATCTGGCCTACGCGCCCTACACCGGTATTGTGATGTACTGGCTGGACGGCTACGAGGAACTGACGCCGGAGAATATCACTTTGGGAATGTTTGATGACGACGACTACGAAAAGACACAGCTGATCGGCAGCGAGCTGGTTGCCCAGGGGGATCCTGTCTACAAGATCTGCGATAAGGAAGAATGGTCCGTGGTAATACCGGTGGATGAAAGCAGAGCCGCCGAGCTGGAGGAGGAAGGCACCATAAAAGTACGCTTTATGCGCAACCAGGAGGAATCCTGGGGAACGGTGACAATCCTGCGCAACGGGAAGGATACCTTTGCCCAGCTTACTTTCAATAATTCCATGGTGACCTTTACGGATGACCGGTTTATCGAACTGGAACTGCTTTTGCACGAAGAGACCGGTCTGAAGATTCCTAACAGTTCCATTGTAGAGAGGGAATTTTTCCTGATCCCGGAAGCCTATATTACCCAGGGCGGCGACAGCAGTTCCTATGGCGTTTTAAGAGAGGTAGTACTGGAGAATGGTACCCGTTCCACGGAATATGTGGAAGTCGGTATCTACAGTCTGGTGGACGGGGAATATTATGTGGACGCGGACGCGCTGCGCAGCGGGGACCATTTGTTTAAGCCGGATTCCTCGGAAGATTATACGGTCAGCAAGCGGGCCACTCTGATCGGTGTGTACAATATGAACAAGGGCTATGCTGATTTTCGGCAGATAGAGATTCTATATCAGAATGAAGAATATGCCATAGTGAGGTCCAACACCGCCTATGGACTAAATGTATACGACTTGATCGTACAGGACGCGTCCAGCGTTACGGTGGATCAGTTTATCTATGAATGAGGTGCCGGATTTGATACAGGAAAATCTGAAAAGCGTACAGGAGCATATGGAGAACGCCTGCAGGAGGGCGCGGCGTGAGCCAAGGGAAGTGACGCTGATAGCCGTCAGCAAGACCAAGCCTATAGAAATGCTGAAAGAAGCCTATGAGACCGGCTGCAGGGACTTTGGAGAAAACAAGGTCCAGGAGCTGGTGGACAAGTACGAGGTGATGCCAAAGGACATACGCTGGCACATGATCGGGCATCTGCAGCGCAACAAAGTGAAATATCTGGTGGGAAAGGTATATCTGATCCACAGCGTGGATTCTTTTCGGCTGGCAGAGGAGATCAGCAGGGAGGCAGTCAAAAAAGGAGTGGACGTCAACGTCTTGGTGGAGGTCAATGTGGCCGGCGAGGAGAGCAAGTTCGGAACCACCTGCGAAGAAACTCTGGATCTGGTGCGAAAAATTGCCGGATTACCGCGTGTTTTTGTCAAAGGATTGATGACAATAGCACCATATGTAGAAAATTCTGAAGAAAACAGACAATATTTTGTGAATTTACGCAAATTATCTGTTGACATAAAGAAGCAAAACATTGATAATGTTAGTATGGAAGTTCTTTCAATGGGAATGACCGGCGATTATGAGGTCGCGGTGGAGGAGGGTGCCACTTATATACGAGTGGGGACCGGAATTTTTGGAGAGAGAACTTATCTGTAGTATATAGTACTGTAGTACATAGAACTGTAGAACAGCAGTGCCGCCGTATATGACCGGCATAGAAATCCAATAAGGAGAGAGTGCAATATGGGAGTTATGGACAAGTTTCTGAATTATATGAAACTGAACGATGAGGATGAGTACGAAAGCGACGACGATTATTGGGACGATGATGATTACGCAGAGACTTCTCAGGGAAAGAAAAACGCTAAAGAAAGCGACAGGGATGACAGAGCTGCCAGAAAGCCTGCGGCTAAAGTGACACCTATGCCCAAGGGCAACACCCGGAAAGTGCAGGGCGGCAGCGGTATGAATGTCTGCGTGATCAAACCCACTTCCGTGGAGGATGCAAAAGAGATTATCCTGACGCTGCTGTCCAATCAGACAGTAGTATTGAATCTGGAGGGTCTGCAAGAGAATTTGGCGCAGAGGATCATCGACATTACTGCCGGTTCCTGCTTCGCGATCAACGGAAACCTTCAGAAGATTTCTCAACATATCATTATCATTACGCCGGCTACGGTAGACCTTTCGGGAGATTTTCAGGAAATTTTAAACGGCGGCTCTTTTGATGTTCCCATTAACAATGGGCGTTAAGCTGCCTCTGCAGCATACAATATTTAATCGGATATAAGGACAGGATAAAAAGGACAGAGCAAAATCTGTCCTTTTAAAACAGGAAGGAGCCCCATGGAAACCGAAACCAATAGACTGCAGATCATGTATGATAAGAAACCTTCTTATGAGATCGTATTTGAAGCCTCCTTTGAGAAACTGGCTAAGGAGCTGGAACTCTTTGAAACCGGCGGCAAAAATCTCTGTGTCGTGACAGACTCCAATGTGGAAAAGCTCTATGGAGAAGAGATTTTACAAGTCATCCGTCCCTGCTGCAGGAAAGCGGTGCTCTATGCGCTGCCGGCGGGGGAAGAGAATAAAAATCTGGACAATATCAAAAAAGTCTACGAGTTTCTTATCAAGGAGGGCTTTACAAGAAAGGATATGCTCCTTGCTCTGGGGGGCGGCGTGGTCGGAGATATGACCGGCTTTATCGCGGCCACCTATTTAAGGGGCGTGGACTTCGTACAGATTCCTACCACGCTGCTGGCGCAGGCGGACAGCTCTATCGGGGGCAAGACCGGCGTGGATTTTGACGGTTACAAGAATATGGTCGGGGCTTTTAAGATGCCTAAGTTAGTCTATATGAACGTGTCGGTATTAAAGACTTTGGATGAAAGGCAGTTTTTTTCCGGTTTCGCGGAGATCATGAAGCACGGTCTTATCAAGGACGAAGCATATTATCTCTGGCTTCTGGATAAGATGTATGAGATCTGCGACAGGGATACGGAAGTACTGCTGGAGATGATACAGCGAAGCTGTGCCATTAAAAAGCAGGTGGTGGAGAAGGATCCTCTGGAAAAGGGGGACAGGGCGCTGCTGAACTTCGGCCATACTGTGGGCCATGCTATTGAAAAAGCCAGAAATTTTACCCTGTACCACGGAGAATGCGTGACTCTGGGTATGGTGGCAGCCGCTTATATTTCTTATAAGCGGGGGATGCTGAGTATGGAAGAATACTACGAGATCCGGGATATGTTTGTACCCTTTAACCTGCCCATCAGCGTGGAGGACATTGTGCCGGAAGAGATCACCCGCCTGACTCGCTCTGACAAGAAGGCAGAAGCGGGCCGGATCCGTTTTGTCCTGTTGAAAAAGATCGGAAAAGCGGTCATAGACACCACTGTGACGGAAGAGGAGATCACGGAGGCCGTAAAGGAAATCTATTTTAGTGAAGAGGATGCCCATGAGTAAGGAACAGGAGAAAAAGGAAAACTTTTTTGTAAAATATAAAAATAAACTGAGGTGGCTGGGAATCTTCGCCCTCTGTATGCTGTGTGCCCTGGGGTTGGACCAGTGGAGCAAGCAGGCGGCTATTGACCATCTTACGAACGCGGAAGCCTATCCGCTGATAAACGGCGTGCTGGAGTTTGATCTGTACTCCAATACCGGAATCGCATGGAGTATGTTGGATGGCCAGAAATTTTTTATCCTTTTTACGGGGCTGATCTTTCTGGCGCTGATCTTGTTTGTCATCTGCAGACTGCCTGAAAATCCCCGCTTCCGTATGCTGTATATCTTGGGGGGCCTCCTGACAGGCGGCGCCCTGGGAAATATGATCGATCGTATCAGGCTGGGCTATGTGGTGGATTTTATATCCTTTGTGCTGATACATTTCCCGATCTTTAATGTGGCTGATATGTGCATCGTGGTTTCGGTCTTTCTTCTGGCCATTCTGTTTTTGTTTTATTATAAAGAAGAAGACTTTGCCTTTTTAAATTTTAAACCCAGAAAATTCCGTGAAATAAAGTAAGAGACAATGGATGAGTTTCGATTTCAGATAACGGAAGAGCAGGAAGACGAGAGGATCGATAAGTGCATGAGTATGCTGATCGATTCCCTGTCCCGCTCCTACATTCAAAAACTGATAAAGGAAGAGGCCGTTACGGTAAACGGAAGCCCCGTCAAGGGCAGTTACAGGGTAAAGACTGACGACGAGGTGGCCTTTTGTCTGCCCAAAGCTGTGGAGCCGGCCATAGAAGCCGAAAACATTCCCCTGGATATCCTCTATGAGGACAGGGATATTGTGGTAGTCAACAAACCCAAGGGCATGGTGGTACATCCGGCGGCCGGACATTACAGCGGGACGCTGGTGAACGCGCTGTTATACCACTGTGGCAGCGAACTGTCTGGTATCAACGGCTGTATGCGTCCCGGTATCGTACACAGGATCGACAAAGACACCACAGGTTCCCTGCTGGTATGCAAGAATGACGCCGCCCACAGGGCTGTGGCAGCGCAGCTCAAGGAGCATTCCATTCACAGAAAATATCTGGCGATCTGCCATGGCAGCCTGAAGGAAGAGGAAGGCTGCGTGGACAAGCCCATTGGGAGGCATCCTGTGGACAGAAAGAAAATGGCGGTAACGCCCAATGGCAGGACAGCGGTAACTCATTATAGGGTATTGCGGCGCTTTGCAGGGTATACCTACCTGGAATGTGTGCTGGAAACGGGCAGAACCCACCAGATCCGTGTCCACATGGCCTCTATCGGACATCCTATCTTGGGGGACGAGGTCTATTCCTCTCTTTCCTCCCCTTATAAGCTGAAGGGGCAGACGCTCCATGCATGGACGTTAGGGTTTGTGCATCCCACGACGGGAAAGTACATGGAAATAGAGGCGCCCATACCGGACTATTTCGAGCGTCTGCTGCATGTGCTCCCATAAACAAAATTGTGAAAATTGACTAAAATGTTCAAATAATACTGGAAATTTGCCGTCAGATTGTATATAATATACCATAGAATGATTTTATGGAAAGGCAGGGACGG
The DNA here is from genome assembly GCA_947631685.1 of uncultured Lachnospiraceae bacterium. Taxonomy (GTDB): domain Bacteria; phylum Bacillota; class Clostridia; order Lachnospirales; family Lachnospiraceae; genus Acetatifactor. The sequence goes on from CANRMI010000001.1 coordinate 379,205, forward strand.
ATTATGAATACAGTGATCACAATAGGACGTCAGTTTGGCAGCGGAGGCCGGGAGATCGGCGAAAAACTGGCGGCGCATTTCGGTATCAAGTGCTATGATAAGGAACTGCTCACAAGGGCGGCCAAGGAAAGCGGCTTCTGTGAGGAAATGATAGAAAACCATGATGAGCGTCCTACCAATTCCTTTTTATACAATCTGGTAATGGATACCTATTCTTTTGGGTACAATGCCTCCTCCTTTGTGGATATGCCCATCAGCCACAAGGTGTTCCTGGCGCAGTTTGACACCATTAAAAAAATCGCTGACGAAGGTCCCTGCGTGATTGTGGGCCGCTGCGCGGACTACGCGCTGGCAGATTACAAAAACTGCATTCATCTGTTTATCTATGGAAACGAAGACGCTAAAGTAAAGCGTATCATGGAGAAGTATGAACTGACGGAAAACAAAGCCAGGGACATGATCATCAAAAAGGACAAACAGCGCCAGAGCTATTACAATTATTATTCCTCCAAGAAGTGGGGGAGGGCCGACAGCTATGATTTATGTATTAACAGCAGCGTGCTGGGCGTGGAAGGAACGGTCAAGCTGATCGTCCAGTACATTGAAGATTTTGAAAAGACCAGATAAAACGCTTGACAAGGCATTGCCTGAATGTTAAAATGTGTGAGTATGCCGCATAACGAGGTAAAAGTGCGCCCTGGGCGCCACCGCAGTTAGCGAGTAAATGGGCTTCGGCTCATGAATAGGAGGTGCCTTATGTACGCGATTATTGCAACAGGTGGAAAGCAGTATAAGGTTGCTGAAGGCGATGTTCTCAAGGTTGAGAAACTGGACGCAGAAGCAGGCAGTACCGTTACTTTTGACCATGTGGTCGCAGTAAGCGACGGCTCTTTAAAGGTCGGCGAGGACGCGGCGAAAGCTACCGTTACCGCAACCGTAGTAGAGCATGGCCGTGGCAAGAAGGTTATTGTATACAAATACAAGAGAAAAACCGGCTACCACAAGAAGAACGGTCACAGACAAGCATACACTCAGGTTAAAATCGAAAAGATCAATGCATAACAGGCATAGAGGGTATGACGAAGATTGTTATCGGTAAGAACCGAAAAGGTGCTTACAGGGAACTGACCTGTTTGGGACATGCAGGGTACGCGGCTTTCGGAAAGGATATTGTGTGCGCTTCGGTGTCGGTACTGGTGATCAATACCATCAACGCGCTCACTGAACTGGCCGGTGAGAAGCTGGAACTGGACGTTTCGGAAGAAAAAGGCCGGATTCAGTGCCGATTCTGCAATCCATTACAGGACAAATCCGTATTTCTGCTGGATACCATGGTCTTCGGACTGGAAAATATCCGCAGGGAATACGGGGAAAAGTATTTGCAAGTTCAGTATAAGGAGGTGTAAGACGATGTTACACATGAACCTTCAGTTTTTTGCTCATAAAAAGGGTGTGGGCTCTACCAAGAACGGCAGAGATTCCGAGTCCAAGAGATTGGGAGCCAAGAGAGCGGACGGCCAGTTTGTAAAAGCCGGCAATATCTTATACAGACAGCGTGGTACCAAGATTCATCCTGGTACTAACGTAGGGATCGGCGGCGACGATACTTTGTTTGCCAAAGTAGATGGTGTCCTGAGATTTGAAAGAAAAGGCAGGGACAAGAAACAGGCTTCCGTATATCCTGTGGAAAAATAAGATTCGTGCAGTAGACATGGGGCTTCAAACAATAGTTTGAAGCCCATTTTTAAAGTTAAAGGAGTTTTTTATGTTTGCAGACAGAGCCACTATTTATGTGAAAAGCGGCAAAGGCGGCGACGGACACGTTTCTTTCAGGCGGGAAAAATTCGTAGCCAACGGCGGCCCGGACGGGGGCGACGGCGGCAGAGGCGGCGACGTTGTCTTTGTTGTGGACGAGGGCTTGAATACGCTGGCGGATTTCAGGCATATCCGCAAATACCAGGCCGGCAACGGCGAGGAGGGCGGCAAGAAGAACTGCCGCGGAAAAAACGGAGAAGATATTGTGATCAAGGTGCCGGAGGGGACCGTTATCAAAGAAGCGGACAGCGGCAAGGTCATTGTGGATATGTCGGATAAAAATAAGCGGGTGGTGCTCTTAAAGGGCGGCAGAGGCGGCAACGGCAACCAGCATTATGCCACGCCCACCATGCAGGTGCCCCGCTATGCCCAGCCGGGCGGCGCGGCGAGGGAACTGACGCTGCTTTTAGAACTGAAGGTAATTGCGGACGTGGGATTGGTGGGCTTTCCCAACGTAGGAAAATCCACTTTCTTGGCCAGGGTTACCAATGCCAGGCCGAAGATCGCCAACTACCATTTTACCACGCTGAATCCCAATCTGGGCGTGGTGGATATGGACGGGGACGGCTTTGTGATAGCGGATATTCCCGGTCTGATCGAGGGCGCCTCGGAGGGCGTGGGACTGGGATATGAATTTCTGCGGCATATTGAGCGCACCAGAGTGCTGATCCATATGGTGGACGCGGCAGGAACGGAAGGCAGGGATCCCATTGCGGATATTTACGCCATTAACAGGGAACTGGAAGCCTACAATCCTGAGATAGCTTCCCGTCCCCAGGTGATCGCTGCCAACAAGGTGGATGTCCTGGCCGAAGAGGACAGCGGGATCATCGAAAAGCTCCGGCAGGAGTTCGAAAAAAACGGCGTGGAGGTCTTTCCCATTTCCGCAGTCAGCGGAATGGGAGTGAAGGAACTGCTTTATAGGGTACAGGGGATGTTAAAGGAGCTGGATACAAAGCCCGTTGTCTTTGAGCAGGAATATTTCCCGGACAGGGAGATGCCCATATCGGACGAACCCTATACGGTAACTTATGACGAAGAAAACAAAGAATATGTGGTAGAGGGCCCCCGCATTGAAAAAATGCTGGGCTATACCAATCTGGAAAGCGAAAAGGGCTTCACCTTCTTCCAGAATTTCCTAAAGGAAAACGGCATACTGGAAGAGCTGGAGGCTCTGGGCATACAGGAAGGGGAAACCGTACGAATGTATGGGCTCACCTTCGATTATTACAAATAAGAGAGGCAGTGTTATGACAAGTAAACAGCGCGCTTATTTAAAAAGTTTGGCCAGTACCATGGAACCGGTGTTCCAGATCGGGAAGTCGTCCCTGACGCCGGAGGTGACGGAAGCGGTAGCGGAGGCATTCAACACAAGGGAACTGATCAAGGTAGCGGTTTTAAAAAATTGCGTGGACGATCCGAAAGAGATCGCGTCCATGCTGGCTGAAAGAACCCATTCCCAGGTGGTGCAGGTCATTGGCAAAAAGATTGTGCTTTATAAAGAAAGCAGGGATAATAAAAAGATCATTCTTCCCAAATCATGACACACAGGAGGCGGTTTTATGCCCGGTGAAAAAACAGGCATTCTGGGAGGCACTTTCAATCCCATTCATACAGGACATCTGCTGCTGGCCCAGGCTGCCTTAGAGGAGACCGGGCTTTCAGAGGTGATGTTTCTGCCCAGCGGCGTTTCCTATCTTAAGGCAGAAGAGCATGTGCTTCCCGCCGGGCAGAGACTGGAAATGACAAAACTGGCCATAGAGGGCAATCCGTCCTTTACGGTGTCCGATATGGAAATAAAGCGTAAGGGAAATACCTATACCTGTGATACCCTGAGGCTGTTAAAGGCCGAAAGACCTCAGGATACATTTTATTTTATTGTGGGAGCGGACTGCCTTTTCGGCATGGAAGGCTGGTATCATCCGGAAGAGATCTTTGCTTCCTGCAGGATCTTGGCGGCTGTCAGGGACGATACGGACAGGGAGGAACTGTACAGACAGGCCGAAAGACTGCGAGCCCTCTATCAGGCTGATATTATCCTGTTAGATCTGCCCAGAATCGATATTTCTTCCACCTCTGTAAGGCAGCGTGTCAAAGCAGGAAAGAGCATTCGGTATATGGTGCCGGAGGCGGTACGACACTATATTCAGGAACATGATCTGTACAAAGAATAAGGGGAAGATGCCATGAAAACAACGGACATACGGAAAATCAGGAAAGCTATGGAAAAGACGCAGGATGAAAAGCGCTACGAGCATACCCTGGGGGTGACTTATACGGCTGCGGCGCTGGCCATGCGCTATGATGCTCCCCTGGAAAACGCGGAACTCGCGGGACTTTTGCACGACTGCGCCAAATGTATGGATGACAATAGAAAGATCGCCATTTGCGAAAAGCACCGCATTGGTATGACGGAGCTGGAAAAAAGAAATCCTTTCCTGCTGCATGCCAAGGTAGGCAGCTTTTTAGCCATGGATACCTACAAAGTACATAATCCGGATATTATCAATGCCATTTTAAATCATACCACTGGCAGGCCGGGCATGTCCCTGCTTGAAAAGATCATTTTTGTGGCAGACTATATAGAGCCTAACCGGAAACAGGCGCCTTCTCTGGCAGAGGTCCGGAAGCTGGCCTTTGAGGATCTGGACGAGGCGCTGTTAAAGATTCTCTCGGATACCCTGGAGTATCTGGACGCCTCCGGCCCGGAGATCGATCCCATGACCCGGAAGACCTACCAGTACTATCTGGCCGAGAAACAGGAAAAGAAGAGGGAACAGAATAAAGAACAGAACAAGGAAAAGAACAAAGAACAGCAGCACACAACAGAACCATAAACACGGAAAGGAAAGGCAGAATATGGATATAAACGATTCCAGAGCAATGGCAAAACTGGCAATTTCCGCGCTGGAAGATAAAAAAGCGGAAGATATACGGGTGATCGACATCAGCGAAGTGTCGGTAATGGCAGATTTCTTTTTGATTGCAAACGGCTCCAACCGCAGCCAGATCCAAGCTATGGCTGACAATGTGCAGGAAGTGCTGGGAAGAGCCGGTTACACGCTGCGCCAGGTGGAGGGCTATAATACCGCGAATTGGATCCTGATGGATTTTGGCGATGTCATCGTGCACATTTTTGATAAAGAGAACCGTCTTTTCTATAATCTGGAGCGGATCTGGCGGGACGGAAAACAGATGGATAAGGAGCAGCTTTAAGAGAGCAAAAATATGACAAAAAAGGGCCGTTCTTTCGGGGAGCGGCCCTTTTGAAAAGATTTACGCGTTGGTTTCGCTGTGGGATATATTTCCGAAAAAGGTAATGGTATAAAGCCCGCAAAGACCGACCAGCACATAAATGATACGTGAAATCCATGACATGTCACCAAATAAAAAGGCTACAAGGTCAAAGTTCAGAAGACCGATCAAGCCCCAGTTTATGGTGCCCACAATGGAAATGATCAATGTTGTAATAGCAAGCCATTTGATATTCATAGTCTACCTCCTTTTTTTGAAAATAGTATCTGTTTGAAAAGCAAAAATTATACTCCGGCAGCGTTTAAGAAAATATTGACAAAAAATTGCGTATAGTGTATATTTAAGCATAATTGAACTTTTGGAGGAGGAATTCATTATGAAAAAAATGAAAAAAGTACTTAGCGCGTCACTGATCGCAGCTATGATGCTGACCTTGCTGTCCGGCTGCGGCGGCGATAAGGCCGCTTCCGACACATGGAAGTTCGGCGGTATCGGACCTGCAACCGGTGATTACGCGGCATACGGCATCGGTGTCAGAAACGGTATCGAGCTGGCTGTAAAGGAGATCAACGAGGCCGGTGGTATCAACGGCGTCCAGATCGACTACAAATTTGAAGATGACCAGACCGATAACGAAAAGTCCGTAAACGGATATAACGCGTTGAAGGACTGGGGCATGAACGTACTGATCGGTTCTACCACCAGCGGCTGCTCCATCGCGGTATCCGATGTGTCATCCCAGGATCATATGTTCCAGCTGACACCTTCCGCATCCGCAATTGACGCAGTAAAGACCGACAACGCTTTCCAGGTATGCTTTACCGATCCCAGCCAGGGTTCCGGTTCCGCACAGTATATCGGTGACCACGCACTGGGAACCAAGATCGCTATCATCCATGACAGCTCCGATGTATATTCCACCGGTATCTATGAAAACTTTATTGCGGAAGCGGCTAACCAGTCCTTTGAGATCGTAGCGGACGAGGCGTTTACCGCTGACAGCAAGACTGACTTCAACGTACAGTTAAAGAAAGCGAAAGAGGCCGGCGCCGATCTGGTATTCCTGCCCATTTACTATACCGAGGCAGCTCTGATCCTGACACAGGCCGCAGCTATGGATTATTCACCTATTTTCTTTGGCGTAGATGGTATGGACGGTATCCTGACCAATGTATCCGGTTTTGACACCACGCTGGCAGAGGGCGTTATCCTTTTAACTCCTTTTGCAGCCAACGCAACGGACGAAAGGACCGTCAACTTTGTAACCGCGTATGAGGCAGCTTACGGCATCACCCCGAACCAGTTCGCGGCGGACGCTTATGACGCGGTATACATCCTGAAGCAGCTCATCGAAGAGAGCGGCGCTACTCCCCAGGATGGTATCTCCGGCATTTGCGATAAGCTTTCCGCACAGATCGTCAAGACCTCCTTTACCGGTCTGACCGGCGACGAAATGACCTGGAGTGCTTCCGGTGAGGTAAATAAGTATCCCAAGGCTATGGAAATTGTAGACGGCGATTATCAGTTGTTTGAATAATGCATAAAGAGTAACCAGAGAGGGTTGCAGATTTCTGCGGCCCTCTTTATAATTTAAGGTATCCAATAAATACGCAGAGGTGTTGCAAATGAGGTTTCTTTCCTATTTAATCAGCGGTATCAGCTTAGGCAGCGTATACGCCATTATCGCATTGGGCTATACCATGGTATACGGTATCGCCAAGATGTTGAACTTTGCCCATGGAGACGTTATCATGGTGGGCGGTTTTTCCGCCTTTACCATTATCAGTATGCTGGGGTATCCTCCGGCGCTGGGCGTTTTGGCGGCGATCGTGATCTGTACGGCGCTGGGCGTCATCATAGAAAAGGTGGCTTACCGTCCTCTGCGGAATGCCTCGTCCTCTCTGGCAGTGCTGATCACTGCCATTGGCGTCAGCTACCTGCTGCAGAATCTGGCCCTTTTGATATTCGGTTCTTCCACCAAGTCTTTTGAGTCGGTGGTAAATATACCGCCCTTAAAGCTGGCGGATGGCCAGGTAAATATCACGGGAGAAACCATTGTCACCATTCTTGCCTGTATTGTCGTTATGGTGATGCTGACACTGTTCATTAACCGAACCAAAGCGGGGCAGGCCATGCTGGCTGTTTCCGAGGATAAGGGCGCGGCGCAGCTCATGGGCATCAATGTCAACGGCACCATTGCGCTGACCTTTGCTATAGGTTCCGCGCTGGCGGCGGTAGCGGGTGTGCTTTTGTGTTCAGCATATCCCACACTTTCTCCTACGACGGGCGCCATGCCCGGCATCAAAGCCTTTGTAGCGGCTGTTTTCGGCGGAATAGGATCCATTCCCGGAGCGCTGATCGGCGGACTGCTGCTGGGCGTTATTGAAACACTGGGAAAGGCCTATATTTCTTCCCAGCTTTCAGACGTTATTGTATTCGGTATCCTGATCGTGGTATTGGTAGTGAAGCCCACAGGGATCCTGGGACGCAAAATACAGGAAAAGGTATAGGAGGGTATCAGGATGAAGAAAATCAAATTGAGCCGACAGAGCAGATCCGACCTGATTACCTATGGCATTATACTGCTGCTGAGCCTGGTGCTTTTTTTCGTTGGACAGTCTTCTTATCAGTTAAAGGGCCTGCTGGTACCGGTGTGCGCGCAGATCATACTGGCGGTTTCCCTCAACCTGACGGTCGGGATCCTGGGTGAACTGAGTCTGGGACATGCGGGTTTTATGTGTATCGGTACCTTTGTGGGCGCAAGCTTTTCCATATACATGGAGCAGTTTATTCACATACCGGCGCTGCGTTTCTTTCTGGCGCTGCTGGTTGGTGCCCTCAGCGCGGGAATCATGGGATTTTTGATCGGTCTTCCCGTACTTCGTCTGAAAGGGGACTATTTGGCCATTGTGACGCTGGCTTTTGGTGAAATCATCAAAAACCTTATCAACATGGTATATCTGGGCTATGACGGAAACGGACTGCATTTTTCTATGAATGACACCGCTTCCCTGGGCCTTGCGGAAGATGGAGTGGTCATCATCAAGGGCCCCCAGGGCGTGACCGGAACCCCTGCGGATTCCAACTTTGGCATAGGTGTCCTTTTGGTACTGCTTACGGTATTCATCGTACTGAATCTGGTGCATTCCAGGGACGGACGGGCTATCATGGCTATCAGGGACAATGAGATCGCCGCGGAGTCTGTGGGTATCCATATTACCAAGTATAAATTAATGGCTTTTACCATATCGGCGGCGCTGGCGGGGCTGGCAGGCTCCTTCTATGCCCATAATTATAACAATATCAAAGCCAGCACCAACAATTTCGGCTACAATATGTCCATTATGATCCTGGTGTTTGTGGTTCTGGGCGGAATAGGCTCCATACGCGGTTCCGTGATCGCGGCCACCGTACTGTACATGCTGCCGGAGATTCTGCGTTTCATGTCTCAGTACCGTATGCTGGTCTATGCCATTGTACTTATAGTCATGATGCTCTTTACGTGGAGTCCCAAGGCGCAGGCCTGGAAAGCGGTGCAGCTTGCCCGATGCAAAAAGAAACTGCAGCCGCTTACGGATAAGTTCAGGAAAAAGTCTTCCGATGAACTGAAGAAGGAGGGCGAATAACATGGCATTACTGGAGGTACAAAATTTAGGGATTTCCTTTGGCGGACTTCGGGCGGTGGATGATTTTCACCTGCAGGTGGAGAAAGGGCAGCTCTATGGATTGATCGGGCCTAACGGCGCGGGGAAAACCACGGTCTTTAACCTGCTCACCGGCGTATATAAGCCCGGAGAGGGGATTATCAAGCTGGACGGAGAGGACATTACCGGCCGCAGCAATATCGAGATCAACAGGGCGGGTATAGCCCGGACCTTTCAGAATATCCGGCTGTTCAAGGATCAGAGCGTGTTGGACAACGTAAAGATTGGTTTGCACAATCGTTTTCATTACAGCACCTTTGAGGGGATTTTCAGACTGCCCCGTTACCGTAAGATTGAAAAGGAAATGGATGAAAGGGCCATGGAGCTGCTGGAGGTCTTTGAACTGGAAAAAGAAAAGGATTATCTTGCGTCCAACCTGCCTTACGGTAAACAGAGAAAATTAGAGATAGCCAGGGCTCTGGCTACGGATCCCAAGCTGCTTTTACTGGATGAACCCGCCGCCGGCATGAACCCCAATGAGACACATGAGCTCATGGATACCATCCGGTTTATCCGGGAAAAATTCCATATGACGATACTCTTGATCGAGCATGATATGAAGCTTGTTTCCGGCATCTGCGAAGAACTGACGGTGCTCAATTTCGGCAGTATCCTCTGTGAGGGAGAAACCGATAAGGTGCTGCAGGATCCGGAAGTGATCAAGGCATATCTGGGCGAGTAGGAGGGAAATACCATGGCGATGTTGGAAGTAAAGGATTTACAGGTATATTACGGCGTGATCCAGGCCATAAAGGGCGTTTCCTTTGAGGTAAACCAGGGAGAAGTCATTGCGCTTATCGGCGCGAACGGTGCCGGAAAAACGACCATTCTCCATACAGTGACAGGTCTGATAGCGCCTAAGAGCGGTACGGTCTTATTTGAGGGAAAGGACATTACCAGAACGCCGGGACACAAGATCGTTTCCATGGGCATGGCCCATGTGCCGGAGGGCAGAAGGGTGTTTGCCAACCTGACGGTGCTGCAGAATCTCAAATTGGGTGCCTACACCCGAAAAGATAAGCAGGAAACGGAAGAAACCCTGCAGATGGTCTATGAACGGTTTCCCCGTCTGGAAGAAAGGAAGAACCAGATCGCGGGAACGCTGTCGGGGGGAGAGCAGCAGATGCTGGCTATGGGCCGGGCACTCATGTCCCATCCCAAGATCATTTTAATGGATGAGCCCTCCATGGGGTTGTCCCCCATATTTGTCAGTGAGATCTTTGATATTATCAAGGAAGTGCAAAAAAGCGGAACCACCGTACTTTTGGTAGAGCAGAACGCCAAGAAGGCACTGTCCATAGCGGATAGGGCGTATGTACTGGAAACGGGGAATATTGTGCTGGAGGGAAAAGCTTCCGATCTGCTTCACAACGATTCCGTGAAAAAGGCATATCTGGGAGAATAGAAAAGGGGGACTTGGTATGTGCGATAAGAAAAACATTGTGATCACCATTGCCAGGCAGTATGGAAGCGGCGGCAAGACCGTCGGGGAAATGCTGGCGAAAGAGCTGGGATACGCCTATTACGATAAGGATTTGCTGAAGCTGGCCTCCGAAGAGAGCGGTATCAATGAAAGCCTGTTTGCGAAAGCGGATGAAAAAGTCAATTCCACCCTTTTTCGGATTACCAGAAAAGTGTATCAGGGAGAACTGATACCGCCGGAAAGCGGGGATTTTACTTCTGAAGAGAATCTTTTTAATTATCAGGCCAAGATCATCAAAGAACTGGCGGAAGAAGGCTCCTGTGTCATCATAGGGCGCTGCGCGGACTATATTTTAAAAGATTATGACAATGTGCTGAGCGTGTTTGTCCATGCGCCCGAGGAGTTCTGCATAGAGCAGGCTGCCAAAAAGCACAGTATGGATCTAAAAGATCTGGATAAGCTGATCGACAAAATCGACAGACAGCGGGCCGGGTATTATAAGTACCATACCGGCAGGGAGTGGACGGACGCCAGAAACTATGATCTGTGCTTGGACAGCTCCAAATTGGGCTTTGAGCGCTGTGTGGAGGAGATCAAAGCGTATCTGAAGGTGCGTTTTGGGGAAATATAAAGAGAAAATATTGATAGAATCTGTATAACAAAATTAAGCCTGTCCGCAAAAACGGAACAGGCTTCATTTTCATTCATCTTGTTCTTTTTCAAGTTCCTGCAAAGTTTCGTTCGAATTTAATGCAGCATATCACCGAAACAAACGAAATACGCCGAACACCTTGCCCAGAATACGGCAGTCATCTACAATAATGGGATCCATGGTATCGTTTTCAGGCTGCAGGCGGATATGGCCGTTTTCCTTATAAAAAGTCTTGACAGTGGCGGAATCGTCCACAAGCGCTACCACGGTATCTCCGTTGTGGGCAGTATCGCATTTCTGCACAAAGATCTGATCCCCATGAAAGATACCGGCGTTGATCATGGAATCCCCCTTGACTTTTAAAATAAAGGATTCCCCCTGCGGAACAACTTCTGCGGGAACAGGAAAATAACTTTCGATATTTTCCTGCGCTAAAATAGGCTGGCCGGCGGCCACGGTACCGATAACAGGCAGGCTTACCATTTCCGTACGTACCATTTGAAAACTGTCATCGCAGATTTCAATGGCCCTTGGTTTGGTAGGATCCCTGCGAATATAGCCATTCTTTTCCAAGGTTTCCAAATGGGAATGAACGGAAGAGGTGGATTTGAGATGTACCGCTTCGCAGATTTCTCTGACGGCAGGGGGATAACCCCTTTTTAAGATCTCTTCTTTAATATATTGCAGGATCTCTTCCTGTTTAGCGGTTATTTTTCCGTTGCTCATTTTCCATCCCTCCGTAATTGACTGCGGCAAAATGCCTGAATCAAAGTCTTTTGATGTACCCATTATAACATGGGAGGTTGTAAAAAGCAAACATATATTCAGAAAATATGTTCGATTTTTCTTCCGAAAAGTATTGACAATCGAAAATATGTTCTATATAATCGAATATAAGAACAGACGTTCGCAACATACGTTCGGAGGAATGACCATGAGTGAGAGTATATACGAGGCGGTTTTAAAAAGTGAAGACAGGAGCAGAAGATATAAGGAGAGAAGAAAGAGGCAGCTGCGCAGGAGGTTCCTTATGGCAGTGGGCGCGGCATTTCTCACTGCGTTTCTGGCGCTTTCCTATCATGCCATTCTTTCTGAAGCCAAAGAGAAAGCAGAAGCTTCTTATAAATATTACACCAGCATAGAGATCCCTTACGGCGCTACCTTATGGGAGATTGCGCAGACTTATCGTACAGAGGAATACGAGTCAGCGGAAGATTATATCCATGAAGTTATGGAAATCAATCATCTGCAGGATGAGAGCGTACTGAAAGCCGGGAATTACTTGATCGTTCCCTATTATTCTTCTGAACTGAAGTAGAAGAGAAGCGGTTACGCGTTACACATACCGGGCCAGCTCATGATTCATGAGGCTTGTCTTCCCTGAGCTTTACGATATTGGCTGCCTGGCGGCGGCGTTCTTCCTCCATGGAAGCATAGTGCTTTCGGGTAGTATTGACATCCTTGTGTCCCAGTACGTCCGCTACCAGATAAATATCCCCGGTTTCCCGATATAAGCTGGTACCGTAGGTACTCCGCAGCTTATGCGGTGTGATCTTCTTTAAGGTGGTGACTCTGGAAGCATACTTTTTCACCAGGTTTTCTACGGAGCGGACAGCTATTCTACGGTTCTGCATGGAAAGGAAGAGTGCGTTTTCATGTCCGGTTTCAGGGATAATATGTTCCCGCTGCTTTAAATATTCCCGTAGAGCCTGTTCCACTTCTTCACCGAAATATACGATGGCTTCATAACCGCCCTTTCTGCGTACTTTGATTCCATTATTTTCAAAATCCACATCATGCAGATCCAGGCCCACACATTCCGATACACGGATCCCGGTGCCCAGCAGCAGTGTCAGGAGCGCCACATCCCGCACCTTGGTCTTTTCATGGTATGCCATTTCTTTTTTGGTCAGCTTGGTTCCGCTTTCTACCTGATCCAAAAGGGTAGCGACTTCATTGGGTTCCAGCCGGATAATGGCCTTTTCGTGAAGCTTGGGTGCCGGTACCAGCTCCGCCGTATTTCTTTCGATTTTTTCGTTCTGGAAGTAGTAGTTGTAAAAGCTCCGCAGACTGGAAAGCTTACGGGCCTTTCCCCGTTCCGTATTGGTGATTTCCCGGCCTTCCTTTTCATAGTAGCTGACATAGGAAAGATATTCCTCAATATCCTGACGGGTGACCTGATTTAAGATCGTAATAGGAAAGTCGCGGATGTCCATTTTACGGCAGACAGAGTTGGTCTCATGTAAAAATTCAAAAAAGACACGGATGTCATATGCATAAGCCAGCCTGGTTCTGGCGGAGGCCGTGTCCGCAATACCTAAGAAGAACTCCTGGCAAAAGGGCGGAAGCGTATCCAGTACAGCCCTTAACTTTAAGATGTTCTGTTTGTTCTGTATATCATGGTAATTGTCAGTTCCTGCCATTTTTATCCCATCCTTTTATACTGCTTTCCTGGATCGCGGTAAACATTCTTTCCTTAACTCCGGGCGTTTCTGAGTTGATTTTTCTTAACAGCTCTTTTACATATTCCCGTTTGGTGTGCCCGTCCGCGGGACAGGGGCTTTTTACAACGGGAACCTGATATTTATTCACAAATCCGATAACGTCAGCCTCTTTCATGTACATGAGGGGCCTGATTACGGTAAGCTCTGTGCGGTCCAGATAGGTGACGGGAGAGAAGGTGTGGATCCGTCCCTCATAGATCAGGGACATCATCATGGTTTCCACCACGTCGTCCTTATGATGCGCATATGCCACTTTATTGCAGCCGGCGGATTTCACGGCCATATTCAGAGCGCCTTTCCGCATTTTGGCACAGAGGGAACAGGGATTGGTCTCCTGCCTGTCCTTGAAGACGATCTGCGCAATATCCGTATGGATGATCTGATATTCTGTCTGAAGTTCCTTACAAAGAGCCTGAATCTGCTCCAGATTCAGATTGTCAAATCCCAGATCCACGGTTACAGCCAAAATGTCAAAGGAAAGAGGGTAAAACCGCCGCAGCTCTGCCAGCGCATAAAGGAGCGTAAGGCTGTCCTTGCCGCCGGAAATGCCCACGGCTATTTTGTCTCCGGCTTCGATCATATGATAGTCATCTATGGCCTTTCGCACAAGGCTGAGAACCCGCTGTAATTTCATAATATCTGTCCGCCTTTATCATTCTTTTTCTATTATACTTTTTTTGAAGTTAAATTTCATCTGTTTTCATAAATTTTATCTGTTTTTCTTTTTTCAATCGTGTTATACTGTATACAAATGTATTACCTGATGAGGGGTGCCGCATCTGCGGCAGAATGGGAGATAAGATGAAAATTAATCTGCACAGTAAGTACATCAAATGGGGACTGACGGCTTTTTCCGTAGTGGCTGCCAGCATCTGCTTTTATTATCTGGTTTTTCATTCGTCCAATATTTTGACGAACCTCAATAAGATCGCGAATATTGTCATGCCGGTGCTGATCGGCTTGATCATCGCTTATTTACTTACCCCTATACTCAATACTCTGGAGAAAAATATCCTGAATCCGCTTTTTGATCTGATGAAAGTGAAGAAGACGGATAAAAGAAAGCGGATCGTGCGGGGGATCGGCGTGGTTTTAACCTCTGTACTGCTGATATTGCTGATTTATTTGCTGATCAGTATGCTGGCATCCCAGATCGTGCCCAGTATCCAGAACATAGTGAAGAATTTTGATACTTACGCAAAGGATCTGACCTCCTGGTTAAACAAACTCTTAGAGGACAATGCTGATCTGCGCAGCTATCTGCTGCCACAGGTGAACAACCTTTCCAAAGAACTGGAAGGCTGGTTGAGAGATACCGAGACTCTTTTGAGCAAATCCGGCGAGGTATTAAAAACCGTTTCCATGAGTATCCTGAGCATCTTGAAATTTTTATGGAACTTTGTGATTGGTTTTATCATCTCGATCTATGTGCTCTGCAGCAAAGAAACCTTTGCGTCCCAGAGTAAGAAGCTCATATATGCCGCCTTTGAAAAGGACACTGCCAATACCGTGTTAAAGGGCATCCGCTTTGTACATCACACCTTTATCGGATTTATCAGCGGCAAGGTGCTGGATTCTGTCATCATCGGCCTTTTGTGCTTCATTGGTACCACATTGATGAATACGCCCTATGCCATGCTGGTCAGCGTCATAGTGGGCGTGACCAATATCATTCCCTTTTTCGGGCCGTATCTGGGTGCTATCCCCAGCGCCTTTTTGATCCTGCTGGTAGATCTGTCCCATCCGCAGCAGTGCCTGTACTTTGTGATCTTTATTCTGCTATTACAGCAGTTTGACGGAAATGTATTAGGGCCTAAAATTTTAGGCGACTCCACCGGATTGTCCGGATTTTGGGTTATTTTCGCCATTACCGTATTCGGTGGAATGTTCGGTATTCCCGGAATGATCATCGGTGTGCCTATTTTTGCGGTGCTTTTTGCTTTGGTAAAGCATCTGGTGAACCGTTCTTTAAATAAAAAAGAACTGCCCATTAACTCGGAGATGTATCTGGAAATGACCTCTGTGGACGAGAACAACGATTTATGCAGAGAGGAATATGTCCCCCTGTCCCATGGAAAGAAAATATCAGGCGAATCCACGGTACTGCGTCTTGTCAAAAAACTGAAAGAGAAGAAGAACACAAAAGGCGGAGAGTAGTGGTAAAGAGAGCGGATAGTAAGGAGAGCGGGAAAGCAGCATGAGATTTGTCGTACAGAGAGCAGCTTCTGCTCAGGTCAGCGTGGACAACACCGTTGTGGGCAGAATAGAAAAAGGATATTTGGTCCTGATCGGTATTTCCGCCACGGATACGGTTCAGATTGCGGATAAAATGGTAAGAAAATTAATTGATCTGCGGATTTTTGAGGATTCGGAGGGTAAAACCAATCTGAATCTGCAGACGGTATCCGGCAGCCTGCTTTTGATCTCCCAATTTACTTTGTACGCGGACTGTAAAAAGGGAAACCGGCCTTCCTTTGTCCGGGCAGGCGCTCCCGACATGGCAGAGGCGCTGTATGAATATATCATTGCCGCCTGCAAAAGGGAAGTGCCTGTGGTGGAACAGGGTATTTTTGGCGCGGATATGCAGGTGCAGCTTGTAAACGACGGCCCCTTTACCGTGATTCTGGATTCGGAAGAAATCTGCAGATGATTAGATTGTGATGATAAGGAAAGCTTCATGGATATTCAACTTTTCCATCAATGGAACGCCAAACGGGACCAACTGGATTTTCTCATTCAGAGTACGGAATTACAGCTTGTTAATGTCAATAAACGCTTAAAAAGGTTGTGGTGCGATCTGGCTTATGACATTGGCATGATTGTACTTCCCGTACTTTTTTTGTGGCTGTGGCCCCAATCCAAAGGTGTGGGCGTAATCAGCAGCATAGCGACAAATGTACTCCGCACGCTGGTTGTTTACGCATGTGTCTTTTTGTGGCCGTTTGTTATTTATTCCATGATCAAAACTTCCGTATTCCTGTATCGCAACAGGGAAAATACCCAGATATGTGAACCGACCGTAAAAGGCGGAAAATCCCGGGTCAACGAAGCCGGTCTGCCTGTCCGTACCTATAGGCATGACTACCAAAAGACAGAAACCACTTACCGCACAGAGCAAAAAAAGCTGCTTTATATGCTGAACCGATATTACTGGTATAAAACAGAGCTGGAAGAACTGGGCAGAAAACTGACAGACGAGGATTTGCCGTCCATAACGCCGGAGGAATTCCGAACGCGAATGGAAAAACTGGTATTTTATGAGGAGGTCAAACCGGCTGTTCTTAGTACACTGTGGAACCGAAAATACGCCGCTGCAGCCATTGTCATAACCCTGATCATATATGTTTTGGTTGGGCTGAGGCTGCTGATTGATATGGGTTCTATGACCGGCCTGGGTACTTATTATATATATTCTTAAAACCCACTTATATAATATATAAGAAGAAAGGAAGATTATATGGAAACCATATTAGAATTAACTTTTGCAGGAATCATCTTTAAAATAATTGTTGGGATTATATGCATTGTCCTCCTGTGGCTTTTTATAAAATCAGCAGTAAAGGCAGGAGTCAAGCAGGCCATACAGGAAACCATTCTGTACGGGCAGCCGCAACAGGGCGGCGCTATGCGATACCAGACACCGGAAGAATTACAGGAAGAAATACGAAAAGAACAAGAAGGCTGGAAATAAGATAGGCATAAATTGTACAATCGCTTGTTGATATGGAAAAATAATAGACACATGAGTTAGGTATGGAGGCAAATAATGAAAAAGAGATTAGCGGCGATATTATCAATGATTTTGATGACAACAGGGTGTGGAAATTCCAATGCTACAGCAGATGAAGCAGGGATAAATATGAGAGAGGAGTTGCAGCCGAATGTCAGTGTGGAAAGTAATGCTGGAATAGAAGAAAGGTATAAAGCAATACTTTTAGGAGATGGGGATTTTGTCAATATTGATCGAAGTGATCAGGATATAAGATTAAGCCTTGAAAGTATCAAAGAGGTTGTTTCTGATGAAGACTGGGTGACGGCAAAGGTAACTAAATTCACAATCATTGATTTGGATGGAAACGGGGAAAATGAAATTGTTCTTTGGATACAAGCAAATGAAAGATTAGAATATGGATTCGAGATTTTGTATTTTCAAGATCAGGAAGTTTATGGATTTACATTGCCATATAGAGGGTTCATGCATTTGAAGATAGACGGGACATTCTACTCATCAGGGGGCATGGATAATAAGGGAATAGGGAAACTGCAATTTTCTGAGAGAGGATATACTATTGAAGACGTATCAGATGATGAATCTCAGGACGAAAAAGCGGATGTTGAGTGGTATGATTTGACATCCTATAATGTGGAACTAGCTTTTGAAGATAAGTTCTAGTTATATATGATGTTTTATATGTTACGTATGATGCGCTCTACAACCTCAATTACTATTAGTCGGCGGGAAGTAAAAATTTTCCCTTATAAATTTTAATTTATCGTTTCCTGCGAGAGTATGAAATTTTTTCTGTAAATAGGTATTAGCATCAGGTCTTCTATGATAAAATCTAAATCATAGGAGGCCTTTTATTATGGCAAGAGAAAAGAAACCCGTACACAAAGTACAAATGACCGAAGGAAAGCGCAACATC
>CANRMI010000002.1 GCA_947631685.1 uncultured Lachnospiraceae bacterium
TCGCGGGGTGGAGCAGTCTGGAAGCTCGTCGGGCTCATAACCCGAAGGTCATAGGTTCAAATCCTGTCCCCGCTACTGAATCTTTGCGGTGCAAAGGTTCTATGCCCAGATAGCTCAGTTGGTAGAGCAGAGGACTGAAAATCCTCGTGTCACTGGTTCGATTCCGGTTCTGGGCATTATTTTTTTGATTGAGGAGCATTAGCTCAGTCGGTAGAGCACCTGACTTTTAATCAGGTTGTCGGGGGTTCGAATCCCCCATGCTTCATGGAAAAGGCATCCGGATTTCTCGGATGCTTTTTGTGTTACGAAAATAGTAGATTCCTTGCTTTTTATCGTTTCCAAGATTACAATATATGCATCAAATGCTGGAGGTATAGAAATGAAAGAGGATGTGTTTGAAAAGCCCCAGGCAGTAACGGAAGCGGCACAGGCTCAGAAGGGCTGGTTCTGGATATTGGAAATCCTTGCGTTTGCGGCCGTCTTTCTGGTTTCCAATATAGCAATGCTGATTCCTCTGATACCGATTAGCTTATTTTTACAAGTTGCAAATTCCAGTGCATATAAACAGTATCAGCTGGCAGTGCGGGCAAATGATTCGGAAGCGGCCATGCGGATAGGAAGGGAAATATTGCTCTATTCCGATGCGTACCTGCTGGCCATGCTGGCATCGGAAATCGTCATGATAGTCATTGTCTGTCTGTTCTGTAAGCTGCTGCAAAAAAGAAAGATGTCCACACTGGGATTCTGTAAAAAAGGAGCGGTAAAAGAATACCTGTGTGGATTGGCACTGGGATTTGGCTTTTTTTCTTTTTCCGTACTTCTTGGAGTGGCCGGCGGCGGAATACGCCTGGAGCTGTCGGATATGTTTTGGAGGGCTCCTCTGCAGATAGCAGGCAGTTTCCTGCTGTTTTTAGTGGGATTTATGATTCAGGGAATGGCCGAAGAAGTGATGTGCCGGGGATATTTTATGGTTTCATTCGCGAGGAGATACCCTATGTACGCGGCGATATTGGCCAATTCCCTGGTATTTGCGGCACTGCATCTGTCAAACGAGGGAATCAGTGTACTGTCATTTGTTAATCTGACTTTATTTGGGATTTTCGCGTCGATGTATTTTATACGGAGAGGAAATATCTGGGGAATTGCCGCGTTTCATTCTATGTGGAACCTGGTGCAGGGAAGCTTTTACGGTATTAAGGTGAGTGGTATAAATGTGGGAAATTCCTTTTTGACCGCTTCTACCGTGGCCGGAAAGGAACTGTTTACCGGAGGCGATTTCGGGCTGGAAGGCAGTATCTGCGTTACCATAACGTATGTTGTAGGAATCCTGCTGTTGTATTTTTTCAAAAAACGGGACGAATACGCCAGAAATTAAAAGGAATTTGCAGGAAAGATTGCTGAATTGGTTGTTAAATGGCAGGAAGTAATGCTATAATGGACACGGGCGGGTAAAATGCGTGACAGCAGGAGAAATACGATGAAGAACGATACGAAAGAAGACAAGAAACAGCAGCCGGAAGAGGAAAAGGCAGAAGAGCCAGCGAAGGCAGAAAAGCCAGAGATAGCAGAAGAGCCAGCGAAAACAGAAAAGCCTGCAACAGCGGAAGAAACAGCGAAAACAGAAAAACCAGAGATAGCAGAGAAAGCAGAAAAGAAAGATAAGAAAGATAAGAAATCCCATAAGCTGCGGTATTTTCTCATCGCGGTGGCTGTTCTGGCAATCAGCGGATTGCTGCTGTTATACCTGGGAGGCGCTTATTATTATAAAGAGCATTTTTTCCCGTACAGCCGGATCAACGGAGTAGAATGCGGGCGCCTGACGGCACAGGAGGCTGAGGAAGCGCTCCGGCAATGGTATACACAGGACTATTCCCTGCAGATAGTGGATGAACACGGAACCGAGCTGCTGGTGGTTACACCGGCTGACTGTGAAATGACTTTTTTGGCGGACGAAGAGATAACAGGACTTCTGGAGGCGCAGAATGAATATGCGTGGATAAAGGCCGTGTGGGAAAAGCTTCCCGTGGAAAGCCAGATCTCGGTAGGAGCTGCATACAATAAAGAAGCGCTGGAGAAAAGTTTGGGCAAAACGGAACTTTTTACTCATAAGGGAGAAGCACCCCAGGATGCGTATATCAGTGATTATGAGGAAGAGACAGGCTGCTATAGGATCGTGGCTGAAAAAGAAGGAACTCTCCTGGATGAAGAAAAGACGCTGGCCTGTATTGAGGAGGCGCTGGGAAGTATGCAGCGAAGTCTCAATTTAAGGGAAGCGGATTGTTACGTCCGGCCGGTGGTAGACTCACAAAATGAAGAACTTGTGAGCAGATTGAAAGAGTTGAACAGGATTGTGGGCACCCGCATCGTGTACGATTGGAACGGGAATGAAGAGATTTTGGATGGTACCATCATTCACACATGGCTCATGGTAGAGGATGGAGAGATCCTTTTAGATGAGGAACAGCTTGCCGCTTATGTGGAAGAAAAGGCGAAAGCCTATGATACTTATGGAAAAAAGCGGAAATTTACCACGACGCTGGGAGTGGAACTGACGCTGCCCGGTGGGACATACGGCTGGAGAACCGACAGGGAGGCAGAAACGAAGGCACTGGAAGAGCTGATCTGGTCAGGCGCCGTCACGGAGAGGGAACCGGAGTATCGAAACAGAGGCTGGATAAAGGGCGCGGACGACATAGGAAATTCCTATGTGGAGATTGACTTAACGGACCAGCATCTGTATCTGTATCAGGACGGTGAGATCGTGCTGGAATCGGATTTTGTGTCCGGAAATGTGTCAAATGGAAACACCACTCCCGCAGGGATATTTGGCCTTTCCTATAAGACCAAGGACGCGGTTTTGCGAGGGGAGACCTATGAATCCCATGTACATTACTGGATGCCCTTTAACGGCAATATCGGGATGCATGACGCTACCTGGAGAAAAACTTTCGGCGGGGATATTTACTTGACGAATGGTTCCCACGGATGCGTGAATCTGCCGTTGAGCCAGGCAAAAGCCATCTACGGATACGTATCGGAAGGATTTCCGATCATTTGTTACTATTATTAAAAGAATGAAAATACAATAGCGTAAACGGGGGTTAAGAAAAGGGGCAGGGGATGCAGAAAAACGGACAAAGGACGCTCAGGCAGATGGCGCAGTGGAAGCAGCAGTACGAGAAGCAGCGCAAGCTGCACAGGGAAATCAGAAAAAACGCGCCGGATATACTGAGTTCGCCTAACTTTAAGCGAACAAAGGAGTATATCCAGCATGGCAATATGACGGTCAGGGGGCATTGCATCAATGTGGCAAAGTATAGTCTGGCCATCAGTGACAAGCTGGAAAAGCTGGGGATTTACTGCAGGCGGGACGAGCTGATACGGGGAGCCTTGCTGCATGACTATTTCCTTTACGACTGGCATGATGATGTACACAAACGGCCCTGCCGGCTGCATGGTTTTTACCATCCGGCCATTGCTTTGGCAAACGCCTCCAGGGAGTATGAGCTGACACAGCGGGAGCAGGAGATTATTCGGAAGCATATGTGGCCGCTTACCGTAGTGCCGCCAACCTGCAGAGAAGCGTGGATCGTAACTACGGCAGACAAATGGTGTTCTTTTCTGGAAACCGTACGCATACATAGGGAGCGCGGGGCACACAGGGATGAGTGAACTCTATGAAAAACTGGCAGCATACGGGGAGAGCGACTATTATCCTTACCATATGCCCGGGCACAAGAGGCGGCTGGGAGGAAATATCTTAAACAGGATAGGCGCTCTGGACATCACGGAAATAGACGGATTTGATAATCTGCATGAGGCGGAGGGGATTTTAAAGCGCCTGCAGGAGAAAGCGGCCCATATCTATGGGGCGGAGGAAAGCTTTTATCTGATAAACGGCAGTACGGCGGGGGTGCTTGCCGCCGTTTCAGCCGCGGTGCCTCAGGGCGGGAAAATACTGTTGGACCGGGGGGCGCACCGCTCCGCGTACCATGCGGTTTATTTACGGGATTTACAAGTCCGCTATTTGACAGCGGACACAGTGCCGGGGTTTGGCTGCAGAGCGGCAGTTTCTCCCGGGCAGGTGAAGCGGGCATTGGAAGAGGAACCGGATATACAAGCGGTCTTTCTGGTTTCTCCCACTTATGAGGGAATTGTATCGGATATTGCGGAAATCGCGAAGCTTGCGCATAACAGGAATATTCCACTGATCGTGGATGAGGCCCATGGCGCTCATTTGGGATTTCATCCGGCGTGGCCGCAAAACAGCAGCCGTCTGGGGGCGGATCTGGTGATACAGAGCCTCCACAAAACCCTGCCGTCGCCTACACAGACAGCTCTTTTACATGTAAATGGCAGTCTGGCAGACAGAGGGAAGCTGCGCCGTTTTCTGGATATTTATCAAAGCAGCAGTCCTTCCTACGTTTTAATGGCGGCCATGGAAGAGGCGCTGGATCTGACAAAGGAAAAAGCGCCGGAGCTCTTCGGTACGTTCCATAGCCGTTTTCAGGAAATGCTGGGGGAACTGCAAAATTGCCGTTATCTGCGTTTTTTACAAGCGGAAGGCATGGATATAGGCAAGCTGGTCATAGGGGACAGGAGCGGTTTATATACCGGACAGGCGCTCTATGAAAGGCTTCTGCGTCTCTATCATCTGCAGCCGGAAATGGCTGTGGAAAGCTATGTCCTCGCCATGTTTACAGTGGGAGATACCAAAGAGGGCTTTTACCGCATGACGCAGGCCCTGTTAGAAACCGACAGGGAAATTGCCGGACGTTTGGAAGCCGGAGAAACGCCGGGAACGAAAGGAAATTTTGCCGGTTTGGATTGGCACAGGCTTCCGCCGCGGGCTCTCTCCATAAAAGAGGCCTGGGAAGGGGAAAGCGAAAGGGTGCCGTTGGACTGCGCGGAGGGAAAGATCGCGGCAGAGTTCATTCAGCTGTATCCTCCCGGAGTGCCCATATTGGTGCCGGGAGAGTATTTTACCGGAGAAATATGCCGTTATATACAAAGGTGCGCGGATTGTGGACTGCATGTGGCCGCCGGGGCAGCAGGGGGAAACGGGCAGCCGGATGGCAGGATAACGGTGGCAGTGGTGAAGAACTGAAAGTACTGAAAGTACGGAGACAGGGGGCAGAGGCAGTATAGGGAATGGGTAAGATCGTATATCTGATGGGAAAGAGCTCTACGGGAAAAGATACTCTGTACAAGCGGCTGGTACAGGAAAATCCTTTTGACCTGAAAAGGATCATTTCCTATACCACCAGACCGATCCGGGCCGGGGAAGAAAACGGCGTGGAGTATTATTTTACGGATGAAACAGGCTTTCAGGAGCTGTTGGCGGCGGGAAAGGTGATCGAGCACAGGGGGTATGAGACCTATCACGGCCTGTGGCGGTATTTTACGGTGGACGACGGGCAGGTTGCGTTAGAGAAGCAGAGTTATATCGCCATTGGCACACTGCAGGCATATGAGAGTATGCGGGATCATTTCGGGAAAGAAAAGATGGTGCCGGTACTGATCGAATTAGACGACGGAGAGCGGCTGCAGAGGGCGCTGGACAGGGAAAAGGCACAGGAAAGCCCCAAATATGAAGAAATGTGCAGGCGGTTTCTTGCGGACAGCGCGGATTTTGCCGAAGAAAAGATTAGAAGAGCGGGAATCGGCAGGCGTTTTTACAATGGCAATCTGGAAAAATGTTTAGAGGAGATCCGGATGTATATAGCAGAGCAGCTGGTATAGCAGGAAAGCCGATCCGGCACGCCGCATGGAAGGAGGTAAGCAGATGGACATTAAAGTGGACCAGACTCAGCAGGTGCAGCAGGCGCAGGCGGTCAGGGAAACCCAGCAGACAGACGGAAACTTTAAGTTCATACTTGCCAGTCATATCGAAGAAGGAGAACTCCAGACCAGGCTGCAGGGGTTGATGGAAGAGATAACCATGCAGGGGGAGAGGCTTTATAAACGCCGGGATGTGCGGGATATGAAGCGCTACCGTGGTCTGATAAAGGAATTTTTGAATGAAATAGTGACTCGGTCCCATTCTTTTTCCAGGGAAAATTTTCTGGATAAAAGAGGACGACACAGGGTTTACGGTATTATCCGGCTGGTGGATGAAAATCTGGACGAGCTTGCCAAGGAACTGGTGAAAGACGAGAAGGACAATCTGGCAATCCTAAGTAAGATAGGAGAGATAAAAGGTCTGCTGTTGGATATTTTTACCTGACAGAAGATGTCAATTTGACAGGAAGGAAAGAAAGAGTATGGCGGCATTTAAAGATATTGTGGGACAGGAACAAATAAAAGAACATCTGCAGAACGCCATTTCCACGGGGAAAATTTCCCATGCGTACATCATTGAGGGCGAACGCTTTGCCGGCAAGGAATTTATAGCGCAGGTGTTTGCCATGGCGCTGCAGTGCGAAGAAAAGGGCACGGAGCCCTGCCAGGAGTGCCGCTCCTGCAGGCAGGCGCTTTCGGGAAATCAGCCGGATATTATCCGGATCATCCATGAAAAGCCCGGCGCGATCAGCGTGGACGACATACGGGAACAGTTGAACGGAAGTGTAGCTATCAAGCCCTACAGCAGCCCCTATAAAATATACATCATCAACGACGCGGAAAAGATGACGACGCAGGCACAGAACGCTTTGTTAAAGACGCTGGAGGAGCCGCCGGCCTATGTGGTGATCCTGCTGCTGACAAGCAATGCGGAGGCGCTGCTGCCCACCATTTTGAGCCGCTGCGTGACGCTGCATATGAAGCCGGTTCCCGATGCGCTGGTGAAGAGCTTTCTGATGAGCCAGATGCAGATACCCGACTATAAGGCGGAAGTCTGCGCAGCCTTTGCCAGGGGGAATATCGGAAAAGCAAAACATCTGGCAGCCAGCGAAGATTTTGAGCAGATAGAGGAAGAGGCGCTGTCCCTGTTAAAATATATCCGGGAGATGGACGTGAATGAAATGGCGGCTGCCATTAAAAAAATTTCGGACTATCAAATGGATATGGGGGACTATCTGGATATACTGGCGGTATGGTATAGGGACGTGCTGCTGTTTAAAGCGACAAAAGACGCCAACCACCTGATATTCAGAGAGGAATTTCAAAATATCAAGCGCGTGGCCGCCCGTACCTCCTATGAAGGGATCGAGTCGGTGATCAAGGCGTTAGGCCGGGCAAAAAAGCGTCTGGAAGCAAATGTTAATTTTGAGCTGACAATGGAACTCCTATTTCTGGAAATACAGGAAAACGGTTGAGCCATGGAAGGGAAGATGATATAATAATTCTGCCGTTGCATCGGCAGCAGCCGTTTATACGGCTTATTCAAGTGGAGGTTTATAGATGGTAAAGGTAATAGGAGTAAGATTTCGTACCGCGGGGAAAATATATTTTTTTGATCCGCTGGATTTTCAGGTAAAAAGGGACGACCACGTGATCGTGGAGACGGCCAGAGGGATAGAGTTCGGAACGGTAGTGAGCGCACCCAGAGAGGTGGAGGACGATAAGGTTGTTCAGCCGTTAAAACCGGTGCTGCGAATCGCGAATCAGAGGGATATTGAGCAGGAGGCGGCCAATAAGGAAAAGGAAAAAGAAGCGTTTCGTATCTGCCTGGAAAAGATCCGCGCCCATGGGCTGGAAATGAAGCTGATCGACGCGGAATATACCTTTGACAACAACAAGGTCTTGTTTTATTTTACTGCCGACGGCAGGATCGATTTCCGGGAGTTGGTAAAGGATCTGGCCGGCGTGTTCAAAACCCGGATCGAATTGAGACAGATAGGCGTCAGGGATGAGACGAAGACTGTAGGAGGAATCGGCATCTGCGGGCGCCCGCTCTGCTGCCATACCTATCTTTCCGAATTTATACCGGTGTCCATTAAAATGGCAAAGGAGCAGAATCTTTCCTTAAATCCCACCAAAATATCCGGCGTGTGCGGCAGGCTGATGTGCTGTTTAAAGCACGAGGAGGATACCTATGAAGAATTGAACCGCAAGCTGCCGGGAGTAGGTGATTTTGTAACCACGGCGGACGGCCTGCAGGGTGAGGTGCAGAGTGTGAATGTGCTGCGCCAGCTGGTGAAGGTGGTCGTGGATGTCAATGATGAAAAGGAAATCCACGAATACAAGGCGGAAGAGCTGCAGTTTAGAAGAAAACATGGGAAGAAGGAGCGTCTGGATCTGACGGCGGAGGAGTTAAAGGAACTGGAGCTGCTGGAAACAGAGGAGAAGGAAGAAGAGCAGGAAGAAAATGCGGCTGCCCAGGAAGGGCGTCCGGCTCGCAGAAGTGAAGGCAGCAGGCAGGAGAAATTCCGCAATAAAAGGGAAAACCGCCGGAGTCAGGAAGAAAACCGAGAGGAAAGCCGTGAGAACCATGAAAAGCGCGGCAGGGGCGGCAGACGGGAGGACCGGCAGGACGCAGAGCCCCGCAGGGAGAATCACTCCAGAAACCGCCGCAATTACAGAAACGGAAAAAAGGAAGGAAAGACCGGTTTTGAAGGAAGTCAGACTGAAGGATAAGGAGCGCCTGGACGAGCTGCAGAGAAACGGATACTGGATCATTCAGAATCCGGAGCGGTTCTGTTTTGGAATGGACGCGGTTCTGCTTTCCGGCTTTGTGCAGGTAAAACCGGGAGGAACGGTGCTGGATCTGGGGACGGGGACGGGAATCATCCCTATTCTGCTGGAAGCCAAAACGCCGGCGGCGCATCTGACGGGACTGGAAATACAAGAGGAGAGCGCCGATATGGCAAGACGCAGCGTGGAACTCAACGGCCTTTCTTCCAAGATCGAGATCATAACGGGAGATATTAAAGAGGCAGACCGGTTGTTTCCGCCTGCCTCTTTTGACGTGGTGACCTGCAATCCGCCCTATATGGTGGATGCCCATGGCCTGAAAAATCCCAAAGAGCCCAAGGCGATTGCCAGGCATGAGCTGCTTTGTACATTGGAGGACGTGGTGGAACAGGCGGCCGTGCTCTTAAAGCCGGGAGGACATTTTTTCCTGGTGCACAGGCCGTTTCGTTTAGCGGAAATCATCAATACCATGACAAAATATAAGCTGGAGCCCAAGCGGATGAGGCTGGTATATCCCTTTGTGGACAAGGAGCCCAACATGGTGCTGCTGGAGGGCGTGCGGGGCGGCAGGAGCCGTATACGCGTGGAAAGGCCCCTGATCATTTACAGCGCACCGGATGTGTATACGCCGGAAATTCGGGATACGTATGGATATTAGGGGAGGTCATTTATGGCAGGAATGCTTTATTTATGCGCTACACCCATAGGAAATCTGCAGGATATGACGCCTCGCGTCGAGGATACCCTAAAGAGTGTGGATCTGATCGCGGCGGAGGATACCAGAAACAGCAAAAAACTGCTGAACGCCTTTGACATCCATACGCCCATGACCAGCTATCACGAATACAACAAGGTAGAGAAAGCCCTGCAGCTGATCGCGAAATTACAAGAGGGGAAAAATATCGCCCTGATAACGGACGCGGGGACGCCTGCCATTTCCGATCCCGGAGAGGTGCTGGTGCGGATGTGCCAGGAGGCGGGAATTACCGTTACCAGCCTGCCCGGCCCGGCGGCCTGCATTACGGCGCTCACCCTGTCCGGACTTTCTACCAGGCGTTTTTGCTTTGAAGGCTTTCTGCCGGCGGATAAGAAGGAGCGGCGGGAGGTGTTAAAGGAGCTGGAGAACGAAACCCGCACGATGATCCTCTATGAGGCTCCCCACCATCTGAAGAATACTCTGACACAACTGTCAGAAACCATGGGAAACAGAAAACTCACCATATGCAGGGAGCTGACCAAGAAATTTGAAACGGTTCTGCCGACCACACTGGAGGAGGCCCTGAAACAGTATGAAACGGAAGAGCCCCGGGGCGAGTACGTACTGGTGGTGGAGGGAAAGAGTCGCCGGGAAAAGAAGCAGGAAGAAATTTCCGGCTGGGAGGCCATGAGCATAGAGGAGCATATGGCTTTTTACGAAAAAGAGGGTTTGGATGAAAAGAATGCCATGAAGCAGGTAGCGAAGGATCGGGGCGTGGGCAAAAGGGAAATTTATCAGTACCTGCATGGAGAAAAGCAATGAACCGGAATGGAATAATGAAATTTCATTAAGGGGCGGAAGGAGAGGTAGTTTTATGAAAACTTATATTCCCAATGAAGAGAATGTAAAACCGCTGGGGAGGACGGCTTTTGCGGACGGTACGTTGTGGCTGGCCTTTTCCGGCGCGGGAGCGGCGTTTACCTTTAAGGGAACCAAAGCGGCGGTCATCCTTGCGGGAGATGATACCGCAGTACCCGCGGTGCCGAAGGAGAAACCGGAAACGGATACGCAGCCGGAGCAGGCAGCTGCCGGCGGAAAGCAGGATACCGCAGCCCAGTCCGAGGGAGAGGACGTTTACTGCCGTATAGCGGTCTATGTGAACGGGAAGCGGGTAGTGGACGATATGATGGACGCGCCGCGCAAGGAATATATCGTATGGGAGAGCCGGGAGGCGCAGGAGTGTCTGGTAGAAATTGTAAAGCTGTCAGAGTCCGCCATGTCTACGGTAGGAATCCTGTCCGTTGAGGCAGAGGCGGAGGGAGACATTCAGCCCGTATCTTTAAAATCCCGCTATGTGGAAATTGTGGGCGATTCCATTACCTGTGGCTACGGTGTGGACGACGAGTGCGCGGAGCATCATTTTTCCACCAAAACGGAGGATGTTACAAAGGCGTATGGCTATCTGGCGGCAAAGGAGCTGAACGCGGATTACAGTATGGTATGCCTAAGCGGCTACGGTCTGATCTCCGGTTATGTGGGAGAGGGAGAGCCCAAAAAGCCGGAGCAGGTGTTGAGCAGATATTATGATAAGCTGGGCTTCTCCTACGCGGCGTACAGAGGGAAAAAGCCCCAGGAGATACTGTGGGAGCCGGTACGCAAGCCGGACCTGACAGTGATCAACTTAGGAACCAATGACGACAGCTACGCGCAGGGAATCCCGGAACGGGAAGAGGAGTACCGCAGGGCCTATGTGGCATTTTTAAAGCAGGTAAGAAGCGGGAAGCCTGAAACGAAGATCCTCTGCAGTCTGGGAATCATGGGGACTCGGCTCTGTCCGGTGCTGGAGAAGGCGGTAGAAGATTACAAAATGGAAACAGGGGACGAAGAGGTGTTTACCCTGCGTTTTACGGAGCAGCTTTTGGAAGACGGTTACGTGGCGGATTATCATCCTACGGAAATAACCCACAAAAAGGCGGCGAAAGCGCTGGCGGATAAAATCAAAAAAATGATGAACTGGTAATTGACAAGTGACGGGCGCGGTGCTATGATAATGTCAAACATATGAATAATTGTTCAAATGAACGAACATGATACAATAAGGGAGGGCATTATGAAGAAGACGTACAAGATTGAAGTGGACTGCGCCAACTGCGCCAACAAAATGGAGGAGGCCGCCAAAAAGACCACGGGAGTAAAGGACGCCGGCATCAATTTTATGACGCTGAAAATGTGGGTGGATTTTGAAGAGGGCGCCGAACCGGCAGCCGTCATGCGGGAGGTCCTGAAAAACTGCAAAAAAGTAGAAGACGACTGCGAGATCTATCTGTAAGGAGCATCCGGTATGAACAGAAAGCAGAAAAAGGTATTTGTCCGCATTATAGCGGCCGCTCTTTGCACGATCGCGCTGGTGCTGCTGCCCTTGGGAAACGGTCCGCTGAATCTGTTGTTTTTAATTCCCTATCTGATCATCGGGTACGACATCCTGCTGAAAGCGGGCAAGGGAATCCTGAACAGGCAGATATTCGATGAAAACTTTTTAATGGCGGTCGCTACCGTGGGCGCCATTTTACTGGGAGAATATACCGAGGGCGTGGCGGTAATGCTGTTTTACCAGATCGGGGAACTGTTCCAGAGCTACGCCGTGGGCAAAAGCCGTCGGAATATCAGCCAGCTTATGGATATACGCCCTGACTACGCCAATGTGGAAAAGGAGGACGGCTCCTTTGAGAAAAGCGATCCGGACGAGGTGGCGATCGGTACTCTGATCCTGGTGGGTCCCGGAGAAAAGATTCCCATTGACGGAGTGGTGGAGGAGGGAAACAGCTCCTTAAATACCAGTGCTCTGACAGGGGAGAGCCTGCCCAGAGAAGTAAAGGCCGGAGATGAAGTGATCAGCGGCTGCATCAATCTGAACGGGGTATTGAGGATTCGGACCATAAAGGAATTTGGGGAATCCACGGTCTCCAAGATTCTGGATCTGGTGGAGAATGCCAGTTCCAGAAAGTCCCAATCGGAGAACTTTATTTCCAGGTTTGCCAGATATTATACCCCCGCGGTCTGCTATGGCGCCATAGCGCTGGCCCTGCTCCCGCCCTTGGGGCGGATGCTTTTTGACCTTGCGCCGGAGTGGAGGGTGTGGGTGTTCAGGGCCCTGACCTTTCTGGTTATCAGTTGTCCCTGCGCACTGGTCATCAGCATTCCTTTAAGCTTCTTTGCGGGAATCGGAGGCGCCGGCAACGCCGGCATACTGATCAAGGGTTCCAACTATCTGGAGGCTCTTTCAAAAGCGGGGTGCGTGGTATTCGATAAGACCGGGACTATGACGCAGGGAGTGTTTGAAGTTATCGGGATCCACACGACAGGTATGGAAGAAGACCGCCTGCTGGAATACGCCGCGTTGGCTGAGAGCTACTCCTCCCATCCTATCAGCAGGAGTTTACAGAGTGCGTATGGTAAGGACCTGGATAAAAGCAGGCTGTCTAAGGTGGAGGAGATCAGCGGAAACGGTGTTGCCGCATTCATAGACGGCAGACCGGTGGCGGCAGGAAACGAGAAGCTGATGGCCCGCCAGGGGATTGCCTGCGAGACGTGTGCGGAAGCGGGTACCGTGGTACACATGGCAGTGGACGGGGCTTACGCCGGATACATTCTGATCGCCGACAAGTTAAAGCCCCATGCGAAAGAAGCGATCGCGGCTCTGAAAAAGGCAGGGATCAGGCGGCTGGTGATGCTGACCGGGGACAGAGAGGAAGCCGCGAAGCAGACGGCCGTAGAACTGGGCATAAGCGAAGCGTACAGCGGGCTCCTTCCCGGGGATAAGGTCGATAAGGTCGAGGAACTGCTGCGGAAGAAAGGCAGAAAGGAGCAGCTTATTTTTGTGGGAGACGGGATCAATGACGCGCCGGTGCTTTCCAGAGCCGATGTGGGGATCGCCATGGGAGCGTTAGGCTCTGACGCCGCCATTGAAGCGGCGGATGTGGTGCTGATGGACGACGATCCTGTCAAGATTGCCAAAGCTGTCCGGATTGCCCGCAAATGCATGAGGATCGTATACGAGAACATTTATTTTGCCATAGGCGTCAAAGCCCTCTGCCTGATCTTGGGAGCGGTGGGAATCGCCAATATGTGGATGGCCATCTTTGCGGACGTGGGAGTCATGGTGCTGGCCGTACTCAATGCCATAAGGGCGTTGTCCGTGAAAAAGCTGTAAGGAGGATACCGTGAAAGATTACCAGGAGTATGAAGCAGAGCATTGCGATTCGGTGGAGGTCCATGCGGATCTACTGAAGCTTGTGCGGGAGAAAATGCCAAAGGAGGAAGAACTCTACGATCTGGCGGAGCTGTTTAAAGTATTCGGAGACTCTACCCGTATACGCATTCTGTTTGTGCTTTTTGAAGCGGAGGTCTGTGTCTGCGATTTGGCGGAGCATTTGCAGATGACGCAGTCCGCCGTATCCCATCAGCTGAAGATCTTAAAGCAGAACAAGCTGGTAAAAAGCCGCAGAGAAGGGAAATCAATCTTCTATTCCCTGGCGGACGCCCATGTACGCACCATTATCGACCAGGGGTTAGAGCATGTGGAGGAAGACTGAAAAGATTTTAAAATAGCAGCGGTGTATAAAAATGCCTTTTTCACAAATACTAGCATTGAAAAAAAGTGAAGGAGGCAGTTCTATGTCAAACATCTCAGAATTGGAATTACAGAACTTAAGGCACTTGATCGGCGGCTATGACACCACCCACTGCAAGATGCAGGAGTACGCAAACTGCGCCAGTGACGCCAAAGTAAAGCAGTTTTTTGAAAAAGGCGCAAGATCCGCAATGGAAAACAAACAGCAGCTCATGAAATTTTTGCAGTAGGAGGGAAAACGATGAATTTACAAGAAAAAACCATGGTGGCCGACACTTTAACCGGCATTAACGGAGAACTTATCCGATTTGCGGAAATGATTCCCCAGACGGAAAATCAGGAGTTGAAGAGCACGTTAAAGCAGTTTAGGACCAGCTGTGAACAGTCCCAGGAGGAGCTCTATCAGATTGCCAGGGAGAAATCCTACTACGTGCCTGCCCAGCAGGCCACACCGGAGGAAATTTCTCATGTGAAGAGCCTCTTTACTTCTAAAACCCTGTAGAAAAAACCGGAAAAAAAGAGAAAACAGTCTGTTGTCTTAAAAAAGACGGCAGACTGTTTGCGTGTCCGGCAATAGTATGTTATAATGCAGAAATAAAATAAGGGAGGAGAGAGTATGATTCCACACTTTTTTCCAGACAGGCAGGCGGTGACGGCTTTTATCGGCATTCTGGCAGCTTTTGCGATGACCTGTATTTTTACCGGCCGGTGCGGGGTGTATCTGCCGAAGGACCACGGCAGGGACTTCGCGGTGGAGGGAAAGCAGTCCGCAGGAAAACCCAGGGGAGCGGGGATTATCTTTATCCTGGTATTTGCCGCGTCCGCGCTGTTGTTCGTACCTCTGAGCATGGAGCTGTGCATCTATCTGATACTGACCGTATTGGAGATGCTGACCGGCTTCTTTGACGATACCGCAGAGAAACCATGGGGAGAATGGAAAAAAGGAATTTTGGATTTGTTTGTGGCTGTGGCTGTGGCCGGCACTTATATTTCTTATAATTCCACGACCATCACGCTGGGGAGCCTGGAATATACCCTGCCGGTGCCGGTATTTCTCATAGCGGCCGTCGTGCTGGTATGGGGCTCTGTCAATGTGACCAACTGCTCGGACGGAGTGGACGGGTTGTCAGGGACATTGACGATCATCACCTTGTCCACCATTTATATTCTCATCCGGATTCTGGGAGAGGGAGAAGATTTTGCCTTTCCGATTCTGCTGTTTATAGGCTGTATTTTAGGCTATCTGTGGTATAACGCCGCACCCAGCAGACTTTTGATGGGAGATGCGGGTTCCCGGGGCATGGGCGTTTTTATCAGCCTGGCCATACTGAAGACGGGAAGTCCGCTGCTTTACATACCGGCGGCTCTTATGCTGATTTTGGACGGCGGGCTGGGGCTGTTTAAAGTGTTTTTGATCAGGGTATTCAAAATTCATATCCTGAAGAACACGCTGACGCCGCTGCACGACCATGTGCGGAAAAAGCTGGGCTGGTCCAATACCCAGACCGTATTCCGCTTTGCCATTATCCAGATCGTGATCTCCGCGGCGACGGTGTATCTGCTGCTGTTATAGGGCATGAAAAGGAGCCGTAAAACGGAATACGGCAGGCGGAGCCGGCATATAATCCAGTAATAATACACTGGGGACAATGATATGCTGAATTATATCTGGGCTTTTATGATACTGGCAGGGGTGGTATTCGCGGCCTTTACCGGAAATATGGGGGCGGTTACGGATGCGGCGCTCTCTTCCGCGGGAGAAGCGGTATCCTTGTGCATTACCATGGCGGGCGTTATGGCCCTTTGGATGGGATTGATGAAAATAGCGGAGAGATCAGGGCTGGTTGCGGGACTTGCTTTACGCATCCAGCCCTTTTTGTCGTTTATGTTTCCCCGCATTCCCAGGGAGCATGAAGCCAGAAAGTACATAGCCACCAATTTTATCGCCAATATTTTAGGGCTGGGCTGGGCCTGTACGCCGGCGGGGTTAAAGGCCATGGAGGCGCTGGCCGGACTGGAAAGAGAGAGGGGAAATCCGGCTTATTTGGAGGAGGGACCGGGAGACGGTTTGAAAAACGCTCCCCGGAAGGTACCTCGTACAGCCAGCCGGGAAATGTGTACCTTTCTCATTTTAAATACCTCTTCCTTACAGCTGATACCGGTCAATATGATTGTTTACAGAACCCAGTACGGCAGTGTCAATCCGGCAGCGGTTATCGCGCCGGCCATACTGGCGACCTTGTTTTCCACAGTGGTCGCGATTATCTTCTGTAAGATCATGGATAAAAAACCCTGAAACGGGAGGAAGATCAAAATGACGGAGGGCGGATATGGCTGAAGTATTGGCAAATTTTTCCAACATCATGATACCGGTGATCATTTTCTATATCGTGGCTCACGGCGTGATAAACCGGGTGCAGGTATATGAGGAATTTGTGGGGGGAGCAAAAGAAGGGATCAGGACGGTGGCACAGATACTGCCTACCCTCGTGGGTTTAATGGTGGGCGTGGGAGTGCTGCGGGCGTCGGGCTTTATGGAGTTCTTAGGGAAAATGCTGGGGCGGCTCACGGCGGAAATCGGCATTCCGGCGGATATAGTGCCGTTGATCTTAGTAAAAATGTTTTCTTCCTCGGCAGCCACGGGACTGGTGCTGGATATTTTTAAGACACACGGAACGGATTCTTATATCGGCATGCTGACCTCCATACTCATGAGCTGCACCGAGACGATTTTTTATACCATGTCCGTGTATTTCCTGGCGGCTAAGGTCAGCAAAACCCGCTATACCCTGGCAGGAGCGCTGCTTTCCATGGCAGCGGGACTGGCAGCCAGCGTGGTGTTGGCCGGAATGATGTAGGGGGACGGCAGGCTCAGATTAGGCCGAAGGAGCGCAGGGCAAACAGCCAGAAAGTAATGGTGAGGGAGCTTAAAAAGGTGGTCGCGACTACCACGCTGGAGGTAAGGGTTCCCTCGTGGCCCATGTTTTTGGCCATGATGTAGCAGCTTACCGTGGTGGGCGCCCCCAGCATGATCAGGATCGCCACCATTTTTTCATCCCGAAAGCCCATATAGGCGGCCAGGGGAAGAAAGAGAAGGGGCTGCAGGAGCAGCTTGATGAAGGTGCACACCAGGGTGGGCTTGATTTCCCGAAGGGCCTTTCTGCCCTCGAAACCGGCGCCCAGTCCGATCAAGGCCAGGGGAGTGGCAAGGGAAGAGACGCTGTCAACGCTCTTGGCTAAGATGACAGGAAGATGAAGGCCGGAAACGGAAACCACCATACCCAGGACAATGCCCAGGATAATGGGGTTGGTGACAATGCCCCGGAGGGATTTTTTGAGAGCGGCCGGATGCAGGCCGCTGCTGTTCGGCCCCGTAAAGGAAAGGATGATAACGGCGGCGATATTATACAGGGGAACGGTGCCTATGATCATTAGGGGAGCCATGCCCGCGTTGCCGTAAATATTCTGAATAAAGGCCACGCCCAAAACCGCGGCGCTGCCCCGGAAAGAAGCCTGTACAAATTCTCCTGTATGGGCTTTGTTTTTGTAAAAAAGAGCGGTGAGCAGCCAGATGACCGTAATACAGAAAAGCGTCACCAGAAAGCAGTACAAAACGTAGGAGGTGTCCCATACGGAATAGAAGTCGGACTCCGAAATATCCCTGAACAGAAGAACGGGCAGGGTGATCTTGTAGTTAAAAGCGTTCAGTGTTTTTACAAAGGCGTCATCCGTCAGTTTAAAGCAGCGCAGGATATACCCCAGCACCATGAGCAGAAATACGGGTATGGTGGCGTTTAAGCTGAATATCAGATTCTCCATGGAGTTATTCTCTCCCCTTTTCGTCTTATGTTCAAGGATTGATTATAGAACCGGCGGGCCCATTTGTCAAATCCAGCGCCTCCTGCAGGGTGGTAAAGTCGGAGGGGCCGCAGTCCAGCAGAAAAGTGTGAAAAGCCAAGTCACTGTAATCCGCTCCCCATTTATTTTTGGCGGCGTCCTTCAGGCGCAGCAGTTCCAGATAGCCTAGATAATATTTCAGGTAGTTGGAGGGTTCTTCCGCGATATAGTCATAGACGTGTCGGGAGGCGGTTTCGTCCGTGATGCCAAAGATCTCCAAGATCTCCCGCACCTGTTCATAGGGCAGCCCGTCGTAGTGGATGGAAACATCCAGCAGCGCGTAAAGACAGAGCTGCATATCCCGGTTCTGCTTTTCTATGGTATAGGCAAAGGCCGCGTCTTCTTCTCCACGTTCGGTGGCCAGCGCGGCGGCATAGTCGTAGGATAAAAATTCCACATAGAGAGCCCAGCCCTCCTGATAGCCTCCGTACCAGAGAAGCTGGCGGACGGGATCGGTCTTTTGCTGCTGCATTCTGCGCTGGCTGTAGACGGATTGATAGAGGTGGCCGGGATAGCCTTCGTGCGCCAGGGTGGTGTAGAGATCCAGTCCCTGTGGGGTGGTCTTTTCGTTGATATAAATGACATTGTTGTCGGTATCGTCTAGGGGCGGAGTCAGATAAAAGGCGGGGGCGCAGTAATCCTGCAGGCTTGGGGATACGGCCTTTACGGCCAGCCCCGGCTGAAGGGAACCGGTGCCGTTTTCCGGAAGGGCAGGGAAGCTGCCGGCCATCCGGTTTTGCAGATCCGTAAGGATTTCCTCGGGAGAAAGCAGGGGAAAAGTTTCCTGGTGCAAAAGCCAGACGTCTATGGAGTCCTCCCGCTGCAAGAGGGCGTGGAGCTCCGAATAGGTGCGCTCAAAACGGGAGTAGAGCAGGGATTTGATCTCTTCCATGGAGAGCGCGGAACCGGTGCTGCGTCCTACCAGCCAGGCGTAGTATGCTTTTCCCTGGGGATAGGCGGCCAGTCCTTTTGGGCGGGAGGTGCCGTCTCCCATGAGCAGAAAAAGGCCGTCCGCCAGATCTTCGTAGGCGGGCTGCATCACGGTGGTTAAAAGCCTGTCATTGGCGGAAAGATACCCGGCGGCTTCTTTTTCGGTGATAACGCCCTGCCTTGTCAGATCCTCCAGCCTCTCCTGAAAAGTGGTCTGCAAAAAGTGGGTGCCGGCCTCCAGTTCCTCTTTAGAAAGAATGGAGTAGCACTGTTCCCGGACCTGCCGCAGGGAGGTATCGGCCTGCAAAAGCCCGGCCTCTTTTTTCTCCTGCTCATAGAGCAGCAGGGAGGCAAAATATTCGTCCGTCTGGTCTAGGAGCGCAAGATAATCTTCCACATCGGTTTTGGAGCGGAAAGCATATTCCGCCAGCAGAATGGGAAGTTCCGACTGCATACCGGCGGACGGGGAGAGCGGTTCGTCATAGTAGGCAAACTGACTGCCCGCCCGGCTCTGGGCCAGGAAACGGGAGAGCAGCGTATAAGTGTAACGCTGGTCCTCGGAAAGGTGCCGGACGTCGATATTTTCCAGCGCGTCCATGTAATCCTCCAGCCGCCTTAAAGAGGTGCGGCCGCTCCCCGGCTGATAGCAGGGCAGGGCGGGAGGATAGTGGGCGATACCGTAATCTTCGGGACAGGCCAGGGTATAGTGAAGATTTAAAGTGTTGCCGGCCAGCTCTTCTTTAAAAATCGTTTCGCAGAGGGAAGAAAACGCTTTGGGATCCCTGCCGGGGGAAAGAAAAAAGTAAGCCGCGAAAAGAAAGACAAAAAGCAGCAGAAAAAGAAAAGGGAGTTTTTTGGATTTTTTTAAAAAAGGAATATTCAGCATGGGGAGATCCTGTGTTTTTCTTCCTACATATCTATGGACGCAGGGCGGAAAATATGCTAGAGTAAAAGCGTCAGGGAAGAGGAGCCAGAACCCTTTTCCCAATTTATAGAAAGGCAGAGGTATTTACATGAAAAACGCAGAGCTGCAAAAAATGGCGAATGAAGTCCGCAAGGGCATTGTGACCGCGGTTCACGGCGCGAAAGCCGGACACCCGGGTGGTTCTTTGTCCGCGGCGGATATGTTTACGTTTCTTTATTTCGAGGAAATGAACATTGATCCTAAAAACCCGCAGAAGGAAGACCGGGACAGATTTGTACTGTCCAAGGGGCACACCGCTCCGGGGCTGTATTCCGCATTGGCCAACCGGGGATATTTTCCCGTAGAGGATCTGCCCACTCTGCGGCATTTAGGCTCCTATCTGCAGGGACACCCTTGTATGCATATTCCGGGCGTGGATATGTCCTCCGGCTCCCTGGGACAGGGAATCTCCGCGGCAGCAGGCATGGCGCTGGGGGCGAAGCTGGACGGAAAGAGCTTTCGGGTATACACCCTTTTGGGAGACGGCGAGCTGGAAGAGGGCCAGGTCTGGGAAGCGGCCATGTTTGCCGGATATAGGAAGTTAGATAATTTCTGCGTCATCGTGGATAACAACAATCTGCAGATCGACGGGCCCATTACCGAGGTATGTTCGCCCTACCCCATTGATAAGAAATTTGAGGCTTTTCATTTTCATGTCATTTCTATCGATGCTCATGATTTTGACCAGATCAGGGCGGCTTTCGCGGAGGCGAGAGCGACCAAGGGAATGCCTACTTGCATCATTATGCGCAGCCTGAAGGGCAAGGGCGTTTCTTTCATGGAAAACAGTGTGGACTGGCATGGAAAGGCGCCCAATGACGAGGAGTACGCCATAGCCATGGCCGATCTGGAAAAGATAGACAGGCAGCTGGAAGCAGCGGAATAAGGGGGAGAAGACAGTGGAAGAGAAAAAAGTGAAAAAGATAGCGACCAGAGAAAGCTACGGCAACGCGTTAAAAGAGCTGGCGGAAGAATTTCCCGATCTGGTGGTGCTGGACGCGGATCTGGCGGCCGCCACCAAAACCAGCATTTTTAAGAAAGCTTACCCCGAAAGACATATTGACTGCGGGATCGCGGAGAGCAATATGGTGGGTGTGGCAGCAGGACTTGCCACGGTAGGGAAGATCCCCTTTGTGAGCTCCTTTGCCATGTTCGCGGCGGGACGTGCCTTTGAGCAGGTGCGCAATTCCGTGGGCTATCCCCATTTGAACGTGAAGATCGGCGCCACCCATGCGGGCATTTCCGTAGGAGAGGACGGCGCCAGCCACCAGTGTAACGAGGATCTGGCGCTGATGCGCACCATTCCGGGAATGGTGGTGATGTGTCCCTCTGATGATGTGGAAGCCAGAGCGGCGGTAAGGGCCGCGCTGGAATACAAAGGGCCCGTGTACCTGCGCTTCGGGCGGGCGGCGGTTCCGGTCATCAACGACAGGCCGGACTATCATTTTGAGATCGGAAAGGGCAGCGTGGTACGGGAAGGAAGCGACGTGACCATCGTGGCTACCGGTATCTGCGTGGATTCCGCGCTGGGAGCAGCCGCCATGCTGGAGGCCGAGGGCATCAGCGCGGAGGTCATCAATATCTGCACCATCAAGCCTCTGGACGAGGAACTGATCGTAAAGAGCGCGAAAAAAACGGGGCGCGTAGTGACGGCGGAGGAACATTCCGTGATCGGCGGCCTGGGGAGCGCGGTCTGCGACGCGCTCTGCAAAAGTTATCCCGTACCGGTCTGCAAGATCGGGATGCAGGACGTGTTCGGAGAATCCGGCTCCGCGGCGGCGCTGATCGAGAAATACGGTCTGGACGCCAAGGGCGTGTATCAGACCGTAAAAGGATTTTTATCTTAAAAACAGCTTCAGCAGCCGGCTGAAACGGCGCTGATACGGCTGGTACCGCATGGGTAGGTCGATCCAGGTCTTTTTGTCCAGAATGCTTTTTTTGTGGGAAAAGGCGTCAAAACCGGCCTTGCCGTGGTAGGAGCCCATACCGCTTTCTCCCACGCCGCCGAAGCCCATTTCGCTGGTGACCAGATGCATCACCGCGTCATTGATACAGCCGCCGCCGAAAGGGATACGGGAGGTGATGGCCTGGATGCGGTCACGTCTGGATGAAAAAATATACAGGGCCAGGGGCTTGGGCGTGTTGTGAAGACGAGGGAACAGCTGGTCAAATGCAGAAAAAGTTAAAACGGGAAGAATAGGGCCGAAAATCTCCTCCTGCATCACGGCGTCGTCCATGGTGACATGGTCCATGACGGTGGGAGCGATTTTCAGGCTCTGTTCGTCATATTCCCCGCCGATGACTACTTTCTCCGGGACAATGAGTCCCAGCAGCCGCTCCATATGCTTGCGGTTGATGATCTTTCCGTAGTCGGGATTTTGGAGGGGCGTTTCTCCAAACTGTTTTTTGATCTCCGCGCAGAGGGCATCCAGGAGTTTTTCCCGGACACTTTCCTGGCAGAGAATATAATCCGGCGCTACACAGGTCTGGCCGCAGTTTAAGTATTTGCCAAAGACGATGCGTTTGGCGGCAAGCCGGATATCCGCGGTTTCATCCACGATGCAGGGACTTTTGCCGCCCAGCTCCAGAACGGCAGGAGTGAGGTTTTCCGCGGCGTGGCGCAGCACCTCTTTGCCCACGCTCTGACTGCCGGTAAAGAAGATCATATCGAATTTCTGCTCCAGAAGTGTGGTGTTTTCCTTTCTGCCGCCGGTGACGACCGCCACATATTCGGGTGGAAAGAGCTCACCCAGCAGGCGCCCGATCACTTCCCCGGTAGCGGGAGCATAGGCGCTGGGCTTTACCACGGCGGTGTTGCCTGCGGCAATGGCGTCGGCCAGAGGCTCCAGCGTCAGCAGAAAGGGATAGTTCCAGGGACTGAGTATGAGCGTATTTCCGTAAGGGACGGGCTTTACAAAGCTTTTGGCCGCAAACTGAACCAGGGGCGTGGGAACCTTATGCGCCCGGGAATAGCTTCGGATGTGCTTTAACATATAGCTTATCTCACTCAATACGAGGCCGGTTTCACACATGAAACCTTCATAATCGCTTTTGCCCAGATCCGTTTGCAGGGCGTTTTGGATTTCCGTTTCATGTTCCAGGATTTCTTGGTAAAGATGTTTTAAGGCGTCGATCCGAAACGCCACAGGCAGGGTTTGCCCGGTTTGGAAAAACGCTTTCTGTTGCGCGACAATTTCTGAAATGTCCATGTTAATTTCTCCTATCTGCAGCTTTTAGGTATATTTGTTCCAGTTCCTTCGCGTTCCAGAGCTTGGGAACGGGATAGAGGGGATTGGCTTCCGCAGCGGCGTAGCGGCTCATCCGGGGGATGTCGGCTTCCTCTATACAGGCCAGTTTTTCCGGAATGTTCATGCGGGCGTTGAGGGCTTTGACGGCCGCGATAAATTTTTCCGCGCCGGCCTGTTCCGTATCGTTTTCGGAAGCAGTGCCGGAGGCGAGCCCGAGCCGGTAAAGCTTTTTGAAAACACTGCTGCCGTAGGCTTCCAGGACGATGGGCAGCAGAACGGCGTTGGCCAGGCCGTGGGGGACATTGTAGCGTCCGCCCAGAGAGTGGGCGACCGCGTGGACATAGCCCACATAGGACTTGGAAAACGCGATTCCGGCCTCATGGGCGGCCGTAAGCATTTGTTTTCGGGCAGCCAGGTTATTTCCGTCCAGATAAGCGGTTTCAATATTTTCAAAAATGAGCTTTACCGCGTGAAGGGCCAGACGCCTGCTTTCCCGGGTGGTAGAGCCGCCGATATAGGCTTCCACGGCGTGGGTGAGGGCATCCATACCGGTGGTGGCGGTAAGGCTTCCCGGCAGGCTGAGGGTCACGGCCGGATCCAGAACCGCGTAGTGGGGAATGAGCGTAAAACTGTTTATGGTATATTTGTGGCGGGTAACGCTGTCGGTAATGACTGCGGCAAGCGTCACTTCACTGCCGGTTCCGGCGGTTGTAGGAATGGCTATCAGAGTGGGAATGGGGCGCAGGACCTTTAACAGCCCTTTCATTTTACCGATGCTCTTTTTGGGATAGGCCGCTCTTGCGCCGACGGCCTTGGCACAGTCCATGGGAGAGCCGCCCCCCAGCGCGAGGATGGCCCGGGCATTCTTCTCCTGAAAGAGAGCATAGGCCGCTTCCACATCCCGGTCGGTGGGGTTGGGGTTTACGCCGTCGTATACGCCGCAGTCGATCCCCGCTTCGGTGAGGAGCGCCAGCAGCCGTGAAGCGGTATCGGTTTTTCGGAGGGTGGAGTCCGTCACCAACAGGACTGACGAAACGCGCAGCTCTTTCAGCAGAGAGGGGACATCATCCACACTCTCCAGGCGCGCGGGTTCCCGATAGGGAAGGATCGGCAGGGCGATCCGGAAGAAAAACTGCCAGGTACGACAGTAGGCTTTTTGCAATACATTCATGTTTGATACCTCCTTGGAATATGGCCGGAAGATCAGCGGCTCTGCCACTGACTGATGACGGCCGGTATACTGCTGTTTTTTTCAAGCGCTTCAAAGCCCTTTGCCAGAGTTTCCAGTGTGCGATAAAAACTGATAAGCTCCGATTCAGGAATGTTCTGGCTGACGGTATTCTGAATGTCCGTGACGACCGCCGCGATGACATCCGCCAGCTCCTGCCCTTTTTCCGTGAGCATCAGCTTCCAGCCGTACCGCCGTTTGCCGCTTTCACTGTGAGTGAACACAAAGCCTTTGTCGAAGAGCTCGTTGATTTCTCTGGATACCAGACTCCGGTTGGAATTTCCTGCCGCCGCCAGTTCGGAGGCAGAAAGCCCTTCCGGATGCGTCCTCAGCAGATAGATCCAGAATACGTGGACAGCCTTCAGGCCAAGCTGCATGGTATAGCGTGTCTTGATCTTCTGAATCGTATTGTGAATGCAGGAGATCAGGGTAGAAAATTCTTCAAAACGTATTTGTTCGGGCATGGGCGACACCTCCAAACGGATATTGTATACCGGAAATGTTTACATGTCAACATTTATATAAGCTCCATAAAAATGCATCTTTGTTCCGTATCTTTAATAAGTAAGAGGAGAACATGGCCGAAATGCGGCGGAATGGAGGGAAATATGAGAAAAAAGGGACTTATGATCGGAGGCGCGGTGATAGGAGCGGCGGCGCTGACGGCGGGACTGGTATTGCCGGCGGTTTTGCCGCACGGCACAGAGGATGACAGTGTTTTACCATATGAGACCGAGGACGGCAGCGTTTTACCATACGAGACAGAAGAGGGCAGCGTTTTGCCGGAAGGGATAGAGACCTGTCCGGAAACGGAAGAGTTCAGGGGAACACCCATAGAAATGGAAGAGGATAAACAGGAAATGCTGAAGCAGGGTATCAATCAATTTGCTTTTGAGATGTACGGAAAAATGAGTGAGGGAGAAAACATTTTCTTTTCCCCCTACAGTATCTGCAGTGCCCTTTCCCTTTTGAATCTGGGGGCGGACGGCGGTACAAGGGAAGAACTGGAGACCGCGCTGGGCATCACCGATCTGGAGGCGTGGAATAGCGCCATGCAGAGTTATATGCAGAAAGAATACTCGGAGGATACCTATTTCCTTTCCGCCAACGCGCTGTGGATGC
This sequence comes from uncultured Lachnospiraceae bacterium, assembly GCA_947631685.1. Lineage (GTDB taxonomy): Bacteria > Bacillota > Clostridia > Lachnospirales > Lachnospiraceae > Acetatifactor. Next base: position 25,291 of record CANRMI010000002.1, read on the forward strand.
AGGAGGATAAGAAATGGGCGGAAAATATAGAAGAGGATGTGCTGACGCCTGCCCGCAGCTGTTATAACGCCGTTGTGGAGAAACTGGATTTTTGCGGAAAGCCGGAAGAAGCGATAACGACGATCAACGCATGGGTAAACGAGAATACAAAGGGCATGATCGAGCGTATAAGCACCGGGCCGCTGTCGGATGGTACGCTCCTGGTATTGATAAACGCCGTATACTTTGAAGGAAAGTGGGAGACGCCTTTCCTGGAAGACGATACCTGTGAGCAGATGTTCTACGGGACGGAGGGCGGTACGGAAACGGAAATCATGCATCTGACGGATGTGGAATGCGCCTATATAGAACAGGACGGGATCAAGGGAGTTGCCATCCCCTATAAAAATTCCACGCTGGTCATGAAGGTTTTCCTGCCCGTGGAGCCGGAGCTTCCCGCAGATTCCGCCATAAACATAGAAAGCCCCGATATAGAAAACCTTTTCGGAGCGTTGGACAATGATGAAAAACAGGCTTTACTGGATGCGCTGGATGCGGCGGAAAAAACCGAGCTGAAATCGCTGGCGTTGCCGAAATTTACCATGGACTATAAGATGGAAAATTTTGAGGAGATCCTCAAGGCAATGGGAATCGAATCGGTGTTTACAAGAGAAGCGGATTTGAGCAGGCTCGGGGAAGAACTGTATGTTTCGTCGGCTCTTCATCGGGCTAAGATCGAAGTGGACGAAAACGGAGCCAGAGCGTCCGCGGTAACGTCTTTTGATGTGTTGGGGATGTCGCTGGAGGAGGAACCGCCGAAAACCTTTATCGCAGACAGGCCTTTCCTTTATGTGATCCAGGATACGGAAACCGGAATCGTGCTGTTTATGGGGCGCATGAATACCGCGGAATAGAGGGCGACGGAAGAAAATTTGTGAAATTTGCATGAAAGGACTACCTTTTCCGCTCAAAATGGATTATAATGTAGGGCAGACTGCTGGTAAAATCTACCGCGGCCAGGAAAAGGAAGGAGAAGTTCCATGTCAAAGCAAGCTACACCCCAAAAAGAAGAAACACAGAAAATTGTGACAAAATATGACAGAAAGGTACAGCGCAGAAAAGAGGAAGCGGCCAGGGCCGAAAGGGAGAAAAAGATAAGCCGGATAGTGGGAATCGCCATACTGGTGCTGATTGCGGCACTCATCGCCTATCTGCCGGTAAGAAAGTTTATCGCGGCCCATTCCACATATATCACGGTGGGGAACCACAAGATCAGTGAAGTGGAGTTTGACTACTACTACACCCTGGCCAGCAACGATTATCTGGACACCTACGGAGATTACCTCGCCTATATGGGCCTGAACGTAAACGGTTCTTTTGATTCCCAGGCGTACAATGACACCATGAGCTGGAAAGATTATTTCGACCAGCTGGCGGTGGATGCCATCAGGCAGAATAAAGCGCTGCTGGACGAGGCCCAGGCGGCAGGGTTTACTTATGATCCGTCCCAGGAGTACCAGACCTTTGTGGAAGAAAATAAAGAAGCGGCGGCCGCGGCCGGTGTCACGACGGGCAAATATTACAGGATGACTTTTGGAGATTACGCGACGGCTTCCAATATCAGACCTTTTGTGGAGGATGGCTATATCGCTACCGCGTACTACAAGCAGGTGGCGGAAAGCAAGGAGGCCGCAGAGGCGGAAATCCAGGCATATTATCAGGACAACACTGCGGACTATGACAGTGTGGATTACCGGCTGACGCAGATTGACGCCGAGATTCCCGAAGCGCAGACGACTACGGACGCGGACGGAAATGAAGTGACCACGGAGCCCACTGAGGAAGAAATTCAGGCGGCGATGGACGAAGCGAAGAAGCTGGCGGACGAGGCGCTGCTGACCGTAGGAGAAGAGGGAACGGAAACCATTGGCAGCTTGAGCAGCGGGGTTTCCACATACTACAGGGAATGGCTTTTTGACGAAACCAGAAAAGAAGGTGACACTACTGTCATAGAAGATACCACCAACCACAGATACTATGTTTTGATGTTTGAAAAGAGATATTTGGACGAGACGAAAAAGACAGCCACTATCCGGGCCATTATGACGACGACCGGAGACGGGGAAGCCATTTTGACGGAGTGGGAAGCTGCCGGCGCTACGGAAGAAGCGTTTACAGCGCTGGTGCCTGTTTACAGCCAGGACACTTACAGCAGTACGAGCGGCGGTCTCTATGAAGAACTGAGCGGCAGCGCCCTGCCGGACAGCTTAAGCGACTGGATCTTTGCGGAGGGGCGTAAACCGGGGGATACGGTGAGCATGATAGATCAGGGTGTGACCTATGTGCTCTATTATGTCAGCGAAGGGCGCCCCGAATGGCAGGTAAAGATTGCCAGTACGCTTTTGAGCCAGACCATGAACGACTACATGACAGAGATAGAGGAGAAGTGGAGTACGGTATCCGATCCCAAGGGCAGACTGGTCTATCTGCACACGCCGGAGCCCGCGCCGGAGACCGGCGTACAGGAGACAGTGCCGGAAACTTCTGCGGAAACCACGGAAGATCCCTCTTTGACAGAAACGGAAACGGAATGAGAACGGTCATTTTTGATTTGGACGGCACCTTGATCGATACGGAGAAATATTTCAAGGTATTCTGGAGAAAGGCGGCTGCGGCCTTTGGGTATTCCATGAGCGAGGAGCAGGCCCTGCAGCTGCGGAGTCTGGGCAGGCCTTACGCGCCGGCACTGCTGCAGGAATGGTTTGGAGAGGAATTTGACTACCTGGCGGTGCGGGAAGTCCGGAGGAACATGATGAAAGAGTTCCTGGCGGAAAAGGGCGTGGAATTAAAACCCGGGGCGAAAGAGGCGCTGAGCCGGTTAAAGCAGGAGGGATGTAAGCTGGCCCTGGCTACCGCCACGCCTGTGGAGCGGGCATCGCGGCAGTTGAAAGAAGCGGGTATTTACGAATATTTTGACGAGATCGTCAGCGCGGCAGGGGTAGAACGGGGCAAGCCCGCGCCGGACGTGTATCTGGCAGCCTGCAGGCTGTTGGGAGAGCTGCCGGAGGACTGCGTGGCCGTGGAGGATTCCCCTAACGGCGTGAAATCCGCTTACAATGCGGGGCTGCGGGTGGTCATGATACCGGATCAGACGGAGCCGGACAGGGAGTTAAGGCAGCTGCTGTATGCGTGCATTCCGTCCCTGCGGGAGCTGCCGGAAGCGATAAAGGAAAGACCGCTGCCTGAAAAATGAGGAGGAGAGAAAATGGCAGAGAAAAAAATGGTGGAAGCAATCACCTCCATGGAGGAGGATTTTGCCCAGTGGTATACGGACGTGGTGAAGAAAGCGGAGCTGATCGACTATACCAGCGTCAAGGGCTGTATGGTGATCAAGCCTGCGGGCTACGCGATCTGGGAACTGCTGCAGAAGCAGCTGGACGAAAGATTTAAGGCCACAGGGGTGCAGAACGTATATCTGCCCATGTTTATCCCCGAGAGCCTGCTGGAGAAAGAAAAGGATCATGTAGAGGGCTTCGCGCCCGAGGTGGCGTGGGTAACCCACGGCGGCCTGCAGCCTTTGCAGGAGAGACTCTGCGTCAGGCCCACTTCCGAGACGCTGTTCTGTGATTTTTATAAAAATGACGTGCATTCCTACCGGGATCTGCCCAAAGTATACAATCAGTGGTGCTCCGTAGTGCGCTGGGAAAAGGAGACCAGGCCGTTTTTGCGCTCCAGAGAGTTTTTGTGGCAGGAAGGGCATACGGTACACGCCACTGCAGAAGAGGCGGAGGAGAGAACCATCCAGATGCTGAACGTATATGCGGATTTCTGCGAAGAGGTGCTGGCGATTCCCGTTATCAAGGGGCGCAAGACCGATAAGGAAAAATTCGCGGGAGCGGTGGCTACTTATACCATTGAAGCGCTGATGCATGACGGCAAGGCGCTCCAGTCCGGTACCAGCCACAATTTCGGCGACGGCTTTGCGAGAGCTTTCAGCATCCAGTTTACCGACAAAGACAATACCTTAAAATACGCATACCAGACCTCCTGGGGCATGACCACCCGTATGATAGGTGCCATTATCATGGTCCACGGGGACGATTCCGGGCTGGTACTGCCTCCGAAGGTGGCGCCTGTCCAGATTGACATCGTTCCCATTCAGCAGCAGAAAGAGGGCGTACTGGAAAAGGCATATGAACTGAAGGCGCGTCTGGAGAAGCGTTTCCGCGTGAAAGTGGACGATACGGACAAGAGCCCGGGCTTTAAATTCGCGGAAGCGGAAATGAGAGGGTTCCCTCTGCGCCTGGAGATCGGTCCCAGGGATATTGAGGCAGGAAAGTGCCTTCTGTGCAGAAGGGATACCGGCGAGAAGCTGGAAATGACGCTGGAAGAAGTGGAAGAAAAGGCGGCGGCGCTTCTGGAAACCATTCATCACGATATGCTGGAACGGGCAAGAGCCCACAGGGATGCTCATACCTATACTGCCCGCAGCTATGAAGAATTTGAAAAGCTCTTTACGGAAAAATCCGGCTTTGTCAAGGCCATGTGGTGCGGCGACCAGGCCTGCGAGGATGCCATCAAGGAAAAGCTCAGCGTTACCAGCAGGTGTATGCCCTTTGAGCAGGAGCATATTGCGGATACCTGTGTCTGCTGCGGAAAACCGGCTCAAAAAATGGTCTACTGGGGACGGGCGTACTGATCTCATCCTAATATAAAATGTTGATGGAACATAAAAATAAAGGAGAAACACCCATGCTCTGCGAGGAAATTCCCATTCGGATGGAAGGTTCTCTTCCTGACGCCAGGCTGGCGGTATATATACAGGAATATTCCGATTCCCTCTATATAAAGGAGAGGCCCATGGTACTGCTGTGTCCGGGAGGCGCCTACGCTTACACCTCCGACAGGGAGGGAGAAAGCATCGCCCTGCAGTTTCTGGCAATGGGCTGTCATGCGGCGGTGCTGCGCTATTCGCCGGCACCGGCGGTATATCCCGCCCAGTTAAAGGAGCTGGCATATGCGGTAAAGCTGCTGCGGGACAGGGCGAAGGAGTGGCATATCCTGCCGGATAAGATCCTGGTGCAGGGCTGCTCCGCCGGAGGCCATCTGGCGGCTTCCCTGGGCGTGTTCTGGCAGGAGGCGTGGCTGGGCGAGGCGATAGGAGCTTCTCCTGAGGAAATTCGTCCGGACGGGCTGATCTTATGCTATCCGGTGATTACCTCCGGGGAATTTGCGCACAGGGAGTCTTTCCGGAATCTGACGGGAGGAAACGACGCTCTGCTGGAAAAGCTCTCCCTGGAGAAGCAGGTCAATGAGGGAACGCCCCGGACTTTTCTGTGGCATACCTTTGAGGACGCTTCGGTGCCGGTGGAAAATTCCCTGCTTTTCGTGGAGGCTCTGTGCAGATACCGGATACCCGTGGAATTTCATCTCTATCCGCAAGGGCGCCACGGACTGGCGCTGGCCACGGAACTTACCGCCGGAGCGGACGGCGGCCATATACAGCCGGAATGTGCTTCCTGGGTGGAACTGGCCCATACCTGGCTGAAGAATATATAATTTTGACGGTATAATATGTAAAAAATACAAGGTTTTTTTATTGCCCCGCATTCGTTACACTTACTTTGTGAAAATGGGCGGGGTATCTTTATGCGCAAATCCAGGTACACCGGCCAAAATTATATCAGGAGGATAAAACAATGAAAAAGTTCAAAAAGTTGTTGGCAGCCGTATTTGCCTGCGCTCTTGCACTGAATGTAAGCCCTGTGATTTCTGTACAGGCTGCACAGAGTACGGACGGGCTGGCAGACGGTACCGCATACCTGAACATCAACAATGCGGACTGGTCAGATTTTGAAGCTGAGTGGACCAACGCGGAGATTACCGGTGACGGTTCCTACACCGTTGCGATGAAAGCCGCAGAGCCTCAGAACCTGGCACAGTTCAACGCACTGGAAGTAGTAAACGGCGAATCCGTTCTGGGAACCGGCTGTGTACTTACCGTAGACAGCATTAAGATCAACGGTGAGGAAGTAGAGCTTCAGGGCCCCAGCTTCACCTGTTCTGCAGACGGTGCGGGCGTAACTACCCGTGTAAACATCTACAATGAGTGGAACGCTCCCGATGAGACCGCGACCGCAGGCGATGATTCCCATCTGGATCAGCGTGTAGCGGAAGGCAGTGTTATGGACGCGACCGCTATGCTGTTCTCTTCCGATTACCTGACCGCAGGTATTACGGATCTGGAAGTTGCCTTTACGGTATCCGGTTACGGCACTGCAGCTGCAGAAGGCGGCTCCAGCGCACCTGTTACCGCGGAAGGTCCTGCTATCGCGCATCTGAACATCAACAACGCGGACTGGACAGAGTTTGAAGGCGAGTGGACTGACGCGGAGATTACCGGCGACGGCACCTATACCGTATCCATGACCGCTGCTGAGCCTCAGAGTCTGGCACAGTTCAACGCGCTGGAGGTTGAAAACGGCGAGCTCCTTATGGGAACCAGCTGTGTACTTACCGTAGACAGCATTAAGATCAACGGCGAAGAAGTAGAGCTTCAGGGCCCCAGCTACACCTGCTCCGCAGACGGCGCGGGCGTAACCACCCGTGTAAATATCTACAATGAGTGGAACGCTCCCGACGAGACCGCGACCGCAGGTGATGATTCTCATCTGGATAATCGTGTGGCAGAGGGCAGCGTTATGGACGCGACCGCTATGCTGATCTCTTCCGATTACCTGACCGACCTGACTTCCATAGAAGTGACCTTTACGGTTTCCGGATTCGGCGCTTCCGCAGCAGCCGGTGAGGCAGCAGGCAGCGAAGTTTCCGCAGTGGATCTGGACGGTACCTATCATGCATACTTAGGCTTCCAGACTCCCAAGTATTCTTTCCGTAACGCGTTTGATGATGCGGATTACGGCCGCGATTCCGATTACTTCAATCAGGTTACCGGCTGGGATGAGAGCAACAACGCGGTTGTGATTCCCGGTACCTTTACTGATGTGGAGATCGCCGGCAACGGTACTTACACCGTATCCGTAGAAGGACTGGAATTCCCCGCAGGCGAGTTTGACAGCCAGGAATATATGAACCTGATCTTCCTTTCCACCGATATTCCCAACACCGGTGAGATCACCATCTCCGACGTAGAGCTGAAGATCGATGGCAAGAAGGTAGATCTGGCATCCGCGGGCGCTGTTGTAAGCCCTGATTCCGTAAACTATGTCAATATACTGCTTCAGAATATCTGGAACAATGATGTAAAGGAGATCGGCTACTACGGGGTACCTATGACCAGCATGAGCATTACCTTTACCGTAAGCGGCTTCAATTATGATGCAGCTCCTGCAGAGGAAGCACCTGCGGAATCTCCCGCAGAGAGCCCTGCCGCAAGCGAAGAGCCTGCTGAAGAGGGCGGCAGCAATACCGGCCTTATCGTAGGCATTGTCGTTGCAGTAGTAGTTGTTGTAGGCGGCGCCGCAGGCGTTGTAGTAGCAAAGAAGAAAAAAGGCGATAAGAAATAATTGATATTGCCCTAAAATTCTGAAATACAAGAGGATGTCCGGGTTTACCGGACGTCCTCTTTTTTCATTTCTCTACGCCCTTGCAAAAATTTATTTTTGAATGTATTTGTAGCGAAATAATTACTGTATTTTCTATCAAGTATTTGCGGTATCTTTTCCCCCTCGGTTCACTGTATAATTAAAATCAGGAGTCGTGTCATGGGCCCTATACTGCGCAGGGCCCGCCGGTCTTATCTGGCAAAGAAGACCGGTCTCTCCGAAAGCAGTCGCAGTGGCGGAGGTTAGTAATGAACAAGAACGCAACGGGAAAGGAAAAGACTGCCGGTTATATTTATTATGTGGCAAGAATATCAGCGCTGCTCCTGGTGTTTCTGATATTTTTCCCCGCATTTAACCCGGCAAAGATCTGCGGATATGTGAATAAGAACATGTCCCTTTTTACCACCGGTATTTCTTACTCCGGATTGGTGGAGCAGTGCACCAGAGCATTTAACATGGGCTGGGTGCAGGAATCCTCTTTTGTACTTCTGTTTATTTCCAGTATGGTAACATGCATCGGGATTGCGGCTACGGCGGCAATGGGATGTATGTCTTTAGGCAATGTGAAATTAAAACGGCTGGGCAACTGGTTTGGCATTGGGGGCGGCATCGCTTCTCTTCTGGGGCTGGGCGGCATTTACCTGGCTTACTCCCAGGTGGCGCAGACCATAAAGCCCGATAAGGTAATGCCTGGTTATCCTCTGCAGAACAATATCATATTCTTTGTGATCGCGGCATTGGCGCTGGTGTCCTCTGTGGCGGTACAGATTCTGCTGCCGAAGGCGGAGAAGGACGCGAAGTATGAGATGGAATCCAAATTCAAGCTCTTTTTGATGTTTCTCCCTTTCGCGTTGTTGATATTCCTGTTCTCCTATCTGCCGTTGTACGGCTGGAGATACGCTTTTTATGATTATACTTCCGGCGGAACGCTTTCCAGCGAGAATTTTGTGGGCTTCAGATGGTTTGCCTCTGTGTTCCAGAATGCGGCGACCAGGGACGATATTGTGAGGGTGCTGCGCAATACGCTTGCCATGAGCGGTCTGGGTATCGCCACCAGCTGGTGTGCCATGGCTTTCGCCATCTTCCTTTCGGAGATCAAAACGCCCTGGGTAAGGCGTTTTGTGCAGACCTTTACCACCATTCCCAATTTCATAAGCTGGGTTCTGGTATACGCTATCGCTTTCGCGATCTTCGCTTCCGACGGTTTTATCAGCAGTATGTTTGTCAATGCCGGTATCTGGAGCGAGGGCGTGAACATGCTGCAGAGCGGTTCGCATATGTGGCTGAAGATGCTGGCCTGGGGTATGTGGAAAGGTATCGGCTGGAGCGCTATTATCTACATAGCGGGTATTTCCGGTATCGACCAGCAGCTCTATGAAGCGGCTACCGTGGACGGCGCCGGCAGGTTCCAGAAGATGTGGCATATTACGGTGCCCGGTCTGATCTCCACCTATATGGTGCTGCTGCTGATGTCCATCGCCGGTATCCTGAGCAACGGTATGGATCAGTATTTAGCGTTTTACAATTCCAACAATATAGACACCATTGAGGTACTGGACCTTTATGTATACCGGGCCGGTCTTGTCAACGGGTCCATATCTTTCTCCACCATGGTCGGCATGGTGAAATCCGTTATCAGCGTGATACTGCTCTTCGCGGCTAACGGTATTTCCAAGCTGGTCCGCGGTGAGAGTATTGTATAGGAGGTGCAGAAATGGCTAAGACGGCACAGGAAAAGCTGGACGCGAAGGCGGAAAAGCGCTACAACAAAACCCATAAAAGACAGTATAAACTCACACCGGGCGATATTGTGTTCAATATTTTGAACTATACGTTCTTTATCGTATTTACGCTATGCTGTCTGTTCCCCTTTTACTATCTGTTTATCAATACCATTTCCGATAACAATCTGGTAAGCAGGGGTATGGTCAACTTTATTCCCCGGGGAATCCATCTGAGCAACTACACGAATCTGGTAAAATCCAGTGAGATCCTGCAGGCATTTTTGGTTTCTATCGGCAGAACACTGATCGGTACGGCGTTGATGGTGCTGGCCTCCGCCTTTATCGGCTATGTGGTGACCAAGCAGCAGATGTGGCACAGGAAATTCTGGTATCGCTTCCTAGTCATTACCATGTATTTCAACGCGGGTACCATTCCCTGGTATCTGAATATGTCCATGCTGGGACTGACCAACAACTTTATGGCCTATATCATCCCCGGCATTGTGGCTCCCTATAACATTATCCTGGTGAAGACCTATATTGAGTCCATCCCCGGAGAACTGGAAGAGAGCGCGTTTATGGACGGCGCGGGCTACATGACGATCTTCAGACATATCATCTGGCCGCTGTGTAAGCCGATCCTGGCGACGATCGCGATCTTCGGCGCGGTAGGGCATTGGAACTCCTTTACGGATTCCCTGATCCTGATGCAGAACGCGCCTCAGCTCTATACTCTGCAGCACAGGCTGTATCTGTATCTGAACACCACCACCAACCTGGCGGCGCTGATGCAGTCCGGCGGCGGTAACCTGGAGGGCGTTATGCAGAGCGCGTTAAATGCCAAGACCATTAAATATACCATTTCCATGGTATCCATTATCCCGATCCTGCTGGTATATCCTTTTATGCAGCGGTATTTTGAAAAAGGTATTATGCTGGGCGCCGTTAAGGGCTGACGGAGCACTGCTAATATAGATAAAGGAGGACAAAATCATGAAAAAGATGAAAAGAGCGGTAGCGATGGCGCTGGCCCTGATTATGACCGGCAGCCTGCTCTCCGGCTGTGGCGGTGGCGGCGGCAAGCCCATCACCCTGACCATTTACAGCCAGCTGGCAAATTATTCCGGCGAAATGCAGGGTTGGTTTGCTACGATTTTTAAAGAGAAATGGAACGTGAAAGTCAATCTGGTTCCTGACGGCGACGGCGTGTTTGACACCCGTATGGAGGCCGGCGACCTGGGTGACATCGTTATCTGGGGAAATGACGGCGGCGATTATGTGACCGCTGTTGAGGCAGGAATGCTCTACGATTGGGAAGAAGACAATCTGGTGCAGGAGTACGGCCCCTACATCTGGGAAAATATGCAGGAAGCGCTGGAGAAAAACAGAGAAGTGTCCGGCGACGGTAAGATCCACGGCTTCGGACATGGCGTGGCAAGAAGCGCTGACAGCCACGACGCGTTCTTCTATACCTGGGACGCCCGCTGGGATCTGTATGAGCAGCTGGGACATCCCGAGGTGAAGAACCTGGATGATCTGATGGATGTACTGGAGGATATGCAGGCGCTGCAGCCTACTGGTGACGACGGCAAAAAGACCTATGCCATGTCCATCTGGCCCGACTGGGACGGCAACTATGTTATGTATGTAAAAGCTATGGCTACGGCATATTACGGTTATGATGAGTTTGGATTTGGACACTACAATCCCCAGACGGGTGAGTTCTATGATGCCCTGTCCGACGGAAGCCCTTATCTGGAGATGCTGGCGTGGTTTAATGAAGCGTACAGAAGAGGACTGCTGGATCCCGATTCCATGACGCAGAAGTATGACGAGATGATCGCCAAGGTACAGAACGGCAACGTGCTCTTCTCCATATTCGATTACGCGGGAAGCGGCGGATTTAACAATGATGACCATTTTGCGGAAAACCAGATCATGCTGCCTCTGGTACCGGAAGAGGCCAGCCCCATTGTAGCGGGATTATCTCCCAAGGGCGGCAACCGTGTATGGTCCATCGGCGCCAATACCCAGTATCCTGAGCTGTGCATGGAGATCATTAACTGGCTGTCCACTCCCGAAGGCGTCATCACCATGGAGTATGGACCGAAAGGACTTTGCTGGGACTATGATGAGAACGGCAGAACCTATATGACCGATTTTGGTAAAACCTGTGTAGAAGACAGACAGACCTTAATGCCTGATGAGTGGGGCGGCGCTACCTTCAATGACGGCGCGTTCCAGCCCAACAACAGAACCTGGTCCATCGCGGATGTAAACCCGGAATCCGGCGAGCCCTATGATAAGCAGTACTGGCTGAGTTATCAGGTACCGGAGGGACGCTGCGACGCGGAGCGTGACTGGCGTGCTGTGACCGGTTCCCAGACCGTACAGGAATATATGGACGCCAGAGGCAAATATCTGGTTGATCCGCCCAACAACTATTCCGAAAGCAAGCGTGACGCGGAACTGGATCAGAAGTGGCAGCAGATAGCGACCTGCTTGAAGGATTACAGCTGGAGGGCTATTTACGCGGAGAGCGAAGAGGAGTTCAATCAGATCGTCAGCGAAATGCAGGCGAGAGCGAAGTCCTATGGTTATGATGAATGTATCGCATGGTGCGAGGCAGAGGCTGCCAGAAAGAATGAACTGCAGGCGCCGCTGCGATAAGATAGGCGGATAAAGTAAATAAAAGAATCAAAAGGGAGGGCTGTCGGCTTGACAGCCCTTTCTGAATCATATGAGGACGGAATATGAAATTTTTCAGCGTGGATGGCGGTCTGTACAAATTTATGTCCAGACTCTGGGATATGATAAAACTGAATTTTCTCTGGATGCTCTTTTCCCTGCCCATTGTGACGATAGGCGCGGCTACGGTAGCGGCCTACAGCGTGACCTTAAAAATGGTGGATGAGGCGGAAGGTTATGTAGGCAGGCAGTTTATAAAAGGCTTTAAAGAAAACTGGAAGCAGGGCATACCGCTGGGACTGCTGGGACTGTTGGCACTCTATGTGGTATATCTGGACTTTGAACTGTTCAACAAAGTGGAAAACAATCCCATCATCTTTTTGATTGCGGGCATCGTGTCGGCATTTGTGTTTGCCATGGCTTTTATCTATGCCTTCCCATTGAGTGCCCGCTATGAGAACACGCTGCCGGAAACCCTGAAAAATTCCGCCAGGATCGCAACCCGCTATTTTCTGCGGACGCTGGCTCTGGCGGCAGTACTGGCGGTAGAGATTTTTATCGGCCTGTTTAACACCACTACCCTGTTCTTTGCCATTTTAATCGGACCAGCTTGTCTGATGCTGACCGTCAGCGGCTTCGCCATTTATTTCTTTCGGGAAATAGAGCGGGAACCGGGCTCTGTCAGGGAGAAGGAAAAGGACGGGACAGAGGAAGAATCCAAATAAGAACCAAGGTAGGAATCCAAGTAAGAGTCCAAAAAAGAATCAGAAAAGCTCCCTGCGGGAAAGGTCTCACAGAGAGCTTTTTTCTTTTTGCCTTAAAGCTGTTTTGCGAAATTCCGCTGGGCTTTCTCCCACATATTTGCGGAATTTTTTGTGGAAATAGTCTACGTTGCGGTAGCCCACCTGCTCCGCGACCTCGTAGACTTTCAGACGGTTTTGCAAAAGCAGCTGTTTGGAATGCTCGATCCGCAGATGATCCACATAGGAATTGAAGTTTTCGCCTACGGTCTGATTGAAGATCTTCCCCAGATAGGCACTGTTATAGCCAAAGAGGGGAGCGATAGTCTCCAGCCGGATATTGCTCTGATAGTTGTGATCGATGTAATACAGAATATCATCCAGCACGCTGTTGCGGTCGGGGCTGCCCGCGGCTTCCATGAACAGCTCAGACTGTTCCCGCAGAAAGTCCATGATTTCCCGCAGGCAAGAGGCTTCGGCTATCCGCCTGATGGCCTGGGCATGAGCCGGAAAGGGAATGGACATCGTATGATATATCAGGCTGATCTTTTCCCTGACACGCAGATAAAAATCGATGAGAAAAAGCTTTAGCTCCTGCACGTCGTTATCCGCGCGGCAGAGGCGGGATTCCAGCTCCAGCAGGGCTTCACTGACCTTCCTGCGGTTAAAAGTCTGCAGATAGCCCGTCAGGGCGTCCGCGTATTCCCCAAGCGTCACGAGAGCAAGCTGTTCCCCGTTCTCTTTCTGGGAGGAAAGCTCCTCATAGCCCAGGGTATGCTGCCCGCCCGCGCAAAAGAAACGGCGGGCAATGAGGTGTGCCGCGTCTTGGTAGGAAAGGGGAATCTCCCCGGCTGAATGTACGGGGCGCCCGTAAGCCAGAAAAAACATATCCATGGGGCTTCCTTTCTGTGGGGGGGCTTCTCCCTGATAATGCTTCAGAAAATCTCGGAACCGGTTCAAGGCGTAGGTGCCTTTGAGTAAAATGACGTTCCTGCCTTCCCATTCAAAGGAATAAAAAGTATGTTCTTCCCTGTTGGCAACGTTTAACAAATCCGCGAAATTATAAGCCGTACTGTCCGCGGGGGAAGTGAAATTTTCACAGATAACTGTCTGGTAAACATCCGCGGTCAGTTCCAGACTTGCCAGATCCTGGGGAGAAACAATGACATCTGCGTCACAAATTCCGGTAACCAGTTCACGCAGGAGAATATCGCGGGATTTGCGTTTGAGACATTCCGTATGGTCCCAAACGCGCTGTTCCTGTGCCAGAGCCGCTTTGACCCGCTGCAGCGCGGAAAAAAGCGCGTCTTGTTCAATGGGCTTGGACAGGTAATCCGTCACGCCCAGACGGATGGCTTCCAGGGCAAGGTGAAAATCGGAATAGCGGCTCAAAACAATAAAGCGGCCGCGAAAATTTTGCTCTCTGGCTGCTCTGATAACTTCCAGTCCCTGCATTTGGGGCAGATCCATATCCACCAGCGCCAGCGCCGGCTGCTCGGCAAGCAGAAGCCGCAGGGCTTCCTGGCCGCTTCGGGCTTCTTTACAAGGGGCAAAGCCCAGGTCTTCCCAGTCGATCATGGACTTCAGACTGTTTCGTACAGACGCTTCGCCGTCTGCGATTAAAACTGAATACATAAATTCTCCTACATTTCAGTTGGCAAGCTGCGTACCTTTAGTGTAGAAGCCTTTCAAAACTTTGTCAAGAACTGCCCGTTAAAAAACTATACGGCGGGCCTAAAATGTGATAAGATAGACAAAAGGAAGGCGGTGTGTCTTATGTTGCGGGCAGCGGCGGTTTTTGGCGACAATATGGTATTGCAGCGGGAGAAAAAAATCAGGGTATTTGGGACGGCAGAATCCGGAAGCAGGATTAAGGTGTCCCTTTTGGGAAGCGCGGCGGAAACGGTCTGCCGAAAAGGAAAGTGGACGGTGGTGCTGCCGGAATTGACGGCGGCGGAAAACGCGGTCATGGAGATCACGGACGGAAAGGGAACGCTGCGGTTTTGCAATGTGGCAATCGGGGAAGTATGGCTGGCTGGCGGCCAGTCCAATATGGAGCTGGAGCTGCAGAATGCCCTGGGCGGGCAGGAAATACTTCAAAGCGGCGGAATTTCCCAAGGCGGTGACGAACCCCAAAGCGGCGAAATGGCCGGGGAGGCGCTTAAAAAAATCCGCTATTACTATACACCCAAGGAAGCCTGCATGGGGCCTGCCTTGCTGGAGGCGGAAAAAAATGCCCGGTGGGAATGTTTTGGAGAAAAGGAAGCGGCAAAATGGTCCGCGGTGGGATTCTTTTTTGCCGAAAGACTGGCCGAAAAGCTGGGCGTGACCGTGGGAATCATCGGCTGCAACTGGGGAGGCACGTCTGCCAGCGCCTGGATGAGCAGGGAGGCGCTCCTGGAACAGGAAGCCACCAAAAGTTACATAGAGGAATATGACAACAGCCCCTGGATAAAGAAGTCCAGGGAGGAGCAGATAAGAGACTATGAAAAATATCTGGTTTACCACGCGGACTGGGAAAGGCGGGCGGGAGAGATCTATGCGAAAAATCCCAGGGAACCCTTTGACAAGGTACAGGAGGCGGTGGGACCCTGTCAATATCCCGGGCCTTTAAACTGCGCTAATTTTACCAGGCCCTGCGGCCTGTACGAAACCATGCTGCGCAGGCTGACACCCTATACCTTACGAGGCGTTTTGTACTATCAGGGAGAGAGTGACGACCACAAGCCCCAAAGCTATTACCAGCTGTTAAGCCGCATGATACGGCAGTGGCGGGAGGATTTTGAAGATGATGAGCTGCCGTTTCTGCTGGTGCAGCTTCCCATGCATCAGTATGAGGGGACGGAGGACAGCAAGAATTGGTGTATTATCAGGGAAGCTCAGTATAAGGCATACCGGACAATCAAAAATACGGGGCTGGCAGTGATCATCGACTGCGGAGAATTTCATGAGATCCATCCCCGGAACAAAAAGCCGGTGGGGGAAAGACTGGCGCTGCAGGCCTTTTATCAGGTGTACGGCAGCATCAAAGAGGAAGAGGCTTTCGGGCCGCTCTACCGGGACTTTCTGTACCGGGACGGGGGAATGGAAATCTTTTTTGCCTGCGGGGAGGGAGGATTTCTGGTAAAGGGAGAACCCTCCGGCTTTGAGATAGCGGGGGAGGATGGCGTATTTTATCCGGCCAAGGCCATATTTACGGAGGGCAGGAACACGGTCTTTCTCAAAGGGGAAGAGGTGCCGGAGCCTGTTATGGCAAGGTATCTTTGGACGAACTTCGGGGAAGTGAGGATCTTCGGGAGGAACGGACTGCCCATGGCGCCGTTCAGGACACATATTTTTTGAGGAAAGCAGCCTGCGGCAGAGGAATGAGATGAATTATATTGTATTGGATCTGGAATGGAATCAGGGAAGCGGCAGAGCGGAGGCCAGCGAAGAACTGCAGTTTGAAATTATTGAGATCGGCGCGGTGTGTTTGAATGAAGAGGGCGTGATCGTCGGGGAATTCAGCCGTCTGATAAAGCCGCAGATCTATCATGAAATGCATAAGATCACCAGCAGACTCATTCACCTGCAGATGCAGGAGCTGGAGCAGGGGGAGCCCTTTTGCGAGGTGATGCGGGCGTTTTTGGAATGGTGCGGCAAGGAGCGGATTTTCTGTACCTGGGGCCCGCTGGATTTAGGAGAGCTGCAGGAAAATATGCGTTATTACGGCATGGAGCCGTTGGCGGAGGGACCGATTCC
Source organism: uncultured Lachnospiraceae bacterium (assembly GCA_947631685.1). GTDB lineage: Bacteria > Bacillota > Clostridia > Lachnospirales > Lachnospiraceae > Acetatifactor. Next base: position 41,728 of record CANRMI010000002.1, read on the forward strand.
TTTCCTGGATGTGCAGAAGCTGTTCAGCATTGCCTACGAGGACGGGAAAAGCAGGAGAGCGCTGGAGTACGCGGTGGATTATCTGAAGCTGGAAAAGGACATTCCCTTTCACAGGGCGTTCAGCGATGCTTACTATGCGGGAAAGGTACTGGCCGCGATTCCCAAGCGGGTGCGGAAAAACGTTTCTTACGACGTGTTCAATCCGCCCCGGACCAGGGAAGAGGAAGTGCGCATTGTATTTGACACCTATGCCAAATACATTTCCCGGGTGTTCCCCGACAAGGTTTCCGCTCTTTCAGACAGGGAAGTCATCAGCAGCAAATGTTATATCTGCAACAAGAATTTAAAGAAAAAGATCCGCTGGTTCACACCCAACGGCAGACATTATTACTGTGTGGCCCAATGCGACGTCCATGGCCTCATGAAAGGCAAGATCCGCATCCGCAGGACGGAGGGGGAGCAGGTCTATGTGGTCAAGACCACCAAATTCATTCAGGAAGAAGAATTTGAAAAGCTGCGGGAACGCAGGGAACATGCCAGGGAGCAGCGTAAAAAAAGAAGAAAGTGACAGGAGGAACAAAAAGTGAAAAATCTGACAGGCGTTTTACTGACACCGGCAAAGTGCGCGGTGGACCTGGGGGACGGCAGCGAAAGGGGACTTTATGTAAACCAAGACTATATTCTTCAAAAGCTGCACAGACCTCACCGGGGAGTCAATCTGATGTACTGCTATTATCCGCTGGACGAGGCATGGCCCCAGAGGGCGCAGGACGCTTATGCGGACAGGGAAGTTTCCTTTGCCTGGGACTACCCCTACGACAACTATTTCCCCTATCTGGGCGGCCAGGGCGGCAGCCGGGAGGGCGAGCCCTTTACCTGTATGCGGGATGTCAGAAGACACGGCCAGGACGTGGTGCTCACGCTGACCTGCGATCCCCATGTGGACGAGGAGAAAATCATCGCCATCGCCAAAGATCTGCGTACCTTCGGCCGGATGATGCTGCGTTTAAACCACGAAGCCACCGGGGACTGGTTTTCTTTCAATAAGCGCGCGTCCTACCAGGAGGTGGCGGATTTCTTTGTGAAATTCCACAAAATTGTGAAAGAGTACGCCCCCAACGTGAAGACGATTCTCTGTATCGGCGGTACGGAGGATCCCAATTCCCCCAAAATTTCCAAAGAAGAGGAATTTGCGGAGGCAGTGAGGACTACCGATATTTGGTCGGTGGATCAGTATCTGGCCCTGAACTGGGGCTGGCCCTACGAAGTGGCAGAGAAGGACAACAGCCAGCATAAGAGGACGGATGAGGGGAGTATTTATGAAATGACGAAACGCAGCTGCAAGCGCTATCAGGAGCTGTGCGGCGGACAAAAGAAACCCATGCTGATGTCGGAGATGAACGCGGACGGGGATGTGACGGGGCCCTTTGAACAGGTCAAAATGGTACAGGAATTCTGCCGTCTGATAAAGGAAGATCCGGACAGATGGCTGGACGGCTTTACCTTCTATCAGTTTCGGGACGACGGCAGGCTGGGGCTGGAAATTACCGATCCCAACAATCCGGACGTAGGAATCGAACAGCCCATTCTGGCGGCGTATCGGGACATTATAAAGGATGATTTCTTCCGGCCGGGCATGAAGGAGACGGGAGAAAAAAAGCTGCCCGTTACCCTGCGGTGGGGCGGTGCGGAAGACGCCGAGGGACTGTGCGTGGAATTGGAAATGGAAGGCAATCCTGTGTTCGCGGAGGCCAATTTTGAGGGCGCGTTAAAGGAGGCCAATCTCATGTTGGAGATAAACGGCAGATGGTTTTATAAGGCGCCGGGCGTTACTTTCGTGGATTTTATGCCCGCGTTCTTTGAACAGAACCTGCCAGGGCCCTGCAGGGTAAAGCTGCATATTTTCGCGCCTCCTGCCACGGGCGAGAACGATCCTTCCCAGGGAGAGGACTGGCAGGAAAATTATTACTATACGCTGACCGAGCTGCCGGACATCCGGCTTCGGTTCGAGCCGGTGATGTAACACCGTAATTTATATTGCGCCGGAAAGCATATTTAGGCATAAAGCGCATTTAGGCATGGCTGTGGGGATGGGCGTGGAACAATTCGTAAAACAGATTTTCCAGTACCATAACTTCATCGCTTATCTCCACACCGTTCATGCGCCCCTCTTTACGTCCGTTTTCAAAATACTCCCGCAGTGTGGGCATGTCTCCCTTTAACAGGATCTTACCCTGGTCCATAAAAAGAATTTCTTTTGCTATCGGGCCAATATCCTCAATGATGTGGGTAGCCAGAAGAACGATACGGTTTTCGGATGCCTCCTGTATCAGCCTGCGCATATTGATTCTTTCCAGAGGATCCAGACCGGCGGTGGGCTCATCCAGGATTAAGAATGAGGGATCGCCCAGGAGTGCCTGGGCAAACAGGGCCCGCTGAAGCATTCCGCCGGAGAGTGCCCGCAGCCGCTTCCTACAGTGATTTGTCAGATTCAGATATTCCAACAGATTTCGGATTTGGTCTGTCTGCTGTGCCTTGGAGATTCCCTTTAATTCTGCCATGTAATACAGAAATTCTTCCACCCGAAATTCCGGATAAACTGCCTGCTGCTGGGGCTTATAGCCCAGCACCTTCCGATAGTCCGCTCCCAGTTTACGGATTTCGCTCCCGTTCCAGAGGATTTCTCCGCTGTCAGGCACACGGTTGTTGACCAGCAGGTGAATCAGTGTGGATTTGCCCGCACCGTTAGGGCCAAGCAGACCGTAAATGCCCGGAGTCAGTTCCAGATTCAGATCTTCGATGATATTTTTTTCGGTGTATCCGAAAGATACCGATTTCACTTCCAGTTTCATGTTTTTGCGGTCCTCGTCTTTCTTTCATATATGCCGCAGACTGCCACCAGTGCGGCGCACTGCAGCAAAACGGCAAATATCGCGCTCAGGTTTTCGTTGTTTCGGAAGATAAAAAGTTCATTGCCCCAGAGAAGAGCATTGAAGAAGTACCCTTTTAGGAAGGAAAGGCCCAGCAGCCGTAAAATGCAAGGCAGAACTATCACAAGCCCGCAGAAGAGAACGGTCTTTAGATAATCCTTAAAAAACGCCATTGCCCTCACGGAGATAAGTACGGCCAGCGCGATTCCCAGAAGCCGCAGAACGCCTATCAGTGCCAGCGCTTCCCACAGGCGCCAGCCGTGAAAATGCGCCGCAAACGCGTCCAGGTTCGCCATATCCTGAAAAATCCCATAGGCTCCGAACTGCCGTAAAATGCGGGCAGCGTCTCCCGCATAAAGAATAAATAAGGGGAGTGCCGTTATCAGCAGATATACCCGGAACTGCACCCGCATAAGCGTTTGGCGCCCGCGGGGGGAGGTCCGCACCAGGTCCGCCGCCCCTTTTCTGTATTCCGCCCATGAAAAATAGGGAAGAAAGATGGAAAGGATTATGGCTGTGGCCAATACGCCCATGTCGCCTTTGGCATTATGGCTTGCGCCCAGCAGGTACAGATACCCGGTTTCATACAAAAATACACCGTTTCCACCGTTGCTTACGATACGGTTATACTGTGCCTCTGCCTGCTGAAAGGCAGCCTGCTTGATCAGCAGAGTTTCCAGATAATTGCGCAGAACAGGATTGTCCTCTTCCTGAAGCGCCTCCAGCAGAGTATCCACCCTCTCAAAAAAGACACGCTCTTCTTCCAGAAATCTTTCTTTTTCTTCCGTCAGGGGGCCGTTCAGCTGCTTCATATATTCCATGTAATAGTGCTCCTGTATGGATAAATTCATATCGGAAGCGGTAAGATAATACCAACTGCCAAGTATGGCGATGGCAGACAGGGGATATATCAGTTTCCCGGACAGGAGGAGCTTCTTTAATTCCAGAACCGTAAGAGGGTGTCTTTTGCTTCGGGGTTTCCCGGTCCGGATTTTCCCGGATCGGACAAAACGCAGCCGCTTCCGGCGGGCAGTTCTTCCGTATAACAGGCTTCCGGCGGGCAGGATGAAGAAAAGAATACACAGGGCGGCGGCCGCGACTATCTGGATGTTTTCTACAGGATGTCCGAAAAACGGAACCACCCGGTACGTCAAAAGCAGGGCGGCACTGTGGGAAAACATCAGGGGATTCAGACAGAAAAGCCAGCCCGCATTCCCGTTTATTTCGCCGTTTTGCAGCCAGAGCGCCGCCAGCAGACATACGGAAGCAATCCCGATAAGCAGGGAAATATTCTTTTTTACCACGCAGGCTGCCGCGCTAACCAGCAGTACCAGCAGATACAAAAGCAGGCACTTAAGCAGGAAAGTCAGAAGAACTGCCTGCAGGGTGGTGAGGTTCCAGTGGCAGGACTCAAATCCTGCGGTCATCTGAATGGGAGCGTTCCAAGCTGCCCCGCCCATCCATTGCAAAAGAAACCATAAAAGCGCGCCCTCATAAAGCGCCGTTACGGCTGCCGTACAGACAAAGATGACGGCTGCTTTGGCAAACCAGAAGCGGCCGCGGCCCCGGAGCGTCGTACCGGTCAACTCCCCGTAGCCTTTTTCTTTTTCGTCCGTGAACAAAAGCATGACGACAGTCAACAGAAACAGGGCACCGAAGCTTTCCATAACCCGGTTCTGCAGAAATACGCTTATCGGAATATTGGGGAGCCATTCGTCCCCAAAAGGCTTTAGATCCGCATAATCCACCATGGCCTTTTCTCTGGTCTTAGTCACATAGGGATCCTCTTCAAACAGAGCAATACCGGAAAGAGCGGAAGTTCCCTGTTGTATGTGCAGCAGCCAATCCTGGTAGCCGGCCGCAATTTCCGCCTCCTGCGATATGCGGCGGAGAGCCGCACGATCCAGATTGATCTGAATAAAATGCTCGCTGGACAGATCGCTTGCGTCATATCCTGCTTCCCCAAGGCTTTGCGTCAGTGCTTCCTCTACAGGCTGTCCCTGCCGGAAAGATAGATATAAGGCGGAGATCTGCTCCAGTCTTTTCACCTGCGTTTCCGCCTGTTCCCGCACCTGCAGGACGGGCATTTCCGCATATTGACGAGTCAGATACAAATACCGCTCAAGGTTGATGCCGGTATTGGAAAACTGCTGTTCTGTAAAGAGTACGCTGACCCAGAGCCCCACTCCAAGAAGCAGGACAAACCATACCAATATCCACTTTCTGGTCATTACCCGGCGAAACTCCAAAACCGCCAGTTTCAAACAGTCACCTCCACTCAGGGTGTATTGCCGCTGTTGAGTGCCGCTATCAGCTCCTGGTATCCGGCGTCGTACAACAGCTTTTTAACGTTTTCCAGGCGTGAGCCGGTATCCTCGCCGTAATACCCCCGGAATACCAGCAGATTGTCTTCCATGATCTCCCTGCACGCCTGATACTTCAGCGCCAGCTCTTCGTCTGAAAAAGCGCAGGGACTGCTGTATGCCAGCCCGAAATCCACACCGTAGTTCAAATCCTCAAATTCGCGGTTAAACTGCTCTTCACTGGCGGCGTTCAGGAACCTTCTGTCAAATTCATACCCCAGTCCGCCCGCGTACCCTGCGGAGCGGAAGATGATGCGCTCGTCCTCCCACTGGTAATGATAGTGCTCTATGCCGCAGTATAAAAGCCGCATCAGTGTGGTGTCTGTCTTCAACAGCGTGAGCAGATCCAGACAGGCATCCGGGACGGCCGTATCCCGGTTGATGACCAGGATGTTGGAATTGACGTCTTCCGTGATATATGCCGGTACCTGCGGTACGCAGTAGGCGCAGGTCATTCTTACACCTTCTGCGGCCATCTCGTAGCGAGCAGAGCTCGTGTTGATTTCCGCCAGTTCAAAGAGCGGGTACAGGTACTCTTCCCATCGCGCCTCTTCCGCCAGTGCCTCCTCTTCGGAAAGCCCCCAATCCCGGAGCGCTTCGGGAGAATAGAGTATATGGCCCTCCGCCCGCCACCGGCCCAGCAGCCGGTAAAAATCCATCCATGCATCGTCCTCCAGAACGTTCACTGCTTCCAGACCCTCCTCTTCATGGCGGATCGCGAAGATCTCTCCATAGTTCTCCAGACCGAAAAGGGAGGAAAGCAAGGGGTTTTCCGGCAGGAGTGCTAAGCGCAGAGGCAGGATCCCCGCCTCTTCCATACGGGAAAATTCCCCCTCCAGGTCCCGCAGGTCCCCTGTAAAACGCTCCCTGTCAAGGGACAGATACTCCGCTATCTGGGGATAGTAGTAGTACACCATCCTTTTGGCGGCTATGGGGTTGGAGGGGATGCCGTAGATCTGGCCATTCTCATCTTCCAGCTGCGCCCAGACCATCTCGTCATAACGGGCATATACCTTCTGGCCTTCGGGACTTTGGAGATAGTCCGTAAGATTCAGCACCTCGCCTGCCGCCACGGCGGCTTTGTAATCAAAGGTCATATACATATCCATGACCGTACCGTCCTGGGTGCGGGAAAACTGGTCGTCTAAATTGTAGCTGTTTAGAAAGTCATCAAGATTCATGCCCACGATATGGAGGCAGTAATCCTTTCCCGCTTGGTGAAGATAGTGATTCGCCTCGTCTTCGATCAGCTGCAGATCGGGATCAATTTCTCCAGAAAAACGTACAAACAGATTGATGGGAGTACTCTCCGCCCATTCGGAGCGCTCATAGTCCGGTGTCCATGTGATCTCCACGTTTCCGGCACAGGTGATAAAGTCGTCATGAAAGAGAGCAGCGGATTCCTCCGGCTCAGGAGCAGAAGGAATCCCGCTTTCCACAGAGGGTTCGGGATTCGGAGGGGAAGCACATGCGGCAAGGGACGCGCACAGCAGGATGCAGTATATGATTTTCCGTGTCCGTTTCATAGAGAGTCCTCCTTTGAATCCATAATATTTTATATTTGTGAAGCAGATTTTTAAGGCATATTGCCTTCGGATATGTGGAAGTCATAACGGCCCTGAACCAAGTCTTCCCAGAGCAGATAGGCCACGCCGTCATTGCAGTTAAAAAAGACCTTATCCCCGCACTTTCCGATAGGCGTCAGCCATCCCTCCTGCCTGTCCAGACGAGCCGTTACCTGCCAGTTGTCCAGAAAGATGAGCTCGTTGGTTGTATTCACCGAGGTGGACAAAATCTGTCTGTCACCTATGATGACAAAGCTGCTCCAATCGTCTCCACCGGGAATGATTGCCGTCATGTCCGCCAGCGGCGTTATCTCTCGGGTATCCAGGTTAAACTCTGCCGCGGTGCCGTCCAGCACCAGTGTCATAACGCGGCCCTTCAGCGCCAGCGGCTCCAAAGTAAGCGGTTTTTCCCTTTCTAAGATAAGTTCCGACTCTCCCGTGGTGAGGTTCGTCCGGTAAAGCTGAGAGATAATGGGCACATTCTGCCAGCCGTCCATAAGCGTGCCGCTCTCTTTGTCGAAAAAATCGTTGAGGTCTATGTCACTGCATATATAGAGTGCGCAGCAATCGTCTCCCGAGAGATAATACCGCTGAAATGTCTGGACCGTGTGGCCGGAATCCGGCTGCGGCAGCTCCTCGCATTTCCCGTTGGACAGGTCAATCCGGCGGAACTGTACTTCCGTACTGTCACTTGCGGCGTCCCAGATTTCGCTGATGTAGTAGAGGATGCCGCTGTCTAACTGAAGGCTGCGGTAAAATCCGTCACCCGTTTCCCCGATGTCACGCCGTTCCTCCCCGTAGGCATTGGCCCGGGACAGGATACCCTGGTGAATCACATAGAGATCGCCGTCATAAAAAAACGCCCGGGACAGACCATCTGCCCCCCAGAACGCGCCGCAGGAGGAATCGTTATGGAGACAGCCGGGTTTGTTGCAGAGATACATCCATTGGCAGGTTTCCGCACTGAAAAAATGCAGATAGCCGTAGCCGTCAAATTTTAAGGCGCCGGAGGGGGATATGTTGTAACTGCCAAAGAATTCCGTGGTCTCCTTAAGTTCCTGTTCTCCGGCACCGCAGCCGGTAAATACCAGCAGGAAAAGAAGCAGGACACTGCCCAAATATATCTTCAAACAGACACCTCCATTCAGCCAGAAAAGGCTTGCTCTATAATTATGAGGGAAATATGTAGTCAAAGAAAGTAGAAGAGAAGCAGAATACATCCCCTATTTATATTCTGACACCATTGTAACATGACGAGAAAAATTCTGTCAATACAAAGCGGATAGCGACAGCGTTTGCGCAAAGATTGCCCCTTGACAGTTCGGGTTTTGCCTGCTACAATAAGAAACAGATGTTGCAAAACAATAGTTTCCGATTATAGTGAGGATAAATGTATGCCGCCAAAATGTAAATTTACAAAGGAAGAAATCGTGAAAGCCGCGTTAGACTTGACACGGGAAGAAGGGATTGACGCGCTTACGGCAAGGGCGTTAGGGGCAAAGCTGGGTTCCTCTGCAAAACCGATCTTTACCGTTTTTGAAAATATGGAGGAAGTGCAGTCGGAGGTCCGGAAAGCGGCGAAAGCGTTATATGCCGGCTATATCCAGGAGGGGCTTTCCCAGGAGATCGCATTTAAGGGCGTAGGAACGCAGTATATCTTATTTTCCATAAAGGAGCCCAAACTGTTTCAGCTTCTCTTTATGGCGGAACAGCCGCAGAAACCGCCGGTCAAAAGCATTCTGCCAATCATTGATGAGAACTATCCGCAGATCCTTTCTTCCGTACAAAACGGATACGGTCTGGAGGAAGCCGAAGCCGAACGCCTTTATCGTCACCTGTGGATATACACCCACGGAATTGCGGCGCTCTGCGCGACAAATATGTGTTCCTTTACCGCCGGGGAGATCAGCGGGATGATGACCGAGGTTTGCAGGAGTCTGCTGAAAGAAATCAAAAGCGATAAAGCATAAATTCTGCATAAGGAGATGAGAGATGAAGAAAATCATTTTCTTAAATTTTGTGAACAAAGAAGCCGTGAGGAGGAGCAAAGCAAAATGATTGCAATATCAAACATTACAAAATCTTATGGAACCGGTGGAAATAAAAATCAAGTGCTGAAAGGTATCAGCCTGCAGATTGCCGATAGGGATTTCATCGTAATTTTAGGGGCGTCGGGTTCTGGGAAATCCACCTTTTTGAATGTCATATCAGGGCTGGAGCGTCCAGACAGTGGAAGCGTTGTATATGGAACAAGCGACATCACAAAACTGACCGATGAAAAACTAACGCGGTTCCGCAGGGACAATATTGGATTCATCTTTCAGCAGTATTATCTTCTGCCGAACATGACAGTGGAGAAGAATGTACGGATGGGAGCCGACCTTACCGGCAATCGGGAATACAGGGAGATGATAAACGCTGTAGGGCTTGAAGATAAAACAGGGAAATATCCCGGTGAGCTTTCTGGTGGGGAACAACAGAGGGTTTCCGTTGCCCGCGCGCTTGCGAAAAAGCCTAAAGTGCTGTTTTTGGACGAGCCGACAGGTGCATTGGATGAACGGACCGGCCGGCAGGTGCTCGATTATATCTGCAGACTGCATAAGGAATATAGCTTTACCATTGTCATGGTGACGCACAACCAGAACATAGCGGAAATGGCAAATACGGTTGTAAAAATGAACAGCGGGAACATAGCGGAGGTTTATACGAACGAAAGGCGAAAGACCGCTTATGAGATTGGGTGGTGATTGTATGATAATAGGAATGAAAGACACCGCGAAATTGGTCGGCATATCTGTGATTGCGGGGTGTGCCGTTTTCGTGTGTACCTTGTTTTTGAATTACAATATTGACATTGCGGCAATAAAAGGGGAAATTACAACAGAAGCCGGTATGGCAATGTATCAGGCACAGGTTTCAACGGGAAAGGTTACGGCTTCCGTTTCGGGTGGGTGTCTGGTACTCACATCCGTCGTGATGCTTCTGTTCTATGTCAAGAATTATATAGATACGCACAGCAAAGAGCTTGGGATATTGAAAGCGCTTGGGTATTCCGGTCTGAAGATCGCGAAGCACTTTTGGGTGTTTGGACTGAGCGTTTTTGTGGGGTGTATCTTTGGATATGTGTCGGCTTTTTTCTATCTGCCGTCGTTCTACGATCTGCAAAATGCTGAACAGCTTTTCCCTGAAATAAAGGCGCAGCTTCATCCTCTTTTGGCGTTCTTTTTGATTGGCGTACCCGCTATCGGTTTTTCAATCTTAGCGGTAATCTATGCTTGTTTGCGGCTGCGGCACCCTGTCCTCGATCTGTTAAAAGAAAAGCGTGGGTATAAGATAAAAGTAAACAGGGGAGTAACAAAGGACAGGCCATTCCTGAAAGATTTAGCGGGAAGCACGCTCAGGGAAAGAAAGACGCTTGTGTTTTTCGTCGCGTTTTCGGCATTTTGTTTCTCGGCAATGGTGCAGATGTCAATGTCCATGGAGAAGCTTTCCAGTAAAACGATGGCGGTCATGATAATAGTGATAGGTTTGATCTTAGCCTTTATGACGTTATTTCTCTCGCTCTCAAGCGTAGTAAAGGGAAACACAAAAACCATCGCTATGATGAGAGTATTTGGTTATAAATACAGTGACTGCAGCCGGGCTGTTCTCGGAGGCTACAGACCATTTTCTTATGTTGGATTTGTAATTGGCACACTCTATCAGTATGTGCTGTTAAAAATTATGGTAGGGATCGTATTTGCGGATATAGACAATATGCCCGAATACAGCTTTGATTTTAAAAAGTGCGCGGTTACATTTGTTTTATTTATCCTTACCTATGAAATCGTGATGTACAGTTACGCTCAGCGGATAAAGAGATTGCCGCTGAAAAGCGTCATGCTGGAGTGAGAAACCATTCTTAAAATCCGTAATCCACAATTTTCCAGCCGCCGTTTTCACGAACCATATAGTAACCGTATCCGCTGAAAAGGGGCACCTCGATCTCACCGGAGGTTTTCATGTTTTCCGGGGTATCTTCCGCAAACCGCAGATCAAACGCGCAGGGCAGATAAATCATCTTTTTGCCTGCGAGCGCTTCCGGCCGTGATTCACTGTCGGAGGGAACCTGTCTTGCGGAGGTCTGCTCATCATACTGGCACTGAAAGTCTTCGTATACGTAAAAGCTGCTGGTATCTTCATAGAGCTGCCGTACACGCTCCGGATCGTTTCCATGCATTTCCATATGATAATCGGAAAGAGTGTTCATGACAAAGTCGATATTTCCCGAATGCAATGCGTCTACGTAGGCGCATAAGGTATTCTCAGCGTCAGCGACATCTTTTTTGGTCAGTCCGTTGGAATCGGTGAAAACAGCGTAGGAACAGTAGAGGAAGCCGCCTCCCCCAAGCAGCAGGATAAACAGAGCGATAAGAGCGATCATATAACGTTTCTTCATACGAAAATCCTCCATATTGGTGATTGAGCGGGAAATCGGGTTACATTCTGACATCAGTATAGCAGAGCGGGAAGATTTCTGTCAATAAATAAGTTAATACTGAGAAAGTAAGCAGTATTCTTCAATACGCAATTTCAGATACTTATGCAAATCTCAACTTATGCGGCAGCTTCTGTCTTTCTGACAGCCATTTTTGTGGCCCGCACATTTCTAAAAGGATTTTCTATGAAACAAAAACACACTTCTTCAAAGCACATCTCAAACTGCTCTAATTCCGCGGACATTATCGTATTCCGTGAGCTGCTTGATAACGCGCAGGGTACGCTTCCCGTTTCCATGACAAATGATTATCTTTTCCGGGCTCTCATGCAGCGTTCGCCGCATACCCTATCCGCTCTCCTGAGCGCGCTTCTCCACTTAAACCCGGACGACATTACACAGGTCACCATCCTGAATCCCATTGAACTGGGGGAAACCATCCGTGACAAAGAATTTCTTCTGGATATAAAATTGGAATTAAACCGGCGCTCCCATATCAACCTGGAAATGCAGGTCATCAATGAAAAGGACTGGCCGGAACGTTCCCTCTGCTATCTCTGTCGTACCTTTGACGACTTAAACCGCGGGGAGGATTATTTGGAAATACGTCCCGCCGCTCAAATAGGAATTCTCAATTTCACTCTTTTTCCCGACTCTCCTGAATTTCTCTCCAACTACTATCTTATGAACGCGAAAAATCACAAAATTTATAGTGACAAATTCCGGCTGACTGTGTTAGACTTAACGCAAAGAAACCTTGCCACTGATGAAGATATCTTTTATCTGACTGATATATGGGCCGCTTTCTTTCACGCCGCCACATGGGAGGAATTGAAAATGCTCGCAGATCAAAACACCAGTTTACTGGAAGCCGCATATACCGTCCGCCAGCTTACCATGGAAGACAAGATACGTCTGGAATGCAGTGCCAGAGAGGACTATCTGCGCCGTGAAGCCACCAAAGCCAAGCGGTATGCCCAAGGGGAAGCTGCACTGCAGAAGCTGGAACAGGTAGAAGCCAAGATAAAGCAGGCTGAAGCTAAAGTAAAGCAGACAGAGGCGGAAATGAAGCAGGCAGAAACCAAAATGAAGAAGACTGAAGCCAAAATGAAGCAGGCAGAAACTAAGATGAAGAAGACTGAAGCCAAGATGAAACAGACTGAAGCCAAGATGAAGCAGACTGAAGCGGAAAGAGAACGGCTTCAGCGGCTTCTGGAAAAACACGGCATTGACATCCATGAGGAATTAACATAGCCTCTATACAAATGGTAAAATATTATCTGTAGAGCGTAAAATCGTAATTTTCATATAAGTCTTTTATTTCGCTATAATAAGCGTCCAACCCGTCAGAAGTCAATTCTCCCTCGCCACTTCTCATGCATCTTAAGATTTCGGAATTTATATCTTCGCTGTAATGTATGGTATCTGTATAATTGTCCAGGTTTTCTATAATATCCGTTCTTTTGCTGAAATCAAAAACATGAACATTCTCTGCAGAAAGCAGAAGCCTTGCAGAAAGCTTCTGGGCCTCTATCTGTATTCCGAGCTGCCGCGATCTTACAAGCGAATCCCAGTAACAGATACTGTAGGGGGGGAAGAAAAAATAAAATTCGGTATCCGGATGCTCCAGCGCCAGCGTCAGAAAATTTTGGGTAATATTGTCCGATATTCTTGTAATGTCCTCATTATCAATATAATATTCTTTTTCACTGACCGGCAGCGGCTCAAAATCTTTCAAAACCGTTTCCACACCAAAATGCGCATACTGAGCCCAATTACCGTACATATCTCTGTCCGGTGTTTTCTCTTTTGCCAGGGTATAATTGAGTACTGCTAAAGTTTTGGGAATGACATCTTTGTTCAACAGATAATTTACATCATTACAAAACCATTCATCATATAGATATGTGGGATACTCGGTATATTCCTCATAATCCGCGGGCATATTCAATCTGCTGCCGTCCAGGCTGCAGACAATATAGCGAATATCAGGTTGATGGGCAAAGCATCTTTGGATACTTTCTCCCAATTCATGAAAGGAGGCTCCGGAGTAAGCGATCTTCAAAGAGTTCGCTCCCCATAGCGCATCAAACTCGCTGCATTTGAAATTCAGGCTCATACTGGTTCCGGTAATGATGCTGTCATAGGAATAATGTCTGGCCATACCGTCGTTCTGATACCTCTCGTCCTTTAAAGGATATTCCAGAAAAGGGAGCGGCCCATGATAATGTAAAAACGGATCGATAAATGCAGTAACTAATGCCAGTATTGCCAAAATCAGCACTGTGGAGCCGATCACAAATAAGTTCCATTTTTTTGATTTCATATAGTTTCCCACCTGTTATGAATAATATTGCTGCTAAAAATTAAAATATAAAAAGGTTGACACTCCCGAAAGTGAAATGACAGACCACGTCAGCAGCAGGATACTGGAAAGCGCGTTTGGAATCGATGGTACAAATTTTTTCTCGTGGCAATTCTTTTTGAAAAAAACAATAACACTTACGACTCCGAAAAGAATTGCTATATGAAGCCATGGATACCGCAAAAATATCGTCCCCAACTTCCCGATATGCTCCTCCAGATAAGTAAATTCCAGCAGATCAAAGCATCCTAGCAGTTCCCGACTGACAGAAAAATCCCATGGGGAAAATAGTGTTTTAAAAATGTTCCCTGCCTGTTCTAAAGAGTTTGCCCGAAACAGAATCCATGAAAGATTCACGAATAAAAAAGTAGAAGTGGTTCCTAACCAGCCAGGCACCTTTTTCCATATATTTTGGAACAGCCTGCAGGCCGCGTACGCCGTACCGTGAATGGCACCCCACAAAATAAATGTCCATGCGGCGCCATGCCATATTCCGCTGATCAAAAATACAAGCATTATATTGAGCATGGTGCGTATTGTGCCTTTCCTGCTTCCGCCCAGCGGAAAATATACATATTTGCGTAAGAATCTGGTGAGGGTAATATGCCAGCGTTTCCAGAATTCTAAAATGGACGCTGCTTTGTAAGGAGATAAAAAATTGACCGGTAGTTCCAGATGAAACATATTGGCGATTCCACATGCCATATCGCAGTAGCCGCTGAAATCAAAGTAAATCTGAAAGGTATACAGCAGAGAAACGATCGCAGCCTCCGGCCCCGTTATGACTGAAGCGTTTGCGTATCCCCATTCAACACCCTTTCCCAGAACATCTGCCAGCAGGACTTTCTTAGACAGTCCTATAGCAAAAAGCCAGATTCCGTGAGCCAGCATTTCCTGGTCGAGTTTTTTTCTTTTATGCTCCGCAAACTGAGGGATCATTTCCTGGTGCAGTACGATGGGCCCCGCTATCAACTGTGGGAAAAAAGAAATAAAAAGTACATAATCCAAAAAGGTATAATCCACAGTTTCCCTGCGGTATGAATCCACAAGATAGGAAATCTGTTGAAAAGTAAAAAAACTGATACCCAGAGGCATCAGAATGTCACCTATAGGAAAGGATGTCTTTAAGATGCTGTTCAGATTGGCAAGAAAAAAATTTAAATACTTATAGTAAAAGATAATTCCGAGATTAAACAGCACACCACTTATAAGCAATATTTTTCTGCCTTTTTGCCTGTTTAACTTCAGCAAAAATCTGGAGCACAGGAAGTTAACGCCGATACTCCCTAAAATGATCAGAAGATAAGAAATATGAAAATAGCCATAAAACCAGAATGACATCCCTATAAGGGCGATTTTGGCCGCGGTATATTTTCCTATATGATTCAGTCCAAAATATAATATTAATGAGACTGGCAGAAAAAATAAAATGAAAATATAAGAATTAAATAACAATGCCGGATACCTCCACAAGTAATCCCCATATCAAAACTTCAGACGTCCTGGCCTGCGAGGCGGCTTCCTGCGGCGCTTTTTGCGGCGGCTGCGCTGCCAGCTGCGCCGGTTGCTGCGTTCAGGCGTATTGAAATGATAATTGACAAAGAAAGCGCGGAGAAAGATCACCGCGATACACGCGCCCGCGATACCCAGAACCCATAGAATAACCGTGACCACATTGATGAATATGGTGCGGGGCGGGGCAGGGGTATCTGGGTCACTTTGAGAATCCAGGGGCTGCATGGCGCCGCTCTCGAAAGAATAATCTTCCTCCTGACCGGCAAAATCCACGGATACAGAGCCCAGGAAGCGGTCCCTGTAGGTATAAGTGATCAGGGCGGCTTCTCTTTCATTGTCGGTATCATAGGAAATGGAAGATTCCACGTCCTCAAAGGAAATGGTTTTGGGCATGATGATGCAGTCCTGCCGGTTCAGGGACAGAATGGGCCTGGAACTGCCGAAAATATCGTTGTCGCTGTAGAAAAAGCCTGCGTTGTCAATATTGTAGCGGGTTTCGGTTTCGGCGATATTCACCCGCTCAAAATTGTGAAAGCCATAGTTAAAGAGGGAAACCGTATCGGCAAACTGGGCCGGAGAGTCCTCCACCATAACCACCGCAACCAGCTTCATGCCGTCTTTCTGGGCGCAGGATACCAAGATGTTTCCCGCGGCGGTTGTATAGCCGGTCTTGCTTCCCACCAGATATTCGTAGGCATAGGGTTTGCCGGGGAAAAGCTGGTTCTTGGAGTAGGCGATGATATGATCCGGCTGGGTGGCGGTGGCGGGCAGGTCCAGCTTCTCGGTGGAAGAAATTTTGCACAAGAGCTCGTTGGCAAAGAAAGCCCGTCCAATCATGGCCAGATCATACGCGGAGGTGTAATGATTCTCGTCGGGCAGGCCGTTGGGATTGGCAAAGTGGGAGTCCACGCAGCCTAACTCTCTGGCCCGTTCGTTCATCAGATCCGTGAAATCTTCCCAGCTTGTACCGGAAACATGTTCTGCTAGGGCAAAGGCCGCTTCGTTGGCGGAAGCGATCAACACCGCGTTCAGGCACTGCTCCAAGGTAATGGCTTCCCCCTCATCCAGGGCGATATGGGAACTGTCCCTGGGAGTATCAAAAACAGCGTCATGGGAAAGCGTAACAACTTCATCCAGGGAGCAGTTTTCCACGGCGATGAGACAGGTCAAAAGCTTGGTGGTGCTGGCGGGATAAAGCTGTTCATGGATGTTTTTTTCGTAGAGAATGGCACCGCTGTCCGCATCCATCAAAATGGCCGACTGGGCGCTTATTTGGGGCGCGGGCGGCCAGTTGGGGACGGTGTCTGTCTGGACGGGAATCTGAAGCCGCTCTTCCACATCATCCATGACGGGCAGGGCGTCAGCCCAAAGGGTATTTCCCGGCAGCAGGGCGAAAAATAAAGGCAGTATTATAAAAAGAGCAAGTTCGCGAAAAAAAGAAGACGATAGTTTGGGCAATATAACCTCACCTTTCGGAAGTAAAAATCCAATCAAAGTACTTTCTCATTATACACTATTTTTGTAAAATTTCACACTTTATTTTTTCAGGAATTGTGCTATACTGTTTTAGATAGAAATCAGAAAGAGATTGGAAAGATGCGGTTAAGGAATATTGCAGGTTCCAGAGAGAAGATCGCGGAGAGCAGCTTCGTGGTGCATAAGCCCTGGGAGCAAAGGGGAAAATGGCGGGAACTCTTTAAAAATGACAATCCTATCGTGATCGAGATCGGTATGGGAAAGGGAAAGTTTCTTCATGAACTGGCTGCCGCCAACCCTCAGAACAATTATATAGGCATTGAAAAGTACTCCAGTGTACTGCTGCGGGCCATTCAGAAAATGGAAGAGGACGAGCTTCCCAATCTGAGGTTTATCCGTATGGACGCGGAGGGACTGACGGGGGTTTTTGATAAGGGAGAAGTGGAGAAGATTTATCTGAATTTTTCCGATCCATGGCCCAAGGAGAGACATGCGGGACGGAGGCTGCCGTCCAGGCAGTTTTTGGAGAGGTATGACCAGGTGCTGGCTCCGGATGGCAGGCTGGAATTTAAAACGGACAATCGGGAACTGTTTGATTTTGCCCTGGACGAGCTTTCTGAGGCGGGCTGGAGAGCCGAAGCGGTGACCTATGATCTGCACCACGACGATGCCATGCTGCCCGGCAATATCATGACCGAATACGAAGAGAGGTTTTCCGCCATGGGAAATCCGATCTGCAAATATATCATCTGCAGATAACGGCAGAGCCCAGGCTGTAACCGCCAGTATAACCATTGGTACGACCGGCTGGTATAACCGGTATAGAACGGGGCATACTACCGGAAAAGAGAAAGAGAGGGATATATTATGGAAGTAAAGGTGACAAGGCAGAATTTTGAGGAGGAGGTACTTTCCAGCGAGGTACCCGTACTGATTGATTTTTACGCGGATTGGTGCGGCCCCTGCAAGATGATGGCGCCGGTGGTGGAAAAACTGGCGGAAGACTACGCGGGCAGGGTAAAGGTTGGAAAGGTCAATGTGGACGAAGAGCCGGAACTGGCTCAGAAGTACCGTGTGGTAAGCATACCCACTTTTGCTTTTTTTAAAAATGGAGAAGTGGCAGATACCGCTATTGGGGCCATGAGCGCGGCGGAATTGACGCAGAAAACGGAGCAGATACTGGCCTGACGGCGTATCTGCTTTCTTATGGGCGTGTCAGGAGCGGCGCGGTGTGGAGATCTGCAGGGAAAGGATAAGCTTTTATGTACATAATACTGTTTTTGATCTGGATCATTTTTAACGGAAAGCTGACGTGGGAAATCGCCCTTTTCGGGCTGGGGATCGTGTCGGCCATATATGCTTTTCTCTGCGTCTTTATGGGCTACAGTGTGAAAAAGGACATTCTGTTCTGCAAAAAAAGCCTGCGGCTGATCCAGTACGCGGCAGTACTGGTATGGGAGATCATAAAGGCCAATGCGGCGGTAGTCCGCATGATCCTCTCGCCGCGTTTTCAAAACGAGCCGGTGCTGATAAAGTTCCGGACAGATTTAAAAACCCGCATGGCTAAAGTATTGTTAGCCAATTCTATTACCCTGACGCCGGGGACCATTACGGTTTCCCTGGAGGGAGATGAGTATACTGTGCACTGTCTGGATAAGAGCCTGGCGGAGGGAATCGATACTTCCGTCTTTGTCAGGCTGCTGCATAAGCTGGAAGAAGGAGGAACAAAATAGCCGTGGAAATTACGGAACTGTACCAAAATGTGTATGTTGGGATCCTGCTCTTCATGGCATTTTTGCTGTTTGCCTGTCTGCTGCGGGCGATATTGGGGCCCAGTATGGCGGACAGGGTGGTGGCTGTGAATATGATGGGCACCATGGTGATCGTTATGATCGCGGTGTTTACGCTGCTTTTGGGAGAAGGGTATCTGGCGGATATTTGTCTGATCTACGCTATGATAAGCTTCTTAGCGGTGGTGGTGCTGACGAAGGTGTATACGGGCGTGTACCTAGAGAAGAAACAGCAGCAGGAAGAAAACGGTGAAAACAAGGAGGAAAGCGAAAATGGCTGAGTGGATACGCTTTATCGCGGGAAGTGTCTTTTTGTTGATCGGACTGTTTATTTTCTGCGTGCAGCTTTTTGGAGTTTTTCGTTATAAATATGTGCTGAACCGTATGCACGCGGCAGCTATGGGGGATACACTGGGAATCAGCTTTTCCCTGGTGGGCCTGATGATCTTTTCCGGATTCAATTTTGTAACTTTAAAATTTGCGCTGGTTATTTTGTTTCTGTGGTGCGCTTCTCCGGTTTCTTCCCATCTGATCGCCAGACTGGAAGTGACCACCAACGAAAAGCTGGAGGAGTACTGCAAAACGGAAAAAGAAACCGATAAGTGAAATGACGGAGGCGGACTATGGCATTTTTACAGGCAATCCTGTTGGGATTTCTGGTGGTATGCGCGATCTCGGTGAGCTTTTCCAGAAATCTCCTTAATTCCATCATTATATATATGTCCTTTTCTTTGGTAATGGCCATGATCTGGATCTGTCTGGAATCTCCGGACTTAGCGATCACGGAGGCCGCGGTGGGAGCGGGCGTTACCACCATTCTCTTTTTCGTAACCCTGAAAAAGATCCATGCCATAGGGCAGGAGGATGGAAAGGACAAGCATTGATGCGGGGACTGTCCGACACGGCAGAATGAGAGGCAGAAATGAATAGAAGAGAGAAAGAAAAAAGAAAAGAAAAAAGCGAAAAAGAAGAAAAGAAATCCTCCCGTTTTGAAAGCTGGCTGGACGGGGACAGGGATATTTATGACGGCAATATGGAACTGCGCCCTCAGAAAGAATATGAGCCTTCTCCGTATCTTCTGCGCAGGCAGGAAAACGAGCGGAAGAAAATGGAAGAGAGAGTCAATGATGTGGCGCGCAACAAGGAGTACCGGGTATTTAAACGGGCTTATCGGGTGTTGGCAGTGGTTTTCTGTCTGTCCTTTATCGCGCTGTTGGTATTGGCAGTATCCTGGCTGCCTCCCGTGGGACAGGCCGGCAATCCGGATAACAATGAGGTTTCCGCCCGTTACATAGAAGAGGGCCTGCAGGAGACCGGATCGGTGAATATCGTTACCGGTATGATTCTGACTTACAGGGCTTTCGATACGTTTGGGGAGACCAATGTGCTGTTTATCGCGACATGCTGCGTCATGGTCATGCTGATGCTGGACGAGGCGGTCTTAAAGAAGCAGGAAACGGACAATGACAGAAAGTATGAGCCCAAGAATGACGCGATCCTGCAGGGTATGGCGTTCATACTCTGTCCAGTCATCTTTATTTTTGGTATCTACGTGATCCTGGGAGGACATCTGGGCCCTGGGGGAGGGTTCTCCGGCGGCGCGGTCATCGGCGCGGGCCTGATCCTCTACGTGATCGCTTTTGGATTTAAGAAAACCCAGCGCTTTTTCAATGAGGCGGTCTATAAGACGGCCAAGATCACTTCACTGGTTATGTACGGTCTTATCGGCTCCTATTTTTATATTACGGGAGCAAACGGTATAGAAAATCATATTCCGCTGGGACTGCCCGGGCACATCCTCAGCGGCGGTATCATCCTGCCTATCAATATCTGCGTGGGAATAGAGGTGGCCTGCACCATGTACGCGTTTTACGCGCTGTTCAGAAGAGGAGGGCTGTGATATGGGAGCCAATTTCTTTGTCAATTATGAAGAAGTGGTGGCAATGATCCTGTTTGGTATCGGCTTTGCCAACCTGCTTTTACAGAACAATCTGATCAAGAAGATCATCGGTATGAATATTATGGATGCGGCAATCTATCTGTTCCTGGCGGAAAAAGGATATATCGCGGGACGGGCGGCGCCTATCATTACCGACGGGGTGCAGAAAATGGAAGCGTACATCAATCCTATTCCCAGCGGCCTGGTGCTGACCGGTATCGTGGTTTCCGTTTCCGTTACGGCGCTGATGCTTTCCATTACGATCCGGCTCTATGCCAGATACCACACGCTGAATCTGGATGAGATTTCCGCGTTGATAAAAAAGGAGGAGGCGTAAATGGAGATCATCAGAAATTTCCCTGCCGCCGCCATCCTGCTGTGTCTGTTTGCTGGGATCGTTTCTTCGGGACTGAAGCCGAAAGCGGCGAAATGGCTGAATCATGCACTGATCGTTGTAGAGATGGCTCTGAATCTGTGTACGCTGTATTATACAGCCGTGACGGGAGAGGCTTTTGTTTATGTGATGGGTAAATTTCCCGCTCCCTGGGGAAACGAGATCCGTGCAGGCGTTTTGGAAGCGCTGCTGGCGCTTTTTGTCTGCGGAGTTATGCTGCTGTCCCTTTTAGGAGGGGAAAAAGAGCTGGAGGAAAAGGTGGAGGAAAACAAACTCTTCCTCTATTATGTGCTGGCGGATCACCTGTTATGCTCGCTGCTGGCATTGATATATACCAACGACCTTTTTACGGCCTATGTCTTTGTGGAGATCAATACCATATCCGCCTGCGGCCTGATCATGATAAGGCAGACGGGACGGACTATAGAAGCGGCGGTGCGCTATATGATCATGAGCCTGTTAGGCTCCGGCCTGCTGTTAATGGGACTGTGTATGCTCTATGATCTGACAGGGCATCTGCTGATGAGCAACATACAGGAATCTGTGGCGCGGCTCCACGCGTCGGGAATGTATGGGGTTCCCCTTACGGTTACCATCGGGTTAATGACAGTGGGACTGGCCATTAAGAGCGCGCTGTTCCCTTTTCATACCTGGGTACCGGATGCCTATGGCTATTCCACGGCGTCCAGCGCGGCTATTCTTTCCTCTCTGGTGAGTAAAGGATACATTTTTCTGCTGATCAAGATCATTTACCGAGTCATTGGGTTCGAGGTGTTCCACGATACCAAGATCGTGAATGTGCTCTTCCTGTTCGGCCTGGCGGGAATGATATTCGGCTCCCTGAGCGCTATTAAGGAGAACAATATCCGCAGGATGATCGCTTTTTCTTCGGTGGCGCAGATCGGTTATATTTACATGGGAATCGGTATGGGAACCCAGGCCGGTATGGTGGCCGCCATCTTTCATATATTTTCTCATGCGGCTGCCAAGGCGCTGCTGTTCGTTGCGTGTATGGGCATTACCGGCGCATCCGGCGGCAGCGTGAAGTTTCAGGATCTCACGGGCGCTGCCTACCGGAACAAATTAGCGGGCGCTGCCTTTACCGCAGGCTCTCTCTCCATGGTGGGACTGCCCCTGTTCTCCGGTTTTATCAGTAAGCTGCTCTTTGCCCAGGCGGCCGTACAGAACCAGGGAAAAATGCTGCCGGCTTTGGTGGTGCTGGCTGTCAGTACGATCCTGAACGCTGTTTACTTTATGAAGACCGTGATCCGTATTTATACTCCCGAACAGTCGCCGTATGAGGGGATCACCTGGAAAAACCAGAAGCTGCTTACAGTGTCCTGTGTTCTGCTGACGGTGCTGAATCTGCATCTGGGATGTCTTTCCCAATCTTGGGAAAATTTGATCATGAAAGGATTGGGGATGTTCGCATGATATTCACGGCAATATTGATACCGGTGCTGGCAGGCCTCATCCTGCTGCTGGGACCTGAGTGGAAAAACAGAAAACAGTTATGCGGCTTTACCGACGCGGCACTTTTGCTTTCCTTTCTGGCTGTGTGCGTGGCCCTTGGGACGACAAAAGAAAATGAGGCGGTGACGCTTTTTAACCTGACCACAGGGCTGCCCATATTTTTTAAGATCGACGGGGTAAGCCGCTTTTTTGCCGTACTGACAGGAATCTTGTGGGTGCCTGCCGGTATTTATGCCTTTGGCTACATGGAGCATGAGTGGAAGGAAAAACGGTACTACGGATTTTATCTTCTCAGCTACGCGGTGCTCACCGGCCTGGATTTTTCCGGCAACCTGATCACCTTTTATCTGTTCTATGAAAGCATGAGTCTGCTGACGCTGCCGCTGGTACTGCACAACGGCAGTAAGGAAGCCATTATGGCAGGATTGAAATATCTCTTTTTCTCCTTGGCCGGTGCCTATATGGTACTGTTCGGACTCTTTTTGTTAAATCGTTTCGGGAATACCCTCACTTTTACAGCGGGCGGGGTGCTGGACGCGGCTCTGCTGGAGGGCAGGGAGGGATTACTGCTGGCAGGCGCTTTCCTGATGATCCTGGGCTTTGGAGTAAAGGCCGGTATGTTTCCTCTGCATGCCTGGCTGCCTGCGGCGCATCCCGTAGCGCCTGCGCCGGCTTCCGGCGTTCTTTCCGGAATGATAGCGAAATGCGGGGTGCTGGGTGTGATCCGGACAGTATTTTATCTCTTCGGAGCGGACTTCCTGCGGGGGACCTGGGTGCAGCAGGTGTGGCTGGTGCTGTCGCTGACGACGGTGCTGCTGGGTTCCATGATGGCCTATCGGGAAAAGGGGCTGAAAAAGAGGCTGGCCTATTCTACGGTGAGTCAGGTATCCTATATTCTGTTTGGGCTGGCCACTCTGCAGTGGGAGGGCTTTACCGGTGCTTTTTTACACACGGCTGCTCATGCGCTCATGAAGTGTGGGCTTTTTCTGGTGGCCGGCGCCATTATCTTTAAGACGGGCAAGACCAAGGTGGAGGAGCTTTCCGGCATAGGCAGACAGATGCCTGTGACAATGATCTGCTACACCCTGCTTTCGCTTTCCCTGATAGGCATACCGCCTTTCGGCGGCTTTGTGAGCAAATGGTTTCTGGGGCGGGGCGGCGTAAACAGCGGACTGCCGGTATTTGACATTCTGGGACCGGCGGTGCTGCTGGTGTCCGCGCTTTTAACGGCGGGGTATCTGCTTCCCATTTCCATACGGGGCTTTTTAGGAGGGGAAGAGTCCGTTGTCAGACCGGAGAAAAAGGAGCCGTCCTTTTTGATGCTGGCGCCTATTGTGCTGTTTACCGTGCTGGTTACGGTTTTAGGAATCTGTCCTGACAAGGTGATCGGCTATATTACGGAAATCGCGAAAGTATTGATCAAGGAGGGAATGACGGGATGAGCGGAATATTGATGCTTGGGGCGATCCTGCTGCCTATTCTGGGAAGCATTCCTATCTTTTTATTCAAATGGCAGAATCGAAAAGCCATGCGGATCTATGTGGAGCTGCTGGTCTGTGCTGCTTCCCTGCTGGTGGGGTATCTGCTTTTGCGGGGACCGTCCGCGCCTTTTACGGTTGTAACTTTTACGGGAAATCTGACCGTGGAGTTTAAAATAGACGGCCTTTCTACGGTGTTTGCCGGAATGATCGCGGTGCTCTGGCCTTTCGCGACTTTGTATTCCTTTGAATATATGCGGAATGAGCCCAGGGAAAGGAGCTTTTTCCTGTTTTACACTATGACTTACGGCGTGACTTTGGGAATCGCCATGTCAGGGAATCTGCTGACCATGTATTTCTTCTATGAGCTTTTGACACTGGTAACGGTGCCGCTTGTCATGCAGACACTGACTAGGGAAGCTATTTTGGCCAGCAGAAAGTATCTGTATTACTCCCTGGGGGGCGCGGCTTTTGCTTTTATCGGGCTGGTATTTATAATTGTGTATGGCAGCTCCATAGATTTTGTGTATGGAGGCGTGCTGGATCTGGTGAAAGTAGGAAGCCGTACCAATATTCTGCTGTTGATCTATGTGTTCGCTTTCTGCGGATTCGGTGTGAAAGCGGCTCTCTGCCCTTTTAACTCCTGGCTGCCTCAGGCCGGCGTGGCTCCCACTCCGGTGACGGCGCTGCTCCATGCGGTAGCGGTGGTAAAATCCGGCGCGTTTGCGATCATGCGCCTTACCTACTACAGCTATGGAACGGAATTTTTGAAAGGAACCTGGGCACAGGATGTGGTGATGACGCTGACGATCATTACCATTGTGTATGGCTGCTCCAGGGCGGTAAAGGAAACGCATCTGAAGCGGAGGCTGGCGTACTCCACCATCAGCAATCTTTCCTATATCCTTTTCGGTGTCAGTCTGATGACACCGGCGGGATTGATGGGAGGTCTGACGCACATGCTGTTCCACGCTTTTATCAAGATCTGTTCTTTTTTCTGTGTGGGTGCCGTTATGCATGAGACGGGGAGAAATTATGTACATGAAATAGACGGCTTCGGCAGAAAGATGCCCAAGGTATTTGCCTGCTTCACCGTTTCGGCTCTGGCTCTTATGGGAGTGCCCGGAATGGCCGGATTTATCAGTAAATGGTATCTGGCTGGGGCTGCGATCTCCACAGGGGAACCTTTGGCTTGTGCGGGAGTGGCGGCGCTTCTGATCTCCGCGCTGCTGACGGCGATCTATATGCTGACCATAGTGGTAAGAGCATATTTTCCTCCCAGGGAGTTTGACTACGCCGCTATAGAACAGGTAAGGGATGCCAAGCCGCTGATGTGGCTTCCCCTGTTGTTTTTTGTGATCGTGATCCTATTGTTTGGAGTAGCTTCCCGGCCGATAACGGGCTTTTTGGGAGAAGTGGCTGCAGGAAGATATTAGAAGATATTAGGAGGTGGCTGTTTTGAAGGAATATATCGCGCTGGCGGTGCTCTGGCCCTTTGGAGGCGCAGTGCTGACCTGGCTGTTAGGCAGAAACCTGGAAAAAAACGGAAGAGCGGACATAGCCAGAAATATTATGGCGGCAGTCACAGTACTGGGAGAACTGGCTGTGATGCTGATCCTCTGCTTCGCAGGGCGTTTGATCGGAAAGGGCGGCCTTGCGCAGCTGACCGGCGCATTTGATCCGGCAGGGCCAAAGAGCGCGGCAGTGATCGTATACTGGCAGCATCTCTGCGGCGGGACCTTAAGCTTTGCTTTGGACGGATTCAGGGGATTTTACGCGCTGATCGCCGCGTTTATGTGGACGGTGAGCACTCTGTTTTCTTTCGACTATATGACACACTATGCCAATAAGAACCGCTATTACTTTTTCCTGCTTTTGACGCTGGGCGCCACGGTGGGCGTTTTCCTGTCAGCGGATCTGTTTACCATGTTCATCTTCTTTGAGATCATGTCCCTGGCATCCTATGTGTGGGTAGCTCAGGATGAAAAGGAAAAATCCCTGCGGGCGGCGGAAACCTACCTGGGAATCGCCGTGATCGGCGGCTTGTGTATCTTAATGGGAATGTTCCTGCTCTACGGAAACGATTTCAGGAACCTTTCTACGGCAGGGGAGCTGGTTATGGACAGAGGAAT
This sequence comes from uncultured Lachnospiraceae bacterium, assembly GCA_947631685.1. Classification (GTDB taxonomy): domain Bacteria; phylum Bacillota; class Clostridia; order Lachnospirales; family Lachnospiraceae; genus Acetatifactor. The sequence goes on from CANRMI010000002.1 coordinate 67,625, forward strand.
CAGCCAGAGCCGATTCCTGGCGGCGGGACTTCTGATGCTTACAGGTTTTGGCGCCAAAGCGGGCGCGGTGCCCCTGCATATCTGGCTGCCGAAAGCGCACCCGGTAGCGCCGGCTCCTGCCTCCGCATTACTCTCCGGTATCCTGACCAAGACAGGTGTGTTCGGAACTATGCTTTTAACGCTGCGGTTTTTCGCCGGAAACGAAAAGTTCGGTCTTCTGATCTTGGTGCTGGGCCTTTGTACTATGGTGACAGGTGCGGTGTTAGCGCTGTTCTCCGTGGATTTAAAGAGGACCCTGGCCTGTTCTTCCGTTTCCCAGATAGGCTTTATCTTTACGGGAGTGGGCACGGCGGGAATGCTTGGCAGCGGGAAATCCGCGGAAGGCTGGTTGACAGCTTTAAACGGCGGTATTCTGCACATGGTAAACCATTCTCTGATCAAGCTGGTGCTTTTCTGCGCGGCGGGCGTGGTGTTTATGAACCTGCACAAGCTGGATCTGAATGAGGTACGGGGCTTTGGACGCAGAAAACCTCTGCTGCACGCGATCTTTCTGGCAGGTGCCCTGGGAATCGCGGGGGTGCCGTTCTTTAACGGCTATGTGAGCAAGAGCCTGCTGCATGAGGGACTACTGGTTTTACAGGAGGAATGGTCCCTGCCATGGGGAAAGGCCGCCGAGTGGATATTTATGTTCAGCGGAGGCTGTACGGCCGCCTATATGGCAAAGCTGTATGTGGCACTGTTCTGGGAGAAAAATGCGGATGAAAGTTTGCAGAAAACTTATGAAGAAAAAAAGCCTTACATGAAGCCCCTCAGCAGTATCCTGCTGGGAACCGCGGCGGTGCTGCTGCCTGTTCTGGGGATGGGCACCGGTATAGAGGAAGGTGTATTTAACGGAGAAAGCCTCCTGGGAGCCCTGGTGTCCCTTGTGATCGGCGGGGTGCTCTATTTCCTGCTTGTAAGACTGGTTTTCATGAAAGACGGGCGGTACGTGGATCTCTGGAAACCGGAATGGGACTTAGAGGAACGCCTTTACCGCCCTCTTTTGCAGGGACTGGCCTGGCTGCTCAGCGTGGTGTGCAGATTTCTGGACGTTTTGCCGGATTATCTGATCGTAGGTCTGCGTAAGACGATATATAGAGATTCCCCTCTGCCTCATGAGCTGGAAGAGGGGAATGTGCTGACGCATGCGGCGGGCGTAGTGGTGGATGGAAGCCGGAACGTGCTGAACCGCACTTTCTGCAAAAAACATCCCAAAGAGCTCTTTTTTGAGCACAAACTGGCCATGTTTGCCGAGGAAATGAAAGAAAATCATATTATGATAGGACGAAGCCTGTCTTTTGGCCTCCTGCTCTTCTGTGTCGGGTTGGTTATGACACTGATTTACATTTTACTGATATAGATGTCAGTTTTTGAAAACATGACGGATAACTTGCAAAATAAGAGAAAATGCTGCAGGAATTTCTGCATAATCCTCAAATTCAGCCCGCGGAGAAGTCTTTTAAGGTCTTTCCGGTATACTGCAGCGCGATCCGGGACTCCGGACGGGGATCCGTCAGGTAGAGCACCAGGACAAAGAACCACTCTAAGGGTTTCATCAGGAAGTAAATCATATCTGCGATGCAGCGGCTTTTGATCAGTCTGGCGATGGGAAACCCGAAAGTATCGTAGAAGTTCCTCACCAGGCGGTGGAAACGGGGAAGCCGCTCTTCCAGGATCTGCTCGAAAGCGTTGGCTATGCAAAGCTGACGGTTTACGATGACTTCATGACCGTGGCGGACTCCCAGCCGCAGGGGCTTTACGACCTGCTCATGGCCGCCGGCCGCGACAGTGCACAGATAATGCTCGTCGTACGTAAGGTTTTGCGGGGAAACCCGACGGGAAAGGTTCCAGCCGCTGGTTTCAGTCCAGGCTTTGATAACCGAATCCGGAGCCTGGCCGAAAAGCAGAAGGATGCCGATGAAAATGCCCAAGAGGGGCCACATGAGTAAAAATGCCGCAAAGGGCCAGCGGTCCGCGTTCTGCAAAAAAGAATTGAGCCGGTTCAAAACGGGAACGTGCCCGATCTTCAACGGCACGAAAGCAGGGGAGAAGCGTTTCCATTCCCGTACCTTGACGAAAACGGTTCTGGCAGTGATGAGGATGCAGTTGAGGGGAAGCAGGAGCAGCAGGCAGTCCAGAAGTTCGAATGTCTGCAGGTCAAAAACCTGGATGCCAAATAAAATGCTTTCCAGGGTGCCGAGATACATGGCGGCCAGCCCCACTGTCATAAGCAGGGGAGGCATTTTGGAAAGAGGAATAAAATTTACCGTGATATAGCCCAAAGCTGCCGCTGCCGCAATAACGAGCAGCGTGGGCAGAGCGTCCGTATAAAGGGGTGTGTGTCTGGAAAGGTTGTAGAGGGTAACGGGCCAGTCGGCCGCAAACACCACATTTTTCAGTAATGACAGGTACAACAGGCTGTAGGGAACGGCCAGAACCACCGCAGTGATGTCCACAGAACGGGAGCGCTTCTGAAAGTCGGGCCTGGCCGGAATCCAGAGAAAAAATAAAATCTCACTGACAGTCAGGATAAGGGGATACACCAGAAATCCGCTCATGGCAAGAAACATGAGAACCAGAAGAGTCAGATACTGGACGATGTCCAGAAGAGAAATACCGTCCGAAATATCGTAACGCAGTTCGGGAAAAGCCGGAACAAACAGGCAGAGCGTCAATACCAGGCCTGCGGCCAGGGCTGCAAGGAACCCTGTCAGAAAAGGATGATATAAAAAACGAGTCTGGAAACTTTTTAACAATTTCATACAAAATCCTGCCTTTCTTCAGAATGGTTACCATCATCATAAGGCAGGACTGTATGATTGTCAATAAAAATTTATTGTATATCAATAAATTTTTAAGAATGCTTATATTGCAGAGCGGCCTCCACGAGTCCACGGAAGAGCGGGTGGGGCCTGTTGGGACGGGATTTTAATTCCGGATGTCCCTGGGTGGCAATATAAAAGGGATGAGTGGGAAGCTCGCACATCTCCACAATGCGGTTGTCCGGCGAAGTGCCGGAAAGCCGAAGCCCGTGTTCCGTTAAAGCGGCTCTGTAATCGTTGTTGACCTCATAGCGGTGTCGGTGACGCTCGGAAATGGAATCGGTGCCGTAGAGTTTGTGGGCCAGGGAATCCTTTGCCAGCACGCAGGGATAGGCTCCCAGCCTTAAGGTGCCGCCTATATCCTCCACGCCGTTCTGATCCGGCAGTAAGGCAATGACCGGATGCGTGGTGTTCGGCTCCATCTCAATACTGTGGGCATCCTTATAACCCACTACGTTTCTGGCATATTCTACAATAGTAAGCTGCATACCCAGGCACAGGCCTAAAAAGGGGATGTTGTGAGTGCGGGCATGGCGGATTGCGGTGATCATGCCGTCGATGCCTCTGGAACCGAAGCCGCCGGGTACCAAAATTCCCTGTACGTCGGCAAAGATCTCTTCCGCGTTTTCGGGCGTGACATTTTCGGAATCCACCCATTTGATATTTACGGTAGCGTGATTGGAAATACCGCCGTGTTTTAACGCCTCCACTACGCTGATATAGGCGTCATGGAGCTGTACGTATTTGCCTACCAGGGCAATGGTAACGTCGTCGGTGGGATTTTTCAGGTCCTCTACCATTTTTTCCCAATCGGTTAAGTCGGGCTCAGGGCAGTCCAGATGCAGGCACTCGCAGGCAACCTGCGCCAGGTGTTCCCGCTCCATGGCAAGGGGCGCCTCATAGAGGTATTTGACATCCAGATTCTGCAGCACATGGTTGTCGGGCACATTGCAGAAAAGGGCAATCTTATCCTTAATGTCCTGCGTCAGGGGATGCTCGCTCCGGCAGACGATGATGTCCGGCTGGATTCCCATACCCTGCAGATCCTTTACGCTGGCCTGGGTGGGCTTGGTTTTTAACTCCTGGGAAGCATTTAAGTAGGGGATCAGGGTGACGTGGATCAGGATCGCGTTGTCATGCCCCACTTCATGCTGGAACTGACGGATAGACTCCAAAAAAGGCTGACTCTCAATGTCACCCACAGTGCCGCCCACCTCGATAATGGCAATGCAGGTTTCATCATCCGTAAAATTACGGTAAAACCGGCTCTTGATCTCGTTGGTGATATGGGGGATCACCTGAACAGTGCCGCCGCCGTAATCCCCGCGCCGCTCTTTGTGCAGAACGCTCCAGTACACCTTGCCTGTGGTGACATTGGAATTTTTGTTCAGGTTTTCGTCGATAAAGCGCTCGTAATGGCCCAGATCCAGGTCCGTCTCGGTTCCGTCGTCGGTCACGAAGACTTCCCCGTGCTGAATGGGATTCATGGTGCCGGGATCGATATTGATATAGGGATCAAATTTCTGCATAGTGACCTTATAGCCTCTGGCCTTTAGCAGGCGGCCCAGAGACGCCGCCGTGATTCCTTTTCCCAGGCCGGAAACTACACCGCCCGTTACAAACACGTATTTTACTGACATAACGACACCTCGGTTTCAAAAAATAAAAAAAGGTACTATAATCACAGCTATAGCACCGTTGCTTCAATATCTGGATTTTAGCACTTTAAACCGTTATTGTCAAGTTTATAAAAATTTTGAGAGTTCTTCACGTGGTTTTTATAGCATATTCCGAAAGGTTGTGTTACAATAAAGAGCGTCATAGTGATTAGTAATATGTAATTAGTAATTATAGAAGAAACCGGCAACAGGAAACAGGGAAAGCACAAAATGAAAGCAGGATTTGACAACGAGAAGTATTTAAAACTGCAGTCAGAGCACATTCAGGAAAGAATCGGCAAATTCGGAGATAAGCTGTATCTGGAGTTTGGCGGAAAGTTGTTTGACGATTATCACGCTTCCAGGGTGCTGCCCGGATTTGAGCCGGACAGCAAGCTGCGTATGCTGATGAAGCTTTCCGACAGAGTCGAGATCATTATTGTTATAAATGCGGCGGATATTGAAAAGAATAAAATGAGGGGAGATCTGGGCATCACTTATGATGAGGATGTGCAGAGGCTCATGGAAGAATTTACCGGCCGGGGACTCTATGTGGGAAGTGTGGTGCTGACTCACTACGCTGGGCAGCCGCTGGCGGTGGAATTTAAAGAAAAAATGGAAAAAAAGCAGGTCAAGGTATACCTGCACTATACGATAGAGGGATACCCCTCCAATATTCCTCTGATCGTCAGCGAGGACGGCTTTGGCAAAAACGAGTATATCGAGACCAAAAGGCCGCTGGTGGTTGTGACCGCGCCGGGGCCCGGAAGCGGTAAAATGGCGACCTGCCTTTCCCAGCTTTACCATGACAATAAGCGTGGGATCAAGGCGGGATATGCAAAATATGAGACTTTTCCCATTTGGAATCTGCCCTTGAAGCATCCTGTCAATCTGGCGTATGAGGCGGCTACGGCGGATCTCAATGATGTGAACATGATAGATCCTTTCCATTTGGAGGCCTATGGAGAGACTACCGTCAATTATAACAGAGATATTGAAATATTTCCGGTGTTAAATGCCATTTTTGAAGGGATCTACGGAGAAAATCCTTATAAATCGCCTACGGATATGGGCGTGAACATGGCGGGCTTTTGTATTGTGGACGACGCTGTCTGTACGGAAGCGTCCCATATGGAGATCATCAGACGCTATTATAGTACGCTCTGCGATGTGCGCAGGGGCAAAGCGAAGGAGAGCGAGGTCTACAAGATAGAGCTTCTGATGAAGCAGGCCAAGATCACCACGGACGACAGGCGCGTGACGGTGGCGGCCAAGAGAAGAGCGGAGGCGCTGGGCGTGCCTACCGCCGCTATCGAACTGGCGGACGGAACGATCATCACGTCCAAGACCACGGCCCTGCTGGGGGCTTCGGCGGCGCTTCTGTTAAACGCGCTGAAGCACTTAGGCGGTATGGATGATGACATTCATCTGATCTCACCGGAGGCCATTGAACCCATTCAGGAGCTGAAGACCAAATATCTGGGAGGCAGGAATCCCAGGCTGCATACGGACGAAGTGCTGATCGCGCTTTCGGTTTCCGCCATGGGGGACGGGAACGCGAAAAAAGCCTTGGAGCAGCTTCCCAAGCTGCGGGGATGTCAGGTACATACTTCCGTAATGCTTGCGGATGTGGACATAAAAACATTTAAAAAGCTGGGTGTGGATCTGACCAGCGAACCAATCATAAAAGGGAAGAACAGATAGATGAGCGATAAGAATGTGAACGAATTTGACAATGGAAACGGCTACAATAACGGCCGGGGCGGCCAGGGGGGACCCGGCGGTCAGGGCGGCCAGGGAGGCCCCGGAGGAAACGGCTCCAACCCCAGAAAGGTCAATCTGCTCCTGCTTTTGGTGGCAGCGCTGATCACACTGGTCTTGACCAGTGTGTTTATGCGGACGTTAAGCAACAGCGAGACCAAGGAGATCAGCTACAGCGAATTTATGGAGTGGGTGGATGCCGGCAGAGTGGAAGGGCAGCCCAATACGGTAGTAGCCAGCGTGCACTACGGCTCCGACAGCATTTACATTGAACGGGTGGAGGAAGAGGAGAGACAGTTGAATCCTTTGCTGGCTTACTATACCACCGCGGCCAAGACCACCTACTATACGGCCATGGTGGAGGATGACAGCCTGCCGGAACGTCTGCGGGAAGCCGGAGTGGAAGTATGGGGATATATCCCGGACAGCTCAGGTATTCTTGTGGAAATCCTGCTTTATTACGTATTGCCTCTGGTACTCTTTTGGATCCTGCTTAGCTTCTTATTCCGTAAGATGAACAAGGGCGGCGGGCCCATGGGCGTAGGCAAGAGCAACGCCAAGGTCTACGTGCAGAAAGAGACCGGGATCACCTTTAAAGATGTGGCCGGGGAGGATGAAGCGAAGGAATCCCTGCAGGAAGTGGTGGATTTCTTGCACAATCCCGGAAAATATTCCAAAATAGGCGCGAAGCTTCCCAAGGGCGCATTGCTGGTGGGACCTCCCGGTACCGGTAAGACGCTGCTGGCCAAGGCCGTGGCAGGCGAGGCGGGAGTGCCGTTTTTCTCCCTTGCGGGTTCGGATTTTATTGAATTGTATGTGGGCGTGGGCGCTTCCCGTGTAAGGGATCTGTTTAAGGAAGCTACCAAGAACGCTCCTTGTATTATCTTTATTGATGAGATCGACGCAATCGGCAGAAGCCGTGATTCCAAGTACGGCGGCGGAAATGAGGAAAGAGAGCAGACGCTAAACCAGCTCCTTTCCGAAATGGACGGTTTCGATACCTCCAAGGGTATCCTGATCCTGGGCGCTACCAACCGGCCCGAGATCCTGGATAAGGCGCTTCTGCGTCCCGGCCGGTTCGACCGCCGGATCATCGTGGATAAACCGGATTTAAAGGGGCGTGTGGAGATCTTAAAGGTACATGCCAAAGACGTAAAAATGGACGAAACGGTGGATTTTGACGCGATCGCGTTAGCCACCAGCGGCGCAGTGGGCGCCGACCTTGCCAATATGATCAACGAGGCGGCTATCAACGCGGTCAAGGACGGCAGGGAATACGTGAACCAGAAGGATCTGTTTGACGCGGTGGAGCAGGTATTGGTAGGCAAGGAAAAGAAAGACCGCATCATGAGCAAGGAGGAGCGCAAGATCGTTTCCTACCACGAGGTGGGGCACGCCCTTGTCAGCGCGCTGCAGAAAAATTCCGAGCCGGTACAGAAGATCACCATTGTTCCCCGCACCATGGGAGCGCTGGGCTATGTCATGCATGTACCTGAGGAAGAAAAATACCTGAACACGGAGGCCGAGCTACGGGATATGCTGGTGAGCCTGGTGGCAGGGCGCGCGGCGGAGGAAATCGTCTTTGATACGGTAACCACCGGCGCGGCCAACGATATTGAAAAGGCTACCGGAATCGCCCGTTCCATGGTGACACAGTACGGTATGAGCAAACGCTTCGGACTGGTGGGACTCTCCACGGTAGAGAGCAAGTACCTAGAAGGCAGAGAGGTCATGAACTGCAGCGATAAGACTGCCGCCGAGGTGGACGCGGAAGTAGTGGCCATCCTGAAAGAAAGTTATGACAAGGCCAAGGAACTGCTTTCCGAAAATAGGGATCTGATGGATAAGCTGGCGGCATTCCTGATAGAGAAAGAAACCATTACCGGCAAAGAGTTTATGGAAATTTACCGCAGGGAAAAAGGACTGCCTGAACCCGAAGAGGAAAAGGACAGGGAGGAGAAAGAGGGGCACACAGAGGCTCCCAGCCGGGAGAAAACCGATGAGGAAATGCCCGAAATGTCCGCCCCGGAAACATCCGGGGGAGAGGCTCCCAATCGGGTGAAGACCGGTGATGTGGGTATCTTTTCCAACCATGTTTTAGATGACGATAAGTAAACAAAAAATCAAAGCCGTATCAGTTCTGGTACGGCTTTTTGCAGGCAGGAGTATTTATGGGGTTTTGCTTTGAGGAGGAATTAAAAAAGCTGCCGAATAAACCGGGAGTCTATATTATGCGGGACGCGCAGGACGCCATTCTCTATGTGGGAAAGGCAGTCAATCTGCACAACCGCGTCCGCTCTTATTTCAGGGAAAATATCGGCAGAGGTCCCCAGATCGATAAAATGGTGTCGCTTATCGCCCGCTTTGAATATATTGTGACCGATTCAGAGCTGGAAGCGCTGGTCCTGGAAAACAACCTGATAAAGGAGCACCTGCCCAAATATAATACTCTGTTAAAGGACGACAAGACCTATCCCTATATCAAGGTGACGGTGGGGGAGGACTATCCCCGGATCCTGTTTTCCAGGGAAATGAAAAAGGACCGGTCCCGCTATTTCGGGCCCTATACCAGCGCTGCCGCGGTAAAAGATACCATCGAACTGCTGAACAAACTTTACCAGTTGAGAACCTGCCACAGGAATCTGCCCAGGGATATAGGGCAGGACAGACCCTGCCTGAATTATCACATTGGGCAGTGCCTGGCACCCTGCCAGGGAAATGTAAGCAGGGAGGAATACCGGCAGCAGGTGGAGCAGGCGCTGGAATTCCTGAACGGAAATTACGGGACGATCTTAAAAGAACTGGAACGGAAAATGCAGGAAGCCGCCGAGACAATGGAATTTGAGGAGGCGGCCCGTTACAGGGATCTGTTAAACAGTGTAAAGTCGGTGGCACAGAAGCAGAAGATCACAGACAGCGCGGGAGAGGACAGGGATATTATCGCGCTGGCGCAGGAAGACAGGGATACGGTGATCCAGGTCTTTTTTGTCCGGGACGGCCGGCTCATAGGCAGGGAGCATTTTTATATGGTGCGGGGCGAGGGCTGCGCAAAAGAAGAAGTTTTGGGGGATTTTGTCAAACAGTTCTATGCGGGAACACCCTTCATTCCCCGGGAACTGATGCTTCAGTATGAAGTTCCGGACAGGGAGCTCATCGAAGCTTGGCTGGGCAGACGAAAGGGCAGCCGGGTAAAGCTGCTGGTGCCCAAAAAAGGAACGAAAGAAAAGCTGGTGGAGCTGGCAGCGCAGAATGCGGCGCTGATATTGAGCCGGGACAAGGAAAGGATCAAGCGGGAAGAGGGCAGGACCATAGGAGCGGCCAGGGAGATTGCCGCGCTGCTGGGCCTCGAGGGCGTAAACCGGATGGAGGCTTTCGATATTTCCAATATCAGCGGGTTTGCCAATGTGGGCTCCATGGTGGTCTTTGAAAAGGGGAAGCCCAAACGCAGCGATTACCGTAAATTTAAGATCCGCACCGTGGCGGGGCCGGATGATTACGCCTGCATGCGGGAAGTGCTCACCCGCCGCTTTGTACACGGCATGGACGAGAGACAGGAACTGGAGGAAAAGGAAATCGACAGGGAATTTGGCAGCTTTACCAGATTTCCCGATCTGATCTTAATGGACGGCGGCAGGGGACAGGTCAATATCGCGCTGGCAGTTCTGCAGGAGCTGGGACTGGGGATTCCGGTCTGCGGCATGGTGAAGGACGATAACCACAGGACCAGAGGGCTGTACTATAACAATGTGGAGATCGCTATTGACACGCATTCGGAGGGATTTAAGCTGATCACCCGTATCCAGGATGAAGCCCACCGTTTTGCCATAGAGTATCATCGTTCTCTGCGCGGCAGGGCGCAGGTAAAATCAATGCTGGACGATATTCCCAATGTGGGGCCTGCCAGAAGGAAAGCCCTGATGCGGCATTTTAAATCCATGGAAGAGATCAGGAAAGCCTCGGTGCAGGAGCTGGCGGAAGTGCCGGAAATACCGGAGCGTATCGCGGAAGAAATTTACGCCTTTTTCAGGCAGGGCAAAGAGACGCGTCCTACCGAAAGGGGATCAGCGTATTCTGACGAAAAAGGAGCAGCGCGTCCCGCCGAAAAGGAATCAGCACATTCCGCGGAAAAGGAATAAAAGCTGCTTCCCATCAAAAAGGGAGTGTGCTACAATAAAACAATACAAGAAAAAGAGAGGTATGGGTATGGCAAGTATCACGCTGAGCAAGGTAGTGGAAAAATTTAAACTCACCAATCTGACGCCGGATATTGAGATCAAAGGGATCCGCATTACGCTTCCGGATCTGAACAGGCCGGCCCTGCAGCTGGCGGGCTATTTTGAACATTTTGACTGTTCCCGTATGGAGGTCATCGGATTTGTGGAGTACACCTATATGGAGAGTCTGGACGAGGCGCGCAGGCGGGAGGTCTACGAAAAGTTCATGGCCTATGAGATTCCCTGCGTGGTATTCTGCAGAGAGCTGCAGCCGGATGAAATTTTTCTGGAAATGGCGAATAAATATAAACGACCGGTGCTTTCTACCAATCAGAACACTTCCGCTTTTATGGCGGAGGCTATCCGCTGGCTCAACGTTATGCTGGCGCCCTGCATTTCCGTACATGGGGTATTGGTGGATGTTTACGGCGAAGGGGTGCTGATCACCGGAGAGAGCGGTATCGGAAAATCGGAGGCGGCTCTGGAACTGATCCGGCGCGGACACCGTCTGGTGACGGATGATGTGGTGGAACTGCGGAAAGTCAGCGACGAGACGCTGGTAGGCTCCGCACCCGATATTACCAAGCATTTTATTGAATTGAGAGGCATAGGCATCATAGATGTGAAAGCGCTGTTCGGCGCTTCCAGTGTCAAGGATACCCAGTCCGTGGATTTTGTCATCAGGCTGGAGGATTGGGATAAAGACAAGGAGTATGACAGATTGGGGCTGGAAGAGGAATATACCGAGTATCTGGGAAATAAACTGGTATGCTACACGCTGCCCATCCGTCCCGGACGAAACCTGGCTGTTATCTGCGAGTCCGCGGCCGTCAACCACAGGCAGAAGAAAATGGGGTATAACGCCGCGCAGGAGCTTTATACCAGAGTACAAAATTCCCTGGCAAAAAAACGGGAGGAAGAAGAGGAGGAATAGGCGGTATGAAAAAATATATATTTGGAGTGGATGTAGGCGGAACGACTATAAAAATGGGGCTTTTTGACATGAATGCCAATGTGTTGGAAAAATGGGAGATCCCCAGTGTCACCGCCAACGACGGTGAACGCATCCTGCCGGACATAGCGGAGAGCATCGAAAAGAAAATGTCAGAAATGGACATAGAAAAAGAAGAAGTGGCAGGTGTGGGAATCGGGGTGCCGGGGCCTGTGGACGCCGACGGTACGGTCTATAAGACCGCGAATCTGGGCTGGGACAGCGTATTCAATATTCCGGAAGCTTTCAGGGAGTATCTGGATGTGCCGGTCATGGCGGGCAATGACGCCAATGTGGCCGCTCTGGGAGAAATGTGGCAGGGCGGCGGCAAGGGCTATAAGGATTTGGTCGTAGTGACCTTGGGAACCGGTGTGGGCGGCGGCATTATCTGCAACGGTCAGATGGTAACGGGTGCCGGCGGCGCAGGCGGTGAGATCGGGCATATCCATGTAGAGGACAATGAAACGGAGGAATGCGGCTGCCACAATATCGGCTGTCTGGAGCAGTACGCTTCCGCTACGGGCGTGGTGCGGCTGGCAAAGAGACGGCTGGAAAAGGACGAAACGCCCAGTGTGCTGCGGGAACAGCCCCTTACGGCCAAAGCGGTATTCGACGCGGTTAAATTCGGAGATAAGCTGGCAGTGGAGGTGGCGGAGCAGTTCGGCCAGTATCTGGGGAAAGGGCTGGCGGCCATAGCGGCGGTAGTCAACCCCCAGGCATTTGTGATTGGCGGCGGGGTTTCCAAGGCCGGAGAGGTGCTCTTTGAATACATCCGGCCTTACTATATGCAGTATGCTTTCAGAGGCTGCAGGGACGCGGAGTTTGCTCTTGCCACGCTGGGCAACGACGCGGGAATCTTCGGTGCCGCGAAGCTGATCCTGGATATGAGGGAATAGGCTTGGAAAAGATGCCTTTCAAAAACAGCAAGTAAAATAGGGGAAACGAGGTATGGTATGATAAGTCAGGCAGTGAAGGAAGCATTACAGAAATTTATACCTGCAGAGAACATATTTTACAAGGAACCTTTGAGCAAGCACACCACCTTTCGGGTGGGAGGGGAAGCGGACTGCTTCATCAAAATAAAAAATGAGGAGGGGTTGGCGGCGCTGGCTGCCTATCTGAACAAAGTGGGACTGCCCTTTTTTATCATGGGCAACGGCAGCAATCTGCTGGTGAGCGACGAAGGCTACCGGGGAGTCATCCTGCAGCTGGGGGATGCCTTTCAGGAGATACGGGTGCAGGGAGAGCGGATCTGCGCGCAGGCCGGCGCCCTTTTGTCCAAAGTAGCGAAAACGGCCTGTGAAAACGGATTGAGCGGCATGGAATTTGCCGCTGGAATCCCCGGAACCGTGGGCGGCGGCGTGATGATGAACGCGGGCGCTTACGATGGAGAAATGAAGCAGGTGGTGGAAAGCGTCGTCGTACTGGACCGGGAAGGAAACCGCCTGGAGCTGGATAACGAAACCATGGAATTTGGCTATCGTACCAGTGCCATTAAATCTCAGCCCTTTATTGTAACGGAGTGCCGATTTAAGCTGCAGCCCGGCCAAAAAGAAGCCATTGCGGCCAAAATGGAGGACTTTCAGCGCAGGAGAAAGGAAAAGCAGCCTCTGGAATATCCCAGCGCCGGAAGCACTTTTAAGCGCCCCGAAGGATATTTCGCGGGAAAGCTGATCATGGACGCGGGCCTGGCCGGAAAGAGCATCGGCGGAGCGCAGGTCTCCGAAAAGCACTGCGGATTCATTATCAATACGGGCAATGCCACGGCTTCCGATATTAAAAAGCTGATTGGGAGCGTGCAGGAAGAAGTGGACAGATGTTTTGGTGTGCGGCTGGAGCCCGAGGTGGTTTTTTTAGGCAGATTTTAGAAGAAAGGGGAGGGAAGCATGCGTTTTGTAGTGGTGACCGGTATGAGCGGCGGCGGGAAAAGTACCGCTTTGAAAATGCTGGAGGATATGGGATTTTACTGCGTGGATAATCTTCCCGTCTCCCTCATCGACAAATTTGTGGAGCTGATCTCCATGCCCGACAGTGAGATCAGCCGGGTGGCATTGGGATTGGATGTGCGGGCCGGACATTCCTTTACGGAGGTTTCCGATATTTTCAGAAAGCAGAAAGAAAAAGGGTATCAGGTGGAAATCCTCTATATGGACGCCTCGGACGCGGCGCTGGTAAAGCGGTACAAAGAAACCAGACGGGTGCACCCTCTGGCGTCTGAGGGCCGCGTGGAGGACGGCATTCAGAAAGAGCGGGAAATGCTGTCCTGCCTGAAAAAGGAAGCGGACTACATCATCGACACTTCCAATCTGCTGACCAGAGAGCTGAAGCAGGAGCTGGACAGAATTTTTATCAAAGAGGAAGAATATAATAATCTGATGATAACCCTGCTTTCTTTCGGTTTCAAATACGGGATCCCCGCGGATGCGGATCTGGTCTTTGATGTCAGGTTCTTACCCAATCCCTTTTATTTGGATGAACTGAAAAACAAGACCGGCAACGACAAGGAAGTCCATGACTATGTGATGCAGTTCCCTGAAGCGGAAGAATTTCTGGACAAGCTCACGGCGTTTCTGGAATTTTTGATCCCTAACTATGTAAAAGAGGGAAAATATCAACTGGTAGTAGCCATAGGCTGTACGGGCGGCCAGCACAGGAGCGTAACCCTTGCCAACGAACTCTACATCCGGATGAAAAACCATGGGAGTTACGGAATAAAGCTGTTTCACAGAGAGCAGAATAAATAGTGCCGCGAAGACCGGAAAAGGTTTTCCGGCGGAAAAGAGGAAGCATGACTTTTTCGGCCGAAGTCAAAGAGGAACTGGCCGGGCACTGCAGTCCGGCAAGGCACTGCCAAATGGCGGAACTGGCCGCTATTCTGCACTTCTGCGGACAGTATGGGCAGGATAGGGATGGCGGGCTGACGATCGGACTTCAGACAGAAAATGAAGCCCTGGTCAAAAAATGCTTTACATTATTGAAAAAAACATTTAATATAAATACTGGTGCGATTTTATATGGAGAAGATAAAGAGAGGCTGATCGCTAAATTCGGCGATCTGTCCGATCCGGTGGATATGCTTCTGTTAAAGAACACCTGCTGCAGAAGGGCATTTTTAAGAGGCGCGTTTTTAAGCTGCGGTTCTATCAGCGCTCCGGAAAAAAGCTATCATCTGGAGTTCGTCTGTACAAACCGTCCGCAGGCTGCGCAGCTGGTGGAAGTGATGAAAACCTTTTCCATAGAAGGCAAGATCGTACTGCGAAAAAAATATAATGTAGTGTATCTGAAGGAGAGCGAGGGGATCGCGGACCTTCTGAATGTTATGGAAGCCCATGTCTCTTTGATGAACCTGGAAAATACGCGTATTTTAAAAGAGGTACGCAACTCCGTCAACCGCAGGGTAAACTGCGAGACAGCCAATATCGGCAAGACGGTGCAGGCTTCTGCCAGGCAGATAGAGGACATCCTGTATCTGAAAGAGCATTACGGCTTTTCCAAACTTCCGGAAAATTTACGTGAAATGGCTGAGGTAAGACTGGAGTATCCGGACGCGGCATTAAAAGAATTGGGGGAACATTTGGATCCGGCTGTAGGAAAGTCGGGAGTCAATCACAGACTGCGTAAGCTCAGTGAGCTGGCGGAAAGGATCAGACTGTAAAAGGAGGAGAATTTATGACAAAGGAAACCATTACCATCAATCTGGAGAAAGGATTGGAAGCAACGCCGGCAGCCATGCTGGTACAAGTAGCCAGCAGATATGACAGCAAGATCTACATCCAGTCTTCGGACGGCGCGGTCAGAGTCAATGCCAAGAGCATTATGGGAATGATGAGTCTGGGACTGAACGCGGGCGCCAACGTAGTAGTAGAAGCGGACGGAGCGGACGAAAAGGAAGCTCTTGACGGGA
The DNA here is from genome assembly GCA_947631685.1 of uncultured Lachnospiraceae bacterium. Taxonomy (GTDB): domain Bacteria; phylum Bacillota; class Clostridia; order Lachnospirales; family Lachnospiraceae; genus Acetatifactor. The sequence continues at coordinate 83,014 of CANRMI010000002.1, forward strand.
TAGAACATTACTTAAGCGGCAAGGCCGGCTGAGAAAAATCTCTGAAAGATAGGCGGGATCAGTAAAGAATTTATAACTTCTTTATTGATTCCGCTTTTGTTTTGGAGTATGTTTAGAAAAAAAGGGAGAGCGTGCTGTCATGTCAGAGAAAAAACTTTTGTTTGTATTGAATCCGAAAGCCGGGAAGGCCAGGATCAAAAATCATCTGCTGGAGATAGTGGATATTTTTAATAAGGCCGGTTATGAAGTGACCGTCTGCGTAACCCAGGAAAAGGGAGATGCGGTGCGGCTGGTGGAAACGCGGACGGCTGACTATGATCTGCTGGTGTGCAGCGGCGGGGACGGGACGCTGGACGAGGTAGTGACCGGCATGGTGAAAAGCGGCAGATCCCTGCCCGTGGGCTATATTCCGGCAGGCAGCACCAACGATTTCGCCAACAGCTTAAATCTTCCTAAGAATATGAAAAAGGCAGCCGAAGTCATTGTGACGGGCCGGCCCTTTGCCTGCGACATCGCCTCGTTTAACCGGGGGCTGTTTGTGTATGTGGCGGCGTTCGGTATGTTCACGGATGTTTCCTATGAAACGGGGCAGGAGATGAAGAACGTGCTGGGGCATCTGGCCTATATTCTGGAAGGTGTAAAAAGTCTGACGGCAGTAAAGGCTTACCGCATGCGGTTTACTTATGACAACAATGTCATAGAGGGAAATTTCCTGTTTGGCATGATCACCAACTCCGTTTCGGTAGGGGGCTTTAAAAAGATAACCGGAAAAAATGTGGAATTAAACGACGGCGAGCTGGAGGTGACGCTGGTACGGCTGCCGGGCAGTCTGACAGAAATGAATCAGCTGATCGGCGCGCTGGCGGAAAAGGATTCGGAAAATGCCTTTATCTGCTGGTTTAAGACTTCCCGGCTGCAGATCGAGTCCGAAGAGGAGATCGCCTGGACTTTGGACGGGGAGTACGGCGGCGCCCATAAGGAGGTTCTGATAGAGGATTACAGGGAAGCCATGCAGATCATGGTGCCCGGAACTTCTGTTTTACCTTGAGCGGGTTTTGAGGAACGGTTATTATAAATTGGAAGAAAACTGTAAGGATCTTGAAAGAGAACTGTAAGAATCGCATGGTATGATCGAAACATAAACAGCAGATCGGATAACGCGCAGTAAGTGTAGGAGCAACCGAGGTGAGAATATGGGACACGGGCACAAACGCGTTTTACCGGCGATCGTACTTTTGGGAGCGATGTGCTTTATCAGCGCCTGCACCAAGGCCGGACCTCAGTATGATATTCTGCCGGTGTATGAGGCGCTTATCTTCTCCGAGGAAGGCAATTATCCGGTAGGAGCCCAGTATTATAACGGGGAGCCTGTACAGCTCAAAGCGGATCTTCTGACAGCGGACATTCTCTTGTGCAGAGAGGGGGAGGCAGCACAAGTGTGTGTGGCCGGCGTGGCCGAAGAGCTGCTGGGTTCCGATACACGCTGGTGGATTGCTCCGGATAAGACCGCCTGGGCACTTTCCGCAAATACCATAATCTGTCTGAATCCTGACGGCAGCGAAAAATACCGGATACCTACGGATTTTATTCCCGGCGGGATCTGTGAAGGGGCGCCCGGAACAGTGACAGTGGCATTGACGGATCCCAGGAAATATATCAGCGGGCTGGCGGCGCTGGATACGGAAACCGGTACCCTGGGAGAGATCAACTGGCAGCAGACCTTCGTAAGCGCCATAGGAAAAGGGCAGGACGGGCATGTGCTGGCGGTGGATGAAGAAGGGGTATATGAGTACTGTTTTGAGGATAAAAAGAAGACTGTTTACATGGAGTGGGCAGGCTCTTCCTATGAGCCGGAAAGGGTATGGGCCGTACATTTTCTGGCTCCCGATCGGATAGCGCTGTATACGGGAGAAGCGGACAAGCCGATGGAAGTAACGCTGACGAAGTGGGATCCGAAAGAGAGCGGCAGGAGTGTGCTGACGCTGCAGTCCTATTCTCTGGATCCGGAACTGAAAGAGCTGGTGGTAAGATTCAATCAGGAAAGTGACGATTATTACATTCAGGTAAAAGAAAACGGAGTTTCCAGGACATCCACCTACCAGGATTATCTGCAGTACCTGCAGAAGGTGCGCCTGGAGATTGCCGCAGGACACGGCGCGGATATATATGACAGTACGCTGATAGGTGATATGCCGGAGCTGTTGGAGAAAGGCGCCATCGAGGAGCTTTCGGACAGAGTTGCGCAGGAGGGGCTTTATAGGGAAGCGTATTTTCCACAGACCTTTCAGATGTTCGGCAGAGAGGACGGAGTATATGGCATTCCCTATGCCATAGTGCTGAGTACGATCTGTATCGACGGAAGGATATTGCCCCAGGGAGAGGAATATAATGGGGAAACGCTGCTGCGCGGACTGGAAGAATGCCGGGAGGAAAAGGTACTGATAAAAACCTGGAGTTCCTCCGGCTTTTGGGATATTTATCTGAAAAATGCCGAAGACCTGGGAGGGCTTATCGACTGGGAAACCAATACCTGTGATTTTTATCAGCCCCGTTTTACAAGACTTTTGGAAACCGCTGGACGCTACGGAGATGAAGAAAATAAGGAAGGCGTCCCTTATATCATGATCCGGGCAGACCTCTCTCCTTATATGGTATACGCGGAATATGACAATCTGGTGCGGAATACGGACTGGAGGTTCGCGGGCTGGCCCACCGGGGAGGGCGGAGTCAACGAGGTGTCATTACTGGGTTTCTGCATGAACGCCGCTTCTCCCTATAAGGACGGGGTATGGGAATTTATGATGTTTCTGCTGCAGGAAGAAAACCAGTACACGCTCTGCGTGTCCGATCCCTATTCGTCAGGGTATCCGGTCAGCAGGAGCGCCTTTGAGAGAGCCGGGGAATTTTTTGTGGAGGAAACCAGGCGGGAGCCCGGCAGATACGAGCTGGCGGAATGGAATATGGCAATGGCTCCGGGCATAGAACTGGCTGCGGATAAGGTTACCGGGGAACAGGTTTCGCGGATAGAGGCTCTGTTGGATTCCGGGCAGCAGGCACCGTGGAAAACCAAGCCCATTCTGGAGATTATAAAGGAAGAAAGCGAGGCATATTTTGACGGTAGCAAGGGGGCAGAAGAAGTCATAGAAATTATTCAGAACCGAGTACAGCTTTATCTGGATGAGGCGGGATAAAAGAGTCGGGACATTATCCGCCATATCCGGATTTTCCAGAATATGCTTGCGCAAGGACGGGCTTTAGGTTATAATAAAAACCGTAGTAAATTTCGGTTGGATGGCCGGTCAGAATCATATTAGGAAAGGTGGTAATAACAATGCCATTAGTTACAACAAAGGAAATGTTTGAGAAGGCATACAATGGCGGCTACGCGGTTGGTGCGTTCAATGTGAACAACATGGAGATCGTGCAGGGTATCACGGAAGCAGCCGGCGAGCTGAACAGCCCTGTCATTCTTCAGGTATCCAAGGGAGCGAGAGCTTACGCGAACCATACTTATCTGGTTAAGCTGGTGGAAGCGGCAGTTGCGGAAAATCCGCAGATTCCCATTGCTCTGCACTTAGACCATGGTGATACTTTTGAACTGTGTAAATCCTGTATCGACGGCGGATTTACTTCCGTTATGATCGATGCTTCCTCCAAGCCCTTTGAGGAGAATATCGCGCTCACCAAGCAGGTTGTGGAATATGCCCATGCGCACGGCGTCGTAGTAGAAGCCGAGCTGGGAACCCTGGCAGGTGTGGAAGACGAAGTATCCGTTGAGTCCGGCCATGAGTCCTATACCCGTCCGGAAGAGGTAGAAGAGTTCGTTTCCAGAACCGGATGCGACTCTCTTGCGATTGCCATCGGTACCTCTCACGGCGCTTACAAGTTCACCGCCGCTCAGTGTACCAGAAACGCGGACGGTATTCTGGTTCCCCCTCCTCTTCGTTTTGACGTATTGGAGGAGTGCATTAAGCGTCTGCCCGGTTTCCCCATCGTTCTTCACGGTTCTTCTTCCGTTCCGCAGGAGTTTGTTAAGATGGTAAACCAGTACGGCGGCAATATGCCGGATGCAGTGGGCATTCCGGAAGAGCAGCTTCGTAAGGCTGCGGAGCTGGCGGTATGTAAGATCAATATCGACTCCGATATTCGTCTTGCCATGACCGGTAACATCCGTAAATATTTTGCTGAGCATCCGGATCATTTTGATCCCCGCCAGTACTTAAAACCTGCTCGTCAGGCCGTTAAGGATATGGTTGCTCACAAGATCGTCAACGTACTTGGTTCCGACGGAAAAGCATAAGATATAACACACAGAGGCTCCCGAATGTTCTTCGGGAGCCTTATAAATTTATAGGAAAAGCAACAGGATATTATAAAATAGGAAAGGAAAGAAAAATGACCTTCAGGCGGATCTTACTGGCGGCAGGAATCCTCTTCTGCCTGTCCGGCTGCGCAGACAAGAGCAGCTATGACATCATACCGGAGTATGAAGCTCTGGTTTTTGAAGAATCGGAAAACTACCTGCTGGGCGAGCAGTATTATAAAGGGGAAGCCGTTCAGATAACGGGAAACCGGGAGGGTGAAGTCTTTCTGTGCCGGGACGGAGAATCCGCGGAAATATGGATGACAGAAGTCCCCAAAGAATTGACGGACACATACGGCAGCTGGTGGATCGCTCCGGATGAAACCGTCTGGATATTTTCCGAAAACCGTCTGACAGGGGTGAATCCGGACGGAAGTATACGCTGCAGCGTAAAGACGGACGGAGTGGTGACGGACATCTGTGAATCTGCCCGGGGCCAGATTGTTGTCACGGTAGGAAATGCCACAACATACACCAGCGGGCTGGCCGTTTTGGATGAAGAGACGGGGGAGCTGGGGGAGATCCTCTGGCAGAAGGGCCTGCTCTATAAAACGGCGAAGGGACAGACGGGAGATATTCTGATCCTGGATGAAAAAGGACTGTATGATTATACGCTGTCCGACGGGACTAGGCACTTTTATATGGAATGGGCCGGTACGGGATACGAGCCTTCTTCTGTGCGGGATATAAAATTTATAAGTTCCAATCAGGTGGAGCTGTATGCAGAGAATGATATGCTGATAACGCTGTCCAAGGTGAACCCGGAGGACAGCGATAAGATCGTTCTTACCCTGAAGAGCAGTGGGCTGAGACCGGAAATAAAGGAACTGATAGTCCGTTTTAATCAGGAGAACGAAAAGTATTATGTGAAAAGCGAAGAAATGCCGGAGAGTATGGATTATGAAGCGTATTGTCAAAAACTCCAGGCGGAAATCGCGGCAGGACATGGCGCGGATATTTTCGACATGGACTTCATACAATCCACTCCCCAGCTGGTGGATATGGGGGTACTGGAAGAGCTGACCGGATGGATGGAACAAGAAGGCATCCGGCGGGAAGATTACTTCCCTCAGGCTTTTTGCATATTGGGGCGGGAGGACGGCGTCTACGGAATGCCCTATGGGATGAATCTGTTTTCCTACTGCATCGATACCGATATTTATCCTGCGGACAAGGAGTATGATCTGCAGGGGCTTCTGACGGTATTGGAAGAATACCCCAAAGACGCGGTATTGCTCAAGGGCTATAGCGCTTCCTATATCCTGACACTCCTGCTGGAGGGTTCGGAAGACTTAAACGGCCTGATCGACTGGGAAAATCATACCTGTGATTTCTCAGGAGATGATTTTGCCAGATTACTGGAGCTGGCTAAAAGATATGGGGACGGAGATGGCAAAAACGCGGAAAGCATAGTGCTGAGCCCGGTACGCATGATGAATTATATGTTGTACGCGGTCTATGACAATGCTATGCGCGAAACAGGAAGAAAGCTGGTGGGAAAACCGGTGGCGGAGGGAGGGGTACACCAGGTATATCCCTATTTCTTTTCCATGAACGCGGCCTCAGCGAACAAGGAGGGCGTCTGGGAATTTATGATGTTTCTGTTAAGAGAAGAGAACCAGTTCTTCCTTGGCGCTAAAAATGCGGACGTGCTCCTGCCGGTAAGCCGCAGGGCGTTTCAGGAAGCAGGAGAATATTTTGTGGAAAATGCCGCTTCCTATAAGTTTGCTGTGGTTTTTACGGATATGGGGCCGGACAGCGTGAAAGTGGAAGCGGATGCCTTTACAAAGGAGCAGCTTTCGACAATGGAGAAGCTTCTGGAAGAAGGAAAACAGCCGCCCTGGAAAACGGAAGAGATCCTCGACATCATAGCGGAAGAAAGCGAAGCCTATTTTGATGGCAGCAAGACAGTACAAGAAGTCACAGAGGTCATGCAGAACAGGGTACAGCTTTATCTGGACGAAGAGGGATAAAGGCGCCTTATTTGAAGGAGAAGGGATAGAAGCTCCTTATCTGGAGAAAGAGGGATAAAAGCTATCTAACTGAAAGAAGAGGAATAAATACCCCTGAAAAGGGAGGATGCCAGACAAAATACTTTGTCTGGCATTTATTATGAAAAAGTTATTCAATAATGAAAATACTGATAGTGGCGATAATCAAAACATCAAATATCTTATGAGTTTAGTATAGGCGAAGAAAGTGTCTAAAGAATGAGTAGCGAATGAAAAAACCTTGAATTAATTGTAAACAAAATGTGAACGAACCGCCTTGAAAAATTGTTTGTTAAGATTGACGGGCGGCTCACGAAAGAATATGATGAAGAGAGGAAGAAGCCATTTGAGGTACAGGAAGGAGTATACCGGCAATGGAAATATATGAAGGAAGACCTGAAGATGCGGCTGGAAAACTGCCGCGGGAAATGAGGACCTATGATTTTCTGGATGCGCTGGGCATTTCCTATCAGCGGACCGATCATGAACCGGCAAATAATATGGATGCCTGCAACGAGATTGACGCGGTGCTGGGCATTGTGATCTGCAAGAATCTGTTTCTCTGTAACAGACAGAAAGATCGTTTTTACCTTTTGATGATGCCCGGAAATAAAAAGTTCAGGACCAAAGAACTGTCCCCCCAGATCGGCTCCGCAAGACTGTCTTTCGCCAGTCCGGAGGATATGTTGAAATATCTCGATATTGAACCCGGTTCCGTCAGCATTATGGGATTGATGAACGACAAAGAAGGCGCGGTACAGCTGTTGATTGACGAAGACGTATTGAAGGGGGAATATCTGGGCTGCCACCCGTGTGTATGTACCTCCAGTTTGAAAATGAGAACAAAAGATGTGATCGAAAAATTTTTACCGGCGACAGGGCATACCTATCAGGCGGTCCACCTCACCGGAGAGGATTGAGGCAGTTTTTTTACAGCGAAAAATAGGAAGAGACTCTGTTTATTGATAAAAATGCTGACGAGGGAAAGGAGCTTTTAAATGAAATACAGAACGAATCGGAGAACCGGGGACAAGATCAGTGAAATTGGAATGGGAACGGCTTATATTGTGGAAGCGGACAAAAATGAGGCGGTTCGCGCGGTAAGGCGGGCATACGAGGGCGGTATCAACTATTTTGACCTTGCCGCCGGGGACGGGACCGCATTTTCCATTTTCGGAGAGGCACTGTCGGATGTGCGGGATCAGGTAATGTATCAGATCCATTTCGGAGCGGACTATTCCAGGGTTACATACGGCTGGACGCTGGATCTGGACGCGGTAAAGCGCTCTGTGGACAGGCAGCTTCGGGACTTGAAAACGGATTATATCAATTACGGGTTTATTCATTGCATGGATTCTTCTTCGGATTGGGCGCGTTACCAAAAGAACGGTATTTTGCAATACCTGTTGGACATGAAAAGTCAGGGCGTGGTCAGGCACGTGGGAGCATCCTCCCATACCCCGGCCGTGATCCGCGGGATATTGGATGCGGATCTGATCGATATGCTGATGTTTTCGGTCAATCCGGCCTATGACTACCATCAGGGGGAATACGCGTACGGCAGTGTGGACGAGCGGGCGGAGGTCTACAGGCAATGTGAAAAGCAGGGGGTAGGAATATCCGTCATGAAGCCGTTTTCAGGCGGGCAGCTTCTGGATGGGAAAACCTCTCCCTTTGGAAAAGCGCTTACGCCGTACCAGTGTATCCGTTATGCGCTGGACAAGCCGGGAGTACTGACGGTGCTGCCCGGCGCGCAGAGCGTAAAGGAAGTGGATTTTTTGCTGCAATATGAAGAACAGCCAGAAAGCGCGCTGGATTACAGTGTGATCGGCAGCTTTGCCCCGCCGGAGGCAAGCGGAAAATGTGTGTACTGCAATCACTGTGAGCCCTGCCCTGCCGGAATAGACATCGGTGCCGTGAACAAATTTTATGATCTGGCAAGGATTGGAGACGATATGGCCCGGGAGCATTACCGGGCGCTGGAAAAGAACGCGGCCGATTGTATTGGCTGCGGCCATTGCCGCAGCCGGTGTCCGTTCTCCGTAGATCAGGTAAAGCGGATGCGGGAGATAAAGGAGTATTTTGACGGTAAAGCTGTGCGGTGTTGACAGGGTACTTGTGGATATGAGAGCAGGATAAAAGCTGATAATGCGGCACCCCGGGTTTATTTTACCAGATACACGCTAAGGTTTGTGCTGTTGAACAGATACTGGGCATCAAGCTCCCGGCCAAGTTCTTCCTCAAACAATTCTAATGCGTGGGGAGAGTATTCCTTAAACAGGTATAGAATAAAGGAATCTCTGCCGCGCAGCTGTTGAATTGCGGCCCTGTCTTCGATGGTATCGTCAGTGGTCAGAAAACATATTTCATTTGGGATCAGCCAGTCATAGTACGAATAGACACCTCCTGTGGGACCGTACACAACCCAGGGTATATCTTTATATGATTGAAGCACTGTTACATCTTTTCCTTCCTGAAAGAGGTAGGTAATCCCACGACCCTTATCAATAACAAGAAGTTCTCCGACAAAAATGATAACAGAAAGGGCGAAAGCAGCAAACAATACAGTCAGCCTGCGTATCTTTTCAGCTTTGATCTTAGAAAATATGAATTGAAGCAGCAGAAGGGCACCCCAAGCCATGCAAAACATCATCAAAGTAAATGCGCTCCAAAGGTAACGTTCTTCCCACTCGGCTGGTAAGGTAAAGCACACTATCAATTGATAAGCCTGTGCGGTCAACACGACAAGAAGAAATCCGATAAGAAGTCTTTTTTCTTTATGTTTATATAGCAGTATTCCACCACCTATAATGCATCCAAACATAAGGAACAAACCGATTGCCACCGGAGTATTGTTCCCAAAAATGGAGTGGGACAAGCATTCATAGCCCCAAGCTATCTGCTTCCATTTAGATGCCGAGAAATCAAACAGGGAAAACAAAGCGGTTTGTCCTTTTCCCCGATTTAAATTCCATCTGCAATAGGGAAAGATCTGTATGGTAGAAAGAAGAGCAAGAACGAAATCAGCGCACCAGATCAGAACACAATGAAATTCCCTGGAATGCCAAAAATGGCGCCTGTATTTTTGAAAAGATCGAATTAACAGCCCCAGGCAGCAAAAAAAGGAAGTAACGCCATAAAAAATCCAAAAGTCATAGTGAGTCAGGAATCCAATGACGCTGGCCAAATACAACCCAATAAAGCTGAATGCCGATAATCTGCTTTTTTGAACGCTGCTTAAGATCCACATTGCTGTAAGCAGTAATAATACCTGTGCCCATAAAAGCATGAGGTACATCCGCAGGGTAGTAGCCTGCTCCAATACCAGGCGGTTAACAATAAATGTCAATGCAGCAGTAATGCCGGCTGAAACAGGACTTTTTATAAGCCGTAGGAACAGAAAATATACGGTTTCCAATAAAAATAAATATAAAAAAAGATTTATACTGAGCCCGATCCAGATAGAAGCGCTTCCCTTAAAGAATAACAGCGAGACAATACGAAATAGCCAAAAATATAGTGGTACATGATCCATGTATAAACGAGTAGTAATGGCGTTTAAGTCAAGTTTGTCACTATCGGCGGCAAAAAAGGCTTCTATATCGGATCCTGACATCCATTTGTCCACAGAGGCGTTCGGCCAATTCTGTTCAAAACCGTTTGCGGATTCATAGGTATATATTTCATCACAAAACCAGACCTGCTTTTTATTTCCCCAGAACAGCAGGGATATTGTACCTAAGACCAGCAAAATCAGTGCTATACCAAGTACCTGTATTTTTGACCGAAAGGTATTTTGCATATGCATAGAAAACTCCTATAAAAATTTGTTTCATTAATACTCAATGCGATGTTTTTTCCGGTTCCGGATACTCCACCCCAAAGGTTTCCACGGTCACGGATTTCATTTTCTGTTTCTTTAACGGCCGATCACTGTAATCGGTGGCTGTTTCGGCGATCTTGTTCACCACATCCATTCCCTCGGTTATCTTTCCGAATGCCGCGTAGGAGCCGTCCAGATGGGGCGCGTCCTTGTGCATGATGAAAAACTGGGAACCTGCGGAATCAGGATGCATACTGCGGGCCATGGAAAGCACGCCGGCGGTGTGCTTTAAATGGTTCTCCACGCCGTTGGTGGAAAATTCTCCCTTGATGCTGTAGCCGGGGCCGCCGCAGCCGGTTCCCTCCGGATCGCCGCCCTGCAGCATGAAGCCTTTGATTACGCGGTGAAAGATCAGGCCGTCGTAAAAATGCTTCTGTATCAGGCTGATAAAATTATTGACGGAAATGGGGGCGATGTCGGGGTAGAGCTCCAGCTTCATGACATCGCCGTTTTCCATAGTGATCGTTACGATAGGATTCTGTGCCATCTTGTTCTTCCTTTCCTTTGCAAATTGATTTACAATACAGTTATACTACATCATTTCAGAGGAAAAAACAAGATGAAACGGCTGCTGCGCAAAGTGGTGATCTGCATGGAAAGAGAGAATTTTCAAATACCCGCATACCGGGAAGAAGGCGTGCTGTATGTGACCGGTCAGGCAGAACTGGCGTCAGAACTGGCAAATAGAGGACTGCCGGTGCTGGGAATCTTAAACGAGAACAACAGGGACGCTTCCTTTGGGAAGACCAGGTTTCTGGCGGAAGCGCCGGAAGCCCTGCCGGAAGTTTCTAAAGCCCTGGCTCTGCCAGAAAAAGCAACGGATTACCTGGAAAGGGTGTACCGCCGTTATGTGGGGGAGCCCTGGGAGATACTGGAAACAGAGCGCTGTACGCTGCGGGAAAGTACGGAGGAGGACGTGGAAGCTTTTTACAGCATTTACGAAGAGCCTTCCATTACCCGCTATATGGAACCTCTTTTTGCGGACAAAGAGGAGGAAAAAAACTATATTCGGCAATACCGGGAAAATATGTATGAATTTTACGGCTTTGGTATCTGGAGCGTACTCTTAAAGGAAACGGGAGAGCTGATCGGCAGGGCTGGACTGGATATGCGGGCAGGATTTGAGACGCCGGAGCTGGGATTTGTGGTGGGCGTACCCTGGCAGGGCAGAGGCCTGGCGGAAGAGATCTGCAGGGCGGTTTTAGCTTATGCGGAGAAAGAGCTGGGTATTACCCAGGTGCAGGCTATGGTGGAGCCGGAAAATGCCGTTTCCCTCAGGCTTTTGAAAAAGCTGGGTTTTCAAAAGTCGGGGGAATATGACGAGGGCGGAAAACATTATTTTCTGCTTCTATACGGCGGTTGAGGCAAAAGCCCATGTCAGCCTTTTTCTTCAGCCAATGCGGCCAGCGCTTCATAAAACGCGGGAAAGCTTTTCTGCAGCCGTATGGGAAAGCCGCCGGCGTCCAGAAAGCAGTGCTCTGAGCTGGCTTCGCAGACGGTTTTTCCCTCCGCGTTGGACATGGTATAGCGAAGCTTTAATTTAACGCCTTTGAATTCTTCTACCGTTACTGAAATGCGGACCGTGTCCGGGAATCTGGTGGCGGCTCTGTAGCGGCACTCCACCGAGACCACCGGGGATGCGATCCCCAGGGCCTCCAGTTTGTCAAAGGGCCAGCCGATCTTAGAAAGCAGCTCCACTCTGGCCTCTTCCATCCAGCGTATATAATTGGAGTGGTGGGTGATTCCCATTTTGTCGGTTTCATAATATTGTACTTTATGCTCATAAATTTCCTGCATGATCCGTGGCTCCTTTCGATAAGACATATTTTACACAAACAGTATAGAACCAATCCGGCAGACAAACAAGAAAAATAAAATAAAAACAAAATATTTGAAAAAAATATTTGACATTCCTTTTTGTGCGTGTATAATAAGATTCAAACGAAGGCGTTTCTACGGGAGAAGTAGAACGTCTTTTACCTTTTTATGGCAAGTCCGGCGGACATTGCGGAAAGGGGTGAAGGAACTGCTTGAAGAAGCTGGAAATCATTATCAGGTCGGAAAAATTAGAGGATTTAAAGTCCATTTTTGACGAATCCGAGGTGAACGGGCTCAATATCGTGAATATCATGGGCTATGGGAACCAGAAGGGCATTGTCAAGAAATACCGGGGCGAAGAGTACAAGGTGGAGATGTTGCCCAAGATCAAGGTGGAAACGGTGGTGGCGGACGAGGAAGCCGACGCCCTGATCGACAGGGTGGTAAAAGAGATCAAAACCGGAAATTACGGGGACGGCAAGATTTTTGTCATGGATGTGCAGGATGCCATCCGGATCCGGACCGGTGAACACGGCAACGAAGCGCTATAGGAAGAACGGGAGCGCAAGGGGCCGGATAAAACTACATAAAAAGAATGGGTTATCAAAGGCGATAATACGAGAGAACAGGCAGATTCTCGTGTTATCGCTTTTTTTAATCAAAAAAAGTGAGGAGGAAAAATTATGACAGAAGAAGTAATGAGCGCCATAAATGGCGAAGTGTACGGCGTCTGGTTTTTGATCGGTGCCGCACTGGTGTTTTGGATGCAGGCGGGGTTTGCCATGGTGGAAACAGGTTTCACCAGGGCGAAAAACGCAGGCAACATTCTGATGAAGAACCTGATGGACTTCTGTATCGGTACGGTAGTCTTCATCCTGATCGGATTCGGATTGTTTTTGGGCGAGGATATGCTTGGCATAATCGGTAAACCCGGATTTGACGTATTTACCGATTACGCGAATTTTGACTGGTCCAATTTTGTATTTAACTTGGTATTCTGCGCGACCACGGCGACCATCGTATCCGGCGCCATGGCTGAGAGAACCAAATTTTTATCCTACTGTATTTATTCCGCGGTGATTTCCGCGGTGATCTATCCTGTGGAAGCACACTGGACCTGGGGCGGCGGCTGGCTGGCGCAGATCGGGTTCCATGATTTTGCGGGTTCCAACTGTATTCATATGGTAGGCGGTATCAGTGCCCTGGTGGGCGCAGCGATTCTGGGCCCCCGTATCGGAAAATTTGTAAAAGACAAGGCTGGCAAGGTGACGAAAGTCAACGCATTTCCCGGACATAATCTGCCGATAGGCTGCCTGGGTGTGTTCATCCTCTGGCTGGGCTGGTACGGATTCAACGGCGCGGCAGCCACTTCCGTTGAGGAACTGGGCTCCATCTTTGTAACCACTACCATCGCGCCTTCCGTTGCTACGGTGGTCTGCATGGTATTTACCTGGATCAAATACGGCAAGCCCGATGTTTCCATGTGTTTAAACGCTTCTCTGGCAGGTCTGGTAGCCATTACGGCTCCCTGCGACGTGTGCGACGCTTTTGGTGCTATCGTCATCGGCGCGGTTGCGGGCCTGCTGGTAGTATTCGGGGTATGGTTCCTGGATTACAAGCTGCATGTTGATGATCCCGTGGGCGCAGTTGCGGTGCACTGCTTAAACGGTATCTGGGGTACCATTGCGGTAGGCTTGTTCGCGACGGATACCGCTCCTGCTTTTGCGAGAGGCTATGGTGACGGTGTGACCTTTGGCGCCAACCAGATCGCGGCGGAGGGCTTATTCTACGGCGGCGGCTTCAAACAGCTTGGACTGCAGCTTTTAGGTATGGGCGCTACGATAGCCTGGACAGCGGTTACCATTACCATTACTTTCCTGGTAATTAAGGCGCTGGTAGGGCTGCGTGTGACGGAAGAAGAGGAGATCGTAGGTCTGGATGCGACGGAACACGGTCTGACAAGCGCGTACGCAGGCTTCAGCATCATGGATATTTCCAATACCATGACCATGGAGGTAAACGAAAATACGGATCTGGGAACCGGCGATTACGAGGCGGCTTCCGAGGCGCAAAAGGCGGCTGCCGTCAAGGTGGTACAGGCACCGGCCGCGGTTTCTACCGGTATGTACAAGGTAGTGGTGATCGCGAAGCTGGCAAGGTACGAGCAGCTTAAGAAAGCAATGAACGACATCGGTGTAACGGGTATGACGGTAACCCAGGTTATGGGCTGCGGTATCCAGAAGGGCGCCGGCGAGATGTACCGTGGCGTAGAAGTGGACGCGACTCTGCTGCCTAAGGTAAAGGTAGAAGTGGTTGTCAGCAAGATCCCGGTAGAGACGGTTATCAATGCCGCCAAGAAAGCGCTTTATACCGGACATATCGGAGATGGCAAGATATTTGTATACAATGTAGACAGGGTTGTAAAAGTGCGTACCGGTGAGGAAGATTTTGCCGCTCTGCAGGATGTGGAATAATGAAATAGCTGTTATCTAAACCCCTTAGTTACTATATGAAACAGGCCCTTGAGTGCTTCCCCGCTCAGGGGCTTGTTTCATGTGAAAAGGTTTCCGTCCCAAAAGAAATCTTTTTATTGTGGGTTTTACAAAAAAGAGGTAATATACTACATATAAATAAAAATGTGCGGGAGCACAGGAGGCGGATTTATGTTGAAAACTTCTTTTCGCAACAAGCGCAACGGCTTTGAAACCGTGGGGGCGGACGGGCATCCTATTTCCGATTTCCCCGCAGGCAAGATAGCCCTTGCGGTAGTGATCGTACTGGCGGTGCTGATCCTGGCCTTTAATTCTGCTTATCAGATCGGGGAACAGGAGCAGGCTGTCCTCATTACCTTCGGACAGGCATCTTCGGTCACGGAACCGGGCCTGCATTTTAAAATTCCCTTTATCCAGCAGGTGAGAAAGGTAAATACCACCATTCAGGGTTTTGCTATCGGCTACGACCAGGATACGGACGCTGCCAACGAGGAAGAATCCCTGATGATCACTTCGGATTACAATTTTGTCAATGTGGACTTCTTTGTGGAATACCGCTTCTCCGATCCGGTCAAGGCGGTATTTGCTTCCAGTGATCCGGTTGAGATCCTGCGGAATATCAGCATGAGCTGTATCCGCAACGTTATCGGCAGTTACCCGGTGGATGATGTGCTGACCACGGGGAAGAACGAGATACAGGCCGCTATCAAGGAAAGCATTTTACAGAAGCTGGAAGAGCAGGATTTGGGCATTCAGCTTGTCAATATTACCATACAGGATTCCGAGCCGCCCACACAGGAGGTCATGGCTGCCTTTAAGGCAGTGGAAACCGCGAAGCAGGGCAAGGAAACCGCTATCAACAACGCGAATAAATACCGGAACGAACAGATTCCCTTAGCGGAGGCGCGGGCGGACGCCATTATCCAGGATGCGGAAGCGGAGAAGGCCGCCCGCATTAACGAAGCCACCGCGCAGGTAGCCCGCTTTAACGCCATGTATGAAGAATATATCAAGAATCCGGAAGTCACCAGGGAGAGAATGTTCTATGAAGCCATGGAAGAGATCCTGCCCGATCTCAAGGTTGTGATCGAGAGTCCCAGCGGAAATGTCCAGACCTTCTATCCGTTAGAATCCTTTGCTGATTTTGGTGCGCCCCAGACCCAGAGCGGTACCGGCAGCACAGGCGGCAGTACGGATAACGGTACGGCCGGGGATACGCAGCAGTAGGAAAGGAGAAACAGCTATGAAAACAGCAAAGAAAATCATACTTATCGCCGTGATACTGCTCCTGCTTTTAGTCGGCGGTTCCAGTATCGTGATCACTCAGGAAAATGAATACACGTTGATCCGGCAGTTCGGCAAGGTGGACCATGTGGTAGCTGACGCCGGTGTCAGTTTTCGGATCCCTTTTATCCAGACAGTGGACAAGCTGCCCAAGCAGACGCTCTTGTACGATCTGCCTTCCTCCGATGTCATTACCGGAGACAAAAAGACCATGATAACGGATAGCTACATCTTATGGCATATTACCGATCCGTTAAAATTTGCCCAGACCTTAAACTGTTCCGTTTCCAACGCGGAGAACCGTCTGGATACCATTGTCTATAACGCCACCAAAAACATTATCAGCAGCATGAGCCAGGAGGATGTGATCAGCGGCCGTGACGGGGAGCTTTCCGCTGCCATCATGGAAAACATCGGCGCCTCTCTGGATCCGTACGGTATTGAGCTCTTAGCATTTGAAACCAAACATCTGGATCTGCCCGAAGACAACAAGACCGCTGTCTATGAGCGTATGATCTCCGAGCGTGACAATATCGCGGCCACCTACACCGCGGAGGGAAATTCCGAAGCCCAGATGATCCGCAACACTACGGACAGAGAAGTCACGGTCATGATCTCCGAAGCGGAAAAGCAGGCGGAAATCCTGACTGCGGAGGGCGAAGCGGAATACATGCGGATCCTTTCCGAGGCCTATTCCGATCCGGCCCGTACCGAGTTCTATTCCTTTGTGCGCAGCCTGGACGCCATCAAGATCACCATGACGGGAGACAATAAGACGCTGATACTTTCTCCCGATTCACCGCTTGCGCAGATCTTTTATTGAACCGGCACGAATCAGGGAAAAAGAAATAAGAGCGGCGTTTATACCAGCAGATATACCATATATCCTGCCATGCAGGCCAGCATGATAACGCCGCCGGCCCTGGTCAGTTTCTTTTTGCGCACCGCGCAGAGGAAGAGCAGGATGACCGCCGCAATGGCGATCAGGCTGTCTGCCAGGAAATCTTTGTTGTAAGGCACGTCGGTCAGAAGAGCGGTGGTGCCGATTACGAACAAAATGTTGAAAACATTGCTGCCTACGATATTGCCCACAGCAATATCCGCTTTCTTTTTGATGGCTGCCGTAGTGGAAGTGATCAGCTCCGGCAGGGATGTACCAAAGGCCACGATGGTCAGGCCGATCAGGCGCTCGCTCATACCGAAGATACGCGCCAGCTCTGTGGCCGCGTCCACAGTGATGTTGCTGCCGATGATAATGCAGGCAGCGCCGCCGACCAGCAGAAGGAGCAGTACCAGCGGACCGCTGTTGACCGTCTCCGCCTCTTCCAGAGACGCCTGTCCTTTCTTTGCCATGCGCAGCAGGTAGAGCAGATAGAGAATGAAGCAGGCCCATAAAATAATACCGTCTATCCGCGTAACAACGCCGTCAAAATACCCTAATCCGAACAGGAGCACCGTGACTGCCAGCAGAAAGGGCAGCTCATATTTTAAAGTAGAAGTCTGTACGGCGACCGCGGTAATGACTGCCGTAATCCCCAGGATGAGCAGAATGTTCATGATATTGCTGCCCACCACGTTGCCGATGGCGATGGCCGCGCTGTCATTTCCCTCTGTATTTTTCAGTGCCGCCGATATGCTGACCGCGGCCTCCGGCGCGCTGGTTCCCATGGCCACGATGGTCAGGCCGATCACCAGCTGGGGAATGCCCAGCTTATCCGCCAGGGTGGAAGCGCCCCCCACAAACCAGTCGGCCCCTTTGATCAACATCACAAATCCCAATATCAACAATCCGATCTGTATCACGATTTCCATTTATTGCCCCGTTCCTTTCCGTCTTTCTCTTATAGGTATTTTCTGCTGAAAGTAAGCTGATTACTATAAAATTTTGCGTCAACAGGATTATATTAGCACAAGCGCCAAAAAGAAACAAGTGGGCGGAGGCTTTCCCTATAGAATTTTGAGCGCGGGTATGCTACAATACCGGTAAAATAAAAAATCCGGGAGAGGAACGAAAAAGGGAAAGGGGCAGAGGGATATGGAAGAGAGTCTCCTGTTTATTCTAAACAGTGTTCTTTTGGGCGTGGGACTTGCCATGGACGCTTTTTCCGTATCCATGGCAAACGGCTTAAATGAGCCGGCAATGAAAAAAGGCAGGATGTGCGGGATCGCCGGGACATTTGCCGGATTTCAGTTTGCCATGCCTGTGGTAGGCTGGCTCTGTGTCCACACCATTGTGCGGTATCTGGAGGCTTTTGAAAAATTTGTGCCCTGGATCGCGCTGATACTGTTGGCGTATATCGGCGGCAGAATGCTGGCGGAAGGCATACGGGGCAGCGGGGAAGAAGAAAAGAGGGGACTGACCGTAAGCGTGCTGATGCTGCAGGGAATCGCCACTTCCATTGACGCTTTGTCCGTTGGCTTTACCATTGCGGAATACGGATGGCTCATGGCTTTGGCTGCCGCACTGATCATTGCGGCCGTAACCTTTGTCATCTGTATGGCCGGGCTGGTTATCGGAGAACGGTTTGGAACCCGGCTTTCCAATAGGGCGCAGATATTCGGCGGCGTCATCCTGATCCTTATCGGCGTGGAAATTTTTATCAGAAGTCTTATCTGAAAGATACTTGTATTTGAACGGCAAATATACTATGATATTATAGTAAATTTATGAAAATAGTCTGCCTTATCTGCCTGTATCCGAAGCAATCCGGTATAGGTAAATTCGGCATACTGTTAAGGAGAGGAGTCATACCTTTGCAGATATATTATTGTTTTCCAAACGGAAAAGCGAAAGTGCTTACCATGAGTTATGATGACGGCAAACTGCCGGACGAGAGACTGCTGGAGATCTTTAACCGGAACGGCATACGGGGGACTTTCAACCTAAACTTCGGTATGATGGACAGACCGGAGAGAATTAAGAAAGAAAAGATCCAGGAACTGTATCAGGGGCATGAAGTGGCTACCCATACCATGAGCCACCCCACGATCGCCAGGTGTCCGTTGAGCAGGGTGGCAGAGGAACTGCTGGAGGACAGAAAGGGCCTGGAGAGCCTGGTGGGGTATCCTGTGCGGGGACACGCCTATCCCAATGGCTCCTACAGTGACGACATTAAGAAATTGTTTGAGACTCTGGGAGTGGCCTATGCCAGGACCGCCTGCTTTGAGTCGGGGAGCCTGGAGCTGCCGGAGGATCCGCTGGCCTGGAACGGCACCTGTCATCACAATTACAATCTGATGAAGTATGCCCATGAATTTGCGGAATTTCATAAGCCTCAGTATTTAAAATGTCTCTATGTATGGGGACACAGCAGCGATTTTGAAAGGGACGGCAACTGGGAGCTGATAGAGGAATTTTGCGCCTACATGAGCGGCAGGGAAGACATCTGGTACGCCACCAATATTGAGATCGTAGACTATATGCAGGTGTGCAGAAGCCTGCAGTTTGGGGCGGCAGGTGATTTTGTCTACAACCCTTCAGCGGCTTCCGCGTGGCTGAAGGTAGGAGAAGATGTGATAGAGGTCAGGGGAGGAACCCTGGTAAAATGGTAACAAGAGCCTGACAGGGCAGCCTGTCAGGTTTTTGCCGTATTGAGGGATATTTGCCCTATTGTGGTGCAGGAGAGGATTGGGAATGAAAAAATATGTAATGGCATTGGATGAGGGAACCACCAGCGCGCGCTGCATTTTGTTTGATAAGCAGGGGAAAATCTGTTCCATGGCCCAGAAAGAGTTTGAGCAGATCTATCCCAAGGCGGGATGGGTGGAGCATGATCCCATGGAAATCTGGTCTTCCCAGCTGGCAGTGGCTATTGAGGCCATGGCGAAAATAGGAGCAAAACCGGAGGAAATAAGCGGTATTGGGATCACCAACCAGAGAGAGACCACTATTGTGTGGGACAGGTATACGGGGGAGCCGGTGTACAACGCCATTGTCTGGCAGTGCCGCAGGACAGCGGGTGCCATTGACGCGCTGACGGCGGCAGGCTTTGATAAGACTGTCCGGGAGAGAACGGGACTGATTCCCGACGCTTATTTCAGCGCGTCCAAGGTCGCGTGGATACTGGAAAATGTGGAGGGCGCGGGCAAAAGAGCCGAAGCGGGGGAACTGCTTTTTGGAACCGTGGATACGTGGCTTATCTGGAACCTGACCAGGGGAGCGGTGCATGTGACGGACTATACCAACGCTTCCCGTACCATGCTGTTCAATATCCATACCCTGGAGTGGGACAAGGAAATTCTGGCGTATTTTAAGATACCGGAGAGTATGCTGCCCGAGGTAAAGCCTTCCAGCTGTATTTACGGGGAAACAGAGGCCTTTGGAGGCAGGATTCCCATAGCGGGCGCAGCGGGCGACCAGCAGGCGGCTTTGTTCGGACAGTGCTGTTTCGACGCGGGAGAAGTCAAGAATACCTACGGGACAGGCTGTTTTCTGCTGATGCATACGGGAGAGAAAGCGATCGCTTCCGGCAGCGGGCTGTTGACTACCATAGCGGCGGGCACCGGCGATCGGCCCGTGTATGCGCTGGAAGGCAGCGTGTTTGTGGCGGGAGCCGCCATGCAGTGGCTGCGGGACGGTATGCGGATGATAAGGAGCGCCGCCCAGTCGGAAGAGTACGCGGCGGCGGTGGAGGATACCGGCGGCGTTTATGTGGTACCGGCCTTTGCAGGGCTGGGAGCCCCTTATTGGAACCCTTACGCGAGGGGCACTGTGGTGGGGCTGACAAGGGGCTGCACCAAGGAGCATTTTATCAGGGCGGCACTGGAATCCATAGCCTTTCAGACAGCGGATGTGCTGGCGGCCATGGAAAAGGACGCGGGCATGAAACTGAAAAGCCTGAAGGTGGACGGAGGCGCCAGCGCCAATGATTTTCTGATGCAGTTCCAGTCCGACATCCTGCACACGGAGGTCAGAAGACCGGAATGCATTGAGATCACTGCGCTGGGCGCCGCTTATCTGGCGGGACTGGCAGCGGGATACTGGAAGGATACGGCGGAGATCAGGGAAAACTGGCAGCTGGGAAGTGTTTTTCTGCCGGGGATGAAAGCAGATACAAGAGAGAGCCTGTTAAAGGGCTGGAAAAAAGCTGTAAAATGTGCTTTAATATGGGCAGAAGAGTAAAGAGCGCAGGAGGATACCGGAATGCTGGTACAAAAATATAAAGAGATGCTTTCGGCAAAATCGGTGATCAGAGAGCTTTCCGAGTTTGCCACGGCCAGAGGAGCCGAGATCGGTTATGAAAATGTATTTGACTACAGTTTAGGAAACCCATCCGTACCGGTCCCCAGGGAGCTGACGGATGTGATGGTGCATATGCTGCGGGAAGAGGATCCCATGACGCTGCATGGCTACAGTCCCAGCCTGGGGATTCCCTCTGTCAGGGAGGCCATAGCCGCCTATCTGGCGAAGCGTACCGGTATGCCCTACAGAAAGGAGCATATCTTTATGGCAAGCGGCGCGGCGGGCGCTCTGGCTCACGCGTTCAGGCTGGTAACGCAGCGAGGAGATGAGATCCTGACCTTCGCTCCTTTTTTCCCGGAATATCATCCCTATGTGGATCTGACCGGAGCGGTGTTGAAGGTGGTGCCTCCCGATACGGAAGGCTTTCAGATCCATTTTGAAGCCTTTGAAAAAATGCTTTCTCCCAAGACCATGGCGGTGCTGATCAATACGCCCAACAATCCCACCGGCGTGGTGTATTCCGCGGCAACGCTGCGAAAGCTGGCGGAAATATTAAAAAGAAAATCAGAGGAATACGGGCATGACATTTATTTGATTTCCGATGAACCCTATCGGGAGATCCTCTTTACGGGCGTGGAGGATAACTGGGTTTCTTCTTTCTATGACAACACCATTATGTGCTACAGTTACTCTAAATCTCTTTCCTTCCCCGGAGAGAGGATTGGGTACGTGGCGGTCAGTCCCTTCTGCAGGGACGCGGAGGATATGGTGCAGATGTGCGGACAGATATCCAGGGGCATCGGGCATAATTGTCCGCCTTCCCTCATACAGTTAGCGATAGCAAAGGTACAAGGAAAGACAGCGGATCTGTCCGTGTATGAAACCAATATGAATATTCTTTACAAAGAATTGACGGCGTTAGGCTTTACCTGTGTAAAGCCCGGCGGGACCTTTTACATATTTCCCAAGGCGCTGGAGGAAGACGCCAAGGTATTCTGCAAAAAGGCTCTGCAGTACGATCTGGTGCTGGTACCGGGGGATACTTTCGGATGTCCGGGGTATTTCAGAATGGCCTACTGTATCGACACGAAAAAGGTAGAGCGTTCCCTGCAGGCGCTTCGGAAATTTGTAAAAACCGAGTACGGCGCATAGGAAAGGAATGGTGACAAATGTATCAGGCAGGACTGGTCCTGGAGGGCGGCGGCATGAAGGGAAGCTATACGGCCGGAGTGCTGGACTGCTTTTTGGACAAGGGATTGGAATTTTCAAGTGTATACGGAGTTTCGGCGGGCGCATGCCATATGTGCAGCTATCTTTCAAAACAGAGAGGCCGGGCGCTGGCCGTGTGTGTGGATTATCTGGACACCAGAAAATACTGCAGCGCGGAAAGCCTGCTTACTACCGGGGATCTGTTCAATGTGAACATGGCGTACCATCTGATACCGGAGTATCTCAATCCCTACGACTATGAAGCTTTTCGGGCATATGAGGGAAAGGCCTATGCCGTGGTGACGAATATTGTGACGGGAAAGCCGGAATATCTGCGGATACGGGACATGAAGGAGGACATTGACGCCATTCGGGCCTCTGCTTCCCTGCCCCTGGTATCCCGTAATGTAAAATACAAGGGAAATCTGTATCTGGATGGAGGACTTTCGGATTCCGTACCCATTTGCCGCTCCATTCTGGACGGCAATAAAAAGAATGTGGTGATCCTCACCAAGGAAGAGGGATATGTGAGAAAACCATCCGCCCACCTGGGACTCATAAAGCTGCGCTATCTGCGGTATCCTAAGGTATATGAGTTGATGGCGCGGCGCCATACGGACTATAACAATACCATGGCTTATCTGGAGCGGCAGCAGGAAAACGGGCAGGCTTTTGTGCTGCGGCCGAAGAAAGCCAGCGATGTAGGCAGGATTGAAAAAAACACGGAAAAGTTAAAAGCGCTCTATGAAGAGGGGTATCGGGACACGGAAGAAAATTTTGAGCTCATTCAAAACTATCTGGAGTCATAACAGGCCGGAAAGAGGTTCTTATGTGGGATATTTTAAAAGCGATTATATTCGGTATCGTGGAAGGCATTACGGAGTGGCTGCCTGTGAGCAGTACGGGACATCTGATCTTACTGGAAGAGTTTCTGCATTTTGAAAATGTGTCTCCGGATTTTTTTGAAATGTTTGAAGTGGTCATCCAGCTGGGCGCCATTCTGGCTGTAGTGGTATTGTTCTTTAAGCGGATATGGCCTTTTTGTAAAAAGGGCGGGGGATATAAGGAAAGCGGTCCGCTGGCTTATGTAAAACCGGACGTTATGACACTCTGGTTTAAGATCCTGACGGCCTGTGTGCCGGCGGCTGTAATAGGTATTTTGTTTGACGATGAACTGGATGCGCTGTTCTATCACTGGTATGTGGTGGCGGCGTCGTTAATCGTGTTTGGCGTGGCCTTTATTGTGGTAGAAAACTGGAATAAAGGAAGGACACCAAAAGTGACAGCCTTGTCGGAATTAAGTTTCCAGGCGGCGCTCTTTATCGGCGCGTTTCAGCTTTTGGCGGCTGTCTTTCCGGGAACTTCCCGTTCCGGCGCCACCATCGTGGGAGCGCTGCTGATCGGGATTTCCCGTTCCGCGGCGGCGGAGTTTACGTTCTTTCTGGCAATTCCGGTGATGTTCGGCGCAAGCCTGTTAAAGCTGTTGAAATTCGGCCTGCACTTTTCCGGTACGGAGCTGGCGGCACTGGCCGCGGCGGTGATAACGGCTTTTGTGGTATCCGTGGCCGTGATCCGGTTTTTACTTTCCTATATCAGAAAGCATGATTTTAAGATTTTCGGCTGGTACCGTATTGTATTGGGCGCGCTCGTATTTGGTTATTTTTTCTTTATCCGATAAACGTAATGGTTGACAAGCGCCGTAAAATACACTATATTGTAAATGCAGGACAGAACTGCAAAAGATGAAAAAGTTTGGCATCGAAGGGTGCCGTGTTTTTAAGAAGGGAGGATTTTATGTCACCAGTTAAGAAAGCAACTGTTAAGACAGCACCGGAAGCGAAGGAAGTAAAAGAGGTAAAGGAAGTAAAGGCAGCAGAGGTTAAGCCTGCGGCAGAGGTAAAGGCTGCAGCAGAGATAAAGGCAGAGCCGGCTAAGGAAGAGAAAGCGGCAGCAAAGAAGGCACCCGCTAAAAAGACCGCTGCAAAGAAGACCACAGGCACCAGAAAAGCTTCTAAAGCTAAGGAAGAAGTTAAAGTCAGCATGAACGTACAGTTTGGCGGAAAGTCTTATACCACCGAGGATCTGGTAAAGATTGCCAAGGACGTATGGAAATATGATTTAAAGCAGAAGGCAGTGGACTTCAAATCTGTAGAACTGTATGTAAAGCCCGAAGACGGTATGGCATATTATGTCATCAACGGGAAAGAAGCCGGCAGTTTTTACATCTAAATCGGAAATATTCATATGGCGAATGATTCCTATCGGCAGTCGGAGCATATCGAACCGCCGGTAGGAATTTTTTTGGAAGGGAACGGCAAAAGCTTTTATGGTAAAGGGAATCAGTGAAAAACTGAAAAACGGAAAGATAAAGGACGGCTATATTCTGGTCTTCTATCTTTTGCTGTTTTTTTCTGTCGCTTCTGTGATGGCCATTGTACAGCCGGATCTGTGCAACCGGCCTTTTGCCATTCATCCGCCGGATGAACCCCACCGGTATTTAGTGAGCCGGTTTATCTGCCGTTACGGCAGGCTGCCAAACGGGTTCGATCCGGAAATCCGGATTCCGGGCTGGGGGATCTCATACGGTTTTTATACGATGCTGCCCTATATGATACAGGGTTATGCCATGCGCTTTGTCAATCTGTTTACCGACTCGGAACTGACCCTGCTGTATACGGCGCGGATGGTGAATGTGTGTACCGGCACCGTGATGGCGGCCGTGGTATACGGTATCGGCGGACAGCTTTTTTCGGACAGGCGTTTTAAATGGCTTTTCTGTTTTCTGGTGATGTTTCTGCCCCAGAGTCTGTTCCTCCACAGCTATGTGAATACGGATTCCATGGCGTTATTGTCCACGGCGATCATTTTTTACGCGCTGGTACGGGCCTGGCGGACGGACTTTGACCCAAAAAACTGTATCATACTTGCCGTGGGCATCATTCTCTGCGCCCTTTCTTATTATAATGCCTATGGCGCGATTCTCAGCAGCATGTTACTGTTTGCGGCCTTTTATATCAAAAAAGAAAAGAAGGGGCTGCGCTGTGACTGGAAAAAAATGCTTCGCCGGGGAGCTTTGATCGCCGGTATCGTACTTTTGGGGATCGGCTGGTATTTTATCCGCAACGCGGTTTTGTACGATGGGGATCTTTTGGGACTGGACAGCTTAAAGCTGTGCGGAGAGACGTACGGGGATCCGGCGATCCTGCCTTATACCCGATCCTATGCTGCCAGAGGGATTTCTTTCCCGGATATGCTGAAAGAATATAATTTCAGGGGGTTGACGGAGAGCTTTATCGCCGTTTACGGCTCCATGACCATCTATGCCACGCCGAAAATGTACCTTTTTTACGAGCTGCTGCTGGCTGTGGGGCTGGCAGGCTTTTTTCTGATACCCGGAGAAGGCGGGCTGGCAGAAATAAAGGGAGGAAGAAGAGTATTTTTGCACCTTGTTATGATATTCTGGATGTTTATGCCTCTCGCGTTGTGTCTGTACTATGCGTATTCCATGGATTACCAGCATCAGGGCCGGTATCTTATGCCCGGATTGGTGCCTCTCATGTACTTTGTTACTGCGGGATTAAAAAAGCTTGCGGAATTAAAATGGATACCTGCAAATTGGGGAAAAATAAAAAAGGTTATGAGAGTACTGGCGGGTATCGCGATCTATGCCGTCATGATCGTGGCGGTAATCATCCTTTTGAGAATGGTATTTGCCTGTGCTATGCCGCTTTATCGGCAGGCGGAGATGATCATTTGATTTTCACAGGATCAATTTAATAATTTATTTAGAAAAAAGCTGTTGACATCACATGGGCTTAGTGTTATTTTATGGTAAGAAGATGTTAGCACTCTTTCCTATCGAGTGCTAACAACACCGGAAGAGAAGTGAGGGTAAGGATGCAGCTGGATGAACGTAAGAAAAAAATATTGCAGGCAATCATCCGTAACTATCTGGAAACCGGAGAACCGGTAGGAAGCAGAACCATTTCCAAGTACACCGATCTGAACCTAAGCTCCGCCACGATCCGCAATGAAATGGCGGATCTGGAGGAATTGGGATATATTCTGCAGCCCCATACTTCTGCCGGCAGGATTCCCTCCGATAAAGGGTACCGCCTCTACGTGGACACCATGCTGGAGGAAAAGGGCAGAGAAGTAGAAGAAATGAAAGAGATGCTTTTGGAAAAGGAAGACAAAATGGAAGCTCTCTTGAAGCAGGTGGTCAGGGTGCTGGCGCAGAACACCAATTACGCCACCATGATCTCCGCGCCCCGCATCCAGCGCAATAAGATAAAGTTCATTCAGCTTTCCCGTGTGGACAGGGGACAGATCCTGGCGGTCATCGTGGTGGAAGGCAATGTGATCAAGAATCATATGCTGGAGGTCCCGGAGGGTTTAAGCGATGAAACGCTTTTAAAATTGAACATGCTTTTAAATACTCATTTAAACGGGGTACCCATTGAAGAGATCAATCTGGGACTGATAGCGGCTCTGAAGCAGCAGGCGGGCAGCCATGAAGCTGTTGTAGGGCAGGTGCTGGACGCTGTGGCCGATGTCATCAAAGAGGAGGAAGACCTGGAAATCTACACCAGCGGGGCCAACAATATTTTCAAGTACCCGGAACTGGCGGACAATACTAAGGCCAGCGAGCTGATCAGTGCCTTTGAAGAGAAACGGGCTTTAAATACTCTGGTGCAGGAAACCCTGGCAGATGAGAGCAATACAGGGATCCAGGTCTATATCGGAGAGGAAAATCCCATTCAGGCCATTAAGGATTGCAGTGTGGTGACAGCCACCTATGAATTGGACGAAGGCATGAAGGGGACCATAGGGATCATAGGCCCGAAACGTATGGATTACGATAAGGTAGTAGGCACTCTGAAGAGTCTGATGCATCAGCTGGACGATCTATACAAGAAGAGGGACTAGACAGAAAGGATAAGTTATGGCCAAACAGGAAAAAGAAATGTTAAATGAGCAGGAGACCGCCCAGGAAAACGCGGCGGCTCAGGAAGCCGAAGAAAAGCAGCCTCAGGAAGCGGAATGCGAAAGCGAAACGCAAGCCGGAGCAGAAGCAGAAGTTGAAACTGAAGCCGGAGAGGAAAAAGAGGCGCAGGAGACTTCCGAAGAAGAAAAAAAATCATTCTTAAAGAATAAGAAAAAGGATAAAAAGGAAGAGGCGCTGAAACAGAAGGTGGAAGAGCTCGAGGACAGAGTCAAGCGCCAGATGGCTGAATTTGAAAATTTCCGTAAGAGAACGGAAAAGGAAAAATCGGCCATGTATGAGGTGGGAGCAAAGAGCGTGATCGAAAAGATCCTGCCTGTGGTGGACAATTTTGAAAGAGGACTGGGAACCATTCCCGAAGAAGAAAAAGGCGGAGCCTTTGCGGAGGGAATGAATATGATCTATAAACAGCTGGTAGGAGAGCTGGAAAAGCTGGGAGTAAAGCCCATCGAAGCGGTGGGGCAGGAATTTAATCCGGAATTCCACAACGCGGTGATGCAGGTGGAAAGCGAGGAATACGAATCCGGCGTGGTCGCCCAGGAACTGCAGAAAGGTTATACCTACCATGACACCGTGGTAAGACACAGCATGGTGGCGGTAGTACAATAGCAAATCAATAAAAAATTACGACAATCAAGAAAATATGGGAGGACATGAAAATGAGCAAGATTATAGGTATTGACTTAGGAACAACCAATAGCTGCGTGGCAGTTATGGAGGGCGGCAAGCCCACTGTCATCGCAAATACGGAAGGCGCAAGGACCACACCCTCTGTGGTAGCGTTTACCAAGGCCGGAGAAAGGCTGGTAGGCGAGCCTGCAAAGCGTCAGGCGGTTACCAACGCGGAGAAGACCATTTCTTCCATTAAGAGGGATATGGGTACGGACAGAGGACGTACCATCGACGGGAAGAAATATTCACCGCAGCAGATTTCTGCCATGATCCTGCAGAAATTAAAGGCGGACGCGGAGAATTATCTGGGAGAAAAAGTGACCGAAGCGGTAATCACTGTTCCCGCGTATTTTAACGACGCGCAGCGTCAGGCTACCAAGGACGCGGGCAAGATCGCGGGCCTGGAGGTAAAGCGTATCATCAA
This sequence comes from uncultured Lachnospiraceae bacterium, assembly GCA_947631685.1. GTDB lineage: Bacteria > Bacillota > Clostridia > Lachnospirales > Lachnospiraceae > Acetatifactor. The sequence goes on from CANRMI010000002.1 coordinate 111,337, forward strand.
CGAGCCCACCGCGGCTGCTTTGGCTTACGGCTTGGACAATGAAAAAGAGCAGAAGATCATGGTATACGACTTAGGCGGCGGTACCTTTGATGTTTCCATTATTGAGATTGGTGACGGTGTCATCGAAGTACTCGCTACCAACGGCGATACCCACCTGGGTGGCGATGATTTTGATAACAAAGTCATCGACTGGATGCTGGCTGAATTTAAGAAACAGGAAGGCGTGGATCTGTCCGGCGACAAAATGGCTATGCAGAGACTGAAAGAGGCAGCGGAAAAGGCCAAGAAGGAGCTTTCTTCCGCCACCACCACGAATATCAATCTGCCTTTCATTACCGCTACGGCAGAAGGCCCTAAGCATTTTGATATGGATCTGACCAGGGCCAAGTTTGACGAACTGACCCATGATCTGGTAGAAAAGACTGCGATCCCGGTACAGAACGCTTTAAAGGATGCGGGACTGACCGCGTCCGAACTGGGCAAGGTGCTGCTGGTAGGCGGTTCTACCCGTATCCCGGCTGTACAGGAGAAAGTAAGGCAGCTGACCGGACATGAGCCCAACAAGAGCTTAAACCCCGACGAGTGTGTAGCGCTGGGCGCTTCCATCCAGGGCGGCAAGCTGGCTGGCGATGCCGGCGCCGGAGATATTCTGCTGCTGGATGTTACGCCCCTGTCCCTTTCCATTGAGACCATGGGCGGCGTGGCAACCAAGCTGATCGAGAGAAATACCACGATTCCTACCAAGAAGAGCCAGGTATTCTCCACCGCGGCAGACAACCAGACTTCTGTGGACATCAACGTACTGCAGGGCGAGAGACAGTTCGCAAGGGACAACAAGTCCTTAGGACAGTTCAGACTGGATGGTATCGCGCCCGCACCCAGAGGAATTCCGCAGATTGAAGTTACTTTCGATATTGACGCAAACGGTATCGTAAATGTATCCGCCAAGGATCTCGGTACCGGTAAGGAGCAGCATATTACCATTACCGCAGGCTCCAACATGTCCGATGCGGAAATCGAGAAGGCGGTGAAGGAAGCCGCTGAATACGAGGCACAGGACAGAAAGCGTAAGGAGGCTGTGGACGCAAGGAACGACGCGGACGCCATGGTATTCCAGACGGAAAAGGCATTGAATGACGTGGGCGATAAGGTAAGCGCCGACGAGAAAGCACAGGTACAGGCGGAAATTGACAATGTGAAAGCCATTCTGGAGAGAACCAAGGATCAGGAGCTTTCCGAAAGCGATGTGGATGAACTGAAAGCCGCAAAGGAAAAGCTGATGAACAGTGCCCAGACCGTATTTACCAAGATGTATGAGGCGGCGCAGAGCGCAGCCCAGGGAGCGGCTCAGGGCGCAGGTCCTGACGCAGGTTCCTCCTCTGCCGCAGGCGGACCGGACGACGATATTATTGACGGAGATTTCAGAGAGGTTTAAGTCTTGCTAAGGAGTAAGCTATGGCAGAACAGAAACGGGATTACTACGAAGTCCTTGGAGTGGACAAAAACGCCGATGATGCGGCGTTAAAAAAAGCATACCGCGCTCTGGCTAAAAAATATCACCCGGATATGAATCCGGGTGATAAAGAGGCGGAGATCAAATTTAAAGAAGCGTCGGAAGCGTATGCCGTTTTAAGCGATCCGGAGAAAAGAAGGCAGTATGACCAGTTTGGTCATGCGGCCTTTGACGGTCCTGGCGGCGGTGCCGGCGGATTTGATTTCAGCGGTGCGGATTTCAGTGATATATTCGGCGATATATTCGGCGATTTCTTTGGCGGCAGGAGAAGCGGCAGCCGCAGTGCCGGACCGTCTAAAGGGGCGAATCTGCGCACCAGCATCCGCATTACATTTGAGGAAGCGGTATTCGGCTGTGAAAAAGAGATCGAGCTGAACGTAAAAGAAACCTGTAAAACCTGTAACGGAAGCGGCGCAAAGCCGGGCACCAGCCCTGAGACCTGCAGCAAGTGCGGCGGCAAGGGACAGGTGGTATTTACCCAGCAGTCCTTTTTTGGCACCGTCCGGAATGTGCAGGCATGTCCTGATTGCCAGGGTACAGGAAAAGTCATTCGGGAAAAATGTCCCGACTGCCGCGGTACGGGCTATGTACCCATGAAGAAGCGCTATGCGGTGGAGATCCCTGCGGGTATCGACAACGGACAGTGCAAGCGCCTGCCCGGACTCGGGGAGCCCGGAACGAACGGCGGCCCCCGCGGCGACGTACTGGTAGAGGTGATCGTAGGAAGGCATCCTATTTTCCAGCGGCAGGATTACAATATCTATTCCACGGTTCCCCTTTCCTTTGCCGTGGCGGCACTGGGGGGAGAGATCGTGATCGACACCGTGGACGGCAAGGTGATCTACGACGTGAAAGCGGGTACGCAGACCGATACCAGAGTGCGCTTAAAGGGAAAGGGTGTTCCTACCCTGCGCAACAAGGAGGTGCGGGGAGACCACTATGTAACGCTGGTGGTACAGGTGCCGGATAAGCTTTCCCATGAGGCCAAGGAGCTGTTGCGGCAGTTTGACGCGGAATGCGGCGACACATTAAGTGCGGCCAAAAACGTAACCTCCGGCAGCGATGAGAACGGAAGCGGCGACAACGGGAACAAAAAGAAAAAATTCTGGAAATAAAATATTGTTTGGGGGAGGACGCAAATGAGAACAGAAACCATTAAGAAGATGAACATACCGTATCTTTTGGCGGTCATCTTTTTACCGCTGGTAATTGCCTTTGCTTTTAGCGCGTTGACAGTCTGGGCATTGGGCATAGATATTGGGATGTGGATCATATTTGCCCTTTATGTAGCCTGCATTTTCTGGTGGATCTGGGGTCCTTCCGGGATCTATAACAGCTCGAAAAAGAAGCATCTGGCGCAGTTGGACCAGTCCGGTTTTGTGCGGAATCATACCTTCAACGGAGACGGCTGCACCGTAGCGGCGGATCTTGTCCACGGATGGATTGCCCTGATTTTTAAGTGGAACCCCGGCAAATATGTAATACTGCCTGCCAATCGTATCACCAATCTCTGGGTGGACGACGGTAAAATGCTGGGGGGAAGCAGCAGAGTCAGCTTTCTGTTTATCATAGACGGGGTGAAGGTGAGAGTCAATACCTTTACTTCCAACAAAATATGGAGCATGAACAGCAATTATATACGGGAAGGCCTTTCCAAGGCCGAAACGATGGTGGAAAACTTACGGCGCGCATACGCGGCGGCCAACGGAGAAGATATTTTGGGGAATTTGCCGAATGGGTAAGGGAGGCATGAATGAGCGATGGCAGGATCGCGAGATGGATTCCCAGCAGGTAAATAAAAAGATATAAGTGGAATGAATAACCGTCGCGTTTGAGGGACGGTTATTTCTGTTACAAGATAAACCGGGAAGGACAAGGATATGAAGTGGGTAAAATTTAAAGTCAAGACGACGACGGAGGCCGAGGATATTATTATCAGCAGTTTCTACGACTTAGGTTTGGAGGGTGCGCAGATAGAGGATAAGGTGCCGCTGAGCGCATGGGAAAAAGAGCAGATGTTTGTGGATATTCTGCCCGACGGGCCGGAGGATGACGGGATCGCGTACCTGAGCTTTTTTGTGGAAAAGGACGAAGACGGCAGTTTGAAGCTGAACGGCGGGACGACGGATACCGATACCATACTGCGGCAGCTTAAAGAGGAGCTGGAGAGCCTGCGGACGTTTCTGGATATTGGAGAGGGCAGCCTTACGGTGGAGGAGACGGAGGATCTGGACTGGATCAATAACTGGAAGCAGTATTTCCACCAGTTTTATATCGACGACATCCTGGTGATCCCTTCCTGGGAAGAGATGAAGCCGGAGGATCAGGGCAAGACCGTACTGCATATCGATCCGGGCACTGCCTTTGGAACCGGTATGCACGATACCACCCAGCTCTGTATCCGGCAGCTTCGTAAATATGTCAAAAAGGACACGGTCCTGCTGGATGTGGGTACGGGGAGCGGGATCCTGGCGATTCTGGCGCTGATGTTCGGCGCGAAGTACGCCGTGGGAACGGATCTGGATCCCTGCGCGGAGCCGGCTGTACGGGACAACTGCGAAAGCAACCACATTGACAGCGGCAGATTCCGTATGCTGACGGGGAATATCATCACGGAACCGGCTGTACGGGAAGAAGTGGGCTATAACTGCTATGACATTGTGGTGGCAAATATTCTGGCGGAGGTTCTGACCGCGCTTACACCGGTCATCGTGGATCAGCTTAAGGTGGGAGGAATCTATATTACCTCCGGGATCATAGACGACAAGGAAGAGAAGGTTGCTGAAGCCATAAAGGCTGCGGGACTGGAGATTCTGGAGATAACAAGACAGGGAGAATGGGTCAGTGTGACCGCGAAACGTACGAGGTGATCATGCATCAGTTTTTTGTAGAAGAGTCCCAGATAGACATAGAAAACAAGCGGGTTGTCATTGAGGGGGACGATGTGAACCACATGAAAAACGTGCTCCGCATGAAGGCAGGGGAGGAGATCGCCGTCCGCTGCGGCGTGGATGACAGGGAGTATCGCTGCGCAATCCTTTCCCTGGAGGAGGAGCGGGTAGTGTGCGAGCTGCGCTTCATCCGGGAGGCGGATACGGAGCTGGCTTCCAGAGTGCATCTGTTTCAGGGGCTTCCCAAGGGGGACAAAATGGAGCTCATTATCCAGAAGACTGTGGAACTGGGCGTCTATGAGATCATCCCCGTGGAAACCTCCCGATCGGTGGTGAAGCTGGATCCCGGGAAAGCGGAACGAAAGGTGAAGAGGTGGCAGGCTGTTGCCGAGGCCGCGGCAAAGCAGAGCAGGCGGGGAAGGATACCCAAAGTCAGGGAGCCCATTTCCTTTGAAGGGGCTTTAAAAGAGGCTTCTGCCATGGATGTGAGACTGATCCCCTATGAGCTGGCGGAGGGCATGGAAAAGACCAGGGAAATTTTTTCGGGGCTGCCCTTAGATGCGGACATTGCGGTGTTTATTGGGCCTGAGGGAGGATTTTCGGAAGAAGAAATTGCCGCCGCCGTTTCCTGCGGCCTGCAGCCCATAACGCTGGGAAAACGGATCCTCCGTACGGAAACCGCGGGATGGACCGTCATGGCGTGGGTGATGTATCAGCTGGAAAAATAGCCGCATATAGTATTTATAGATAGAGAAAAAGGAGAAATACAATGGAAGTATACCTGGATAATTCCGCCACCACAAAGACCTTTTCCGAGGCGGCGGAATTGGCGGCGAAAATAATGTGCGAAGATTACGGCAACCCATCCAGTATGCATGTAAAGGGCGTACAGGCGGAACGGTATATCAGATATGCCAGAGAAACACTTGCCGGGCTGATGAAAGTCAGCGAAAAAGAAATTTATTTTACTTCCGGAGGAACCGAGTCGGATAATCTGGCGCTCATCGGGTGCGCCATGGCCAATTACAGGGCAGGGAGGCATCTGATCACCACCCAGATAGAGCACCCGGCGGTGCTGCAGCCCATGCACTATCTGGAGGACCAGGGCTTTGAAGTGACTTATCTGCCGGTGGACAGACAGGGTGTGATCGCCCTTGCGGATTTAAAAAAAGCTTTGCGGCCGGATACGATCCTGGTGTCCATGATGCATACCAACAATGAGATCGGCTCCATACAGCCTGTAGCGGAAGCGGGAGCTTTGATAAAACGCGAAAATCCTGCCACGCTTTTCCATGTGGACGCGGTGCAGGGTTTTGGCAAAGCACGTATTCAGCCAAGGAAAATGGGCATTGATATGCTTTCCGTCAGCGGACACAAGATCCACGCTCCGAAAGGAGTGGGATTTTTGTATATCGAGGAACGGGTTAAGATACACAATATTCTTTACGGGGGCGGGCAGCAGAAAAATCTCCGCTCGGGAACGGAGAACGTGCCCGGGATTGCCGCGCTTGCCAGGGCGGCCCAGATTCTGTACGCGGACCTGGATCGGGATGTGGAAAAGCTCTACGGGCTGAAGGAATATTTTATTGAGGGCCTGTCCCGAATCCCCGATGTGCAGGTGAATGGGCCCGCGCCCAGAGACGGCGCTCCCCATATCGTGAGCCTTTCCGTCAGGGGAGTGCGCAGCGAAGTGCTGCTCCATGCCCTGGAGGACAAGGGAATCTATATTTCGGCGGGCAGCGCCTGTGCCTCCAATAAGCCCCGTACCCAGGGCTCCGCTACCTTAAAGGGAATCGGCCTGGAGAAGGAACTGCTGGACTCTACGGTGCGTTTCAGCATGTCCGTATTTACCACAAAAGAGGAATTGGACTATACATTGGAAGCGATGTATGATATGATTCCTTTGTTGCGCAGATATACAAGGAGATAAGTCTGAGGTAGGGATATGTATAAAGCTTTTTTGATAAAATACGCTGAGATAGGCGTGAAAGGGAGAAACCGGTATTTATTTGAGGACGCGCTTGCCACCCAGATAAAGTACGCCCTGAAAAAATGCGAAGGAGAGTTCAAGGTTTCCAAAACCCAGGGACGCATTTATGTGGATGCCCTGACGGAATTTGACTATGACGAGACAGTGGCGCGTTTAAAACAGGTATTCGGTATTTCCGGCATATGCCCGGTGGTATATGTGGAAGACGAAGGCTTTGAAAAGCTGTGTGAAGACGTGATCGCCTATATTGACAGCGTTTACCCGGAAAAGAACAGGACCTTTAAGGTGGTTTCCAGAAGGGCAAGGAAAAATTATCCGAAAGAGTCCATGGTGCTGAATGCGGACTTGGGAGAGGCTCTGTTGAACGCTTATCCCGAAATGCGGGTGGACGTACACCATCCGGACATTATGCTCAATGTGGAGATCCGGGAAAAAATATATATTTATTCCGAAACCATTCCGGGGCCGGGAGGAATGCCTGTGGGAACGGGCGGCAAGGCCATGCTGCTGCTTTCCGGCGGCATTGACTCTCCGGTGGCCGGTTATATGATAGCGAAGCGCGGCGTCAAGCTGGACGCGGTTTATTTTCATGCGCCCCCCTATACCAGCGAAAGGGCAAAGCAGAAAGTGGTGGATCTGGCCCGCATTGTATCCCGGTATACGGGACCTGTTTATCTGCATGTGATCAACTTTACGGACATCCAGCTCTATATCTATGAAAAATGTCCCCATGAAGAACTTACGATCATTATGCGCCGTTATATGATGCGGATCGCGGAGACGCTGGCGGAGAGGACGGAGTGCCTGGGGCTTGTGACGGGGGAGAGCATCGGACAGGTGGCTTCCCAGACCATGCACAGTCTGGCCGCTACCAATGAAGTCTGCCATCTGCCGGTTTACAGACCTTTGATCGGTTTCGATAAGCTGGATATTGTGGATGTGGCGGAAAAAATAGGCACCTATGAAACGTCCATTCTTCCCTTTGAGGACTGCTGCACCATTTTTGTGGCGAAGCATCCCGTGACGAAACCGAACTTAAAGATCATACGCAGGCATGAGCAGAATCTGGGAGAAAAGATAGAAGAACTGGTGCAGACCGCGTTAGATACGGACGAGCTCATTGTGGTCAGTGACGCTTCCGTTTAAGAACCGTCTCTGGGGAGGAAAAGGATCAGGAAAGGAAACAAAAAAAGAACACCCTGAAAGCTTCAAGGTGTCCTGTTTCCTTTTTTGATTACATCTGTATGTAAGAAGTATTACAGCAGATAGGGCTTCAATGCAGCCATAACGTCATCAATGCTCTCTTCCGCATGGATATTTAAGTCGATAGGCTTGGAAAGATCCAGGCTGAAAATACCCATGATAGATTTCGCATCGATTACATATCTGCCGGATACGAGGTCAAAATCGTAATCAAACTTTGTAATATCATTAACAAAAGATTTTACTTTGTCAATGGAGTTTAAGGAAATCTGTACTGTTTTCATTGGAATTACCTCCTTACTTATTCATGCTTCATGACTTCATATTACTGGGTTTAACCGCAAAAGTCAATGATAAAACCGTACAAATTTCGAAAGGAATACTATGAAAAGTGTAGCACTACACAATCTGGGCTGCAAAGTGAACGCCTATGAGATGGACATTATGCAACAAATCCTGGAAGAAAAGGGCTATGTTATTGTACCATTTCATGAGAAGGCGGATATTTATATCATCAATACCTGCACCGTGACCAATATCGCGGACAGAAAGAGCAGGCAGATGCTGCATCAGGCCCGGGCCAGAAATCCGCAGGCCATAGTGGTGGCAGCAGGCTGTTACGTGCAGACCGGCGGCAGAGAGGCGGCAGGGGACGCAGCTGTGGATCTGGTGGTAGGCAACAATAAAAAGCGAGAGATTGCCGATATTCTGGAGGAGTTCTTCAAAAACAGGGAGAACGCGCCGAAAGACGAAGAGATTGCGGACATAAATGGCAGCTGTGATTACGAAGAGGCTAAACTGCGCAGAACGGCCGGACATACCAGGGCCTATATCAAGATCCAGGATGGCTGCAACCAGTTCTGCTCTTACTGCATTATCCCCTATGCCAGAGGGCGTGTGCGCAGCCGCAGATGGGAGGACATCTGGCAGGAAATGGAGGGCCTGGCGGCAGCCGGGTATCGGGAAGTGGTCTTTACCGGCATCCATATCAGCTCCTATGGACTGGATCTGGATGATGAGGCATGGAAAAAAGGGGAAAGCGTAACCAAAAAGCGGGAGGACGGCAGCAGGGACTATACCGGAAAAAGCAAGCTGTTAGACCTGTTAGAAAGAGTACAGGATGTGGAGGGCGTGGAGCGGATCCGTCTGGGCTCTTTAGAGCCCCGTATCATTACGGAAAACGCGGCCAAAAGGCTGGCTGCCATGCCCAAGGTCTGCCCCCATTTTCATCTTTCCCTGCAGAGCGGATGCGATGAAACCTTAAAAAGAATGAATAGGCATTATACCACGGGTGAATACTTACAATGTGTGAATTATCTGCGCGGCGTATATGAGGATCCTGCCATTACCACGGATGTGATCGTGGGATTCCCCGGAGAAACCGAAGAGGAATTTGCGCGTACGCGGGCTTTTTTGAAAGAAGCCGCGTTGTATGAAATACATATCTTCAGGTATTCGGAAAGAAAAGGCACCGTGGCGGCCGGGCTGCCTGGACGGGTGCCGGAGGCTGTGCGGGCAGAGAGAAGCGGGCGCCTGTTTGCGCTGGAACAGGAGCTTTCCGCGGCGTTTCGCGGATCGTACATAGGGAAGGAAACGGAAGTGCTCTTTGAGGAGAAGAAAGAGATCAGGGGAAAAAGGTACTGGATTGGGCACACGCCCCAGTATCTGCGGGCGGCCTTTTGTACGGACGAAAATATGCAGAACCGCGTCCGTAAGGGTCGGCTGACGGGGTTCCTGGAGGAAGAACTCCTGTTAATGGAATAAAGATTTAGGAAAGTTTTCCCTCGCAGGTTGAATTTTGGGAAAAGATAGGGTAAGATAAAATAGAATAAGAAAGGGTGACCGGCATGCAGGATTTAGGCAATACACAATATTTTAAAGTACAGACGGAACCGGAGACGGGCGTGAAGGTAGTGCTTTCCACGGTCTATGAAGCACTGACGGAGAAAGGCTATAATCCCGTGAACCAGATCGTAGGGTATATCATGAGCGGGGACCCTACCTACATTACCAGCCATAAAAATGCCCGCAGCCTGATCATGAAGGTGGAACGGGACGAGCTGGTGGAGGAGCTTTTGACGGAGTACATCCGCAATGCCCATTGGAACTGACGGGAGATATACATGAGGATCATGGGATTGGATTTCGGCGCCAAAACGGTTGGCGTTGCCATAAGCGACTCCTTGCTGCTTACGGCCCAGGGGATTGAGATCATACGCAGGGAAGAAGAGAATAAACTGCGTCGTACCCTGGCGAGGATAGAAGAACTGATTTTGGAGTACCAGGTGGAGGAAATCGTACTGGGGCTTCCCAGACACATGAATAATACGGAAGGCGCGCGGGTGGAACTGACCATGGAGTTTAAGGACAAACTGGAGCGGCGCACCGGCCTGCCCGTTGTGCTGTGGGACGAGAGACTGACGACTGTAGCGGCGGATAAAGCCATGCTGGAAGCGGGATTGAACCGGACTGAGCGGAAGGCGCATGTGGATAAGATAGCGGCCTGTCTGATCCTGCAGGGTTATCTGGATATGCGCGGTATGCAAAAGCAGGAGAAGCAGGAGCGGAAGCCGTTTTAGGGCGGAATGAGAGGAAAATGGAGAAGATTACGTTTTTTCCCGACAAAGACGAGAGCGGGAGTGTGGAGTTTTATGTACTGGAGCAGACCAGGCTGGGCGGAACGGACTATATTTTGGTAACGGATACGGAAGACGGGGACGGTGAGGCCCTGATCTTAAAGGATACTTCTCCAGAGGGAGCTGAAGAAGGCGTCTACGCTGTTGTGGAGGACGAAGAGGAGCTGCAGGCGGTAGCGCAGGTTTTTCAGAGCATGATGGAAGACGTAACATTGGAATGATATTTGTGGAGGTAATTTTTTGAAGAAAAAGGAAAAAGAGAATAACGGAAGTTCCAGGCTGAAGATCATACCCTTAGGCGGCCTAGAACAGATTGGTATGAACATTACTGCCTTTGAGTACGAGGACAGTATTGTTGTGGTGGACTGCGGTTTGTCATTTCCGGCGGACGATATGCTGGGGATCGATCTGGTAATTCCCGACGTGTGTTATCTGGAGGAGAATCTGGATAAGGTCAAGGGCTTTGTGATCACCCACGGCCATGAGGACCATATCGGAGCGCTCCCCTATGTGCTGCGCCGGATCAACGTACCCATTTACGCGACAAAGCTGACAATGGGCATCATAGAGAACAAATTAAAGGAGCACGAGCTGGAGAACGTCACCAAGCGCAAGGTGATCAAGTTCGGCCAGTCCGTAAATCTCGGCCAGTTCCGGATCGAGTTTATCAAGACCAACCACAGCATTGTGGACGCGGCCGCGCTGGCCATCTATTCTCCCGCTGGAGTGGTGGTGCATACGGGAGATTTCAAGGTGGATTACACCCCGGTATTCGGGGATGCCATTGATCTGCAGCGTTTCGCGGAGATAGGCAGAAAGGGCGTGCTGGCCCTGATGTGCGACTCCACCAATGCGGAGAGACCGGGCTTTACGCCCTCCGAGAAAACAGTGGGAAAAACCTTTGACACCTTGTTCGCGGACCACAAGCACACCCGTATTTTTGTGGCGACCTTTGCTTCCAATGTGGACAGGGTGCAGCAGATCATCAATACGGCCTATAAGTTTGGGCGAAAAGTGGTAGTGGAAGGCCGGAGCATGGTCAATATCATTGAGACGGCGGCGGAACTGGGCTATCTGAATATTCCGGATAAGACGCTCATCAATATGGACCAGCTCAAAAATTATCCCTATGAGCAGCAGGTCATCATTACCACGGGCAGCCAGGGGGAAAGCATGGCGGCTTTATCCCGCATGGCCTCCGATATGCACAAAAAGATCACGATCGGCGCGGGAGATACGGTTATTTTTTCCTCCAATCCCATTCCGGGAAATGAGAAAGCGGTAACCAAGGTCATCAACGAGCTTTTCCGCAAGGGCGCGGATGTGATCTTTCAGGATACCCACGTTTCGGGACATGCCTGCCAAGAGGAGATCAAGCTGCTCTACACCCTGGTAAAGCCCCGGTATGCCATTCCCGTACACGGTGAATACAAGCATCTGCGGGCACAGGCCAAGATAGCGGAGGAGCTGGGAATCGAGAAAGAAAATATTTTTATCCTGTCCTCAGGAGATGTGCTGGAGCTTTCGGAGGAGAAAGCGGCCGTGACCGGCAAGGTGCCGGTGGGCTCGATCTTAGTGGACGGTCTGGGCGTGGGCGACGTAGGAAATGTGGTACTCAGGGACAGGCAGCATCTGGCGGAAGACGGCATCCTGATCGTGGTAACGGCACTGGACGAGGCCGGCAATATGATCGTTTCCGGGCCCGATATTGTGTCCAGGGGTTTTGTATATGTGAAAGAATCTGACGAACTGTTGGAAGAGGCCAGAATGATTGTGCAGAATGCTATGGAAGATCTGGTGGACAGGGGGATTACCGACTGGGGCAAGCTGAAAGCGGCTACGAAGGACGTGCTTTCGGAGTATGTGTGGAAAAAGACCAAACGGCGTCCCATGATACTTCCCATTATCATGGAAGTGTAGAGGTAAGATACAGCAGCAAAGGAAGGACTGACAGAGAATGGAAGAATGGGAACGGGCAGTGGAACATCTGGTTGTAACCATTAGGAACACAAAACAGTACAGAGCGTATGAGCGGGAAAAGGAAAAGGTAAACCGTTTCCCTGAGCTGAAAGCGCAGATCGACGCCTACAGGATACGTAATTTTGAAATTCAGAATATGAGCAACGACGAGGAACTCTTTTTTAAAATAGAAGAATTTGAAAAAGAGTATGAGAAATTTCGGGAAAATCCTATTGTAGCGGATTTTCTCGCGGCAGAGTTAAGTCTTTGCAGGCTGATCCAGAACATGAACGCCAAAATAACGGCGGGATTGGATTTTGAATAGGAAAGGCAAGGGTGCTGATATGAATACCAAGCAGATGATAATGGCTGTTCTGGGAATGATCTTTAAAGTAGCCGTTACAATTATCGTAGTAGTTTTTGTCTATAAGGCGGCTCTGACGGCTTATGATTACGGCTATCGTATCTTCCAGGAGCCTCCGGTATCCGCGCAGCCCGGTATCGATATGCAGGTGGACATTACCGTTGGGAAGAGTCCTCTGCAGGTGGGTGAGATACTGGAAGCCAAAGGTTTGATCCGGGACGCGAAGCTTTTTTATATCCAGAATCTGCTTTCCCAATACAAAGATAAGATGCAGGCGGGTTCTTATACCTTAAATACCTCCATGACCATGCAGGAGATGATGGCGGTGATGTCTGTAGTGGACGAGGAAACGGAAGAGCCGTCCACGGAAGGTGGTTCCGGAGGAAATCTTCCTGAGGAGGGAGCTGGCGAGGACGAACAGTCTAATGATGAGCAGCCTGCGGAAACGGATGTGGAAAATGATAACGAATGACAGAATGATTGCCTTTATTGATTCTTTCGATAAAGGCAATACGCCTTTTTTGAACCAAATAGAAAAAGAAGCCAAGGCTGCGAGGATACCGATCATCCGGCCGGCCACACAGAAGCTGCTCCGTTTTCTCATGGCCGCAAAGCGTCCCCTGCGCATACTGGAGGTGGGAACCGCAGTGGGATTTTCCGCTCTGCTTATGAGTGAATACGCGCCGAAAGGCTGCCGTATCACCACCATAGAGAAATACGAGAAGAGGATTCCCGCCGCCAGAGAAAATTTCAGGCGGGCAGGCAGAGAGGAAACTATTACCCTCTTAGAGGGGGACGCCGCGAAGGTGCTGCAGGAGCTGCAGGGAACCTATGATTTTATCTTTATGGATGCCGCCAAGGGACAGTATATCCATTTTTTGCCCCATGTGCTGCGGCTGCTGGCGCCGGAAGGGATGCTGGTTTCGGACAATGTGCTGCAGGACGGGGACGTGCTGGAATCCCGGTTTGCCGTTACCCGCCGCAACCGCACCATACACGCCCGTATGCGGGAATACTTATATACGCTGACTCATGACGCGGAGCTGGAGACGGTGATCCTGCCTGTGGGGGACGGTATATCCCTTACCGTCAAAAAGCAGGAACAAAAGGAAGCCTGGCGGCTGGAAAAAGAAAAACTGGTGGAGGAATACCGGCAGGCCAACCGGAGTGCCTTGCGGGGGCAGGTGGTCTGCACAGGCTCTTCCCTTATGGAAATGTTTCCCGTAGAGGAATGGGTAAAGGAACTGGGCGAAGAGGGACCTGTGGTCTATAACCGGGGCGTGGGAGGGTATACGACAAAAGATCTTCTGCCCATTCTGGATGTCTGCGTGCTGGATCTGGCGCCGAAAAAAGTATTTATCAATATCGGTACCAACGACTTAAATGACGAACAGGAACCCCTGGAGGAGATCATGAGGCGCTATGAGGAGATCCTGAATGTCATTGAGAGGAGTCTGCCGGAAACCACAATCTACCTCATGGCTTATTATCCCGTGAACTATGAGGCGGCTTCGGAGAAAATGAAGCCCTGCCTGCGGATACGGACCAATGAAAAAATAGATCAGGCGAATAAAGAGGTGGAGAAGCTGGCGCAAAAACACGGTCTGCGCTACATCGATCTGAATGCTCCCCTGCGGGATGAACAGGGAAGGCTGAAAGCGGAATATACCACGGAAGGTATGCATATCCGTCCGGAGGGCTATCGGGCTGTTTTTCCGGAATTTATGGCATATGTACGGGAATGAGGAAAGCGCTATGAAAAAGAAACCTGAACTTCTGATTCCGGCAGGCAGTCCGGAAGTGTTCAAAACGGCGGTGCGTTTCGGCGCGGACGCGGTCTATATCGGCGGGGAGGCATTCAGCCTGCGGGCCAAGGCCAAGAATTTTTCCCTGGAGGAGATGCGGGAATGCATTGGCTTTGCCCACAGCCATGGAGTGAAGGTGTATGTGACCGCCAACATTCTGGCTCACAACGGGGATCTGGAGGAGGCGGCCCGCTATTTTCAGAAACTGGGAGAGATGCGGCCGGAACGGCCGGACGCCTTGATCCTTTCCGATCCGGGCATGTATATGCTGGCAAAAGAGATCTGCCCACAGATAGAGCGCCATATTTCCACGCAGGCCAACAACACCAATTACCTGACTTACCGGTTCTGGTGGGAGCAGGGAGCTAAGCGGGTGGTGTCTGCCAGGGAGCTGTCCCTGCAGGAGATCGGCGAGATCAGGAAACAGATCCCGCCGGAAATGGAAATAGAAAGTTTTGTACACGGGGCCATGTGCATTTCCTATTCGGGAAGATGCCTGCTCAGCAATTATTTTACGGGCCGGGATGCCAACCAGGGGGCCTGCACCCATCCCTGCCGCTGGAAATACGCGATCATGGAAGAGACCAGACCGGGAGAGTATCTGCCGGTCTATGAAAATGAAAGGGGCACATATATCTTTAATTCCGGGGATCTGTGCATGATAGAACACATTCCCGAGATGATAGAGTCGGGAATCGACAGCTTTAAGGTGGAGGGCCGCATGAAAACGGCTCTTTATGTGGCTGCCGTCACCCGTACCTACCGCAGGGCCATTGACGATTATTTTGAGTCGGAGTCAAAATACAGGGAAAATATGGACTGGTACAGGGCGGAGATCGCAAAATGCACGTACCGGCGCTTCAACACGGGCTTTTATTTCGGAAAGCCGGATGAAAAGGCCCAGATATATGAGGAAAGTACCTATGTGAGCGAATATATTTATCTTGGGATCGCGGAGGAAGCGCGGGAGCTGAAAGCGGAAAGCGGCGAAGAAATGCCCTGCCGCACCCAGGTGCTGATCGGACAGAAGAACAAATTCTGTGTGGGAGATACCGTGGAGATCGTCAAGCATTCCGGAGAAAACGTGGAAGCCGTGGTGGAAGCTATGCGTACGGAGGAGGGCGAAGCTGTGGAAAGCGCGCCGCATCCCGGACAGAAGCTGTGGGTAACCCTTTCGGGAAGGGCGGACAGGTATGATCTGCTGCGCATGAAAGCACCGGGCGATCCTTGTGGAAATTGCATAGGGAAATAGCAAAAAACGGATTGCTTTGTGCCAAATATGCAGAAAGTTTAAATTGGGTATTGCATTTTTGTAAAAATTGGGGTATCTTAGAGAAAACGAAGTAAAACTTCAAATACGGTATCCTTGAACAATGGTGTTCCAAAGCTTATTTGGGGCACTTTTTTCATATCAGGGGGAGCGGGGATGCCGATAGCAAAGAAAGGAAGAGGAAAGATGAGCGAAGTATTGAATGTGGAAGAGGTATTTGGCAGCAAGGTATTTACGCTTGGAAAGATGAAAGAAAGACTTCCGAAAGCGATTTATAAGGAAGTAAAAAAGGTTATGGAGCAGGGGGGCGAACTTTCCCTGGCTACCGCCGATGTAGTGGCCAAGGCTATGAAAGACTGGGCGGTAGAGAACGGCGCTACCCACTATACCCACTGGTTCCAGCCGCTGACAGGTATTACGGCCGAGAAGCACGACTCTTTTGTAACGCATCCCGATGACGAGGGACATATGCTTATGGAGTTCTCCGGCAAGGAGCTGATCAAGGGCGAGCCGGATGCGTCGTCTTTCCCTTCAGGCGGTCTGAGAGCTACCTTTGAAGCGAGAGGCTATACCGTATGGGACATTACTTCCCCCGCGTTCTTAAAAGAGGACGCTACCGGAGTCATCCTCTGTATCCCCACCGCATTCTGCTCTTACAAGGGTGAGGCGCTGGATAAGAAAACCCCGCTTTTGCGCTCCATGGAGGCGGTCAGCCAGCAGGCGCTCCGTATTGTACGTCTCTTTGGCAATAAAGAAGCCACCAAGGTGGTCGCGTCCGTAGGACCTGAGCAGGAATACTTTTTGGTGGACAGGGAGAAATACTTACAGCGTCCGGACCTGATCTTTGCGGGCCGCACCCTGTTCGGAGCTCCCGCTCCCAAGGGACAGGAGCTGGAGGATCATTACTTCGGTACGATCCGCGAGAGGATCGGCGCCTACATGAAAGATTTGAATGTGGAGCTGTGGAAGCTGGGCGTTACCGCAAAGACGCAGCACAACGAAGTGGCTCCCGCGCAGCATGAGCTGGCTCCCATTTATGAAACGGCCAACATCGCGGTAGACCATAACCAGCTGGTTATGGAGACCATGAAGAAGGTGGCCGGACGCCACGGTATGGCGTGTCTGCTGCACGAGAAGCCTTTTGCGGGCGTGAACGGCTCCGGTAAGCACAACAACTGGTCTCTGGGTACGGACAACGGCGTAAATCTTCTGGATCCCGGAGACACCCCCAATGAAAATATTCAGTTCCTGCTGGTACTGGCATGTATCCTGAAGGCTGTGGACACCCATGCGGATCTGCTGCGCCAGAGCGCTTCCGATGTGGGCAACGACCACAGACTGGGTGCCAATGAAGCGCCGCCGGCCATTATCTCTGTCTTTTTGGGAGAACAGCTGGAGGACGTGGTAAAGCAGCTGGTAGAAACCGGCGAAGCAGCCCACGCGATTCAGGGCGGCAAGCTTCAGACAGGCGTTTCCACGCTGATCGACGTGGATAAGGACGCTACGGATAGAAACAGGACTTCACCTTTTGCCTTTACCGGCAATAAATTTGAATTCCGTATGGTAGGATCTTCCGATTCCATTGCGGGACCGAATACGACACTGAACGCCATTGTGGCGGAGGCTTTCTGTGAAGCCGCCGACGAACTGGAGAAAGCGGACAATTTTGACATCGCGGTACACGACCTGATCAAGAAATACCTGACCGAGCACCAGAGGATCATATTCAACGGCAACGGCTACGCGGACGAGTGGGTGGAAGAAGCTGAAAGACGCGGCCTGCCCAATATTAAATCCATGATCGAAGCGGCTTCCACGCTTACTACCGACAAGGCGGTTAAGCTGTTTGAGAAATTTGGCATCTTTACGAAAGTGGAGCTGGAATCCCGCGAGGAAGTTCTGTATGAGACTTACGCGAAATCCATCAATATCGAGGCTCTGACCATGATCGATATGGCAGGCAAGCAGTACATTCCTGCGGTTATTAAATTCAGTAAATCCTTAGCGGAAACGGTGCTGGCTGTCAAGGAGGCGGGAGCGGACGCATCCGTACAGGCACAGCTGTTAGGTACCGTGAGCGCGAAGCTGGCGGCGGCGCAGGCGGCTCTGACGAAGCTGGAGAAGGTGACCGCACAGGCGTCGGCTATGGAAGACGTAAAGGAGCAGGCTTTCTTCTACAAGGATACGGTAAAGGAAGCCATGGCTGAACTGAGAACCCCCATCGACGAACTGGAGATGATCGTGGATAAGGAAGTTTGGCCGGTACCTACTTACGGAGAACTGACTTTTGAGGTGTAAAAGGGAATAAGAGAATAAGAAGAGGGCGCCCGGGCAGACTGCTTTGGCGCCCTTTTCCATTATTTTTGAAATTGGGTATTGCAAAATGTATATACTTCATGTATAATGCATAAAGTAATCGCATAAAGGGCTATCGCCAAACGGTAAGGCAACGGACTCTGACTCCGTCATTTCAAGGTTCGAATCCTTGTAGCCCTGTTTTTGCCGAGGATGTCAATTCTCGGCTTTTTTCTATCACATGTGTTTGGGGAAAACTGTACGGAGGTGCATATCATGGACGGAATGAATCCGGTATATTATCCTAACCCGCCCCAGCCGGATGCGGGGGAGAAAGAAACGGTCCGCCAGGGAAGGAAGTTCTTTTCCCGGCTGGGATTGATGTACTTTTTGGGAACGCTGATCATATACGGGGTGCAGCTGGGAGTCGCTCTGATCTTGAATATAGTGGAACCGGAAATGCTGGAAAATGCCAATTTCGGATTGCTGGCTACCATGCTGCCCATGTATCTGGTAGGGATGCCCGCCATGATACTGCTGATCCGCACCGTACCCGCGCAACAGCTTCCTCAGTATAAGCTTTCCGCGGGAAAGTGGACTCTGGGAGCCATCATGTGCTATTCCGTTATGTACTGCAGCAATCTGGTGGGGATATTTGTAACCTTTTTGATTGGCCTCCTCAAGGGAGGCGCGGTGGACAATACGCTGGCGCAGCTTACCGATTCCGTGAACCCGCTTATCTCAGGCATTTTTATGGTGATCTGCGCGCCGCTCTTTGAGGAATATATTTTCCGCAAGCTGCTTATAGACAGGGCCGTCCGTTATGGACAGACTGTGGCGGTAGTGCTTTCGGGTTTTGTATTCGGCCTGTTTCACGGAAATCTTTCCCAGTTTGCTTACGCCACTACGCTGGGGATGTTTTTTGCTTTTATTTATGTGCGGACCGGCAGGCTGCGCTATACGATCCTGATGCATATGACGGTGAACTTCATGGGCGGCGTCATAGCGCCGGCAATTTTGAATTTCCTGGATGTGAATGCCATGGAGCAGGCCCTTATGCTGCAGGATGAAACGGAAATGATGAATGCGATGCTGCAGTTCTTGCCGGGACTGCTGCTTCTGACGGGCTATCTGTTCTGTCTTTTCGGTATTGTGATCGCCGGATTTGTGCTGCTGATCGTGTTCCGCAAGAAGTTTAGGGCAGTACCTTTCGGGACGCCTCTGCCCGCAGGGAAAAAGTTCGTTACGGTAGTGTGCAATATAGGCATGCTGCTGTTTATCGTATTTTGGGTGACTATGATCATATGGCAGTTATTTCAGTAAAAACGCGGAGAGCGCAGCGGTTTGCGATTCTTGGCAGGAGCTGTGCCAGGGAGGTTTGACATGTATACTTTTGACGGCAGGATCCGATACAGTGAAACGGACAGCATGGGCAGATTGACATTGGAAGCGCTGCTGGATTATTTCCAGGACTGCTCTACTTTTCATTCCGAAGATCTGGGGATAGGAGTGGAGTATCTGAACGAGAGAAATCTGTTCTGGGTGCTGGTGTCCTGGCAGATTGTGATCGACAGGTATCCCGCTATGGGAGAAAGGGTAAAGATCGGCACGTTTCCCTATGAGTTCAAGGGCTGTATGGGGTACCGTAATTTCTGTATGCTGGACGAAAAGGGAAATTATGCGGCGAAGGCCAATTCGCTCTGGGCGCTGCTGGAGAGAGACAGCCTGCGTCCCGGGCATCCCACGGAGGATATGCTGGAAAAGTACACGCTGGAAGAAAAGCTTCCCATGGATTACGCCGGCCGCAAGATCGCGCTGCCGCAGGATCTTAAAGAGAGAGAGCCGATACAGGTTATGCCGTGGCATTTGGATACCAACGGGCATGTGAACAACGGGCAGTATGTAAGAATGGCCATGGGCGTATTGGGGGAACGTTTCCCCGTCGGCCAGCTGCGGGCGGAGTATAAGCGTCAGGCCCATTTGGGAGATGTACTCATTCCCTGTGTGGGGGAGCGCGTCGGAGAAAGAGGAGAGAAATTCAGGATGGTGTCCCTGCGGGACAGCCAGGGAAGTGTCTGTGTCAATATCGAGTTGGAGGAAAGCGGATGTTGAAACTGGGTGAAAAGCAGCTCCTGCGGATAGTAAAAAAAGTGTCGTTTGGCGTATATCTGGCGGAGAATGGAAATGCGGAAGAGAAAGTTCTGCTGCCGGCGGCGCAGGTGCCGCCCCACATGGAGCCGGGAGATGAGCTCGAGGTGTTTCTTTATCGAGATTCCAAGGACCGTTTGATCTCCACCACCGCGGAGCCTCTTTTAAAAATGGGAGAGACCGCCAGGCTGAGGGTATCGGATGTGAACCAATACGGCGCCTTTTTGGACTGGGGGCTGGAGAAGGACCTTTTTCTGCCCTTTAAGGAGCAGACCTTTCGGGTAAAGCCGCAGGACAGGCCGCTGGTAGCCCTCTACATAGACAAGAGCGGAAGGCTTTGCGCCACCATGAAGGTGTACACCTGCCTTTCCACGCAAAGTCCCTACCAAAAGGAGGACAGGGTGGAGGGAGTCGTCTATGAGATCAACCCTGAGCTGGGAGCATTTGTGGCTGTGGACGACAGATATTCCGCTCTGATCCCCAAAAAGGAACTGTATGGGGAGATCCGTATCGGCGATACGGTGACGGCCAGGGTGACGGCTGTCAGGGAGGATGGAAAGCTGGATCTGAGCGTGAGGGAAAAGGCGTACCTGCAAATGGAGAAAGACGCGGAGCGCCTGCTGGAGCTTTTGGATGGGAAAAAGGGTGTTCTGCCCTTTACGGACAAGGCTTCTCCCGAAGTCATAAAGCGGGAAACGGGAATGAGCAAAAATGAGTTTAAGCGCGCCGTAGGACGTCTGTTAAAGGCAGGCAAAATAGAAATGACGGAAAACAGTATACGCAGAAAGTAAAAAGACTAAAATCCGGCAGTCCGGAAATCCGGAAAATTTGATTTTGGGCTGGCGCTTTTGCGGAAGCTGTGATATAATGATCTTATTCAAAACGGGAAGAGCATATTGCATTGTTGGAAAAGGAGGGCTGTCAGGATGGATATTTCAGGATTATCTACATCTTTATCTATGTCACAGGCCAATCTGTCCCAGAACGGTTTGTCCCAGAAAGTGAGTCTTGCCGTGCTGGATAAGGCCATGGATCTGAATGAAGAAATGGGAGCGGGCCTGGTACGGATGATGGATGCTGCCGCGATGGAGAACTCCGTGAATCCCGCGGTGGGCGGTAATTTCGACATGAGGATCTAAAGATACGGGGAATGAAAGTGAGGGGCTTCGGGAAGAAGCCCCTTTTTTGCGGTTTTTTGAAAAATCTTACTTTTCAGTAGATTTTTTTCCCATTGTGAATTAAAATGAAAGGGTAGTATGTGAAAATAGGCGCAATATACGGGAAAGGGAGAGTATGATATCGAACCAGATATTGCAAAGCACCATTGAAGGACTGAAAAATATCGCCAGAGTGGATCTGTGCGTGCTGGACACGGAGGGGAAAGAGATCGCTCATACGGCCCATATGCGGGAGTGCCTGGCCGCGGGAGCGGAGTTTGTAAAATCGCCGGCGGATTCCCAGGAGATACAGGGACATCAGTATTTCAAGATCTTTGATGAGCATCAGCTGGAATATGTGCTGGTAGTAAAGGGCAGCGGAGAGGATGTCTATACGGTGGGGCGCCTGGCAGCTTTCCAGATAGAGAATCTGCTGGTGGCCTACAGGGAGCGCTTTGATAAGGACAATTTTATCAAAAATCTGCTGTTGGACAATCTGCTGCTGGTAGATATTTACAGCCGCGCCAAAAAGCTGCATATCCAGACGGACAGCAGCCGTATGGTGATGCTGGTGGAGTCGGAAAACGGCAGGGACAATAACGCGTTAGAGGTATCCAGAGCCTATTTCGGAAGCAGCAGCCGGGATTTTGTGACCGCGGTGGACGAGAACAATGTGGTAGTGGTAAAGGATCTCTCCGAGTCCGGGCAGGGCAAGGAGGCCGACAGGATCGCCAGAGAATTAAAGAGCTGCCTGCAGAGGGAAGGAATCAAAAATGTGCACATTTCCTACGGAACTGTGGTGTCTGACATAAAGGAGGTAAGCCGTTCCTATAAGGAGGCCAGAATGGCGCTGGATGTAGGCCGGATCTTCTTTGACGAACGGGATGTGATCGCCTACAGCGAGCTTGGAATCGGCCGACTGATCTATCAGCTGCCCATTCCTCTCTGTAAGATGTTTATCCGGGAGATATTCGGCGGCAAAAGCCCGGACGATTTTGATGAGGAAACCCTGACGACCATACATAAGTTTTTTGAGAACAGCCTGAACGTGTCGGAAACCTCCAGACAGCTGTTCATCCACCGGAATACGCTGGTATACCGGCTGGATAAGCTGCAGAAGAGCACCGGCCTGGATCTGCGGGTGTTCGAGGACGCGATCACTTTTAAGATCGCTCTTATGGTTGTAAAATACATGAAATATATGGAAACTTTTGAATACTGATGAACAGAGGAGAACTATGTCACGAAAAGAAGAAAAGCGTAAACAGCGGGAAAAGATGATAGAGGAAAACGGCCTGATCTATCTGGACGGTGTCAGTAAGGTTTACTCGGCGGGAGCGCCTGCCTTAAACGGCGTTACCCTGCATATCAACAGGGGAGAGTTTGTATTTATCGTAGGGGACAGCGGTTCCGGCAAGTCCACTCTGATCAAACTGCTGCTCAGGGAGTTAGTCCCTTCCGCAGGAAAGGTCTGGGTAATGGGGCATGACGTAGCCAGACTGCCTCATCGCAAAATCCCTAAATTCAGGAGAAATCTTGGGATTGTTTTCCAGGACTTCCGCCTGCTGAAGGACAGGAATGTCTATGAGAACGTGGCCTTTGCCCAGCGTATCATAGAGGTGCCTCCCAAGGAAATACGCCGGAACGTGCCCAGCATTTTAGCGACTGTTGGGTTGGCCGGCAAGTATAAGGCCAAACCCAGA
The DNA here is from genome assembly GCA_947631685.1 of uncultured Lachnospiraceae bacterium. GTDB lineage: Bacteria > Bacillota > Clostridia > Lachnospirales > Lachnospiraceae > Acetatifactor. The sequence goes on from CANRMI010000002.1 coordinate 134,271, forward strand.
CAGCTTTCGGGCGGCGAACAGCAGAGGGTAGCGCTGGCCAGAGCGCTGGTCAACAATCCGGCCATTCTGCTGGCAGACGAACCTACCGGAAATCTGGATCCCAAAAATTCCTGGGAGATCATGAACTTGCTGGAGGAGATCAACGAGGCCGGGACCACGGTAGTGGTGGTTACCCACAACAGAGAGATCGTCAACGACATGCGCAAGCGGGTCATCACCATGAAAAAAGGCGTGATCGTCAGCGATGAAGAGGAAGGAGAGTATATAGATGAAGATTAGTACATTGTTTTATACTCTCAAGCAGGGCTTTAAGAGCATTTTCCGGAACAAGTGGTTCTCGCTGGCTTCTATTGCCACGATCTCCGCGTGTCTGTTTTTATTTGGCTTGTTTTATGCCATTGTGATGAATGTACAGCACAGTATCCGTACCATGGAAGAGGACGTCTGTGTGACGGTGTTCTTCCAGGAGGACGTTTCGGACGCGAGAGTGGCGGAGATAGGAGATCTGCTGACGGTGCGGCCGGAGGTTTCCAGGGTGGAATTTGTTTCCAGAGAGGAAGCCTGGGAGTGGGCACAGGAGCATATTTTACAGGGCCATGCGGAAGGCTTTCCCACCAATCCCCTGGAGCATTTCCAGAATTATAAAGTTTATCTGAGTGACGTATCGATGCAGGATGCGCTGGTAAACTACCTGCAGTCCATGCCGGAAGTGCGGACGGTCAACTACAGCCAGATGACGGCTTCCACCCTGTCCGGCGTCAATCTTTTGATTGCCTACGTTTCCCTGGGCATTATCGTCATACTGCTGGCAGTGTCCGTATTCCTGATCAGCAACACGGTGACCATCGGTATTTCCGTACGGCAGGAGGAGATCAATATCATGAAATATGTGGGCGCCACGGACTTTTTTGTCAGAGCCCCTTTCGTGATCGAGGGTATGCTTATAGGCGCCATAGGAGCGCTGATCCCTCTGGAGATCATATATATTGTTTATAACCAGGCGCTCTCCTATGTGAGCGGCGTGTTCCCCTATCTGATGCAGCGGATCAGTTTTTTGCCGGTGGAAGAGGTCTTTGCGGTTCTGCTGCCTGTTTCCATTATGATGGGTGTGGGAATCGGATTTTTCGGCAGTTTCAATACGGTGAGGAAGCATTTGAGAGTATGATCTGACAAAGGAGCGGCCAAAATGAGGAAAAAGATTGCCATATTGCTGGCTCTGGCGCTTGCGGGCGGACTGTTTTTACACAAAGTGTCTTATTATGAAGCAACTTCTTTTTCGGATATTACTTCCGCAAGCATTCGGGATAAAGAGGATCAGATAGGCGCGGCGCAGGAAGAACGGGAAAATCTCCAGAACAACCTTGCCAATATCAGATCGCTGCGGGCCCAGCTGGAGGAGAAGAAAAATGATCTGAACAATTATGTGGCGGAGCTGGATGCCCAGTTGGCGGAGATAGAGGACAGCATCGCCAGGATCAATGCGCAGATAGAGAAAAAAGAAGAGGAAATCGCCCTGACGCAGAAAGAGCTAGACGAGGCGAAAGCAAGGGAGCAGGACCAGTACGAAGCCATGGTGGCCAGGATCCAGCGTCTCTATGAGCAGGGTGAGGGAGATTATCTGCAGATGCTCTTTGGCAGCACCTCCATGGGGGATATGCTGAATACCCTCGTATATATGGAGCAGATCGCCGCATATGATAACAAGCAGCTGGAAGAGTTCATGCTGAACCGTCAGTATATTGAAATATGTGAGGAAGAGCTGCTGGCGGATAAGGCGCTTTTAGATGAGGCCAAGGCGGCGGTACTGGAGGAAGAAGCTCTGGTGCAGGAAATGATAGCTGACAAGGAAGAAACGATCCAGGCGTATGATGCGGATATTAAAAATAAAACAGAAGCCATCGCGGAATACGAAGCGGGGATAGCGGCGCAGAATGAATTGATAGAAGCCCTGGAAGCGGCGATCGCCGAGGAGAGAAAGCGGATCCTGGAACAGAACGGTATGGTGCTGAATTACGACGGCGGTATCTTTAAGTTCCCGGTGGCCTCATACACCAGAGTTTCTGATGATTACGGTTATCGTATCCACCCGACTCTGGGCGTACAGCAGTTTCACAACGGCGTGGATTTGGCGTCCCCCACGGGAACGGCTATTTACGCCGCCTATGACGGCGTGGTGGTGGCAGCTGATTACAGCAAGACCATGGGGAACTATGTGATGATAGATCACGGCAGCGGGCTGTATACGATTTATATGCATGCTTCCAAACTGTATGTATCCAAAGACGATGTGGTGGCCAGGGGAAGCACCATAGCCGCGGTGGGAGCGACGGGACGCACGACGGGCCCCCATCTGCATTTCAGTGTGCGTCTGAACGGGGAATATGTGAGCCCGTGGAATTATCTTTCCCAGTAAGAGTAAGGAGATGAACAACCGGAATGGAAGAAAATGATATTTACGCGGTGGGCTACAATGGGCAGGGAGCGCCGCAGCAGAAGCCCGATAAGGGAGGAAAGTACTTCTGGTGCGGACTGATAACCGGCCTGGTGGCAGCGCTGCTGATTGTGAGCGCCGTCTATTTGGTCAACAGGATTCAGGCTGTTATCACGGCAAGAAACAGCTCTTCCCACCAGAATGAGGAAGCTTCCGGCGAAGACGCGCAAGAGGCTTCCGATACCGCCATTACTCCCAGGATGATCGAAAAGATGGAGCTCATAGAAGATATTATCGACACGTACTTCTATGAGGAGGATATAGACAGGTCGGTATTGGAGGAGGGCGCTTACCGCGGTATGGTGGAAGCTCTGGGGGACCCCTATTCCCAGTACTATTCCGCGGAGGAGTTAAACCAGCTCTATCAGGATACCCAGGGAGTATATTATGGTATCGGCGCGTACATCAGTCTGGACGCGGTAACTTCCTACGCGAAGATCAGCGGCGTGATCTCCGGTACTCCCGCGGAAGAGGCGGACCTGCGGGAAAACGACATTATTTATAAAGTGGAGGGTACGGATGTCTACGGCATGGCGCTGGAAGAAGTTACCGGCATGATAAAAGGAGAAGAGGGCACTGTTGTGCATCTGACCTTGGTTCGGGACGGCGTGGAAATAGAAAAAGAGATCGAGCGCAGAAAAGTAGAATCTCCCACGGTGAATTCCGAGATGTACGAGGACGGCATTGCCTACATCCAGATCACGGAATTTGATACCGTAACGGAGGATCAGTTCGCGGAAGCTCTGGCAGTGGCAAGGGGATCGGGCATGAAAGGCTTGATCTTGGATCTGCGCAGCAATCCGGGAGGCAATCTGATCTCCGTGGTCAATATCGCGAAGATGATGCTGCCGGAGGGACTGATCGTCTATACCGAGGACAGAGAGGGCAAGCGCACCGAATATAAATGCGACGGCAGCAGGCAGCTGGAGGTTCCCATGGTGGTACTGGTAAATGGCAACTCAGCCAGCGCCGCGGAGATTTTAGCAGGAGCTATTAAAGATTACGGCATAGGCACACTCGTGGGGACCACTACTTTCGGAAAGGGGATCGTGCAGCGGCCCGTGGAAATGAGCGATGGCTCCGCGGTGAAGCTGACGATCAGCGCCTACTATACCCCCAACGGGATCAATATCCACGGTGTTGGGATCGAGCCGGATGTGGTATGTGAGTTTGACGGAGAGAGATATTACAGCGAAGAGCGGTACGACAATCAGCTGGAAAAAGCGAAAGAAGTGCTGAAGGATATGATGCGGTAGGACACCTTTGGCAAAACAGGACAGACACGAAACGAAAAACATCGGGCAGAGTATAAAACTCTGCCCGAATACTATGAGGAAAGGGAGTTTATGGAGCGATTTGTTTTGCATTCAGAATACAAGCCCACCGGTGACCAGCCTCAGGCCATAGAGACCCTGGTGAAGGGGTTTCAAGAAGGAAATCAGTTCCAGACTCTGCTGGGCGTTACCGGTTCCGGCAAGACCTTCACCATGGCGAATGTGATTGCCGCGCTGAACAAACCCACGCTGGTGATCGCCCACAACAAAACGCTGGCGGCCCAGCTCTATGGGGAGTTCAAAGAATTTTTTCCTGAAAACGCGGTAGAATATTTTGTGTCCTATTACGACTATTACCAGCCGGAGGCCTATGTGCCGTCCACGGATACCTATATTGCCAAGGATTCCGCTGTCAACGAAGAGATTGACCGCCTGCGCCTGTCTGCTACGGCGTCTCTGACCGAACGGCGGGATGTGGTAGTGGTGGCCAGTGTCTCCTGCATTTACGGTCTAGGCAGTCCCGACGACTATCAGGGGATGCAGGTATCGTTGCGGCCGGGAATGCAGAAGGACAGGGACAGGGTACTCCGTGAACTGATAGATATTCAGTATAACCGCAACGATATGGAAGTCACCCGGGGAACGTTCCGGGTGCGGGGAGATGTGGTGGAAGTCTATCCGGCTCAGGGCGGGGACTACCTGATCCGCATTGAGTTTTTCGGCGACGAAATCGACAGGATATGCGAAACGGATCCCCTGACGGGACAGGTGCATGCTACGTTGAGCCACATTACGATCTTTCCGGCTTCCCATTATGTAGTGGCGGCGGATAAGATCAAACGTGCCTGTGACAATATTGAAAAGGAACTGGAAGAGCGAGTCCGCTATTTTAAGGGAGAGGACAAGCTGTTGGAGGCCCAGCGTATTTCCGAGAGGACCAATTTTGATGTGGAAATGCTGCGGGAGACCGGTTTTTGCTCCGGAATAGAGAACTATTCCCGGCATTTGAGCGGCACCGAAGCGGGAGCGCCTCCCTATTGTCTGCTGGACTATTTTAAGGACGATTTTCTGATCATTATAGACGAGTCCCATATCACCATACCCCAGATCAGAGGGATGTACGCGGGGGATCGTTCCCGCAAGACCACGCTGGTGGACTATGGCTTCCGGCTGCCCTCGGCACTGGACAACAGGCCCCTGGCATTTCCGGAATTTGAGTCCCATATCGATCAGATGCTCTTTGTATCGGCCACTCCCTCCGATTATGAGCAGGAGCATGAGCTTTTGCGGACGGAGCAGATCATCCGGCCCACCGGGCTGCTGGATCCGGAAATTTTTGTCCGGCCGGTGGAAGGGCAGATAGACGATCTGATTGGGGAAGTGAATAAAGAGACCGCCCGGCACAACAAGGTACTGGTTACCACCCTGACCAAAAGAATGGCGGAAGATCTGTCGGACTATATGAAAGAGGTGGGAATCCGGGTAAAATATCTACACTCGGATATTGACACTCTGGAGAGAGCGGAAATCATCAGGGATATGCGCCTGGATGTATTCGATGTGCTGGTGGGGATCAACCTGCTCAGAGAGGGACTGGACATACCGGAGATTTCCCTGGTGGCGATCCTGGATGCGGACAAGGAAGGCTTTCTGCGTTCGGAGACTTCTCTGATACAGACCGTGGGAAGAGCGGCCAGAAACGCGGAAGGCCATGTAATCATGTATGCGGATACCATTACGGATTCCATGCGGGCCGCCATTGAGGAGACACAGCGCAGACGCCGCATACAGCAGCAGTACAATGAAGAGCATGGGATCACGCCCCAGACCATACAAAAAGCGGTAAGGGATCTGATCAGCATCTCCAAGGTGGTGGCGAAAGAAGAGGCGCGCTTTGAAAAGGATCCGGAATCCATGAACCGCAAAGAGTTGGAAAAGCTGATCGGGGATGTGCAGAAGAAGATGCAGAAGGCTGCCGCGGACTTGAACTTTGAAGCGGCGGCGCAGCTGCGGGATGAGATGAAGGAATTGAAGGAAATGTTACGGGATATGAAGGATTAACGTATCGGGGAGAAAAGGCGATCGGGAGAAAAAATCAAGACAAAAAAGGAAAGGTACGACACCTATGGAAGAAATACAGAAAATGCGCCCCAGGGAATGGATTAAAGTAAGGGGAGCCAAGGAGCACAATTTAAAAAATATAGATGTGGATATCCCGCGGAATGAACTGGTGGTTCTCACGGGCTTGTCAGGATCCGGCAAATCCTCCTTAGCGTTCGATACCATCTATGCGGAAGGGCAGAGACGCTATATGGAGTCGCTTTCCTCCTATGCCCGAATGTTTCTGGGACAGATGGAGAAGCCCAATGTGGAAAAAATAGAAGGACTGTCTCCGGCAATCTCCATTGACCAGAAGTCCACAAACCGCAATCCCCGCTCTACGGTAGGAACTGTGACGGAGATCTATGATTATTTTCGTCTTCTCTATGCCAGGATCGGGATCCCTCACTGTCCCAAATGCGGCAGGGCTATCGCCAGACAGAGCGTGGACCAGATGGTGGATCAGATCATGGAACTGGAGGAAGGTACTAAGATCCAGCTGCTGGCACCGGTGGTACGGGGGCGCAAGGGAGAACATGCCAAGGTGTTTGAACGTGCCAAAAGAAGCGGCTATGTGCGTGTGCGAATAGACGGCAATCTGTACGAACTGTCAGAAGAGATCAAGCTGGAAAAAAATATCAAGCACAACATCGAGATTGTGGTGGACAGGCTGGTAGTCAAGGACGGTATTGAACGCCGGCTGGCGGATTCTGTCGAAAATGTGCTGGAGTTGTCGGATGGGCTTCTGGAAGTGGATGTGATAGGGGGAGAGCCCATGAGCTTCAGCCAGAGCTTTTCCTGTCCTGACTGCGGCATCAGTATCAGCGAGATAGAACCCCGCAGCTTTTCCTTCAACAATCCTTTTGGCGCCTGCCCCGACTGTTTCGGACTGGGATATAAAATGGAATTTGACGTAGAACTCATGATACCGGACACTTCACTCAGTATCAATGAGGGGGCCATCGCGGTCACGGGCTGGCAGTCCTGCATGGACAAGGGCAGCTTTACCAACGCGGTCCTTCAGGCTCTCTGCAAAGCCTATCAGTTTGACCTGGATACGCCGTTTGAGGACTACCCGGAAAAGATTAAAGAGATGCTCATCCACGGCACCGGCGGAAAGAGCGTGGACGTATATTACGAAGGGCAGCGGGGAAAAGGAGTCTATCCCGTCGCCTTTGAGGGACTGATAAAAAATGTGGAACGCCGATACAGAGAAACGGCTTCGGATATTATGAAGCAGGAGTATGAAAGTTTCATGCGCATTACGCCCTGCAAACTCTGCAAAGGTATGCGGCTCAAACAGGAGGCTTTAGCGGTAACGGTCTGCGATAAAAATATTTATGAGATCACAGCCATGTCCGTGGACAAGCTGCAGGATTTCCTGGAGAATATGAGCCTGACCGGCCAGCAGGAGCTCATAGGAGGAAGGATTTTAAAAGAGATAAGGGCCAGGGTGGGCTTCTTGGTGAATGTGGGACTGAATTATCTCTCCCTTTCCAGGGCCACAGGAACGCTTTCCGGAGGAGAAGCGCAGCGTATCCGTCTGGCTACCCAGATTGGATCCGGTCTGGTGGGCGTCTGCTATATTCTGGACGAACCCAGTATCGGCCTGCACCAGCGGGACAACGATAAACTGCTGGGAGCGTTAAATCATCTGAAAGAACTGGGCAATACCCTGATCGTGGTAGAGCATGATGAGGATACCATGCTGGCGGCGGATTATATCGTGGATATTGGACCGGGAGCCGGTTCCCACGGTGGAGAGGTGGTGGCCTGCGGTACCGCGGAGGAGATCATGGCCTGTCCCCAGTCCATTACGGGACAGTATTTAAGCGGCAAACAGAAGATTCCCGTACCGGCCATTCGGAAAAAGCCCACAGGCTGGCTGACGGTGCGGGGCGCCCAGGAAAACAACTTAAAAAATATTGACGTGAAGATCCCTCTGGGTGTCATGACAGTCGTGACAGGAGTGTCAGGATCTGGCAAGAGCTCTCTGGTAAACGAGATACTTTACAAGCACTTAGCCAAGAAACTGAACCGCGCCCGGACCATAGCCGGAAAGCACAGGGGCATTGAAGGGACGGAACAGCTGGATAAGGTCATCAATATTGACCAGTCTCCCATAGGCAGAACGCCCCGTTCCAACCCGGCAACCTATACGGGCGTTTTCGATCAGATCCGAGACCTGTTTGCTTCCACTGCGGAAGCCAAAGCCAGAGGATACAAAAAAGGACGCTTCAGCTTTAACGTAAAGGGCGGACGCTGCGAAGCCTGCGGCGGCGACGGGATCATTAAAATAGAGATGCATTTCCTGCCCGATGTCTATGTGCCCTGCGAAGTCTGCGGCGGCAAGCGCTACAACCGGGAAACCCTGGATGTGAAATATAAGGGAAAGAGCATTTACGACGTACTGGATATGACGGTGGAAGAGGCGGTGGGATTTTTTGAGCATCTGCCCTCCATACGGCACAAGATAGAAACGTTAAACGACGTGGGTCTCTCTTACATCAAGCTGGGACAGCCTTCCACAGAGCTTTCCGGCGGTGAGGCGCAGAGGATCAAGCTGGCCACCGAATTGAGCAGGCGCAGTACCGGCAGGACGATCTATATTCTGGACGAACCCACCACGGGACTGCATTTCGCGGATGTACACAAGCTGGTGGAAATCCTGCGCAAGCTGACGGAAGGCGGCAATACCGTCGTAGTCATCGAGCACAATCTGGACGTGATCAAGACCGGAGATTATATCATAGATATGGGACCGGAAGGCGGCGACGGTGGCGGACGGGTAGTAGCCCAGGGAACGCCGGAGGAGGTAGCGGAGGATCCGAACTCCTATACTGGCGTCTATATCAAAAAAATGCTGGAAAAATAAGAAAAATAAAAAATACCCTAAAGTTTTGAAAGGGACGCGCCGAATAATAAATTAGACGCACGGACGCAGAACAGGAACGAAGGATTCGTTCTCTTTTCTGCGTCTTATTGTTTTCCTCTTAAAATTTGAAAAACCTCTATGAAAATGGCATGATTTAGGTTATAATATCCATATGCCATAGAAAGGGGTAAGTTTTATGCAGTATACAGATATAGGAATTGACTTGGGGACAGCCAGCATTCTGGTTTACATCAGAGGGAAGGGCGTTGTATTGAAGGAGCCCTCCGTGGTGGCTTTTGATAGAGATACCAACAAGATCAAGGCAATTGGGGAAGATGCCAGACTTATGCTGGGCAGAACGCCCGGCAACATCATAGCGGTAAGACCTTTGCGGCAGGGCGTAATTTCCGATTATACCGTGACCGAGAAGATGATGAAATATTTTATCCAGAAAGCACTGGGAAGAAAGACTTTCAGAAAGCCCCGCATCGCGGTGTGCGTACCCAGCGGTGTAACGGAAGTGGAGAAGAAAGCGGTAGAGGACGCGACCTATCAGGCAGGCGCCAGAGAGGTTTCTATTATTGAAGAGCCTATTGCGGCAGCCATTGGGGCGGGAATCGACATTTCCAAGCCCTGCGGAAACATGATCGTGGATATTGGAGGCGGAACCTCCGATATTGCGGTGATTTCCTTGGGAGGTACCGTAGTCAGCGCCTCCATTAAGATAGCGGGAGACGATTTCGACGAAGCGATTGTGCGTTATATGCGTAAAAAACACAATCTGCTGATCGGAGAAAGAACGGCAGAGGACTTAAAGATAAAGATCGGTTCCGCGTACAAGCGGCCGGAAGTGGATTACATGGATGTCAGGGGAAGAAACCTGGTGACGGGACTTCCCAGAACGGTCACCGTTTCCTCGGAAGAGACGGAGGAAGCCCTGCGGGAGACCACGGCGCAGATCGTGGAGACCATCCACAGTGTATTGGAGAAGACGCCTCCCGAACTGGCGGCGGATATTGCCGATAGAGGGATTGTCCTGACAGGGGGCGGCAGCCTGCTGCGGGGACTGGAGGATCTGATTTCCGCCAAGACCGGCATCAATACCATGACAGCAGAGGATCCCATGACGGCGGTAGCTGTGGGCACCGGCAAGTACGTGGAATTTTTGGCAGGCTACAGAGAAGAATAGAAGAAAGAGGACGACAGGGACGGCGCCCGGAAAGGATACTTATGGTTAAGGGACTTTATACCGCATATACCGGCATGCGCAATGAGCAGAATAGAATGGACATTATGACCAATAACCTGGCGAATGCGACCACGGTGGGCTTTAAAAAAGAAGGCTCCACCAGTCAGGCCTTTTCCGATGTGCTGGCGGTGAAATTAAAGGACTCCTCCGTAGGGCTTTCCGTCAGGCAGCCCATAGGCATCAACAGTCCCGGTGTCAAGATCGGAGAAAACTATACCGACTATACCCAGGGCTCTTTCCGTATTACCGACAATACTTTTGACTTGGCACTGTCCGGGGACGGCTTTTTTGCCATAGAGTTTACCAACAAGGCCGGCGAGACCTCCACCAAATACACCCGTTCCGGAGATTTTACCCTGAATACGGATGGATTTTTGGTGACCAACGAGGGCGATTATGTGCTGGATGAGAACAATGCGAGGATTCAGTTAGATCCGCTGCAGGGAGCTTCCATTGGGACGGACGGCACGATCAGTCAGAACGGGCAGACGGTAGCGAAGATTCAGGTGACGGATTTTCAGGATTATGATTATCTGCAGCGCTATGGGGAAACTTATTTTGAACCTATAGAAGGCGCTCAGACCATGGAAGCGAATGCGGAGATTCATTCTGGCTATCTGGAAATGTCCAATATCCAGGTGGTTTCCGAAATGGTAAATATGATAAGCATTACCAGGCAGTATGAGAGCAACCAGAAGGTGGTGCAGACCATTGACGATACACTTCAGAAAGCGGTCAATGATCTTGGCAGAGTATAGGAGGCAGGGATATGGTTCGTAGTTTATGGACGGCGGCGACGGGCATGATCGCTCAGCAGAACAATGTGGATACGATCGCCAACAATCTTTCCAATGTGAATACCATGGGATACAAAACCCAGCAGATGGAGTTTAAGTCCCTGCTGTATCAAACCCTGCAGACCAGGACCACTTCTGCCAACGGAGAATACAAACCTTCCAGCGCGCAGGTAGGACTGGGCGTGCGGAATGCTTCGATCACTACCATATTTGAAAACGGTCCCATGCTGGCAAATTCCAGCCCCACGGCTTTTGCCATAAGTGGAAAGGGATTCTTTGGAGTAAGAGGAGAGGACGGCAATACATATTATACCAGAAACGGTAATTTCCAGTGGACGCTGGCACCGGGCGGCGGCACCATGCTGGCGGATTCCAACGGACGTCCCGTACTGGATTCCCAGGGGAGGAATATTGTTTTAAACGATTCCTATGATCCGACGCAGGTCGTTGTGACGGCGGACGGCACCGTATGTTATCCCGACGAAAACAACAACCCCCAGTCCCTGGGGATTACCATCGGACTTTATCAGTTCACCAATCCGGGAGGCTTAGAGCGCAGGGACAGCAGCCTGTATTCCCAGAGCGCGGCCAGCGGCGCGCCTATTAACGAGGCTACCAGTACCACGGTGGAGAAAAGCCGGGTAATACAGAACTATCTGGAAGGCTCCAATGTGCAGGTAGTGGATGAAATGGTCAATATGATCGTGGCGCAGCGAGCTTATGAAATGAACTCCAAGGCCATTACCGCATCCGATGAGATGCTGCAGCAGGCCAACAATCTGCGCCGCTAATGAAGGAAAGTGAAATAGAATAAGAATCTGTTATACGGGAAAGGAGAGTATGGATATGGATATTGGCAATCTTACAGGTTCCTATCTGGACTATCTGGATATGTATAAAACCCAGGCAGGGCAGTCTGCAGACAAGCTGGAGGGAGAGCTGAAAACAGATTATTCCAAGGCCAGTGACGAGGAGCTGATGGATGCCTGCAAGCAGTTTGAAGCTTATTTTGTAGAGCAGATGTTCAAAGAAATGATGAAAACCATTCCGGAGTCAGAGAGCGGTTCCAGCTATACCTCCAATCTTATGAGTTACTACAAGGACAATATGGTACAAGAGGTAGCGAGTGCTTCTACGGAACAGGGAGGTCTGGGACTGGCTCAGATGCTGTATGAGCAGATGAAACGGAACTACGGTCTGTAAAGAGGAGAGCAACCCATTGAAAAAACTGCCTGCCGGGCAGTTTTTTTGTGATATACGGAAAATAAGCGGCGGGAAAGGATGCCCATGGAAACAATAAGAGGATTTGTGCAGCATATCGTATTCCAAAATGCTGAAAACGGCTATACGGTGCTTTCCCTTTCGGGAGAGGACGGGGAAACCGTATTGGTGGGAATGTTAAAGGGGATCGCGCAGGGTGACAGTATTCAGGCGGAAGGCGAATATTTCGATCATCCCGTGTACGGTGTACAGTTTAAGGTGAGTTCCTATCAGGTGGTGCTGCCCCAGGACGAAGCCGGTATAGAAAAATATCTGGCTTCCGGAGCCATAAAGGGAGTGGGGGCCGCTTTGGCGGCCCGTATCGTCAAAAGGTTCGGAGGGGATACTTTCCGCGTCATGGAGGAGGAGCCGGAGCGCCTGACAGAGGTAAAGGGTATCAGCGAGAGGATTGCCAGGGAGATTTCTGCCCAAATGGAAGAAAAGAAGGATATGCGGGAGGCTTTTATTTATCTGCAGCAGTTTGGCGTCTCCAACACACTGGCCGTTAAGATCTACAATACTTACGGAAGCGGACTTTACAGTATTTTGCGGGAAAATCCTTATAAGCTGGCGGAAGACATAGAAGGGGTGGGGTTTAAGATCGCGGATGAGATCGCGTCCAAGGCAGGAATCCGGGCGGACTCTGACTTCCGTATACGCAGCGGTATTTTTTATGTGCTTCTGCAGGCGCTGCAGGAAGGGCATCTTTATTTACCCCTGGAGCTGCTCCTGGAAAGAGCGGAGGAGCTTTTGAATGTGGCGGGGCAGCAGGTGGAGCCCCAGCTTCAAACCCTGAGCATGGATAAAAAGATCGTCATGAAAAAACCAGGAGAAACGGTGCAGGTTTTTGCCATGCAGTATTATTATATGGAGTTAAACTGTGCCCGTATGCTTATGGATCTGAATGTTTCGTTTATGCAGGAAGGGGAATTGCTGCCGGCGGAGGAAGCAGCGGTCAGCAGGCGGATTGAAAGTATCACGGCGGCAGAGGGACTGGAGCTGGATGAATTTCAGGAAAAGGCCGTGCTGGAGAGCGTAGCGAACGGCGTTTTCATCCTGTCCGGCGGGCCGGGAACAGGAAAGACCACTACCATCAATACCATGCTCCGCTATTTTGAGGGCGAGGGGCTGGACATTTTTTTAGCGGCCCCTACAGGGCGCGCCGCCAAAAGAATGGAGGAAGCTACGGGCTATGAGGCCAAAACCATTCACCGTATGCTGGAACTGGCAGGGACGCTGAAAGAAGGCGGGCAGAGCGTGCGCTTTGAGCGGAATGAAGAAAATCCTCTGGAGGCGGATGTCATTATCATCGATGAAATGTCCATGGTGGATATTTCTCTGTTTCAGGCGCTGCTTAAGGCAGTTTCTTCTGGCACCAGACTGATACTGGTAGGCGATGTGGATCAGCTTCCTTCGGTGGGACCGGGGCAGGTGCTGCGGGATCTTATATCCAGCGGAGTCTTTCCGACAGTGGTGCTGAAAAAGATCTTTCGTCAGGCTGAAGAAAGTGACATTATTGTCAATGCTCATAGGATCAACAGAGGGGAAGAATTAAAGTTAAACAATCAAAGCAAGGATTTTTTCTTCCTGGAAAGGAATGACGTTAATGTCATATACAAACATATGGTGCAGCTCATTACGGAAAAGCTGCCGCCCTACGTGGGAGCGGATGCTTTTGATATACAGGTACTGACTCCCATGAGGAAAGGCAATCTGGGAGTGGAAACATTGAACCGGATCCTGCAGAAGTATGTCAATCCGCCGGACGAAAAGAAGAAAGAGTATCTCTATGGGGAAACCCTCTTCAGAGAGGGCGACAAAGTGATGCAGATCAAGAATAATTACGAGCTGGAGTGGGAAATTGTAAGTAAGTACGGGATACCCATTGACAAGGGCCTGGGCGTTTTTAACGGGGACATGGGGCGGATCCTGGAGATCAATGAGTACGCCGGGACACTGACGGTGGAATATGATGAGCACAGGCAGGTGACCTATGGGTTTGCCCAGCTGGAGGAGCTGGAACCGGCCTATGCCATTACGATCCATAAAGCCCAGGGGAGTGAATACGCGGCGGTGCTCATGCCCCTGCTTTCAGGCCCTAAAATGCTCTTTAACCGGAATCTGCTCTACACCGGTGTGACGAGGGCAAAAAGCTGTGTGACCATCCTGGGCAGCAGGGAACTGGTGGGCGCTATGATACGAAACGCGGACGTCAATCGAAGATATACGGCTCTGGCTGAAAGGATACGGGAAGTGGCCGAGCTAAAAAGATGACTGTCTGAGGAGCAGCCGGGGGGCTGCAGGGAAGAGAAGGCCGGGATGTGCGGAAAGAAGTGTGCGCATGGGATACGGCATAAAAGAAAATAAAATACTGCGTATGGCGGAGGATCTGCTTTTCCCGCCCAGATGTCCGGTCTGCGATGAACCGGTGCGGCTTGGGGAAGGCTTGATCTGTGCTGCCTGCAGGAAAAAACTGGTTCCTGTGGGGAAGCAGGTCTGTTTCCGCTGCGGAAAACCGATCTTGTCCGGCGAAGAATTCTGCGGAGACTGCGCGGGAAAAACATTTTGGTATGAAAGGGGAAAAGCTCTGTATACGTATGAGAGCGCGGCGGCCTCTATTTACCGCTTTAAATATGGCGGAAGGAGGGAATACGCCCGGTTTTTCGGAAAGGAAATGGCGAAGGACGCAGCAGAGTTTCTGCGCCGGGTACGGCCGGACGGGCTGATCCCGGTGCCTGTTTCCGCCAAACGCATGAAAAAGCGCGGATACAATCAGGCCGGGCTGTTGGCGGAGGAAATCGGCAGATATACGGGGATTCCCGTATATCCGCAGCTGGTGCGCCGCGTGGCGGATACCCGGCCCCAGAAAGAATTAAATCCGAAAGAAAGGCAAAATAATTTGAAAAAGGCTTTTATTATTGCCCGAAATGATGTAAAATTAAGTACGGTTATTATTGTGGATGATATATATACTACAGGCAGTACCGTCAACGCCGTGGCGCAGGTGCTGCGGCAGAGCGGCGTGCGGAAGGTGTATTATATGGCTCTGGCCATAGGGGAAGGTTATTAAGGAGGGTGCTTTTATGAATGTGAGAAATTGCAGAAAGTGCGGAAGGATTTTCAACTATGTAGTAGGGCCTCATATCTGTCCGGCCTGCAGGGAAGCGATGGAGGAAGATTTCCAGCGGGTGAAGGCTTATATTGGAGAACATCCCGGCGCTACGGTTACCCAGGTGGCAGAGGAGTGCGAGGTAGAAGTGGCGCAGATCCATCAGTGGCTCCGTGAAGAGCGCCTGAATCTGACGGAAGGCTCCGGTATAGTACTGCAGTGCGAAACCTGCGGCAAGCCCATTACCTGCGGCCGCTATTGCGATGAATGCAAGCACAAGCTAACTATGGGGTTAAAGAACGCGGTGGCTCCCGCTCACGCGGACAAACCCGTGGAAGAAAGACATAAAAGAGAATCCGACAAGATGCGTTTCCTGAATAAATAAGGCGCGGAAGGCAGAATTTATGTTAAATGAAGAAAGAATCATCCTGATGACCAGGCTGGCTTCCTATGAAGCTGGCGAAGGAAAAAAGAACGAAACCATTGGAAAATATTTCCGCAGCGACTATATCGGCGTACAAGTGGTGAAGTCCGTTATCGGCGCCAGCATAGCCTTTGTGCTCATGTTTGGGCTCTATCTTTTGTATGATCTGGAGACACTGATGACGGAAATCTACAAGATGGATCTGTTCGCATTTGCGAAAAACATCCTGCTGCTTTATGCTGGCATGGTGGGAGGCTTCGCGGTGCTGACTTACGCGGTCTATGCCTACCGCTATAACAGGGCCCGGAAAAGTCTGAGAAATTATTATAATAATCTGCGCAGACTACACTCCCTGTATGAAAAAAATAACAATTATTGAAAGGCTGATCTATGACAAACCTACTGGAAATTAAGGAACTGATAAAAAGAATATACAGTAAGCAGGAGGTATTTATCCTGCCGGTACTGAAATTCCTGCTGGCGCTTGTGGCGCTGCTTGGCGTAAACAGACAGCTGGGCTATATGAGCAGGCTCAACAGTCTGCCTATTGTGCTGATCGTAGCGCTGCTTAGTTCGTTTTTGCCTCTTGGATTTACGGTATTCTTTTCGGGCGCGTTTATTCTTCTGCATTTTTATGCTCTGGCGCCGGAAGTGGCACTGGTGGGTTTCTGCCTGTTTCTGGTGATGGTGCTGCTGTTTTTCAGGTTTTCACCCCAGGACGCGGTGGTGGTGGTGCTGATGCCCCTTTGCTTTGGACTGCGCATCCCCTATGTAATGCCTCTGGCTATGGGACTTGTGGGGACGCCTGCGTCCGCTGTTTCCGTATGCTGCGGTGTGGTAGTCTATTATCTGACGCATTTTATTTCCGTAAATGCCAACTCCTTTAGAGCCGCGGACGCGGGGGAGGCTACGGCCCGTCTGCGGATGGTCATCGACGGGATCTTGAACAATAAAGAAATGTTGGTGACAATGGCGGCCTTTGCTTTTACCGTTGTTGTGGTATATATCATCAGGCGGCTTTCCATTGACCATTCCTGGACCATAGCTATGATAGCGGGGACCATTTTGAATATTGTGATACTCTTAATGGGCGATCTGATGTATGACATCAATATCTCTGTTGTGGCTCTGCTGCCCGGCTCGCTGATTTCACTGGGACTGGCGGCAATTCTACAGTTTTTTGTATTCAGCGTGGACTACAGCCGTACGGAAAAGGTGCAGTTTGAGGACGATGAATATTACTATTATGTCAAAGCCGTTCCCAAGATGACGGTGACAGTGCCGGAAAAGACGGTGAAAAGGATCAATACGCCGGCAGCGCGCGCTTCGGGAAGAGGTGAAAACGCAGCTTCCCGTACAAGCAGCAGACAGCCCTCCAGGTCCTCTAAGAGCAGCGCGGGCAGGAACAATCCCGGCCGCGGCGGAGTGCCCAGGGTGGGGCGGCAGGCTCCCTCCAGGACGATTTCCACGCAGAACAATGAAAACTATGAAGATGAAGATTACGAAGAGATTTGAGGCAGGATAGGGTTACATGCAGCAGATTCAGGAATTGGCAAACAATATAATAAGGCGTACCATGCCGGATATGGATATTGTCAGCGCGGTTGAGATCATTATCATCTCATTTCTGATCTATCACATGCTTATCTGGATAAAAAATACAAGGGCTTGGGCTTTGCTCAAAGGCCTTGTTATTATTCTGGGCTTTTGGCTGGTGGCGGCCTATTTTAAAATGAACACCATCCTCTGGCTGGGACGAAATATCCTGGGATTTGCCGTGACCGCTATGATCGTGGTGATGCAGCCGGAGCTCCGTAAAGCCTTAGAGGATCTGGGAAATAAGGAGCTGATCCCCAATGTACTGCCTTTCGCGGGCTCCAAAAGCCAGGAAAGCGTATTTTCCACTAAAACCATCAACGAGATCTCCAAGGCCTGTGTGGAAATGGGAAAGGCCAGGACGGGCGCGCTGATCGTGATAGAGTGTAAGCAGCCGCTGGGAGATTTTGAACGTACTGGGATCGCTGTGGACGCTCTGGTGTCCAGCCAGCTTTTGATCAATATTTTTGAACACAATACGCCCCTGCACGACGGAGCGGTGATCGTACGGGGGAACAGGGTGGTTTCCGCGACCTGCTATCTGCCCCTCTCAGACAATCTGAGTCTGGATAAGAATTTAGGTACCAGGCACCGGGCAGGTCTGGGCATTTCCGAAGTGACGGACGCGGTGACGGTGATCGTATCTGAGGAAACGGGCAAAATAAGCGTGGCCTATAAGGGCGGACTGACAAGAAATCTGGATGCGGAAGGATTGAAAGAAAAGCTAAAACTGGCCCAGCCCGGGGACGGCGAAGATGTGAGAAAGCCGCATAAAATCTGGAAGGGAAGGAACAGGGCAGAAAAGACTCAAAATGAAAACAAAAATAAAACAAATCTTTCTGAATAATTGGGCGCTGAAGCTTTTCTCACTGATAGCGGCTTTTCTTCTCTGGTTTTTGGTTATTGTAGTGGAGGATCCGGAGGCGGAAAAATCCTTTTATGATATTCCTGTGCGGCTGGTCAATACGGAAGTGCTGGAAGACAAGGGCATGGTCTATGAAATTTTGGATAGGACGGACAATGTGCGCAGCGTGACGGTCACGGCGCCTAAAACGGTACGGGATGAACTTATATCCACGGATATTGTGGCGGAAGCGGATTTTAACAGTCTGACGGTAGCCAATACGGTGGAGATAAAATTTTATTCTTTGCGGTATAATGATAGAATCTCCAATATTACCGGAAGCAGCGAAATTCTGAAGCTGAATATTGAGGAGAAAAAGACAAAGCGGCTGTCTCTGGATATTTTGACTACGGGAGACATCCAGGAGGGTTATATCATACATAATCTGTCCGCGGACCAAAACCGAATCGAGGTTTCCGGTCCGGCCTCTGTGATCTCCCGGATTACTACGGCCAGTGTTTCCGTGGATGTAACGGACTCCAACAGCAGTATTTCCACATATGCCAATGTGGTGCTCTATGATGGGGACGGTCAGGTGATAGAAGCGGAGAACGTGTCGGTAAGTGTCAAATCCGTACTGGTGCATGTGGACATTTTGGCGGCCAAGACGGTGCCTGTGCAATACAATGTAACGGGCTCACCGGCGGCGGGCTATCTCTTGACGGGGCAGATCGAGGCCAGCCGGGAGAAAGTCATGATCGCGGGAGAGGCCGATGTGCTGTCGGGAATACAGGCGGTGACGGTATCGGGTG
The DNA here is from genome assembly GCA_947631685.1 of uncultured Lachnospiraceae bacterium. Classification (GTDB taxonomy): domain Bacteria; phylum Bacillota; class Clostridia; order Lachnospirales; family Lachnospiraceae; genus Acetatifactor. The sequence goes on from CANRMI010000002.1 coordinate 153,102, forward strand.
AGGAACTGGATGTTACCGGCGCTGCTGAAGACAAAACGGTGGGAATACAGCTGGAGGACTATCTGCCTGAGGGCGTATTGCTGGCAGAGCAGGACTTTGACGGAAGGGTTTCTGTAAAAATATTTGTGGAGCCAGAGATAACCAGGGAACTGCATATTCCGGTAAGCCATATCCGCATCACGGGGGTTCCGGACGGGTATACGGCAGAAACGGAAGAGGGCGTTACATCCTACACGCTTTCCGTTCGGGGCTTGGAGGAACAGGTGGACAGCCTGGATGTGAATATGCTGTATGGTTATGTCGATGTCCAGGATCTGCTGGATGATCTGGGAACGGAAGAACCGGAGTCCGGAGTCTATTCCGTAACGGTGGATTTTGAACTGGAGGATACTTTCCACGTTCTACAGACGCAGCCGTTACGTATAAATATTGTAATCAGTAAGCCGGAGGAAGAAGAATAAATGGCACGTTTGTTTGGAACGGATGGAGTAAGAGGAATCGCGAATGAGGAGCTGACACCTTTGCTGGCGATGCAGCTTGGGCAGGCCGGAGCCTACATCCTGACGAGGGAAAAGGCTCACAAGCCGACATTAATGGTAGGCTGCGACACGAGGATTTCCGGAAATATGCTGGCTAACGCCCTGATGGCGGGAGCCTGCTCCGTGGGAGCCAACTGTATATTTGTGGGAATCATGCCCACTCCCGCGATCGCGTACCTTACAAAAAAATACAAAGTGGATGCGGGGGTTGTTATCTCAGCTTCCCACAATCCAGTGGAATTTAACGGTATTAAATTTTTTGATGGAAATGGCTATAAGCTTTCGGACGCACTGGAAGACGAGATAGAAACCCTGATAAAGAACAATATGCAGGGAGTGAAGTTCCCCACAGGTTCCGGCGTAGGTAAGGTAAAGTACAGGACGGACGCAAGGGAAGAATACATCAACCATGCCATGCGGGCGGTGCCCATAGAATTACAGGGCGTGAAGATTGTGGTAGACTGCGCGGAAGGAGCTTCCTATTATACCTCCGTGGAAACTTTAAAGGAAATGGGAGCCGAGGTGGTGGCTATCCATAACAGTCCGGACGGAACCAATATCAATGCAAACTGCGGTTCTACCCATATGGAGGAGTTGCAGGCGAGAGTAGTCTATGAAAAGGCCGATGTGGGGCTGGCTTTCGACGGGGATGCGGACAGACTGCTGGCGGTGGACGCGGAAGGCAGGATCGTGGACGGCGACCAGATCATGGCGATCGTAGGAAATTACATGAAAAACAAAGGAACCCTGAAGCGCAATACCATTGTAGCGACAGTCATGAGCAATCTGGGATTCTTTCTTATGGCAAAGGAAAACGGTATTACGGCGGAGCAGACGAAGGTGGGAGACCGGTACGTTCTGGAAAGAATGCGGGAGATCGGCGCCAGTCTTGGGGGAGAGCAGTCCGGGCACATTATCTTTCTGGACGAGAACACCACAGGAGACGGCCTGTTGAGTGCCCTGCATTTGCTGGAGGTTATGGTGGATACGGGGAAACCGCTGGCCGAGTTGGCCGGGATAATGGAAGTGCTGCCTCAGGCGCTGGTAAATGCCAAGGTGGCCAACCATAAAAAGGAGCATTATCTGGAATATCCTGAAATTGCGGATGCCATAGAGGAGCTGACAAGGAAGTTTGCCGGCGAAGGAAGAGTTTTGATCCGGCCTTCCGGCACAGAGCCGCTGGTGCGGGTTATGATCGAGGGGAAGGATAAAGAGCTGATAAGGCAGGAAGCGGAAAAACTGGCCGGGCTGATACAGGACATCATGTTTTAGAAAAGGCTTGTGATTCCCTGCCAAAAATGATATATTAGAAAGAGAAGGAAATGGGAGGTAGACAGCATGGTAAGCCAAAAGGTTACGATCAAGAACCCGACAGGGCTGCATTTGCGACCGGCTGGTATCCTGTGTAAGGAAGCGATGAAATTTAAATCGCTGGTGACTTTTACGTTCAGAGATAATACGGCGAATGCAAAAAGTGTGTTGAGTGTATTGGGCGCATGTGTAAAATGCGGGGATGAAATAGAGTTCACCTGTGAGGGTGAAGATGAAGAAGAAGCGTTGAAGTCTTTGATAAGCGCGGTAGAAAGCGGACTCGGTGAATAATCCGGAACATAGTAAATAAATAATTACAAATAAAAGCAGCAGGCATAACCTGCTGCTTTTTCCTGTGTATTTTCGGACACATATATCAGTGCATCATTCGTAAATTACGTCCCGCCCGTCCTGTGCGATCGCGATATAGGTATGGCCGGTATTCAGCTGGATCTCATTTCCGTCCATATCGTAATATCTGGTAGGGGATTCGGCGTCTTTCTTGGTCCAGGTGATCTTAATGCCGCGTCCCTGTGTGAAATAGTAACCGCTCTGGTTGGAATCCACTACGTTAAAGTAAATATATTTGTTGTCGGGACGGTAATCCCAAGTGGTACTCTGTACAATGACGTTAGTAAAGGCTAGCTGCTTATCGGTGGCTGCATCCATCTGCGCGGAACCGTGAATAGATTTCAGATAAGTGCCGCTTTCCTCGTCATACTCGAAAGCAGATTCGGAATAAGGGAAAATATCGGATAGATCAATGCTGGTCGCGCTGAAAGAACCGTCCGCGTCTTCCAGGGTATTGATTTCATCCATAGGCATGAAACGAAAATGCTCGGAATCATAAAAAGCGTGATGCTCCGTCTGGTAGCCGACGCTGTTGATGGCTGCCGCAAGACTGGCACCATCGGTAAAACCGTTGTGAATAGAAGGCGCCGAACCTCTGGGCCAGCGGTAAAAAGCGCTGCTGCCGTACGCGGGAGGCGTTGCGTCGCCGGCGGCGATAGCCGCGCCGGTTAAATTGTCAATATCATGATCCACTAAGACTTGCAGCAAATAGAAAGTGCCGCCCCAGTGTACAAGGTAGGCATCCCACTCCAGACACCAGTAAGCATAGTAGTCACGGCTGCTTCGGATGTTCCCGATCAATTCATAATCTTCCCAATCCTCCAGCACTGCCATCTGACGGGAAATATTGCCTTCCTCCATGGCCTCGTATAAAACGCCGGCTTCGCCGATGTTATACTGGGGAAGAGATTCCTTGTTGGTGGGGTACATAACCGCGATGGGACGGGAATTGGCTACCTCCTCGTCAATCCATTCGTTGGTCAGAGCGCTGTGCACCATGCCCTCCGCAGGAGGAATATCCGTTACTTCTTCTGTTTCAGGAGTTGTCTCGGGAACCGTTTCCGCAGGAGCGGTTTCCGTTCCGCCGATAGGCTGCCCCAATTCTTCCGGGTGCACAGAAGTCGGAGTGTCTCCGCCACAGGCGCTCAAAAGCAGGACCGATGCCAGAGATAAAGCCAAAATAGATTTATTTCTTCTCATAAAAACTCCTCTCTTTCGTCAAAATACATCATTTATTATTATAACATATTACATAGAATGAATGCAATTAAAATACCTAAAATTGCTCCTGCCAATACCTGGAGAGGCGTGTGCCCAACAAATTCTTTCAGCTTGTCCTGAGTAGACATGTCGCTGCCCATGTCCGCAAAGACATCCAGCATCTCATTGAGGATGCGGGCCTGAATGCCAGTTTCTCTGCGCACACCCATGGCGTCATACATGACAATGATAGCCACGATCAAGGAAATGGCAAATTCAAAACTGGAAGCGCCATAGAGAATACCTGCGGAAGAAGCCAGCGCGCAGACTGTCGCGGAATGGGAACTGGGCATACCACCGCTGCCGATCAGACGCTCCGCGACAAATTTCTTGGTAAAGAACAAATGGATCAGAGTCTTGAGAACCTGTGCCACCAGCCATCCGCACACCGCGCAGACAAATACCTTATTGGAAAATAAATCTGCAAAAAATTTCATAAATAACCTCGCTTACAACTTTTAAGTATATCACCACTTCCGACGGTATTCAAGAGGAGTCAGGTTTTCATACTGCTTAAAAACTTTAATAAAATAGGAAGACGTCTGGAAGCCGCAGGAGAGAGCGATTTCTTCCACGCTCTCCCTGGAAAAACGGAGCAGGGATTTGGCCTTCGTCAGTCTTTTGCTGGTAATGTCGTTCTGTATCGTACTGCCGAAGAGACGTTTGTATTCCCGCAGCAGGTGGTATTTGCTGATGTAAAAAATCTCGGAAAGCTGGTCTAAAGAAAGCTTTTCCGTATAATGCGCCTCCAAATATTCCCGTATGCTTCGAAATTTGTCGGGAAGACCACTGGCCTGATTCTGGAACGCGTCCAGAAAGATTTGGGAGATCAGATCCGTAAGGTATCGGTGGGAGAGCAGATCGGACAGGGCATCACTGGAGCTTTGCTGTTCAAAGAGGATCTGGAGGATTTCCTTATAAGGAGATAAGGACGCGGGCGTAAAGACCGGCGAGCCCTCCCGTTCCAGATACAAGTGATAAAAAGAGTCGGCCTGGGGACCATGGAAGTGTACCCACATCAGAGTCCAGGGAAATTCCCGGCTGCTTTCATGAGAATAAGCGGTACGGCAGTCTAGGAATACACAGTCCCCTGCCTGCAGAGGATAGTAGGAGTCCTGCCAGGTGACAAAGCCGCGGCCCTCTGTTACAATAAAAAACAGGAAAGATTCCAGATGTTCCCTGCGGCTGACGTGGGGCGTCAGACTTTTTAAGGTGCCGGCTTCCTGCACATACAGGTAGTGGCTTTTCGTATAGACCGAGGGCGTCTTTAAAACGCGCTGGGATGTGGAATTCGGCATACGGGGCCTCCTTTAAAATAGCAATATTTTACAATTAATGAGCAAGAAAGTAAATTGATAATGGTATTATACAATAGTATACTCGTTTTTGGAATGAAAAAAATTAATATTTTAAAATCAGAAAGGAAACAAGAGGAAGAATATGGAAGATAAAAAGAAAGCATTGATCACCGGAGTGACCGGCCAGGACGGTTCTTACCTGACGGAATTTCTGCTGGAAAAGGGTTACGAGGTGCATGGCCTGATACGCAGACACAGCCTGGAGAGGCTGGACAGATTGGAAAGTACGCTAAAGTCTCAAAAATATAAAGAAAAATTTTTCCTGCACTATGGGGATCTGACGGATTCTTCCTGCCTGCTGAAGCTGGTTATGGAAGTAAAACCGACGGAAGTTTATAATCTGGCGGCCCAGTCCCATGTGGGCATTTCCTTTGAGGCACCGGAGTACACGGCGGAAGCCACGGGCCTTGGAACTCTGCGGCTTTTGGAGGCACTGCGGATCTGGGGAGGGGAGTGCAGATTTTATCAGGCGTCCACCTCAGAGCTGTTTGGCGGGATTCCGGGAAGCGCTCCCCAGAGCGAAGCCACTCCCTTTTATCCCAAAAGCCCGTATGGGGCGGCAAAGCTGTATGCTTACTGGATCACGGTCAATTACAGGGAAGCCTATGGGATGTATGCCTGCAACGGCATTTTGTTTAACCATGAGTCGCCCAGAAGAGGCGAAAATTTCGTAACCCGCAAGATTACTCTGGCAGCGGCGGGCATCGCGGCGGGCAGACAGGAAAAATTGTCCCTAGGAAATCTGAACGCCAAAAGGGACTGGGGATTCGCGGGGGACTATGTGCAGGGAATGTGGCTGATGCTGCAGCAGGAGAAACCGGATGACTATGTGCTGGCTACGGGAGAAACCCATACGGTAAGGGAATTTACCGAAGAAGTGTTCCGGAATCTGGGCATCACACTCCGCTGGGAAGGTACAGGAGCGGAAGAAAAAGGATACAATGCGGCAGATGGCAGGCTGCTGGTGGATGTGGACAAACGGTATTACCGGCCAGCGGAAGTGGAAGAGCTGTGGGGCGATCCCGGCAGGGCCGCAAAAAAGCTGGGGTGGCACGCGGCCACAGGCTTTAAAGAGCTGGCAGCCATGATGACGGAGGCGGATATGCGCGCCATAGCGGGTTTGAGCTGCGAGGAGTACCGCGGATCCGGAAAATAAAGATGAAAGAAAGATAAGTCGCAGTGTGGAGGCTGACAATGGAAAAGACGGATAGGATCTATGTGGCGGGACACAGAGGACTTGTGGGCAGCGCCATTGTACGGAATTTAAGGGAAAAAGGATATGAGAACCTTCTTGGCAGGAGTCATAAAGAGCTGGATCTGACCGATCAGGCCGCGGTGCGGGATTTCTTTCAAAAGGAGAGACCGGACATCGTGGTCCTGGCAGCGGCTAAGGTGGGAGGGATAAACGCCAACAATACCGCGCCTGCGGAATTTGCCTATGAAAATATGCAGATACAGTGCAATGTGATAAAATGCGCCCACGATTACGGCGTCAAAAAGCTCTTGTTTCTGGGGAGTACTTGCATCTATCCCCGGATGGCTCCCCAGCCCATACCGGAGGAGGCGCTCCTGACCGGGCCTTTGGAGGAAACCAACGAAGCGTACGCGATCGCCAAAATAGCGGGATTGGAAATGTGTAAGTTTTTTAAGCGGCAGTACGGGGATAATTTTATCAGCTGCATGCCCACCAACCTCTATGGACCGGAGGACAATTATGACCTAGCGGGCTCCCATGTGATGCCTGCCATGATACGTAAGTTTCATGAAGCCAAAGCGGCAGGGGTGCCTTTTGTGGAGTTGTGGGGAACAGGAGCGCCTCTGCGGGAGTTTTTATACGTGGACGATATGGCGGATGCCTGTGTCTTCCTGCTGGAGCATTATAACGGTGAGACGCATGTCAATATTGGCACGGGAGAAGAGATCTCCATCAAGGAACTGGCGGAAACGGTGAAGCGGATCATAGGGTATGAGGGCGAGATCCGCTGGAATAAGAATATGCCTGACGGCACGCCGAGAAAGCTGGCGGATGTGAGCCGTCTGCATGAGCTGGGATGGACACATAAGGTGGGGCTGGAAGAAGGAATAGAACGGGCATACAACTGGTTTTTGGAGAATGAAGATAAAGCCAGACGCTAGGAACTAAGAACCGGAGAAAGAATACGGAGTAAAGCACCATGAAAAAATACGGGATCATTATGGCGGGAGGCGGGGGCACCCGCTTTTGGCCGTTGAGCCGCAAGGCGCTGCCTAAGCAGTTTTTAAATCTGACCGGAAAGGATATACTGGTCAATGAAACCTTTGACAGACTTTCGGGAGTGGTGGAAAAGGAAAATATTTTTGTGGTAACGGATGCCCTTTACGCGGACAAGACGTATGAGCTGATGCGCGGCAGAGTAACCGGGGAACGCGTTTTAAAGGAGCCTGCGGCCCGTAATACCGCGGCCTGTATAGGATACGCGGCTATGGAGATCCTGACAAGATATGGCGACGGCATTTTATGTGTCGTGCCATCCGACCATTATATCCGCCGGGGAGAGCTCTATGCGGAAACCCTGCGGCAGGGTATGAAACTGGCAGAAAAGAACGATTGTTTGGTCACCATAGGTATTGTACCTTCCTATCCGGCCACCGGCTATGGCTATATCAAAAGCGGAAGAACAAAAGATACAGGGGGATTTTCCCAAACCTGCCGCGAAGTGGAGGAGTTTGTGGAGAAGCCTTCAAAGGAAGTGGCGGAGGAATATCTGCGGGAGGGCGGTTATTTCTGGAACAGCGGAATTTTTATCTGGAAAGCCTCCGTGATCCTGCAGGCCTTTGAAAAGCTGCTGCCAGATGTATATGAATACTTAAGCGAGATCGGAAGAGCCATAAAAAGCGGAAACGAAAGGCAGGTGCTGGAAGAAGTCTACCCCAGGATTCCCAAAATCTCCATCGATTACGGCATTATGGAAAGAGCGGATAATGTAGTAATGCTGGAGGGAAGATTTGACTGGAGCGATGTAGGCAGTCTGGACGCGTTAGCGCTTCTGCATCCTTTGGACGCCGGAGGAAATGTCAGTCTGGGCAAACATGTTTTCATAGACACGGAGGGGACAATCTGTTATGCTAAAAGCAAGCTGCTCGCCGTTGCCGGCGTGAAGGATCTTATCATTGTAGAGGCGGATGACGTGGTTTTGGTATGCGCCAGGGAAAAAGCCCAGGAAGTGAAAAACCTGGTGGAACAGCTTAAAAAAGACGGAAAAGAAGAATACTTGTAGAAAAAGGCGGAAAAGAAAAGCCTGAAAGGAACAGCGTGAAAATGAAGCTCTTAAGCGTAATCGTGCCGTGCTATAACGAGGAAGAGAACGTGCCCTTTTTTTATGAAGAATTTCTGAAAAATGAACTCTATTTTAAGGAGAAGGGAATAGACTGGGAAATCCTGTACGTAGATGACGGTTCTAAGGACAATACGGCAGAAGAAGTGAGAAAACTGCATATATCGGATGAAAGGGTGCATCTGCTTTCTTTCTCCCGGAATTTCGGCAAAGAGGCCGCCATGTACGCGGGAATGGAAAAAGCCAAAGGAGACTATGTGGTGATCATGGACGCGGATCTGCAGGATCCGCCTTCCCTGCTGCCGGAGATGTTTGCTGGTCTGGAAGAGGGCTATGATTCGGTGGCTACCAGAAGGGTGACAAGAAAGGGAGAACCTGCCATCCGTTCATTCTTTGCCAGAATGTTCTACCGGCTGATGAAGAAGATTTCCCGTACCGAGATCATGGACGGAGCCAGGGATTACAGATTGATGAACAGAAAAATGGTGGACGCCATTTTATCCATGCAGGAATATAATCGTTTTACTAAGGGCATTTTCGGCTGGGTGGGTTTTCAGACCAAGTGGCTGGAATTTGAAAATGTCAAAAGGCTCAAGGGAGAGACCAAATGGAATTTCTGGAAGCTGCTGTGGTATTCCATTGACGGAATAACGGCATTTTCTACGGCCCCCCTGTCCTTTGCGGCTGTGATGGGAGTGCTCTTCTGTGTGCTGGCTTTTGTACTGATACTCTTTATCATTGTCCGTACCCTGATATTCGGCGATCCGGTATCGGGCTGGCCGTCCCTGGTATGTATCCTTTCTTTGATCAGCGGGGTTCAGCTTTTCTGTCTGGGGATCCTGGGACAGTATCTGGCCAAGACCTACATGGAAGTAAAAAAACGTCCCATCTACCTGTTAAAGGAGGAATTGTAACGTCAGAATGGGCAAGGGAGACTCTTTTCCGGTCCGATAAATTGTGCTAGGATATAAGTGCAGCCGCAAGGACGGTACCGTGCACGGAAAGGAGTAAAGCATGGATATTGCTGAAATGAATGATATAGATTTGGAAATCTATACCACGGAAGTGATGCTGGATATAGGGGTTCCGGCTCATCTGAAAGGCTACTATTATCTGAGAGACGCGATCATGATGGCGGAGAAGGACGCGGAAGTGGTCACGAGTATCACGAAACTGATGTATCCCGTTATCGCAAAGCGGTATAAAACTACCGACCAGAAAGTAGAGCGGGCCATACGCAACGCGGTGGAAATTTCGTGGAGCAGAGGAAATACGCAGACGTTTTCAAGACTTTTTGGTTATTCTTTGCAGGACGGGAGGCCAAGACCGACCAACAGTGAGTATATCGCGAGAGTAGCTGATAAGATACGTCTGGATATAAAAGCAAGATAAATATAGGAAACAGCAGACAAAAGTAAGGGGAGGTGCCGGAAGTTGCGGCCGGGCAGGATGAGGGTGTCCCGAAAGTCATTTTAAAAGGACTGGGTGGGCACTCTCATTTCATTTGTACTTCTTTGAAAAATGTGGTAAAATTGGGAAGACTAAAGTAAAAGGAGACCGAATCGGAAAATGCGGATCACCATGCCTGACAAAGTGATAGAGGGAAGCCTGACAGTATTGGGATTGGCAGAAGCGGCTCATCTGGGGACGCTCTTTTTGGGGCTGCCTTTCCATGTATGTGTCATGATCCTGGCGGTACTGCTTTTTTGCGGCGTACTGGCGGGCGCAGGGTTCAGGGTATGGAAAATCAAAAAACAGGGATCTACTCTGCAGGCAGAGAAACACGCCGCGCAGGGAGCGGCTGCAAGACATTCCTATATATTCCTTTTGGCGGGACTTTTAGTAATCCTGCAAATGGTGTGGTACTATTGGGCGCGCGTTCCTTACATTCAGAATGATATTACGGGGGAAACGGTGCAGACCATACTGGCTTCGGACAGGCTTTACGCGCTCAATCCTCTGACCGGAAAGGATTTCAGCGCCGGGATGCCCATGCGTCTTAAGATCCTGGTACTGCCTACCTTGTATGCCTTTGTCTGCCGGCTGACCGGGTGGTCTGTGATGACAGTCTGCTACAGCGTAATGCCCTGCATTGTCCTGCTGTTAAGCTATACGGTGTATCTGGGCTGGGCGGAATACCTGTTTTCTTCGGATGAAAGAAAACGGCTTCTTTTTCTGGGATTTGTGATGATGATCTATCAGTTTGGCGCGTACGCTCTGCCCATGGACGGGTATACGCTGCTCTTCGGCGGGTATCAGGGAGAGGCTTTCAGAACGGGGGTACTTCTCCCCTATGCGCTTTTATGCTGCCTGCGGGGCAGGTGGAGGGGCCTGCTGTTATGTCTGCTGGCGGAGGTATGTGTGGTCTGGACATTTTATGGATTGGGATATGTGGCGGTGACAGCCCTGCTTTACGGGGCGGTCAGACTGTTTTCGCAACGCCAAAACAGGAGGAAAACCAAATGATAGGGCTGAACGGACAATATTTGGCACTGTTTATGGCGGCGCTGCTCTTTATCCTGCTGACGGACAGGGAACATCCGAAAGAATTTCCAGGCTTTTGTATGCTGACGCTGCTTCTGTTGCTGACGCCGGCAAGTCTTTTACTGATCCGGTATCAGACCGGATTTTACGGACGCGAGAACATTTGGAGGCTTCTGCCGCTGACGGCGCTTACAGCTTACGGCGGGGTGCTTACGACGGACAAGCTCAGCGCGAAACTTCTGCATCCGGAAGGCCGCGTCGTCTGGCTGAAAGGCAGAAAAAGCCTGTGCGGAGCTTTGTCGGTGATGATAGTAGCGGCGTTGCTTTTTTTGTGCGGCACTTGTCTGCCGGGCAGGACCATAACGGAGGAGAGGCATTCCGCGACGGGGCTTCCCCAGGAGGCAGCGGTACTGGAAAAGCTGGATATTCCGGAAGACGGGCTCGTTTCTTTACTGGCGCCGGATGAAGTGAGCGCCTGGGCCAGGATCTACAGCGGCAGGCTGCTGCTGCCCTATGGCAGGAATCTGTATGAACCGGAGCTGTCCGCTTTTCTGTATGATACTTACGACGAAGAAATGGAGCTGCTGCATGACTGGATCAACGGCAGTCTTAAGCAGCCGGAGGACGAAAAAGAAGCACTCTCGCAGCAGAGGGAGTTTTTGGATTTCTGCGGGGATCAGAAATATACCTATCTGATCTTTTCGGAAGAACGCTGCGATGAAGTTTTAAAACAGGCGCTGGCGGAACAGGAATATTATCGTGAGGAAACAGATACTCAGCTGCCTTACCGGATCTTTACTCTGCAGTAAGGAGAAAAAATGGAAGATAAGATAAGCATCATCATACCGGTGTACAATGCGGAAAAATATATTGCCGAAACGGTGGAAACGGTCAGGGAGCAGACCTATCCGAACTGGGAGCTTCTGCTGGTGGAGGACGGTTCAACTGATGGCAGCAGGCAGGTGCTCAGAGAACTGCTGCAAAAGCGGCCGGATGAGAGGATACGGCTTCTGGAAAAGGAAAACGAAGGTGCGGCAAGAGCCAGAAATACCGGTCTCCAGGCAGCAAAAGGCCGCTATGTAGCATATCTGGACGCGGATGATCTATGGCAGAAAGAAAAGCTGGAAAGGCAGCTCGCTTTTATGAAAAAGCAGAAGGCGGCATTTTCCTTTACCGGCTATGAATTTGCGGATAAAGAGGGCAGGGGAACGGGAAAAATAGTAAAAGTGCCGGTCTCCCTTTCCTATCGGCAGGCGTTAAAAAACACTACGATCTTTACTTCCACGGTCATGTTTGATACAGAACTGATCCGAAAAGAGCAGCTTTTGATGCCTGTGATAAAAAGCGAGGATACGGCGCTGTGGTTCCGCGTTCTGCGCGAGGGCTATACGGCGTACGGGCTGAATGAAAATCTGGTGCGCTACAGACGGACGGGGGGCTCTCTCTCTTCCAATAAGCTGGAGGCCCTGCGGCGGATCTGGAACCTTTACCGGAGATCGGAGAAATTGTCTCTGCCTTACAGCCTGTACAATTTCTGCTTCTGGGCGGTACGCGCTGTACGGAGAAGGCTGTAGGGATTGGGCGTTGCCCGATACTCGCTGGTGTGCTATACTAAAGTGATGGAAAGTGCAAAGTAACAAAGGGATGAGGTTGGAAAATTGCGCAGGTTAGAATCCTTTAAACGATTGATTTTATTGTGTTTATCGGGCATATGCCTGGCGGGGCAGATTGCCATCTACGCGTATTACTGGTATACCAGCTACTATACCTCTGTAAGGGTATATCTGGAATTCTGGGAGAGAGGCCACTGGCTGATGATCGCTATTTATGGCGTGCTGCTCTTTTTCTTTTCCCATATGTACGGCAGTATGCGGATAGGGTATCTGAAGAATGTGGAGATCATATTTTCCCAGATACTGGCCACATTAATAGTGGGTGTGATCACCTATGCGCAGATTTCCTTAATGGTGCGTCAGTTTTTCCATGTGCCGTCCTATATGAGTATGCTGGTGCTGCAGATGATATGGATCGTTCTTTGGATCAATCTGTCCAGTCTGTTGTATAAAAATATTTTTCCGCCCAGAAAGCTGCTTCTGGTCCATGGGGACAGACCGATAGAAGACATTCTGGAAAAGTTCAGGCGGCGGAAAGATAAATTCGAGGTCAGCAGATGTATGCATATCAGGGAGGGCGTGGAGACTGTCTGCAAAGAAGCGCTGGAGCGCTATGACGCGGTAGTCCTGTGGGATATTTCCGTGGAAGACAGGAACCGGATCCTGAAATTCTGTTATGGGCAGTCCATTCGGACTTATATTATGCCTAAGATCCCCGATGTTATCCTGAAAGGTGCGGAAGAACTGCATCTGTTTGACACACCGCTGTTTCTCACACGGGAATATTCCCTGACGATCGAACAGCGCTTTTTGAAAAGATGCATTGACCTGATCTGCGCTTTGCTGCTGTTTGTGCTGGCTTCTCCGTTTATGCTGTTGACGGCGCTGGCTGTGAAGCTCTACGACGGCGGGCCCGTTTTGTATAAACAGGTACGCTGTACCATAGACGGAAAGGAATTTAAAATATTGAAATTCCGCAGCATGCGCGTGGACGCCGAAAAGGACGGAGTGGCCAGGCTGGCCTCCAAAGGGGATTCCCGCATTACGCCGGTGGGAAAATTTATCCGGAAAGTGCGGCTGGACGAGCTGCCCCAACTGCTCAACATTATAAAAGGCGATATGTCCTTTATCGGGCCCAGGCCGGAACGGCCGGAGATCATTGCCCAATACCGGGAGATCATGCCGGAATTTGTCTATCGCATGAAAGTGAAAGCGGGGCTGGCAGGGTATGCCCAGGTATACGGTAAATACAATACGACACCTTATGATAAGCTGAAACTGGATCTGGCTTATATTGAAAACTACTCTGTCTGGCTGGATCTGAAATTGATGCTTTTGACCGTGAAGGTACTGTTGTGGCCGGACAGCACGGAGGGTGTGGAGGACAATCAGATCACGGCTTTAAAAATGGAGCAGGAAAAGCAGAAGGAAGTCGAGAAAAAATAAAAAAGAGCCGTTCAGGCGGCAGAATGGGGAAGTTATGCAGGGATGCCCTTACGGAAAGGAACCTTTGGATCTAAAGCTGCTGCTGCTGCAGATGATGAAAAAAATCCTTGTCATTTTGCTGGCAGGCGTACTGGGAGCGCTGCTTTGCGGCGGTATCTACTTTTTGGACAAGATAGCGTTTGGTGAGGGCGTTGCCTATGAGGCCGTGTCCATTTATTATGTGGATTACGGTACGGATCCGTTGACGAACAATGAGTTTACCTATATAAACGGCGCCACATGGAATGATGTATGGGTGCATTCGGACGAGTTTGTGACCTCCATTCTGCAAAAGGCCGGAGAGGAGGCAGCGCGGCTGACGGGAGTGCCGCTTACGGCAGACAAGGTCAGGGAATCGGTATCGGCCACGCTGGAAACGGATCTGCGTATGCCTATTACAACTGTGCGGACCGAAAGTCCAGAGCTTACCATGGCGCTCTGCAGGGCGCTGGAAGAAACCATGGTGGAGTTTGGCGAAAGCGGGGAACAGAAAGAGATCAACGGGATCCGTCTGGTGATCAGTCCCAAAGACGTGCAGAAGAGTGTTTTGGATAATCGTACCGGGAGAGCCTGCATACTAGGCGCTGTTCTGGGGCTTTTCTTCGCGACGGTGGGGCTGTGCCTGTATTATATGCTGGATGATTCCATTTACGTACCCGAAACCTTTGAGTACCGGTATGGCGTTCCGATGCTGGGAACCCTTTCCGCAAAGGAACTTAAAGAGAACTTTTCCTATCTGTTTTCCGATAAAATGCGGATAGCTTTAGTGGGAACGGATGAGAAGACAGAGCCGGAAGAGGTGCTGAAGGATCTGCGGGGCGCGTTGGGAACGCGGGGAGAAGAAAGGGAATATACACCGGTTGGGGCAATCAGCCGGGAGCCGGAAGGACTGGAAACACTTAGAAAAGCGGACGGTGTGCTGCTGCTGATAGAGGCAGGAGCCCATGATGGGAAAAGAATCGAACACTGCCTGCAGCTGCTTCGGAAGCAGGATATTGCAGTGACGGCAGCGTTGCTGCTCCATGAGGATAAAAAGCTGCTGAAAGCGTATTATCTGCCGGGATCCTTTCTGCGGCGCAAAGGAGGGCGTCCATGAGTGTACAACTGTTGGTTTCGGCCGTGGACAGGCAGCCTGAAGAACTGGTGGAAGCCATGCATATTCAAAGCGACGCCATTATCGTGAATCAATGCGGGCGTTATGACTATGAGGAGTGGGAACAGGACGGGAAGCGTATTCAGGTCTTTTCCATGGCGGAGCGGGGTGTGGGTTTAAGCCGCAACCATGCGCTGCTGCGGGCGGATAAAGAAATATGCCTGTTCGCGGATGATGACATCCGTTATGTGGATCGTTATGAAACCTTGGTGGAGGAAGCGTTTGCAAGCCACCCTAAAGCGGATATGCTGCTTTTCTATGTGAAAGCCGCGCCTGGAAGAGAAACCTACACCATAGAAAAAGAGGGGCGGGTACGCTGGTACAACTGTGGCCGTTATCCTACCTACAGTTTTGCGCTCAGAACTTCGCGCGTTCATGCGGCAGGCGTGACGTTTCATCTTTATTTCGGCGGCGGAGCCCGTTACAGCAACGGAGAGGACAGCCTGTTTATCCGGGATTGTATTAAAAAAGGGCTGCGGGTAGAAAAGGTGCCGGTGATGATCGGGGAAGAGATACCCCGGGAGTCCACATGGTTTAAGGGGTACAACCGTAAATTCTTTTTTGACAGAGGAGTACTCTACTATTTTCTATATGGCAGGCTGAAAAAGCTCATGGCTCTGCGGTTTCTGCTGGTCCATAGAAATATCATGTGCCGGGAAATTTCCTGCGGACAGGCTTACCGGCTGATGAAAGAAGGGATGAAGGAGGCGGCGGGACTATGAAACGGCCTTTCTTCAGTATCCTTGTAGCGGCATTGAATCCGGGCGAGAAACTGCTTTTTACGATGCGGAGCATCGTGGCGCAGACCTGTACGGATTATGAGGTGATCGTAAAGGACGGGGGCTCTAAAGACGGCTCGGGGGAAAAGCTGAAGGAGTATTTGCAAAAGCACCCTGAAACGGAGCCGCGGGTACGCTGTTATACCGGGCTGGATAGCGGTATCTATGACGCCATGAATCAGGCGGCCGGTTACGCGGAGGGTGAATTTTTCTGCTTTTTAAACTGCGGGGATGGCTTCCATGATGGGAATGTGCTGGAAATGTGCAGAAAGGCTGTAAAAGAGGACAGAAGCGCGGGACTGGAGCACAAGATCTACTATGGGAATATACAGGATATGCTCCAGCATGCTGAGGTGGCCTCCAATCCCCATATGGACGCGTTTGCGTGCTACCGCAATGTACCCTGCCATCAGGCGTGCTTTTATGAAGCTTCTCTTTTTGAGGAAAGAGGGTATAGGACGCAGTACAAAGTACGCGGAGACTACGAACACTTTCTCTGGTGTTTTTTTAAAAAGCAGGCTTCGCCCCGTTATATCCCTATGGTAGTCGCGGATTATGAAGGCGGGGGATTTTCTGAAACCAAAGAAAATCTGAGGCGGTCTAAGAATGAGCACAGGGAGATAACGGCCATGTACATGAGCAGGGGGCAGCGGCTGAAATACCGGCTGATGCTTATGCTCAGCCTGGCTCCCTTAAGGACCAAAATGGCACACAGTAAATACTTTTCCGGCTTTTATAATCGTATAAAAATGTGGTTATATGGAAAGAAAAAGGATTGAGCGGATATGGCGGTTTATATAAGCCTGACGGCAATAACGGTAATATGCGGGCTCTTTGTGCACAACGGAGAGTACGTGAAGCTGAGTGGAAATATGCCTCGGACAGCAGGGAGCATGAGCAGGCAGCAGGCAGTGAATGTTCTCATGGCGGTGGCTGTTTTTCTGCTGCTTGCGGGAGTGTCCGCCTGCAGGATCGCAGTGGGAAATGACTACTGGGTATATCGTTTTCAGTTCAATCTGATCATGCAAGGGCGGCATGTGTCCTATGAATGGGGATTTAATCTGGTGGTCTGGCTGATACAGAGCCTTTTTGGATATGATAATTACCTGCCCGTTTTTGCAGTATTTTCAGTTGGAACCGCTTATTTTATGGTAAAAGCGCTCTATGACCAGGCGGAATGGTTTCCCTTTTCCCTGTTTTTGCTGATGACGGGCGGATTTTATTTTTCCAGCTTAAATTCCGTCAGGTACTATTTTGTGCTGGCGGTTGTAATGTACGCCGCGAAATACGTGCTGCGAAAGGAGTATGGGAAGTTTCTGGTCTGGATATGTTTCGCGGCCTGTTTCCACAAATCCGTACTGGTAACCATTCCTCTATACATTGGAGCCGCATGGCTTGCGGAGAGGAAGCTTTCCGCCAAGTGGTACGCCGCGGCAGGGATTTTTCTGGCCAGCCTGCTTTTATTCCCGGAATTTTACAGAAGGATCATATTTATTTTCTATCCTTTTTATGAAAATTCCATGTATGACAAAGTGGATATTTCCATAACCAATATTGCCAAATGTCTGGGCGTACTGCTTTTGATGCTGATATACTACAAAAGGAGCGTGAAAGAGGACCGGACGGGAACCTTTTATTTTCTCCTGAATGCAGGAGCGCTGGCGCTTTATACCTTCGCCAATTTTATCCCGGAAATATCCCGTATCGGTTATTATCTGATCGTGTCCCAGATTTTTTCAATCCCCTATGTGTTAAAGAGGATTGAAAATAAAAAGCAGTGTATTTTTTTCTCGTGCTGCGTCATTATCGCGTTTACAGGATATTTTGCTCTGTTTCTGCGCTCGGCCTACAATGTGGATGTGAGGCTGCTGCCGTATTTGAACTGGATTTTTAACTGAGGCAGGGCAGAGAGGTAAGGAGTGTATGCCATGTACCAAAAAGTAAAAAGAGTGCTGGACTTTTTCATCAGCATGTTGGGACTGATCGTGCTCTCACCGCTTTTCTGCGTTTTGATAGTATGGATAAAGCTGGATTCCAGGGGGCCTGTGCTGTTTAAACAAAAAAGAGTGGGGATTGACAAGAGTCATTTCCTGATATTGAAATTCCGGACCATGAGGATCGATACGCCCAGGGATGTTCCCACTCATATGCTGCAGGATCCGGAGAGATATATTACAAAGGCGGGCCGCTTTTTAAGAAAGACCAGCCTGGATGAATTGCCCCAGATACTGAATATCTTAAAAGGCGATATGGCGCTGGTAGGTCCCAGGCCTGCTCTTTGGAATCAGTACGATCTGATCGCTGAGCGGGATAAATACGGCGCCAACAGCATCAGGCCGGGACTGACAGGCTGGGCGCAGGTAAACGGCCGGGACGAACTGGAAATTCCCGTAAAGGCGGCGCTGGATGGGGAATATGTGAAAAAAATGAGCTTTCTGTTTGACTTAAAATGTCTGTTGAAAACAGTAACGTCAGTATTTAAACGGGAAGGCGTGGTAGAGGGCGGAACAGGAAGCCTAAAGGCCGGTGGCAGCGCCGGCGGCGGAAGGAATAACGGGAAATGAGAGTTTTATGGCTGAGTAATCAAATGCCGCCCGCAGTCGCCCAAATCTTGGGAAAGGCGGCTGGCAACAAGGAAGGCTGGCTGACGGGACTGCTGAGACAGGTTCTGCAATGCAGGGAAGAAGGGCTGGAGCTGGGGATCTGCTTCCCCATCCCGAAGTCCGAAAATCCGATCAAAGGACGGACGGAAGCTTTCTCATACTTTGGTTTTTATGAGGACGTTGGGCACCCTGAACGGTATGAAAACGCGCTGGAAGAAGAACTGGCAGAGATCCTGAAAGAATTTCAGCCGGACATTGTACACTGCTTCGGAACGGAATACCCCCATACGCTGGCTATGTGCAGAGCCTTTCAGGATAAGGGGAGGATCCTTCTAGGCATACAGGGCCTTTGCTTTAAATACGCGGAATGCTACATGGCGGATCTGCCGGAAAAGATTCAAAAAAGGTATCTGCTGAGGGATCTTTTGAAACGGGACAACCTGGTAAGGCAGCAGCAGAAATTTGTCATGCGGGGGCAGTTTGAGATCGGGGCGCTGCGGCAGGCCGCCCATGTGACAGGCAGGACGGATTGGGACAGGGAAGCTGTGGCGCAGATCAATCCCAAAGCAGAATATCATTTTATGAATGAAACGCTGCGGCCCGAATTTTATGAGGGACGGTGGCGGCTGGAAAATTGTGAACCCCACACCATATTTTTAAGTCAGGGAAATTACCCTATCAAAGGGTTTCATTATCTGCTTTGGGCACTTCCGGAGATCCTGAAAGCGTATCCGGACACGAAGGTCTATGTGGCAGGGGATGTGATCACCCGCTATACTGCTTTAAAAGAAAAATTAAAAATAGGATCTTACGGAAAATATTGCGTGGAACTGATGAAGCAGCAGCACCTGGAAAGTCATATTCACTTTGCTGGAAAGCTGAGCGGGAAAAGCATGAAAGAGCGGTACTTAAGCAGCCATATGTTCCTTTCTCCCTCTGCTATAGAAAATTCCCCCAATTCCGTATGCGAAGCCATGCTGCTGGGAATGCCGGTTGTCAGCTCCTCGGTGGGGGGAGTGCCAAGCTTGTTAACGCATGGGGAGGAAGGGCTTCTGTATGCCTGTAAAGACACCCATGCGCTGGCGGAAGCGGTGATAAAGATATTTGCTGATGATGAAAAAGCAAAGGCTCTGGGGGAAAGAGCCAGGCAGCGGGCGCTGCGGACCCATGATCCTGCAACAAACTGCCGGCGCCTTCTGGAGATCTACGGAGAGATGCTATGAGAGTGACCTTTGTATCCAACTATATCAATCATCACCAGATTCCATTCTGCAACGCCATGTACGAACAGACCGGCGGAAACTTTTATTTTATTCAGACAGAACCCATGGAAGAAGAGCGGGTGCGGATGGGCTGGGAAGCTAAGACTGAGAATTTCCCCTACCTGCGCCTGTATTATGAGAAGGAAAAGGAATGCAGAGCGCTGATCGCGGACAGCGAAGTGGTGCTTTTCGGCGGGGTGGAAGACGAAAGCTATATTGTCGAAAGGCTGCAGGCAGGAAAGCTGACGGTAAGGCTGAGTGAAAGACTCTATAAGGAGGGACAGTGGAAAGCAGTTTCTCCCAGAGGACTGCGCAAAAAATATATTGACCATACGCAGTACAGGAAAAAGGAAGTATATCTGCTCTGCTACGGCGCCTATGTTCCCAGTGATTTCCATATTGTCAGAGCTTATCCTGACAAAATGTTTAAGTGGGGATATTTTCCGGAAAATAAGAATACGGAAATAGAATTGCTGCAAAAGAAAAAGAAAGAGAACCGGGAACGAACCGGAAAAATATCACTGCTCTGGGCAGGCCGCTTTATCGATTGGAAGCATCCGGAATACGCCCTGAAGGCCGCTGCCCGGTTAAAAAAAGAGGGACTGCCCTTTTCCTTGACTATGGTAGGGGGCGGAGAACTAGAGAGCGCTCTGAGGAAAATGGCGGCGAAATGCGGAATAGAGAAGGAAGTGACATTTACCGGCTTTAAGAAACCGGAGGAAGTACGCCGGTATATGGAAGAAGCGGATATTTATCTGTTTACCAGTGACTATAAAGAAGGCTGGGGAGCCGTACTGAATGAGGCTATGAACAGCGGCTGCGCAGTGGTGGCGAATTGCGCGGCAGGCGCGGTGCCCTTCCTGATACAACCGGGCCGCAACGGGCTGATCTATCCTAACAGAAATGGGAAAGCCTTTTACCGCAGGGTGAGGGAGCTGGTAAAGGAACCCGAAGAAATAGACAGGCTGGGAGAGGCGGCGTATTTTACCATTACAAGGGAATGGAACGCGGAAACAGCGGCAAAACGACTTGTTCCTGTGTTGAAGGAACTGTCCCAGGGCAAGGTACGCTTTTATGAAACAGGCATTTTAAGCAAGGCTCCCGTGATCGCGCCCTTTAGGATGTACCGCCATCTGATAAAAACAGGAGGAAGAGAAAATGCCGCCCTTGATCAGCGTTATAGTTCCGGTTTATAATACCAAAGCGTATCTGCCACGGTGCGTGGATTCTCTGTGTGCTCAGACCTGTCGGGATCTGGAGATCCTTTTGATAGATGACGGTTCCACTGACGGTACGGATAAGTTCTGTGACGAGCTGGCCGGAAAAGATGACCGTATACGGGTCATCCATAAGGAAAACGGAGGGCCTTCCTCGGCCCGTAACCTGGGAATCCGGAATGCATCGGGAAAATATTTGGGCTTTGTGGACAGTGACGATTATATTGAAGCGGATATGTATGAAAAACTGTTGCAGGTCATAACGGAGAAAAAGGCTAAATGTGCCCAGATTGGGAGAAATGAGATAGGCGCGGACGGGGCGATGCTGAAGAATATCTGCGAACCGCCGGAGAGTCTGACAGCATATGGGGGAAAAGCTTTTTTAAGGGAACTGCTGCTGCACAGAGGGGATTGCTCCTTCTGCACAAAGCTGCTGGCAAAAGAACTGTTTGAAAAAGAGCAATTCCCTGTGGGTGTGCTCAACGAAGATTTTCATCTTCTAGTCAAAATACTGCCCCAGATAGGGACTATTTACAGTCTGCCGGAATACGGTTATCATGTTTTCTACAGACCTGACAGCAATACCAGGGATACGGATAGGAACCGGTTTTCCAGAGTGTACATGGATAATATAGACAATGCGGATATGGTACTGGCGCTGGTGAGAAAAGAATACCCGTCTTTGGAAAAAGAGGCTGTTAGATTTGGGTTGTTCCAGCGCATGGACTACCTGCTTCACATCCCGATCGCACAGATGAGTAAAGGCAATTCCTTTTACCGGAATGTGGTTTCAAATATAAGAAAAAACTGGGGAAGGATGATAGTCAATCCGTATCTTTCTCCTAAGAATAAGTGTTACCTGACTTTATTTGCCGTTGCGCCAAAGGGCGTCCGTATGGTACACGCGCGGCTGAAGGGCCGCTGTTAAAGTGGAGAGGCAGTATGTGGAAATCCGTAAATATGTTGATAAAAAGAATCGATGAGCGCAATTTGTGGTATCTGGGACTGCTTTTTCTGGCAGTGGTCCTGACACCTATATTGTTCATGCAAAAAGGCGCGGTATTTACAATCCATGACCAGCTGGACGAGACTCTCTTTACTTACGTCGTAAACGCTAGGCACCTTTTTTCGGGACAGAGTGTTTATCCGGAAATAATGGGAGGGATCCCGGCAACTGGTATGCAGCCGTCGGCGGTGCTTTTTATTCCGTTGTATGCTGTTTTACCGGTATTTTGGGCGTTTGTGACGCAGTATGCCATTGTGTGCGCGTCCGCGTTTTACGGTATGTATCTGCTGGTGCGCAAAATCACCGGCAGCAGTGGAATAGCCGTTGTTTCGGGCGCTCTGTTTGCCATGTTGCCCTATCAGCCGGTATACGGACTTTCTTTGGTGGGGGCGCCGTTGCTGTTGTACTGCTTTTTAAATCTGTATGAGGGAAAATGGATTTGGCAGAGTCTGGCCGGAGTGGTGTTCTTTGGTCTGACGACTCATCTGGTGCTGATAGGGTATGTGGCAATGACCTATCTTGCCGTCGGCGGGGCAGTGCTGCTCATTCGGCATAAAGGAGTGAAAAAGCAGGATAAATGGTACTATATAGGATCGGCAATCCTGCTCCTCGTATACTGCATAGTAAATCTGAACATGTTCCGGCAGCTCGTTTTGGGAACGGGCGATTTTGTCAGTCACAGGGAAGAACTGTTGAACAATACGGAAAATATCCACACATGGGAAAATATAAAGGCATATTTTTTCACGGGGGGACAGCATGTAGGAACCTGTCAGAAATATATGATGTTCCCTATGGCTGCCATTACGATCCTGCAGGGGCTGCGTTACCGCAGACTGGGAGAGAAAGGGAAAAAGCTGTGGAAATTACTGCTTTTACTCTGGGGAATTGCTGCTTTGACCGCGGTGGCGGCAGGAATACTGGTATCGGAACCGGTAATGGCGTGGAAGAACCGACAAAGCGGTTTTTTTCATTATTTTCAGATGGATCGGTACTATTGGGTATATTCCGCCCTCTGGATGTTCGCGTTTGCGGTTTCGCTAGCGCTGTTGTGGGTGGAGTTTCCTAAAATACAGCCGGTATATAAGCTGTGTGTGCTGGCGCTTTTGGCGTTTCCCACTGTGGAACTGATAAAGATAAACAGTATTCTGTATGAGAACGTCAACCAGTATAATAATGGTTCGCAAATTACCGGCTACCAGACGTGGGAAGATTTTTATATGGAAGATGTATTGAGCCAGGTGGATGCTTATATCGGGCTGGATAAGTCGCAGTATAGGGTGGCAAGCTTAGGGCTTTGTCCCGCTCCGGCGCTGATGTATGGCTTTTATACCATAGATGGTTATTCCAATAATTATCCTCTTTCCTATAAACATGCCTTTCGGGAAATCATAGAAAGAGAACTGGAAAAGAATAATGACAACAGGGTGTACTTTGATACATGGGGCAGCAGGTGTTATTTGCTGGCCGCTCAGAGCGGCAGGAACTGGTACATTCAAAAGCGGCAGGAGTTCCAGTATACGGACTTAGAACTGAATACAGAAGCTATGCTTGAACTGGGCTGCAGGTATCTGTTTTCAGCCGCTGAAATTCTCGAACCGGAAAAGATGGGGCTGGTGTTTGAAAGAAAGTTTGATACAAAAGACAGCCTGTATGAAATATGGCTGTATCGCGTGGAAGGGTAAAAGAAGTTGCTGTTTTAAGCCACTTATGATATAACAAAAAGGAGAAGGGATGGAAAGGATCAAAGAAAAAGTATTCTCTAAAAAGAATTTATATATATTGTGTTTTCTGGCCTTGAACCTGATCGAATTCTTGAAAGCTACTCAGACCGGAGACATCTGGCATGTGGCAGTGAATTTTACCGGAATAGTATTGTTTGTTATCATAGCCAGCGCGTATCCTCTGAAAAGTTTTCTAAACCGATGGAATGTGATTTATACGCTGCTCTGCCTATTGGGAATGGTGGGGGTATACTTTCATTGGCGGGCGCATTACGGCGAGTATTTGGTGTGGCAGATAGAAACGGCAATTGTCAATATCTGGTGGCTTGGGCTGATACTGCGGCTGCTTTTTCGCCGGATTATGGTTGAGAAGCTTCAGCGCTTTGCGCCTGACCTGAAAGGCTGGCTTTGGATCCTCATGTCTGTTCTAATGATCGCCTCTGTCAGCGGAAGGCTGTGGCCGCTCTGGTATCTGCTGATGTTTGGCTCCTTTTATCTGACTCGCTACACAAAGGAGGAAGCAAAGGCTCTATGGGACGCCATGATCGACGGAACCATACTTGCCTTTTTTGCCTTTCAGATTTTTGCCTATGGAACCAGGCCTTATGACACGGTTCGGTACGTGGGTTTTTACACGAACAGCAATGTGCTTGCCTGTTATTACCTGATCGTTTATCTTATGGTATTGTACAAGCTGCATATACTACACATGAAAAAGGCTCCCTGGGGCTGGAAACTGTTTTATTTTATTGGAGCCGGAGGACTGTTGAGCTTTCAGATATTCACTCTTTGCAGAACGGCTTGGGTTACATCCGTTGTGCTGACGGTTTTGTACGGTGTTCTGGTATTAAAAAAGCTGTGGGAATTGAAATGGCAGCAAGTATGCCTGCGCGGAGCGGCACTTTGTCTTATGGTTGTACTGACCTTTATACCGGTCTATCTTACTATACGGTGGCTGCCTACGCTGACACATTATAGAACCTGGTTTGTTGGAGAGTATTCCACGGGTAAAGTGCATTCTTTCGATCCCCCGGATTCTGATAAATATGTAGAGCTGGATGAATTCTGGCAGGAGCTTATGGGAAGGATCAGGGACACGGTGCGGGGACTGGAAGAGGCGAATCCCTTTGTATTGCAGGTGTACGCGGAAGAGATGGAGAGAGTAGATCTGGTACAGATACCCTGGAAATTGCCGGAAGCTATTCGAATCCGATTAACTATTTATAAAGCATATCTACATGATATGACATGGTATGGAAATCCGGAAAATACAGGATACTATCTTATAGGCGAGGGAGCATATCACTCTTGGCATGCTCAGAATCTGTGGATACAGATAGGGTATTATTATGGCATTCCGGCAGGCATGGTGCTTATTATCCTGTCAGTGATACTGTTAGCTGACCATGGAAAAACGATGCTGCGAAAAAAAGAAAATATCTATGCGATCATTCCCTTTTTTATGTGTGTATTGTATTTTATGTTTGGAATGATGGAAGTGGTATGGAATCTGGGGCAGCTGGTGATGTTTTTGGTGTTCTTTGTGCAGCATCCTCAGATTACAAAAAGACAATCGGAGTTGGCATGCCTGAAGGGAGAAGTTTAATTACGAATGAAAAAAACATCTTTTTTAAAAATACCTATAAACCGTATACTGGCACTTCTTTTCCTGGACGTCATATCTATCTTGACAGCTTCTTTTGCTGCCATTTATCTGCGGTTTGAATTTCGGTTTAACGCAATCCCACGGATATATCTGGAAAGATATGAGCGCATTATCCCTGTTACCATTATAGTAACCCTGTTTTTCTTCTTTTTGTGGCGGCTGTATAAAAGTGTCTGGCGTTACGCGAGCGCTACCGAAATGGTAAACATTATTTTGGCCACCGGCTGCTCCGCGCTGGCGCAATGGGTGTTGTGTGCGATATGGAAGCAGAACATGCCCAGAAGTTATTATGTATTGTATTGGATTTTTCTGTTCGGGTTGACCTGTATCATTCGCTTTAGCTATAGGATCCTGCGGCTGATCAATTCCAAACGGATGAACATGGGAAGGAGTGCCGGTGTAGTCAATGTTATGGTGATTGGGGCAGGCGCTGCCGGCAATGCTATTTTAAAAGAGATCGAGAGCAGTCAATACATTAATTTGCGGGTAAGATGCATCATAGATGACAACAAAGGCTGCCATGGGAAAATATTAAGAGGGATTCCCATTGTGGGAGGAAGGGAGAAGATCATAGAGGCAGCCAGGGAATATGGGGTGGATGAGATTATTCTTGCTATTCCCTCCGCGGACAGAACGAAGAGAAGGGAAATCCTGGAGATCTGTAAAGAAACAGGCTGTAAGTTGAGAACGCTTCCGGGTATGTACCAGCTGATCAACGGAGAGGTATCGGTATCCAGACTGCGGGAGGTAGATATTGATGACCTGCTGGGAAGGGCGCCGGTCAAGATCAATGTAGACGAGGTGGCAGGATATGTGAGCGGCAAAGTGGTCATGGTTACCGGCGGCGGTGGTTCCATTGGAAGTGAACTGTGCAGACAGATAGCCGGACACGGCCCCAAACAGCTGATCGCGGTGGATATTTATGAAAATAATGTTTATGATCTTCAGCAGGAATTAAAAAGGGATTATCCGCAGCTGAATCTGGTGGTATTGATCGCGTCAGTGAGAAATACCAACAGAATGAATGCTATTTTTGAAAAATATCATCCCCAGATCATCTACCATGCCGCGGCGCATAAGCACGTGCCTCTTATGGAGGAAAGCCCCGGCGAAGCGATCAAGAACAATGTATTCGGAACATACAAAACAGCAATGGCGGCCCAGCGGCATGGCGCCGAAAAATTTGTACTGATCTCTACGGATAAAGCTGTGAATCCCACCAATATCATGGGAGCTTCCAAACGGATCTGCGAGATGATCATTCAAATGCTGAGCCGGCATTCTCAAACCAATTTTGTGGCGGTTCGTTTTGGAAATGTATTGGGAAGCAACGGCAGTGTGATCCCTCTGTTTAAACGTCAGATCGAAGAGGGCGGTCCGGTGACGGTGACGGATCCCAATATCGTGAGATATTTCATGACCATACCGGAAGCGGTATCTTTAGTGCTGCAGGCCGGCGCTTACGCGAAGGGCGGCGAGATCTTTGTGCTGGATATGGGAGAGCCCGTAAAGATTCTGGATCTGGCTCAAAATTTGATCAAGCTTTCAGGGTACAGAGTAGGAGAAGATATAGAGATCCAGTTTACTGGTCTGCGGCCTGGGGAAAAAATGTACGAAGAGCTATTGATGCAGGAAGAGGGACTGGTTAAAACCGATAATGAGTTGATCTATATCGGAAAGCCCATTGAGTTTGATGAAGAGGAATTTAAGATCCAGTTAAAGAAGTTAGAGCAGGACGCTATTGCTGAAACCGCAGATATCAGGAACGATATCAAGAGGATCGTGCCCACGTATCATCATAGCTAAGGGGAGAGCAGGTAGCTGTAAATAATCACAGATGAAGACATTGAAGGAGAATAATTGAAAGTTTTTATTATTAATGTAGTATGCGGAAAGGGAAGTACGGGACATATTGTACAGGATTTATATGATAAAATTCTTTCTGCAGGAAATGATGCTTATATAGCCTATGGACGAGGAGAAGCACCTCAGGAAATTCACAGTGGCAGAATTGGAAGCAGGCTGGATGTCTTGATTCATGCAGGTTTGAGCAGGATTACAGATAAGCAGGGGGACTATTCTGTACGGGCCACGAAAAAGCTGGTTCGAAAAATACGGTCATATGCGCCGGATTTGATTCACCTGCATAATATACATGGTTATTATATAAATTATAAAATTCTATTTGATTTTTTGCGTCAATATGGGAAACCGGTAATCTGGACAATGCACGACTGCTGGGCATTTACGGGGCATTGTGCCCATTATGAAGGGGTAATGTGTGAAGGCTGGCTCTCTGGATGCCGTTCTTGTAAGGCGTTGTTTACTTATCCGAAAGCCTATATAAATTGCAATACAGGAAAAAATTATGAAAATAAGAAAAAGGCGTTTTTAATTCCGCGCTTAACGCTGGTTACTCCGTCTTTGTGGTTGAAAAATCAGCTGGCCCGTTCTTTTTTTTATAAAGTACCCTGCGTGGTTATAAATAATGGAATCAATCTGGAAACATTTCAGTTTGTCGGCAGCGATATTAAGAAAAAACTTGGAATATCGGATAAAAAAATGATTCTCGGGGTTGCCTATGTATGGACTAAATTCAAGGGATTTGAAGATCTTATTGAGTTGGCAAAGAAATTGGATTCCGAATATGTAATATGCATGATTGGATTAAGCAGACAGCAGTTAAAGAATTTGCCGGATAGAATAATAGGAATGGAAAGAACAGACGGACAGGCAGAACTGGTGGAATATTATTCAGCAGCTGATGTTTTTCTGAATTTGACTTATGAGGATACTTTCCCTACTATAAATATAGAGGCATTAGCTTGTGGAACTCCCGTGATTACGTATAGAACTGGCGGAAGTGCGGAGATTATTGACGATACATGTGGAGCCGCAGTGGAAAAAAGAGATTTTTCCAGTATCATACATGAAATATCCATATGGACTAATAAAGAATGCGGTAAAGAATGCAGGGAACGGGCTATGCGGTATGCGAAGGAAGATTGTTTCCAAAAATATATGGAGTTATATGCAGAAAGTATAAATAAACTAAAAGGATTTAAATAAAATAAAGGCAAATAAGGTGGTGCAAATGGCGGCAAATATCCTGGTAGTTTCACAATACTTTTATCCTGAGGAGTTTCGGATCAATGATATTTGCAGGGAATGGATCAAGCGCGGGCATCAGGTAACTGTAGTTACGGGGATACCGAATTATCCGCAGGGACGTTTCTTTCAAGGATATAGCTGGTTAAAAGGACGCAGAGAGAGTTATGAGGGGATTCAGATCATTCGGCTTCCTATCATTCCTAGGGGAAAAAATTCCCTGATGCTGGTTCTGAATTATTTTTCCTTTGTCTTTTCCGGATTTTTCTGGCGGTTGTTTACGAAAGTAAAAGCGGATAAGGTGTTTATTTTTGAGGTGTCTCCAATGACTCAGGCTTTAGTGGGAGTCTGGTATGCTAAACGGCGAAAAATCCCCTGCTATATCTATGTGCAGGATCTGTGGCCGGAAAATATAGAACTTTTGACAGGACTGCACAATAAAGTGATCATTGGATGGATCGACAGAATGGTAAATTATATTTACCAAAACTGCACGAAAATTTTCGCGACATCGCCCAGCTTTGTGAAGAGACTGGAGGAGAGGAAGAGCGCTTCCGGCAAAGTTTTATATTGGCCGCAGTATGCGGAAGAGTTCTATCGGCCCATCAGCGCGGCAGAAGCCAGTAAATGTATAGAACCGGAAGCAATTCCTATGAATGATACGTTTAAGATCGTGTTTACCGGCAATATAGGCTATGCGCAGGGCTTGGATGTATTGCCTAAGGTGGCGGCAGATTTAAAGGCGGAAGGGATTCGCTGCGTTTTTTACATCATTGGTGAGGGGCGTTTCCGGCAGGAGTTGGAAAAGGAGATAACGGAAGAAGACGTGGCAGATATGTTCTGCCTGCCAGGACGAAAGCGGCCGCAGGAGATTCCCAATTATATGGCCCTTATGGATGTCGCGTTTCTTTCTTTTGCGGATGCGCCGCTGTTTGAGATGACAATACCGGCCAAACTGCAGTCCTACATGGCCTGCGGAATACCGATATTGGCAGCGGCTAAGGGTGAGAGTGAAAGAATCATAAAGGAGGCAGAATGCGGTCTGTGCTGTGAAATGGGCAACATAAAACAAATTAAGGAAACCATTATCCATTTTATGCAGATCGATCACGAGCAAATGCAGAGAATGGCTGCAAACGCGAGAGCGTATTGGGAGAAAAACTTTAAACCCGATAAGCTTTTGGATGAAATGGAGCAATATATGGTATGAAACACAGAAAATAGTAATAGGAGGACAGTAAAGTGATTTCAGTGATTTTATGGTTTACAATCTTATCAGCGGGAAGCGTATGCGGCGCGGCTGTATGGAAAAAGCGCTATGAAGAGATGTTTCCGGTTACATGTTCGGCAATCGTGCTTATTCTCTTCATATGTGGGATCGTAGGAAGCTTAAAGGCCGGCGTTGTCATAACAGAACTTCTGGCGGCAGCCCTGTACATTTTTACTGCAATATATTTGATCAGATTAAAAGATATTCAGAATTTCAGGAAAAATCTGATTACTTCGGGGGGGTAATTCTTTGTGTTATTCTTGCAGGCGCATGTCTTTTTAATTATGGAAAACTAGCGGATTCCAATGATGAATTTTCACATTGGGCGACGGTAGTGAAGGCTATGGTCGCTTTAGACGACTTTGGCACCAATCCAAAAGCAAATCTTCTTTTTCCAGAGTATCCTCCAGGAATGTCCCTTTTCCAATATTTTTTGCAAAAAATTTATATTTTTACAGATGGAGCAAAGTTCAGTGAATGGCGTTTGTATCTGGCATACCAGGTACTGTTCTTTGCTTTTGTCATGCCATTTTTCAACAATATAAAACAGAAAAAAGCATATTCCGCTCTTGTTTCCGTGATTGTCATTTTTCTATGTCCGTTAATTTTTTTCAACACGGTATATACCGCATTATACATTGATCCTATGCTGGGAATGCTTGCGGGAACAGGCCTGGCAACGGTTTTTTTGTGCGAAAACAGAGATTGGCTATATACCTTAAGAATTGCTTGTACCTGTATGATGCTGGTACTGTGTAAGGATGTTGGTATCTTATTTGCCATATTTATTGTAGTGGCCTATATAATAGTTCGGTTATACGATAACAAGCGGGCATTGTGGAAAACCTGGAAAAAAGCAGCAGCAGAAAGTTCGCTTCTTATTATGGCGCTATGGCTGCCGAGGTTGGTATGGAGTATTCATTTAAAGTATACAGTGGCCAGTAAAACTTTTACCGTACCGGTAGATTGGGGAAAATTTTTTAATATCATTACAGCCAGAGAGCAGGGCTGGCAGAGAACGGCCTGGGAAGGGTATTTTAAAAAGCTGATTTCGCAGACATTGCCGGTAGGCAATACCGGTATTTCCCTTAATTATTCAGGATTAGCGCTGCTTATGTTGGGAGCGGCAACTGTTTTATTTTTATGGTGTGAAAAGGAGCAGGAGGGTAAAAAGTTTAAAAGCAGATTGCTGATAGCAGTTATGAGCTGCCAATATGCCATTTATGCGGTGGGTTTATGTATCTTATATATGTTTAAATTTGGTTCATACGAAGGCCCCAGGTATGCTTCGTTTGACAGGTACATGAATATTGTAAATCTGGCTATGGGGATTTTTGTCATACTGTGTCTGCTGAAGATTTTCCAAAGAAGCGAACATATGGTAGAAAGTGGAATCCTTATTCTCAGTGGGATCATATTGATCTCTCCAATGGAGTATGTGGGTAATTATCTTAGGCGATATTATGTAACCAGTGCTTTGAATATAAGGGCACCTTATGAAGCAATTTCTGCCGAGATAGAAAAATACATACCGGAAGGGGCTGAAATGTGGCTTATAGCTCAGGAATCAAAAGGCTTTGAGCGACTAATTGTTAATTTTAATGTACAGGAGAAATTTATAAAATGCTATAACTCTACTGGGAGTATAGGAGAACCCTTTTATGAAGGAGACGTGTGGACGACTCCAATGACAGTAGAAGAGTGGGAGAATTTGTATATAGAAGGCTGCGATTACGTTGTCCTATATAGAATAAATGATTATTTTGTCCAGAACTTTAAAAGTGCGTTCGCGGATGATGCGGAAATAGCAGAAGGAACCATCTATAAAGTGAACAAAGAAACAGGATTGCTTGAAAAATGCGAATGACTATAGGAGAAAAATAAAATGAGTGCAGATAAAATGATCATTGTGATTCCGTCGTTAAATCCATCGGAGCAGTTGGAGCATTTAATAGAGTCGCTGGTCCAGAGCGGATATAGTAACTTCATTGTGGTAGATGATGGAAGTAATTCTTTAAGCTATAAATCAATTTTTGAAAGACTTAATGAGAGGAAAGAGGTTGTTCTGCTGACACATGCTGTAAATCAGGGTAAGGGAAGAGCTCTGAAAACGGCCTTTAATTATATTTTAAGTCATGTCCAGAAATATAGTCAGATAACAGGAATTATTACAGTGGATGGTGATGGGCAGCACAAAATTGACGATATTGATAAATGTGTTCTTGCCTTTGAAAAGGAAAACAGTTTGACAACATCAGAGAACAGTATAGTTTTGGGCTGCAGATGTTTTGATCAAGACGCGCATGTTCCGCTCAGAAGCCGGCTGGGGAACAAATGTACCAAGATTGTCTTAAGGTATCTTTGTAATATAAATATATCGGACAGTCAGACAGGACTCCGTGCTTTTCCCCTGAATTTGCTTCCAAGGCTTATGGCAATATCAGGAGAACGCTATGAATATGAAACAAATATGCTGCTGGAATTGGCAGAAGAAAATACGAGGATGGTGGAAGTGCCGATAAGCACGATTTATGAAAATAACAATGCGGCCTCCCATTTTAATCCTATAAGAGATTCAGCCAGAATATATGGAGTCATTTTGAAATATTCCATGGCATCAATGTTGTCTGCCTGTTTAGATTATCTGGTGTTTGCTGTCTTAAAACCTTATTGCACTAGCGTATGGGTTTTGACTTTTATTGGCAGAGCAATAGCGGCATTGTTTAATTTCACAATTAATAAAAAGGTAGTCTTTCAAAACTCGAGCAACATCGGACCGCAGATCATCAAATATTTGTGCCTGTTGCTTGTATCCGGAAGTATTTCAGCTTTTTTAGTACAGACGGTACATTCCGTTTTGCCAATTAGTATTTTATTGATCAAGTTGGTAGTTGAACTTGCTTTATATTTTGTCAATTTTTATGTTCAGAAAAACTTTGTATTTGTTAAGGAGGGAAAAAATGTCAATAAAAATCAATAGTTTTGGCGGGGTCGGGGTTTGGCTTTTAAGAAAGAAAGCGTCAAATATGACATCTAAGTTAGCTCTGGAAATTACGAACAAGCAGTATGCGAAGAAAGTGCAAAAATATGTGAAAGACTTTAATGAAGGGGAAGAAATACCTGTTTTTAAAATGGTCAATATTGAAACAGTAAACAGATGCAATGGCAAATGTGCGTTTTGTCCGGCAAATATTTATGAAGAAAAGCGTGAATTAAAAATGATGCCAGAGGAATTATTTCAAAAGATTATTTTGGAATTAAAATCTTTGCAATGGCAGGGGCAGATATTTCTTAATGTTAATAATGAACCGCTGATCGATAAAAATATATCTGAAAGAGCAGCCTTTGTCAAAAAGCAGTTAGGTGACAATGTTATAGTATCAATGTTTACTAATGGAAGTTTGCTGACGATAGAACGCCTGGCATCACTAGTGGGGGGTAGATGAACTGATTATAAATAATTATAGTGAGAAGTATAAATTGAATGAAAATATTTCTCAATTATATTGGTTTGTAAAAAAGAATCCTCAAAGATTTAAAAATATAAAAATCACTATAAATAGAAGGTATTCAAAGGAAATATTATCTACCAGAGCAGGAAATGCGCCGAACAAGAAAAAGCGGAACAATAATGTTGTTGATACATGCATTTACCCATATACTGATATTACTATTTTCCCGGACGGGAAAGTGGGGTTATGCTGTAACGATTGTTTTGAAGTCACAGATTATGGAAATGTAAACGAAACGCCACTTCTAAATATTTGGAAAGGAGAAAAACTGGCCGCAGTAAGAAAACAGATGATCCATGGCCGTCTAAATGTTCCTTTTTGTACAGAGTGTGATGTGGTAGATTCTGGGTTCAGGGAGAAATTAATATGAATGAAACGGAAAAAATAATAGCAACAAATTGGACAGAATATTATTCAAAATCTAAAAGTGTATTTTCAACATTGACACAAAAAATAACGTTAAAAGAATTATCAAAATATATAAATCGTTATGCGGGTTCTGAGTTGAACATAATGGAATTGGGCGGCGGAAATAGCTGCTTTGCCGAAAAATTGATGAAGCAGGTTGACATTTCCAGCTATTCTATTATAGATAACTGCGCAGTGGCGATAGAAAAGTTTCGCGAAATGAAATTGCCGGGAAATGCATATATGGCAGATTTAACAAAAGGAAATATAGCGGATGATATAGGACAAAAATTCGATGTAGTATACAGCGTAGGCTTAATTGAACATTTCCGCGGAAAGATGATAGAAAAAATTATTGATGCGCATTTTCAGTTATGTAAAAAGGGGGGGTTGGTAATCATCTGTGTTCCCACTCCGACTTTACAGTATCGTATTGTCAGAAAAGGGATGGAATTATTAGGAAAGTGGGGATTTCCAGATGAAAAACCATTGAAAAACAAAGATTTGGATGCTATAATTAAAATGTATGGCATTGTAGTAGAAAAAATGATTAATTATAAATTACCTTTGACTCAGCTGATTTATGTT
This sequence comes from uncultured Lachnospiraceae bacterium, assembly GCA_947631685.1. Lineage (GTDB taxonomy): Bacteria > Bacillota > Clostridia > Lachnospirales > Lachnospiraceae > Acetatifactor. Next base: position 187,113 of record CANRMI010000002.1, read on the forward strand.
GTCAGGACATAAATTGAAAGGACAGTAGTTATGAAAACTATCAGGATTTTGTTGGCCGGTGATAGTACATATGAGATGTATTCTCGTGCATTTTATAATGCATGGATAAAGTTGGACTGTCAAGTTTACTACTTTCAAACAAACGATTATTTTGATCTTAGCTCGGAAAAGAGCAATTTTTTTTTAGATCTTTTGTCTCGTGCCCAGAATAAAACAGCATTTGGACCGCGTGTACATAAACTGAATAGACAAATGTTAAAAATAGCGGAAGACTTTAGACCGGATTTAGTATTTCTTTATAATACAAGGCATATTTACAGGTGTACACTGGAAAAAATAAAAAGACTTGGAAGTGTTATTTTTCTTTACAGCAACGACAATCCGTTTGGAGAATATTATCCACATTATTATTGGAGACATTTTAAAAGAGGGCTTTCTGTGGCATCTGCTGGTTTTGTTTACCGCCTGCAGAATATCTGCGACTTTGAAAATGCCGGGTGTAAAAATGTGTATCAGTTGAAATCTTATTATATTGCAGAAAGAAATTATTATATAGAAAGTCCGGCGATTCAAGTGCCCAAAGTGCTCTTTTTGGGACATTATGAAAATGATGAGAGGGGAGAGTATATTAAAGCGCTTCTGGAAAAAGGAATAGAAGTTGGCATTATAAGGGCTTCTTGGGGGGATTTTGAAGAAAATAATCCCCATTTGAAGAAATTGGAGAATACACAAGCATTGTATAATGAAATGTTAAATGCGGCTGAAATTGCCATTGTATTTCTATCTAAAATCAATCATGATACATATACGAGACGCTGCTTTGAGATTCCTGCGACTAAAACGATGATGATAGCACCGTATACAGATGATATAGCGGCCATGTATAAGGCAGATGAAGAGGCAGTTTTTTACTCAAATAAAGAAGAATTCGTGAATAAAGTTTGCTATTATCTCGAACATGAGGATGAAAGAAAAAAAATTGCGGAAAGAGGATACCGAAGGCTGCTAAAAGATAAACATGAAGTGACAGATCGTGCGAGAACTGTTTTGGATATTTTTGAGAAGATGCGGTTGGCGCAATAAGCAGTGTTTTAATATTTGAGCATTGCAATTGGGAGGGATAATGAAATGAACGTGGTATATGTAGGCTGTGGAATGAGTGCAATGGGGGGCAGTTAACTTGGATAATTCTCCTTCGGTAATTTTAGGAAGGATAAAGTTGCTATATGTTCTGTGTGATAAATTGAAATTACTTAAACCGGAACAGAGAGCGTTTATTGAGGTCGTAAAAAAGAAAAATATTCGCTACGGAAGTGCCACAAAATTACCGTTTAAAGATCATACAATGGATGTGGTTTATTCATCTCATACCATAGAACATCTGTATGAGGAAGATTTTGTCAAATTTATGCGGGAAGCAGAAAGAGTATTAAGACCGGGAGGGACATTTCGATTGGCCATACCGGATTTGGATATATGTGTGAAAAAATATGCAGTTTCGAAAGATGGGGACGCGCTTTGTACAACAATACATATGGGATCTCGCCATAAGCCAACATTGGCTGAAAAGTTAAGTTTCTTGATGTTTGGTGATCGAAAACATAAATGGATGTATAATGGAGAATCCATGAAAAAATTTATTGAAACACATTCGAATTTTAAAGCAGTCATTTTGCCAGCAGGAAAAACTGAAATTGTAGGAGAAACAGGGATAAATTTAAAAGAAAGAGAAAGTGAGAGCGTCTATCTAGAATGCAGGGTCAATGGATTCCAGAATGAAAACTAGATAAAAATTAGGAAGAGATTTAAGTATGAGAGAACAAAAATTGGCATCAATATGTATACCCAGTTATAACAGGCCAGATGAACTGTATCATCTTTTAAAATCAATTGATTGTAAAGAAGATTTGATAGAAATTGTGATTTGTGAGGATATGTCTCCGAAAAGGGAATTGATTCGGAAAGTCGTGGGGCAGTTTGAACGCGAGACAAAATATTTGGTTAAATATCAGGAAAATGAAAGTAACTATGGTTATGATAAGAATTTACGCCAGTGTATTGCGGCTGCGTCAGGTTTATGGGTTATTTTTATGGGAGATGATGATTGTTTTGTCCCAGGACAGCTTGATTCATATCTCTCTTTTTTAAATAAGATTGAGAAAACTGATGTGGGGTATGTACTTAGGTCATATCGTGCTCTACATGAAAATGGCAGCATTGAAGAATTTAAATATTATGAAACAACGAGATTTTTTCCGGCAGGATATATGACCTATATAGAATTGTTCCGCAAAAGTGTTTTTATTTCAGGATTTACATGTAAAAGACACTTGGCAATAGAAACTATGACCGATCAATTTGATGGAACGCTGCTTTATCAGTTGTATATTTTGGCTGAAATCTGTATGCATCATGAGGCGGCGTATTATGGAGTGCCATTTACTCAAATGTCGGATGGTGGAATACCGATGTTTGGAAGCAGTGCAACAGAAAAAAGTTTATATACACCAGGTGAGGTTACACTTGATAACAGTGTTAATTTCATGAAAAATTATTTTGTTATTACAGAATATATTGACAAGAAATACGATATCGAATCAACAAAAGCGGTAAAAAGGGATATATCTAAATATTCTTATCCAGTTTTAAGTATACAAAGGAAAAAAGGAAGAAGGGTATTTAGAATATATCATCACAGGCTTAAAAAACTAGGTATTGCGTGTACGCCATATTATTATATTTATTATGTAGGATTGTTTTTGCTTGGAGTGAGGTTTTGTGATGCGGGAATTCGAAAAATTAAAACAACACTAGGAAGAACACCTAAATTATGAGTTTTAGAAAAATAGCTAAAGTTGATTAAAAAATGAAATTGATATTGTAATTTTGTGAAAAGAATTATACAAACTATGAAAACCATTTGTGATAGGCAGTGCAGTATTTTGGCGTTGCACAATGCCTTTTTTGTGTTGGAATTATAGCAATAAGATTTTAACAAATAGGCATGGAGTGGAAAAGGCTAAAACATTATGAGTAGATATAAATGGAATAAGAGACGGCAAATAACGGTAGAAACGGGACAAATATTATATAAAAATATACTGCATAAATTGACTAGATTCTTGCCAGATAAAGTCTATTTAAAAATAGTATTTTATAAAAATACTAAATATAAATTATCTTTAAAAAAGCCACAAACGTTTAATGAAAAATTACAATGGTTAAAGATATATAATAGAGATCCTTTTTATACTATGCTGGTAGATAAGTATGAAGTAAAAAATTATGTAAAGGAGAAGATTGGACAAGAATATGTTATTCCAACGCTTGGTTTGTGGAAGAACGTAGAGGATATAAACTTGAAAGTGCTGCCAGACCGTTTTGTATTAAAGTGTACTCATGATAGTGGAAGTGTTGTATTGTGTGAAGACAAGTCAAATTTTGACTTTTGTGCCGCAAAGAAAAAGTTGAGATGCGCACTGAATAACAATTATTTCTGGGATGGCAGAGAGTGGCCTTATAAAAATGTGAAACCCAGAATTATTGCTGAACCTTATCTTGATAATAAAGGACAAAATTTAGTTGATTATAAGCTCATGTGCTTCAATGGAAAAGTAAAATGTAGCTTTGTGGTAACAGATAGATTTTCAACAGATGGAATCAAAGTTACTTTTTTTGATAGGAATTGGAATAGAATGCCATTTGAACGTCATTATCCGAGCAGTAAGGAAGAGATACCTAAGCCGTTGGCGTATGAATTAATGGTAGATCTTGCAGAAAAACTAAGTGAGCATTTAGTTTTTGTAAGAGTGGATTTTTATGAAATTGCCGGTCAGATTTATTTTGGTGAGTTGACATTTTCGCCAGGAGGCGGCTTTGAAGAATTTACTCCACTGGAATGGGACTATAAGCTTGGTGATTGGTTGATATTGCCGAAAGACAAGCCTGGCAAATGTAATTGGTGATTTATGGAGGATTATTAGTGATTATAAAATTATCGGGTGGCCTTGGGAATCAGCTTTTTCAATATGCTTTAGGCTGTGCCTTAGCAGAGGAATTGGGAGTCGAAATAATATATGATGAAGGTAACTACAGAAAAGATAGAAGAAGACAAGTATTAATTAGGAATATTGGATTTAATTATAAAAAGATTTCTGCAGTACAGAATTTTTTATGGACTTTAAAATCTAAGATGAAAAAAGATGATCTTTGGGGAATATATAAAGATACACCAGAGTTTGAATATCATCAAATTAGCAGGAAAACAAAATATTTAATTGGAAGTTGGCAAAACAAAAAATATTTTAGTAATATTAGAAAGAAGCTTGTTGAAGAGATAAATTTTGATTATGTACTTAACGATTATCAAAAACAAATGGTTCTAACTATGCAACAGGAAAATTCTGTGGCGGTTCATGTTAGAAGAACGGATTATTTACAACTTTCAGATATTTATGCAGTTCCTAAAATTGATTATTATTTTCAGGCTATGCAATATATTGAAAAAGAATATGGAAGTTGTCGGTTTTATTTTTTTTCAGATGACATATCATGGTGCAAGCAGCATTTTGAAGATAAACAGAATTATGTGTTTGTCGATGCTGATATTAGTACTTTAGCGGTTTGTGACTTTGAGTTGATGCGTAATTGTAAGGGCTTTATTATTGCCAATAGTACATTTAGCTGGTGGGCCTCTTGGTTGTCACAAGCTGAAAATAAAATAATGATTGCTCCAAAAGTGTGGTTTTGTGAAGAGCGTTATCAGTGTCGTATAAAAGATGCAATATTAGATGAATATATATTATTATAAGAGAAATGGAATGATTATGGGAAAAAATTTTGTGAGTATAGGATGTATTGAAAATGATGAAAGGTATGCTATACAGGAAAAAATAGACAATTTAGTTGAAGTAACTGTTAAGGCGTGGTTAAAAGAATGCGGATATACTTCATTTTCCGACGTAATAAATCCAGGAAGCAGAATAGTGATCAAACCTAATTTTGTTGCAGAGGAAAATTTTTTAGTTAATGAAAAACATTATAATTCTGAAATTTATAATGAATGTTTTATAACCAACAAAACAATTATAAAGGCTTTAGTCAGACTACTTAATAATATTCCGGATTTGAAGATTAAAATAATTGAATCGCCAATCCAATTTTGCAAAATAGAGGAGATTGTAACCCCTCAGTTTTTGCAGGAGTTACAGAATATATGTCCGCTTTCGACCATCTCATTTGTGGATTTGCGTAGAACCATATATTATAAAACTGAAAAAGAACCAGTTGTTAAGGTCGGATTAAGAGAAAAAAATCAATATGTGGATGTGGATCTCGGAGAGCAAAGTGAACATACTTTTTCGGGAAAAGATATAAACTTGTTTCGAGTAACGGATTATCCGCCAAGTGCTATGAAAGAATTTCACTATGGCAGGCATCATATTTATAGGGTTGCGAAAGAAGTTTTTGAAGCAGATTATATTTTTAATATTCCTAAGTTAAAAACACATATGAAAGCCGGAATGACAGGAGCGGAAAAGAATTTTATAGGAGTAATTGGAAATAAAGAGTGTTTGCCTCATCATACTAAAGGTTCTGAGCATAGGGGTGGAGATTGTTATGGAGATAATTCGCTCTTAAAACGGTGGGCAGAAAATATTATGGATAATGCCAATCAGTATATTGTTTTGGATAAAAAAAGGTATTGGAGAAGAAGGAGATTGGCAAAAGTATTGCTGGAAATAAAATGGATTTTGGACGGCGAAAATGATATTGGAGGTTCTTGGTATGGCAACGATACAATCTGGAGAACGATTGTTGATATAAACAGAATTATATACTATAGCACAATATTCGGAGAATTGAAGACAGAGAAACAGAGAACGATATTTACGCTTATTGACGCTATTGTTTCCGGGCAAAATGAAGGCCCAATGAGCCCAGAGCCGTATTATACAGGGAAGATTATATTTTCAGATTCCACTATGGCGGCTGATGTAGTAGCGGCAACAATTTTAGGATTTGATGATAATAAAATTAAGTACTTAGATAGAAAATTAAATAAATGTTTTCCTTTAATGGAGGAAGATGAGGTCAGAATATTATGTGCACAGAAGGAAATGAGTCTGGAGGACTTGAAAAAACTAATTACAACTTCAGCGCAACCGTCTGCAAGGTGGAGTGGACATATTGAAAGAGGAGATCTGATTAACAATGAAAAGGTATTTATGTATCATAAGAGGATGAATAATGATCAAAAAAAAATTTTAGAACGTATAGGATTTGAGATAAAACGGCTGATAAATAAACTATGACTTTGGCAAGGAGGAGCAGAATGAGGAAAGGTGAAGGTTATCGCGTTGCGTTGTGCACTATAGTATTATGTTTCTTTGGGGGATTAATGTTAATATTAAACTTTTTAACCCCATTTGGCGTAGATGACTTTGGTGCTGCATTTGATTTTGATGGAAATAGGATTACTAGCATCAAAGAGTGTTGGAATCTTGCTAGGCATTATACTGGAAATGGGAGATTTCTTTCCATTTTTGTTACGTATGCATTTATGATATTCCCGAAATATGTCTTTAATATTATTAATGCAGGTATGTTTGTTGCCATGTTATATTCATTAGGTTCCTTTTGCTCGACTCGTAAATGGTTAATGATTCTTCTTGGGGGGGGGTATGGCATGGATCTTTGTTCCCGCTTTTGGAGAGGATTTTTTATGGTATTCGGCTGCGATTAATTATTTATGGGGAACAGTATTTGCGTGTATTTACATATACCCATTCTATGCGAGTTGTTTTAAAGAGACATATCGCATGGGACATGTGAGTGCTGTAATATTTATTCTTTATGGATTTTTTGTGGGTGAATGGGGGGAGACTATGGGCGTGTTGGCTGTCTGTGCACCACCATTATTTTTAGGATGGAGAAGAATATATAGAAAAAAGTGGGATGTAAAGTTGTTGCTGGCGTGGCTATCAGGCATTGCGGGATTTTGTTTTCTTTTTGCAAGGCCGGGACATGGAATTAAAACACAAATGTCAGATATTAAAAACCATTTATATACAAGTATTGTCTTATACAGAAGATTTTTTTGGCCATTAATTGTTGTTTGGATAATACTTGCGGTAATTTTCATATGGAAAACAAAAGATTTTTTAAAATTAGTGAAACCAATAATTTTTGGGATAATTAGTGTGGGTATCAACATTAGCACCATGTTTTCTACAGGTTATCCTTTGAGAGTCATGTTGCTCTGTTCGTGCTTTTTGTTTATATCAGTACTACAATTAATTGAAAATTATTATGATTTTATAGATGTAAAGGCTATCGGCGTGAATCTGGAGAGGATATGTAGTAATGGAATAGCAATAGTTATTTGCTTTTTTGCATGTATATGTATTATTCAAGGATGCAAAGATGTATCAGTGTATAGAAAAGAATTGCGGGAAATTGAAGAATATATTATGAATGAATATTCAAATGGGGAAAGGGATATAGTGATTCAACATTGCCCACCATATGATTCAAAATATATATATTATAACGAGTATCCATATTTTGATGTCAAACCGGATAATTATGTTAACATGGGATATATGGCATATAATAATTATTTAAATGCTACAGTTAGATTAGGAGATTATGGTCAGTTGCCGTAGCTAAAATGAAGGCAAGATTATAGTTATTGATTTAAAAGAACAGTAGGAAAGAATGGTGTAAAAGATGAAAGTTGTATTATTAGCCGGAGGCTTTGGAACCAGAATATCAGAAGAATCTTTTATAAAACCTAAACCTATGATAGAAATAGGCGAAAGACCTATATTGTGGCATATTATGAAATTGTATTCTTATTATGGGCATAATGAATTTATAATATGTGCAGGTTATAAGCAGCATATAATTAAAGAATGGTTTTCTAATTATTTTTTGCATAGCAGTGATATTACCTTTGATTTTACAAAGGAAAATCGGATTATTGTACATAATCAACATACAGAGCCGTGGAAGGTAACTGTTGTTGACACTGGATTAAATACCATGACAGGAGGAAGAATTAAAAGGATACAGGAATATATTGAAGATGCTCCTTTCTTTTTAACGTACGGGGACGGAGTATCTGATGTAAATTTAGATAAGTTATTAAATTTTCATAAAAATCATGGGAAAATGGTTACATTGACAGGAGTTAGACCAGAAGGACGATTTGGCGTGCTTGATATAAAAAATAATGTTGTAAATTTATTCAGGGAAAAAAGCGAAATGGATGATGGGTGGATTAATGGCGGGTTTATGGTTCTGGAGCCACAATGTCTTGACTATATAGAAGGTGACAATACTATTTTTGAGAGAGAACCATTGGAAAAATTAGCTGCATTAGGTGAACTAATGTGCTATAAACATGAGGGATTTTGGCAATGTATGGATACATTGCGAGATAAAGAAAAATTAGAAAAACTGTGGGCGAGTGGAAAAGCTCCGTGGAGGTTGTGGAAAGATGCTTGATGAGAAATTTTATAAAGGGAAAAGGATTCTTGTTACAGGCCATACGGGGTTTAAGGGAACTTGGTTGTGCAAAATGTTATTACACTTTGGCGCAGAGGTAACAGGGATAGCATTATCACCCATCACGAATCCGTCTCTTTTTAACTTGATCGGGTTGGATAAAACTATGACTTCTATTATGGAAGATATTCGAGATTTGGATTCATTGATGCGGGTGTTCGATAATGTTCAGCCCGAGATGGTTTTTCATTTAGCAGCTCAACCATTGGTGAGATATGGTTATGAAAATCCAGTGGTGACATATGAAACTAACGTTATGGGAACGGTCAATATTTTGGAGTGCATTAGAAGGCATGATAGCGTAAAGTCTGTAGTAAATGTAACTACGGATAAGGTTTACCTTAATAGAGAATGGGAATGGGGTTATCGTGAAAATGAAGAGTTAAATGGATATGATCCATATTCTAATAGTAAGTCTTGTTCTGAATTAGTTACATCAAGCTATATAAAATCTTTTTTTCAAGATAGAACCATATCAGTATCTACCGCTAGGGCAGGAAATGTAATAGGTGGTGGCGATTTTTCAGCTAATAGAATTATTCCAGACTGTGTTCGCGCAGCAATAGGAAATGGAACAATTCATATACGCCAACCACATTCTATTAGACCATATCAGCATGTCTTAGAACCGTTATATGTTTATTTGATGATTGCAGAAAAGCAATATAAAGATTCCAAATATGCGGGATGTTATAATGTGGGACCAGAAGAACAGGATTGCATGGAAACCGGTGATCTCGTTAAATTATTTGTAAAAGCGTGGGGAGGAAATTTAAAGTGGTGTATAGAGAATGATTTGAGTGTGCATGAAGCAGAAATACTTAAGTTAGATTGTTCCAAATTAAAAAAAGTGTTTAGCTGGAAACCACATTGGAACTTGGAACAAGCGGTATGTAAAGTTGTTGAATGGAGCAAGTGTTGGATTAATGGCGAAGATGTTGAAGTATGTATGGATAGACAAATAGAAAATTTTTTACAATAAGGCGAGATGAAAATAGAAAAAGAGTTTATAGTATAGTAAAAATATTGTAACAAGGCTGATAGATAAACAGGATACCTTGACTTGTAATTGCAACCAACTAAAGCAGTATATATATGGTAGAGAGGTGAGCTGTTATATGAAGAAATTATTGGTGACAGGAGCAAATGGATTTGTGGGGACAGCATTGTTGCAGGAACTGTCAAACAATCATGTTCAAATTATTGCGGTAGTAAAAGATATAAGCAGCGATATAAGTTACATAAAGGAAATTAAAAATATACAAATTGTATACTGTAATATGAAAAATATAACAAACCTGCCGGAAATAATTCCTGATAGAGATATTGATGCTTGTATACATTTAGCTTGGGATGGTTCCTTTGGTGATAAACGTGCAGACTATGAAAGACAATTGATTAATGTTAGGTACGCTTTAGACACGGTTGATACTATTTCAAGAATGGGAATCAAACGGTTTGTAGGTGCAGGTACTCTGGCAGAAAAAGATGTTTTGAATTATCATTTAGAACAAGGTTCAACGCCTAATCCTGTAAGCCAATACGGGGTAGCAAAAGTGGCAACCCATTTGATGACTAAAGTTGAGTGCACCAAATTGGGAATTGATCATATTTGGTGCTATCTTTCAAATACCTATGGCGTAGGTAATAAAACAAATAATTTTGTTAATTTTGCAATTTCAAAGATGTTAAGTGGAGAAAGAGCTTCTTTTACTTCAGGAGAACAGATATATGATTTCGTTTATATAACAGATACCGTGAGAGGCATTGTAGACGCAACATTTAAGGGCAGAAAGAATACAGCGTATTATATTGGTAGTACAAAGGCAAGGCCATTAAAAGAGTATATACGGATTATCAGAGATACAATTGATAAGAATATAGAATTATTTTTAGGCGAAGTACCTTTTAAGGGAAAGGCATTGCCGTTAGAGGCTTATGACTGTTTGGAATTGACTCGAGATACAGGATATGTACCCGAGATTTGTTTCGAGGATGGAATTATAAAAACCGTGAACTGGTTAAAAACTTGTGGCTTAGTGAGGAAAAATAATGACGCAGAAATTTAAACTGAGAGAAACTACATTAGCAGGTGCATATTTAATTGATTCATTTTGCGCGGATGATGAGCGAGGAAGTTTAATTAAAGACTATAACATCGATATTTTTCAAAATTGGGGCATTAATCATGAATTAAAAGAAGTATTTTATACTGTATCCCAAAAGGGTGTTATTAGAGCGATACATTTCCAAGAAATTAGGCAGCAGCCAAAGTTAGTGAGATGTATCAGCGGGAGTATATACGATGTGATTGTTGATTTGCGAAAGGAGTCGCCAACATTTGGTCACTGGCAGTCATTTGAATTAACTGGAAAAAATATGAAATCTATTTTGGTTCCAGCGCATTTTGGCCATGGCTATTTAGTTTTAGAAGATTCTATTGTCAGCTACAAATGTTCCGAGGTATTTTATGCGGAGGGGGATTCTGGTATTAGATGGGATGATGAGAAGTTGGCAATAAGCTGGCCCGTAGAGAGAGTTGGAGGAAAAGATAAGTTAATTGTTTCAGAAAAAGATAAATCGTTGGTTTCGTTTGAAGAGTTTTGTAAATCCACAGTAGAAAAATTATAATGAGTTTTGGAGAGGATTGCGGGTATATGCAAAAGTTAAAAGCTGTTATAGAGCCACATATTTTTGTAAAAATAGTGTTGATTGCAATATTGCTGTTAGGGTTCCCCTGGATTGGTAAAGTTAGTAGACTATTTTTTAAAGGGGTGCCTTTTTGGGCAGGTTTTATTTTGCTAATGCATTGTTCGGAATATAAAAATGTATTAAGTAAAAAATATTTTTGGCTGATAATTGTATTTGACGTGTCATATGTTATTACCCTGATTGTAAATTTTCCGAATGGTTTATTTGCAAGTGCAAAACATTTGGTATGGTTTGTTATATATACATTTATATTATTGTCATGGCCGCATTTGAAAAAATATAGCTCCGATGAGGTGAAAAAGCATGTATTATGGTTACATTGGGCTATAGTTTTTATAAATATGTGTAATGTTTTTGTGTCTGTAGGGGCATATATATTAAACCTTGGTATTCACATTGATAAAGATAGAATATTTGGTATTTATACAGACAGATTATATGGATTGGCGATTGGTATAAATGAATCTTCTGCAATAGCATACCTATCCATGCTATCTGCCTTTTTAATAATAAAAAATTCTAAGTCGGGTAGATGGAGAAAACTATTAGTAGCAAATATTATTTGTTCATGTATTTATGTTTTGGCAGGAGGCTCAAGGGCTGCAAGATATTCAATGACATTTTGTATAATATTAATTATATGTATGACTATATGGAAAAAACATAAAGGCAGGGAGGGTATTAAACTTAATACATTGGTAATGTGTGGGGGCGCGGGTATTTTATGTTTTTGTATTATAGAATGCTTGAGATATCCTGTTGGATTACTTCCCAATATTGGTTATGCATTGGAAAATCGCAATTTTGACCAGCAATTAGCAATTGGGACTGGTGATGAGATACATACTTCTGATGATGGGATACATACCTCTATTGTTATTAGAGATAGAGAGGGGGAAGACTTTTCAACCATAGAAAGAAAAAAGATACTGGAGGAGTGCCTTGACTTATGGAAGGATTATCCTATTTTTGGAATAGGCGCTAATATGAAACTTTATGCAGATAGAAGCGGAAGAGAATATTCAAATATCAATAAAGAAAACGGGTGTTCAGTGCATAATACGCCGGTGGCAATTTTATTATATTCGGGATTAAGTGGGTTTGTAATTATAGTAGTTTATTTTGTTGCAAAATTTGTGTGTATAGCAAAAGAGATACTTAGGGGAAAAGCATCTGTTAATATAGAGGTTGAGTTTGCTGCCTGTATGTCCCTATTTTTGTATAGTCTTGCTGGAACATGTATATTGTTCAGTAATGTGGAGTGTACTGTACTGTTTTGGATATATTTAGGAATGATAGAGGCAGAACAGGCATGTAACAATATAGAAGAGAAATAAAGAGAGTATGAAGAGGAACAAGAAATGATAGATAATTTTGAGAAATACAAGCATATTAAATCGAGATTAATATTAGGAGATACTAGAAGAGAAATTCCAAGGTATTGCTTTGTGGTTCCGACTTATAAACGTCCTAAACAATTAAAAAGAGCATTACTGTCTATATATAATCAAAAAAATGCGCCACAATATGACGTTGTAGTGGTGGATAATGATAATGCAATGAATACTGAGACGGAAAATATGATTAGAAATTGCCAAAAATCTAATCTATATTATTATAAAAATGAAGAAAATATTGGACTTTTTGGAAACTGGAATCGGTGCTATGAACTTGGACGAGGTGACTATTGTTGTTTTTGTATGGATGATGATGAAATTTCAGAATTTTATCTTGAAAGAATAGATGCAGTGTTACGTGAAAGGGAATTGGATTGCTTAAGAGTAGGAGAATCTATTTTAGATGAGAATGATAATCCTATTGCCGAACATAATATATTGGAAAAACGGTATGAAAATAGACCAAATCATTTACAGTATGTTACGTGGAAATATTTCTTATATCGTGGGGCATTGCCGCCTGGAGGAATGTGTATAAAGAAAATGGTAATGTTAAAGTCGGGGGGGGTACGATGATAGTTATTGGCCGTCAAGTGACCATGAGTTGGATGCCCGTTTAGTGGCTCAAGGCTGCAAAATAGCACTTTTATGGGAACGCTTAGGAATTACCCATACTTCTGTAAGTACAAGCAAGACGGATACAGTATTAAAAATGTCTGTGTCACAAGAATTAGAATTAAACAAGAGGGTATATAATGATATTTTTAAACAAAAGGGAAGGTATGATTGGATTGCAGAAACTAGAACATGGATTGCTGTAGAAAAGGCGGGATATGATATAGGGCAATTAAATATGATAGGACTGAAACATAAATATAATCATGCGAGTTATAAGATCCTTTATAGGCTTTTGTATTGGTTTTATAGACTAAGAGAAACTTATTTGTGAGGTGCTTTATAATGTATGATGCGATAATAGTTGGAGCAGGGCTCGCTGGTGGAATAATTGCTAGAAAATTGGCGGATGATGGCAAAAGAGTTAAAATTGTTGAGCGAAGAAAACATATTGCGGGCAATATTTATGATTATAATTATAAGGGAGTAAGAATTCAAAAATATGGGCCACATGTATTTCACACCAACGATGTACAGATTTATGATTTTATTGCTAAATATACAAATCCAGTACCCTATGAGACAAGGTGTGAGGCAGTAATTGACGGGATTGCTACCCCTTCTCCGTTCAATTTTAAAACAATAGATCAGTTCTATTCAGTGCAGGAGGCTGAAACTTTAAAAAAGAGGTTGTTGGAGTACTATGGTAATAAAAAGTATATTACGGTTCTTGAGATGTTAAAATGTAAAGATCAATTAATTAGGTCTTATGCCAATTTTTTGTTTGAGAAGGATTATAAATTATATACGGCAAAGCAATGGGGAGTGCCGCCATATGAAATTGATCCATTGGTGCTTGAACGGGTTCCTATTGCCTTGTCATATAGAGATACATATTTTGACAATAAATTTGAGTTTATACCTGAAAATGGTTTTACGGATTTTTATCAAAATTTGATTGATTCTGAGCGCATTGAATGTGAAACAGGGGTTGATGCGAGGAAACATATTCGATTTAAAGGTAATAAAGTAAACTATGACGGTAAGGAAGCTTGTGTTATATATACTGGCGCATTAGACGAACTTTTTGATTATAAATTTGGTATTTTAGCATATAGATCATTGAAATTTGACATTCGAAGTTATAAAAGGAAAAGCATGCAAAATGTTGCAATTGTAGCTTATCCGCAAGCGAAAGAATATACTCGAATAACAGAATATACTAAAATGCCATACCAGAAGTGTGATAATACAGTTATTGCAGTAGAGTATCCGTTACCCTATGTAAAAAGGCAAAGATGTGAACCGTATTATCCAGTGCTAACCCAGGAAAGTTTAAAGTGTTATGAAAAATATAAAGAATATGCGCATAGGTATAACAATCTTATTTTTTTAGGTAGACTGGCAGATTATAAATATTATAATATGGATCAAGTAGTTCTTAGAGCTATGGAAGTGTACAATAGTATGAAAACAACAAATGGTTATGAGGATATTATATAAATGAATGAGCAGGTATCTAGCAAGTTTAGATGTTCGTATCTTATTTCAGCAATATTGGTGATGATAATGCATTGTAGTGGCGGAATAGTAGGAGACGGGCAGGGCTTGCTAAGTAAAATTGCATATTTAATATGCAAAACTGGGGTTCCAGCTGTTGCGTGGTTTATATTTATGTCGGCATATTTTGTTTATCGTGGGAGAGCGCATTTAACAAATAATGAATTTAAGGATTTAATAGTTCGTAAATTAAGGAACTTAATGTTGCCATATATTACTTGGAATACAATTGGATTAATTTGGTATATTTGCATATATAATACTCTTATTGGTTCCAATTTATTCTTGCCATTAAATGGGAAGACTCTTGTTAAAGCATACTTGCCATTTCAGTCTGCGAATGGAGGCCTGTGGACAATGGCGTTACTTTTTATTTTAGCACTATTTTCTCCTGTAATATTTAAGATTTGTAAGGCAAAATGCAGTATTGTATGTATTGTGGCAATAGAAATAATTATTATCATTTTTAGTAAGACGGCTTCATCGATATTGTATTGGGTTCCGGTGTATATGCTTGGCGCATATGTTGGAATTCATTATTATGATGTTTTTGAGAAAATTATAGGTGGAAATGAAAATCACATATCTGGGGGGGTAAATTGGGGGAGCCTTTTTTCTGTGCTCTTATATATATTTGCTGTTGTAATAACGAATACGATAGCTCAATATTTCCCGCGTATAGCAGTTGAAGGCATATTGAGATTTATATCGCCAATCCTATTTATGCAGATTATGAGATATGTAAAGGCTCCAAAATATGTAAATTGGTATATAAAAAATGGCAGCTTTTTTATATATGTGTCGCATGGAATGCTCATAGATGTAATAGGGGTGATTGTTCGATGTTTATTTTTAAATAAAGGGTTGCTTGTTCCGTACATATGTGTGATAATAATAATTTCTTTGATGGAATTGAGCTTTTTGATGCTTATGAAAAAATTAAGTACACATAAACTTGCATGGATTTTTACAGGTGGAAGATGAAACATTATTTTATAATTAAAGTATAAATTTTAAATATTATAAACCCTGATAAACAATTTCAAAGAAAGATAGAAAGAAATAGTTGCGTTATGAAAACAAAAAGAGTTTCACTCAATGTCATTATCAATCTGATTGTTCAAGTAAGTAATATTGTATTAATGATCTTAGTTAGAAGAGTGTTTTCCGAAACACTTGGCGATACTATCTTGGGTTTAAATAGTTTGTATACTAGTTTATTGTCTTTACTTACTCTTTCTGAATTGGGACTTGGAGTGACAACTGCAGTTTTTTTATATAAGCCATTAGCGGAGGAAAATGAAGAAAAAGTGGCATCATATATGGATTTCCTTCGTAAGGCGTACAAGTTGATTGGAATTTTTGTTATAGTTTCAGGGACTCTTTTTCTTCCAATCTTGCCCATGATTGTTAAAGAAAATTTTGAACATGCATTTATGGGAATATCATATGAACTATATGTTTTTTCTACAGCTATTTCGTATTTTATGTCATACAAAAAAGTGATTCTTGCAGCAGACCAAAAGAATTATATATTAAATATATCGCAAGCGGCATATAAGATTACACAAGGAATAGGGCAACTAGTTGTACTGTATTATTTTAAGAACTATTATGTTTTTATTATTATTGCTGTGGTTTGCAGTTTACTGGAAAATTACATTATGGCATGTTTGTGTGATCATTGGTATCCCTATATTACTAAACCAGCAAAACCTCTTGACACAGAAGAGAAAAGGAACATTAAGATTAAAGTAATGGGTATGCTTTGTCACAAGATTGCTAATTACTTGATTCAGGGAACAGATAATGTAATTATTTCTACATTTCAGGGAGCTATCGCTGTAACATATTATAATAATTATAATTTAATTTCAGTATATATATATGCAGTGTTTGCAAATTTTGCGGTAACTGCTGTTGCCGGGTTAGGACGCCTGTTATATACAGAACAATCACGATTGGAATTTGTTTTTTCTAAAATGCTTATTGTTCAGCAATATTTATTTAGTTTTTCCGCATCTGCTTTTTTCATATTGGCTCCCTTTTTTGTTAATACATTGTTTCCAAGTACAGGAGCATTTCAATTATCATCTATTATATTGATGACTTTAATTATATATCTCAGAGGTTATTCGGAAGCAGTTGAGTCAATGAGAAATTGCATTGGTGATTATAGTGATAAACTATATGACTTGCTGGTTGCACTATTAAATGTAGTGATATCGGTAATACTTGTTCAAAAATTAGGAATATCCGGAGTATTAATTGGTACATTGATATGTTATTTGATTAAGGAATTGATCCTAACGCCATATGTTGTATTTAGAAAGGTATTTCCTGGAGGAATTAAAAAATATTTATATAAAACAATGATAAATGCGGGTTTGTTTATGTTAATTTCAGCTATATTATATATTGCAACAAAATTTTATTCAATTAATACATGGTGGAAATGGTTAATTTATGGCATGATGACTTTGCTGGTATCAGTTTTTGTTAACACGATCATATATAGAAAAACAAGGGAATTTAGGGAAATTAAGGAATATATAATTAACCAAATAAACATAAAAGGGCATTGGAGAAAAACATCTAAATAAGAAAAATCTTATGGGCGATTTGCTCTTTATACTTGACCGGATGCAGTGGATGTAGTAAATTAAAGAATAAGTTGATTGAATATTTTGGACAATATGAATAAGTTTAATTATAATTATTAGAAGATACCATTATTCCTTTTGAAAGAAGATGATAATAATTGGTTTTAGATGGAACTTTATATTGGATAACAGGTTTATCCGGAGCAGGGAAAACAACAATTGGGAAACGATTGTTCAGTGAAATACAAAAATTTAAAAAGAATGTTGTTTTGCTTGATGGAGATGAAATTAAGGAAATTGTAAGTGATTCTATTAGTTACTCAGATGCGGGGCGGCGTAATCGTGCTATGAAATATGCTAGGCTTTGTAATATGCTGACAAAACAAGGAATCATTGTGATCTGTTGTACTATCTCTATGTACCATGAGGTTAGAGAATGGAATCGTATCCATAATAGAAGTTATGTAGAAGTATTTCTTAATGTGCCGTTGGATGTTTTACGAAATCGAGATCAAAAAAATTTATATTCTGATTATAAAAAAGGAATTAGTAAAAATATTGCAGGGGAGGATTTGATGATTGAATTTCCGCGAAATCCAGATGTTGAGATTGTTAATGACGGCGGCATGACGATCGAAGAATGTGTACGTATTATCTTGCGCCTTAATACTAATAATAAAAACGAGGAGAGTTAAAGAATGGATTTACAAGAAAGAGTGTCTCTTAAGAAAGCTGAAAGGACAGAGTTGTATTGTTTGGAACCTCCATTTCCAAAGACCAATTTTTTGATGGAATTGTCTAATGCCTGTAATCATGCTTGTATCTTTTGTACGCATCAAAAAATGCAAAGAAAAGTAGGAAGAATGGACAAGGCGTTTGCTTTTGATATTTTACGTCAGGCTTATGAGTTAGGAACGCGTGAAGTTGGATTCTATGCAACGGGTGAACCGTTTCTGATCAATGATTTAGCGGATTATGTGGCAGAAGCCAAGAAAATAGGATATACTTATGTGTATTTGACATCAAATGGTTCATTAGCCACACCCGAAAAGGTGCGGGCGGTTATAGACAGCGGTTTGGACAGTATAAAATTTTCTATAAATGCACCAGAGAGAAAAATGTATGCCTTTATTCATGGACGAGATGATTTTGATATTGTGGTAGAGCATTTAAAATATATTAATCAGTATCGTAAAGAAAGCGGAAAAAACTTTAAGATTTATGTTACTGGAATATTAACAAAATATACAGAAAAAATGCAAGACCTATATTTTGAGGTATTTAAGGGACTGACTGATCAAATTGTTTTTAAAAAAGTTTACAATCAAGGTGGATACATGCAGGAAATAGATACACTGCTTCGCTGTGAATCTGATGTGGAAACTTATCGGAGATGTAATTTACCATTTGATGCAATTTCTGTTACAAAAGAAGGGTATCTTTCTATTGAAAATGCAGACTATGAAAATATGTTAATTGTTGCCGATTTAAATAAGGTGTCTTTGAAAGAGGGCTGGTATGGAGAAAAGATGAAAGAGATGCGCAGAAGATTTATGGAGAATGACCTTGCAGGAACTATTTGTGATGGTTGTGTAAATCATTCTCGCAAAGCAGCAAGGCCAATTAGCCCAGAATATTCAGAGATACAGGAATACGTGTTTGACGATAGCAAAGTAAGAGAACGACTAAGAGCAGCTGGATATTTGGAAGAGTAAGCAGAAAAGTGCGAAATTGTAGAAAAATATTATATTTTAAATTTGACAGGGGGTGTGAATTATGGAAGAGAAAAAGTGGGTTTATGTGCCAATGTCAGCTGATATTTTGCATCCTGGCCATATTAACATTATTCAGATTGCAGCTCGTTATGGAAAGGTGCTAATAGGCCTTTTTACAGATGAGGCAATTGCATCCTATAAGAGAGTACCTTATATGACTTATGAGCAACGTAAAATTGTTTGTGAAAATATTAAAGGGGTGGAAAAGGTGGTTCCACAGATGACTAAAGATTATGAAGAAAATCTGAGAAAGTATCAGCCTGCATATATGGTACATGGAACAGATTGGCGTCAGGGACCATTGGCGGATGTAAGGCAGAAAGCAATTGATATTATGGCTGAATGGGGAGGGCAAATCATAGAACCAGAATATACAGAAGGAGTGTCTTCTTCCATGATTCAGCAAAAAATAAAAGAACGTATTTAAATGGGCACACTGAAAATGCGGTAGTAGTATATTAGTATATTGAGAGGTGTAGTATGTGCACAAAAAAAATATATACTTGTTTTTGCACAGATATAATTCATGAAGGGCATTTACATATTATTAAAGAGGCACAAAAATATGGGAAGGTTATAGTTGGCGTGTTGGATGATGCTGCTATGATTCGTTATAATAGATTCCCCTCTATAGAATTTGAAGAAAGAGTACAGATGATTCGCTGCATTGAAGGCATAAGTGAGGTCGTTGTGCAGCATACTATTATGTATGATGAAATTATATCCACAATACACCCGGACTTTGTAATACATGGAGATAATTGGAGAGAGGGCCCTTTGAAAGCAATTAGGAATAATGTGGTGTCTTTATTGCAAAAGTACGGAGGACAATTAATAGAAATACCTTATACCTACAGCGAAAATGTGGCACGTCAGAATGCACTTGCCAGAGCAAAACTAGCAATGCCAGAATATCGCAGGAAACGACTTCATAAGCTAATTAAGTTATGTCCTATTGTAAAAACATTGGAAGTACACGATGGCTTGACTGGCCTTATAGCAGAAAAGACCGTTGTTGAGAACAATGGAGAGTTGGATCAATTCGATGCTATGTGGATTAGTTCTTTATGCGATTCTATCGCAAAGGGAAAGCCCGATATTGAGTTGGTTGATATGACGTCAAGATTTCGGACAATTGATGATGTACTGGAGGTTACAACAAAGCCAATTATTTTTGATGGAGATACAGGAGGACAGATAGAGCACTTTGTATATACTGTGCGTTCCTTAGAGCGTATGGGCGTATCTGCTGTTATTATTGAAGATAAAATTGGCTTAAAGAAAAATTCTTTGTTTGGAACTGAGGTAAAACAGGAACAAGATTCCGTAGAGCATTTTTGTGAAAAACTCCGCGCAGGGAAAAAGGTACAATTGACGGATGATTTTATGATTATCGCAAGAATAGAAAGTCTTATTTTGGAGCATGGTATGGAAGATGCACTTATACGCGCCAGAGCTTATGTATTGGCGGGGGCGGATGGCATTATGATACATAGCCGAAAAGCAAGTCCAGATGAGGTGCTAGAATTTTGTGATAAATTTCGACTGGAAAATAAGGAAACTCCGCTTATTGTAGTGCCGACATCTTTTAGTTCTGTAACAGAAGCAGAATTGACGCAGCATGGGATAAATATTGTTATTTATGCGAATCAACTCACCAGAAGTGCTTTTCCTGCAATGGAACAGACAGCAAAAGATATTCTGCGTTATCATCGCGCTAAAGAAGTAGAAAGCCGACTATTGCCAATTCGGGAGATTATATCTTTGATTGATGAATTGTGAGGGAGTATATAAACGTGAAAGTAGAGACTTTTGTTGATATTGTGAATTGCGATTTTTATACAGGTGTGCCAGATTCCCAATTGCGGGCGCTATGTGATTATTTGATGGCTCATTATGGAATTGACTCAAAGCATCACGTGATTGCTGCAAACGAGGGGAATTGTGTAGGGTTAGCGTGCGGATATTATCTAGCAACAGGTAAAGTGCCCGTTGTATATATGCAAAATTCAGGAGTGGGCAACGCAACAAATCCTATTTTATCACTACTGAATGAAGAAATATATGGGATACCGATGGTGTTTGTAATTGGTTGGAGGGGAGAACCTGGCACTCAGGATGAACCGCAACATATATATCAGGGAAAAGTGACTTTGAATTTATTGGATGATATAGGTATTGAATATGTTATTATCGAAGAAAATACAACAGCAGAGGAGTTGCGGCAACATATGAACTATTTTCGCGGAGTATTAGCAAATGGTCGGTGTGTAGCATTTGTAATACGGAAAAATGCTTTGTATAGTGAGAAAAACGTTAATTATTGCAATACCCATACACTTAAACGAGAAGATGCAATAGATAAGATTTTGGAATATGCCCAAAAAGATTTAATTATTTCTACAACAGGGAAAATAAGTAGGGAACTTTATGAACTTAGAGAAAAACATGGAGAAGGTCATCAATTAGATTTTATGACAGTAGGCTCTATGGGGCATTGTTCCTCTATTGCTTTAGGAGTGGCTTTGCAAAAAGCAGAAAAAAGAATATGGTGCTTCGATGGTGATGGCGCGCTTCTTATGCATATGGGGGCTTTGGCAGTAATTGGAAGTTTTGCACCAAGAAACCTAGTTCACGTAGTTCTTAATAATGAAGCTCATGAATCGGTGGGGGGGATGCCTACAGTCGCGGGAAGCGTAAATATGATACAAATAGCAAAGGCTTGCGGGTACCCATATGTGGCTTGTGCAGAGTCAATTGCAGAATTAAGTGATTGCTTAAAAGAAGTAAATAATAAAAAAGCTTTATCTTTTATAGAAATAAAATGTGCGGTAGGATCAAGAAGTGATTTGGGAAGGCCTCAAATTGTTTTAAAAGAAAATAGGAGGGAGTTTATGCGGTCATTAATGTAAGAAGTAAAGTATTTGTTAGGATAATAAAGTCATAGAAAGAATGTAATAGTAACAATTAAAGGATATAGATATGGTAGATTCACTTACTAAAAAAATAATAAATTTAGTTATCAAATTTTCAGGAAAAGGTGGTAAAAAGAATATTCTCCGTACAGCCTTGTATGCGGCAGATGCTGTAAGAAAAACGCCTGGATCATATACTTATGATGTTCATCAAAGGATGAATATTGACAATATTTTACCAGCTAAAGCTATAAATAGACTAGAAAAAGAATGTACACTTTCAGATATAATTCAGGATAATAAAAAGATTAAAATTCGAATTTTTTTCCCGGCTGCATGGAGCAATATAGGAACTGTTTATGAAGAGTTATGTAAAGATAGTCGCTATCAAGTTATAGTTATAACCGAAGATTATCCAAATTTTATCCATGTTATGGAAGAGAAAAACTGTGATTTTATAAGACTTAACAATTATGATATTACCATAGACAAGCCAGATATTTTAATTTTAACGTCATATTCTGCCACTTCTCCTAAATTAAATTTCCCAGGAATTCGGGATTATGTCAAATTAGTAATATCTTTATTTCCGCTTGTGGTGATTAACCATCCCAACATGGATCAAAATTGGAAATTTGTTTATAATGCCTATGAATTTTGCAAACCGGATTATTATTTGTTTGAGTCTTTAGTCTATGATAACTGTGAGAACTATATAGATAAAGATAAAGCGGTACATATGGGGAGTCCGAAATTTGATGAATTATATTATAAATTACAGAAAACTGATGATAGAAATCCAATGTGGGATAAATTGCAGGGGAAGAAAGTTTTTCTCTTAGCTACAGATCATGGATTGAATGAATATTATCCCATAGATGCATTTTCTATGGACTTCTACTTAAAAGATATTTTTTCATATTTTGCAGACCATCCAGAGGCTGGACTGATTTTTCGCCCACATCCATATTTGATTCGTGAGATGCGTCAGTCGGGATGCTTTTGGAGCGATGACGATATTAAAAAACTTATAAATTATTGTGAGAATTCTTCGAATATTGTTTGGGATGAAACGGCAGATTATTGTTCCGCTTTTGTTAGATGTGATGCAATGTTAGTGGATGCGAATTGCGGATTTACAGTAACCTTTTTAGCTACAGGAAAGCCAATATGTCGTTTGTTACGTCAAGACATAGAAGTTAATTTAATACATCCTGAATTAAAAGATTATTATTACTATAGTAAGAACTTTTCGGATTGTAGACAATTTATCGAGAATATTATTCAAGGAAAAGATCCTTTAGCAGATTGCCGACAGGAAGCATTTCGAGTTTGTGTGAAAAACTTTGATGGACAGAATGGAAATAGAATAAAGAATTTCATTGATCAAACATGGGAAATAACTATAAATTCTTAGACTTAAAGAGTGGTGAAATAGGAAGATTCTATGAAGAATAATTTATTTTGAAAGTTTATGAGCAGATTATAACGGAGGAGTAAGAAGGATGCTGCAAACAATATATAGAAAGGTATTACCTGTGGGCGTTCGTTATAGGATTGCAAAGTTACGAACAAAACGGCAGGAATTAAAAGCGTTTCAATTATACAAACAAAAGTGGGAAAGTGGAAATTACGATAAGGAATATGCGGAAGAGTTAAATTATATGGTAAATCGGGGGGGGAGAGTTCTTACCTTTCCTTATGATTGGAGAAATGAATATAGAAATTTTCATGTAGATGTATTTGACGAAGGCAAAATGAAATATGTTTATCACAAAGGGAAAAAGCTTTTTTTCCCCAGACGATATTCAAAAAGATTTATAGAACATTATTATTTGTCTCTTATCATGGAACAAGATATAAGAAGTCCACATTGCTATTTTGACGGTAAGGAAAATTTCGAGGGTAAGACTTTTATAGATGTCGGAGCAGCGGAAGGTATTATTGCGTTAGATGTAGTGGAATATGTCAAACAAATAGTTCTTTTTGAATGTAACAAAGATTGGCAAGAAGCTTTAAGAAAAACATTTGAACCTTGGCAAGAGAAAACCATGATTGTTTCGAAGTTTGTGGGAAATGAAAACAGCAATACATCAGTTACGTTAGATGCCCAGATTAAAATGGCAGGTATACAGGATTCGCTGATATTAAAGTTGGATGTAGAGGGAAATGAGAAAAGTGTGCTGCAGGGCGCAGCGACTATTTTAAAAGACCAAGTCACAGATGCTTATGTTTGCACTTATCATCGCAAGGATGATTTCACAGAATTGTCAGAATTTTTAAAGACTATTGGCTTTATAATAACGAGCTCGCCAGGATATATGTTTTATGGGAGCGGTACTTTAGCAGGCTTTAGAAAGGGCGTTATAAGAGCGCGGCGTGATCCGAAAGATTGTTGAAAGATATTAAACATAGAAAGACACATGTTCCCAGACACTATGGAAAGTTGGCACCACATAACAGGAAAGGAATATTGTTAAAGATGGATTATAAAATTTTTAATTCATATAATGTAAAATTGATTAGAGTATTGGCTTGTGTTGGAGTGGTGTTGACACATCTCGGGGGGTATAACATCTAATAAGATTTTGCTGGGTTTCTTCGGATTTGGCGCGGAAGGAGTAAGGTGTTTTTTCCTAATTAAGCGGTTTTTTGATGTGCTCTTCGAGTGAATTGAGAAATGGGAAGGTAGGAAAATATTATAAAAAAAGATTAATCAGAATTTTACCAGTATATTATATTACGATTGTAATTTACATGTGTCTATCACTGGCAGGCATTTTGCAAGCTCCTTTGGATGAAACAGGACTATACTGGAGCAGATATTTTCTGCTTTTAAGTACATCTATACCGAATAAAGAAAATTTTTGGACAAATTTAGGTGGAACCTGGACAGTAAGTTATTTTATGTTGTTTTATCTGCTTGCTCCATTCTTTTATAAATTCCTGAAAGGGTGGGGCGGTTGTATGTATTCAGCAATCGGAGCTTTGATTATTGGAGTGCTTTTGCCCCATGGAATTTTAGAACCGATAAAGGGTTTATATGCGTTTATTTTAGGCATGGCTTTGTATAGGGCTATTGAAGAAAATAAGATTATGGAAACTATTACGGCCAATTTGATTCTGGGACTTGCATTTAATATTATGGGGATAGCGTATCCCTATGGCGATACATATCTTCTTGCAGCACTTATGTTGACGGTTATTTTAACAAAAAAAGAATACTGTCTGCCGGGTACTGGTTATGTTGTAAATTTTATAGACAAACATTCCTATGCGATTTATCTGATACATCCTTTAATAATTGAGATATTAAGGGGTTCAGGGATCGTACATGGTAAATTATTTGTACTAGTGGTTATTATTCTTACTACTATAGTTTTGTGGGCATTGGATAGCATCATTCATGAGACCGAATATTTGTTAAAAAAGTTAAAAAGAGGAAAAACAGCTTCACAAGGATTTGAGGAAATATAATTATAGAAACCAGACAAATTCTGCTGGACGCATAGTAAAAATGTGAAAGGCTGATTTCATCCTGATAGCAGATTTTTGTGAATTATGGTTATCTCGGATCGGCGTAGGCGTCAGGTTAACTTCGTCGGGAGCTGCTGGCCTAAGCTGAAGTGCTCTTAAAGAATTTTTCATGGATGTTTTTATAGTTGCAGCATAGGGCTACAGTTTCATATATTTTTTCAGTTTAAGATTGCTGGATAGTTAAATTTAATAGAAAATGGTGGAAAATTTATTGTGATAACAGGAAAGATGAAAGGGGGCACAATAATTAAAAACTCGATAGATTTAAATAATAAGACAATTATGATTACAGGTTTTGCTGGATTTATAGGCGCAAGTCTGACACAAAAGCTTTTAGATGAGTTTCAGGAGATAACTGTCATAGGCATTGATAGTATGAACGAATATTATGACAGTTCACTTAAAAAGTATCGTGTAGCACAATTGCAAATGAAAGCTAATGGAGATTGCTCTATGCTAATCCCATTCTGCGGTTTAGATATTTTGGATAAAGCAACTGTAGAGGATGTTTTTCAGAAATATAAGCCATCTATTGTTGTAAATCTCGCGGCTCAGGCAGGGGTGCGGTATTCCATTACTAATCCCGATGCGTATATTAACTCTAATATCATTGGATTTTATAATATTCTTGAAGCATCCAGACATTCTTATGGTAATGGATATTCAGGTGTTCAACATTTGATTTATGCATCTTCTTCCTCTGTGTATGGTGGACGTACACAGGTGCCATTTAGAGAAGATGATTTTGTAGATAATCCGGTGAGCCTGTATGCGGCTACAAAGAAAACTAATGAACTGTTGGCACATTCTTATTCTAAGCTCTATAATATTCCAACTACTGGATTAAGATTTTTTACGGTTTATGGTCCGGCGGGTAGACCAGATATGGCTTATTTTAGTTTCACGGAGCAATTAAGAGCGGGTGGAAAGATTAAAATTTTTAATTATGGAAACTGCCAGCGGGATTTTACATATATTGATGATATTGTCGAAGGCATTGTCAAGGTGATGTGTGGAGCACCTGAAAAAGTTAATGGTGAGGACGGGCTTCCGATACCGCCATATGCTATTTATAATATTGGCAACAGTCATCCGGAAAGTTTAATGGAATTTGTAAATATTTTGGCGGAAGAGCTAATAAAAGCGGGGGTTTTAAAAAGGGATTTTCGTATAGAAGATCACATTGAAAAAGTTCCGATGCAGCCGGGAGATGTGCCGATTACTTATGCGGATACAAGTAAACTGGAAAGGGATTTTGGATATAAACCTCAAACTTCGCTGCGAGAGGGATTGAGGCGGTTTGCTGAATGGTATAGGGAATACTATAATTGTTAGATAGAAAGTTGCGATTGTGAGAGGAGACCGCAGGTGATTCGAGAAGATGGAGAAAAATATATAGTTGCAGTTGCCGGGATTGGTTATGTGGGATTGAGCATGGCGGTGCTGCTGGCACAGCATAATACAGTAACAGCTGTGGACGTTGTGAGTGATAAGATCGAGCAGCTCAATAAGCGGATTTCACCAATTGCGGACGAATATATTGAAAAATACCTGGCGGAACAGAAACTGGATCTGACCGCGACACTGGATGGCGCCACGGCGTATGGTTCTGCTGATTACATTATTGTGGCGGCGCCTACAAATTATGATCCAAAGAAGAATTTTTTTGACTGTTCTGCTGTAGAAGCAGTACTGGAAACGGTAATAAAGGCAACGGAGAAAAAAGAAAAAAAACCGGTTATTATCATCAAATCTACGGTTCCGGTGGGCTATACGGAGTCGATGCAGCAAAAATACGGGATGGATAACCTGCTATTCAGTCCGGAATTTTTGAGAGAGTCAAAAGCGTTGTATGACAATTTGTATCCCAGCAGGATTATCGTAGGGTGTAATGAAAAGAATAAACAGGCGGCGGAGACGTTCGCCGCTTTATTAGCAGAGGGCGCATTAAAGGAAAAGATTGAAACGCTTTTTATGGGAACGACGGAGGCGGAAAGTGTAAAGTTATTTTCGAATACCTATCTGGCTTTGCGGGTGGCGTATTTTAATGAACTTGATACCTATTGTGAAACGAAAGGATTGAACACGGCCGACGTCATATCCGGCGTGTGCTTAGATCCCAGAATAGGTGATTTTTATAACAATCCGTCGTTTGGTTATGGCGGATATTGTCTGCCAAAGGATTCCAAACAGCTGCTTGCGAATTATGAGAATGTACCCGAAAATCTAATAGGCGCCATTGTGGAGAGCAACAGAACCAGGAAGGACTTTATTGCGGACCGTGTACTTAAAATTGCCGGTCTATATGAAGACTCAGAAGAATATACAGATCAGAAAGAAGTGCAGGCAGGCAGTGTCATTGTTGGTGTATACAGGCTTACTATGAAAAGCCATTCGGATAATTTCCGCCAGTCTTCTATTCAGGGAGTGATGAAGCGCATCAAAGCAAAAGGGGCAACGGTTATTATCTATGAACCTACTCTAAAAGACGGTTCTACTTTTTTTGGAAGCCGGATAATCAATGACTTGGAAGAGTTTAAACGGCTGAGCAATTGTATTATTACAAACAGATATGACAGTGCCTTGGATGATGTGAAGGAAAAGGTGTACACCAGAGATATATATAGGAGAGATTAATCGCATCATAAGCAAAAAACTCCCTTGAAAAAGTTGTATGATTCAGATATGATAGGTTCAGGAGTATCGGCAGGAGGTTAGCGCCATGCTGAAAAGAAAGATTGAGCAGAGCCTTACGGAGTGGAAAAATATACCAAATCATAAGCCTCTTATTGTAAAAGGATGCCGTCAGTGCGGAAAGACCTTTTCCGTTCTGGATTTTGCCCGGAAGAACTATGAGCATGTTGTTTATCTGAATTTCTTTGAAAATCCGAATTATGCTTCTGTTTTTGCGGGATCGTTGGAAATCGATCATATTATTATGCTGCTGTCTGCCCTGTTGGGAAGCGAGGCGGTATTTGAGGCAGGGAAAACAGTTCTTATATTAGATGAGATTCAGGACTGTCCGGAAGCGAGAACGGCGCTTAAGTTTTTTAGGATTGATGGCAGGTTTGACGTCATTGGAACAGGCTCCTTGCTTGGGGTGAAAGGATATGGCAGAGAGCCAAAATCTGTTCCGGTAGGATCGGAAACGGTAATTGATATGTATCCCTTGGACTTTGAAGAGTTTTTGTGGGCTTGTGGGATTGGAAATCCGATCATTGAAGAGCTAAAGGAAAATCTGGAAACGGAAACCCCGGTTCCGGAAGCTTTGCACAACCGTATGCGGCAACTGCTTTTGTGTTATGCTGTTGTTGGAGGTATGCCTGACGCGGTGCAGACTTTTGTGGATACAAAACAGATGAACGAGGTTTTGCGTATCCAACGTGATATTGTCCGTTCCTATGAAGATGATATGTTAAAGTATGCGGAAAAAAAGGATAAATCTCATATCAAGGAATGCTTTCAATCCATTCCCAGGCAGCTCAGCAAGGAAAACAAGAAATTTCAGTATTCAGTTGTCAGAAAAGGAGCCACTGCGACCAGGTATGCAGGCAGCCTGCAATGGATTGAGGATGCGGGGATTATTTCTCGGTGTTACAACCTTTCGCTGCCGGAGCTTCCCTTGGACGGAAACGCGATAGAGGATACTTTTAAGGTTTATATGCGAGACTGCGGCCTATTTGTCAGTATGCTGGAAGATGGCACACAGTATGATATTCTGCAGGGAAAGCTATATGGATATAAGGGGGCTATTTTTGAAAATCTGATTGCTGATATTTTTGCGAAAATGGGGCGTAAACTGTACTATTATCACAAGGACAGTGGGCTGGAGGTGGATTTTGTGATCCGCTATCAGGGCGAATGCACTTTGGTAGAAGTGAAAGCCACAACCGGCAACACTAAAAGTACGAAGACGATTTTGAAGCATCCGGAAAAATATCATGTTAACAAGGCGATCAAACTGGGGGATTATAATGTAGGCCGGTCAGGACAAATATTGACCTTTCCTCTATACATGGCATTTCTGCTCCGTGCCAGATGAATCGGTCTGGTTTTAATTACCTCGAAAAAAGTAGTCACCAGATAAAAACTTTGCTATAATACAAATATCATAAAAGCCGCAGCAGGAGAGAATATTATGTTCAAGGACAAAACTTTATTGATCACAGGCGGAACGGGTTCTTTCGGGAATGCTGTTCTCAACCGCTTTTTGACGACGGATATTGGTGAGATCCGTATTTTTTCACGGGATGAATTAAAGCAGGACGATATGCGTCATCTTTATCAGAGGCAATACCCGGAATACAGCAATAAACTGAAATTTTATATTGGAGATGTACGGGATCCCCAGAGTATAGCCAAGGCGATGCATGGCGTAGACTATATTTTTCATGCGGCAGCCCTAAAACAAGTGCCGTCCTGTGAGTTTTTCCCCATAGAAGCGGTCAAGACAAATGTACTGGGAACGGAAAATGTACTGCAGTGCGCCATTGACGCAGGGGTGAAAAAGGTAATCTGCCTTTCCACGGACAAGGCCGCATATCCAGTGAATGCTATGGGAACCTCCAAAGCCATGATGGAAAAGGTCATTGTGGCGAAAGCAAGGACGGTGGATCCTAAGGAGACTACGGTCTGCTGTACCAGGTACGGCAATGTACTCTGTTCCAGAGGTTCTGTAGTTCCTCTGTTCATCAGCCAGATCAAAGAAGGAAAAGAATTAACGGTTACGGAACCGTCCATGACTCGGTTTGTCATGTCATTGGAAGAGGCGGTAGAGCTGGTGGTCTACGCTTTTGAAAACGCGGAGAGCGGCGATATTATGGTGCAGAAAGCGCCTGCCTGTACTATAGGCGTTCTGGCACAGGCTGTTTCCGAACTGTTTCACGCGAAAAATGAGATCAAGGTAATAGGCATCCGCCACGGCGAGAAGATGTATGAAACATTATTGACCAATGAGGAATGCGCTAGAGCTGTGGACCTGGGGAATTTTTATCGTGTGCCTGCGGACAAGCGGGATCTGAACTATGATAAATATTTTACCGACGGCAACTTAAAGCGCGCAAAGCTTTCTGAATTTAACTCCAACAATACCACGTTGATGAATGTAGAACAGGTAAAAGAGAAACTGCTGACACTCTCTTATATTCAAAATGAACTGGCGGAATGGGAGAACAGATAATGAAGGTTTTGGTGACGGGGGCAAAGGGATTTATCGGGAAAAATCTGATCGCGGCGCTGGAGCAGCTGACTGATGTGGAGGTCTTTCCTTTTGATGTGGACACCTCCATGGAACTGCTGGAGGAATACTGTTTCCAGTGCGATTTTGTATATAATCTGGCAGGAGTCAACCGGCCTAAGGATGAAAAAGAATTTATGACAGGCAATATGGGATTTGCGTCGGAACTGCTGGCCATGCTGAAGAAGGCGCGCAATACCTGCCCGGTCATGGATTCTTCTTCTATTCAGGCGGCCTATCAGAACCCATACGGAGAAAGCAAAAAGGCCGGCGAGGAGCTTTTTTTGGAGTATGGCAGAGAATGTCATGCGGATGTTTACATATATCGTTTCCCCAATGTATTTGGCAAATGGTGCAGACCGAATTATAACAGTGTGGTAGCTACCTTTTGCCATAACATTGCCCGTGAAATGCCCATCCAGATAAATGACAGAAATACGCGGTTGAGACTGGTGTATATTGACGACGTGGTGGAAGAACTGCTGGGGGCATTGGAGGGGAAAGCGCATAGAGACGCTAATGGATACTGCTATGTACCGGTGGAATATCAGGTGACGCTGGGAGAAATAGCGGATCTGCTTTATGGGTTCTACGACAGCAGGAAGAGTCTTATGGTGCCGAATATGGAGGAAGGCAGCTTTGAAAAGAAGCTTTATGCCGCGTATTTAAGTTATCTGCCCACGGATCGTTTTGCTTATCCTCTGCTGATGCATACGGACGAAAGAGGGAGTTTTACGGAAATCTTAAAGAGTGCGGATAGAGGACAGGTTTCCGTCAATATTACTAAGCCAGGTATTAAAAAAGGTGAGCACTGGCACCATACAAAAAATGAAAAATTTTTAGTGGTGAGCGGAAAAGCCCTGTTCCAATTTCGCCGGCATGGAGAAAGTGAGATCACGGAGTATCATGTCAGCGGAGACAAGCTGGAAGTGGTGGATATTCCCCCGGGATATACGCATTCTATCATAAATGAAGGCGATACGGATCTGGTTACTCTGATATGGTGCAGTGAATGCTTTTATCCTGACAAACCGGACGATACGATTTATGAAGCGGTAGACCGGCAGCAGGAACAGGACAGATGAAAGAAGAGGATTGAGGAATGGGCAAATTAAAGATCATGACCGTTATCGGAACGAGGCCGGAAATCATCAGGCTGTCCGAGGTGATCAAGAAGTGCGACCGTTATTTTGAACAGATCCTGGTACATACGGGACAGAATTACGATTATACCTTAAATCAGGTTTTCTTTGAGGATCTGCAGCTGCGACAGCCTGACTATTACCTGGAGGCCGTGGGAAGCGATCTGGGAGAGACCATAGGGAATATCATAGCGAAAAGCTATAAGCTGATGGAAGAAATACGGCCGGATGCCTTTCTGGTATTGGGAGACACCAATTCCGCCCTGGCTGCTATAGCGGCCAAACGTCTGAAAATACCCATTTTTCATATGGAAGCCGGAAACAGGTGCTTTGATGAAAATCTGCCGGAGGAAACGAACCGCAGGATCGTGGACCATATTGCCGATGTGAATCTGTGTTACAGCGAACATGCCAGAAGGTATCTGAATGCGGAGGGGACGGCAAAGGAACGCACCTATGTGACCGGTTCTCCCATGCCCGAGGTATTGTCGGCTAATTTTACCAAGATTCAAGACAGCAAAGTGCTGAAGGAACTGGGACTGGAAAAGAAAAAGTATATTTTACTGTCTGCCCACAGGGAAGAGAATATTGACGACGAAAAAAACTTCTTTTCTCTGATGGACGCCGTAAACCGGATGGCGGAGACCTATGAGATGCCGATCATTTATAGTACCCATCCCAGAAGTAAAAAATGGATAGAAAAGAGAGGGTTTGTTTTTCATCCGCTGGTAAGGAGTATGCAGCCGTTTAGCTTCAGCGACTATAAT
This sequence comes from uncultured Lachnospiraceae bacterium, assembly GCA_947631685.1. Classification (GTDB taxonomy): domain Bacteria; phylum Bacillota; class Clostridia; order Lachnospirales; family Lachnospiraceae; genus Acetatifactor. Next base: position 219,943 of record CANRMI010000002.1, read on the forward strand.
AATCTACAGTTGAATGCCTTTTGTGTGGTTTCGGACAGCGGCACCCTGCCGGAGGAATCCGCGTATTTTTGTGCCAGGGGACTTGCTTTCCCTGCAGTGTGCATTCGGACTTCCACGGAACGGCCGGAGGCTTTGGATAAGGGGAATTTTATTTTAGGGGGCATTACCTCCGAACAGGTCCTGCAGGCGGTAGAAATGGCAGTTCAAATGGGCCAGGAAAAAGACTTAGGAGTACAGGTGCCGGACTATAGGGATGAGAATGTCAGCGGAAAAGTGGCAAGACTGATCCAAAGCTATACCGGAATCGTAAATAAAATGGTATGGCGGAAAGACTCCTGAGGATATAAATAGCCGGCTGTTTTGGATTTTGCCTATTTCCTATAATAATCTATAACCTTTTTCACCGCATGAATAACGTCTTCCGCGTCTGCGTCGGTCAAAGAATAGTACATGGGAATACTCATGGATTCCTCGTAATATTTTTCCGCATTGGGGCACAGTCCTTTGCGGTAGCCCAGACTTTCATAATAAGAGTGCAGATAAACGGGGAGATAGTGCACCTGGGGGCAGGTGCGCTCCGCGTACAGCGCGTCAAAAAATTCTCTGTGGGTGCAGGTCAGCATATCCATATGCAGCCGCAGGATATACAGATGCCTGGTGGTGTCTGATGCAGGAATTTCTTTTTGAACCTGAATTTCAGGTATAGCGGAAAATGCCTCATCATATTTTCTCACCAGTTCTTTTCTTCGAGCGGAAAACTTGGGTAGTTTCTTAAGCTGGCTGCTGATAAGGGCCGCCTGAAAATCCGTCATCCGGTAGTTATAGCCTAATGTGATCTGCTCGTTATACCAGAGAGCATCCGTAGGGTGCTTCATTTCACTCTGGTTGCGGGTAATACCGTGGGTGCGCAGTAAAAGCAGTTTGCGGTAAAGTTCCTCGTTGTTGGTGGTAATGGCGCCGCCCTCTCCTCCGGTAACTGTTTTTACCGGATGAAAACTGAAGCAGGTCATGTCGGCCAGACTTCCGATAGGCGTGCCGTTATATGTGGTGCCGATAGCGTGGGCGGCGTCTTCTATGAAGAGCAGTCCGTGTTCCCGGCAAATGGCGCCAAGCGCCTCATGGTCCACCGCCTGTCCCGTAAAATCCACTGCTACAATGGCCTTGGTGCGGGAGGTGATATGTTCCCGGACGGAGGCGGGACTGATGTTATAGGTATCATTGTCTATATCCGCAAATACGGGAGTTCCGTTACAGTACAATACACAGTTGGCAGACGCCGCAAAGGTGATGGAGCTGACGATCACCTCGTCGCCGGGACCGATGCCTGCTGCCATGGCGGCAAGATGTAAAGCGGCGGTCCCGTTTGCCACAACTACCGCGTATTTTGCATGGGTGACTTCACAGAGCTGACGCTCCAGCGCGGCAACTCTGGGGCCACAGGTGATCAGATCACTTTTTAAAGTTTCTACGACAGCGTCAATATCATCCTGCTCAATGCACTGTCTTCCATAATAAATCGGTGTTTCCCGAACGGGAGTACCGCCGAATATCGCCAGTTGTTCCATGGAAATATCCTCCCTGTAAACGAAGTAATATCCAAAATTAATATCTTACTGTCTCAGAATAGCAGAGTTTGTTTTTAAAGTCAATTCAGATTGGAAGAAAAGCCCAATCCGGGGCTGGCGGAATAAGACATTGTGTGCTATACTGTTCTTAAAATTAGTAAACATGTTTATTAAAAACATATGAAATATTTTTACTATGTTAGACTTTTAAAAAAGTATTGGTGTGGTAAAGATATGGATTATGTAGTACGAATGAGAAACCTGCGTGAAGATCATGATAAAACGCAGCAGCAGATCGCGGATGTGCTTGGGACATCCCAGACCATGTATTCCAGATACGAGCGGGGAGTGAATGAGATGCCTATTCGCTGCTTGTTGATGTTGTGTGAGTATTACCATGTATCGGCGGACTATATGCTGGGGCTGACGGACAAATGAGAGGTACCTTGGTGGAGCATGGCCTACCGCCGGGGTGCAGGCATTGCAGCGCTGATTTTTAAGTACATGGGGTAGGAGGTTATGCATGGATAAGATAGCGGTGTTGATTCCCTGCTATAACGAGGAAAAAACCATAGAGAAAGTGATCCGGGAAACGAGAGAAGCGCTGCCGGAGGCAGTAATCTATGTATATGACAACAATTCCACGGATCGGACGGCAGAATTGGCAGAGGCTGCGGGAGCGGTGGTCCATCATGAGTACAAACAAGGAAAGGGCAATGTGGTCAGAAGGATGTTCCGTGAAATTGACGCGGAATGTTATCTGATGCTGGATGGGGATGATACCTATCCGCTGGAAAGCGCGCGGGAAATGACGGAAAGGGTGCTGGAGTACCATGCGGATATGGTAGTGGGGGACAGGCTTTCCTCTACGTATTTTACCGAGAACAAAAGAGCGTTCCACAATTTTGGCAACAGCCTTGTCAGAAGCATTATCAATGGTCTGTTCCATTGCGACATCAAGGATATTATGACGGGGTACAGAGCTTTCAGCTACGGATTTGTGAAAACGTTTCCGGTTTTTTCGGAAGGATTTCAGATAGAAACGGAAATGACGATCCATGCGGTAAATTATCGTATGCAGGTGGACAATGTGATCGTGGAGTACCGGGACAGGCCGGAGGGGAGCAGTTCCAAGCTGCACACCTATTCCGACGGGATGAAGGTGCTCTGGAAGATCCTGCAGTTGTTTAAAACATATAGTCCGTTCCGCTTTTTCGGAATTGTCAGTCTGCTGTTGACGGCAGCGGCTGTGGTACTGTTTGTGCCTGTCCTGCTGGAATACTTCAAAACCGGACTGGTACTGCGCTTCCCTACTTTGATCGTGAGCGGTTTTTTGGAAATGGCTGCGGTACAATCGTTTTTTGCTGGGATGATCCTGGGGGAACTGACCTGGAAGGACCGGAAAGATTTTGAGTACCGTATGAATCAGATCGAGGCGCAGATGGCAGAGCAGAAAGCGTAGTGCCGGCAGAAACGAAAACGGAAAGCTTTATGTCAAAAGAGGAGCCAGATATGCAGCACATTTTTTTACAGCAGAGTTATCAGGACTGTTACGAAGCCTATCAGAAAAGCCTGGACAGCGCCCACTATCCCAGATGGGACTATGTTATCCTGACCGCTTCTAACGAAGCGCAGGCTCAGGTATATAGGGAGCAGTTGGCCTACCGGCTGGAAGGCGGATATTTGTCGGAACGTACCCATTACGCGGTCTTGCCGGATCCGGATGGCAGGCGTGTGGGCTCGGGAGGCGCAACCTTAAATGTGCTCCGCTATGTGGCGGAATGCGCAGGTGAAGAAACGGACAGGCCTTTTGCGGGAAAGCGGGTGCTGGTGATCCATTCCGGCGGGGACAGCAAAAGGGTGCCCCAGTACAGCGTCTGCGGAAAATTATTTTCTCCGGTTCCCCGTAAACTGCCGGACGGCAGAAATTCCACCCTGTTCGACGAATTTATGATCGGCATGGCCGGGGTGGCGGGCCGGCTGAAAGAAGGAATGCTGGTTCTCTCCGGGGATGTACTGCTTCTATTTAACCCCTTACAGATTGATTTTTCTTTTCATGGGGCGGCCGCACTTTCCATCAAAGAACCGGTCGAAATAGGAAAGGATCATGGCGTTTTTCTGAATGACGGGCAGGATTATGTAAAAAAATTCCTGCACAAACAGTCGGAAAAGCAGTTGGAAAATATGGGGGCCGTCAATGCCAGCGGGCTTGTGGACCTGGATACGGGCGCGGTGGCGCTGGATACGGATCTGATGGAGGCACTCTTTTCCCTTATTAGTGAAAACAACAGGGTAGTGGAAGAGAAGTTTAAAACCTTTGTCAATGAAACGGTACGGCTCAGCTTTTATGGAGATTTTCTTTATCCTCTGGCAGGGGAAGCCACGCTGGAGGACTACTATAACGAGGCGGGAGAAGGAGAGCGGTGCCAGGAGCTGCTGGACTGCAGAAAAGCGGTTTGGAATGCGATCTCCGGGTTTTCCCTGAGACTGCTCAGTTTAACACCGGCGGAATTTATCCATTTCGGAACCACCAAGGAACTGCTGAGGCTGGTCACAAAGGAAGTGGCGGATTATGAATTCCTAGGCTGGTTCGTTCAGGTGGGAACCAATGTGGCTTCTAAAAACTTTGCGGGGCATAACAGCCTGGTGGAAGAAGGCGCCAGGATCGGAGAGAATACTTATCTGGAGGACACCTTTGTGCCCAGGGGTGCGAGGATTGGTTCAGGCTGTGTATTAAGCGGCGTGGAGATAAGCCCTAAGACAGTAGTGCCGGCGGACACCGTACTGCATGGACTGCGCCTTTTGGACGGCAGATATGTGGTGCGGACCTATGGGGTGGAGGACAATCCCAAGGAAAACTGCGGCAGTTTAATGAGCGGGACCATTTTACAGGAAACGGGGGAAGATACGCCCCTGTGGGAGGCGGCTGTCTATCCGGCTGCAGATACCATGGAGGAAGCGGTAGAAGCGGCGCTGGTCACCAGGCGGATGATGCAGGGCTGTGCTTCTATGCGGGAGAGAGAATGGTGGCTCGCGCAGGAAAAATTCAGCCTTTGCGAAAGCTTTAACAGAGCGGATGCTCATGCGGGATTTGAGCGGAAGCTGCGTCTGCAGGAGCAGATAGAGGTCAGGAAAGCGGTGGATGCCCTGCGTGGCGGAGTCTGCTGGGAAGATGTTTTGCTCATGTTTGGCAGGAAAGGCCTGACACCATCGCAGTGCGCCAGTCTGGAGGCGATGGCCAAAGCGGGGGAATATTCCAAGGCCATGCGGATCTATTATCTGCTGGCGGCAAATGCCCGCAGACAGGGCAGTGATTATGCGGGTTATGAAGATGCCTGCTTTAAGGCGATCGGCAGCGCGGTACAGGAAAGTGCCAGAGAGAATGTGCGTTACCGGGAAGACCTTACTATAAAAAGGCAGGAAGCGCATGTGGAACTGCCGGTCAGGGTGAATTGGGGAGGCGGCTGGAGTGACACTCCGCCCCACTGCCTGGAACATGGCGGAACCGTGGTAAATGCGGCAATTAAACTGAATGGGCGGCTGCCGGTGCAGGTGACGGTACGCAGGATAGAAGAGCTAAAGGTGGAAGTGGCCAGCGAGGATATAGGAGCTTTCGGGGAAATAAGGGAACTTTCAGAGATATGGGACTGCCACAACCCCTATGACGCGTTTGCTCTGCATAAGGCGGCGCTTTTGGCCTGCGGTATTGTGCCCAATGGACAGACTGCTCAAAACCCTGTAAATCTGCAGGATATTCTGCGGAGGCTGGGCGGCGGCCTGTTTATTTCTACGCAGGTGATCGGCATTCCCAAGGGTTCGGGGCTGGGAACCAGCAGCATTTTGGCGGGAGCCTGCGTAAAGGCGCTGTTTGAACTGCTGGGAGAGCCGGTGTCCGACGACGCACTGTATGAAATAGTGCTCTGTATGGAACAGATCATGAGTACGGGGGGAGGCTGGCAGGATCAGGTCGGCGGCATTACGCCGGGAATTAAATATATAACTACCGAGCCCGGGCTGGCGCAGCACATCCGGGTGGAGCGGATCCGGGTACCGCAAAAGGCTAAGGAAGAGCTGCAGGAAAGATTTGCCCTGATCTACACCGGGCAGAGAAGACTGGCGCGCAATTTGCTGAGGGATGTGGTGGGCAATTATATCGGCAACCGGAAAGAAAGTCTGGACGCTTTATACAAAATGCAGCGGATTGCCGCTCTGATGCGGTTTGAACTGGAGAAAGGCAATATCGATGAGCTGGCAATGCTGTTAAATGTGCATTGGGATATCTCCAAAGAGCTGGATGAAGGCTCCAGCAATACCTGTATTGAACAGATCTTCAGAGCCTGCGAGGATTTGATCGCGGGCCGGTTTATAGCAGGCGCGGGAGGCGGGGGCTTTTTACAGGTGATCCTGAAAAAGGGAGTTACCAAGGCCAGACTTCGCGAAAGACTGCGCCAGGTTTTTCAGGACAGCGGTGTGGATGTCTGGGACAGTGAATTTTATGATTAGCGGAAAACGGAAAGGAAACGGCCGGATATAACATATGACTGCATATTACGGAGAGGGAAATATTGTGCTGAGGCCCATGACGGAGGCCGATACCGATAGGATCGTAAGCTGGAGAAACAGTGACGCCGTCAGAAACAATTTTATTTACCGGGAACCTTTTACCAGGCAGTCCCATACTAAGTGGATAGAAACCATGGTGAACACCGGACGGGTGGTGCAGATGATGATCTGCGAGAGGGATATTTCCATAGAAGGCGGTTCCCGCGAGACCGGGGAAGGCCGGCCGGTGGGCTCCGTGTATATCAGGGATATTGACAATGCGCACCATAAGGGCGAGTACGGGATTTTTATCGGAGAGGCGGACGCGAGAGGAAGAGGGATCGGAACCGCTGCGGCCAGGCTTATGATACGGTACGCGTTTGAGGTGCTGGGGCTCCATAAATTGTTCCTGCGCGTATTTGCGGACAATGCAAGGGCCATTGGCAGTTATGAAAAGGCCGGCTTTAAGCGGGAAGCCTATTTAAGGGATGAGGTTTGTATCGACGGTATATATCGGGATATTGTGCTGATGGCTGTAATTAACGGAAGAGAGGGAGAAGATTGAAAAAAGTCAGTTTTGTAATTCCCTGTTACCGTTCCGCGGGAACGCTTGGTGGAGTGGTGGAAGAGATAGAAAGTACCATGCGGAGAGAGGAACAGTATGAATATGAGATCGTACTGGTAAACGACTGCTCGCCGGACAATACATTTGAAGTGATCCGGAGCCTGTGCAAAGAAAAGGCTTATATTAAAGGGATTGATTTTGCCAAAAATTTTGGACAGCATGCGGCTCTTATGGCAGGCTTACGCCACGCTGCCGGAGATTACGTGGTCTGCCTGGATGATGACGGGCAGACACCGGCTGACGAAGTGGGAAAACTACTGGACAAGCTGGAAGAGGGCTATGACGCGGTTTACGCAAGCTATGCGCATAAAAAGCATTCCCTGTTCCGCAATCTGGGCAGCAAGGTTAATGAGCTGATGACCAGGGTTATGCTGGGAAAGCCCAGAGAACTGTATGTCTCCAGCTATTTCGCGGTAAAAAGATATATCGTGGATGACATGATACGTTATGAAAATTCCTATCCCTATGTAATCGGGCTGGTACTGCGGGCCACCAAAAATATCGCCAACGTGCCGGTAGATCACCGGGAGCGGAAAGAGGGGCATTCAGGATATACTTTAAAAAAACTGTTGAATCTTTGGATGAACGGATTTACCGCTTTTTCGGTAACGCCTTTAAGAATTGCCACTACAGTGGGTATATTCTGCGCCTGTGGAGGATTTGCTTACGGTATTTACACCATTGTGAAGAAGTTTATCAATCCTGATGTGCCCATGGGCTTCAGTTCCCTGATGGCAGCACTGGTTTTTATTGGGGGCATGATAATGGTAATGCTGGGCATGATTGGAGAATATATCGGCAGGATCTATATTAGTCTGAATAATTCTCCTCAGTATGTGATCAAGGAGCGTCTGAATGCGGAATAAGGTTTTTCTCCGGATAAAAGAACATGAAAGGCTTTTATGGGCTCTGGTTATGGCGCTTCTGCCCCCGGTAGTCTGTCTGATGACCTGTCTGTTTCAGGGGAGAACGCCGGCGGACGCCTATCTGCCTGCTTCCGAATGGAATGATGAGCTGATATATTATAAAATGGTGGAAGGCGTAGTCAAATTCGGATACCCGCAGGGGTATTTCGGGTTTAATGAGAGTCATTCCGTGTTTCTTTCTTTCGCGGCATGGAGCCCTCTGCTGGTATGGCCCTGGGTACTGTGGGGACTGCTGTTTGGCTGGAATCTGTATTCTCCCTTTATCTGTAATACCCTGCTGCTTTCTCTGGCGGTCTTTCTCTTCGTTTGGCTGGTGCGTCCCACCCGCAGGCAGAAGGGGATCCTGGCAGTATTGTTTGTGGCTTTTACGCCCTTTAGCCGCTATATGCTCTCCGGTATGCCTGAAATCATATGTTTTTCCATGGTGATTGTGGCGCTGGCATTGGGAATTTCTTATCTGGAAAAGGAGAGGGGACTTACCCTGGCGGCATTGTTTATCTTGACGGTTTTGATGACACTGATGCGTCCGTATCTGATCGTGTTTATGCTGCTGCCCCTGTACTGTCTGGCTAAGAAGTACAAATGGCGGGGCATAGCTGTCGATCTGGTGATCGTGGCGGTTACCGCGGCCGGATACGCGGTGATCAAAAAATATTTCAGTGCCGAATACTTTCTTCCCCTGTTTAAAACGGAGTTTGTGGATGCGTTCAGATATTCCGGTATATGGGGCGGCATAAAGAATCTCGTGTATCAGCTTCTTGTCAAAAGCAAGGAATACTTTTCCATACTGGCAGAAGGCTGGATCAGCGGACTGGCGGCCGGCGCTTATTTTGCCGGATTCTGGCTGATATTCCTGCTGCTGCTGATACAGACAGTAAAAAGTATCCGTAAAAAAGAAAGGAAACAGGTCTGCTTTTACGGCTGGCTGGCGCTGTGCTTTTTAGCCATCTGGGCGGCTCTGCTTTTGATGTATAAGCCGTTTGAGGGAAGCAAGCATCTGATTACGTTTATTGCGGCGGGCATCTTTGCCATCAGCCTTATGGAGACCAGATTTTATAAAAAAATGATCGTGACGGCAGCGGTATTTGTGTACCTGTATGCCATTCTGGGACAAGTGCATCCCTATGATTATCAGATCCCCTATAGGGAGCCTGAACTGGTGGAGGCGGCTGCCTCATGGCAGAAGATCTTTTGCGATGAAATGGAGCTGCAGCGGGAGCACACGCCCGACTTTGACAATGTGCTCATTTGGACTCTTTATGATTATGACACAGAGGATGGAAGCCAGAATATGACTCCTTGGCAGTATCTGTACGGGCTGCCGGCGGGATTTGGGATCAACTGCTGTTATCCGGACTATGTGACCGGACATTTTGAGGAATTGCAAAGCCGGTACTTGGTCGTGATTCCCGGCGGAGGCGTGGAAGAGTTTATGACGGAACGGGGAATAGAGCCTCTGGCAGAACAGGACGATATGCTTTTATACCGTTTAAGATAAGGCTTGCGGGAGAGTTGGGTGAAAATGAAAAAACCGGACAAAACAGATTGGTATAACTGGATAGTGTTTTGTATTCCCTGGGCGGCGTATACGGCGGTGACATTGCTGCTGTTCCACCGCCAGTCGGTGTATTACGGAGGAAATTACAACTCGGATATTACCCCGTACATTTACTATATGGAGGGTATTTCCGTAGGGTATAAATATCCGTATCCCATCATGTTTCTTTTGGGGAAATGCTTCCGCGTCTTTTTTAACCCGGAAATGTCCATGGCCCTTTCCGTCACATGCTTAAATGCCCTGACTCCGCCTATTTTAAAATATTATACAGACAGGTTTATCCGCAGGGAAACTTCTTGGAACAGGCGCATGGCAGTTCTGTCCACGGTACTGACTTTCAGTATGCTGTTTGTGTCCATGCTGTTTTTGGATCTTACTAAGAACAGTCTGGGCTGGCGCTACAGAGGCGTGTTTACCCCCAATCCTTTTCACAATGCTACCTATCTGGCCACCAGGCCCTTTTCCATAGTCTGCTTTTTTATGCTGGCGGATCTGCTGCAGACCTATGAGGGAAAAGCAGACAGGAAAAAATATCTGATCTTTACTGTTTTCCTGCTTCTGACTACTTTGGCCAAGCCCAGTTTTACTTTTGGATTTGTCCTGACTGCCGCAGTGATCTTACTGTACCGCACCTGCCGCAAGGGCTTTCGGAATTTTAAGGAGACCATGCTTCTGGCCGCCTGCTCCTTTCCTACCCTGGCGGTACTGCTCTGGCAGTTTAGCGATGTCTTTACGGGAAAAAACACTTTGGGCGAGGAAACGGGAGTCGCCATTGGTTGGCTGAAAGCATGGAGTATGCAGGAAAAACCCATAGGGGAGGCTCTTCTTTTAGGACTGGCATTTCCCCTGGTCGTGCTCCTGTTCAATGTAAAAAATCTGAAAGAAGAAAAGGAGTACCGGCTTTCCCTGCAGATGCTGGCGGCAAATCTGCTTATGGTCATGCTTCTCTATGAAAAGGGCTACCGTATGGGCCATGTAAATTTTGCGTGGGGATATATGCATGCCATGTTCTTTTCCTATGTTATGAGTCTGCTGCTTCTATGGAAAAATACCTGGAAAAAAAGGCAGCCCTATCCTGTGCTGGCAGTACAGTGGGGCTTTTATGCATGGCATCTGGTGTGCGGTATCGTGTACTTTTCCGGAATCATGGCGGGGGAGAATTTCTTATGAAAAAAGCGGTTAAAGAAAGAGTGTATGTCTGCCATACGTATTACCATGTGTATATCAGTCTGTTAAAAGAATTGAATCTGCCTAAGCAGCAGCGGGGAAAGGCGGATCTGGTGCTCAGCAGGATGTCCACGGACTTTGAGAGCTTAAAGCAGAGAATAGAGGATGTGGGAATCTTTGATAATGTGGTAGAATATGACGAGAAACAGGCGGGATTTTTTCCCGAACTGGCGCCGCTTAAAACAAACAAAGGCAATATCGCGGCAAATATGATCAGCCGTATCCGTTTTACAAAGCGGTTCGCGGCGCTGCAGGCAGCCTATATACCGGTGGATTTTAAGGCGTATAGGGATATTTATGTGTACTGTGATTCCGATCCCATCGGATATTACCTCAATCAGAACCGGATTCCGTATCATGCGCTGGAAGACGGTCTGAACTGTTTGAAGAACTATGACGCGGCAAGATATGACAACCGGGGCTGTTTTGGTCTGAAGGCCTTTATGTCCGAGCGTCTGAATCTGATCTTTATCCAGAACGGGTACGGAAAATACTGTATCGACATGGAAGTGAATGATATTTCCCTGTTAAAATACAAGTACCGAAAGTACAAAGAGGTACCCAGACAGAAACTGGCGGATGCGCTGAGGGAAGAAGATAAGCCGATACTCTTAAAGGTATTTGTCAGGGATATGGAAGAACTAGAACGCCAGATACAGGAAAGCAGTGGAGTAAAGGATAAAATACTGGTGCTGACGGATCCTCTCTGTACGCTGGATGTGAGGAAAAAGATTTTTAGGGATATCATTGAAACGTATCAGAAAGAGGGGACCGTTTTTTTAAAACCCCATCCTAGGGACGAGCTGGACTACCGCAGGGAGTTCCCGGATATTCCGCAGTTTGACGCGGCAATGCCCATGGAAGTGCTGAATTTTTTTTCAGATCTGCGGTTTAAGAAAGTAGTGGCGGTGCTGACAGAAATAAAGGCGATCCAGTACGGGGATGAAATGGTTCGTTTAGGAGAAAGCTTCATGGATAAATATGAGGATCCGCTCATTCACAGGCAGAATGAGCAGATTTAAGGGCAGGAGAAGCGGTTATGATAAAGATCATAAAAAAGATACGGATACTGTTGGACAAAAAGCAGAAGCGGACCATGGTCGGCCTGGTATTTATGATGATCATCGGCGCACTGCTGGAAACGGCCAGCTTAGGAGCCTTGATCCCGGTTATCCAGACCATTATGAAGGAAAACGCGATCCAGGAAAGCAGGTACCTGTCCTTTTGCTACAACGGGCTGGGATTTACCTCCGAGAGACAGTTTACGGCCTGCATCATGCTGGTGGTGATCGTTCTGTTTATTGTAAAAAATATATATCTGTATTGGCAGGAAAAATGTACGCTGCGTTTTGTTTATGGGAACCAGTTCGATACTTCCGAGAAGGTGATGAAAAGCTACCTGCGCAGGAACTATGAGTTTTACCTCAACGCGGATACGGCGGTGGTGCAGAGAAATATCACTTCAGATGTAAACAATATGTACGGGCTGCTGCTGGCATTGCTGACGCTCATATCGGAGGGGATCGTGTTTGTCTGTCTGATAGGAGTCTGCTTTTTTTCCGATCCGGTGCTCACGTTATTGATCGCCGGTGTAATGGGGCTGCTGCTCCTTCTGATAGAAAAGGTGCTCAAACCCATTATGCGGAAAGCGGGGGAGGACAACCAGAACTTTTACAGCGGCTTGTTCAAATGGATATCCCAGACGGTGCAGGGCATAAAAGAAGTAAAGGTCATGGGCAGGGAAAAGTATTTTGTGAACGAGTATGTAAAATGCGGTCACGGATATGTGAGCGCGGTACAGAAATACAGCCTGTTTAACAATATTCCCCGACTGCTGATAGAGGTGGTCTGTATTGCCAGCCTGCTGGGTTATATTATTTTTATGATGCTGGTCATGGGAGTATCCCCCAAGGATATGGGAGATTCCCTGACTGCCCTGGCGGCGGTGGCCTTAAGGCTGCTGCCCTGTGTGAACCGCATCAACAATCAGATCAACAGTATTTCCTATTTTGAACCGTTTTTAATGGGCGTGAGCGATACGCTGCAGGAAGATACCAGTGCCGCGAATACGGATATGTCATTTGCGGATGATGAGGAAAAACTGGCCGTAAAGCAGGAGATTCGGCTGGAAAACGTGACTTACGCCTACCCGGGTACGGAAAAACTGATCTTTGATAAAGCTGACATGGTGATCCCTGTCGGGGCCGCGGTAGGGATTGTGGGAACCTCCGGAGCGGGAAAATCCACAGTGGTAGATATTCTGCTGGGGCTTTTGGAACCCCGGGAGGGACGGATCCTGGCTGATGGGACCAATATCAAGGAACACTACCGCGGCTGGTTAAAGAACGTGGGGTATATTCCCCAGATGATTTTTATGCTGGATGATACGATCCGTAAGAATGTAGCCTTTGGCATTGCCGAAGAAGAAATAGATGAGGAGCGGGTAAATCAGGTCTTACAGGAAGCGCAGATGTATGACTTCATTCAGACCCTGCCGGAGGGACTGAACACCGGTATCGGGGAAAGAGGGATCCGCCTTTCCGGCGGACAGAGGCAGAGGATCGGGATCGCGAGAGCTCTCTATCACGATCCGGAGATGCTTATCTTAGACGAAGCGACTTCGGCGCTGGATCATGACACGGAAGCGGCGATCATGGAATCCATCAATCATTTTCACGGAAAGAAAACGCTTCTGATCATAGCGCATAGACTGCAGACCATAGAAAAATGTGATCTGATCTACCGGATCGAAAATGGGAAAGCGGTAAGAGAAAGGTGATCGGAATGAAGCTGAGTGTGATCGTGCCGGTCTACAATATGGCGGCAGAGGGCAAACTGCAGTACTGTATGGATTCTCTGATAGGGCAGACGGTGGAAGATTATGAGATCCTGGCGGTGGATGACGCCTCTACGGACAATTCCCTGGAGATTCTGAAAGAATATGAGAGGCGTTTTCCTAAAAAGGTGAGAGTGATACACTATGAGCAAAACAAACGGCAGGGCGGAGCCAAAAACGAAGGCCTGCGCGCGGCACAAGGGGAATGGATAGGATTTATAGACAGCGACGACTGGGTGACGCCGGATTATTATGAGAAGCTGCTGAAAAAAGCGGAAGAAACCGGCGCGGATATTGTGGGCTGCGACTACAGTATGGTCAGGACGCATACCATGGTGCCGGGAGAAAAGGCGCAAAACAACACGGCAGAGCAGACAGGGGTTCTGACTCCGGAGCGGTATGGAAAGCTCATCATGAGACCGGGCAGCATGGTGCTGAAAATTTATAAGCATTCTGTGATCCGTGAAAACGGGCTGCATTTTCCAGAAGGGATCTTTTATGAGGACAACTGCGCGGCGCCCGTGTGGTTTCTGTATTTTAAGCATTTTGAAATGGTGGAGGAGCCGCTTTATTTTTATTATCAGCATCAGACTTCCACGGTGCACCGTATTTCCGAGGAAAGATGCCGGGACAGGATGAAAGCCGCAAAACAGATGCTGGCGGAAATGAAGTCGGGAAATTTTTTGGAGGCATATGAAAAAGAAATAGAATACCGTTATACGGAACTGTATTTTGTAAATACCCTGTTTTCCTATATGCTGGGAGTAAAAAGGAAGAAGCTTTCTTTTGTTAAGGAATTGCGGGCGGGAATGCTGGAAGCTTTTCCAAAGTTTCAGGAGAATGTATACTATCTGCGACATACGGGCGAGGAAGAAAAACGTATGGTAAAGCTGCTGATGCGTTCCCCCGCGGGATTTTTTTTCTACTACAGGGCCCTTTGGTCTTACCGAAATATGAAAAACAGGCTGGCCGGAAAGGAGAAGTCAAATGCGCAGGATAGCGATCGTCACGGCAAGAGGAGGAAGTAAACGGATACCCCGGAAAAATATCAGGCCTTTTTTAGGGAAACCGATTCTGGCCTATTCCATTGAAGCGGCTGTCTGTTCCGGATTGTTTGAAGAGGTCATGGTGTCTACGGACGATAAGGAAATTGCGGAGATTGCCGAAAAGTATGGGGCAAAGGTCCCTTTTTACAGAAGCGAAAAAACCGCGGGGGATTTTGCTACTACAAACGATGTGCTGCTGGAGGTATTGGAGGAATATGAAAAGCGGGGACAGAGCTTTGACGTAGGCTGTTGTCTCTATCCTACGGCACCTTTTGTTACCGCCACGAAATTAAAAGAGGCAGTATCGCGCCTGGAACAGTCGGACGCGGACACCCTGATTCCCGTGGTGGCCTTTTCATATCCGCCTCAGCGTGCTATGATAGTAAAGGAGGGCAGGCTGGTGTTTGAGTATCCGGAATATCTGGATGCCCGTTCCCAAGACTTGGTACCCCACTATCACGACGCGGGGCAGTTTTACTGTTTTAAAACACAGGCCTATAAAAAGAATCAAAAGCTGATGGTGGGGAATATTCTTCCCTTTGAAATATCCGAGCTGGAAGTACAGGATATTGACAACGAAACGGATTGGCAGATCGCGGAGATGAAGTACCGGTTAAACGGCGTTGGGAAAGGCTGAAGCGTTCAGTATGGAAAAGCGGGAAATAAAAAGGATAGCGGTGCTGTCCAATGTGAATGTAAATTCCATAGTGCGTATGCTGCAGGATGAATTTGATGTATATCAGCCTGAAGGATACGGAAACGAGCTTCTGCTCCTGCTGGATAGGAATTCCGGATATTACCGGTTTGAGCCGGAGATTACTTTTTTGTGGCTGGATGGCATGGAACTTCTGTATCATAAAACCGGGGAAGAAGCCGCGGCCCGTATGGAGGAGTGGTTTGCTATGCTGGAGCAGGCCCTGCCGGATAAAGGGATCTTCTTTTTGTCGGATATTTATCTGTGGGGGCCGGAAGTTTCGATCATGGAGGAGCAGGAGCGGCTGTGGATAGAAGGGGAATTCAGAGCTCGTCTGGAGGCTTTCTGCAAAAGACATGGGAATGCCTATCCGTTATTTTACAGCCGTCTGGTGGCGCGGCTGGGAGAACAACAGGCCTATTCCTCTGCCACGTGGTATCTGGGGAAAATACCCTACAGTCAAGCTATGCAGCAGGAAATGTGCAGGCTGATGCGGGAAAAAACAGATATCTGCAGCAGGGTTCCCAAGAAGGTACTGGCCTTGGACCTGGATAATACCCTCTGGGGGGGACTGGCGGGAGAAGCGGACAGAACGCCGCTTCTGCTTTCGGAAGAGCATACGGGGCTGGCCTATAAAAATCTGCAGAGGGTTCTGAAAATGATGGAAGAACAGGGCGTGCTGCTGGCTGTTGTTTCCAAGAATAACGAAAAGGACGCTCTGGAAGTGATAGAGAACCATCCGCATATGGTGCTGCGCAGGGAAGATTTCGCGGCCATGAGGATCAATTGGGAAGTGAAGGCCGATAATCTCAGGGAAATGGCAGAGGAGATGAATCTGGGGTTGGATTCTTTTGTGTTTTTTGATGACAGTCCGGCGGAAAGGGAACAGGTTGGGCAATTCCTTCCGGAAGTGGCGGTGCCGGATTTCCCCCAAAATCCCCGGATGCTGCCGGAAACCATGATAGATATTTACAAGCGCTTTTTTGAAAAAATGGCGGTGACCAACGAAGATAAAAACAAAACCGCCCAGTACGCTGCCAATGTAAAGAGAGAGGAATTGCAGAAAACATCGGCGGATTTCTCTTCCTACTTAATACAGCTGCAAATGCGGATTGAGGAGGTGGACGCGGCTTCCCATCTGGAGCGGCTGCATCAGCTTGTTAATAAGACGAACCAATTTAACCTTACCACGATAAGATATACCATGGACGAACTGCTGGAATATATAAAGCGGCAGGACAAGTGGATACGGTTGTATGGCGTAAAGGATAAATTCGGGGATAACGGGTTAGTGGGCGCGCTCATAGTGGATCTTTCGGAAGAGTTTCCCAAGATAGAAGAATTTGTTTTAAGCTGCCGGGTAATGGGACGTCTGATAGAGCGGGCCATTGTGGACCACCTGGAAGAAGAGCTGCTGGAAAAGGGCTGCGAAAAACTGGGGGCCAGTTATGTGAAAACAGCAAAAAACGCGCCGGTAAGCGGATTGTTTGAAGAGCTGGGATACCGTGTGCTAAAGGAAGACGCGGAAGGGAAGCTCTATGAAATCGCGCTGGAAGAGAGACCCAAAAGAGTGTACTATATAGAGGAATGGATGCGGAAGGGAGATTAATATGCAGGAAAAAGTGATACGGCTGATAGAAGATATTTTGAAAGTACCGGCAGGCACCATTCAGCCGGATACCCGGATAGAGGATGTGGAGGAATGGGACTCCCTGGCGCATGTGATGATATTGGGGGCTATGGAAGAGCAGCTTGGAATCGTGGTGCCGCTGGAAGAAGCGATAGAAATGACAAAGGTGTCGGAACTGCTGGGGCTGATTTCATAGCAAATTAGGCCAGGCAGACAGGAGAAATATATGGCGGTTACATTGCACAGGATAGAAGACAGCGATCTGGAAACCATTATGCGCTGGCGGATGGATCCGGAGATCACCAGGTTTATGAACACGGATCCGAAACTGACACTGGAAGGGCAGCGCAGATGGCTGGCTAGCGTGAAGGAAAGAGCGGATGTGAGGTACTGGCTGATCAGAATCAACGGGGAGCCGGCGGGGGTGATCAATGTGGGCGGGTTGACTGACGCTTCAGGAGACTGTACATGGGGATATTATATCGGAGAAAAACGACTGCGCTCTCTGAAAGCCGCGGTTTCTCTGGAAATGAGTCTGTATGATTATCTCTTCCTGGAGCTTGGGAAACGCAATCTGTACGGGGATGTGTTTTCTCTGAACCGGGGTGTGATACAGCTTCATTTGCTCTGCGGCAGTGAGATCGTGGAAGAAAAGAAAGCTTATGTATGCAAAAACAACTGTTTCTATGATGTGACTTTTATGCGTATGAGCGCGGAAAAATGGAAGAAAATAAGAGCGGAAAAGAGCTATGAAAAAATAGACTTTTCTATGGAATGATACATTTCGGATACAAACAAATAGTGAAATTTAACTATCTTTCTAAAAAGGAAAGGCAGCAGATATGGAAAAAGAGATCAGAATAGGCAGGACATTGATAAGTGAAAACGCTCCCGTATTTATCATAGCGGAAATGTCGGCCAATCACCTGATGGATTATAACAGGGCGGTGGAACTTATCCATGCGGCGAAGGAAGCCGGAGCGGACGCCATAAAGATACAGACCTATAAACCCGATACCATTACCCTGGATACGGACGCACCGGATTTTCAGATCACCCAGGGAACCATATGGGACGGCACAACGCTGCATAAGCTTTATGAAACGGCCTATACGCCCTGGGAGTGGCAGCCAAAACTGCAGAAGGAGGCGGAAAGCCTGGGATTGGAGTTTTTCTCCTCTCCCTTCGATCTGACTTCCGTGGATTTTCTGGAAGAGATGAATGTGCCGGCTTATAAGGTGGCTTCTTTTGAGATCAACGACATCCCCATGTTAAAGAAAATAGCGGCGTTGGGGAAGCCCATGATCCTCTCTACCGGCGTTGCCTATATGTCCGATATCGAGCTGGCGCTGCAAACCTGCAGGGAAGCAGGGAATGAAAAGGTGATCCTGTTAAAATGCACTTCCTCCTATCCCTGTCCTTATGAGGATATGAATCTGCGCACCATTGTCAATATGAAGGAGACTTTTGACTGCGTGGCAGGGATTTCCGACCATTCCATGGGCAGCGCGGCAGCGGTAGCCGCAGTGGCGCTGGGGGCCAGAGTAGTGGAAAAGCATCTGACACTTCGCCGGGCGGACGGCGGCGCGGACGCTGCTTTTTCCATGGAGCCGGATGAGTTTAAGGAAATGGTGGAAAATATCCGGATCGCGGAAAAGGCTTTGGGAAAGGTGACCTATGAATTGACCGATAAGCAGAAACGGGAGAGAGAGCATTCCCGGTCTTTGTATATTGCGAAGGATATAAAGGCGGGAGAAGCGTTCACACCGGAGAATCTGCGCTCGGTCCGGCCTGCGTTTGGGCTGCATACCCGTTATTATGAGGAACTGTTGGGAAAACGGGCGGCAAGGGATATTCAGATGGGAACGCCCATGTCCTGGGAACTGGTGGAGAATCATTAATATGCTGTTTATTCGTGCCGACGGAAATGCCCGGATAGGGGCAGGACATTTGATGCGGTGTCTGACAATCGCGAAACAGGTAAAAACGGAAGTGAGATTTCTGTGCGCAGACGGAGATTCCGCCGCGTTTGTGGAGAAAAAAGGATACCGGGGCACAGTATTGGGAGAGCTTCCGTTTTCTGCCGCCGAAGCGGAAAAAGTGAAGGAACTGCTGAAAGGAGAGGATCCGGCCGGCGGCTGGCTGTTGATCGACAGTTATGCCAATACACCGGATTATGTAAGAAGCGTTAGGCAAGAGAGAAAGGTGGCCTGTCTGGACGATATGTGCGGAACGGCTTATCCGGCTGATCTCCTTATCAATTACAATGCTTTTGCCGTCAGGGAAAATTATGAAAAACTGTATGGAGAACGAGGTGAATCCCTTCCCGGACTGCTGCTCGGCAGAGAGTATATTCCGGTGCGCCGGGACTTTTTGAATAAAGCGCCCCAGATCAAAAAAACGCCGGAGCGACTGCTTCTTACCACAGGAGGCGGAGACAAGGAGAATTTTGGGGAAAGTATTTTGAGGGGGCTTTTGCGGGAGCCGGCCCTAAACTCTGTGGAATTTCATGTGGTGAGCGGCGCGTTTCATCCCTATTATGACAGTCTGCGGAAATTGGCGGAGGCGGAAAAGAATGTGGTGCTCTACCGGAATGTGGAGGACATGGCGGCGCTGGTGAAAACCTGCGATCTGGCGGTGACGGCCGGAGGAAGCACCATATATGAACTCTGCGCGGCGGGAGTGCCTTTCGTGTGTTTTTCCTATGCGGAGAACCAGGACGCTCTCGTGCGGTTTATGGGAGAGGAGAATATGGCGTTGAGCGCAGGCTGTTTCCACAGCGGAAATAGCTTGGAAACGGAGCGGGCGCAGGTAAAGGTCGCGGCGCTGGCAGCTCGTCTGGCCGGCTCTTATGAAGAACGGAAAATATACAGTAAGAAGGGACGCGGGCTGGTGGACGGACAAGGCGCGAAACGCGTAGCGGCTTATCTGGAATCGGACTGATCATAATATGAAGGCTATTGCGGATTTTATGAAAAAAAACAGGTATCTTGGAATGTCCGCGCTGCTGTTTCTGGCTATCCTTGCCTTTTTTGGTATGGTGGACAAGCTGCAGAAAAAGGAGTATGGTATCATATGCCTGGGAGATTCCATTGTGGGAAATGTGCGGGATGATACTTCCATTACCGCCATTTTGGAAGAAGAACTGGGGGTGCCTGTCTATAACGGCGCCTTTGGAGGTACTTCGGCAGCGGCGCAGAACCAGGAAGAAAGAGCCGCCGTTGCCATGGACAGTATTTCCTTGACGGAGCTGGCGGATGGCATCTGCTATGAGGATTTCTCGGTTCCCAATGCCAGCATCAACAGCTGGGTGTCCATGGATTATTTTCCGGAAGGTGCGTACGGATTTAACAGGGTGGACTTTGACAGGGAGGCTGTATTGATTATTGAGCACGGGGTCAATGACTATCAGCTGGGGATGCCTTTAGACAATGCGGAAGATCCTTATGATGTGTATACATTTGGCGGCGCGCTGCGCTATACACTGAGAGAGTTACAGGAAAAGCGCCCGAATCTTCGGATCCTGCTCTGCACACCTACCTACTGCTGGTTTCTGGCAGACCGGGTAAGCTGTGAAGAAAGAGATCTGGGGGGCGGGTATTTGGAGGACTATGTGAATCTGGAGCTGGAGATCGCCAAAGAGTTTCATGTAGAGATCCTGGACAATTACCATGAGAGCGGGATCGGAGGCAGCTTTGAAGACTGGGAGAAATATACGACGGACGGTCTGCACCTGAATGAAGCGGGCCGCAGGCTGATAGCGGAAAGGATAGCGCAGGTTCTTAGCCTGTCTGACGGGGAATAGCGGCAGGAGAAAACCGTTATGAGCTTTGGAAAGGAAGAGGAATGGAAAAAGGGATGAAGAGTCCCACGTGGCTGTGGGAATACGGAAAACAGCATAGCAAGCCGGTCTGGAAGGCAGCTTTTCTGGCAGTGATTGTCATAGGACTGTTGGTGCATATGCCGGTGCTGGTCCGGGATATTCCCAATCACGACTGCCTGGACAGTATGTATTTTGACCAGAACATGATTACCTCCGGACGCTGGTTTTTAACCGTGGCCTGCGGGATCTCCTCTTATTTTAATCTGCCGTGGCTGACAGGACTGCTGGGGCTGGCCTATTTAGGAGTGACGGCGGCGCTTTTGACGGAATTTCTGGAGATCCGCCATTGTGGTGCCGCGGCGTTGATAGGCGGGCTGTTGGCGGCTTTTCCTGCGCTTACTGCCACATTTGCCTATGTGTACACGCTGGATGGCTATATGCTGGCTCTGTTGCTGGCGGTACTGGCGCCTTTACTTACAAAAAAGTACAAGCGGGGCTTTCTGGGCGGCGGAGTGGCCCTGGCCTTTGCCATGGGAATCTATCAGTCCTATTTGTCCTTTACCATGCTGTTGTGCCTGTATGCGGCGGCAGTTCTGCTGCTGACGGAAAAGGATATGCGGGAGAAGTGGAAAGGACTGGGACGCTATCTGCTCATGGGCGGGATCGGCGTGACACTTTACTATGCGCTGCTGCAGATCCTGTTAAAGTTGCAGGGAAAAGAATTGGCTTCCTATCAGGGCATCAATGCCATGGGAAGCATGGGCAGCGTTGCAGGCACGGCAAAGGGAGATTTGATTGCCATCCTGAAGGAAATCTATGAGGATTTTTTTACCTTTACGGTAAGGAGCAGAGTGCTGGTCGGAAATATTTTTTCTGTGGCGGCGTTTGGGTTATTGTGCGCGGCAACGCTGTGGTGCCTGATCAGTTACATCAAAAAAGAAAAGCTCTGGAGAAATATCTGGCTGTACGCCGCCGGGCTGTTGTTTATAGCGGCGGTGCCTTTTGTGACCAATGTGATCCTGCTGGTATCGCCCCAGGTTAATTATCATCTGCTGATGCGCTATCAGTGGGTGCTTTACCCTATACTTCTTTTGGCTTTTACGGACAGATACGGGAAAAGGATCTGGACGCAGTGGGCGCTTTTAGCCGGGGGAGCGATCCTGATCTTCCAATATGCCGTTACCGATAATATCGCTTATTTTAACTTGGAGAAAAAATACGAAAGAACCTATGCTTACTGCCTGCGCCTTGCAGACAGGATGGAGCAGACAGAAGGATATTACCAGGGGATTCCCGTAGCCATGATAGGCGTGGTGAGCCAGACGCAGTATCCGCCTGCGGATATTACGGAAGAGGTGACGGGCTCCATCACGGGTATGAGCGGGGATTATCTGCTCTATACCCGGACCAATTACCAGAAATTCTTTCAGCATTATCTGGGAGTGACCATCAATCTGGTATCGGATGAGGAAATGCTGGCTATTTATGACTCTCCGGAGTATCGGGCTATGGGCACGTTTCCCCAGCCTGATTCTCTGCAGGTAGTGGATGGCGTTCTGTACGTCAAGCTGGAAGACAAAGAATAAATGGGAAAAGACGTACCGCGCAGAAGCGGTGCGCGGAAAAGAGGAAAGATGTCGCTGTTGTCCATAGTGATTCCCTCCTATAATGAGGAGGGGAATATTGCCAATACGGAAAGTGTGCTTCGCGGTATTCTGGAGAGGGAAAAAATACCCTACGAACTGATCTTTATCAGTGACGGTTCCACCGACGGTACTTATGAAGCGATTCAAAAGGTGTCGGAACAAAATCCCTGTGTAAAGGGCGCGCAGTTTTCCCGTAATTTCGGAAAGGAAGCCTCTATTTTCGCGGGACTGCAGCTGGCCTGCGGGGACGCGGTGGCAGTGATGGACTGCGACCTGCAGCATCCCCCTGAAACTCTTCCTGAAATGTATCGCTTATGGCAGGAAGGCTATGAAGTGGTAGAGGGCGTGAAGTCCGCGAGGGGAAAGGAAGGGCTGTTCTATAAATTGTCCGCGGGGCTGTTTTACAAAATCATGAGCGGACTGATAAAGCTGGATATGAATGCCTCTTCGGATTTTAAACTGCTGGACAGAAAAGTGGTCAATGTGCTGCTGGAATTGAAAGAGAGAAATACCTTCTTCCGGGCACTGACGTTCTGGGCCGGATTTAAAACGGTGAAGGTAGAATATGAGGTGCAGGAAAGAAAATACGGCAAAAGCAAATGGTCTTTGTTCAGCCTGATGCGCTACGCCCTCAGCAACGTCACTTCTTTCAGTACTCTGCCGCTGCAGCTGGTAACCTTTATGGGAATCATATCGATTTTGCTCAGCCTCATACTGGGGATCCAGACGCTGGTGCGCTATCTGAGCGGAAACGCGGTAGAAGGCTTTACTACGGTGATCCTGCTGATACTGATCATCGGCGGATTCATTATGCTGAGCCTGGGCATATTGGGACATTATCTGGCCAGGATCTATGAGGAAGTGAAGGGACGGCCCAAGTACATTATCAGTCAGGTGACGGAAAATGTGCGGGGAAATATAACGGGAAAGGCTTAAAGCAGAACGGGTGACAGGAATGCGGAAAGAGGGAACGATGCAATTACATGATCCCGGTCAGGGGCGCATGGCAAATTTGGAGCTGCTCCGTTCAGTTGCCATGCTGCTTGTAGTGGTGCTGCATTTTCTGGGAAAAGGCGGAGGCCTGCCGGAGCTTACCCAGGAGAAGCTGGGAACTGACGGTGTCCTGGCATGGATTTTGGAATCCTTTGCGATCGTGGCGGTCAATGTCTATATGCTCATGAGCGGTTATTTTTTAAGCGAAGGTACTTTCCGGGTAAAAAGGCTCTTAGGACTGCTTCTGCAGATATGGTTTTATAGTGTAGGCCTGGGATTTCTGGCCGCTGCCATGGGGTATCTGCCCGAGGGCGGATTCACCATTCACTATTGTCTGCTGCTGTTGTTCCCAATATCCATGGAACACTATTGGTTTATGAGCGCCTATGTCTTTTTGTATGTACTGCTCCCCCTGGTGGCGGGAGGGATTGCGCGGCTGGACAAAAAGCAGCTGCGAATGGTCATTTTGATCATGCTTCTGTTTTTTTCCGTCATAAAATCCGTTCTACCTTTCCGGCTGGAGGGGGATGGGGAAGGCTATGACTGTATCTGGTATATATGCGTGTTTGCCATTGCCGCTTATATCAGGCGTTACGGTATCGTTTTCCTGAACAATAAAAAGAGGTGCCTTGTGGTGTATCTGGCAGCCGTGGGTGGCATTTTTGCCGTTACCATGGGGTTCAGGGCGGTCTATCTGCGGACAGGAAGACTGGATACCATACTGAGGATATGCTATCATTACAATCATATTTTGGTGCTTATAGCTTCCGTGGCTTTCTTTTGTCTGTTTTTGCGTATGCGGGTTAAAGAGGGCAGGATCGGACGCTTTTTTGGCAGGATAGCGCCCTATACATTGGGCGTCTATCTGTGGCATGAACATGCTGCCCTGCGCTATGAATGGCAGAAGTGGCTGTATGCGGTCACAGGAGAGCCGGAAGGAGCGCTCGCTCTGCTGGCGGAAACGGCGGCCGCGGCCATTGTGGTGTTTACGATAGGTATTTTGCTGGATATGCTACGCAGCCTGTGCTTTGGACTGCTGCACCGTCTGCTTTCCCTATCGGGTACTTACAGGCGTCTGCTGGCATGGCTGGAGACGCTGCGCATTTCGTTTAAGAAGGAACAGGTAAATGGATAAGGAAAAAAGAGGCCGCGTTCTGCGGATATGTGAGAATTACATCTATCCGATACTGCTGATACTCTATCCTCTCAGGCATATACATTGGGGCCTGGATCTGTGGGATACGGGCTATAATTACGCCAATTTTCGCTACATGGGAACGGAGCATATGGATCCCATGTGGCTGTTTTCCACATATCTGGCCAATGCCGTCGGGCATTTTCTGACTTTACTGCCTTTCGGGCATACGCTCATTGGCATGAATCTGTATACGGGGCTCGTTCTGAGTCTGACGGCGTTCTTGGCCTATCGCTTTTGTACAAAAGTCTTTGGAATGCCGGCGATCGTGGCGTTCTGGGGAGAATTTCTGGCCCTCAGCCTGTGCTGGTGCCCTACGGCGCTGCTTTACAATTACCTGACGTATTTACTGCTCTTACTCTGTTTGATATTTCTCTATAAAGGACTGCATGAAGGTAAAATGGTTTTTCTGGCGGCAGCGGGAATCGCGCTGGGAGCCAATGTGTTCGTACGGTTTTCCAATCTGCCCCAAATGGGTTTGATCGTGGGTGTCTGGGCCTATGGGGTTATCTGCAAAAAAAAGCCGCTGGCGGTATTGCGGGAAACAGGCTTCTGTGTATTGGGGTATGTGTTGGCACTGGGCGCCGGGCTGGGGTATCTGGCGCTGCGTTACGGCGCAGGTGCCTATGCGGCGGGGATTGGCAGACTGTTTGCCATGACGGACAATGCGGTGGATTACAAGCCGGTGTCTATGCTCTATAATATGTATCTTGGATATAGGGAGAATCTGCGCTGGTTTATCCTGCTTCTGGGATTTCTGTTTTTGGGTTGGATACTCTGTTTTGCGCTGCCCAAAAAGCAGAAGAAGATAAAGGCCGTATTCTGCGCGCTTCTTGCGTTGGGAAGCGTGGCTTTGCTGTATGGCAGGGGTTTTTGCGTCCTGCGCTTCGATGAATACGACGCGGTCAGGCTGCCGGGCATCGTCTTCTTAATGCTGGCGCTTTTGCTCTGCGGGATCCGCATCCTGCAGCCGTCTGTGGAAAAGCGGGAAAAACTGCTGGCAGGCATGATCCTGCTGGTAATACTCATAACGCCCATAGGCAGCAATAACGGCCTGTGGCCGGCAGTCAACAATCTGTTTCTGGCGCTGCCTTATGTGTGCTTCTGTTTTTACCGGCTGTGCCAAAAAAAAGACGGGCAGGGCAGATTTTCCCTGCTGCCGTTGAAAACGATGCTGGGGGCTTTTCTGGGGCTGTTTGTACTGCAGAGCGTGGGGTTTGGCCTGGGATTTGTGTTCGTGGAGGCTCATGGAGCAAAAGAAATAGATACAAAAGCGGAAAATAATGATATACTGAAAGGTGTCTATATGAGTGAGCAGCGGGCGGAATGGCTGAGCGGTATCAGTGCCTATGCGCGGCAGGAGGAGCTTGCGGGAAAGGAAGTGATCCTGTATGGAAAAATCCCCGCCCTGAGCTTTTATCTGGATATGCCGCCTGCTTTTAATTCCTGGAGCGATCTGGCTTCCTACAGCGCAGAGGTTATGGGAAAGGCGTTGGAGACGGTATCGGCGAAGGCGGAAAAGGGAGAAGAGCTTCCGGTGATCATTCTGGAAAAGGAGTATGGGCTTTACAGAAACGGCGGCAAAGAGGCGCTGCTGGAAGCCGGATATCCCTCCTCGGAGGCCGATAGGCTTTTGCGGGATGCCAAGCGGGAACTGCTTTGGGAATATATGGACAACTGGGAATATGAAGAATGTTTCTCCAATCAAAAATTTGTCCTGTATCGGACAGAAAAGAGGGCTTATGAATAGGATCAATTTTAATGTACCGCCTCACACAGGCAGGGAAATGGAATACATTTCACAGGCGGTAGCCAATCAGAAAATCTGCGGAGACGGAGAATTTACCAAAAAATGCAGCAGCTGGATAGAAGCAAAAACGGGAACCCAAAAGTGCCTGCTGACTACATCCTGCACCCACGCCACGGAAATGGCTGCGCTGCTGGCGGATATTAAACCCGGGGATGAGGTCATTATGCCCGCCTATACCTTTGTATCCACCGCGGACGCGTTTGTATTGCGGGGAGGGATTCCGGTATTTGTGGATATACGGCCGGATACCATGAATCTGGATGAAAAGCTGATAGAGGACGCGATCACGGAAAAGACCAGGGCTATTGTGCCGGTTCACTATGCCGGCGTGGGCTGTGAAATGGATACGATCATGGACATAGCCAAAAGACATGATCTGCTGGTGATAGAGGACGCGGCCCAGGGTATTATGGCGAGCTACAACGGGAAGCCTTTGGGAACCTTTGGAGAGTTTGGCTGCTTTTCTTTCCATGAAACAAAGAACTACAGCATGGGAGAGGGCGGAGCGCTGCTGATCCGGGATGAGAAGTATGTGGAAGAGGCGGAGATCATCCGCGAAAAGGGAACCAACCGTACTAAATATTTCAGGGGACAGATAGACAAGTATACTTGGGTAAATCTCGGCTCTTCCTATCTGCCCAGCGATATGAACGCTGCCTATCTGTATGCCCAGCTGGAAGTGGCGGATGAGATCAACGATGCCAGAAAGGCCAGTTGGAACCGTTATTATGAGCGACTGCTGCCTCTGGCGGAGAAAGGAAAGATAGAGCTGCCGTTTATCCCCGAACAGTGCGAGCACAATGCCCATATGTTCTATATCAAAGCGGCGGATATAGAAGAACGCAGCCGTCTGAAAAAGTATTTGGATGACAACAAAATTTTGGCGGTTTTCCACTATGTTCCGCTGCACACCGCGCCGGCAGGAATAAAATTCGGCCGTTTCCACGGAGAAGACAAATATACGACCAAAGAGAGCGAGAGGCTGTTGCGGCTGCCTATGTACTATGGCTTAAAGCCGGAAGAAGTGGATTATATCTGTGGAAAAGTGAAAGAGTTCTATACCGGAGCGTAGGCGCTGGCAAAGCGTGTACCGAGTGCGGAGTGGCGGAAAATGAGTAAAAGAGGCGTACAGGAAAGGCAAGTGAATATGGATCTGCTGCGGATACTGGCGTGTTTCAGTGTGATTATGCTGCACAGTGCCGCCCAGCTCTGGTATAGCTGTGACATTACGGAGGGCAGATGGCTGGTGGCCAATACCTATGACGCGGCTTTCCGTTTCGGCGTACCGATCTTTGTGATGCTGAGCGGACGCTTTTTCCTAGGAAGAGACGGACAAATTTCCCTTAGGACGCTGTACTTTAAAAATATACTGCGGCTGTCAGTGATATATGTGGTATGGAGCACGGTATACGGCCTGTGGGACTGCAGGTACTGGATGGGAGCCGAGGGGACGGTCTGGAAGGACTATGTAACGGAAATCTTTTTGGGGAGGTATCATCTCTGGTATCTGATCATGCAGATAGGACTCTATATGCTGCTGCCGGTTTTAAAGAGCTGGCTGGAGCACTGTGAAAAGCAGAGTGTGGAATATTTCCTGCTGTTGTTTTTCATAATACAGATTGGCCTGAATACCGTGAAAATTCTACGGATTCCAGGACCGGTTCTGCAGCTTTTGGGACAGATCGATGTGGAACTGGTATGCAGTTATGCCGGCTACTTTGTATTGGGCTATTATTTATACCGATATCCTTTGCGTAAAAAGGCCAGATACTGCCTCTATACCGCAGGTCTCATGGGACTTTTGGGAGCGGTGGGAGTCAGCGTATGGGAAAGTACCATAAAGGGACAGAAGATGTCCACCGCATTTGACAGCTATAGCCTGTTTACTTTTCTGGTTACTGTGGCGTTATATGTTCTGTTTTCCAGTCTGCAGCCTTCCCTGGAAGAAAGGGGAAGCCGGCTGCTGCAGGGACTGGCCAAGGATACGCTGGGCGTGTATCTGATGCATCTGCTTCTGCTGGAATTTTTGGGAGACCGGAGCGTTTATGCCCATATGGAAAACTACGTATTGGGTATTCCCCTGCTGGCCGTGGGCTGTTTTGTTGTGTGTATTCCTGTTGCAGCCCTGCTGCGGCGTATCCCCCTGGTTGGGAAATATATCTGTTAGATCGTGTTGAGTAATGGTATATGGAAGCTAAACAAAAAGCGGTGAAAAAGTGCATAGGCGGCGTATTTCTGATCGGTATGGCAGTACAGATCGTGTTTGGCCTGGGCTTTATAGGAGCCAATCTGTTTTCCCTGCAGGGGTTTTCGGAGAGCAGGGAGCTTGTGGAGATGAGCGCAAACTTACGGCCTGACGAATATACGGGGATTCTGTATCTCTTGATCATCCGTATGGGGATGATGCTGGGAAAGATACTGCCCCTGCCATATTTTTTCTGGCTGTATCTGCTGCAGCTGGGGGCGGCTTTCTATGCGGTCTGCATATTTTTAAAATACAGCGGGCTGGGTGAGGAAAAGTCCGAGCCGTTGCTCTTTCTTCTGAAGGCGGGGTACCTTTTCTGTATTCCCCAAGTGCTGCAGCTGCATCTGGCCGTACTGCCGCAATCCCTGCTCGTATCTTTTTTTCTGATCGCGCTGGCTGTTGTGCTGGGGCAGATACGGGGAGTACAAAGCCGCGGGAAAAAAGATCTGATACTGGTATGTGTATGCTGGCTGGCAATGGGGCTTCTGCATCCGGATTACCTGTGGCTGGGGAGCGTACCGGTGATCTTTCTCTTCTGCCTGTTATGGAAAAGAAAGTCCTTTAAGCCGGCATGGCAGCTGGCGTTTGCGGCGCTTGCGGCGGTATTGCTGATAAACGGCGTCAACATGGCAACCCAGGAGGCGGGGAGCAGGGGAAAGATACAGCGCACTCTGGGAGCGGCGCTTGTCAGCCGTATGGCGTGGCCGTACTTTGAGGACAATTACTATTTCTGGCCAGAGGAAGTCAAGGAAGTGATGAGTCCGGAGGAGGGAAGGGAAATTTCCCGCTACGCGGACAATGTAAAATTGGTGCTGGGACCGGAATTTGAGGCGGCTTTCGGGAAAAAGCAGGCGAATATCTATTACTGGCAAATGGCGCTTCACTGCTTTTCGGATCGAACCAAGGAAGTGCTCTCTAAGATCGGGGAGGATTTTGCGGCCTATCTTTTTGTGCCGTTTGCTACCGCAAAACAGCTGGCAGGCGGCGGGCTGTCCTATGCAGGCTGGAATTTTGACAGGATGTGGGAGCAGGCCAAGACCTGGACCAGTCTGTATGTACGGTACGCGGCAAGGAGCCTGCCTACAGGAATCCTGTTTGTGATTTTCGGGTTCCTTTTTGGAAAAAAGGGCAGAAACGGGAAAAAAGGAGAGAAGCTTGAAAGCAGCATCTCTCCAGAGAAAGGCAGCTCTCCGGCGGGGGCGGTACTGCCGCTGTTTTTGGCTTGTATATTGACGCAGGCCGTATGGTATACTTTGTCGGGAGCCGGCATGATGGATTATAAGAATGTACCGGTAGTGATGACACTCTGGTATGTTTGCCCGGTATGGGGCTTCGGTAAATATTATTGGGAAGAGGCATCCGGAAACGGAGGAGAGAAATGCTGATACTGCGGATCATCAGCCTGCTTTTTTTTGCGTTGGCGCTGCCTGTGGGAATGGGAGCCGGACTGACGGCATTTTTGGACAGGCGGGAAAAGAATATTTTTTTTATGTGGACAGCGGGACAGCTGCTGGAAATGGCTCTATTTCAGATAGTGGCGGTTCCAGTGATTCTGCTGCAGGGAAGGCTGGACTTTTTAGACGGCAGGGCTTTTACGGTCGTGACAGTTTTATTTGAAGGGTTGTCGGCAGTGGCAGCCATGCTGGGAACCGTGGTATGGATAAAAAAGGGACGGGGATACAGGCCCCATACAGTGGAAAAAATCCCTAAGACCGCGCTGCTTTGGTGGGGGACGGCAGCGGTTCTGCTTTTACTGCAGCTGGCAGGTGTTTTTTGCCTGCGCTTTATGGACGGGGATGATGCTTACTATATGAGCGAGGCAGTCATGGCACAGGCCAGCGAGAATATGTACAGGCACATTCCTTACACCGGGATGGCAACGGAACTGGATACCAGACACTGCCTGGCACCATTCCCCATATGGATCGCTGTTCTAGCCAGAGTATCGGGTTTTCATGCTTCCGTGATAGGACAGGTCGCGGTGCCTATGCTGCTGATCCCGTTGACGTATGCTGTTTACGGTATGATTGGCAGCAGGCTTTTCAAAGGCAGAAAGGATAGGCTGCCTGTATTCATGGTTTTTGTCCAATTACTGGTTTTGTGGGGAAATTATTCCATTTATACGGCGGAAACTTTTCTGATGACAAGGACCAGGCAGGGCAAGGCAGCTTTGGCCAACCTGATCATACCGGCCCTGTTTTTGCTGCTCTATTTACTGGGGGAGCGGGTCGCGGAAAACAGAAA
The DNA here is from genome assembly GCA_947631685.1 of uncultured Lachnospiraceae bacterium. GTDB lineage: Bacteria > Bacillota > Clostridia > Lachnospirales > Lachnospiraceae > Acetatifactor. Next base: position 250,548 of record CANRMI010000002.1, read on the forward strand.
AATAGAAAAGAGCCTTTGGCTGCTGTTGGCCGCGACGGTGACGGCAGCGTGCTTATGCAGTACGCTGGGAGGTTTTTTGACAGCGCTGTTGACGGGGTTGTTCTGTATTTGTGTACTGGTGGTGTACAGGAAGCCGAAGTTCCTGCTGCCGGCGTGCGTCTGCCTATTGCCGGCAGCCATCTATACGGGGCTCTATCTGCTGTTGCAGCGATGATAAAAGGAAATAGGATAGGGAGGCGCCTATGTGGGATATGATATTGCAGCCGTTTAGAGATTACGCCGGTTCGGGAATGTTGATAGCGCTGTTTCTGGCTGCGGAGCTCTTTTTGTTTGTCAGTGAAAAGAATAAAATGACAAGGATCGTTTTTGTGTATCTGCCGGCGTTGGTCCTGCTGCTGTATTTTCTGCCGCCCTTTGCGGCACTGATATATGCGTTTGTGGAATCCGAGATCTATTACAGGCTTTTGTGGCTGCTGCCGGTCACACCGGTATTGGGCTATACGGCAGTCAAGATCTTGAGCGGCTGCGCAGGCATAAAAAAGTGGGGAGTGGGCGCTGCGCTGGGCATAATGATCATGCTTTCCGGCAGTCTGGTCTACAAAAGCCCGCTGGCGGTCAGGGCAGAGAATCCCTATCATGTGCCCCAGTCGGTGGTGGACATCTGTGATGCTATTAGGGTGGAGGGCAGGGAGGTCATGGCGGCCTTTCCCATGGAATTAATACCATATGTCAGGCAGTACAGCCCTTATGTATGTATGCCCTATGGCAGGGAGATCCTGATCGAGAGATGGCATTTCCAGAACGAACTATATGATCTGTTGAACGCGGAGGTACTAGACGTAGAGCTGATCGTGGAAAAAGCCAGAGAACAAAACTGCCATTATGTGATCTTCGGACAGGGGAAAACCATAAACGGCAGCTTTGAGGATTACGAATATGAGTTGTTTGATGTGATAGACGGCTATACTATCTATACGGATACCACTCTTTACAAGGGGCTGTAAAGAAAGGTTTAAGGCGCGTGGGAAACGTCTAGGGCGTCCTCCATACGCTTGGCGAGAAGAGCCTTGCCGGCCTTGTTCAGATTCAGGTTGTCAGTCAGATAGTCACGGGCAATATCTTCGTGGACGCCGCCATAGAGACAGTCCACAAAGGAAATATCCATGGCTTCGGCGATATAATATTCTTCAATGGCAAAATTGGAAAGTTTGTCGGTTCCGTAAATCTTGCTGTCGCTGCTGATGTAGCTGCCATCTTCCGCCACGCCGTAGGCGTAGGTGGGGGACATGACGACAATGCGGGCCCAGGGCATGTACTCCTGAATGAGCGAGACACCGGCAAACAGGGAGCCTCCAAAGGTCTGCAGGTCAGAGGGATTTGAAGAATCAGCGGCGGGACTGCGCCCAGCCAGAAAGTCACTGCCGTCAAACATGATATAGACCATATCCACGGTACGCAGGTCCAGATTCTGCAGTGTGCTTATGGATTCTTTTATGTCAGCGGGGACATCGCCTAACGCCGCATAGGTATCGGAAACGAGCTCCTGTCTTTTTAGAATAAATATACTGGTCAGCCAGAACAGACTGAAAGCGTCCATGGGTTCGCTGGAGGCATCAAAAGTAGGGTTGGCAGCGGACAGATAAGAGTCGGCGATCGCGCAGTTATATACTGTGGCGCCGGTGGACTGAGCGAACAGGTTGCAGGGATTGTCCGGGGAGGATTTGTCGTCCGCAAAGGCACCGTTTCCCAGACAGAGAACGGTCAGTACGCCGTCGTCCTCAGGGAAAGTGCCGTCGTCCTCCGCCACCAAGGGGATGATATAATCCAGATCCTGCATCTGCGCGTCTTCCGGAACGGAGATAGCGTCTATTTCTTCCTGGGTGATATAGCGGAAAAATCCCAGAAATTTCCTGACGATCAAAAACAGGATGACAATGATAACCAGCGCCAGGACCAGATGCATATTCAACTTAAATTTCTTCTTTTCCATAAAAAACTCCTCTTTTTAGTTGATGCCTCTATTTTACTATTATTCCGAAAAGCTGTCCAGCTATAAGGGGCGGATTTAATAAAATATAAAGAAATGATACAAAGAGGATACAAAAACAGGGAAAATCGGATATATGTGGAAAAATGGATGGGAAAGTTAAGAAAAAAATAAAAAATCCCGGCGTTTTTTGCCGCTTTTTGCCTTGCTGGCGTCCCTTTGGAATGCTATAATGGTGAAGAGTGATTCTGGGAGGACATATGAAAAGATTATTTGGACGCAGCAAACGGTATCAGGAAGATCTGGAATGGGAAGATTGGGACGAAGCCTTTATTGACGAAGAAGCAGAAGAGGAATACCTGGAAGCGGGAATGACAGGAGAACTGCCGGAAGAAGAGGAATACTTGGAGGCAGGAGTAACAGGAGAACTGCCGGAAGAAGAGGAATACCTGGAGGCAGGAATGACAGGAGAACTGCCGGAAGAAGAGGAATACTTGGAGGCAGGAGTAACAGGAGAACTGCCGGAAGAAGAGGAATACCTGGAAGCGGGAATGACGGGGGAACTGCCGGAGGAAGAGGAATACCTGGAGGCAGGAATGACAGGAGAGCTGCCGGAGGAAGAGGAATATTACGAAGCGGAACAGGCGGAGGAATTTGTCGGCGGGGAGGATGCGGAAGAATTATCCGCTGAAGACGGGGAATTTTACGAAGAAGAATACGAAGAGGAAGAAGAGGAAGAAATTCTGGCATGGAGGGATATGCCGGATAAGAATATCTTTCAGAAGATCTGGTATTCTATGGTGCATATGGGTACCATGGACAGGGTGATAACTACAACAGGCGTCCTGGTGCTGGTACTGGCATTGGTGACGGGAGCCGTTTTTCTCAGTGCCAGAATACTGGACAGGGAAGTGGCATCCTTTGATATGGTGGGGACCCAGCTGGATGGCATTACCCTGATCGGAGAACAGGGTTTGACGGCTGTGGCTGACGCGGAGCTTGCGAAGCTCCAGGCGGCCAATGCGATCGAAGAGGAAGAGCAGGAAGAAACAGAATACGAGGAGAATGAATACAGCAGAGAGATAGAGGTTACCCTGAACATGACCTCTATCGAAAAGGATCTGAAATTAAAATTTGTCAACAGTAAGACACATAAGCTGATCGCCAATGTACCTTTTTCCGTGACGGTAAAGACGCCCGACGGCAAAACCGAAACCTGGACGGATGATGATATGGACGGGATCATTTATAAGAGCGGTATTACGCCGGGAGATTATTCCGTGACCATGAATACCTTGACGGACAAGAAATATGAGGGATATGGCATCTCCACGACTCCTGTTAAGATAACGGTCCGCAAGGAGATCGCTTACGAGAAGGTAGATGTTTCGGATGAGATCAAGGACGAGTCGGAACTGGATCAGAAGGAAGACGCGGAAAACGAGCTGGAAGTGGAGTCGGAACTGACGGATACTGTAGCGTGGGTGGAGTCTACAGTGACTCCGGGAGAGGTGATATGGACAGAGGTGCCCAGGTCACAGGTCAATGTGGATGTGTTGGTAGCGGCCCGGCCAGGGGATGTGATGCGAGTGGCTGTGGAAAAGCCTCTTTGGGCAATAGGAGGACAGGTATTTTCTTTTCCCGGAAACGAAGCGGTACCTTTAACCGCGTCCTTGGACATTTCAGGCAATGGTGAACCATCGCCTTCGCCGGATAGCTCTCCTTCGCCGGATCCGGAGGCAAGCGCTTCACCACCGCCGGAAAGTTCGGCATCTCCCAGTCCTTCAGTGACGGAGATAAAGCTGAGTAAGACGGAGCTTTCCTTAACGATAGGAGCTTCGGAGACTCTGACAGCTGAAATTTTACCTCCGGAAGCAAAAGATACTAAGCTGATATGGGAAGTTGATCAGTCTTCTGTGGTAAAGGTGGAAAACGGTACAGTAACCGCGCTGGCCAAGGGACAGGCAGTGATTACCGTGAAGACCGAGGACGGCGCGGTGACGGCAAAATGTAATGTTACTGTAACGGAATTGGATTTTACCGTTACGGTAACGCCTGCTGCGTTTACTATCGTCGGAGGGAGCAGCGTAAATGTTACGGCGGTAGTCAACGCAAAGGGTGCCACGCTGACAGCATCCAGCAGCAGCGCGGGGATCGCGGAGGCAGCGGTCGGCACTCCGGCGGAAAGCGACGGGAAGACTACGGCAGTCCTTACCGTGAGCGGCAAAGCGGCCGGTGACGCGGTCATCACTGTTACTGCCAAGGTAAACGGAACAGAGAAAAGCGCTACGATAGCCGTAAAGGTAATCTCAAAAGAAAATAAGCTGGTGGATAAAGACAATAACCAGCTCTGGGTGAAGGTGGCGGAGGATAAGTATGAAGAAGCTACCTACGCTCATTATGCCAATACGGGTGTGACCATGTTCTATATCAAAACGGAAGCGGTGGCAAAGTATACCGGCTGGCAGAGCCTGAACGGCAAGATGTACTATTTTGACGCAAACGGCAACAAAGTGACTGGCGAGCAGGTAATACAGGGCGCAAAGTATAATTTTGCCAGTGACGGTTCCTTGGTGGTGGGAAGCGGCTCTTTCGGCATTGATGTTTCTAAATGGAACGGCAAAATCGACTGGGCGGCAGTCAAAAATTCCGGAGTCAGCTATGTGATCATCCGCTGCGGCTACAGGGGATACGGCAGCGGCGCGCTGGTAGTGGATCCTTATTTTGAACAGAACATAAAAGGCGCTACGGCGGCAGGCCTCAAGGTCGGTGTATATTTCTTCTCCCAGGCGGTCAATCGGGTGGAAGGAGTGGAAGAGGCTTCCATGGTATTGCAGCTGATACGGGGTTATACCATATCCTATCCGGTCTTTCTGGATGTGGAGGATTCCGGTGCTGGAGGCGGCAGAGGAAGAGCGGATGGTCTGAGTGTGGCGGACAGGACGGAGGTCATCAAGGCGTTCTGCGAAACCATTCAAAATTCGGGATATACCGCGGGCGTATATGCCAACAAGAGCTGGCTGACAAACAAGATCGATACCAGTCAGCTTTCCAGATATAAGATCTGGCTGGCACAGTATGCGGCGGCGCCTACCTATACGGGAAGATACGATATGTGGCAGTACAAATCCACAGGCAGGGTGACCGGGATCAGTACGGATGTGGATCTGAATTTGAGTTATCTGGGCTACTAAAGTTTTGAAAGCAAAATAAAAAATAGAGAGACAGGATGGGAGATCATGAGAACTTATCTGGTAACGGGCGGAGCGGGATTTATCGGTTCCAATTACATTCATTACATGTTTAAAAAATATGGAGATGCTATCCGGATCATCAATCTGGATGCCCTGACTTATGCGGGAAATCCGGAAAATTTAAAAGATGTGGAGAACAGGAGCGGGTACACTTTTATCAAGGCGGATATCTGTGATAAAGAGGCTGTCAGTAAGATCTTCGCTGAAAACGATATAGACAGGGTAGTGCATTTCGCGGCGGAAAGCCATGTGGACAGAAGTATCCGCGATCCGGAGGTATTTGTACAGACCAATGTACTGGGTACCGCGGTGATGTTAAACTGCGCGAAGGCTGCGTGGGAACTGCTGGACGGCAGCTTCAGGGAGGGAAAGAAATTCCTGCATGTGTCTACGGACGAGGTGTACGGTTCCCTGCCGGACGATGATAACGCGTTCTTTTATGAAACTTCGCCCTATGCGCCGCACAGTCCCTATTCGGCCAGCAAGGCGGCTTCGGATATGCTGGTAAAGGCCTATATGGATACTTATCATTTTCCGGCCAACATTACCAACTGTTCCAACAATTACGGTCCCTATCAGTTTCCGGAGAAGCTGATTCCGCTCATCATCAACAATGCTCTTTCCGGGAAAAAGCTGCCCGTATACGGCGATGGGAAGAATGTGCGGGACTGGCTGTATGTGGAGGATCATGCCAAGGCTATCGATATGGTGCAGGAGCAGGGAAAGCTCTTTGAAACTTACAATATCGGCGGACACAACGAAAAACAGAACATCGAGATCATCAATATCATTATTGAAACCCTGCAGGAGATGCTGCCGGAGAACGATCCCAGAAAGAAGCTGGTGACAAAGGAGCTCATTACCTATGTGGAAGACCGCAAGGGGCATGACCGCAGATACGCCATCGCGCCGGATAAGATAAAGCAGGCTGTCGGCTGGTATCCGGAAACCTCGTTCAAAGAGGGGATACGAAAGACTATTCAGTGGTATTTTGAGCATGAGGACTGGATGCGGAATGTGACCAGCGGGGACTATCAGAAGTATTACAGCGAGATGTACAAAAATAAGATGTGAGCTGGAATGGCTTAGGAGGGGGTACAGGCTAAATGGAACAGAGCAGGAAAAAGTATGTGTGGATAAAAAGAGCGGTTATTTTTATCATGGCGTACGCGTGTCTGCTTTCAGTTGGCCGTCTCCTGCCCATCGTGGGATATACCCATTCCTTTTATGGCGTGGGAGTGTTTGGATACAATATCTGGGCGGTAGGGCTGTATGTACTGCTTGTGATCGGGTGGAAGCGAGTCTTAAACAGAAAAAACCGCAGACTGCATATAGCGGCTGGGTTCCTAGGACTGTTGCTGGCTTTTGCTGTTGTTTACGGAACTTATGCGCATTTTGTAAACAATATTTTTATCGATGTGAGAACGGTGTTTTTGCAGTTTGGACTTGTGCTCGGGATTGCTATAGCCACGATCCCTTTGTCGGAAGAGATTTTTCTTTTTTTTGACAGGATACAGGCTTGGTACGCGCGAAAAATAAGTACCGGTGAGAATATTCCCCAAACTTTGAGAAACCCCCTTTTTTGTTTCCTCTTGAGCTGGCTGGTTATATTTTTAGCTTGGCTTCCATTGTTTTTGGCAAACTGGCCCGGAAATTTCGTGTTCGACGCAAAATACCAGCTCAGGGAAGCGCTTGGGATCACTCATTACAGCACACATCACCCGTTGCTCCATACCCTCCTTATGTGGTGGGCGTACAAGTTAGGGCTCCATATGGGAAATGTGTCGGCAGGCTTTCAGTTTTATACCATTTTTCAGATGCTGGTGCTTTCCAGCGCGTTTGCTTATATGATATATTATATGTACAGGAAAGGCATCCCTAGATGCTTCCGGGTGGGCGCACTGCTGTGGTACGCGCTGTTTCCCATGCATGGGCTGTTTGCCATTTCGGCTACGAAGGATGTGTTGTTCGCGGCTTTTTTCCTGTATATGATGATTTTTCTGGTCCGGCTTTTATATGATAAAGAAAAGCTTTCCTGGATCAGCTATGGGGGACTTATCGTAAGCGGTATTTTGTCCATGCTGTTCCGGAACAATGCCGTATATGCCATTGTGGCAGGTTTTTGCCTGACGGCCGTGCTTTGCAGGACATGGAAAGAACGGATCCTTCTGGTGGCGCTGATGATAGCTATGTTTGTCGGTTTTCAGTTGGGGGAGCATATTTTGATCACGGCGACTTCAGCGCCCAGTCCGGATACTTACAGGGAGCGCAACTGTGCCCCTCTGCAGTGTTTGGCCAGAGTAGCCTGCTACCGCAGGGCAGATCTGGATGACGCGGATTATGGGGCTATCTGTGTATATATTCGGGAGGGAGATATTTCCGGATACAATCCTTATCTTGCGGATGCCATAAAAAATAATGCCAACGAAGCGGCTCTGCGCTCCGATTCTGCCAATTTCTGGAAATTATGGGCGAAATTGGGCTTGCGCTTTCCGGGAGAGTATCTGGAAAGCATAATCACCAACACGATGGGATATTGGTACCCTTTGGACAGCGGTACCTACGTGGTTATGGGAGTCTCCCTGTATCACACTCTGATAGAGACGGAACATGAGATTGAAAAGCATTCTTATTGTCCTTGGGCCGAAAAGATATACAATTATTTCTTTTGGGCTGGACATTGGACAGAGGTTCCCCTTTTGGGCTATTCCTTCAGACCGGATTCCTATGTATGGCTGCTTATCAGCGCGATCTTATGGGCATTATACAGAAGGCAGAGGATGTTTACAGGGTTGATGGCGGTTCCGTTTATGTACTTTGGTACCTGCCTGCTGGGGCCCACTGTGGCTTTGCGATATGTGTATTGCCTCATTGTGCTGGTACCGCTGTTCTTCTACATGATCATGCGCGCCGGCGGAAGGAAGCGGAAGGAATGAGAACGTTATACAATGTAAATCATCTGACAGATAGGAGAAGAATGAAGATGAAAGGTATTATTCTGGCCGGAGGTTCCGGCACCAGGCTGTATCCCCTTACCAAGGCAATATCCAAGCAGATTATGCCGGTCTATGATAAACCGATGATCTACTATCCCTTGTCTACGCTGATGTTAGCAGGCATACGGGAGGTTCTGATCATTTCAACAGCCAGGGATCTGCCGGTATTTGAAGACCTGCTGGGAGACGGCTCCCAGCTGGGAATGCGTTTTTCCTATGCGGTGCAGGATACGCCCAGAGGGCTGGCGGACGCCTTTATCGTGGGAGAAAAATTTATTGGAAAGGACAGGGTAGCTCTGGTATTGGGGGACAATATCTTTTATGGACAGAGCTTTTCCAGGGTTCTGCGGGAAGTAGCGGCAAGGGAGACGGGAGCTACGATCTTTGGCTACTATGTAAGAGATCCCAAGGAATACGGTGTGGTAGAGTTTGATGAGAACGGGAAAGCCCTTTCCATTGAGGAAAAGCCCGAACATCCCAAGAGTAATTATGCGGTACCCGGTCTGTACTTCTATGACAATGATGTGGTGGAGATTGCGAAGAATGTCAAACCCTCCGCAAGAGGAGAGATTGAGATCACCAGCGTCAATAACGTGTACCTGGAAAGGGGCAGCCTGAGGGTGGAAACTTTGGGAAGAGGCTTCGCATGGCTGGATACGGGCAATCATGACGCCCTGCTGGATGCCGCGGACTTTGTAGCGGCTTTCCAGAAACGGCAGGGATTGTATATTTCCTGCATTGAAGAAATCGCGTATAAGCGGGGTTTTATTACCAAGGATCAGCTTCTGGCTCTGGCAGAGCCCCTGATGAAAACCAATTACGGCAAATATTTAGTTGAGGTTGCAAATGGACTCTAAGCTGAAAAGGCTCACCATTACGGCGGCCGCTTCCGTCATACTGTTTCTGCTGCTGCTGATAGTGGCGCTCAATTCCTTAGGGAGACCTGCGAACAAGCAGCCGCAGGAAACGGAGCCTGTCGGGGAAACGGAAAGCGTGCCGGAAACAGAATCCGGAAAAATCTATCAGAGCGGGATGATTGGAGATGATTTGTCCGCTTTTATGCGGGATGACACCTTTTTTGATCCCCAGACCAATCCTTTTCTGGACAGGCTTATGGAGGAGCAGATGCGGCTTTCTTTGATCGTGACCAGTGTGGAAAAGGATCTGCGGATACAGGTGGTAAACGGTGAAAATGAGCCTGTAACGGGAGAAAGCTTTTTTGTGGAGCTGGCCGGGCTGGGCGAATATAAGGATTTGGATAAGGATGGCGTCATTTATATCGGGAATCTGCCGGCAGGAGAGTATCAGGTGAGTTTAAAGCCCATAGCGGGTTACAGGGTGCCTGCGGACAGTACCAGAGTCAGGGTGAAGGACAAAGTGGAATATCTGGTGATCGATGATATTTCCCTGCTGATTAAGACGGAAGATGAGATTGACGCGCAAAAGGAAGACAGTGCCCAGGCCATAGAGGATGGGGACGAGACGGAAATGGAAGGAATCCCCAGACCTTTAAGCAATGGCGTAACGGGAATTGATGTCTCCAAATGGCAGGGAGAGATCGACTGGGAATTGGTCCACAACGCGGGAATCGAGTACGCGATCATTCGATGCGGCTATCGTGGCTCCGTAACAGGCAGCCTGGTGGAGGATCCTTATTTCAGGCAGAATATCAAGGGCGCTCTGGCAGCAGGTGTGAAGGTTGGAGTATATTTCTTTACCCAGGCCGTGAATGAAGTGGAAGCGGTGGAAGAGGCCAGTATGGTGGTCAGCCTGATAAGGGACTATGATATTACATATCCGGTCTTTATCGACACCGAAGGCGCCGGCGGAGAGGGCAGGGCGGATGGCCTGGATGAGGAAACCAGAACGTTGGTATGCGACGCGTTCTGCAGGACAGTGGAAAATGCCGGTTATGAGGGCGGTATATATGCCAGTCGGAACTGGTACAATAACAGGGTAGATGCCGCGTCCCTGGAAAAGTATGTGATATGGCTGGCGGAATACCGAAGTGTGCCTGCTTATCAGGGATATTATCAAATGTGGCAGTATACTTCCAGAGGCAGCATAGAGGGCATTGCCGGCAATGTGGATCTGGATGTCAGTTATTTAGGATATTAAGGAGGGTTTCCCATGGGAAAGATAAAAGTGGAGAGCTGTGACATCGAGGGTGTGAAAGTGATCACTCCCCAGGTATTCGGAGATGAGAGAGGATATTTCACGGAAACCTATCAATATAATGACTACAAAGCAGCAGGGATTTCCCAGGTGTTTGTGCAGGACAATCAGTCCGCCTCTAAAAGAGGGGTGCTGAGGGGACTGCATTTTCAGAAGGAGCATCCTCAGGATAAGCTGGTGAGGGTAATCAGAGGAGAGGTCTTTGATGTACTGGTGGATCTGCGGCCCGGCTCCAAAACTTTTGGCCGGTGGTATGGGGAGATTTTGAGCGAAGAGAACAGGAAGCAGCTTTTTATACCGAAAAATTTTGCCCACGGTTTTCTGGTCCTGTCCGATTACGCGGAATTTTGTTACAAATGTTCCGATTTTTATCATCCGGGGGATGAGGGAGGCATTATCTGGAACGATCCCGATATTGGGATCGCATGGCCTCTCCAGGAAGGCGTGGAACTGATCTTTTCCGAAAAAGATACCAAATGGGGAAGCCTGCGGGAATTTCAGGAGAAAATGCGATAGGAGCGGGGATGAAAGAAAAAGTTTCTAAGAGAGTGGCCATTGCCCTGTTCTGCGTAGCTGCGGCAGTCATGGCTGCCATAATCATTTTACACCACAATCCTGCGGCAAATCAGCAGGAAGAGCTGTTAAAAAAGGTGGTTTCCTGCGCGGTGATCGCCGCTTCCTGCGTCGTTTTTATCCTGCTGTATGAGAAGGTGACTACGCTGCCTGTGGAGCTGTATCAGAACAGGCATTTGATCTGGAAACTGGCAAAGAACGACTTTAAAAAGCGCTATGCCGGTTCCTATCTGGGAATCGTATGGGCAATGGTGCAGCCCGTTGTGACAATCGTGATGTACTGGCTGGTCTTTGATGTGATCATGCATGGGGCCGGGCGGGCCATGAGGGGAAACGAGGAGATCCCTTTCGTACTCTTTCTGACGGCCGGGCTTGTGCCCTGGTTTTATTTTACCGAGGCTTGGACAAATGGGACCAACGCGCTGCTGGAATATAATTATCTGGTAAAGAAAGTGGTGTTTAAGATCAGTATCCTGCCGATCATCAAGGTGATAGGCGCTACTTTTATCCATGTATTCTTTGCGGGAGTGCTGGTGCTGATTGCCGCGCTTTACGGTTATTATCCCACCGTCTATACGCTGCAGATCATTTATTACAGTTTCTGCACGTTTGTGCTGGTTTTGGCGCTAAGCTATACCACCTGCGCCCTGGTGGTTTTTATGCGGGATGTTTCCCAGATCCTGGCGATAGTTTTGCAGATTGGCATGTGGGCCACTCCCATCATGTGGGATTTCGGTGCTATTTCTGAGGGGTGGGGAAAGTTTTTAAAGCTGAATCCCATGGTCTATATCGTAAACGGTTACCGGGACGCCATCTACGGCGATTCTTGGTTTTTTGAGGATTTCTTTTCCACCATGTATTTTTGGATCATCACGGTGGTGCTTTTCGGACTGGGAGGCCTGATATTTAAAAAGTTAAAAGTACATTTCGCGGATGTACTCTAAGCCGCTTGAGGAGAAAGGTATTATGAAGGAACGAGTGATCAGGATAGGAAAGTTTGCGCTTTCGGAAAAAATAGTGGCGATAGCGGCTGTAGTGACCTTTCTGCTTCTGCTCTATCCGCTGGTCCGCCTGGCCCATTACGCGGTGCCCTGGTATGACGACTATAATTACGGCGTCTATGTGAAGTCCTTTCTGGCGCAGGAGAAATCTCTGTCCAGTGTTTGGCAGGGGGTGATGTACACCGTAAAGACTTTTTGGTACGCATGGCAGGGGACTTTTTCGTCTGTTTTCATGATGTCCTTAATGCCCGCAGCCTTTGGAGAACAGTATTATGAAATCGGGATCCTGTATATTCTGGTGGTTTTTCTGGGGGGGTGTCTGCTGCTTACCAAGACTATGGCAAAATATCTGCTGAAAGCCAAGTGGAGTCTGCAGCTGATCCTGGCAGTTCTGGTTACCACCACGCTGGTAGAGCTGATGTATACGGCGCAACAGGGATTGTACTGGTATAACGCGGCGGTCCACTATACTTTCATGCATGGCTGCATGTTTTTACTGACGGCGGCGATCATAAAAGTATTGTTTGCGAAAAGCATACCGGCGGCTGTCGTCTATACGCTGTTTTCCATGTTCTTGTCCTTAGTCTGCGGCGGCAGCAACTATGTAAGCTGCCTGCAGGGAATGATCTTACTGGTGAGCGTTATAGGGCTGGGCATCTTGGCGAAGAATAAAAAAGCTTTCCTTCTTTTGGTGCCTGCCGTAGTTTATGCCATAGCGCTGTATTACAATATGAGCGCGCCGGGCAATCAAAGGAGAAGTGCTTATTATCAGGGCTATGGCCCGGTGAAAGCGATTCTGTGCTCGTTTAGAGACGCGGCTATGGATCTGTGGAAATTTTCCGGCCCTATGACGATACTGTTTCTGCTGCTCGCGGTGCCTTTTTTGTGGAATGGGGTAAGAAAGCTGGAGTATCGTTTCCGGCTGCCGGGGCTGGTAAGCCTGTATTCTTTCTGTGTGTACGCCTCCGGGTTTACTTCCAGCTATTATGCCATGGGCGGAGAACCCCTTTCCCGGACACTGGTGGCGGTGAAGTATACTTTTCAGGTGCTGTTATTTGTCAATGAGGCGTATTGGCTGGGCTGGCTGGCGCAGAAACTGAAAAAGAAGGAAAAAGAAGCCGGCGGCTTAAAGTATTACTGGGGATATTTTGCGGCATTTGCGGCGGGAGTGATGATCTGCTTCTGTCTGGAGCCCAATCAGGCGGGAAGCTATTCCTCCTACGGCGCGTTTTTCTATTTGAGGACCGCTCAGGCGGGACAGCATCATCAGGAGTATATGGAGAGGATAGAAACCATTAAAAATGGAGGCGCCAATGTGGGCGTGAAGCCTTATACGGTGCGCCCCTGGTTTACCACAGCCGGAGAACTGAGTGCGGATCCTAATGCGGAACCGAATCGGTCCATGGCGGCTTTTTACTGGAAGGAAAGTGTTTATCTGCTGCAGGAATAGGAAAAATATAAATGCGGGGAAGCGGAGCGGAATATGGAAAAGACGGAGAGAAAATCTGCCATACGGATACGCGGATTGAAAAAAGTATATAAGCTGTATGATAAACCCTCCGACAGGATGAAGGAAGCGTTCGGTTTCAAGCGGGGCGGGGTAAAGGAGCACTATGCCCTAAACGGGATTGACATGGAGATCTTTCAGGGAGAGACCGTGGGGATCATTGGCACCAACGGCTCCGGAAAATCTACAATCCTGAAAATAATAACAGGCGTTGTTAATCCTACGGCCGGAGAGGTGCATGTGGATGGACGTATTTCCGCGCTGTTGGAACTGGGTGCCGGGTTCAATATGGAGTATAACGGGATTGAGAATGTGTATCTGAACGGCACTATGCTGGGCTTTTCCCAGAAGGAGATCGATGAGAGGCTGCCGGAAATTCTGAAGTTCGCGGACATTGGGGACTATGTGTACCAGCCTGTGAAAACCTATTCCAGCGGTATGTTTGTGCGGCTGGCCTTTGCTGTAGCGATCAATATCGAACCGGAAATACTGATTGTGGACGAGGCTCTTTCCGTGGGCGACGTGTTTTTCCAGGCAAAATGTTATCAGAAGTTTGAAGAGTTTAAAAAACAGGGAAAGACCATTGTTTTTGTAAGTCATGATTTAAGCAGTATCAGCAAATACTGTGACAGGGTGTATCTGCTGAACCAGGGAAATCTTCTGGGAGAGGGAAAGCCCAAAGAGATGATAGATGCTTTTAAGCAGGTGCTGGTGGGGCAGTATGAGACGGAACAGCCGGAAAGCGGAAATCCGGAGAACGCGCTGAATCCTGAGCTGCTGGAGTACGGCACAAAGCAGGCGGAAATCACGGAATTTTATGTGACGGATGAAAGGAATATTAAAACAACAGCGGTTATCAAAGGAACTGACTTTACGATCCACATGCGGGTGAAATTTCACGACAGGATCACGGCCCCGATTTTTGCTTTTTCCTTTAAGAATATTAAGGGAACCGAGATCACGGGAACCAACACTATGATAGAAAAGGCATTTTTGGAGCCGGTGGAGGCAGGCGAAGAAAAGGCGGTTTCATTCAGGCAGAAGATGAGTCTGCAGGGTGGAGAATATCTGCTTTCCTTAGGGGTGACAGGGTACCAGGGCAGTGATTTTCAGGTATATCACAGGCTTTATGACGTCCTGGATGTGACAGTGGTGTCAGATAAGGATACAGTGGGATTTTTTGATATGGATTCCCAGGTGCTGGTGGAAAATGTTCCCAGACAGGCAGACAAGGTGATTCCTTACCGGCAGGAAGCATAAGAAGGATACGGTGTTGGCATGGAACAGATTGGAAAAGTAAAACTGGATTATACTTTTTATCCCGGCGAAGATCTATACTGCGACGGACAGGTAGAGGATGAACTGTTAGAGATCGTGAAAAATTACGCGCAGGTGGAGTACCGGAAGATGATAGAGGAGAAAGCCAGCTGGCCCATTCTCTATCATTTGTCTCCGTTCAGGGAAAATACGGTGGAGTGGATCCCCATGGAGGGAAAGGAAAAGGTACTGGAGGTAGGAAGCGGCTGTGGCGCCATCACGGGAGCCCTGGCAAGAAAAGCAGGAGAGGTCACCTGTGTGGATCTCTCCAAAAAGCGCAGTATGATAAACGCGTACCGGCATAGTGAATGTCAGAATGTAACCATCCATGTGGGAAATTTCAAGGATATAGAACCTGCCCTGCCTGCAGATTTCGATTATATTTTTCTGGTGGGAGTATTTGAGTACGGCCAGAGTTATATGGGGAGCGAAAAGCCTTTTGAAGAATTCCTGCGGATCGTGTTGAAACATCTGGGCAGGGACGGAAGACTGGTGATCGCCATAGAAAACAAGTATGGAATGAAGTATTTTGCCGGCTGTATGGAAGATCATCTGGGCTCTTATTTTTCCGGTATCGAAAACTATGCGGGCGGGGGCGGTGTCAGGACTTTTTCCAGGAAAGGTCTGGAAAAGCTCTTTGCCGATTGCGGTATCTCGGAATACAGCTTTTATTACCCGTATCCGGATTACAAATTTATGACAACGCTGTATTCGGATGACCGTCCGCCGAAAAAAGGGGAACTGTCCAACAATCTCCGCAATTTTGACAGGGACAGGATGCTGCTGTTCGATGAAAAGAACGCTTTTGACGGTGTGGCGGAGGACGGGCTCTTTTCTGTATTTGCCAATTCCTATCTGGTGGTCGTGGGAAAAGAATTTGATATAAAGTACGTCAGATATTCCAATGACCGGGCGCCGGAATACTGCATCCGGACGGAAATCCACCGGAATAAGGCGGGGGAGTCCCACGTTGAAAAACACCCGTTATGTGAAGAGGCCAAAGCGCATGTGCGGGGAATGGCGCTGGCCTGTGAAAATCTGAAACGGCGTTACGAGGGCGGCCGTCTGCAAATCAACCAGTGCGCACTGCGGGAAGAGGGAGAGAAGATCTGGTGCTCTTTTGAATATCTGGAGGGAAAACCGCTTTCGGAAATACTGGACGAATGCCTGGAACAGGAGAAAACAGACCGGTTCCGCCGGCTTCTGGCGGAATATGTGGAGCGTACCGGCTACCATGAGGAATATCCGGCCGCGGATTTTGATCTGACTTTCGGCAATATCATCGTACAGGACGATACATGGAGTATCATAGATTATGAGTGGACTTTCGGCAAGGAGATGTCGGCGAAGGAGCTGGCGTTCAGAGCGGTCTACTGCTATCTGCTGGAGGACGAGAAACGAAATAAATTAAATCTTGATTTAATATTAGAGGATCTGCAGGTGACTCCCGAAGAGGCGGAGTCCTATAGGGAGCAGGAGCGGGAGTTTCAGAAATTTGTAACGGGCAAACATCTTTCCATGGCGGAAATCCGCAATCTGTTGGGAAAGCGGGTGATAAGACCGTTAAAATGGATAGAAAAGCTGGAGGCAGGGGCCCTGGTCAACCGGGTGCAGGTGTATGAGGACAGCGGGGATGGATTTTCCGAAGAAAATTCCTATTTTGTGCCGGACGCCTATCAGGGGGAGCAGGAGATCGAAATGGAACTGAAGGTGGATGGCAATGTGCGCGTTCTGCGCATTGATCCGTGTATGGACGCCTGTGTCGTAAGGTTTATAGAGTTTACATGGAACGGAGAAAAGATACCGTTGCGGGATCACAAGATCTTTATGGCCAACGGCAGACTGTTAAAACCGGCGGATGGCATTGTGTTTTTCGAAACGGATCCTAATATGTATATTCAGACTGCTTCCCTTTCGCCCCGCTCGGAAAATATTCTGTACGCGAAAATGGAAATTGCCAGGCTGCCTGTGTCTGTGGCCAGGGATATGGCGGAATCAGTGAAAAAACTGCTGTAAAAGAGGAATTTTTCTTTTAATGGGCAGAAAAATCTGGTATACTTAATGGCAGAACGGTTTATATATAAATGACTGCATAGAAATTATAAAAAACAGGAGGACGAGCTATGAGTTACATGAGTACGTTCCAGTTCTGGCTGGAAAACGACTATTTTGACGAGGAGACCAAAAAGGAACTGCTGGCTATCCGGAATGACGAGAAGGAAATAGAGGATCGGTTCTATAAGGATCTGGAATTTGGAACGGGCGGCTTAAGGGGCGTGATCGGTGCCGGTACCAACCGTATGAATGTCTATACGGTCAGAAAAGCCACCCAAGGACTGGCAAATTACATAGCAAAACAGGGCGGTAAGGAAAAAGGCGTGGCGATCGCCTATGATTCCAGAAGGATGTCCCCGGAATTTGCTGATACGGCAGCGCTTTGTCTTGCGGCCAACGGCATCAAGGCCTATGTGTTTGACGAACTGCGTCCTACGCCGGAGCTCTCCTTTGCGCTCCGTACCCTGGGCTGTATTTCCGGTATCGTGGTGACGGCAAGCCACAATCCCCCGGAGTATAACGGTTACAAAGTCTATTGGGAGGACGGCGCCCAGATCACCGCGCCCAAGGACAAAGAGATCATCGCGGAAGTAAACGCCATTACCGACTACAATACGGTAAAGACCATGGATAAGAGCGAGGCGCAGGCAGCCGGACTCTATCAGGTCATTGGTAAGGAAATAGACGACGCGTATATGGCGGAGCTGAAAAAGCAGATCATTCATCCGGAGATCATTGAGAAGGTCGCAAACGATATTAAGATCGTATACACGCCTCTCTGCGGCACAGGGAACAAACCGGTCAGGAGAGTACTTTCCGAGCTGGGCTTCAAACATGTGTATGTAGTGCCGGAGCAGGAAAATCCCGATCCGAATTTTACCACACTGGAATATCCCAATCCGGAGGATCCCAAGGCCTTTACCTATGCGCTGCGTCTGGCGAAGGAAAAGGACGCGGATATTGTACTGGCGACGGATCCGGACGCGGATCGACTAGGCGTATACGCAAAAGATACAAAGACCGGAGAGTATGTGCCTTTTACGGGCAATATGTCCGGGATGCTGATCGCGGAATATATTCTGCGGGAAAGAACCAAATGTGGACTGATGCCCGTAAATCCCGCGCTGGTGACCACGATTGTAACCACCAATATGGCGGCTGCCATCACCAGGGAATACGGCGTGAAGCTCATAGAGGTGCTGACGGGCTTTAAGTATATCGGAGAGCAGATTAAATTTTTTGAGCAGACCGGTTCCAACAACTATGTATTCGGTCTGGAAGAAAGCTATGGCTGCTTAGCAGGCACCCATGCTAGAGATAAAGACGCCTGCGTGGCGGTAATGTGCCTTTGCGAGGTTGCGGCGTACTGCAAGAATGAGGGCAAGACCCTGTGGGATATGATGCTGGAGATGTACGGCCGGTACGGTTATTTCAAGGAGACGCAGTATACCATTACCTTAAAGGGCGTGGACGGCGCAAGGCAGATTGCGGAGATTATGGATAAACTGCGCAAAAACCCACCGAAAGCCTTTGGAGATCTCAAAGTACTGCGCTTCAGGGATTACCAGGAGGACAAGATCTTAGATATGGAAAGCGGCGCCGAAACCTCTACGGGCCTGCCCAAATCCAACGTGCTCTATTTTGAGCTTCCCGATAATTTCTGGTGCTGTGCCCGGCCTTCCGGAACGGAGCCCAAGATCAAATTCTACATGGGCGTGAAGGGCAGCAGCCTGGAGGACGCGGAAGCCAAGGTGGCAAAGCTGACTGAGGATATAAAGGCGCTGATTTAGAATTTTACAGCTATGATAAGTATATGATACAAAAATGATACAAAAGATGCGTATCCTAAACTCCGAAATGAAGAGAACGCCGAGAAAATTCGGGATATAAACAAGGAGATAAAAGATGAGTAATGAGGTCAGACGCTCCGGCGCAAAGACGGCGGCGAGGGGAAACGCATCGAAAAGGTCACAGGCAAAAAAGAAAGGTAAAGTAGCCATTTTTGTGGTAGAGCTTTTGGTCCTGGCTGTTTTGATCGGGGCACTGTGGATACTGAAGGATTTTGGCACGGCGAACGCCAGCGGCGGAAACACTCCAGCCGGACAGGAAGGCACCGGTGGAAATGGTCCCCTGCTTCAGTTGGATTTTGACGAGGCGGACATTGCCATCAACCAGGAAGTGGAAAACAATGAGACCATGCAGAATTACCGCAACATTGCCCTCTTTGGCGTGGATTCCAGAGGCGGTGAGCTGGTAAAGGGCACTTTAAGCGACTGTATCATCATTGCTTCCGTGAATCTGGATACCGGAGACGTGAAGCTGGTCAGTGTATATCGTGACACGTATCTGAATCTGGGAAATGACAAGTACAATAAATGCAACAGCGCTTACAGCAGCGGCGGCGCGGAGCAGGCCATTAAGATGCTGAACATGAATCTGGATATGGATATCAAGGATTTTGTGACGGTGGGCTTCGGCGGCCTGACGGCCACGATCGACGCGTTGGGTGGTGTCTATCTGGATGTGGACTCCGAAGAGTTAGAGCATATCAACAATTACCAGAGAACCATGGCGGAAGAGCTGGGTATGGATTGGAAGCCGGTGGAAACGACAGGGTATCAGCTGTTAAACGGCCTGCAGGCCACCGCCTACTGCCGTATCCGTTATAAGACCGGCAACGACTTCGCGAGGGCAGCTGCTCAGAGGGAAGTGATCCAGGCCATAGCGGATGTAGCTAAGAAGTCTGATCTCCAGACGCTGACAAAAGTGGCAAACGACGTATCCAAATATGTATACACTTCTTTCAGCCTGGATGAGATCATAGATCTGCTGGGAGAGATTTCCAAATACAATATTGTGGATCAGACCGGATTCCCCAGGGAGGATATAAGAGGCTCCGATACGCTGGGCTCCAAGGGAAGCTGTGTATTCCCCATCAATCTGGTGGAAAACGTGAAATGGCTGCATGAGTATCTTTTCGGTGATACGGCGTATGAACCTTCCGAGCAGGTAGTAGAGTATTCTAAAGTAATACATGATTTTGTTTCTCAGTATGTGGATATTGATTAGATCTGTCGGACAAAAAGGAGCCGCGTTATGCGGCTCCTTTTCAGAATATCCGCATATAATACGTTAGGAGGATGCCGCTTGCGGCAAATAGAGGTATGTGTGGAATCGTAGGATATATCGGAAACAGGGCGGCGGCGCCCATTGTGCTGGACGGCCTTTCCAGGTTGGAATACCGGGGATATGATTCGGCCGGGCTGGCGGTTTTGAACAACGGAGAAATTCAGATCACAAAGGCCATGGGCCGGCTGAAGGTACTGGAAAACCTTACCCATGGGGGAGAGACCATGCCCGGAAACGCCGGGATCGGTCATACGCGCTGGGCCACTCACGGGGCACCCAGCGACATCAATTCCCATCCCCATTTTAATAAAGAAAAGACCATTGCGGTGGTTCACAATGGGATTATCGAGAACTATCTCGCCCTGAGAAAGAAACTGACGGGAAAGGGCTATGAGTTTGTATCCGAAACGGACACGGAGGTACTGGTCCATCTCCTGGATTATTATTATAAAGGGGATCCCCTGGAGGCCATTACCAAGGTGCTGCACAGGGTGGAGGGCTCCTATGCCCTGGGAATCCTTTTCGCAGAGCATCCGGGAGATATTTACGCGGTCCGCAAGGACAGCCCGCTGATCGTAGGACAGAATGCGGAAGGCTGTTTTATTGCCTCAGACGTACCCGCAATCTTAAAATATACCAGGACGGTATATTATGTAGACAATCAGGAGGTGGTAAAGCTCTCTCCCGACCATTTGAACTTTTATTCCGTGGATGGGGAGGAGCTGCAGAAAGAAGCGGTTACCATTGATTGGGATGCCAACGCCGCGGAAAAAGAGGGCTATGAGCATTTTATGCTGAAAGAGATCTACGAGCAGCCCAAAACCGTAGCGGATACCATCTCTCCCCGGGTGAAAAACGGAGAGATCGTGATCGAAGAGCTGAATATGACGGACAAAGAACTGCAGGAGATCAGGAGAATACATATTGTGGCCTGCGGTTCCGCTTACCACACGGGAGTGGCGGCGAAATACATTTTGGAGGGCATGGTAAGGATTCCTGTAGAAGTGGATGTGGCATCGGAATTTCGGTACCGGAATCCCATTCTGGAGGAAGGCTCCATGGTAATCGTCATCAGCCAGTCCGGTGAAACGGCGGACACACTGGCTGCCTTGCGGGAAGCCAGAAAGCAGGGCTTTAAAGTGCTGGGCATTGTCAATGTGGTGGGAAGCTCCATCGCCAGAGAAGCTGACAATGTCATGTACACCTGGGCGGGACCGGAAATCGCGGTGGCGACCACCAAGGCCTACAGCGCGCAGCTTTCGGCTCTTTATCTGCTGGCCATCCGGTTAGGCAGGGCCAGGGGCATCATAAGCGATTCCCTGCTGGCAGAGCTGTTGGAGGATCTGCGGAAGCTGCCCAATCAGATTGAGCTTTTGCTGGGACAGAAAGAAAAAATACAAAGGTTTGCCAACCGCTATGTGGGAGCTAAAGATATTTTCTTTATCGGACGGGGCATCGACTACGCGATCTCCCTGGAAGGCTCCCTGAAATTAAAAGAAACTTCCTATGTACATTCCGAGGCCTATCCCGCAGGGGAGTTAAAGCATGGCCCCATTTCCCTGATCGAGGATGGCACGCTGGTGGTCGCGGTATCTACCCAGCCCGCGCTCTATCAGAAAACGATCAGCAATATGGTGGAGGTAAAGGCCAGAGGCGCGTTTGTCATGGCCGTTACCTGCGAGGGCAATAAGGCCATAGAAAAGGCGGCGGACTATGTGTTCTATATTCCGGAAAGCAACCCCTATCTGGCCAATTCCCTGGCGATCATTCCGCTGCAGCTGTTCAGTTATTATGTGGCGGTGGGCAAGGGCTGCGATGTGGATAAACCCAGAAACCTGGCCAAATCCGTGACGGTGGAATAGACTGCTTTTGCGAAAAGATTTATGCTTTTCATATGGGAATTTAACAAAAATCACATATTTTTATCACAGAAAAGACACAAATGCTGAATATACTGGCCTTATCAAGCAAAGGAAAAGAGGTAATGCGTGATGTATGACAATGAAAGCGTAACGGAGCAGCCTGTGAAGAAAAAAGGAGGTTTCGGGCGTTTTTGCAAGAAAGTGCTGGCTGGCGCCTGTGTGGGACTGTGTTTCGGCCTTTGCGCCGGAGCGGGCCTTTACGCCGTGGGCGAAAGCACCGGGCTTTTGGACAAAGTGGATGAGGCCTATACTCTGGCGCAGGAGGAAAATAAGCGCAAGCCCCCCGTACCGGAGGGCGGCAGTATATTAAATCCTGACAGCAGCATAGACCAGGACGACAATGACAACGGCATTTCCACAGCACCTGTGATAAATGTTTCCGGTGAGAGTGGCGCCGGGGATGTTTCCGCCATGGTGGAAGAGGTAATGCCAGCCATGGTGTCCATTGTCAACACCCAGACTGAGCAGTATTACTACTTCGGACAGATAGTGGAAAGACAGGGGGGCGGCAGCGGTTCCGGTATTATCGTAGGAGAAAACGATACCGAGCTGTTGATCGCGACCAACTACCATGTCATAGAAGGCGCGGAAGAACTGACGGTGTACTTTATTGACGATACACAGGCACAGGCCACCGTAAAGGGCACTGATCCGGATATGGACCTGGCGGTGATCGCGGTTCCTTTTGATAAACTGGATATGAGCACCAGAGCAGCCATTACGGTTGCCAGACTGGGGGATTCCGACAGCCTCAAAGTTGGGGAACCTGTGGTGGCGATCGGCAATGCGCTGGGTTACGGACAGTCCATGACAGGCGGCTGGATCAGCGCTCTGAACAGGGAAGTGGAGTTGGAGGACGGCTCCACGGGAACCTTTATCCAGACAGACGCGGCGATCAATCCCGGTAACTCCGGAGGCGCGCTGTTAAATGTGCGCGGCGAGGTGATCGGTATTAATTCCAACAAGATCGGCGGTACTCTCGTGGACGGTATGGGCTATGCCATTCCCATCTCGGCGGCTCAGCCCATCCTGGAAGATCTGATGCTGCGGGAAACCAGGGATAAGGTGGACGAAGACCAGGTAGGATACTTGGGGATCATTCCCCGGTCAGTAACGGCTGAGGCCGCTGAAATATACGGTATGCCCCAGGGGGTATATGTATCCGGCCTGGAAGAGGGAACACCGGCGGCGGAAGGCGGTATCCTGCAGGGAGACATCATCACCAAATTTGACGGCATACGGCTCTATTCCGAAGAGGACCTGCGGGAGACCTTAGAGTATTACAAGGCCGGTGAGACCGTGGAGATCCTGATCATGCGGATTGAGAACGGTGAGTGGACGGAAAATACATTGACCGTGCAGTTAGGCAGCAGGCCCTGAGAAGGCATACTTGAGAAGACATATAATAAAGAAACCCGAAGGCGGAATGGCTTTCGGGTTTCTGTGCTTTCAGCTTTTTTTGAAGAACTTTCCAGCTTTTTTTAGAAAAACTTCACTTGTACAGAAGAACGGTATCCGATATAATGAGAGTGTCTGAAGTCAGAATGAAATGAGGGAGAAGATTATGGCGGAGTACGATAATCAGGATATAGAAGAAATAAATAAGGACGAAGAGAAGAAAGACCAGGAGCCAAAAGACGAAGAGAAGAAAAAACAGGATCCGAAAGACGAAGAGAAGAAGTCCGAATACGAGGACGTCTGCTTTATCTGCCGCAGACCTGAGAGCAAGACCGGCAAGATGTTCAGACTGCCTAACAATATCTCGGTGTGCAATGACTGTATGCACAAGACCATGGATACGGTCAGCCAGTTTGACTATCAGGGTATGCTGAACAACCCGGCGTTTACGCAGGATCCCAATATGGCGGAGAAGGGATTTCCCAATATCCGCTTTGTGAATATCGCGGATCTGCAGGGAGAGGGCGGTATTCCCAATAAGCAGAAGATCAAAAAGAAAAAGGCGGCGGAGGATACGGAGGCAGTGCTGGACATCCGCAACATTCCCGCGCCCCATAAGATCAAGGCCAGCCTGGACGAATATGTGGTAGGACAGGAGCATGCCAAAAAGGTGATCTCCGTAGCGGTATACAACCACTATAAACGGGTGGCTACGGGCACCATGGACGATATCGAGATCGAAAAATCCAATATGCTCATGATCGGTCCGACAGGCTGCGGGAAAACTTATCTGGTAAAAACGCTGGCAAGGCTTTTGGATGTGCCCTTAGCTATAGCAGACGCCACTTCCCTGACGGAGGCGGGCTACATAGGCGACGATATTGAGAGCGTAGTATCCAAGCTGCTGGCCGCGGCGGACAATGACGTGGAAAAAGCGGAGCGGGGTATTATCTTTATTGACGAGATCGATAAGATCGCCAAGAAAAAGAATACTACCTCCAGGGACGTGAGCGGAGAATCCGTACAGCAGGGCATGCTGAAGCTTTTGGAGGGCGCGGAGGTGGAGGTACCGGTGGGCGCTAACAGCAAAAACGCCATGGTGCCCCTGGCAACGATCAATACCCGGAATATTCTGTTCATCTGCGGCGGCGCTTTTCCCGATCTGGAGGAGATCATCAAGGAAAGGCTGACGAAGCAGAGCTCTATGGGCTTTAACGCGGAATTAAAGGACCGTTTTGACAAAGAAAAGAATCTGCTGTCTAAGGTGACAGTGGAGGACATAAGGAAATTCGGCATGATCCCTGAATTTATCGGCCGTCTGCCCATCATCTTTACGCTGGAGGGCTTGACAAAGGAGATGATGGTCAAGGTTTTGAAAGAGCCGAAAAACGCTATTTTAAAACAGTACCAGAAGCTGCTGGAATTGGATGAGGTCAAACTGGATTTTGATGAGGAGGCGCTGGAAGCCATTGCCGAAAAAGCCATGGAGAGGGATACGGGTGCCAGAGCGCTGCGCTCCATTATCGAGGAGTTCATGCTGGATATTATGTATGAGATCCCCAAGGATGACAATATCGGAACGGTAACCATTACCAGAGAATACATTGAAGGCACGGGAGGTCCTGTGATCGGAATCCGCGGCAGTCAGGCAGAGGAGCAGGGAACGCCGCTTCTGCCCAGGGCGGGAAGAGCCGCCTGGCAGGAATAGAAACAGGAAAAACGCATAGGATAATAAAAAAGCAGGAAGCAGGAAACGGGTATCGTGGAGTGCTTCCTTTTTTGTGAATATGGATTGCAGAGAACAATTTGAATCGGAAAACTATGCGGAACTGATAACGGGAATACAGGTGGGAGAGTCCGAATACTGCAATATCGATATAAACGGGCGCTTCAGTGTGCTTTCTATTGACAGGGGCCGGATAGCCGGAGAAGAAGGGCTGCTCTATGTATACGGCTATCTGCCTAAGGTATTTGGCCTGATGGCACAAGACTTTACGGAGGCGGCACTGGGCAGTTCGGGAATCTTACAGACGCAGGGGCCGCCCTTGTCCTTAAATGGAAGCGGAGTGGTCATGGCCTTTATTGATACGGGAATCCGCTTTGCCATGGAAGAATTTTTAAATGCGGCGGGGAATACCCGTATTCTGGCGCTTTGGGACCAGAACCTGACGGCGGGAGAGCCGCCCCAGGGATACGGTTACGGTACCCTGTTTTCCAGGGAGGACATTAACAGGGCGCTGCGGACGGAAAATCCCTATGAGACACTGCCCTCCTATGACGAAATAGGGCATGGAACGCAAATGGCCAGCGTGGGGGCGGGAAGTATCGTGGACGGAGGACGCAGCTTCAGAGGAGCGGCGCCGGAAGCGGATATTGTGGTGGTAAAGCTGCGGCAGGCCAAGCAATATCTCAGGGACTTTTATCTTTTACCGGAAGGGGTGCCGGCCTATTCGGAAGCGGACATTATGCTGGGAGTAAAATTTGCCGAGTCCTTTGCCGTGACCTTCAGGCGCCCGGTGGTGATCTGCCTGGGGATCGGCACCAATCTGGGCAATCATACCACCGGCACCAATCTGGCCCGCTATCTGAATGAACTGGCGAATGTGCGCAGCAGGGGGATTGTACTGTGCGGCGGCAACGAAGGAAACGCGGGACACCATTTCAGTACGCCGGTGCCCAGCGCCAGGATAGGGGCAGGAGACGCTTACACGGATGTGGAGATCCGTGTGGGAGAGGGAGAGAGGGGCTTTATGCTGGAGCTGTGGGGAAACGGCTTCGATGTGCTGACGGTTTCTCTGCGGACGCCGGGGGGAGAGATCATTCCCCGCTTCCGGCTGGGAACGGGGCAGAGCCAGACCTTTGGTTTCGTATATGAAAGAGCGCGGGTTACCATAGACAGCGTACTGGTGGAACCGAGTTCCGGAGATGAACTGGTCGCGTTTCGGTTCGCGGATCCTACGCCCGGCGTCTGGACGGTGCGGGTATATGCGGCGGAGAGCGGAGGCAGCGGCAAATTTCACATGTGGCTTCCCATTACGCAGTTTCTGAGCAGCAATACCTATTTTCTAAACGCCAGCCCCTATACTACTCTGACGGATCCGGGCATAGCGGAAAATCCCATTACCGTGTCCGCCTACAATGATGTCAACAACAGTCTTTACGCGGAATCCGGGCGGGGTTTTCTGGCCAACGGGCTGATAAAGCCGGATCTGGCGGCGCCGGGAGTGGAGGTTTCTACCGCGCTGGGAAGAAATACCGGCACCAGTCTTTCCGCGGCCCTGACCGCTGGCGGGGTGGCCCAGTTTTTCCAATGGGCGGTGGTGCAGCAGAATTATCCGCTGGTGCAGAACCGGGCGGTAAAGGGATATTTTATCCGCGGAGCGGCCCGCAGCGGAGAATTGGTCTATCCCAATCGGGAATGGGGTTATGGGCGCCTGGATGTGACGGGAGTTTTTGACACGCTGGCGGGACTGTAAGAAAAAAGGATAGGCATGGAGGGATTCTTCTGGTATAATAATTTTATTAACGTAAAATGATTATACAATAAGTTCGTATTGATCGTGCATAGAAGAAGACGGGGGTTCTTATGCTGGATTATAATTTTACCCTGATGACGCTGCGGTTTCATATGCAAAAGCCCGATACGCTGGTATTCTGCGGCTGGTATAGGGAAAACAACCCTGACGGGCGGGTTTTGCGCGTCTATCTGGACAGAGATGAACTGCGCCTGACTCTGCGTACAAACAGCGGTCTGGAGGTACGACAGAAATATATCCGCTACGCGGCGGACATCAATGAAGAGATATTCGGTCTGGTGGAACTGCCAGAGGACTGGAAAGAGTTTCACAGACTGCGGATCGTGTGTGTACACGGCAGAGAGCGTAAGACGGTCGCGTCTTTTTCTACGGCAAGATTAAAAAAGATACAGTCGCAGATCGACTACTATCTGGAATCGGAACATGTCGCGGAAGGCAGGATTACCTTCAGCGGCTGGGCCGTGGGTCCTGCAGAGGTGGAATTTTTTGTGGAGGACGCGTCGGGGCGCCGCGTCGACGTACAGACGGAGCGGTATTACCGGAAGGACGTCATCGGCATCTACGAAGAGATTCCGCAGGATTACAGAGCGGGCTTTAAAGTGATTGTGCCGGCGGAGGGACTGGGGAAATTTTCCCTTATGATGCGGAGCGGAGAGGCAGGGAGCCGGTATCGGACCTCCTTAAAGCAGATTCTGTCGGGCAGGACAAAGGCCCACGCCGCCGCGCCGGGACTTTTACAGAAGATCAAGGCGTATTATCAGAGAAACGGGTTTCAGGCGACTCTAAGGCGGGCTGCCGCCAAGGTGCTGCACAGACCGGATCAGGAGTATCATGACTGGCGGCTGCGGCATCTGATAAGCGCCAAAGAACTGGAGGAGCAGCGCGCCAGGCAGCCGGCGTATTCTCCCCTGTTTTCCATTGTGATCCCTCTCTACCGGACTCCTCAGCAGTATCTGAAGGAGATGCTGGATTCCGTGGTGAACCAGACTTATACGAATTGGGAGCTGTGCCTGGCGGATGGCAGCGGCAGAAACAACAGCGGGACGGAACACAATGTGAGCGATTTTTTAAAAAACCGTTATGGGAGAGAAAAAAGGATCCGCTGCGTGCGCCTGGATGAAAATAAAGGAATTTCCGACAATACCAACAGCGCGCTGGCCTTGGCTAAGGGGGAGTATGTGGTGTTCGCGGATCATGACGACATCCTGCCGCCGGAAGCGCTCTATGAGTGCGCGGCTGCGCTGAACGCGGACAGAAGCATCGACATGATCTATACCGACGAAGACAAGGTCGATATGGAGAGCCGGAAGTATTTTGAGCCGAATTTCAAGCCGGATTTTAATCCGGACCTGCTGCGGAGCGTGAACTATATCTGCCATTTGTGCGTTATCAAGAAATCTCTTTTGGACAGGGCGGGCTGGCTGAACTCCGAATATGACGGCGCCCAGGATTATGATCTGATCCTGCGCTGCACCGAAAAGGCGGAGCATATCCACCACATTCCCAAGGTGCTTTATCACTGGCGCTGCCATCCCGATTCCACGGCGGTCAGGCCGGAGAGCAAACTGTACGCCTTTGAAGCCGGCAAGCAGGCGCTTGCAGAGCACTACGCCAGACTGGAGATCCCCGCGAAGGTGGAGCACAGCAGCTTTTACGGTATGTACCATACCCGTTACTGCTGGGATGAAAAGCCACTTATCTCTATCCTGATACCCAATAAAGATCATTTGGAGGATCTGCAAAAGTGCGTACGGTCTATTTTGGACAAGTCCGTTTATGAGAATTATGAATTTGTCATCATAGAGAACAACAGTACGCAGGAGAGGACCTTTGCGGGCTATAAGGCCCTGGAGGCCGCCTGTGATAAGGTACGGGTGGTGTATTACAAGGGAGAGTTTAACTTTTCTAAGATCAATAATTTTGGAGCCGCCCATGCCAGGGGGAGCTATCTGCTTTTGCTGAACAATGATACGGAGCTGATCAGTCCGGACGCCCTTTGGGAAATGCTGGGATACTGTATGCGGGAGGATGTGGGCGCGGTGGGAGCCAAGCTCTGCTATGAGGACGATACGATCCAGCATGCGGGAGTGGTGGTCGGATTCGGCGGCGTGGCCGGACATGCCTTTATCGGTTCTTCCCGCTTTGACCTGGGGTATCAGGCCCGCATTGCCTGCGCTCAGGATTATTCCGCGGTGACGGCGGCCTGTTTGATGACGCCGAAGGATGTCTTTTTGTCGGTGGGAGGCCTGAGCGAAGAACTGCAGGTCGCTTTCAATGACATTGACTATTGTATGAAAGTGCGGGCATTGGGAAAACTGGTAGTTTATACCCCCTATGCGGAGCTGTACCACTATGAGTCCAAGTCCAGGGGGTTAGAAGATACTCCGGAAAAGGTGGCACGTTTCAACAGAGAAGCGGATGTGTTCAGGAAGAAGTGGCCGGACATCCTGAAAAACGGGGATCCGTATTACAATCCCAATCTTTCCTTGGACAGAGCGGATTTTGCCTTAAAGTAAACGCTCCGGCGGGGCATGGAGAAGAAACATGAAGATAACACCGTATAAAATCAAAAAAGGGCTGCTTTACCTGAAACATTACGGCCTGAAGGAATTTCTCATCCGGTTGGGAGAACGTATGGAGCCGGAAGAAGTTCCCTACAGTACCTGGTATGAGGCCCATAGGATCACAGCGGAACAGGCCAAACGCCAGGAGGAGGACGCGGCGCGCTGGAAGCACAGACCTCTTTTCAGTATCTGTGTGCCTCTCTACCGGACTCCGGAGGCTTATCTGCGCCGGCTCATTGAATCGGTGCAGGCTCAGACTTACGATAACTGGGAGCTGTGCCTGGCGGACGGAAGCGACGGGGATGAAGTGGAGCGGCTGGTAAAAACCTACCGCGCGGAAGACGAAAGGATCTATTACCACCATTTGACGGAAAATCTGGGCATCGCGGAAAATACCAACGCGGCATTTTCCCTGGCAAAGGGGGAATGGATCGGTCTGCTGGACCATGACGACTGCCTGGCCGAGGACGCCCTCTACGAGGTGCTTGCCGCGGCGGGGGAAGGGCCGGCCCGGGCATCCTTAGTAAAGGATTACGGAAGCAATCCTTGGGTAAAACGGAAAAAAGCCCAGGTGGTGTATACCGACGAGGACAAGATAGACGACGAGGAAAAGGAGCATTTTCAGCCGCATTTTAAGCCGGATTACAATGAGGACCTGCTGCGCTCCAACAATTACATCACCCACTTTTTTGCGGTGAGAAGGGAAATTGTGGAGGAAGCGGGAGGATTTTCCAAAGAATACGAGGGAGCCCAGGACTATGATTTTATCTTCCGCTGTACGGCCCTGGCGGAGCGGGTGGCCCATGTGCCCCGGATCCTTTATCACTGGAGGATTTCCAGAGAATCCACGGCGGACAACCCTG
The DNA here is from genome assembly GCA_947631685.1 of uncultured Lachnospiraceae bacterium. Classification (GTDB taxonomy): domain Bacteria; phylum Bacillota; class Clostridia; order Lachnospirales; family Lachnospiraceae; genus Acetatifactor. The sequence goes on from CANRMI010000002.1 coordinate 280,825, forward strand.
TCAGCAAGGAATACGCCTTTGAAGCCGGCAGACGGGCTATAGAGGCCCATCTGAAGCGCCTTGGGGAGAAAGGGAAGGTGACGGAAAGGGCGGACTTTGGGTTCTACAGAGTACGGTATCCTGTGCAGGGGACTCCTCTGGTGTCTATACTGATACCCAATAAGGACCAGGCGGAAACTCTCAAAACCTGCCTTGCTTCCATTCAAAAAAGCACTTACGCCAATTACGAGATCCTCATTATAGAGAACAACAGTACGGAACCGGAAACCTTTGCCTTTTATGAAGAGCTGAAGCAAAAGGCGGGGGACGATTTCCGGATACGGATCATAACCTATGAGGGGGAATTTAATTATTCTGCCATCAACAATTTCGGAGCCGCGGCAGCAGCCGGCGAATATCTGGTCCTGTTAAACAACGATATTGAGCTTCTGACGGAGGATTGGCTGGAAGAAATGCTGGGCAACTGCCAGAGACGGGATGTTGGGATCGTGGGCGCCAGACTGCAGTATCCGAACAGGACCATTCAGCATGCGGGCATCGTAGTGGGAATGGGAGGGATAGCCGGGAATCTGTTTGTGGGCATGAAAGCGGAAAGAAGCGGCTATATGCACAAGGCTTCCATTCAGCTGGACTACAGCGCGGTCACGGCGGCCTGCATGATGGTGAGCAAGGAGCTCTATGAGCAGGTCGGCGGTTTTACGGAGAAGCTGTCGGTAGCCTTTAATGATGTGGATTTTTGCCTGAAAGCGCGGGAAGCGGGATACCTGGTGGTATACGATCCGGAGGTGAGAGCCATCCACTACGAGTCCAAGTCCAGAGGAAAAGAGGACTCGCCGGCAAAGAAAAAGCGGTTTGAAGGAGAGATCCTTTACATGCAGAAGCACTGGCCCCGCATCTTAAAAGAGGGGGATCCGTACTACAATCCCAATCTGAGCCTGAGCAGAAGCAATTATGCATTAAGATCCGACTCAAAATGAGTGCTTGCCAAAACAGAACTCTCGTGCTATAATGCCAGTCATTGGGGGAGATGAGATTGCGCGAGGTGAGGAGTATTATGAAAATAGACGAGGAATTTTTTGAAAACCTCGGGCAGGATGCGAAAGCGTACTCCACAGGTGTTATCCTGCCTGACGGGCAATATATTTTAACGAAAGAAGGCCACCTGCACACTTTATTGGGCCTGGTGGATATGCCGAAGGAACAGGTCTGGGATATGGTTCCCAAGGACGATTCGGTGTTGTTCTGGCTGATCGACTATACCGGATGTGTGATCACGGACGACTATTCTTCCGTGGGCGAGGAGATGACCAGCCAGCAGAAAGAGACTTACAGCGCCCTGGTGGAGCATGGCGTGATAGCGGATAAATACTTTGACATTACCGAGGAACGTAAGAGAGCGGCGGCAAGAGCGTAGCAGGAAACGCGGGAGGGTATGGATTCTATGAGTAAAAAGAAAGCGGTGGTTTCTTTGGGCCACGAAGCATTGGGGTATACGACGCTGGAACAGTGGGACGCGGTGAAAGTGACGGCGAAAGCGCTGGCGGATCTGGTGGAGGCGGACTATCAGCTCACCATTACCCACAGCAACGGCCCTCAGGTCAGTATGATACATAAGGCCATGACGGAGCTGCGCCGGGTATATATCGACTATACGCCGGCTCCTATGTGTGTCTGCTCTGCCATGAGCCAGGGATATGTGGGCTATGACATCCAGAATTCCCTGCGGGCGGAACTGGTGAGCCGCGGGATCAGTACGCCGGTCAGCACAATTCTGACACAGGTGACGGTGGATCCTTATGATGAGGCCTTTTATGAGCCCACCAAGAAGATCGGAAGGTATATGTCTAAGGAAGACGCGGAAACGGAGATCAAGAAAGGCAACTATGTGACGGAGGAGCCCGGAAAGGGGTACCTGCGTGTAGTGGCCGCTCCCAGACCTATCGACATTGTGGAGATAGAGAGCATCCGGACGCTGGCAGAGGCGGATCAGATCGTGATCGCCTGCGGCGGCGGAGGCATTCCTGTTATTGAGCAGCACCATGCCCTGAAGGGAGCGTCTGCCGTCATAGAAAAGGACAGCATTGCCGGCAAACTGGCATCGGAGCTGCAGGCGGATATTCTGATCATTTTAACTTCTGTGGACTATGTATACAAGAATTTCAATACGGAAGCCAGAGAACCGATCCGGAGCATGACGGTGGCGGAAGCGGAGCGTTATGCCGCGGAAGGCCAGTTTGAGGCGGGCACCATGCTGCCTAAGATCGAGGCGGCGGCAGCGTATCTGAAAGCCGTACCTGCGGGCAGCGTGTTGATCACTTCCCTGCAGCATGTAAAGGACGCTATAAAAGGCAGGGCAGGAACGGTCATCACCGCCTGAATCAGGTTGTCAGCGCCGCAACGGTATCGTTTAAGACTTTAAAATAATTTTCAAAGGTTTTTTTGCAGCAGAGCGGATTTTCAATGACGATGCCCTCTGCCCGCAGGCCGGTCAGGGCAAAGCCCATGGCAAGGCGGTGGTCGTCATAGGTATGAATGAGAGCAGGACGGGGATTGCCGGGATAGACGGTAACTCCGTCCTCTTTTTGTTCACAGCGGATGCCCATGGCGGTAAGATTTTCCACGATCGCGGCCAGACGGTCGCTTTCCTGATGGCGGATGTGTCCGATGCCGGTAATGGTAACGGGAGAGTCCGCGAAAGGCGCGATGGCAGCCAGCGTGATGGCCTGATCGGAGCAGGCGGACATGTCTGCGGTAAGGCCGTGGAGAACGCCGTCTGCCGGGCCGCCCAGACAAAGCCCCTCTGGTGTCTGCCGCAGGGAACAGCCCATTTTTTCAAGAAAGGACAAAAAGGCCACATCGCCCTGGAGAGAATGAGGAAATACGCCTTTTACCGTAACGGAGCAGCCCAGAATGGCAGCCAGAGCGTAAAAATACGCCGCCGCGGAGGCGTCCGGTTCTATCGCGTATTCTCTGCCCTTATAGCCTTGGCCGGCGGGTACGGTAAAAGAGTGATCGGAAGCTTTTTCGCAGTCCACGCCGAATTGGGACATCATGCGGCAGGTCATCTCAATGTAGGCCATACCGTGAGTCCCCGTAAGGTGGATATGCATGTCCCTGGGGGACAGGGCGGAGGCTATGAGCAGGGCGCTTAAAAACTGGCTGCTGGACGCGATGTCCACGCAGATGTCCTGTTTTCCGAAACCATGCCCTTTTAAAGTAAAAGGGAAATATCCCTCCTGACCTTCAAATTCGATCTCACAGCCTAACTCCTGTAAGGAAGCCAGCAGAGGCGCCATGGGGCGCCGGCGCATCTGTTCGGAAGCGTCCATATGAAAGGTGCCTTCGGAAACGCCTAGGCAGGCACTCAAAAAACGGGCAGCGGTACCGGCGCTTCCCACGTACAGGGAAGCTTCTTTTTTGGGGATTCTTCCTCCCAGTCCTTCCACGGTTATGCTCTTAGCGGCTTCATCGCCGTCAGCCGTAAATCCCAGATCCTGCAGGCACTTTAGCAGGTATCTGGAATCGTCGGAAAACAGGGCGCCGCTTAAGGTGCTTCTGCCCTCGGCCAGCATGGCGAGGAGCAGGGCCCGGTTGGTGATGCTCTTGGAGCCGGGAACGGTGACGGAAATGTTCTTTTGTGTGAAGGAGCTCCCTGAAAGGCAGGGAACCGTATAGGTGTCCGCAGTGCTCATAAAGATTTTCCTTTCGTGAAATAAAAAACTGCCTTTTTGACAGTATTATATTACCGGAAAAAGCCGCCGCTGTCAAAAGAATTGCGGAGAAAAAGAAAATGGTGTTGACAATCCGCTTTTCAGGGTGTAAAATTCAATCCATAATAATCCTATAAGATTAATAGGATTTAAAGGAGGAACGGATAGGATATGGGAAAGATCTATGAGAACGCGACACAATTGATCGGCGGCACCCCTTTGCTGAAGCCCGGCAGATATATGGAGCAGGCCGGCGTGAAAGACGCGATGCTTTTAGTAAAGCTGGAGTATTTTAATCCGGCGGGCAGCGTCAAGGACAGGATTGCCCTGAATATGGTGGAAAAGGCGGAACAGGAAGGGCGCTTAAAGCCCGGCGCTACCATTATTGAGCCCACCAGCGGCAACACAGGTATCGGTCTGGCCAGCGTAGCGGCCGCAAAGGGCTATAAGGCCATTTTGACTCTGCCCGATACCATGAGCGTAGAAAGAAGAAATATGTTGAAGGCCTATGGGGCGAAGCTGGTGCTGACGGAGGGTGCCAAGGGCATGAAAGGCGCCATCGCCAAGGCGGAAGAGCTGAACAGGGAAATAGAGGGATCCGTAGTCATGGGGCAGTTTGACAATCCCCACAACCCCGAGGTCCATGAAGAGACCACCGGCCCGGAAATCTGGGAAGATACGGATGGCAAAGTGGATATTTTTGTAGCCGGTGTAGGTACGGGCGGCACCATTACCGGTGTGGGAAGATATTTGAAGAGCAAAAATCCCAAGGTCAGGATCGTGGCGGTGGAGCCGGCAGGTTCTCCGGTTCTTTCCGGCGGCGCGCCCGGCCCTCACAAGCTGCAGGGCATCGGCGCGGGCTTTGTACCCTCCGTACTGGATACCGGTATTTATGATGAGATCATTCAGGTAGAGAATGAAGAGGCGTTTGCGGCGGGAAGAGCGATCGCGCGAAGCGAAGGCTTTCTGGTGGGAATCACCTCCGGAGCGGCTCTTCACGCGGCGACGCTGCTGGCAAAGAGAGCGGAAAACGCCGGCAAAGTGATCGTGGCGCTGCTGCCGGATTCCGGTGACAGATATTTCTCCACGCCTATGTTTGCGGAAGAATAAAAAAGTAAAGTAAACACCTTGATTTCCCGGCCCGAACATATTATCATGATAATAATAAGGAATGTATCGGAGGGCTGTTATGCTGTATATCGGGGTTGATCTAGGAACGTCCGCGGTCAAACTGCTTCTGATGAATGAAACGGGGAAGATACAAAATGTGGTATCCAAAGAATACCCGCTGTTCTTTCCTCATCCCGGCTGGTCGGAGCAGAGACCGCAGGACTGGTTTACGCAGACCATGGCCGGCTTAAAGGAGCTGTTAAAAGACGCGGACAAAAGTCAGGTGGCCGGTCTGAGTTTTGGCGGCCAGATGCATGGGCTGGTCATTCTGGATGAGAACGACCAGGTCATCCGTCCGGCTATTCTCTGGAACGATGGCCGGACCTATGAAGAATGTGAATATCTGAACAATGTGATCGGAAAGGAAAAGCTGTCGGCCTATACCGCCAACATTTCCTTTACGGGCTTTACTGCGCCCAAATTGCTGTGGGTGAAGAACAAGGAGCCGGAAAACTTCGCGCGTATCCAAAAGATCATGCTGCCCAAGGACTATCTGGCGTATATGCTGACCGGAGTGCACTGTACCGATGTATCGGACGCTTCGGGTATGCTGCTGTTTGACGTAAAGAACCGGTGCTGGTCTAAGGAAATGTGTGATATCTGCTATGTCAGGGAAGAACAGCTGGCCAGGGTGTACGAGAGCTACGAGTGTGTGGGCTGTCTGAAACCGGAGATCGCGCAGGAGCTGGGAGTGCCGCGGACGGTCAAAGTGGCGGCGGGAGCCGGAGACAATGCGGCGGCCGCTGTGGGAACCGGTACGGTGGGAGACGGAAGCTGCAATATTTCCTTAGGAACCAGCGGAACGATCTTCATCTCTTCGGCAAAGTTTGGCGTGGACAGATACAACGCGCTCCATTCCTTTGCCCATGCGGACGGTACCTATCATTTGATGGGCTGTATGCTGAGTGCCGCCTCCTGCAACAAGTGGTGGATGGATGAGATCATCGGCACCGGAGACTATGGAAAAGAGCAGCAGAATATTGAGAAGCTGGGAGAGAATCATGTGTATTTCCTCCCCTATCTGATGGGAGAACGTTCTCCCCACAACAATCCCAACGCCAGAGGTACTTTTGTGGGGATGACTATGGATACCACCAGGCAGGATATGACGCAGGCAGTTCTGGAGGGCGTGGCCTTTGCCCTGCGGGATTCCCTGGAGGTAGCGAAGAGCCTGGGCATCCGTATTGAGAGGACCAAGATCTGCGGCGGCGGCGCAAAGAGTCCGCTGTGGCGCAGGATCATAGCCAATGTACTGAATCTGAAGGTGGACATCCCGGAAAGCGAGGAGGGCCCCGCCATGGGCGGCGCTATGTTGGCTGCGGTAGCCTGCGGAGAGTATGCCAGCGTGGAAGAGATTGCGAAGAAGTTGGTGAAAACGGTGGGCACAGTGGAGCCGGAGCCGGAGATCGCCGCTAAGTACGAGGAGCGTTACGCGCAGTTTAAAGCGATCTATCCCGCGTTGAAACCGGTATTTGAGATCATAAAATAGCAGGTCTGCCTGCGGAAGGGAGTTAATATGGAGATAAAAAAGGTAACTGACGCCGCGTTCAAAAAATACGGCAGAATTGTAGACAATGTGGACTTTTCCTCCTTGGTGGCAAAGCTGGCCGAGACGCCGCTGCCGGAAGGCGTGGCCTATGAGCCTTCCGTTTCCATTCTGGAGAGTCTTCCTGTCATGGAGGAGATTTCCAAAGTGGTATACGGGGAGATGCCGGTGCAGATCGGATACTGCAACGGACACAATACGCTTTTAAACGCGCTGGAATATCACCGGGACAGCGAGATCAATGTAGCCGCTGGCGAAGCGGTGCTGATGCTGGGGCTTTTACAGGATGTGGAAGCGGATTTTACATACGATACTTCCCGGGTGGAGGCCTTTCTGGTCCCTGCGGGAACCGCGGTGGAAATCTATGCCACGACGCTGCATTACGCGCCCTGCGATCCGAACAACCAGGGCTTTAAAGTGGCGGTGATCCTGCCTAAAGGAACCAATTATCCTTTAAGCTCCCCTCATGCGAAGGTATCCGGCCAAAAGGCGCCCAGTGAGGACGCTCTGCTGACAGCCGTGAACAAGTGGCTGATAGGCCATGCGGAAGGCGGGCTGGACGAAGGAACTTTTCTGGGGCTGAAGGGAGAAAATCTGCGGCTGTAAATCAGGCATCCTGATTATATTAATAGAAAGAGGAGGATATGCTATGTTTCATAATTTACCCAAGGTCAAGGTGGGCGTTGTGGCTGTCAGCCGTGACTGTTTCCCCGAATCCCTGTCCGTCAACAGGAGAAAGGCGTTGATGCAGGCCTATACCGCCAAGTACGGTGAGGAAGGCGTGTACGAGTGCCCGGTGTGCATTGTAGAGAGCGAGATTCATATGGTACAGGCACTGGAAGACATTAAAAATGCCGGCTGCAACGCGCTCTGTGTATATCTTGGCAACTTCGGACCGGAAATTGCCGAAACTCTGCTGGCAAAGCATTTTGACGGTCCGGCTATGTTTATTGCCGCGGCGGAAGAGTCCCAGAACGATCTGGTAGGAGGCAGGGGCGACGCGTACTGCGGTATGTTGAATGCCAGCTACAATCTGAAGCTGCGCAATGTGAAGGCGTACATTCCCGAATATCCGGTAGGAACGGCGGCGGAATGCGCGGATATGCTCCATGAGTTCCTTCCTATTGCAAGGGCCATCATCGGACTTTCCGATTTAAAGATCATCAGCTTTGGACCGAGACCTTTAAATTTCCTGGCCTGCAACGCGCCGATCAAGCAGCTGTATAACCTGGGCGTGGAGATCGAGGAAAATTCCGAGCTGGATCTGTTTGAAGCTTATAATAATCATGCGAAAGATGCCCGTATTCCCGATAAGGTCAAAGAAATGGAAGAGGAACTGGGGAGCGGTAATTTAAAGCCCGAGGTGCTGCCTAAGCTGGCTCAGTATGAACTGACGCTGTTAGACTGGGTGGAGGCCCATAAGGGGTATAGAAAATATGTAGCGATCGCGGGCAAATGCTGGCCGGCGTTCCAGACGCAGTTTGGCTTTGTGCCCTGCTATGTCAACAGCCGCCTTACCGGTATGGGGATCCCCGTATCCTGCGAAGTGGATATTTACGGCTGCCTGAGCGAGTTTATCGGTACCTGCGTCAGCGAAGACGCGGTTACTCTTCTGGATATTAACAACAGTGTGCCCGACGATATGTATGAAGAGGCCATTCAGGGTAAATTCCCGTATACCCATAAGGATACGTTCATGGGCTTCCACTGTGGCAATACCTGCTCCAGAAAGCTGGCTTTCTGCAATATGAAGAATCAGATGATCATGGCCAGAACCCTGCCCGAAGAAGTGACAAACGGCACGCTGGAGGGAGATATTGTGCCGGGTGATATCACTTTCTACCGTCTGCAGAGCACTGCCGATTGCAAGCTGCGCGCCTATATCGCGCAGGGAGAGGTACTGCCTGTGGCAACCCGTTCCTTCGGCAGCATCGGCGTATTTGCCATTCCGGAAATGGGAAGATTCTATCGCCATGTCCTGATCGAGAAGAATTATCCGCACCATGGCGCGGTGGCGTTCGGACATTTTGGAAAAGCCTTATATGAGGTATTCAAATACATCGGCGTTCCCACGGAGGATCTGGACTTCAACCATCCTGCGGGCATGATGTATCCTACCGAAAATCCTTTTGCATAAGTCGGCAAAAAGGATTATAATAAAGAGAGCGGGCGGCCTGCGGGCCGCCCTTTTTGGTAGACGGGACCGGTGGGAAAGGAGTTTACATGGCATTCACTCATTTGCACGTTCATACGGAGTATTCGCTCTTAGACGGATCCAACAAAATTAAGGAATATGTGAAGCGCGTAAAAGAACTGGGTATGGACAGCGCGGCCATTACGGACCACGGAGTCATGTATGGCGTGATCGATTTTTATAAAGAGGCGAAAGCGGCAGGGATCAAGCCTATTTTAGGCTGCGAGGTCTATGTGGCTCCCAATTCCCGTTTTGACAAGGAGCTGACCGGCGGCGAGGACAGATATTATCATCTGGTACTGTTAGCTGAAAATAATACCGGTTATGCCAACCTGATGAAGATTGTCAGCAAGGGATTTACGGAAGGCTACTATTATAAGCCCCGTGTGGATATGGAAGTGCTGCGCCAGTATCATGAGGGGATCATTGCGCTCTCTGCCTGTCTGGCGGGAGAAGTGCAGCGCTATATTGTAAAGGGCCTGATAGATGAAGCCGAGAAAACGGCCTTAAAATATGAGGAATGCTTTGGCAAGGGAAATTTTTTCCTGGAGATGCAGGACCATGGGATTCCCGAGCAGAGACTTGTCAATACGGAGCTGCTCAAAATGAGCGGCAAGCTGGATATTCCGCTGGTGGTGACGAATGATGTGCACTATACCTATGCGGAAGACGCGGATTCCCATGATGTGCTGCTTTGCCTGCAGACCGGCAAAAAGCTGGCGGATACGGACCGCATGCGCTATGAGGGCGGCCAGTATTACGTCAAGAGCGAAGAAGAGATGAAAGGGCTGTTCCCCTACGCGTGGGAAGCTGTGGAAAATACACAGAGGATCGCGGACAGATGCAGCGTGGAGATTGAGTTTGGGGTGACAAAGCTGCCCAAATATGATGTGCCAAAGGGGTATGATTCTTGGGGCTATCTGAACAAGCTCTGCGATGAAGGATTAAAGGAGCGTTACGGGGACGGCAGCCTGCCGGCGGGGGATACGGGGCAGACTCTCAGGGAAAGGCTGGATTATGAGCTGAACGTTATCCGCACCATGGGATATGTGGATTATTTTCTGATCGTATGGGACTTTATCAACTATGCCAGGGAAAACGGGATCCCGGTAGGCCCCGGAAGAGGTTCCGCGGCGGGCAGCATTGTGGCTTACTGCCTGAAGATCACCAGTATAGACCCCATCCGTTATAATCTGCTCTTTGAGCGGTTCTTAAATCCGGAAAGGGTGTCCATGCCCGATATTGACGTAGATTTCTGCTTTGAAAGAAGGCAGGAAGTCATTGACTATGTGGGGCGCAAGTATGGCGCGGATAAAGTGGTGCAGATAGTGACCTTTGGTACTATGGCGGCAAAGGGTGTGATACGGGATGTGGGAAGAGTCATGGATCTGCCCTATGCCTATGTGGACTCCATTGCGAAAATGATACCGGGAGAGCTGAACATTACCATAGACAGAGCGCTGGAGATCAATCCGGAATTCCATACGCTCTACAGCGCGGACGAGCAGGTCAGGCGTCTGATCGATATGTGCAGAAGGCTGGAGGGACTTCCCAGGCACACCTCCATGCACGCGGCGGGAGTGGTCATCTGTCAGAAGTCCGCGGATGAGTTTGTGCCGCTTTCCAGGGGCTCCGACGGTTCCATTACCACCCAGTTTACCATGACGACCTTAGAGGAACTGGGCCTTTTGAAAATGGATTTCCTGGGGCTGCGTACCCTGACGGTGATCAACGACGCAGTCGGGATGATCGAAAAGGATACAGGCAGGCATATAGACATAGACAATATAGACTATGACGACAAAGCCGTTTTGGAATCTTTGGGCACGGGCAGGACCGATGGGGTGTTCCAGTTGGAAAGCGCGGGGATGCGCAGCTTCATGAAAGAGTTAAAGCCCAAGAACCTGGAGGACATTATTGCGGGAATTTCCCTTTACCGTCCGGGACCCATGGATTTTATTCCCAAATATCTCAAAGGGAAAAACAGCGGGGAAGAGATCACCTACGCCTGTCCCCAGTTAGAGCCGATTCTGGCGCCCACCTACGGGTGCATTGTCTATCAGGAGCAGGTCATGCAGATCGTGCGGGATTTAGGCGGTTATACCCTGGGCAGAAGCGACCTAGTGCGCCGGGCCATGAGCAAAAAGAAACAGTATGTCATGGAGAAAGAGCGGGAAAACTTTATCCACGGAAACCCCGAGGAGGGCGTGCCGGGCTGTGTGGCAAAAGGGATCGACGAAAAAGTGGCGGGCGACATCTACGAAACCATGATGGATTTCGCGAAGTACGCGTTCAACAAATCCCATGCGGCCTGTTATGCGGTAGTGGCCTATCAGACAGCTTATTTGAAGTACTATTATCCGGTGGAGTTTATGGCGGCGCTTTTGACCTCCGTTATCGACAATCCCAGAAAGGTTTCCGAGTACATACTGGTGTGCCGGAGTATGGGGATCAAAGTTCTGCCTCCGGACATCAACCGGGGAGAGAGCAAATTCTCCGTTTCGGATGGCTGCATACGCTATGCCCTGACCGCCATTAAGAGTATAGGCCGTCCCATTATCAACGCGGTGGCGGAGGAGAGAAAGAGGGGAGGCGTTTTCCTCAATCTGGAGGATTTTGTCAGCAGAATGGCGGATAAGGAGCTGAACAAACGGGCCATTGAGAGCTTTATCAAGGCCGGTGCCATGGACAGTCTGGGTGGAAGCCGCAAGCAGCTGATGGCGGTATATGTGCAGGTGGTGGACAACATCCAGAAGAATAAGAAGAACAATATGGCAGGGCAGCTTTCCCTCTTCGATATGGTAGAGGAGGAAGCCAAAGCGGACTTTGATATAAAGCTGCCCGAGATAGGGGAGTATTCCAAGGAAACTTTGTTGAATTTTGAAAAGGAAGTGCTGGGCATCTATGTCAGCGGGCATCCGCTGGAAGAGTACGAGAAGACCTGGCGGAAGAAGATCACAGCGACTACCGCGGAATTTTCCCTGGATGAAGAAAGCGGGAAGGTAGGTATCGGGGACGGCTCCGTCGTTACCATAGGAGGCATCATCTCGGAAAAGACCATTAAATATACCAAGAGCAACAAGGTCATGGCGTTTCTGACCATAGAGGATCTGGCGGGAACAGTGGAAGTAGTGGTATTTCCCAGGGACTATGAAAAATACAGCGCTCTTTTGATGGAGGATGCCAAGGTATTTATTACCGGGCGGGTATCTGTAGAGGAGGAAAAGGACGGAAAGCTGATCTGTGAGAGGATTGAGCCTTTTGCGAAGCCTTCCAGAACGCTTTGGATCAAATTTGAAACCAGAGAAGCCTATCAGGCGGCGGAGCAGGAGCTTTTTGCGGCGATCGCGGAATCGGAGGGGGAGGACAGCGTAGTGATCTACACGGAAAATCCCAAAGGGAAGAAGGAGCTGCCCCGCAATCGGAACGTCAAGGCGGACGAAGCCCTCTTAAAGACTCTTTACGCGCTTTACGGAGAGGAAAACGTCAAGCTGGTGACAAAAGAAATCTGATAAAATCATTGAAAATGCCGCTAAAAAGGGTTAAAATATAGAAAATCGGTGAGGAGGTTGAGTCATGGCTGAGCAGGTAAAGACAATCGGAGTATTGACGAGCGGCGGCGACGCACCCGGAATGAATGCCGCGATCCGCGCGGTGGTAAGGACCGCGATCGCGAAAGGACTGAAAGTCAAGGGTATTGAGAGAGGATACATGGGACTGCTGAATGAAGATATTAAGGATATGCAGACTAGGGACGTTTCCGATATTATCCAAAAGGGAGGTACTGTTTTAGGTACCGCCAGATGTCCTGAATTTGTGGAGCCGGAAGTGCAGCAGAAAGCAGCAGATATTTGTAAAAAGCATGGCATAGACGGGCTGGTTGTCATTGGCGGAGACGGTTCTTACCGCGGCGCCCAGGCGCTGGCAAGACTGGGGATCAATGCTATCGGTCTGCCGGGCACGATCGACTTAGACATTTCCTGTACGGACTATACCATTGGCTTTGATACGGCAATCAATACAGCCATGGAAGCCATCGATAAGGTCAGAGATACCTCTTCCTCTCATGAACGCTGCAGTATCATTGAGGTTATGGGAAGGAACGCGGGATATATCGCGCTCTGGTGCGGTATTGCCAACGGAGCGGAGGACATTCTGCTGCCAGAGAAATACGATTACGACGAGCAGGCCATTATCAACAATATCATAGAGAAGCGTAAAATGGGCAAGAAGCACCACATCATCATCAATGCGGAAGGAATCGGGCACTCCAATTCCATGGCAAAGAGAATTGAAGCCGCTACGGGAGTGGAAACCCGCGCCACTATTTTAGGGCACATGCAGCGGGGCGGAAGTCCTACCTGTAAGGACCGCTACTACGCGTCCATTATGGGAGCCTACGCGGTGACCTTGCTGCAGCAGGGCAAGACCAAGAGAGTGGTGGCCTATAAGAATGGTGAGTTTACGGACTTCGATATTGAGGAAGCATTGGCAATGCAGAAAGAATTGCCTGAGTTTTCTCTGGAGGTCAGCAAGCTTTTGTCCCGCTAAAAGATAAATCAGGAATTAAGAGCCCTGGAAAGCGGCGTCATCCGGCTTTCGGGGTTCTTTTTCTTACATGGAGGTCAAATATGATAAGCAGTACATCCAATCCCCGCATCAAGCAGCTTGTGCAGTGGCAGAGCAAGTCCAAAGAGCGGGAGAGGGACGGCGTGTTTGTGGCGGAGGGCCTGAAAATGTTAGAGGAGGCGCCGGAGCCGCTCATTCGGGAGATCTATCTGACGCAGGAAACCGCGGAAACACTGCAAAAAGGGAAAACAGAAAAAGAACGTGTGTTATGGAATAAAATATCCCGGATGGATTATGAAACGGTGTCCGAAGCGGCTTTCCGGAAAGCTTCGGATACCCAGTCGCCCCAGGGAGTGCTGACTGTGTTAGAGCAGCCCAGGTATCGGCGGGAGGATATACTGACTGCTGAAAAAGGATTGTATCTGCTGCTGGAGGATCTGCAGGATCCGGGCAATCTGGGGGCGATCTTGAGAAGCGGTGAGGGAGCGGGAATAACGGGTGTTATTATGACAAAAGGGACGGTGGACCTTTTTAATCCCAAGGCTGTCCGGGCTACCATGGGTTCTATATACCGGATTCCCTTTCTCTATACAGACAGCTTGCAGGATGTGATAAAGGATATGCGCAGCAGGCATATTGCGGTTTATGCCGCACATCTGAAGGGTAGCAGCCTGTATGACGCCTTTTCCTTCCGGAAAAGCTGCGCGTTTCTGATCGGAAATGAAGGAAGAGGGCTGAGAAAGGAAACAGCCGAGCTGGCGGATCATTACATAAAGATTCCCATGGAGGGCAGGGTGGAATCCCTAAACGCGGCGGTTTCCGCGTCCCTGTTATTATATGAAGCGTACAGGCAGAGGCGGCAGGTCCGATAAACGGCTGACCGCAGCCATAGATTTTTTACGGTATGGAGGTTAAATATGAAAATAACTTTTATTGGATTGGGAAATATGGCGGATGCTATGATCGGAGGAATGTTAAAACAAAATTTAATAAAATCGGAGGAAATATCCGGCTCTTCCAAAACGGAGGTCACAGCCGCGAAGATGCGGGAGAAATACGGTATCTGCGCGGGAACTGACAACAGGGCGGCGGCTTCCGGCGCCGATTACCTCTTTTTGGCGGTGAAGCCGGTCTGTTTCCCGGAGGTGATCGGAGAGATTCAGGACGCCGTGGGAGAGAATACAGTAGTCATCAGTATTGCCGCAGGCCAGACTATGGCCCGGATCGAAGAGCTTTTCGGACACCCCGTAAAGCTGCTGCGCTGTATGCCCAATACGCCGGCTCTTGTGGGCGCCGGCTGTACGGCTTGTACCCGCGGCGCGCTGGTAACGGACGAGGAAGCGCTGCAGGCGGAGAAACTTTTAAGCTCTTTCGGCACCGTGAGCTTTGTACCGGAAACTTTAATGGATGCGGTGGTAGGCGTCAGCGGCAGTTCACCGGCCTATGTGTTCCTTTTTATAGAAGCTATGGCGGATGCGGCCGTGGAAGCGGGAATGCCCAGAAAGCAGGCCTGCGAAATGGCGGCACAGTCGGTGCTTGGCAGCGCGAAAATGGTGCTGGAGACGGGCATGCATCCTGCCCAGTTAAAGGACATGGTGTGTTCGCCGGGGGGAACTACCATAGCGGCTGTACGGGTGCTGGAAGAAAAAGGACTGCGGGGCGCGGTCATGGACGCGGTAAAGGCCTGTGTGGAAAAATCCCGGAATATGTAAAAAGAAAAGCGTGTAAGTCCTTAAAATGCGAAAAAGCCAGTATTTATGGGAATGTAAGCGTTCACAAAACAAGGCTTGACAAATGAAAAAACCTCTGCTATCATACTTTTTACAACAAAATTTAATAATTTCGTAATAAATTTAACAAAGTTGGCATAATCATTACGAAAAAGATTTTGGAGGTAAGTAAAATGGCAAGAGGCAGGAGGCTGCTTGAACTGCTGGCCGGATTGGGGCTCTCCCTCATCCTGGTGCTGCAGACAAGCCTGTATGCGGATGCTGGCAATAAAAATTGTCTGGACGGATTTAACGGAGGGGTGTCGGCGATCCTGGATCCCGGCGCTACGGACACTTCGGACCTGTTGTATGCCACCGCGAGGGAATTGAATCTTTACACTTCTTCTTCCAGAGAAGAATCCACCCTGGTCATGGCAAATGTCAGCAATGCATTAAATGTACGTACCGAACCGGATACCGATGCTGAGAAGGCAGGCAAGCTCTATAAGGACTGCGGCGGTACGATCTTGGAAAGAAGAAACGGCTGGACCAAGATCCAGTCAGGGGATCTGATCGGCTGGGCCAAGGACGAGTATCTGCTCTTTGGAGATGACGCCAAAGTTCTGGCGGCCAGCGTAGGCGTTACCGTAGCCCATACGGATACGGGACTGAATGTGCGCGAGGAGCCCGACTCCAACGCCGCCGTGATCGGCATTCTTCCCAAAGGCGACGAAGAGGAAGTGGTCTTTACTGACGAAGAAGCAGGCTGGGCCTGCATCGCCTATGAGGGCGGGGACGGCTATGTATCCTTAGAATATGTCACCATTGAATTTAAGATTGACTCCGGGGAAACAATGGAGGCGATTAAGGAGCGTGAAGCCGCGGAAGCGGAAGCGAAGCGCCATGTCAATTACGGCCAGTATACCACGGATGCGGATATGACGATGCTGTTGGCGGCACTGATCCAGTGTGAGGCCGGGGGCGAAAGCTACGAGGGCCAGCTGGCGGTGGGTGCGGTAGTAATGAACCGTGTCAGAAGCGCGGCTTATCCAGATACCATCCACGGTGTTATTTACGCGTCAGGCCAGTTTACGCCTGCTCAGAACGGCAAGGTGAACAGGCTCTTAGACTCCGGCAGGATCAAACAGAGCTGTATCGACGCGGCAACCGAGGCTATTTCCGGTGTATCCAATGTTGGGGATATGACTCACTTTAGACGCAACAACGGGCGGGAAGGCCTGGTCATCGGCAACCATGTTTTCTATTAAACAGATAAATAGAGCTGGACGGGAGAAGAGGAACTTCTCCGTGAGAGGAGCTTTACCGCGTAAGGCGGCAGAGCTCCTTTTTTACTTGCATGAAACGCACGGGTTTTGGTATATTAAAATTTAGAAACATACGCATAAAAGTATGGACGGAAGCCCGGAGCTGTAGTAAGATGAAATAAGAGAGCCGGCAATGATCGGGAGCCGGTGTGGAAAAGAGGGATTGCTATGCAGGATAAAATGTTATTTGTATGGCTGCTGCTTTTGATAGTGTTCATTATTATAGAGCTGGTGACAATGGGCCTGACGACGATCTGGTTTGCGGCCGGTTCGCTGGCAGCGGCGCTTTCGGCGCTGGTAAACGCGCCTGTGGTGGTACAAGTGGGGCTGTTTTTGGTAGTCTCCATTGTGCTGCTGCTCTTTACCAGACCTATAGCGGTAAGGTTTTTCAACAAGGAACGCGTCAAGACCAATGTGGAAAGCCTGGTGGGCAGGCAGGCCATAGTGATCAGCGAGATAGATAATCTGGAAGGGATCGGACAGGTGACTGTGGGCGGACAGGAATGGGCGGCCCGCAGCATGGAAGAAAGCGGTAAGATACCGGTAGGCACCGTGGTGTTTGTCAGGGCCATTAACGGAGTCAAACTGCTGGTAGAGCCCAAATAACGCAGGTTTTAAAGTAAAATCTATATAACTTCATTTTAAGAAAGAGAGGTATTTTTAAATGGAATGGATCATTATTATCCTCATTGTGCTGCTGTTGGTCATCCTGGTATCCTGTATCAAGATCGTACCGCAGGCGCAGGCGTATGTAGTGGAAAGACTGGGTGCTTATCAGGGCACATGGTCGGTGGGACTGCATGTGAAGATTCCTTTTTTGGATAAAGTGGCCAGAAGAGTCAATCTGAAGGAACAGGTAGCGGATTTCCCGCCCCAGCCCGTTATTACCAAGGATAACGTAACCATGCGGATCGATACCGTAGTCTTCTATCAGATCACGGATCCCAGGCTCTTTACCTACGGCGTGGAAAATCCCATGATGGCGATCGAGAACCTGACAGCGACCACCCTGCGTAATATCATCGGTGATCTGGAGCTGGATGAGACGCTGACCTCCCGCGAAACGATCAATACCCAGATGCGCGCGGCACTGGATATTGCCACGGATCCCTGGGGTATCAAGGTCAACCGTGTGGAATTAAAGAACATCATTCCTCCTGCTGAAATCCAGAATGCCATGGAAAAGCAGATGAAAGCGGAGCGTGAAAGACGTGAAGCGGTAACCAGGGCGGAGGGTGAGAAGAAAGCCCAGATCCTTTCCGCGGAAGGTGAGAAGCAGTCCGCGATCCTGCATGCGGAGGCGGAGAAGCAGTCCGCGATCCTGCGTGCGGAGGCTGAAAAAGAGAAGATGATCCGTGAGGCAGAAGGTGAAGCGGAAGCCATTTTGAAAGTGCAGCAGGCGAATGCGGACGGTATCCGTATGCTGAAAGAAGCCGGCGCGGACGAGGCGGTTTTAAAGATCAAGAGCCTGGAAGCCTTTGAAAAAGCAGCTGACGGTAAAGCAACCAAGATCCTGCTGCCTGCCGATCTGCAGGGCATCGCTTCACTGGCGACTACGTTCAGGGAATTGAGTGAGAAATAAAAAAGCTGCGATTTGCAGAAACGGAATGTGAGAGAAGCAAGGGACGCTTTCAGGCAGAGCGTCCCTGTCTCTCTTTTTCGGAATATAAGATTTTGGAGTGGAGAAAATATGGATCTGAAGGGACGTCACTTTTTAAAGCTTTTGGACTATACAGCGGAAGAAATTACATATCTGCTGGATCTTGCGGCAGATTTGAAAGAGAAAAAAAAGAAAGGAATACCGGTGGATACCCTGCGGGGAAAAAACGTGGCGCTGATCTTTGAAAAGACCAGTACCCGTACCCGCTGCTCCTTTGAGGTGGCCGCCCATGATCTGGGCATGGGAACCACCTACTTAGATCCTGCCGGGTCCCAGATAGGGAAAAAGGAGAGCATAGCGGATACCGCCCGTGTGCTGGGAAGCATGTTTGACGGTATCGAATACCGGGGATACGGACAGGAGATCGTGGAAGAGCTGGCAAAGTATGCCGGCGTGCCGGTGTGGAACGGGCTGACAAATGAATTTCACCCCACCCAGATGCTGGCGGACCTGCTCACCATCCGGGAGCAGTTAGGCCGCGTTCGGGGCGTAAAGCTGACCTATATGGGGGACGCCCGCTACAATATGGGCAATTCCCTGATGGTGGTCTGCGCGAAAATGGGTATGCATTTTACGGCCTGTACCTCCCGGAAATATTTCCCGGACGACAATCTGGTAAAAACCTGCAGAGAGCTTGCGGCAGCCAGCGGCGGCAGCATTACTCTGACCGAGGATGTGCCGGCAGGTACGAAGGGCGCGGACGTTATCTATACGGATGTATGGGTATCCATGGGAGAACCGGATGAGATCTGGGAGAGCCGTATCAAGGAGCTTTCCCCTTATCAGGTCAATAGGAAAGTAATGGAGAATGCGGGGGAGCAGGCTATCTTTATGCACTGTCTGCCGGCGTTCCACGATCTGAAGACCAAAATCGGCGCGGAAATGGGCAGAAAATTCGGTATCACGGAAATGGAAGTGACGGACGAAGTATTTGAGTCGCCCCAGTCCGTGGTATTCGCGGAAGCGGAGAACAGAATGCATACCATCAAGGCCGTAATGGCGGCTACCCTATGAAAACCGGCAATATGAAATCGGGCATACTGGCCCTGCTGCGGGAAACCGACGGCTATCTGTCGGGCGAGGAGCTGTGCGGGCGCTTCGGCGTGACCAGGGCTGCGGTCTGGAAAGCCATCGGGCAGTTAAAACAGGAAGGCTACGAAATCGAAGCGGTGCGCAACAGAGGCTACAGATTGGCCGCCCTGCCGGATGTATTGAGTAAGGACGAGCTGGTAAGCAGGCTGCGGACGAAATGGGCAGGGAAAACATTAGAGTATCATGCTTCCCTGGGCTCCACCAATGTAAGGGCCAGGCTGCTGGCGGAAGAGGGCGCACCGGAAGGCACCCTGGTAGTGGCGGAAACCCAGACTGTGGGAAGGGGCAGAAAAGGCAGGAGCTGGGCTTCCCCACCCGGAAAAAACCTGTATTTTACCATTCTGCTGCGCCCCTCTTTTGTACCCGACAGAGCGCCCATGCTGACACTGGTAATGGCGCTCTCCGTCAGAGATGCCATAGAAGAGGTCTGCGGCTGTGAAAGCGCCATCAAATGGCCCAACGACATTGTGTTAAACGGCAGAAAGATCACGGGCATTCTTACGGAAATGAACGTCCAGAGCGACTATATCGACTATGTGGTGGTGGGCGTGGGCGTAAATGTAAAGGAACAGGAATTTGAGGCGGATTTAGCGGACAGGGCCGCTTCTCTGGAAGGGGAGCTGCGCCGGAGCGTTTCCAGAGCCCTTCTTTTGGAAAAAATCCTCGAGCATTTTGAGCAAAACTACGGGCTCTTTTTGGAAAAGCTGGATCTGTCCCTGCTGCAGGAGCGGTATAATGCCTGCCTGATAAATAGAAACAGGGAAGTGGAAGTCTTAGAACCTGCGGGAAGCTATAGGGGCAGGGCGGAAGGAATTGACGCGAAAGGCCGGCTTTTGGTGCGTTTGGCAGACAATGGCCTCAAAGAGATCTATGCGGGAGAAGTATCGGTCAGGGGAGTGTACGGCTATGTGTAAGGAAAAAGAGAACAAGGCGGAAAAGACAGTGCTCTGCGGAGCCAATTCCTATGAAATGAAATACTATTTCAATGAAAAATTCAACGGGATCCCGGACTCCATCAAGGACGAGCTGCACATTCTCTGTGTGTTGTTTACCGAAGAGGTGGGCGGGGTGTTCACCATCGCCTTTGATGAAGAGGGCGGGGTGCTGTTGGAAACCAATGCGGATGACGACGACATTTATTATGATGAGATCAGCAGCGGGCTCATGGTGTCCGAGGTGCGCAGAAAGCGGCAGGAGCTGTTGGAGAGCCTCAGTCTGTATTATCGTGTCTTTATCCTGCATGAGGATATAAGCGCGCTGCTGACAGATTAACGCGGGCGGGAGCGGGAAGCGTTCCAGAATGGAGTTGGATATGATACTGGTGATCGATGTAGGCAATACCAATATTACGTTTGGAGTATTTGAGGGAGAGGCGTTAAAAGCCACTTTTCATATCACCACCAAATTTCCCAGAACGTCGGACGAATACGGCGTGCTCTTAAATGAGCTGCTGCGCCACAGGGGGATTGACTCGGGCAGCATCGAGGGAACCATCATTGCCAGTGTGGTTTCGGATGTGATGCATTCCCTGACCTCCGCCATCCGCAACTATATTGGTCACGCGCCCCTGGTGGTGGGGCCTGGCATTAAGACAGGCATCCGGATCGTAACGGAAAATCCCAGAGGGATCGGCGCGGACAGGATCGCGGACGCGGTGGCGGCCTATGAAAAATACGGCGGCCCGGTGCTGGTAATAGATTTCGGAACAGGTACTACCTATGACCTGGTCAGCGCCGAGGGCAGTTTTGCGGCAGGCATTACGGCGCCGGGTATGCGCATCAGCATTGAAGCCCTGGCGGAAAGAACGGCCATGCTGCCCCGTATCGAGATCAGAAAGCCCAAGAGCATTCTGGCCCAGGAAACCATAAGCAGTATGCAGGCGGGCCTCTTTTACGGCCAGATCGGACAGACAGAGTATATCATCAACAAGGTAAAGGAAGAGAGCGGAGAAAAGGACCTGAAGGTGGTGGCTACCGGCGGATTGGGCCGGCTCATCGCGGAAGAAACGAAGAGCATCCATATCTATGACAGCGCCCTTACCTTAGAGGGGCTGCGCCTGATCTACGAAAAGAACAAAAAGCAGGAACGGGGAGCATGAGATTACAGATTGGTGAAGTAGAACTGGAGAATCAGGTGATCTTAGCGCCTATGGCGGGCGTGACGGACATGCCCTTCAGGCTGTTGTGCCGGGAGCAGGGCGCGGGCCTCTTATGCATGGAAATGGTGAGCGCTAAGGCCATTTACTATCACAACAAAAATACGGAAGAGCTGCTGGCAATCAGACAGGAAGAACGCCCCGTCTCCCTGCAGCTGTTTGGCTCGGATCCGGATATTATGGCGGAAATGGCCGCCAGGATCGAAGAGAGGCCCTTTGACATTCTGGACATCAATATGGGCTGTCCGGTGCCGAAGGTCGTCAACAACCAAGAAGGCTCCGCGTTGATGAAAGATCCCCGCCTGGCCGAAGAAATTGTCAGAAAAGTATCCAAAGCCGTGAAAAAACCGGTGACGGTAAAGCTGCGAAAGGGTTTTGACGAAGACCATGTCAATGCCGTGGAGATCGCGAAGAGAGCCGAGGCGGCAGGAGCGGCGGCAGTGACGGTACACGGCAGGACCAGGCAGCAGTATTATTCCGGCAGGGCGGACTGGGACTGTATACGGGCGGTAAAAGAAGCGGTGAGGATTCCCGTGATCGGCAACGGCGATGTGACGGACGCTTACAGCGCGAAAGCCATGCTGGAGGAAACGGGCTGCGACGGAATCATGGTGGGCCGGGCAGCCAGGGGCAACCCCTGGATATTCAGGGAAATAGTCTCCTATCTGGAAAACGGCAGCATCCCCCCAAGGCCATCTCCTGAGGAAGTGAAAGACACGATCAGGCGGCACGCGGCACTGCAGCTGGAAATAAAGGGAGAGTACACGGGGGTACGGGAAATGCGGAAGCATTTGGCCTGGTATACGGCAGGGTATCCCAATTCCGCCAGATTTAGGCAGATGATCAATTCCATGGAAACCATGGAGGAGCTGTTAAAAGGCCTGGAGCAGATTTTCGGAGAATAGAAACCGGTTTTAAGGAATAAGAAAAAGACGGCTGCATATCTTAAAGGGAACGGAGGGATACCCATGGAAGATCTGACAGCCGTCTGCTTTACGGCAGAACCGGTGGAACCGGCAAAAAAAGGTATTTTCGGGAAATGGCGCTTTTTTGTAACAGCACAGGAGCTGCCGGCAGCAGGGGAAGCGAAGGAGCAGGGCCGCATGCGTAAGTTTACCGTACATTTTCCTCTGCGGTACAGAAAAAGAAAGGACTGGACAAGGGAGGCCCTGGCGGAATATGAGGCAGGACTGCCCATACCGCCCCAGAGCGGGACGGTCTGCTATCTGTATGAAAATGAAATACGCAGTCTGCTGCACAGGCAGCAGGAGCCGGTCTCTTATCCCTGGCTGCAGGGAATGCTGGAATACTATAAGGCCGCTCCGGACAACCTTATCATATTGGAAGACGAGGATATGGGAACGGAAGAGTTGATCTTTCGGTATGTAAAAAAAGCCCGTACGATCACGGTGGTAAGTGAAAGGGTGGAGGAACTGGAAGAACTCCGGGAAAGCTTATCTGAAGAGTACGGATTTTTACTGTATCTGTGGGAAAAAGCCGGAAATCTCTATATACCCGCCCGGGGAAATACCGTTTTCGCGGCGGGGCGCAGGCTCTACGGACTGAAACCGGCCCAGCTTCCGGCGGACAGTTTCTTTTTTTCCACGGAGCGGGGCGAGGGGCAGAAGCTCTGCAGGCGGGCGGAAGGCGTCAGGTATGTGGACGCGAAAATCTTTATGCGGGATTGGGAGCGGGAAGCCCGGTCAAAAACCTGACCGGAGATGGAGAGAAAAAGGCGCTCCCGCCTTGACACTACCGGTAAAATTCAGTATAATACCTACATTAATTTGGTACACCCTTTTTAGAGATCCAAATTACAACTACAGAAAAAATTGAAAAGGTATAGAAAGGCGCACGAAATGGAATCCAAGAAAAATATCTTGACCTACGAAGGGCTGAGAAAATACGAAGACGAGCTGCAGGAGCTGAAAGTCGTAAAACGGCAGGAAGTGGCACAGAAGATCAAAGAAGCCAGGGAACAGGGCGATCTGTCTGAAAATGCGGAGTACGATGCGGCAAAGGACGAGCAGAGGGATATTGAGGCCCGTATCGAAGAACTGGAAAAGATTTTAAAGAACGCGGAAGTCGTAGTGGAAGACGAAGTGGATCTGGACAAAATCAATATTGGCTGCAAAGTCAGGATCCTGGATCTGGAATACAGTGAAGAACTGGAATATAAAATCGTAGGCTCCACCGAGGCCAACAGCCTGAAAGGCAAAATTTCCAACGAAAGCCCCGTAGGAAAGGCATTGATTGGCAGCAAGCTGGGGGACGTCGTGGAAGTGGAGACACAGGCTGGCGTATTGCAATATAAAGTATTGGAGATTCAAAGATCCAACTAAAGGAGTAAGATCGTGGAAGATACACAGAACAAGAATCAACAGCAGAAGAACGAGGCGCCGCAGCAGGATATGAACCAGCTTTTACAGGTAAGGCGGGAGAAGCTGGCAAATCTGCAGGAGGCAGGCAGGGATCCTTTTCGGATCACCAGGTATGAAGTGACTCACCACAGCCAGGAGATCAAGGACCATTTTGAAGAGCTGAAAGATAAGACGGTAAGCGTAGCGGGCCGTATCATGCAGAAGCGCGTCATGGGCAAAGCTTCTTTTTGCAATGTGCAGGATCTGCAGGGCAGCATTCAGGCCTACGTGGCAAGAGATATTATCGGGGAAGAGCCCTATGCTGACTTTAAAAAATATGACGTGGGAGACATCGTAGGAATCCGCGGGGAGGTCTTCATGACCAAGACCGGCGAGATTTCCGTACATGCGGCAGAAGTGATACTGCTGAGCAAAAGCCTGCAGATATTGCCGGAGAAGTTTCACGGACTCACGAATACGGATATACGTTACCGCCAGCGCTACACGGATCTCATCATGAATCCTGACGTAAAGGAGACCTTTGTGAAGCGTTCCAAAATACTCAGCGCCATCCGCCGGTATCTGGACGAAAGAGGTTTTATGGAAGTGGAGACGCCCATGCTGGTAGCCAATGCAGGCGGCGCGGCCGCAAGGCCCTTTGAAACCCATTACAACGCGCTGGATGAAGACGTTAAGCTGCGTATTTCTCTGGAGCTGTACTTAAAGCGTCTGATCGTGGGCGGTATGGAAAAGGTTTACGAGATCGGGCGGGTGTTCAGGAATGAGGGACTGGATACCAGACACAATCCGGAATTTACTTTAATGGAGCTCTACCAGGCCTATACCGATTATCACGGGATGATGGATCTGACGGAGGATATGTTCCGCTATGTGGCAAAGGAAGTATGTGGCACAACGCTGATCCCCTATGCGGAAGAAATGATAGATCTGGGCAAACCCTTTGAACGCCTTACCATGGTGGACGCGGTGAAGAAGTATGCCGGCGTGGATTTTGACGGGGTACCTGATACGGAGGCCGCTAAGAAGCTGGCGGATGAAAAGGGCATCCATTACGAGGCGCGCCATACCAGGGGCGATATACTGAATCTGTTCTTTGAAGAATACGCGGAAGAACATTTAATCCAGCCTACCTTTGTCATGGATCATCCCGTGGAGGTATCCCCTCTTACCAAGCGTAAGCCGGACAAGCCCGAATATGTAGAGCGGTTTGAACTTTTCATTTACGGCCGCGAGATGTGCAACGCCTATTCCGAGTTAAACGATCCCATCGACCAGCGGGAGCGTTTCAAGGCCCAGGAGGCAGCGCTGGCAGCAGGGGACGAGGAAGCCAATACCACAGACGAGGATTTCTTAAACGCGCTGGAGATCGGTATGCCCCCCACAGGCGGTATCGGTTACGGTATCGACAGGCTGGTCATGCTGCTGACAAATTCACCGGCGATCAGGGATGTATTATTATTCCCGACAATGCGCTCCATAGATTGATAAAACCCACTGTTTACCAAATGTCTGCACATGTTTTCTGTACCAATTTTTGAGTTTTGTACCAATTTTGTACCAATTAGAGAAAAATTCTAGTAGAGTTATGTGTGGTTGCGTGAAAAATAGGCAGAAGAAAAAAATGGATGTCTAAATATTATAGTATGATACAAAAAGAAGTCTCTGTGCCAAGTGTGGCACAGGGACTTCTTTTATTGCTTAGAAATAGCTATGCGGACAGGCAGCTGAAATAAATTACTTATGAAAGAAAACGAAGAACTATATAAGAAAAATTAAAGGGACATTTAAAGGCTATTAAAAAGGAACTTTATATGTACCTTTATAAGATTGGAATTAAGGAAAGAAACACTATAAAATTACGAGCGGAGGTGATATTGTGATTGACATTGATTTGGATAATATAAACGAGGAAGCTGTTTATAAGGCTTTTCATGTAGAAGGGAACGAATCGGAGGCTTTAAATGACAGTTACCTGGAACTATTTGAACTGATCGGGCGTGATGCCATGCTTAAACTGTTCAAGTATTTTCGCGGTGATAAGATTGATTGTCCCATGAAGCTGTATCGTCCTGAGTTTATAGCGGACCTTGCCAAGCAGACAACGGATCGGCGTGAACGGGCTAAGATCGCAAGGGCAGGCGGATATACCGTCAAGTTTATAGAAAGTGTATTGCGTAAGCGAAGGGATGAAAATGAAGGCGAATAATTTAGTGAAGAGACAATGGGAATTACGTGGGAAATACTGCTTGAAGATAGCAGCTTTTCTGTTGTTTCTCTTTATCTTTCTGCGTATGGCGGTATTGCTGCTGTATCCCTCCAATTCCATTATTCGTACATGGCAACGCTTTTATGTGTTGAAGCGAGGAGAAGTTGAAATATTGATAGTGGGGAACAGCCATGCTTATTCTTCTTTTGATCCGGATATTATTTCAGATGTAACAGGTCAGAGCAGCTATATTCTGGCTTCCAATTCTCAAAATGTAGTTCAGGCGTATTTCAATGTAAAAGAGGCTTTGCATTATCAACATCCGAATGTCATCATTCTGGAGGCCTTTGCTCTGGATGACAATTACAACTATCGTTTTGGAACAGAGACTCCTGATAAGGATTGGAAAAAGGAATCCAATATTGATGGAATGCGTTTTGGGTTGTGTAAACTGGAAGCGGTCATGGAACAGTATCTTCAGGAAAACTGGGGCTATGCACTTCTTTCTATTGCGCGATGTCACAGTAATTGGACAAGTATTGAAACCATTGGATCAAATCTGCTTTTTTATACAGAAGGGATATGGGAATATTCTTCTTTCCATCCAAGCGAGACACATATGTCAGCGGAGACAAAGGCATTATATGATGGAGCAGAGTATAATCCTTCAGGCAAAGTAATCTCGGAGATAAATATTCAGTATTATCACAAGCTGGCGCAGCTTTGCCGCAAAGAGGGCATTACGTTGTGTATGGTTATGGCGCCTATGTATGATGGATACATACAGTCTATCAATTATGGTGACTGGGCAGCTAAAATAGCAGACCTGGCCGAGGACGAGGATATATTTTACCTGGATTGCAATGAATATTACAGTGAAATTGGTCTGACAAGTTCGGATTTTGAGGATGCATATAATGGGTATCATCATTTGAATAAGGATGGGGCGGATAAGGTCACTCAGTTCGTATTTGAACAATTCGTAAAAAATGGTATTAAATAAACTGTGAGGAGGTACATCTGTGCTGTTTAATTCGGCTGGTTTTCTGGTCTTTTTTCCCATAGTGGTCTTAGTTTATTTCTGGATTCCTAAACGATGTAAATATTTATGGCTATTGGCGGCCAGTTACTATTTTTATGCCAGTTGGAATCCGGTCTATCTTTTGCTGATCCTTGCTACTACCCTGGTTTCCTGGGCAGGAGGACTGTTGATGGATCGGGCTGGCAGACACAATAAAAAATTCAGAGGGAAAAAATGGTGTCTGGCAGCCTGTGTACTCTGGAATCTTGGAGTTTTAGTCTTTTTTAAATATATTACTTTTATAATGGACAGCGTCACACAAGGCCTTGCACTGTTTGATGTTTCTGTGAGCATGCCAGTTTTTGATGTGATTCTGCCAGTAGGTATTTCTTTCTATACTTTTCAGGCGCTGGGGTACATATTTGATGTTTATCGCGGAGATATTTCAGCAGAAAAGAATTTTTTGCGTTACGCGCTGTTCCTTTCCTTTTTTCCGCAGTTAGTGGCAGGGCCGATTGAGCGCAGCAGAAATCTCATGCGACAGCTGCGGGAGGAGCATTATTTTGACTGGGAACGAGTTAAAAGCGGTCTGCTCCTGATGGGATGGGGATTTTTTCAAAAGTTGGTCATTGCTGATCGGATTGCCGTTCTGGTCACGGAGGTATATGATCATTACCCCAGTTATTCCGGCCTGCAGATTGGCTTGACAACCGTTCTCTTTGCATTTCAGATATATTGTGATTTCGGGGGATATTCTGATATTGCGGTGGGCGCGGCACGGGTTTTGGGGGTTGCTCTGACAAAGAATTTTAACAGTCCCTATTATGCCGTATCGGTCAGCGAATTTTGGAGGAACTGGCATATCTCTCTAACTACCTGGTTTCGTGATTATATTTATATACCGCTGGGAGGAAATCGTTGTGGGAAATGGAAAAAATACCGGAACATTCTTCTGACGTTTTCCTTAAGCGGTCTATGGCATGGAGCCGGTTGGAATTATGTGGTTTGGGGATTGCTGAATGGATTTTATCAGGTAGTAGGGGATTTGATTAGACCATTTCGCACCAGAATGCAGAAATGGCTGCATATCCGAACGGACTGCGTTAGTTATCGCTTACTTCAAAGGGGGATCACATTCGGATTCGTAGACCTTGCCTGGCTCTTTTTTCGTGCGGACAATTTGACTACAGCACTGCGGATGCTCTGGCAGAGTATGACAAATATAGGGCTTTTTACGTTCTTTGATCCGAATAATTTACTTGGGATCAATACCATGGTTTTATCGGAAAAAGATTTTTTCGTTATGTTACTAAGCCTGGTACTGCTGATGTTGGTGGATAATTGGAAACGGAAACGGGTGGACATCAAGGGAATACTGGACAAACAAAATATTTGGTTCCGCTGGCTGGTATATTATGGCCTGATTTTTACCATTGTAATCTTTGGAGTTTACGGGCCGGAATATGATGCTTCTACGTTTATTTACTTTCAGTTTTAAAACATATGAGTATTGAGATGGAGACAGTTTATTTTGTCTCTTGTTTTTATTGTATTTCATATATATGAGTAGGAGCTTCCTGTATAATACAAACATAGGGAATTCCAGGAAAGGTGGTTGATAAAAAGATACCTCAGAGTACAATA
>CANRMI010000003.1 GCA_947631685.1 uncultured Lachnospiraceae bacterium
TGTACGGGTTTCTTTGGTTCTGTCATCTGTCATAGGCAGACTCCTCCTGTGAGATTGTATTTTTGTCTTGAAAAATGCCGCAGAGATTGCGTAGAAAATATAGATCTGATCTTTCAAGGATAGGTTGATTGTAACAGGGAAAGGGAGATTTGTAAAGTACAAAAACGAGAGCAGCCTACAAAGAAGTGAAAGCAGCCAATCTACAAAGCAAAGGATTTCCTCTTGACTTTTTTTGTAAACATGCAAATATTATACTGTAAACAAAAAACGCAGACGACACGCCTGCGTTCTCCTGACAATAAAACAACAATAAAAAGCGCGAGACGGGAATCGAACCCGCGACCCCCTCCTTGGCAAGGAGGTGCTCCACCGCTGAGCCACTCGCGCATTTTTACAAGACTTAACTAGGATAACATACTTTCGGTTGAATGTCAAATAAAAATATTTATGATAAGAGGACAAACTTATGACACTGCGGGAACTTCAGATTGGTAAAAGTGCAAGGATCACTGCTGTGGGAGGAGACGGTGCTCTCAGGCAGCATTTTCTGGATATGGGCGTCATACCGGAGGCGGTAGTCACGCTGGAAAAATTCGCTCCCATGGGAGATCCCATGGAGCTGCGCATACAAGGATATGAGCTGACACTGCGGCTGGCGGACGCGGAAAAGATTTTGATAGAGCCTTTGACAGCCAGCGCACAAGAAGCGTCAGGCTCCTGGGGCGAGCTGCGCGCCGCGGAATTTCAGACAGGCCCCATCGAGCACCCCGGTCTGGGCGAGGGCGGCCGTTACCATGTGAAGGCAGATGAAAATCCCCTGCCGGAGGGCAGCGTACTGACCTTTGCGCTGGCCGGGAACCAAAACTGCGGTAAAACCACTCTGTTCAACCAGCTTACCGGCTCCAACCAGCATGTGGGCAATTTCCCGGGCGTTACCGTGGACAGAAAAAGCGGCAGCATCCGCGGCAATTCGCGGACACTGGTAACGGATCTGCCGGGTATTTACTCTCTCTCCCCCTATACCAACGAGGAGATCGTATCCCGCCAATTCATTCTGGACGAAAAGCCTACCGGCATCATCAATATCGTAGACGCTACCAATATCGAACGCAACCTTTATCTGACCATGCAGCTTATGGAACTGGATGTTCCCATGGTCCTGGCGCTGAACATGATGGATGAAGTCAGGGGAAACGGCGGTGCCATCCGCATCAATGAAATGGAAGCCATGCTGGGGATTCCCGTGGTGCCTATTTCCGCCGCCAAAAACGAAGGCATCCAGGAATTGATAAACCATGCGCTCCATGTGGCCAAATATCAGGAGCGGCCCGGGCGGACGGATTTTTGCGATGAAAATGAAAACGGCGGCGCGGTGCACCGTTGTCTTCACGGTATCATGCATTTAATTGATGATCACGCAAAGGAAGCCGGTATTCCCGTCCGTTTTGCCGCCACCAAGCTGGTAGAGGGCGATACCCGGGTATTGGAGGCCCTGCGGCTTTCCCAAAACGAGCAGGAAATGCTGGAGCATATCATATGCCAAATGGAAGAGGAGCGCGGTCTGGACCGGGCTGCCGCCATCGCCGCCATGCGCTTTACCTTTATCGGAAAGCTGGTGGAAAACTGCGTCGTGAAAGCCGGCGAAAGCAAAGAGCGGGAGCGGAGCCGCAGGATCGATCGCGTCCTTACGGGCAAATTCACCGCTATTCCCGTATTTATAGGCATTATGGGGCTGGTATTCTGGCTGACCTTTAACGTCATCGGCGCATGGCTGCAAGATCTTTTGGCAAGAGGCATAGATGTTATGACAGCTTTGACTGCCGAGGCCCTTATCGCCTGGAATGTCAATCCGGTGCTCCGCTCCCTGATCATTGACGGTATTTTTAACGGCGTAGGAAGCGTGCTCAGCTTCCTGCCCCTGATCGTTACCCTGTTTTTCTTTTTGTCCCTGCTGGAAGATACCGGCTACATGGCCCGGGTTGCTTTCGTTATGGACAAGCTGCTGCGAAAAATCGGCTTGTCCGGCCGCAGCATCGTCCCCATGCTGATCGGATTCGGCTGTACGGTGCCGGGTGTTATGGCCAGCCGCACCCTCCCTTCGGAGCGGGACAGAAAAATGACCATTCTTTTAACGCCTTTTATGAGCTGTACGGCCAAGCTGCCCGTTTACGGGTTCTTTGCCAGCGCTTTCTTTCCCAGACAGAGCGGTCTTATCATGGTGGGACTTTATTTCGGCGGCATCTTTATGGGGATCTTAACGGCTCTGCTGCTTAAAAACAGCCTTTTTAAAGGAGAAGCGGTTCCCTTTGTCATGGAACTCCCCAATTACCGTATGCCAGGGTTAAAAAATGTGGCCCGGCTGCTGTGGGAAAAGGCAAAGGATTTTCTCCAGAGGGCCTTTACCGTTATTTTTCTGGCGACCATTGTTATCTGGTTTCTCCAGAACTTCGATTTCCGCCTGAATATGGTAACCGATTCCAAGGACAGCATTCTGGCGGTTGCCGCCGGGATCATCGCTCCACTCTTCCTTCCTCTGGGATTCGGGGACTGGCGCATTTCCACGGCGCTTATTACCGGGTTTATGGCAAAGGAAAGCGTGGTTGCCACCCTCTCCGTCCTCTTTAACGCCTCTAGCGGCAGCGGCCTGGCCGGTGTACTGACACCCCTCTCCGCCCTGTCCTTACTGACATTCTGCCTGTTGTATACTCCCTGTGTGGCGGCCGTAGCCTCTATCAAAAGGGAGCTGGGCGGCAAATGGGCCGCCGTTGTCGTGACAGGGCAGTGTGTCATCGCCTGGATATGCGCGCTGATCGTACACATTGCCGGCAGCCTGTTTGGAATGGCATAGGGTTAACGGTTGCTTTCTATTACAAACAGCCTTGCCATAACCGGCTCCTCCAGCCATACCTTCAGCCGGTTTCCTTCCTGCAAAAAGGGCACCGGCTCCTTTTCCGGATACAGGATCTTCACCTGAAAACCGCTTCCTTCGGAAAAACCCTCCATATGCCCAAGCCTTTCCAGCGGGATGGACAGACAATTTTCTTCTTCCGTTTCCGGCCGATTGTCGGTTTTCCCCTCCATTTCCCG
This sequence comes from uncultured Lachnospiraceae bacterium, assembly GCA_947631685.1. Lineage (GTDB taxonomy): Bacteria > Bacillota > Clostridia > Lachnospirales > Lachnospiraceae > Acetatifactor. The sequence continues at coordinate 3,088 of CANRMI010000003.1, forward strand.
CTTCCATACGGCCAGATACACCTTTCCTTCCCCGCCGGTCACGCGCAGTCCCGCGCATAGCCATTTGTGGGTATTTTCCGCTATGCCTAAAGGCCAGAAAGGCAGCGCGCTCTTAATGTCCCCCCGAATCCGCTTGTAAATACGGATTCCTTCCTTTACCAGTTCTTTTCTCTCCGGCGAAAGCTCTGCCAAATGTCCGCTCTGGTGGATTCTTAAAAGCATGGCGTTTATCATATTGTATATGACTTCTTCCCGGCCCTGCTTTGCCAGAGCTTTTCTTTCCGCTTCACTGCCTGTCAGATCCAAACGCATGGGATAGGACCAGATCGCAGCCTGCTCCGGTGTTACGCCTGCTGCGGCGTTGGCCGCGATCGTGGCATAGTTGCGGTAATCCTCCTGATCGGAAGTGGACTGAATGCTGTAGCGAGAAAGCAGTGCGTAGTCGATACGCAGGCCGCCGCTGGAACAATTTTCGATCACCAGTCCGGGATACCTGGAGAACACATCCTCCAGCCATGCCAGATACGCTTTTTCATGCTCCAGCATACCCTGCCCCACACTCTCCGCGTAAAGTTCGGTACCGATTCCCGGCTCTATATTGTAATCCATTTTAATGTAGCCCACGCCATACTCATTCACCACTCTGTCCACGACTTCATTGACATGCTCTATCACCGCCGGATTGCGGAAATCCAGCTGGTAACGGCTTCTGTCATAGATCCGCTTCCCATGGCGCACAAAGAACCAGTCATCCGGCACGCTCTTGGCTTTGTCGCAGTTGATTCCCATGACTTCCAGTTCCAGCCACACCCCCGGTATCATCCCTTTTTTCCGGATATAGTCCGTCACTTCTTTGATCCCGCCGGGAAAACGTTCCCTGCTCTCCTGCCATTCTCCCACGCTGTCCCACCACTCGCCGGGAGCGTACCAGCCCGCGTCAATGACATAGTACTCACATCCGCATTCCGCCGCGGCGTCTATCAGGGGCAGTTCCTTTTGTGTGGTAGGATCCCCGAAAAGGCAATTCATATAGTCGTTAAAAATAACAGGCAGATTCTCGTTGTCCGCGTTAGGACGCCGGATCTTCCGACGGTATTTTGTCAGCTCTCCCACCGCCTCTTCAAAGCTGTCTTTGCACACTCCCACGGCCACGGGTACGGAAGTAAAATTCTCTCCCGGCGCCAGCTCCTTAAACCAGTGGGACTGTACCTCCGTAGGTCCGCTGACACAAAGATAAAAATGGGTATTCTGGTCACTGATCTCATAGTGCCACGAGCCGTTGTGCTCAATCTGCCAGAACAGTCCCGTATGGGCCTGCCGGTTTTCCACATACCCCAGGGGCAGGTACTTTTTGGACGACCAGTTTCCCGTATTGGTAATTTCCAGTACCTGGGATGTCCGCTGGTACACCCCCGGCTGCGTCTGCGCCAGTCCCAGCTGCGGAAAGGTAAATTCCCGGATACTCATTTCTTTCTGCCAGCCGTTAAAAGGTATATATACCCGCATTTTTTCATCGGAAGAAGCCGCCCCTTCCTTTTCCAGCCCCGTATAACAAAAGGATGAAAGATATTCCAGCGTCTGCGTTTCCGCCCCCGCATTCTTCAAGGTGTTATAGATCCGTACCACGGAAGTGCCGTCATAAAACTGCATCACGGTCTCTGCCTCCGTATGTGTCACTTCCTTATCTTCCTGCCGGATTACGAGCCGGCGCCCTGTTTCATTCCGGGTATCTTCCATGCCCGCATAAGTGAACAAATACCCGGGAGCCGTGACGATATGCTTGTTCCCATGCTTCTCATAGGGCCTGTTATAGCCGGAAAGATTGGCCTGCACCAGCTGAAACGCCTCATCGACATAACGCTGCCACGCCGCCCGATCCTCTTCCTTACAGCCCTCCCTGCCTTTGCAAATATCGCTTTCCGTGAAAGGCACACTGGAAAAATGCAGCAGCTTCAACTGCTTTTTGGGTGTGATGCCAAGCACCATGTAAATTCCGTTTTCCTCTACCTTTATGTATTCTTCAATATACGCCATACGCTTTCCTTTCCGCACCGCCCTGTCCGCGGTCTGCATTTCTAACAAAAATGTACCACAATTTCCTCAAAATATCTATCACTTTCATCTTGTTAAGCCGACTGAAAACAGTTATGATAAAAGTAATGTGATACAACCATAACATTCTAAAGAAACGAGGAGAACCCATGGGCGGATTTTTTGGAGTAGCAGCAAGTCAGGACTGTACCTTTGATCTATTTTTCGGAGTGGATTACCACTCCCATTTAGGAACCAGACGGGGCGGCATGGCCGTATACGGAAAGGACGGTTTTAACCGCTCCATCCACAATATTGAAAATGCGCCGTTTAGAACCAAATTTGACAAGGATGTGCAGGAAATGGAGGGTTTTTATGGCATCGGCTGTATCTCGGATTACGAGCCCCAGCCCTTGATCGTGCGCTCCCACCATGGTACCTATGCCCTGACTACCATCAGCAAGATCAACAATGTGGAGGAGCTGACCGGTATGCTGTTTGAAAGCGGGCACTCCCATTTTCTGGAAATGAGCGGCGGCGATATTAACGCTACCGAGCTGGTGGCCGCGCTGATCAATCAGAAAGACAATCTGATCGACGGCATTTCCTATGCCTTAGAGGCGGTGGACGGCTCTCTTTCCCTGCTGCTCATGAATCAGGCCGGCATCTACGCCGCAAGGGACAAGTACGGCCGCACCCCCATCGTCATCGGCCGCAAGGAAAACGCTTTCTGCGCTTCTTTTGAAAACTTTGCCTATAAAAATCTGGGATATAAGGATTACAAAGAACTGGGGCCCGGTGAAGTAGTCATCATGACGGATAAAAACTGCATCACCCTGGCAAATCCCTCCAAAGAAATGAAAATCTGTACCTTCCTGTGGGTGTACTACGGCTACCCGTCCAGCTCCTATGAGAACGTCAGTGTGGAACAGATGCGCTATAACTGCGGCGCCAAAATGGCCATGCGGGACAACGTAAAACCCGACATCGTGGCCGGTGTCCCCGATTCCGGAACGGCCCATGCTATCGGTTATGCCAATGCGTCAGGCATTCCTTTTTCCAGGCCTTTCATCAAATATACGCCCACCTGGCCCCGCTCCTTTATGCCCACCATGCAGAGCCAGCGGAACCTGATCGCCAAAATGAAGCTCCTGGCCGTGGAGGATCTGATCCGGGACAAGAGCCTGCTGTTAATTGACGACTCTATCGTCAGAGGCACCCAGCTTCGGGAAACCACGGAGTTTTTATATCAGAGCGGTGCGAAGGAAGTGCATATCCGTCCTGCCTGCCCGCCCCTGCTCTACGGCTGTAAATATTTGAATTTCTCCCGTTCTTCGTCAGAAATGGATCTGATCACCAGACGCGTTATCGCCCGTCTGGAAAACGGAAACGTAACGGAAGAAACGCTGCAGGAATACGCCGATCCCGATTCCGAAAAATATGAGCGCATGGTGGAAGAGATCCGCAAAGAGCTGCATTTCACCACCCTGCGGTTCAACCGTCTGGACGACATGCTGGACGCGGTGGGCATCGACAAATGCAAGCTCTGCACCTACTGCTGGGACGGCAGGGAATAATATTGCAGTAAAAGCTTTACCACCCGGTTATAGCTGATCATCCCGTCCTCTACGCCGTTTAACTTTAAAGAGGCTTCCGTAAAGCTCTCAGAGGCGGCTTCCACCACCTCCGTATCGATCCACGCGTTGGTGTTGATCCTGTCCCAGTCCGTTTGCTTTACAAAGATATTGTCTTCATATACCTGGGGCAGGATCTGTACTTCCTGTCTATAGCGTTCTGTATCCCTGCCAATGGCATCATAAAAATCATTGTCCAGATAATAAAGTACGCTCAGATAGCCACTGTATTCAAAGAATACATCTTCCGACGAAACGCAGGCCAGGAAACCGATGAAATTGGCATCGTCCTCATAAATAAAGCCTTTTAAATGTGCCAGTTCGTGGCAAAGGGTGGCCGGCTTGTTGGTCAGATACATAACATCATTGTAGTTGGCTTCCATGGAAAAGGGAAAATAATATCCCTGCATATACTGCTGGCACATCAGATCCGAATAGAACATGGGCTTGGGCCTGGGGTAAAATCCCTCCAGCCCCTCATAAGTTTCCCCCAGCTTCTTCATCTGCGCGATGGCTTCTTCTGCCATATCGCCGTCGTAGAGGATGTCTCCGTTCTCATCCCGTTCCACCAGTCCGGAAAGCTCATTACAGCGCCGTACCACCATATCCCGCACTGCTATCAGTTCCTCCAGCGTATATTCCCTGTCCTCTCTTCCCAGATATTTGTCATTAAACCCTTTTCCATGATACAAAAGGGTACAATTCAAGGTCATGATCAGCAATACGCCCAGCAGGATCCATGCCAGAACTCTGTAAAAAATACTGGCGCCCTTTTTGAAACGGCTGTTTTTATTTTTTCGGAAAGCCGGAACACAGCATGCCCCAAGCAGCGCCACCGCTGTCAAAAACGCGGCCACAGTCAGACCGACTCCCACCGTCAGCAGGATCTCGCCCACAGAAAAGGGGAAAAGTCCGGTAAAACGGCCGTAGGTATTGATCCAGAAAGGAAAAATACGGGCAATATACCAGTCCGAAAAGGAGGGAACAAACCACGCTGCCAGATTCAGCGCGATCACCCCTCCGGCGATTCCCAAAAAGACTCTTTTCCTTATATTTTTTCTCTTCGTTCCCACGCTCTCATCCCTTATCTGTCTGTTCCGCTTTGCCTGCCTGTTTCCATCATACCACTGTTTTTAAAAAAATTCATTGAAAGATTCTACCTGTTTTTCCGGGATTTTACTGGGAACATCATATCACAAAATCAGCAGAATTTCCACCTTGTCCGCGACAGCGTGATTACCTTGTCCACGGCAACGCGATTACCATATTGAAAATACCAAAAATTTATCGTAAAATATCCGTATAGCAAACATTTTTTCGGAAAATACACTAAGAAAGGCATGGGATCGATATGTTTCAGGAAAATAAAATCTGGATTGGAAAAGCAGGAGATAAAAAGGTCTCCATTTATCCGCGCATGGCCAACCGTCACGGCTTGATAGCGGGCGCTACCGGCACCGGCAAAACCGTCACGCTGAAAGTAATGGCCGAATCCTTCAGCGACTGCGGCGTACCGGTTTTTCTGGCCGATGTAAAGGGTGATCTGGCGGCCATGTGCAGACCTGGCACCGAAAACGAATCCGTCAAGAAAAGAATGGACGATTTCGGGCTGGCCGCGGAAGGCTTTGCCTTTTCCTCTTATCCCACGGCTTATTGGGACGTATACGGGGAAAAAGGAATGCCCCTGCGTACCACCATTTCGGAAATGGGGCCTCTGCTTTTAAGCCGCATCATGGGATTAAACAATACGCAGTCCGACATTCTCACCATTATCTTTAAAATTGCGGACGACGAAAATCTGCTGCTGGTGGATACCAAGGATCTGCGCTCCATGGTGCAGTATGTATCGGAAAATACTGCCCTCTATTCCGCCAAATACGGCAATATGGCAAAGGCCAGCCTGGGCGCCATTACCCGTGCCCTGGTCGCCCTGGAAAGCCAGGGCGGAGAGCTCTTTTTCGGAGAGCCTGCCCTGAACATTACCGACTGGTTTTCCACCGGTCAGGACGGCAAAGGCACCATTCACATTCTGGACTGCCAGAAGTTGATCAACAGTCCCACCATGTACGCCACCTTTATGCTCTGGATGATGTCGGAGCTGTTTGAAACACTGCCGGAAGCCGGCGATCTGGAAAAACCCCGGATGATCTTCTTTTTCGATGAAGCGCACCTTTTGTTCGATAACGCTTCCAAAGTTTTGCTGGATAAAATAGAGCAGGTCGTAAAGCTGATCCGTTCCAAGGGCGTGGGGATTTATTTTATCACCCAGAATCCCAAGGACATACCCAACGGGGTACTGAGCCAGCTGGGCAACAAAGTGCAGCATGCCCTGCATGCCTACACGCCCGCGGAGCAGAAAGCCGCGAAAGCCGCTGCCCAGTCCTTCAGGGAAAACCCGGAATTTGACACCTATGAAACCCTGCTGCAGTTAGGCATCGGAGAAGCACTGGTTTCCGTTCTGGACGAAAGCGGCGTTCCCACCGTTGTGGAAAAATGTACCATTCTGCCTCCCCAGAGCCAGATGGGGGCGCTGGATGATACCGTCCGCGCCCAGCAGATACAGGGCAATCTTTTGTACGTAAGGTACGCAAACGCCGTGGACCGGGATTCCGCCTATGAATTTTTACAGCGGAAATTCGCTCTGGACGCTCAGGCAGCGCAGCAGGCTCAGGCCGCGGAGGCCGCTGCCAAGGAAGCTGCCAAAAAAGAAGCAGCCCGGGCAAAGCAGATCAAATCCGCCACCAAGAGCGTGGCCAGCAGCGCCGCCGGCACTATCGGCAGGGAGCTGGGCAACACCGTGGGCTCCTCCCTGGGCGGTTCCTTTGGCAAAAAATTAGGAGGCAACGTAGGTGCCTCCTTGGGGCGCGGCATTTTAAGCACGCTGTTTAAACTGTAAAGCTCCTGTTTCCTATTGCGCGACATAGATAACGCCGGCAGCACCGGGCCCGATATGGGTGCCGACTGCCGCGCCTATCTGCAGGCGGCCGGTTATGGGAATCTCTGCCTGTTTTAAGGCTTTTTCCAGATTTTCCGTATTTTCCGTACCGTAAGAGCACAGGGTATATACGGGAAATCCGGTGTCAGGGTGCACACGCTGCAGCTTATGGACAATGGCCTTATAGGCTCTGGAAAGTCCCAGGGATTTTTCTTCCACTTTGATAATGCCCGACGCGTCCAGTGTCAGCACCGGTTTGATATTGGCCAGGGTTCCGATCGTGGCGGCCGTCTTGCTCAGCCTGCCGCCCCGGTAAAGATATTCCAGCGTATCCACGATAAACTCAATATGTATCTTCTGCTTTAACGTTTCCAGCGCCTCCAGGATCTCCCGGGCGCTCTTTTTTTCTTCCCGCAGCCTGCAGCCGTAGTCCGTCAGTATTTTTATGGCGTAAGTGGCGCTCATAGAATCCAGCAGATATATTTTATCGTAATCCACCATTTCCTTTGCCATTAAAGCACTCTGATACGTCCCGCTCAAAGTGGAGGAAATGAGAATGCATATCATTTCGTCCCCCTTTTTCTTTACGTCCTTAAAAATTTCTTCAAAGGCCGCTACTGAAGGCTGGGATGTCTTGGGAAAGCCGCCCTTTTCCATGAGCATTCTGTAAAATTCAGCCCTATCCAGTTCCACGCCATCCAAGTAATTCCGCTCCCCGATGCATATCTGCAGAGGAACAAACTCAATCTTCTTTTCCCTCATTTCCCCGGGCAGATAGTCCGAGCCTGTATCCACCAAAAAACGTATCATTCCAGCACCTCCTCGATCACGTCGGAAATATGCGCCAGTTCTTCCAGCAGAGCCTCCGCTTTTTCTTTTCCGAATCTGTCTATTATCATCCTGACCAGGTGCAGGTTTTTACTGTGTTCGCCCTTATAAAGGCCGCTTTTTTCTTCATTCAGGCGAATATATACCTGCCGCTTATCCGACGTGGAGCGCTCTCTGAAGATCAGCCCCTTCTCCTCCATACTGCCCAGCACCCTGTTCATCTGTGACTTTAAGGTTTTCGTCCGCTCACACAGGTCCGTAGCGGTCAGCTTTCCTCCCTGGGCCTTGCTCAAAATATTGCAGACGAGAGCCTCCTTAAAGGGCATATCCGAAACCACCCTTTCGTTGCTGATCTGCACTGACAGGCGCAGCCACGCGGACAACAGCCTTTCTTCCAGACTTTCCTGTTTCTCCATAAGCGCCTTCTCCTTTTTTTAAAAAAATAGTATACAATGTGAACCGTTCACATTGTATACTATCATAGTGTCACGCTGTTGGCAAGGGGATTCTTTTCAAATTTTCCCGCCGGTGCCTCAATAATAAATTTTTGCCTTTTCTACCACATCAAACCGGCCGTTTTGCAAAGACAGCAGGGATACCGTACAGTTGGGCATCTTAATATTCCAGAAGTCCGACATGGGAATCCCGGCTATGGGATTGACGATACTCCGGTTCATGGCACCGTGTGCCACGATCAATATGGTCTCGTACTCCTTCTCCAGAGGGAGTATTCTTTCCTGCATGAAAGAAGCGCTCCGGCTGTAAAGCTGCGGCAGGGATTCCGCGCCTTCGGGCGGGACATAATTTCCCGGTTCCCGCAACAGATAATAAAACGGCTCCTGGGGATTGTTCCGCATCTCTTCAATATTGCTGCCCTCTTTTACCCCAAAGCTGATTTCCTTGAGCCTCTCATCCTTTATCAGTGTAAGCGGGCGGTCCCGCAGCATGATCTGCGCGGTCTCCACTGCCCGGATCAGAGGCGAGCAGAATACCGCCTCAAACGCTACCTCCTTCAATGCCTCGGAAGTAATTTCAGCCAGCTTTCTGCCGTAGTCATTCAGCGGAACATCCGTCTGTCCCTGGAAGCAGGTCCTTTTGTTCCAGTCGGTTTCTCCGTGGCGCATCAAATAAATGAACATAATTCCCTCTCCCGCTATGCCTGCCGTATCGTTTCCGCCAGTGCCTGCAGCTGCTCCTTTGTTTCTTTTTTTACGGTGGACCGGATGGTGACCACAGGTTCCAAAACCGTGATCTCCTTCATGCTTTCCAAGTATTCCCTCATTTTTTTAGCAGCACTGGGCGCCCAGGAACCGTTCTCCACAAGGGCCACTGTGCGCTTCTGATACATTTTGGCTTTCAGGTGCAGCAGAAAATCCTCCATGGGCGGGAAAAGCCCCGCGTCGTAGCTGGAAGCCGCCAGCACGATCCTGTCATAGCGGAAAGCGTCCTCCACGGCCTCGGCCATATCGTCCCTGGCCAAATCCGTGATCGCCACCTTTTCTTCTCCCAGCTGCAAAAGCTGCTCCTGCAGGAAGTGCGCCGCTCCAGCCGTGTTGCCGTGAATGGAAGCATAGGCAATGAATACGCCTTTATCCTCCGGCTGATAGCTGCTCCAGGTATTGTACTTGTCAATATAAAATCCCAGATTTTCCTTCAGGATCGGACCATGCAGCGGGCAGATAACAGCAATATCCAAAGCTGCCGCCTTTTTCAGCAGCGCCTGTACGGGAGCCCCGTATTTTCCTACAATATTGAAATAGTAGCGGCGGGCCTCACAGGTCCACTCTTCTTCCGTATCCAGAGCGCCGAACTTTCCGAACCCGTCCGCGGAAAAAAGCACTTTCTCCTTCTGCTCATAGGTTACCATAACCTCCGGCCAGTGCACCATGGGCGCCATAAAAAACTGCAGCGTGTGCTCACCCAGAGAAAGCGTGCCCGCTTCCGCTGCTTCCAGCTTCTCCTGCCCTTCCACATCAAAGAAATTGGGCAGCATGGAAAAGGTTTTGGCGTTTCCCACCAGCGTAATGTCCGGATAAGCCTGCAGCAGCTTCCCGATCGTTCCCCCATGGTCCGGCTCTAAGTGGGATATCACTAGGTAATCCGGCTTGCGTCCGTTCAGTTCCCTTTGCAGATTGGACAGCCACTCTTCTGAACGCCGCATATCCACGGTGTCCATAATCGCGATCTTTTCATCCAGTATGATGTAGGAATTGTAAGAAATACCGTTAGGTACTTCGTACTGCCCCTCAAACAAATCAATGTCCTTGTCGTCCACACCGATATATTTAATATTGTTCGTAATCTTAACCATATATCCTCGCATTCTGCCGCCAAAACGGCTCCCATGATAGAAAGAGAAGGCGAAAATATCCTTTCCGCCTTCCCAGTCTTCGCTATGTCTGTATCGATCAGCTGAAATATCTCTTCAGCAGTCCTTCAAAGGCTTTGCCGTGGCGGGCCTCGTCACGGGCCATTTCATGTACGGTATCATGGATCGCGTCCAGATTCAGCGCCTTTGCGCGCTTAGCCAGATCGGTCTTTCCCGCGGTAGCGCCATTCTCTGCGGCAACCCTCATTTCCAGATTCTTCTTGGTGGAATCCGTTACCACCTCTCCCAGCAGCTCCGCAAACTTGGCAGCATGCTCTGCCTCTTCAAAAGCTGCCTTCTCCCAGTACATACCGATCTCAGGATAGCCTTCCCTGTGCGCTACTCTCGCCATAGCCAGATACATACCTACTTCGCTGCACTCGCCTTCAAAGTTGGCACGCAGATCAGCCAGAATATCCTCGGGAACGCCCTTTGCCACACCTACTACATGCTCTGCGGCCCAGGTCATATCCCCGGACTGCACGTTGAATTTTTCTGCGGGAGCATGGCAGACAGGACATTCTGCAGGTGCCGCGTCTCCTTCATGTACATACCCGCATACGGAACAAACATACTTCATAATCATTACCTCCTGAATATATAGATTTTTATTTTATCCTAGTGTAAAACTTGAATGTATTGTAACACATATTCTTCATTTCTTCAATTGTTCTTTTGGCTGGCTGCCAGATCCTCAAACTTCTTTTTGCAGTTCCGGAAACACTCCAGAAGCTTGGGAGAGAAAATACCGCATTCGCCGTTGATTATCATGGAGAATGCCTGCTCCTTGCTGTAAGCGCTCTTATAGACTCTTTCATTCACCAGCGCGTCATACACATCCGCAACGGATACCAGCTGGGCGGAAACGGGAATTTCATCCCCTTTTAATTTGTCGGGATAGCCCCGCCCGTCGTACCTTTCGTGATGGTGCCGGCATATCTCGTAGCTGGCCTTCTCATATTCCTCGTCCCATACATCCTTGATATTGCTCAAGATCTCACAGCCCCGGGTGGTATGGGATTTCATGTATTCGTATTCATCCTGCGTCAGCTTTCCGGGCTTTAACAGAATATTGTCGGGAATGGCTATCTTGCCGATATCATGCAGGGCGCTGGCGGAAACAATCACCTCGATCCGCTTCTCCGTCAGTCCGTACTCCGGGTACTCCTTCATCATTTCCCTGGCCAGGATCTCCGTATAGCCCTTGACACGCATAACGTGCTCGCCGCTCTCTAAGTTTCTGGATTCTACCACCGTACCCAGGATGTCGATGATATTTGTATTGCTCTTTTGCAGCTTTGCCGCCTGTATCTTTAAAAGCTGATACTGCTTCTTTAAGGTTTCGGTCTGCCCTTCGACCTTTTCCTCCAAAGAATTTTTATACATGAACAGCTCCGCGATATTGTTTACCCTCCGCCTGACAAGCGCGTTGTCAAAAGGCTTCCGGATGAAATCGGAGATACCGAAATCAAAGCACTGTTTCTCTACTTTCAGAGACTGTTCTCCGCTGATGATCAGCACCGGTACTTTTTTCATCCACCCCTTTTCCTGCAATACGGCAAGCACTTCCAGGCCATCCATTTCCGGCATCACCAGATCCAGCAGAATCACTGCCAGGTCGTTTAAATTCTGCTCTATCATTTCCAGAGCCTGTCTGCCGTTCTCGGCCTCCATTACGGAATACTCCTCTTCCAGTATTTCGGTGAGAATCTCTCGATTTAACTCCATATCGTCTACGATAAGTACCTTCTTCATAGATTTCCTCTCCTAAATAAATTTGCCTCTAATTTCCCTGGGCGACAATCTTACCGCCCACGTTTTTAATCGTAACCTTATCCAAGGTCTGAGGCTGCCACTTCCTGCCGTTTATTTCAACCGCAGTTCCCTCAAAAAGCGTTTTGCCCACATAGATGCAGACCTTCTTGCTGTTTTCAATATCTTCATCCACATGTCTCTTTAAGTCGTAAAGATTTTCCAGCTCCTGCTCTTTTGTGTAAATGGCATTCTCCAATTTTAAATATATCTTCATAGTGTTGCGCACTTCCGCAGTATATTTTTTCTTCAGGTCCATATATGCGCCGCCCAGAAGACTCAGCTCACGATGCACATTTTCAATCTTCTCCTCTGTCTCTTTTAAATTCTGGGTAGTTTCCTCGGTAATGCCCACCTTGACCTCCGTGTGCAATCCGGCCCGGTTCCCCAAGTACATGGTCCGCACTCCCCGCACCGCACAGGCCTCTCCTCCTGCCAGGGTTCCGTTCTCCCCTGTCAGGCACAGGCTGCCTTCCGTAAATATCCTGCTGTTTAAGCAGCTGTTCATGCGGATGTCCTCTCTGGCATACACAGAAACCGCTTCCAGAAACTTGCCGTAAATGCCCTTGCCCGCCTTGATATAGCCGCTGCCCAGGGAATTGGCACCGTGACGCAGCAAAATATTGCCGTCGCACTGGATCACCGCAGCTTCCACCAGTCCGTCCACAACAATATCTTCCGTGGCGTTGACGGAGGTACCTCTGTCAACATTTCCCCGGATATATACACTGCCCTCAAAATTGATATTGCCGGTAACGGAAGTTACATCATCTACCACCAGCAGCCGGCTGACTTCCATTCTCTGCTGAACCAGATCCACTTTACCGGCCATGGCCGCCAGATAGGTCCTTTTGTCGGGAAGCAGGATGAAGCCCTTTCCGGTCAGCATACTTAACTCCCGGCCCTTTCCTCCCTGGATGGCTGTTCCCGTTACCGTATGGCCCTCCGCTCCATAGGAAGCCTCGTGGTAGTAGGCCAGCTTCTGCCCTTCCTCCACACACTCGAACCACTCTATATCCTTACAGTCCGTCTTGCCATCCGGCAGACGCTTCGGGGTATTCGCCACTTCCTTGCGGAAGAAGTATTCGTACCAGCCGTCTTTTCCCTTGGCCGGTCCTTTTCCCTTGGCTATCAAAATGGGGTCGCCGGTACACTCCCCTGCTATGATCTTCTCAACGGCATCCTCCAAGATTCCGAAAGTGATTCCCCGCACCGCCAGCGCATTGATGACCGTTTCCTTCGTCAGATCCCGGATTCCCGGGTTCACGGTAATATAGGCTTCCATGGCATCCTGACTGACAGAAAGCGTGGAAATAAACGGGGCCTCGTCTTCCGGTTCAATACGGTCAACCTTCTCCGCGGAGCGCCGGCCTCTGGCCTTCAGCTGCTCCACGCGCCGCTTCTCCATTTCCCTCGCCGTATACATAAAGCTGCGGTATTGAGAAACGTCGATGTCCTCCTCCATACCCAGGCGGATCTGATGCATCTGCTGCCACTCATACAGGGGATTGGTATAGCATTCCACGTCCAGACGCCTTTCCATACCCAGACGGATTTCCCGCATCTGCTGCCAGCTGTATTCTACCTTGGCATAGACGGATACATCCAGCCCCTTTTCCAGCCCCAGAAAGATTTCCCGTATGGAAACACCCCGCAGCTGCTTGTTGATATACGGCTTTATATTGACGCCGGCAGCCAGAGCCAGCCGGATCTGCTCCAGCTGCTCTGTAACGTAACCCCCATTAATATATTCCACCAGATTGATTCTTGCCAATAAAGCTTTTCTTAATTCCCGCAGGATCCCGGCGTCAAAGCGTTTGTAATCTATCAGATTGATACCGGCTTTCAGTCCCTTGCGGATCTGACGCATTTTGTCATAGGGCAGCTCCGGATCCGCATAAATGCTGACATCCAGCTTCCCTAACAGTCCCTTTCTGATCTCTTCCATTTGAAACCAGTCATAATCCGTCCTGGCATAGAGCTCTACGGGCAGTCCCTCCATAATGCCCAAGCGGATCTGGCGCATCTGAATCGCCAGAAATTCCTTTTTGGCATAGGGAGAAACATCTATTTTCATATTCAGGCCCTCTTCTATTTCAGCGGCCTGGTCAGGTGAAAAACCTAAATCGCTATATTTTTTCTCCATGTTCAGTCTCCATGCCGCGATCTACAACTGCGCGATGGCAGTCATGGTATTCTCATAGTCCCTTTTTAAATCGGCCAGCATGGGCGCAATATCCACCGTAGGAGCGCCTTCCCGCAGCGCCTCACAGACCGCGCTGCCGGACTGGGCCAGAGCCGTGATTCCCAGATTCAGGCTCATTCCTTTCAAATTATGGGCATAACGGAAAGCGTCCTCATACCGTTTTTCTTCCAACGCCGAAAGCAGCGCGGAATAATCTCCTCCGGCCGCGAATTTATTCAGGTATTTCACTATGCGCTCATCGTTTAAAAGCCTTCCGGCCGCGTCTTCATAATCTCCGTTCATATGCGCATAACATTCTTTTACAGTCATGGGAACCTCCTTTTTATGGTGGACGTTTCTACACTCTGCCTTTACTCCGGCACATTCCACTTTATTGTATCATACTCCGCCCTTTTTTCAATCTATTTTTTCTGAATTTACCTGCAAAAACCTTTAAAAAAGCTGCATTCCTCATCATTGCAATACCGCGCGTCCTCCGAGCGCATATCGCAGTGGAACACATGGGGCAGCCTGTTCTTCTTATCTCCGTAGAGCCTGTAAATAAAAGGCACGTCACAGTCCGCCAGTTTTTTCGCCATGCGGGGAGCCTGTTCCTTCAGGAAATCTCCGGTGGCGGTCATCAAAAATACCGGCGGAAAATGCTCCGTCACATGGTTAAGAACCGTGATCAGTTCCTGCTCCCTGGCGCTTCCCCTCTCAGGCAGGAACTCCTCCATTACCTTTCTGGTCTGTTCTTCCGAGGCCTCCTGCAGCGCCATCCTGTATTTGCCGCAGTTTAAAGCCACCGCCGTGGGGACAAATCCCTCCGGTACCTGAAATGCATATTCTTTGGCATATTCCGCATTGGTACAGATGCAGGTATAGAGCCCCAGCAAATGTGCTCCCGCAGAATCCCCCACACCGAATACATGTTCCGTATCAAAGCCATATTCTTCTTCATGGGCAAACACCCAGGAAAATACCAGATTGGTATCTTCCAGGGGCGCGGGAAATTGAAATTCCGGAGCCAGACGATAAGTAAAATTCACCACAGCAAACCCTCGTTTTGCCAGATCCATACAATAGAACTGATAGCGTTCTTTATCTCCATATACCCAGGCACCACCATGTACACTGACGATCACCGGCAGTTTCTTTCCCTGCGCCGCCTTCGGTCTGTAGACATCCAGCACCTGCCAGTCCTGATCGCTGCCGTAAACAATATCGTCAAAACGCTGTATCTCCTCCGGCGTAGTCAGTCCGGCGTCCCGCACATCGTCTCCCGCCTTAAAGTTTCTCCTTATCATATCGCTGGTTTCCGACATTTCAGTTTCCTTCCTCTCTCAATTTATAGTCTGTCTCTTCCCTTCTTTTTTCAGCTTGTCAAACAGGACTGTCTCATCTGGTCCGTACTTCGCGTAGGCCTCGCAGATCCAGTCGATCTCCGCCCTGCCTGCCAGAAGGTCCTCGGCTATCTTCTCCGGGTTCTCACCCTTTCGCAGCTTGCCGCAGACTAAGCGGATCAACAGACGGCGTTCTCCCTCTTCCAAGCCTTCCTCATACCGCACTTCCAGCGCATCGTCCATGTTAAACTGTGTGTACAGCATATTTTCCACCTCCGACCCATGCTTCTTCACAAAGTCCGAAAAGATATCCTCCCTGACACTGTCCTTTACCGCCAGGGTGACTGCCGTATCCCTGTCCATACCGTCATGCAGATGGACCCTGACCCTCTCTATGAACCAGGCGTACTCATACAGCGGCCCGCACTCTTTTAGCACCTTGTGTCCCACCGGGAGATTGATGTTGATCATCCTTACTTTCAATTCTAGCATAGGCTCTTCGGTTTCCGCAATATACCCGTCGGAAAGTTTTAATACTTTTTCTTCCGGTACCTCCCTGCTCCCGTTGTAGAAGAGGAAGAACTCCGGCGTCGGGATGGGGATCCTCCTCTCCCGGTAGAGGTTGCTCTCCTCTAGCAGCTTCTCCATGGTGCGCCCGTAGTAGAGCAGGCTCCGCAAGGGGATGTTCTCATTGACCGTGGACTGGTGCTCGCTGATAACCAGAATTCGGTCCTTTACGGTAAAGCCCAGATCGTTCTTTCTGGCCAGAAACAGCACGCCCTCCAAGGTGGTAATCTTAATGTCCTCCGGGGAGGTTTCTTCCCCGGAGAGGGCGGTATAGAGCTTCGCGGCATTTTCCGGCTCGCTGAAAAGAGCGGTAAACACATCGGACTTATGCTCCCGGTTGGATAGCTGGGTTTCTTTGGTTCTGTCATCTGTCATAGGCAGACTCCTCCTGTGAAATTGTATTTTTGTCTTGAAAAATGCCGCAGAGATTGCGTAGAAAAATAGATTAGATCTTTCAAGAATAGGTTGATTGTAACAGAAAGGGACACATTTGTAAAGTCATACTTTCCCTATAGTTCCATCATGCTCAAAATCTACTGACTTCCCCAAATAATTCATCATAACTATAGGTCACCTCTTCTATCTGTTCCTCTGCCCGGTCATAGGCTTCCCAATAAGGAGCCATCAGCTCTTCGGCCTGCTCTTTCGTCACCCTGAAAAACCAGCGGCCGCCGCTGCGTTCGTAAATTCCCTGTTCCCGCATAAGAGCAGTGATTTCTATTTTCTTATCTTCCTCCCTGTATTCCGGCAGCATGACCACATACAGGCTCACCTCATCATTGTACCAGTTGGTGACGATAAAGGTATTGAGTTCGACTTTTCCCTCCGCGTCCAATTGCTCATAGGATAAATATTTTCCGTCCCACGGCCAGGCGACCTTCCTGCTGCCAAGCAGAGAATACCAGCTTCCCTCCATCGCGTGCCATAAAAAGCATTCTTCTTTTTCCCTGTCATACCGAAAGATATATTGCGTCGCGTGGTGATACGGATTTCTGACACCCAGCTCCGGCGCTCCGTCCACGTCCACGTCGAAAAAATAGTACAGCTTTCGATCAGAAACAGGAAGGGACTCATCCCGAAACAGTTCCAGATCCTCCAAATCCTGAACATCCTTTAAATAACATTGCTCCCCAGTTTCCATGTCCATAAAAGGAATTTCGTTATTGACTAATTTTAGAAAATACGCTTTATACTCATCATAACATTCCGGATCTCCCTGTTCAAACGTCCCATAAAAAGAGATTTTCCCATACTCCTCTTTGAGAATATCGACCATTTCCTGACTGGCATAGGGCAGGTCAAAATCCTCGCGAAAATCCGTCCAGTGCTCATATATCCTTGCACCTTTCTCCGGAACATCAGACATAATATCCTGTAATTCACTATAAGAAATGAGAAAATGATATTCTTTTCCCGTCCGCATATCCTCTACAAAAAAGACGTCCAGACCTTTACCTGTCATACAATAATAAGTTCTGTATTCCGGATAGTTTCCCCTCCTGAGAAACAAATCATCTGAAAAGCAGTCAAATCCCTTCTCTGTTTTCCTGAGCAGGAAAGATAATCTTAAGCAAAGTCGTTGGGAATCTACCGAAAACAAATCTTCCAACTCCAGTTCTTCTCCCGTTTTTGAGGAATATAGTTTAGTCACATATTCCCAGCCTCCTGAATAACCGGAATTTGCAGCAAGATATTTTTCATACACAAGGCTGATATAGTCCTCCCCTGCATAGGCAGAAACACAAATGTATTTCCCATATAGAACTTCTGCCTCCATATCTTCTTTTTTGACATCTGCCAGAAACAGATTCTGTTCCTGGTAAAATTTCTCCGCATCTTCTCTGATCTTCTGATTAATGAGCTCTGCGGCAGGAACATCCGCCGCTATTTTCGGCACTGTAATGACCGTTACCACAGTATGTCCCTGTCCGTCGTTATCCACATTTTCTGAATACTCAATGTCCGTATCCAAATACCCCTCCCGATAAAACGAGCTTTGCTGGGCAAACCCCTCCAATGACGTATTCACCGCTACCGGAGCATCCATATTTTCAAAGAGTTCCGCTTTTCCCTCTGTTCCCCCAAGGCAATGCCAAAGCTGACCTTTTCCGTCCTCAACAAATACCTTTGCGAATAATTCATCGTTTACAAAATAAACGGCATTATCTATTTTAGGAAATAGTGTAGGTTCCCCTGCGATTTTCACGGGAAGATGCAATGCCGTAAAAGTACCGTTTTTTTCATCATATCGAAAAGCTGTATACTCCTGCGAAGAGCAACACAGAACATAGATCCGGCCATGATGCACGGTATAATCACAGCCCGTCCAATCTCCTTCCGGTATCTGCACACAGGTTTCCTTTCCCGTTTCCTTATCCACCCTGATAATTTGTCCAGGAATTTCTCCTTGCTCTGCAGAGTAATAATACAGCGCCTCTTGGGTCGGAATAAAACATTCATAATGCGGATATTGCTGCAGCACTTTCCCTTCCTTGTCCATAGCCATGATCTGACGCTGTGCTTCATCTCCTGTCCGGTTTTCTGCATATATCAGATTCCCATCTGTGCAAATCCAATCACATTTCCCCTGATAAAGCTCTTTACATGTCCCTTCCAAGGTACAGGAAAAAATTCTGCCAATTCCGTTTTCTGCTTCCGATAAGCAAAAGAACATTTCTCCAACAGGAAAAAATCTCTCAATTTCTTCACTGCACACCATTTCCGGCTCACCGCCGTCCGTTCTGACCCTGTAGAGTGCGGAGCCCTCAGAAAGATCCGTAAAATACACCCAGTTGTCCAATATGTAAAGCTCCTTTACCGCATCCTGAACCAGACATTCCGCTTCTCTGCCGTTTTCTTTTGAACGGTACAAATAAAAGTTATCTGCCTCGCTTTGAAAATAATAATAACCGTCCGCATAGGTAATCTGTGTGTAATCGGTCGGGCAGATATATGTTTCCAGCACACTTTTACCTGATTTCTGTCCTGCACAACTAAAAATGAATCCACTTACACATATCAATAAAAAAATTCCCTCAAAAAGCTTAATCCCAATATGTCTTTTATTGATCTTCATAAAGCAAATCGACCCCCATATTTTCTAATAAAAACATTGCCTTTCCCCTCCATAACATGATATACGGTTGCCACTGATCTCTACTCTTAATTCGTTGAATAATTGTTCTCATCCCGCGTCATTTTCCATAATCCGCAGAAATCGACATAAATTGTGTCCGTATCCATCTCGTTTATTCTGTATACAGGATCTTTGATCCATGAAAAGCCGTTGTACATACCGAACAGATACATATCCTGCGCATAAGAAAAGGTATTCTGTCCTATGTCTACGGGGCACCAGAAACAATCATCTTCATAGCATATGACAACAGTTCGTTTCAGCTCCTCGACCCCTACATCACTTATGTTTGAAATTCCGCCGTTATGAATATTGTTGCTTTGATCCAGCTCTACAATTCGGTCTGCAAAACGCCATTGTCCGTAGATGTGTTCTTCCAAAAATGCTCTATCCTCCTCTGACAAAGCATCCGTTTCCTCTTCCGAAGATTCTGCTCTGTATTCCGCAGGAATTTCCTTTTGCGCTGCACCGTTTTCCTGTCCGCTTTACCCTTTCGTACTAAACACTTCTCCCTCTGACAAGACAAATTCTCTCTGTGGCAAAAGTATCCATGCGTTGATCGGCTTTGCCTCGCCTCCCTCAAGCAGCACCGCGTTCAGCAGATAACTATAATCCGAAACATAATATAGGCTGAAGGTCAGCGTTTTACCATCTATCTCCTTGAACCACATATCTACCAGTCTAAGGACAAGAGGGTGACTTCCTTCATCGATACTTAACTGTTCTAATTCCTGTAACATATTTGTTTTGGAATCCATAAGAGAAAACCTTATCTCATATCCGTTAGATTCCCTGCACCACTGTATATAAACAGGGAATCCCAGATTGGCGACATCGGCCTGATATACCTCGGTGGAAGGATATTTAAGATTATCTGTATCAATGTCCGTGACCTTTATTTCATCCCCCCTGACGCACGGTTGAAAATAGCGGCTTGCATAGCCGTCAGCAATATCCCAATATTCTGCCTTGCTCTGCAGCAGCTCTATATAATTTCCCAGCCCCGGGAATTCCGGAGAGGAGTCCTGTTCTTCCCATAGATACTCTTTCGGCAGATAATAGATGGAAAGATTATCAACAGCAGCGTTTTCCCCGATTTTGTATATTCTCATCCCAATTGTTCCAACATCATCATGAAAGTCGGCTGAAATACCGTTGTCTAATAGAAAAACGTAATAAAAATCGTTTTCATATTTTATGAGTCTGCCCCCGGCCTGGCTTATTTCAAACTCTATAATGGTATGGAAACTACCATCCTGATACTCCGTGAGCCGTACAGACAGCGCACCGTCAGAGCCCCCCGATTTCCATTCAAACAAATAACGATTCCCCTCCATATGAAATATGTCTCCAATATCACAGGGTGCATCTGTCTGTTCGGATAGTAATTCGATGGCCGCATGTCGGTCTTCCAATTGTTCTTTCGCCGCTTCTACTTCCGGAAAAGCTGTAATTAAATCCTCCAAGCTCATTT
Source organism: uncultured Lachnospiraceae bacterium (assembly GCA_947631685.1). Classification (GTDB taxonomy): domain Bacteria; phylum Bacillota; class Clostridia; order Lachnospirales; family Lachnospiraceae; genus Acetatifactor. The sequence goes on from CANRMI010000003.1 coordinate 23,401, forward strand.
CATATTCATTTGCGCCCAGATCCGCCAGTACTTTTTGATATGCGCTGTCCGCTTTTCTGATATCGGGACCGACAGAATGATAAAATGCTTCCTCCAAAAGTATCACCAATCCGTCTGGGATAACACCATGCTCACTCACCATTGCCTCGAAGGATCCTTGTGCGGCTTCCGCCGAATCACAGATTTCTTCCCGTATCATGTCTTCTACCCACCGTGCAGAAGTAAAGGCCCTGATACTCAACAGATCATGGTCGAGAAGTGCTGTTGCCTGCTCTATATCCATCTGCGCAAGGTTCTCATCTTCTGCCGGCCTGCTTTCCGAAACAATCTCACTTGCAGTATCCTCTGTTTCATATGGTTCATTTTCGACAATACCGCACGCACTTGGTATTAGGCATAGCAATAGCAGTATAACAAGTCGCTTACATTTTGTTTTCATCTTTCCATTTTAATACTCCTTTAAAAATTTCCCAAAATTTACTTGTCACAGGAATATCTATGATTTGTATAAATCCCCCATATCTGCATATCAAAACTGCCTTATCCGTTAGACCACTTCTCCGCATACATTGCGTTCCGCTGGCATGGGCAGTCTGTTCTCGTATAAGTTCTCCGGACACATACAGGAACCAAAATTGTGAATGTTCCATATCGACATTTGATTTTCGAGCCGCGGAGCACATACTGCTGCGTGGCAAAGTCATGATATGACTGATATACATTCATCAATTCACATAAATCATCTTCATTTCATCTTCCAACCGCAAAGGACTATTTATCATCTTCCCAGCCAACTCCTCAGCTAGTTTGCCCAAATTTTCACAAAACAGATTCCAGTCATCCAAAAGCAAACGTTCCATGTATATTCTTCCCTATATTCCTGTCATATGTTGCTAAAACCAATTTCCCAAAATTAATTTCATTTCTTCATAATCTTGTCCATTTTAATACCGCCTATGTTGGATGATATGATTTCCCATCCGTTGTCAGGGAAAAGCTCAAGATTATTCTCGTTGTACCTGCTCCAACAGCTTTCTTCATCAAACCATACCGCTCCTGTTTCACAATCGATTGGCGTTTCTTCCACTATATCTCCAGTCTCCGAATAAATTCGTTCGTAATAACCTAAGTATGACAGAGATTCTGAAGCCGGATATTCATTCCCATCATAACAAGCCTGCAGTCTCCTGACTCTTCTCCACTCTCCATTCAGAAAACAATACATATCCATAATGAGACGTCCATAGCGATCTTTTCCCGTAAAAGATATAAGAGATGACAATTCCTGATTCCAAAGCGGGCACTTCCATTCGCCGCTCGCTCCGTCCTGCTCCTGCCATAACCAAGGGAACATCGTTTCTTCATATGTACATGTTTCCTGCTTCCATATTAACGTAAGCAGACTCGTCCGTCCACTCAGCGCATCCATTCCCCAGTCGTCGCTAAACGCAAAGACTATATCCGCTAAACCGTCCCCCGAAACATCCATCAGCCAATGTACTTCTTCATATACTACAGGATAATTGACCAGAACTTTTTCCGCGACCACATCATTCTTTGCGTCTTTTACAGTCAGACGGTAATCCGCATACAATCCGCCCGTAATTAATCCAATATCATAGACAGGCGAAATTCGTTCAAAAGCAATATCATACATTTGTTCTCCCAAAAAAGTATTCTCTGTCCACACGGTACATGGTAATCCTGTCCCGCCGGATTGCAAGCTTTCTTGCGAAGATATAATCAGCTTTCCGCGGCAATTACCGAACGACATGACATCGACAGCACCAGCATCCGCCCCACCCCAAAAGGTAATCGGTATATGTATCTCCTCTGTTTCATCAGATTTACCATCTGCATACTGGATATATAGTTCTCCAGCGCATTCCATTTTAATCTCTGTAATATTTCCATACACATCCGGCAAATAGTAAATCTCATTTTGGTCTATATCCTGAATCGCAATAAAATTACGCCCTGTAAAGTCATTTGCAAAGTATCCATATAAGCCGCATATATCTTCATTATTAGGCACGTGATATGCAATAACATGATTTCCCAGGTCAATTATATTGCTGTCCACAAATACAGCTTCTGGTAAAATAGTTTCCTTTTGCGTCGGTTCCTGCGATAGCAAAGCCTCTTTATATCGAATGATTTTCCACTGGATAAAAGCCACAATACAAACGCAAGCAGCAATTACACAAACAATTTTAGCCTTTTTCATAAAACTACCCTTTATTTATTTTCACTATTTGTTATCTCTTATTCTGGAAATAATAAATAATAATTTTCTTTAAATTTCTTCCAATTTAAAGGTGCCGCAAAACGCCAACCTCCCACATATAATCTCCATAGAATATCTGAATTTCATCTTCCAACTGCAACGGGCTATTTATCATCTTCTCGGTCAAGTCCTCAACTAATTTGCCCAAATTTTCACAAAACAGATTCCAGTCATCCAAAAACAAATTTTGATAAAGTATATCTGGCGTCCAGTATCTGCAAGACATATTGTCATCAAAATATAGCGTATCATTACTCATTGCTACAAGCATTTCATATAACTTCCGGTATGCTCACTGCTTCGTAATCGACTGAAAATGAAATATTTCATTTTTCCCTGTTCTTTTGCAACCTGTTGTTCTGCAGCATCCATTCTTCCAACTCTATATACTTTTCCTCTTCCACAATCAGTTCAGAATCTTGGCAGTAGTCCCAAATAGGTCTGCGTAATCAGGTTATCCTCTATCACAATCCGATAGTAACCGCCCCCACTGTCAACCGCGCAAAAGCAGTTTTCACCGTTTGTCCAAATGCTTTGAATATCCGTAAGCTCCAGCTTTTGAAAAGTCAGCTCCTTCAAGGCCATATCATAATATGTATCCGTCTGTGGATCTCGGCCGGGATTGGCCACCTGCCAGAGACCATATTCCACATCTGCAGTATCGTAGGTCTCATATTTGCTGATAAATACCTGCCCGTCATCAGTCAGAAACATCGTATTCTCTTTTCCTGATTTCATAGAAATGATTTGGGGACAGCCGGAAGCAGCATCGTCTATGTCTAAAATGTCCGCCACACGGATTTCCACAAACTCCCCATTGCATTGTTCTCGCAGTGTATCCGGATGAGTCAGCACGAACTCCTTATCATGATATTTGATCCTGTCACTGTTCCAATAATATAAAGTACCATTCTCTTTGCTCAGAAACACAGTATAGGGATCCGAACTCACAGTCTTCACACCCTCTACGCCTTTCAGATCATAATAAATCAAGCATTCATATTTTCCACCCTCACTCAGAACCGTAATTTCCGGAATATCTTCCGGCAGAGGCGGCCAGGCAATAACCTTATTTTTTCCAGGCTCAACTTCTCCTTCATGGGGAAAAATAAACGCATAAGCATTGCTGTTATATCCCTCATAGAAAAAACTCATGAGCGAAAAGATGCTGCCGTCTGTTCTGACAAAATAATCATAATTGCCAGCGCCTGCCTGCATACAGTCTATCTCTCCAAGCATTACATCCTCTTGTAACGGTGAAAAGTTAGTGAAAGAACCATATACCCACGGGTAATCTGATACATACAGACTTCCATCCTTGTTCAATGCATACAGTTTTCCGTTTTCTGCCGTGATATCAGTTATGTTTTTCAGATTCCGCATCATAAAGGGTGTATCAATATGGGCAGAACTGTCTACCGGCTTCATAGGAATCACATTCTCTTTCACTCCCCACGTATACACATCACCCTGCTCGGTGAGGGCAAAAACATTCTCTCCTCCATCCTCCAATTTTACGACATGCTCCAACCCTTCTATCCGCTGCGGCTCTGAGACAAAGCTTTCTGCGATTCCGAGCTTTCCTTCCTCATTATTCCCCCATCCCCACACGCTCCCGTCATCGTAAAGGACAAGAAAAAAGTCCTCTCCAACGACTATTTCTCTTTCTGATGTTTCTTTCTGAGCATTCATCTGTTTTATATTATCACTGGGGACAAAACTATCTATCTCCATTTCCACAATCGTTAATTGATTCATAGACGGAAGCGGCTCCGCAAGAAAACATAGTTTGCCTTCTCTAATAAAAAAATTGGTTGTTTCGTATATGTAAGAATTGTCTCCTGTAAAATAGTTGATAAAACAAGAATTCATATATGTCAGGCACTCATTTTCGCGTTCTGCAGGTATTTCATTGCCAATTCCTATTTTATCTTGTGCCATGGCATTTATTATCAGGTTTTGGTACTCTTCCATACTGTAAAAATCAGCTAACCGTAGAAGTTCTCCACTCTCTAAATTAAAATTGAGACCTACCTCAAAATTACCGCCGTCAGCACTTATTCCTTTTTGCTTCTCTCCTCTAAAATATATACTAAGTACCTTTTCATCCATATAGGCAATCTCATAAGCAATATCTGCCCGATCTGTCCACTCATCATCGCTCAAACAATCATCAAACAATATGTGAAAAATTTGTTCATTTATTTTGAGGGAAACCGCATCTTCCCCATTCAAATAAGGATATTCCACAGTTATCGAATCCTGCGTTGTCCGTTTAACCATTTGAGCGCAGGAAACATAGGTGTTCTCTTCTTTCGTAATGGCAGCATATATGGATGAATTGGTGTAAAAGCAAACCAGGTATCCTAAACCAAAGGCCAGGCCCGCGCATATCACACCACAGATCATCCAGTTTCTTATTCCTTTTTTATTCATAACTCACACTTTCTAAAATAATGTTTTGACTACTTTGATTATAGGAGATACCGGCAGCATCGTCAATAATTCCCGCCCCTTGGCAAGCCCCTGGAACCGCTTTATAATGTAGCTCAGGCAATTTTTATCAAATTTTTTGTAAGGTTTTGTATTCCGGGAAGTCTTATAAGAGGAAAGGGGTGGCAGCGTGACGGAATTTGAAAAAATATACCGAACCTATTTCGATGATGTGTACCGCTATATCCGCGGCCTGTCCGGCAGCGAGAGCATAGCCGACGAGATCACCAGCGAAACATTTTTCAAGGCAATGCGCTCCATAAACGGTTTTCGCGGCAACTGCGATATTCGGGTATGGCTTTGTCAAATAGCCAAAAACTGCTACTACACCTATCTAAAAAAATCCGCGCGAACGTACAGCATCGACGAACCGGAATTTTCGGAATTGCCATCGGAGGAAGCGACGGCAGAAGAGTTAAGTATCAGGCGGGACGAGGCCACGAAAATAAGAGCGGCCCTGCATACCCTGCCGGAACCATACCGGGAAGTGTTTATGTGGAGAGTGTTTGGAGAACTGCACTTTTCCCAGATCGGCCAGTTGTTCGGCAAATCCGACAACTGGGCCTGCGTGACCTACCACCGCGCCAAAGCAATGATTCAATTAAGACTGGAGGACAAAACAGATGAAAAATGAGTGTAGTATTGTACGGGATCTATTACCTCTCTACGCTGAAAATATGGTCAGTATGGAGACGGCAGCCTACGTTAAGGAGCATCTGGAACGCTGCGAGTCCTGTAAAAAAGAATATGAGCAAATTCAAAGATCACCTGTGATACCGCAGACCGGCGGTGCGGCTCCCCTGCAGACTCTAAGCCGCAAGCTGAAGATCAAACGGATTCAAACGGCCGCCCTGACTGCCGTGTTCGTAATCGCCCTGATGGTGTCTGCTTTCGCCATGCTGAGCGCCCCTGTCTTCCTGCCCTATTCCGAGGAACTTGTTACAGTCGAGCCATACGGTGACACGGAAATCCTTCTGACCTTTGATGAAGGCATAACCGACTTTTACTGCATCATCCACGACGATCCAGATGACAGCAGCGTCTGCCGCTGCGATATTGAAGCCTGGACAACGCTTTGGGATAAATGGTTTGCGAAAGGAAATGAAGCCCTCTCCACAACGGTGGCAGCACCAGATAAGCCTATGCTCCTCTCCTATGTTCCAAACGATGGCAGCGAAAATATCTGCCTCGCGAAATACGATCCCGATGCCCAGATTCCCATCGAAACAATCGGCAAAGCAACCGGTATCATTACGCTGCCCAGGCTGGCGCTGGGATACTACCTCATCCTCGCGTCTGCGGCCCTGGCTGTCGTCGCAGCCGTCTGGTTTTTTACAAAAAACAAACCGAATGCGCGCATATGGGTAGAGCGCATCGGTCTGTATCCGGCCGCTTATATTGTCAGCCACTGCATTGTTTCCGGCATCAACTGGGCCACCCACTCCATGAGCCGTGACCTTTCTCTCATTGTCTTTCTGTCCGTTCTTCTGTACAGCGGATTCTTGTTGGCGCACAACATTTGGTACTTGAGAAAAGAAATCAGGGAGAGCAACGGGGGGTAGAGTTGCTCTGGACGAACAGAAGCAGCACAAACCCTCCTCACATATTGATCCTATTTCATTACTATTTTCATCAATGATGTATAGCTGTCTACAACATCATAAACAACATTATCATCACTGATAGCCTTAAAATGTTCTCTCGCGCAATGGATCTTCGAGTCCTCAATTAGTCTAAGCTGCATGGAGTTCATGGATCCTTTCGTTTCCGCCACGAAATAAATGTGCTTTACACTTCCTTCATAAAAAGCAATGGCCCAGTCTGGATTATAATGCCCGACCGGAGTGGAAATATAAAATCCGTCCGGCAGTTTCACATATACGGCAACATCTTTATTAGTATCCAGATCTGTTGCAAAATCACGTTCGTTAGAAGAATCATATACGATATGATCATACAGATGCTTCTTTGCCTTCATAGCATTGACACCCAGCTTACCTTTGATAGTCGGATCCGTAAAAATATCCGTTCCATACTGCTCATCCAAAACATTGTAAGTGATATGTTCAATAATCGCTGTCGCTTTTTGATCATTGATCAGCTGAGCTGCTTTTGATATAAACTCTTCTGGATTATCTTTAAACTGATTAAAAACCGCCGGTTGAATGCCCTGCAAAATAGCAATAATAGCTTTTCGTGTAAGTCCGGTCTCATCTACTAATTTCCCGATCAGATCATACTTGACATTGGAATTGGCTGCTACAGAAACACTATAATTTCCAGATTCCTCTTTCACAAAAGACGTCCCTGCGACCAAGTCTTCTTTCGATTTAATGGAATTCATTGCACCAGTCTCTACCCGAAAATAAATCTTTGCTACCTGAAGTTTTGAATCAAGGGAAGCAATGGACTTCCTAACCAATTCATCGGTGTCGAAATCTACTACATATACGGACTTTGCATTAATCTTTGACCATAGCGCCTTAAATTCTTTGCTATTTAACTTTTCATCATCCACCTGTAGTTCCACATTGTTACTGCGTGCATTTTCCGGCTGCATAGCCTTACTGTCATAGATCGAATCAATAATTTCTATAACGCTTGCAGCAAAATCTTTTGCTTCTTCCGCAATCTTGATCTCGCCGTTTGCCTTATCTTTATAATATTTATCAGTCAATTCTCCCTGCTTATTGATATATCCACTAACGATCAAGTCAAAATAAATTGCCGTAGCCACATCGCTTGTAATGATAACCTCGTTACCTTGATTATCCTTAACCAGCTTATCTACAAATAGTTCTCTGGTAACTGCCTTCGGTCTATCTGCGACAGCCTCCGCTAACTCAGTTTGAAGGCCTTTTGCGAAAGAATCATAGCTTTCACTTGCGATAACAGTAAGCACATTGACATTATGAACATCGTTGCCAAGCGCATTAATATCCATACGCTCACCATTCTGATTCACACAAAGTCTTAAGCCACGCCCTACTTCCTGCCGTTTACGAACATCACTGTTGCTTTGTTTCAACGTACAGATCTGAAAAACATTCGGATTATCCCATCCTTCTCTAAGGGCAGAATGCGAAAAGATGAAACGCACCGGAGATTTTTGAGGATCACGATCCAAAAGCAATTCTTTATTTTTCATAATCAGCTCATACGCGCTTACATCATCGGAAGTAGTTTCTTTTCTTCCAACCTTAGAGTTGATCATCTTTCCTTTTCCATCTACAGAGAAATACCCTGCGTGAGTCTTTTCTACTGGAATCGACTGTAGATACTTAATATAATCGTCCTCACCTAAAGACAGCTGCATGTTATTCAGAATATCTTTATATTCTTCTTCAAACATGACCGCATACTTTCCATTCACCGGCTGATTCGCATCGTCATACTCGCGATAGTTTACCACTTCATCTATGAAGAATAGAGACAGCACTTTGATTCCCTTATAAAAAAGCTGGCGCTCCTTCTGCAGATGGGACAGTATGGTTTCCCGGATCTGAATACGGCGCAGCTGATCTTCATCCACAGCGCCAATAACATCTCCAGCATAAATCTTGATACCGTTGATAAACTCTACAGAATCATCACGGCCATCAATATGGCTCACCACAAAGCCATTCTTATATTCTTCAAGACCGTTGGAATAGTCATAAAGATTATCCCCTTCTTTTACGATCTTGCTTTTCTTCTTCGTAGCGCCGCCCGCCATCTTCATTTCAAAATGGAGCGTAGCCGTCGGATCACTTTTTGACAAATTGATGCTTTCCAGATACAGATAACTGTCCGTAGCCGTACTACCTGTTTCCGTAATACCCTTAACAGCAATCTTTTTAACTAAACGCTTATTGTACGCTTCCATGGCATCCAGACGATATACCATGTTATAAATACTATCGCTCTTATGTGTAGCAGAATATCTAAGCGTAATCATCGGATTAAACTGCTTCAAATTCTCTTTTGTCTGCTTGCCTTCCACCGACTGAGGTTCATCAATAATCAGGATCGGATTCGTCTTAGCAATAATGTCAATCGGCCTACGTGAACGGAACTCATCCAGTTTCATATAGATTCTTCTGGCGTCCTTACCCTTTGCATTAAATGCCTGCGAATTAATGATCATCACATTAATAGCACTATCTGAAGCAAAGCGGTCTATCTCCGTCAGTTGCGCAGAATTGTATATAAAAAAACGAATCTTTTTCCCATACTCTTCTGCAAAGTGTTCCTGTGTCATCTCAAATGACTTGTATACACCCTCACGAATAGCAATGCTCGGAACTACAATGATGAACTTGCTCCAGCCATAAGCCCGGTTTAATTCATACATCGTCTTAATATAAGTATAGGTTTTACCCACGCCCGGTCCTGCTGTTATGAGAACAGGACCATCTGCAGTGGCTATTGCCTTTCGTTGTCCTTCATTAGCATTTCCGAAATCAAACATAAAAGCTTGATATCCTTTCTTACGATTATTTATATATTCTTTGTACTTTAGACACTCAACAGTACTTATTTCTTTTTAATATTTGTTGAAATATCAGTCTCAACAACATTCTTGATTTCAGTCATAATTGGTGTGTAAAAATCCACATCAGCTTTCGGGGTAGATAATGAAACCACTAATGAGTACCTAATTTTACTATCATACTTATCCAAATAACTTCGTTCTCTCCACCAACCAATTACAGGAAAAACTGCGATATTTTTACAGTCACACAATTCTGCTGCTGTTAATTCACAATAATCCGAATGTATTGAGCCTACATCTCGATTTTCTGATCCCAAATACCAGCGTTCGCTTCCACTTGTCCCCTCGCCTTTATCCTTTTTATCATCTCCACGTAACTTTACATTGATACGTTTCTTAAAATCATCAATATCCTCGTTTGAGTTAATCACATCAAATCTTAACCCACACGACGGATAACGATATTTATCCTTCCAGCCGACTTCACCAGGACCGGGTTCAATAAAATATGATAAAGTCACTTTCAAAGTAACCATTTCGTTTTCAAGTTCTTTCAAAACTTCTGTAGGCCAGGGCAAGGTATGAATATGCATTTCATTCATACTGTTTTTGTTATATGGTTGTAATTCACCTTGAATAACCATATTCACACTATTGTTCACACACTGAATTGCTTTTTCCAAATTAGGAATACCATATCCACAAGTTCTTAAAAGTCTCCGACGTCCTTTTGCTTTTGTGTCCTCGATACAGAATTGTCTTTTCATTTGTTCAGTCCAACTAGCAGAATGAATCATCAATGCCCTAACTGTTTCAGGCCACATATCAGGATATTCAGCAAGTAACTGTGAACAAAACCATGCTGCTTGCGCTGCGGCAGAACTTGTCCCCCATATTGTTGAAAAATTCTTAACCAATGGTCTATAATTGGTCGTTAATAACGATAAATCTGGGCACTCCGAATAATCAGCCCCATTAGTTGCCATGTTTCCTCCATCAAATAACACCTCAGGTTTAACAGGCCACTTACTATTCCACAATTCAGAAGTAGAATTATACGGAGACATGGCCCCCGCTTCTGCTACTGGATTATAATCTTTAAAAAGCTCATCTGTTATGTTTACATCATCTGAATACGCCCCAACAGTAATAGCATTCCATGCTTGCCCTGGACTTTCAACACAATGCAATGTATTTGCATCTGGAAATGATACTTTTCTCAATTCTTCTGGATATACATTTCCTGCGCTAACAACAAAAAGACGCTTTACATTTTCTTCGTTCGCACCAGATGTAATGCTATCTACTGCTGCTGACCACGAAGTCGGACTCCCATCAAAGGTATTGTATTCCGGAGAAGTCACCGCCATACAAATAACTCTATGTACAAATGGATTGGCTATCTCAGCTAATGACACAGCTTGCTCTGTAACCGCACCATATAACTCAGGATTATTTCCACCCGCTGGTGGTAGAATCTTTACCGATTCAATTTTTTGAGGTATCTCTATTTTAGTTTTCCCTAACAATATCTCTTTCAGGTTATTATATAGGGCTATTCCAGCCATTTCCGTTCCATGTCCTTGATGATCCCCTTTTCCCCATGCAGAATTTACCGCTTGAACGTGATCTAAATTAATTGCCTGTGCCAACAAAGGATGCGCTGCTGTAACTCCTGTGTCCAACAAACAAATAGCTACATTGCCATTTGTATAGGTTGTACGTTGTAGTAATTCATCTACCCATTCCCTCTGTTCACTATTAGGCAACTCTGAAAAAAAGGTTGTTGCGTCTTGCGCTCGCCGTATTTCCGTGATATATGGACATGCAGCTATTAAGAGTTTTAGCTGTTCAGCATTTGCATATACCATCTTGACTATACGTTCTGGAAAAACAATATGTTTATCATCTATATGTATTTGATTCTCTGAACATATCAAGGAAATACTTTCCTCAGTTTTTCTCCATGCTCCAATATCACCATTCTTAAAGTCATATCTAAGCCAAATTTCACACCAAACAGGGGTATCTTTAGGCATACTTTCAGATGTCCCAACCCAAAAAGAATCCAACATTGCCACTTTTATATCATCAATGCTTCTCACCAAATTATTGTTCTTCGGATTTCCCTTCAATGTTTGTTCATTTGCATATGCTTCAACTTTTTTAAGGAAAAAGCTTTCTTTTCCAGAAGGGATATAAACTGTAGCCCTAATTATAGATTTTTCTTCATCCTCATGGACATTGAGCAAACGAATGCCTGCTTTACGATTTTCCAGACTCTTTATAGCCAAGTCATGCCCCTTGGCGCTTAAGAATTCAAGATAAATTCCTTCTTTATAGCGAATTGCCGCAACCTGTTTCTGTGACAATGATTTGGAATAGCACTCTTGTAATTTTCTCTGTATAAATGCTGCATGCGTTGCAACTGTACGCTTTGGATAATTTGTTGTTATAAGTTTCGATCTCGATGTATAAGGCATAGTTTCAACCGTTTGCGTCAGAAAAATATTTCTTTTTTCTACTGCCATACTTATGCCTCCTTACACGTGTATACATTTTTTCGTTCGCTTAATAATGCAATTACGGCCTTGTTCGTAATTGGCTCATCATTCAAAATAGAATTTTTAATCGCATCATCACATACTCTTGCAATCTCTGCATGACTTAATCCTTCTGCAGCCTTTACCATTTCCCTTGAAATTATAAAATAATTATCATATGCGTTTATTTTGTATTCAAACAAACGCTTAATCTCTTTAAACGTAGGCAATGTATAATGCAGTACATCATCAAATCTTCTAAATAATGCTTGATCTAAAAGTTTTTGATTATTTGTCGCTGCCACAATAATACTGTCAGAATTATCCTGTTCTATAAATTGTAGAAACGAATTAAGAATTCTCCTCATTTCTCCCACCTCATTATCGAGGTTTCGATCTGCACCTATGGCATCAAACTCATCAAAAAAATATACACCAACAGTTGACTCAATGCTGTCAAATATCTGCCTTAACTTTACACTTGTTTCCCCCATGAATTTTGTCACAAGCTTATCCATTTGTACCGTATATAAAGGTAAAGATAACTCAGAAGCAATGATTGATGCTGTTAGCGTCTTTCCGGTTCCCGGATTTCCTTCAATCAATATCTTTCTTCTATTAGTCAAACCATACGATGCAAGTTTATTCCTATTTCTGTACTCACTTAAAATTCTTTGGATTTTATCACTAATATCTTCTGAAACAATTAGTTCTGATAAATCATGAGAAGGCATTGATAGTGTAAGCATTGGATTAGTTGAAGTAAGCTGAACAATATTTGCTCTTTTGCTTCCAACTCTATCAATCTGCTTTTTTAAATCACGCGCTAAATTATCGTGCCCAAGCTTGGCTTCGTGCGCTGCAATTTGTAAAACGACAGTTTTAAACTTTTCATCATTACAATCGGCATAAGCTTTCACCAAACTTTTTATTTGTTCTGCTGTAGCCATTTCATCCACCTCCCATAATCAAAATTAACCAATTTATATCATACTATTTTTATACCATAACGTCAATAAAATGCATATTTTTCTCTATATTTACTCTGTAAAACCCCATTCACTTTCTAATTTTACTTTCTTACGTGGTACCTCCCCACCCTTTTAACAATTACTCCATTTTTCCCCCACCTACGCTTCTTCCTCCCCCTCACCAAAATCCTCCGACGTCAGCAAAACCGCAGGCGTATACTCGGTTTCGGGTATGATGCTTTTTATCGCCGCGAACAGCTCCTGAAATTCATCACCCGGAACCCAGTAGGTATCCTTAAACTTCGTTTTGTCCGCATAGGTGATATTGAACTCAATACCGCCGATATCCGTACACAAAACATTCATATCTTTTTTTAAGACTTCCGGGAGCATTTTTGCTATCTCAGTGAACTTCCATTTGAAAAGGGGGCTGTTGGTTTTATAGCTCCACTTTCTCTTCGGGTGAGTCTCTGACTCCACATACGGGATATATTCATAAGAGATCGCATTTTCAGTGATCGTAACCTTGTCATTAAAAGCATCCTCAACGCTGCAATAGCCGGATGAACCTTTTATCACTATCCGAATTATCTCCGCCATGTTGCGCCTCCAGTTTGATGATATCTTCTGAACGGTCTAATCAATTCCATTATCCGGATCATACCACATTTCAAAGTCATCATCCTCGTCACTGACAGCAATCTTATCTTCCATAAAAATACTCGTTGATCGCTTACCGTCTTTACGGGGAATACTGAATTCCGTCACCACTTCCCGTTTCTCCGTGTCAACCAGGATTATGGACATATCCGTATTGACCCGCGCGTGCCCGAGCAGATCTTTAAGCAACGCGAAAGCCTCTGAATCTACGAGTACAAAAGTGGTTTTTATATCTTTCATACTCTCCGGCTCCCATGCGTCCTGCAAAAACACAGGCGCATACCTATCCATCGTCATTCTGATGAACATCTTCTTATCCTCGGAAAGCTGCTCATCATCATCCTTCCGGAACCTCATGCTGTTTACCACAAAATTCCAGTACCTTGGCTCATACCCTTGAATATGAATGGCAAATGAGCTATATCGTCTTAAGCCGAATCTGCTTTTCGGCATTTCATCAAACGGCAGCCTCGAGAAAAACTGAAGCATATGACCTCTTGCGTAAAGCTCCTGCATAATCGTATTTTCAACGTTCGCTCCCAGCTCCATCCGGCTCTCATGACGTTCCATGAAATGATTGCCCGCCGGATCTCTCCGCTCCTGTCTGTCTTTCGGAATCATTCCATTTGCCCGCATGATCGATTCATAATTGATCCGCTTCGGATCAACGGCATTTTTTACGATCGACTGAACCAGTTCCACTGACAAAGGTTTCGTGATCTTGTAATTTGCTATTCTCGATAATGTTGAGGCACTGACGCCGCAAGCGTTTGCAAATTGCGCCATGGTTCGTTCCGACCCCTTCGCGATATTCACATACGCCGCAAGCTGTCTCTTATCCGGGACATACGCTTCCACATATTCGCGGTTCATATCATTTCTTTCATGATTTCTTTCTATCATCCCTCTTTATTCTCCATTTCTATCATATTAATTTTCATTTGTTCGCAATATCGTTTTCAGTATCTTGTGATTAAAATATTAGCATATCGCAATTTAGTTGTCATCCGTTTTTTCAATGTAAAGAATAACTTATTAAAAATGCGGATCGCTTTTCGGGCAATCCGCATTTTTGTTTGACTCTAATTTGAATATCTATATCGACCGCATGGTCTCATTAAAGAAATATCACTCAGCAAATATATCTTATGCCCCCTTGGCTAAAAACACTATCCCTTTTTTTCTCGGTCTCTTCCTTATAACCATCTTTATGAATGATTCTTTTATGCAAATAATCCATAAATTTTTTATAGTTTGGATCATTTTCGCTTAAATCATCAAGTATCATATATTTACGTTGTAGCATATTTTTGAAACCAGTAGGAGACATCCCTATATGCTTATCTCTAAAAGCTTGTTCCATATCATCTAATTTCAGCTTAGAAGGGTGTTTATGTGTTTTCTCCGCGGCTTTCATTACATATTGGGCATCTTCATAATCACCCTTTCTAAAGCTAACAGTGTCCTCATGAGGGTATCCAGAGTTTTCGTCAACAGCCTCATACATAAAATGAACTTTCTTTTTCTTACCATTAACTTTAACTTCCTTTATCTTGTATATACCTATAACACGAGCTTGAACTGTAGCAAATACATATTCAATGTTTAGATTCTTAAACTTTACTTCACTCAATTTCCAATTGCCGCAAACAGTATCCCTTATTGCCTTATTGCGTTCGCATCCAGCAGGCTTCTCTAAACACTCAGGATATCCGTTTTTTATATTTATGAGTACTGCATTAACCTTTTCATTTATCAAATCTTCATAAATTATTGGTTCTTTGGCAAATTGTTCACAGAATTCTTCAACTGTTCTTGCCGCCGTTGGAATATCTCCATGCTTCTCACCTTCGCTTTGATGTCCTTTAACTTTATTGGTAAGTTTATCATTCTCTCTGCAATTAAACTTTAAATTGTCAATCTGTAAAAGATTGATGAGCGCAGATTCAACCATAAATGCCTCTTTGCTGGTCATCCCGCATTTTATGATGTACTTCTCTATTTTACTATCAGGGTTATGAGTTATTTCATTTATTTTGTTAATTTTCTCTCCCAGATCATCTATTTTTTCTTCTAATTCTTCGAATTTCTCTGATTTTACTGATTTTTTTAGTTCGTCTTTTAATTCTTTAAAATTACCTTTCCTTGCAAGTTCCGAAAGATTTTCCGGAAGGTCAATCTGAATACCTTCGCCGAATAATTCTTTTATCAGAAGATTAACCTGTTGCTTAGCGTCGAATTCGTGCGACCATACTCTTGCTCCCTTTCCCTCACCAATATAAAAAGGGATCAGGCTTCCATCGCTCTTCTTCTCACATAAAGCATATACATAAGACCTATATTCTTTACGATTTTTGGGGTTCGCACTTTCCGAAAACTCGTCTAGCGCATTAGTAAATTCTTCAATCGTTTCATGATCTTTGCGTTTCTTGATTTCTTCCTTTTCTAACTCTTCATATTGATCTTGTTCCTTTTTGGTTTGTTCTTTCGCCATCAGAAATAGCCTCCTTAGTCATTTTTTCTTAAAATAGTTTCCACATACAGTAAAAGTTATTTTTTATTGTATCGCAAATTCCCCTTATTTACAATTTATTTTTTCAATCATGGCCGATTGTGGCCGATTTTTCAGACATTATATAATGCTTACTCTATTTTTTAAAAAAGCATTGCTCAAACTCCTCCGGATAATGCGCCTTGTAATACAGAAGCTGCCAATGCAGCTGCGCGTAAGTAACGCAGTGTCCCCGTGAAAATAAATACCTGATCTTTCTGCAGGAATCAATGTACCATTCCGGAATATCATGGTCTTTTAATATCTGCCCCCATTTGTCCAGCCAGTTGTCCCGCCCGGCTCTTCCCTTATAAACATCTTCCGAGATCCGGCAGGCTATCTTATCATCTATCCCATGTCGGCAGAAATAATCAAAACAATCCTCTCTGGCCGTTATCACTTCATCCAGTGAATATCCCTTCCGCAAGAGGGATTCTGCATTGTCTTCCCAGACGCCCGTGCCGTACATCAGCCCCTCTGTTTTTACCAAATCCCAGAAATCAATATCTTCCCGGGCAGAAAGTATTTCCTGAAACCTCTGATTCATAAATGGCATTCCGATCATTTCTTTCGGCAAAAAGCATCCGTCTTTATCTTTGGGAATATCCCTCACGGCCAGTCTGTCGGTAAGCGAAATATCCCCGAGTGAACAGTTTGTCCTTTTTTCTAATTCAGATAAAAATTCCAGCAGATTTACGCCTGCAATAGTAACGCTATACAGCAGATCCCTGATCTGATAAAAATCCACGCCCACCGCGACAACTCCATTGCTTTGCAAACGCAAAGGAAAATGCTCCGTTATTTCTCCGTTTCCCTCAGGAAATATCAGCATTTTTCCGGGGTGCAGCTCGTATTCACCGACGCAATCCGCCAATTCACTGGCATAAACCTCATGTTCCCATTCTTTAAGCCGCAAATGAAACCTTGAACAATAGCGGTCTATCATGATTTCCGCCCTTCTTCTCCCGACCGTGCCAGGCGTCCCCGCGCGAAAAGACGCTTTTACGCCGGAAAGGGAGGCCGTCATATCCTGAACCCTCCTTTGCGCGGAAGGCCGTACATTCAGCTCAAAATCCGGCTCTTTCGCGCCATCTACTCCAAGGAAATTTTCGTATGGCAGGCAAAAGCCATCCCGGATTAGTTTTTTCCCACATATGGGACAATTTTTTTCCGGAAGCCGATAGCCGATCGCGGCATCCAAGGCATCCGTGTCAAAATCGGAATATCGGCATTCCGCGCACCGGTAATGCGCTTTCAACGGATTCCAGGTCGTGATCCCGCATAAATACGCCACAAAACTGTTATCGCTGCAGCCCCGAAAACCATGCGGCTCATCCGGCATTCCTGTTTTCTCCATAAGTTCCCTCATCAACAGGAATATGGGCTCATGGCCGGCACCGCAGATTCTTGTCAATTCTTTTTCTATACGCGCGGATACCTCTTGAGGGAGAATCTCCCCGTATAAATTACGGGCATTCGTGTATGAAATATCACTGAGTTTCCGGCTGTCTCCGTCCGCAAAGGGATACATCCGGTTATTCTCAAACGGCTCTGAAAGTTCAATCTGCTCCGCAAGCATCTTAGGATTGTCAATAACAATCTCCTTTGCCTTTTCCTTTCCAAGAAACGAAAAGAGTTCCATCATTTCTTCGGTACTTCTTAAATGCGCCTCCACATCCTGCTCCATATAGTCTGTTTTCTCATTGCAATGGCAGTCGTTCCGCAGCATTTTCCACTCGGTATTTTCCTCACGGTCAAGGTACTTCGCGGCAGATACGGCGATCAATGGTTTGCCAAATTTCCCGGCGGCTTCTATCACCCATTCCGTCATATCCTTACTTCCGGTTTCTTCCGTCGGGAACAGCGAATGACAGGAAAACGGCGCTATCTCATAATAGTCAAAAATATCCTCCTTATCATAATCCTGACGCGGATATGTATTGTCACAGTTCCATCCGATCAGCAGCCCTTCCCTGCATTCATTCAGATCGCTCAGATAGATCCATCCATTTTCCATCTCCTGATCCGCATATTTGAGCGCTTTCATAGAGAGGATTTTAAATAAATTTCTTCTTCCAATATCATTTTTTACAAGAACCGTAGCATAATGATCCAACGCTCCTTCTCCATTGCTCCCGTGTATGTCGTCCCGTATACGGATAACAGAACCGTAGATCAGTTTCAGCTGTTTATCAGCATAATACCGCATTGCGTCATATGTCTCTGCCCAACCGTCAACGGAAAAAAGGTCCGTTATCGCGATCCCCGCAAGTTCTTTCCCTGCTGCCGCCACCGGCAGTCTTATAGGATCTATGATGCTTTTCCCGATACTGAAACGCGTCTGACAATGTAATTCCATCCGCTTATTCATTTAACATCCTCCCCATTGAGACTCTAGCTCGCGAACCCCATTCGTATGACGGTTTTCTTTTTGGCAGTCAGATCAGGAATATCGCACTCTTCAATAGTCGTGATCCGTTCTTTTGTGATCCCGGATTCCTCATACTGCAATACCCTCTCTGCCAGATTCATTTCCGCTTCTTCCAAAGTCTTACGCACAAACCGACCGTTTCCGTAATCGCTCTCCGCGCGCGCAATATTGAAGATTTTTCTTAATTTGTTCATAGCTTCATCAGTGATCGTCATTTGTTTCTTCGAGAGCATAAGTTTTGCAATATCGCACAATTCGTCTGTGGTATAATCTTCAAATTCCACCTGAAAAGCGATCCTTGAAAGCATCCCCGGATTTCTATCAAGGAACTGACGCATGGGATCCGTATACCCGGCAAAGATTACGATCACATCATCCCTGTGGTTCTCCATTTCCTGCACGATCGTATTGATCGCCTCATCTCCAAAACTATTTTTATAGCCGTCGCAAAGTGAATACGCCTCATCTATAAACAGCACGCCGCCCTGCGCTTCTTTAAACCTTCTTTTGACCAGCGGAGCCGTGGATCCAACATGTTCGCCAATAAGATCCGCGCGTCCTACCTCCACAAAAGTTCCTGTGGACAGAATCTTTTCATCCCTCATGATCTCCGCGAACAACCTCGCCACTGAAGTCTTTGCCGTGCCAGGATTACCCGTAAAGACCATATGTAAAGAAACCTTTTCTCTGGCAATGCCTTTATCGATACAAAGTTTATTCAGCTTATAGTGAGAGATCGCCTTGTGAATGATCTTTTTTACGGAAGCAAGCCCTATCATATTATCAAGCTCTTTCTTTGCGGTTCCCGGCTTTCTCTCTTCCTTCAGCCCTTCTTCCAACATGCTGATATCATTTTTTGTGATCTGAAATAGTTCACCCTTCTTTAGATTGCCGGCATCTTTTCCGTCTGAGAGCAGCCTTACCGCCTGATTCTGTGACGCCCTGTCGATCAGGTTTCTTACATATCTTCCGTTGCCGAAGTTATCGATATTTCTCACTTTCTCAAAAATAAAATATGCCTCTTTTACCGCATCCTCCGTTACCTGGAATCCACGTTCTTTTATCATCAATTTAAATATATCCGTAAGCTCGTCGGCAGTGTAGTCCGGGAAGTCGATCCAGTAGGGTATCCTGCTTTTCAAGCCCTCGTTCTTTTTCATAAACTCACGCATTCGCTCATTATATCCTGCCAGAATAACGATCACATCATTTCTTCTATTTTCCATCTCCTGGATAAGAACCGTGATCGCCGAATCGAGTACCATAGAATAGGCTTCGTCGATAAACAAAACACCGCCCTTTGCCGCAAGGAACGCTCCCCGGATAGCCTGGATATAATTCAGACCGGAAAGATCCATTCCTCCTCGTTCTATGAAAGCGCCGCTTTTTAAGACTCCTTTTTCTTTTGCTATCTCCGCGAATAGTTTGGCGACAGTTGTCTTTGCGCTGCCCGGATTGCCTCCAAAGATCATGTTCATAGAACATGACTGATAATCCTTACCCTTTCGCTTTATGCGTTCCCTTTCTATGACATCCGCTGCGAGAATGCTTTCAATCTGTTTTTTGACAATATCCAAACCTATCAGCTTGTTAAGTTTGTCATATGCCGATTCTGCCGGCTTATCCCTCTCCAGCATAAACGCCTGCGACGAAGCGTAATTATATGTTTGAAGTACGTTCTTATTCAGGCACCAGGGTTCAAACTTCTCATACGCCATAAGAACATCCGTCTGAGTGAATTCGCTCCCCGGAAAAAGTTTCATGAATTCAGATGCCTGTCCTGCGTATTTCGCATATTCCGAGTCCTTTATCAAGGCTTTCATATATGCTATGGCAGCGCTTCTGTCGCCTCTTCCTTCACGAAGCGTAACGGGGATCACATACTTTTTAATCTTCGGTAAGAGCTGGTAAGAAAAGCCGGGGTTATCTATATTGTACGCAAAAACAAAAAGACATTCGTTTCTATACTCCTTCAAAAGTTTCTCTATATACTCACAGGCTAAAGTATATTCTACAGGATCATGCCCAAACTTCTCTGTAAGATCAAAAACGATAACGCCTCCGCAATTTCCCTCAATAATCTCCCTAAGATAATTTTGTCCACGATACACCTCCGGTTCTATCTCACTGACTATTCCCATACGCCGGCTGCTTATACGTTTTGCTTTTATCAGGCTCTGCGTAAGCGCTTCTGTCATATCTTTCGCGGCCTCAATACTACGACTGGCTATCACATAATGAACCATGTTCCCCTTGAAATCCGATACATTTTCATGTTCTTCAATATTTGAAAGTTCCGCGATAAACGCCTCATCATATACAGCTTTCTTACAGTTAATCTTCTTCGAAACAAGTCTTTCCTGGAAATCGAGGTGAAGCGGATTCCGATCTATGAAGTTGCGGTACGCGTGAAACCACTCCAGGTTTGTTGATTCCAGGAACCTGCCACGCTGATCCGTTAAATTTCTTCTTCTTGCTTCATAAATAAAGTCAAGCGCCTGGTCCATGGTAATTTCATCAGGATCGGCCTTTATTCTTTTTACCGAAAAGACTTCCTTCAGAATTCCGGTAATATGAGCAAATGTATCGCTGAAAGTACATTTCTTTTCATCATAAGAAAACATTGCGAATATTGTGTTTTCCTCTTCCCTGTAAGCACAGAAACCCACGCCATTATCCATCTCTCTATACATATAGTTATTCACGGCGGCAATCGTGCCCTCATAAGAGTAGCTATTAAGTTTTATTGTTGCTTTCCTGCTTATTTGATCTGAGTTCGCATTCATCGCAAAGTTATAATATCTCATACATACCTCCCATTTCTTCTTTTTGTATACACTTGTATACTCATTTCGGCGCGAAAGGGGTTCGTTTACTCAGCAAGCGGCTTGCAGATAAATCCATTTTTCTTCGCGTATTCTTCTGCCGCCGATCCCGAAGAGCAGAAGATCACAAAATCTTCGCATTTTTCAAAAACATCCTCATTGCCGGCTCTCGTATACCTGATATATCCAAAAGCGTATTCCCCGATATTTTTAACGGTCTTCGGGATCTTTACGGATTCCATTTCGCCCATGTCCGCAAACGCGCCTTCTCCAATGGATGTGATCGTTCCCGGAATTTTCACATCAGAGATGCTCACGTTATAACCCGTTACGTTGGAGGCATACGGTTCGATAGCGGTCACAGGCAGATTCATTATTTCATCGGGAATTTCCACGGCGGAGTTATAGTATTTTTCACATACATCCGTAACTTCGATTCCAAAAACAGCAATTGCGTCAGCGCCGTCGTCGCCTTTGATCTTTTTAAATTTAAGACAACGCAGCGTCTGACCTACAGCACCGTAAGGATATTCAATCTCCTCATAAGTCCCACAATTGGTTTCCTCATCGAACTTTGTTACAAATTCAACATAACCGCTCTCATCAAACATAATATTTTCCTCCTTTGATCATAGATTGAACATAAAAAGCAATCTGCTTTATTATATTCGGTTTCGCTTAGTTGCAATTATGATTTCTACTTCTTGCAATCGTCATATTAGCATATTGCAATTTTTTTGTAAAGAAGTTTTTCAAATTTTTTTAAAATTCGTAATTTGCCGGGGTTTCCAATAGACAGGCCACCTCTATATGCACCGTCATCCCAAACTGGTCCACCGGGCGCACCCGCTTCAGCTCGTAGCCGCCTTCGCGGAGTATGCGCAAGTCACGGGCCAAAGTGGCGGAGTCGCAGCTCACATAAACGATTCTGGAGGGTGCCATTTTCAGCATGACGGACAGACATTTTTCGTCGCAGCCCTTGCGGGGCGGATCCACCACAATGACGTCCGGATGGCGCATATCGCAGCCGGATTTTGTTTGGAGATCCGAGAAATCTTCCCCATTTTCATAAAATCGGGGCAGGATCTCTTCTGCTTTTCCTGTGAAAAATTCCGCGTTGGAGATATGGTTTTTTGCCGCGTTTTTTCTGGCATCTTCTATGGCCTGGGGAATAATCTCCACGCCGTAAACCTGTCTGGCGCGCGTTGCCATGAAGAGGGAAATAGTGCCGATTCCGCAGTACAGATCCCACACGGTTTCCTTTCCTGTAAGGCCGGCATACTGCAGCGCCAGGCTGTAAAGTTTTTCCGTCTGCAGGGGATTGACCTGGTAAAAGGAGAGGGGTGAGATCTCAAATTCCAGCTCCTGTCCCGTAAATTCCATGTCCGGTGTTTCCATATTTCTCACCCGTATACTGTCCCGGATCGTGTTTTTTCCCCAGATGGTATGTACCTCTTTCCCCAGGATCACATTGGTCTTTTCTGTGTTGATATTTACCGACACGCTCGTCATATTCTTTATGTTTGCCAGTCGTTCCAGCAAAATATCCTGATGGGGAAGCGCCTCCGGCTTCTTTCCCTCGTAATTCAGCACCAGGCATACCATGATCTCTCCGCGAGAAAAGCTATTTCGGATCAAAATATGACGCACCAGTCCCAGACCGCTGGTTTCATCGTAGGGCTCTACATGAAATTCCTTCATATATGCCAGAATGGTGTCCAGTATTTCTTTGTTTTCTTTTCTTCCCAGAAAGCACTCCGTATTGGCGATGATCGAGTGGGTTCTGCCCACGTAAAATCCTGCTATGGGATTCCCTTCTTTGTCTTTTCCCACCGGATAAAGGGCCTTGTTTCGATAGTGAAACGGGTTCTCCATCCCTACAATGGGCTCCATGATCCTGTCTATTTCTTCCGCGGGAAATCCGCCGATCCTGAGAAGATGATCGCGCACTTTTTCCTGTTTGAACTTTAGCTGTCTGGCATAGTCCATCGCTTGTATCTGACAGCCGCCGCACTGTTTGTGGTATCTGCATAAAGGCTGTACACGAAAAGGAGAAGGTATTACTACCTTCTCTAATCTCGCGTAGGCATAGTTCTTTTTACTCTTCATGATCTTGGCTTCTACCACATCTCCGATCACAGCGTCCTTAATAAAGAAAGGGAATCCGTCCTGCTTGCCGATACCTTCTCCTTCCGCTCCAATATCCGTGATCTCCACCCTGATCTTCTGGTCTTTTTTCCACTCCATTTTGGTCCCCTATTCCAGTCTCGTGCCTCTTAAATTGGACTCAAATACCCGATTGTAGCCCAGCCATCCCGTATCGGTCGCCGCGCTGAAGATCTCGTTCATCATTTCCAGTTTGGCGTCGGTATTATCCGCCATATTTAACGCCACGGCTTCAAAAAGCGCCGGCTTTTTGGGCGAACCGTATTCGTATTCTCCATGGTGCGTCAGGATGCAGTGCTTTAACTCCGAAGCCAGCACCGGAGGAAAACCTTCTATATCCGCGATCTTTTCCCCTATCATCTCACAGCCCATCACGATATGCCCCAGCAGCTGGCCGTCGTCGGTATAATCGTTCTCCGGGAAAAGGGAGATTTCCCTGGTTTTCCCAATGTCGTGAAACATGGCTGCCGTCAGCAGCAGATCCTTCTTTAACAGCGGATAGACGCCGCACAGGTATTCGCAGAGTTTTGTTACGCTCAGGGTATGCTCCAGCAGCCCGCCCACAAAACCGTGGTGCATGGTCTTGGCCGCCGAGGACTTTCGGAAAATTCGGATAAAGTTCTCATCTTTTACGAAGAATGCTTCCAGAAGCTTTTTCAGGTAGGGATTTTCTATCCGTTCAATATAGCCCAGAAGCTCTCCATACATTTCTTCTACATTTTTGTGACTGACGGGCAGATAGTTCGCCGGATCGTATTCTCCTTCCCTGCAGACGCGGACGCGTTTGACGTTGACCTGCAGGGCGCCCATGAAACTATTGACTTCCCCGCACACTTCTATGTAATCCAGCGCTTCAAACTCTTCGATGCCGGCGCTGTTAGGCTCCCACACTTTGGCGTCCATGGTGCCGGTCTTATCCTGCAGAATGACATTCTCATAGGCCTTGCCGTTCTTGGTCACCGCGGACTGCTTATGTTTGCAGAGATAAATATCGGAAACCCTGTCCCCTTCTTTTAAATCTTTTACATATTTCATCTTCTAGCTCCTTCCATTGTCACTTTGACGCTTCTCACTTTACTGCTTCCAGCGTGATCTCCATGCTCATTTCCCGGTAGCTGTTCTGGGAAAGACGCTGCACCACTACGGTCACGGTCTGCCCCGCCTCTAAGCGCTGCAGAATCGTGGTGTAATTGGTAAAATTTTCAATGCTGTTGCCGTCCAGCTCCGTAATCACATCTCCCCGCTGGATCCCGGCCAGCATGGCGGGCGAATCCATGGCCACCTCCCGCACATAGGCTCCAAAGGGTACTCCCATTTCCCGGTTGGCCTCTAAGGTCACATCCACCCCGCTGATTCCCAGATACGCCGCTTCTTTTCCGTTGGACAGATTTTCGATCAGCTTTCTCAATTCAGAAATGCCCACAGCCGTCACGGCGTTTTCTCTGTCCGGCCCGGCACCTCCGGGAACGATCACGCCTATGACCTGGGACTGCATATTGAAGAGCACGCCCTCGGCCTGGGGACTGCCGTAAATATCCGTAGTCAGCAGCTTATAGTTGGCGTCCACCGTACTCATTGTGCTTCCCGCGGCGGTAATCATTCCATACCCCGCGCTGCCTACACTCCCCATGGGCGCTCCCAGCGCTATCACCGGGATCCCCACCGCATCCCGCATATTGGATGAGCCCAGGGTCGCCACCCGGACCGCCGTCTGGGTGCTTTCCGGCAGGCTTGCCATCTGCACCGCTACCACAGCCAGCCCAAGCTGCCTGTCCCACTGCTTCATTTCCGCCTCCACGGCGGTACCGTCGCAAAAGGTTACCATGACGCTTTCCGCGCCATTGACGGTATCACTGTCCGTCAAAATCAGGTACTCCTGGCCGTTGGTGGCCGCAATGATCCCGCTGGCCCGGCCCTCGCTCTCATAAATGTTGTTCAGCCAGTCCACATCGGAGCTGACTCCCGTTACCACCACCATGGAGGCCTCCAGTTCGTTTTTGTAAGAGGCCAGCGCGTTGTAAAGCTGCTCGTAGTGGCTCTTATCCAGCCGCAGATCTTCTAAAAGCCTGTGCAGCTGCTCATCCTCCAGGATCATGGATTCCACCGTTTCC
The DNA here is from genome assembly GCA_947631685.1 of uncultured Lachnospiraceae bacterium. GTDB lineage: Bacteria > Bacillota > Clostridia > Lachnospirales > Lachnospiraceae > Acetatifactor. The sequence goes on from CANRMI010000003.1 coordinate 48,913, forward strand.
TGGAGAGAGGGCTCTTCCTCTTCTACCAGCATATCCTCCGGCGCGACCTCATCGGACTCTTCCGGAAAGATGACCATGGGCGGCTCTTCCTCCGGATAGAGCCAGTTGCTGAATACCGGTTCTAGGACCAGGAATGTCAGACAGGCGACCAGGCCGAAGATCACTGCCATGGAAACGGTGATTACGGTCCTGCGCAGCAACTTCTTTTTGTTGAACGGCCTCTCTTTAATTTTTTCTATCATGAAGTCCGACTGCTTCTCCTGACCGTTTTCGGGCATTTCCCCTTGTCCTCCTGCCTTTCGTTTCTTCCACTAAAAGTATAGCCGATTGTCCGCCTCTTGTAAAGGATTCTCCGCTTTCCGTCCGGCGTATCACATGCCCGTCATACACAAAAAAGACCTGAGATCTCAGGTCTTTTAAGCAGCTAGCGGGAATCGAACCCGTCTCTCCAGCTTGGGAAGCTAGCATTCTACCGATGAACTATAGCTGCGTTAGTAAGAGTATACCACAGCTTCGCCGGAAATGCCAGTATATTTTTTCAGCTTATTTTACCGCCTGGAAGGCTTCTTCCAAATCCTCCAGAATATCGTCAATATTCTCTGTGCCGATAGAGAGGCGGATGGTGTTGGGCGCGATTCCCTGATCCGCCAGTTCCGCATCACTCAGCTGGGAATGGGTGGTGGAGGCCGGATGGATAACTAAGGATTTTACATCCGCCACATTGGCCAGCAGGCTGAACAGCTCCAGATTGTCGATAAAATCCTTCGCTTTCTGGGCGTCGCCCTTGATCTCAAAGGTAAAGATGGAGCCGCCCCCATTGGGGAAATATTTTTTGTACAGTTCTCTTTGTACGGGATCCTTGGAAACCGAAGGATGATGTACCGCCTCCACCTGGGGGTGATTGCTCAAATACTCCACTACCTTTAAGGCGTTTTCCACATGACGCTCTACGCGCAGGGACAGGGTTTCCAGGCCCTGCAGAAAGAAGAACGCGTGGAAAGGCGAAAGGGTTGCTCCCGTATCCCGCAGCAGAATGGCCCGGATCTTGGTCACGAAAGCCGCTGCTCCCACCGCTTTGGTGAAGCTTATGCCATGATAGCTGGGATTGGGCTCCGTCAGGGACGGGAATTTGCCGCTGGCCTCCCAGTCAAACTTACCGCTGTCCACGATCACGCCGCCAATGGTGGTGCCGTGTCCGCCGATAAATTTTGTGGCGGAATGGACCACGATGTCCGCGCCGTATTCAATGGGCCGCACCAGATACGGGGTGGCAAAGGTGTTGTCGATCACAAGGGGAATCTTATGCGCATGGGCAATTTCCGCCAGCTTTTCAATGTCCACCACATCCGAATTGGGATTTCCCAAAGTTTCAATAAATACCGCCTTGGTATTTTCCCGGATGGCGTTCTCCACCTCCCCATAGTCGAAGGGATTTACAAAGGTAGTGGTGATCCCGTATTCCGGCAGGGTGTGGGCCAGCAGGTTGTAGGTTCCCCCGTAGATATTCTTGGCCGCTACAATGTGTTCTCCCGCGTGGGCCAGATTCTCAAAGGTGTAGGTGATCGCCGCCGCGCCGGAGGCCACCGCCAGGGCTGCCACGCCGCCCTCCAAAGCCGCGATCCTCTTTTCAAAAACGTCCTCCGTGGGATTCGTCAGCCTGCCGTAGATATTGCCGGCATCCTTTAAGCCAAATCTGTCCGCCGCATGGGCACTGTTGTGAAATACGTAGGAGGAGGTCTGGTAAATGGGAACCGCTCTGGCGTCCGTCACCGGATCCGCCTGCTCCTGTCCTACATGTAACTGCAATGTTTCAAACTTCAGATTTCTGTCCTTATATGCTTTCTTACTCATATCTTTTCCCTCTTTCCGCGGATGGTTCCGCTGCTTTTTTATGAATGGCTTTCTCTGCAGGATTGGCGCCTCGTTCTTTATGCCCTTATCCTACCACGCCGGCCGGTTCCTGTCTAATACATTAAAAAGCTTACTGGTTATAGGGAAAAGTTATAACGCTTCCGGGAAATCCAGGCTGATGGTCAGAGCCTTCCCATCCAGCGCTGCTCTGACACTGCCGCCCATGGCTTCGCTCAGAAGCCTGTTGATGGTGAGCCCTAAGCCGCTGCCCTGGCGGGTGCGGGATTTTTCCCGTACATAGAAACGGTCGAAGAGCCGGGAGACTTCTTCCGGCTTTAAGACACTTGTGTCATTTTCAAAAGTGATACAGATCCTGCCGGCTTGCCGATACAGGGAAATATGCAGATAGCTCTCCGCGTAACGCAGCGCGTTCTGCATCATATTGTTAAAGATTCGCTCCATAGCGGCACTGTCCGCCATAATATAAAGGGGGCCTTTTTCGACGGCAAAATCCACCAGCAGCCCTTTTTTCTCAAACAGCTGCCAGAAGAGCAGGCTGGTTTCTTCCGTAAAGCGGGCAATGTCCATCCGCTTTGCCTCCAGATGGTAATCGCCTATTTCCAGCCGGGACATGTCGTAAAAATTTCCGATAAGAGTCTGCAGGGCTTCAGCTTTTTTCAGTGCCCGCTCCAGACTGCTCCTGTCCTCTTCATTTAGCCGCGCGCTCTCCAAAAGCTCCAGATACCCGATAATGGCCGTCAGCGGCGTCCGCAGATCATGGCTGATGTCCTCTATCTGGGCGCGCAGTTTCCTTTCCCGGTTCTCATAATAGATCCGTTCTTTGCGCTCTTCGTAGAGGTGCTCGTTTATGGCCTGCAGCAGCGCCTCCGTTTCTTTTTCCGGATGTGAAAGCAGCAGAATCCGGTTGTCCTCCGGATTCTGCCAAATCTCCCGCATTTCCTTTACTGCTTTTCTTACATCAGCCCTCAGGCAGTAAAACCGGGCTATGTAAATTACGGCTATACAGCCAAGCCCTGCTGCCGCTATCCACTCCATACCCGCGCTCCTTTTATAATTCTTTTCTGCGGACTCCCAGGATTCCCAAAAGCAGGAAAATAACGATGCCCGCGCATCCCGCCACCAGAAGCTTCATCAGTCCCTCCGGCGTCTGCCAGAACGCTATCGCCTCTTTCCCTATATAGGTGTGGGAGCCCGCCAGGTTGCCTGCCAGCCAGCCGTCCAGTTTGCTGAAAAAGGGAAATTTCAGTCCCAGCAGGGATACCACCATGGGAAACGCTTCATACACGGCCAGCCAGATCCAGGTAGCGGCTCCCTTGCTCCCGGACAAAAAGCAGAAAGTCAGAGCCGCCAGTACGCCCTGGACCAGAAACAGGCTGTTGGCCAGATAATCTCTCAGAAACTCCCATAACGCCGCGGGTCCGCTGTCTTCCAGAAGCAGATAGGCGCTGCCCACAAATATGGCTACCACCGCCGCCAGGGTGATGACGGATACAATCAGGGAAACGATGATCTTGCCCAGATAGACCATAACGGGAGAATCCCCGAAAGCGATGCTGTTGCCTATGGTCCTGTCCTTGTATTCATCTCCGAACACCAGACAGCCCATTATGATGGTCATGACAAATACCATGCCCAGCACATCGTCGACAAAACCAAACACAAACCAGGTGTTCCCGTAGCGGAACGTGGGATTCTCCCACTTTATCCATGCCAGCACTATATTCATAAGCACCAGCAGCCCCGCGCAGATGCCGCCGAAAACATAAACGCCCTCTTGATGGGCAATGCGGTATAACTCACTCTTGATATAATTCAGCATATCACGCCTCCTCCTTCCTGCTCCCGATCAGATTCATGTAGTAATTTTCCAGATTGATCTCTTTCATTTCAAGGCCCAGCAGGCCGATTCCATGGCTGACCGCCAGCGCGCTGTAATCGCTCACATTGTCCACTTTCTCCATAATGTGGATCCGGTTGTCCGGCAGCACACAGTAGTTGCTGCAGAGCATTTCCGATTCCAGAAGCGCCGCGTAGGCCGCTGCGTCCGTAACCTGAATCTCCAGAAACGTCCGGCACTTCTCCCGCAGCTTCTCCACGCCGATCTCTTCCGCCAGCTCTCCCGTGTTTAAGAAACCGTAGTCCGTGGCGATATTTTCCAGTTCCGTCAGGATATGGCTGGAAATGAGGATGGTAACGCCTTTTTCCTTATTCAGTTTTAACAATAGATTTCTGACTTCCACAATTCCTGCCGGATCCAGGCCGTTGATGGGCTCGTCCAGAATCAAAAGTTCCGGTTCCCCCATTAACGCCAGGCCCAGCCCCAGTCTTTGCTTCATGCCCAGGGAAAGCTTGCAGAACTTTTTTCCCGCGGCCTGGGAAAGGCCCACCATTTCCAACACGTTGTCCACGGTGTCTTTTCCCGGAATTCCTCTCTGGAGACGATAATATTCCAGATTCTGCTTAGCGGTGAGCTTCGGGTAAAATCCCGGCGCCTCGATAATGGAGCCTATCCGGGTTCTGGCTTTCCTGTACCCCGCTTCCGTACTTTCTCCCAGCATGGTAAAACTGCCGGCGGTGGGACGTATCCACCCGGTCAGAATTTTTAAGAACGTGGTCTTGCCCGCTCCGTTGTTTCCCACCAGACCGTAAATGCTGCCTTTCCGCACCCGGATGTCCGCATTCTTTAAAGCCGCGGTCTGCCCGTACATTTTAGTCAGTCCATGGGATTGTATGATGTATTCCTCACTCATAACTTTTCTCCTTTCCAAATCTTCACTCATCTTACTCTCCCAGGCGTAAATAAGTACTTTAGAAAGTTTAAAGAAATCGTAAAGTGAAAAGCCGGGCTATGCCATTTTAAATCCGATCCCCCAGACCGTTTTGATATATTCTTCTTTGTCTATGGCCCCTATCTTTTTGCGCAGATTGCTCACATGAACATTGATGGTATTATCCTCGCCCAGATAGCTCCCCTGCCAGATCAGCTCGTAAAGGCTGTCCCTGGAATAAACCTTCTGGGGATTCTGTACCAGCAGACAGAGAATATCGTATTCGTGGGCCGTAAGAGGCAGGAGCTTTCCGCAGACTTGTACCTCCCTGGCCTCCTGGTAGATCTTTAAATTTTTATAGGTGAGGACTTTCGCCGCCTCCTGCCCTCCCGCTCCTTTTCTCTTTGCCCTGCGCAGCGCGCCGTTGACTCTGGCCGCCACTTCTTCCCTGGCAAAGGGTTTGGTAAGATAATCGTCGGCTCCCCCGTTCAATACGCTCACCTTATCTTCCAGAGCGGACTTGGCCGAAAGCACAATGATGGGCACCTCGCTGACCTCCCGGATCCTCTTGATCAGTTCTTCTCCGGAAAGGCCCGGAAGCATCAGATCCATCAGGATCAGGTCGTAGTCCTCTCTCTCCGCCGAAAACAGCCGCAGCTGCGCTTCACTGCCGGAATAAGCCTGAATGGGCACATATCCCTGCAGGCGCATGATCTTTGCCAGTATCCGGGAAATATCTTCATCGTCCTCCACTATCAGGATCTTGATCTCTTTCTCCTCCGCCGTCATGTTCTTCCCCTCTCCTCTCTGTCTCCTGTCTCAGTAAATATTCTCCCAGTCCCAGCACCAGGAACACCTGTGTCATGATCATGGTCTGCTGAAAGCTGAATATATTGTTGAGGGTATAGGCAAACAGGCTCACGCCGCAGATCACCGCCCTCTTCTTTTTTCCAAACCGCCAGATGGCGCTCAGGACCATCCCGATATGTCCCAGCAGCCCGAACAGGCCCAGGTCAGCCAGCAGCGTTATCCACTCCCCATGGGCGTTTGTGAGCCTGCTGTCCCCAAACTGTTCCCGCACCGCCTCCAAAAGCGCCGGATCTTTTCCGCTGTCAATATAGAGCCACATACCGTCCGGCCCCACTCCTACGACCTTGTGGAGAACGTCCTGGGACAGCCACGTCCTTATGCCCGCAGCCCAGGTACCGCCCCGGCTGCTGCCCCATTCCCTGCCAAAAGTAAACACGGGATTCCCGGAAAGCGCGCCCAGCGCCCCCGGGCGCAGCGTATTTACCGTGATCGCTCCCGCAAACAGCGCCAGTGCCGCGCAGACAGCAATCACCAGTCCCAGCCGGAGCTTCCTGAGGACTCCGCAGTCCTGCCGCTTCGGGACATAGCGTCCGCACCCCAGCCAGATACCCGCGCAGACAATTCCTGCCAGCCAGGGGAACGCGCCCTTTACCAGCATGGTATAGACCGGCGTCTGCATATTGTTCTGTGCCGGCGCTATAAGCTGTATCAGCGCTAACAGGCAGAGGGTTCCCCCAAGCAAAAGCAGCAGCTCGCAAAAATGCCGGAACCCTTCTTTTCCCTCTTCTCCTTCGCCTGATACCGACAGACAGAAAAGCAAAAACAGCATTCCCGCAAGGGCCAGTATCCCGCTGTCACTGCCCTGGGTGAGCCCGCAGGCAAAGCCTATACAGCAGCCGATACCCAACAGCACGCCGCTTCGTTTCCGGAACACAAACCAGGCCGCCGTCAGCGGAAAGATCACCGCCCAGTAGCCGCAGAACCAGTTGATATTTCCGATTGTGGATATGTACCCGGGACCGCTGGAAGTCATGCCCGGCGGCAGATATCCGTACCGGTTTAAAATCCCCAGCAAAAAGACAGGCATGGACACGGCGGACAGTACGGCGGGCAGCCATTCCCCTGCCTTTTTAGGCAGAAAGCGGGATATGGCAAAATAGGAGCCGATAAAGACCAGCTGGGGCAGAAATCCCATGTACCAGCCGCTGACTCCCAAACGCAGCGTTTCCCTGTATTCCGTATAGTAATAGGACAATCCCAACGCCGCCAGATACACTATGGCAAATTTATCCGTCACAGAGAGGGCGTCCAGGGCGCTGTTGATAAACAGGGCCCACTTATTTCCGCCTGCGCCGTTTTTCTTCAGCCAAAGCAGCAGAGAGCATACCGCGTAGGGCAGAAGGAGCGCCAGAAAGATTTTCCCCGCAAAAAAACCGTACTTTTGAAAGAAGTACGCCTTATTGCTCCCGATATAAGAATAGTCCGTTTTCCAGTCGTAGTAATAGGGCAGGATCACTCCCATGGCCAGCACATAAAAAACGGTAACGGACTGCAGCAGAATACCCAGCACCCTGTGGCAGAAAAGGACCGCCGAATCGAACTTTTTCACAGTTCTTCCTCCTGTCCGAAATCTTTTTCTTTATCATAGTCCTTTTGGTTTTTTTCGTCAACCAGCCGCAGGCAGACCGCGTAGGCCTCCTTTATCATCACCAGCCCCACCGGCCCTTTCACAATGCCCGCGATGCCGAAAAGCTTTAAGCCCCCGTAGATCCCTATGAGCACCGCTACGGGATAAACGCCCGCTTCCTTGCCGATCAGCTTCGGCTCCGTAAACTGTCTGATCAGCATACAGACAACATAGGCGCCCACGCAGAGCAGCGCCCTGCCGTAATATCCCTGTATAAACTGCCAGACAGCCAGAGGCACCAGCACCACACCGGTTCCGATAAAGGGCAGCGCGTCCAGCAGGCCCGCCGCAATACCGAATATCCAGCCGTTTTCCACTCTCGCAAGGGATAGAAACAGCACACAGACGGTACCGATCAAAAGCATGATCAAAAGCTGGGCCTTTATATAAACCGCCAGGTAGCGGATGACCCGAAGGGCGATCTCCAGGATCAGCCGGCTCTCCCGGTGCGCTCCCACCATGGACAGAATGGCGTCATAGTCCTTTGCCAGCAGCACCGTGGCGATCATGGTCACCGCCAGGACGGCGATAATGGAAATCAAATGCCGGATATATCCCCAGGATTCCCCCAGCACATTGGGCAGTACCTGTACCTGAAAATTTTCAATCCACACATCCACCTGCTCCGTTATGGACCTGCTCAGGTTATTGGTCCGGATGCCGAAAATGTCCTCGATGTTTTCACAGCCCTGCTTTACCACCTGCCGGATGTCCTCCTGCCAATGGTCCGTTTCCTCCACCCAGATGGGAATCTGCCGCAGCAGCAGGGAGCCTCCCATCCACACCAGCACGATCAGCACCATGCACAGCAGCAGCAGGATCCCGCTGGCCAGGTACTGCTTTTTGATCCTGGTCTTTTTCTGGATGTCGTCAAAGGTAGGGTAGCACAAGGTAAGAAAGATAGCCGCCAGCATCACCGGAGTTAAAAGAGGGCTGATAAAGCGCAGAAAAAAATACACTGCTCCCGTGATCAGAAGCAGCGCCAGGGCTTTGTTTTTTATCTGTTTTTTCCCTTTCGGAAGAAAATTTTCCATAAAACCGCCGGCCTTTCCCGAAATATGTTCCGGTACTTAGTATGGTGCTTTTATGAAAAATTATTTGTCACAGGAGAAAGAAAGAGAACGCCGGATTCTCAGGGGAAACGGTATATTCCAGTTTTCGTCCGTTCCCGGGGTGGAGAAAGTTAAGTCTGACGGCGCACAGCGCGGCAAAACGGATTCCCAGTGCCGCCGCCATTTTGGCCGCTCTGTCGTCCTGGTATTTAGCGTCTCCCAGAATTGGGAAGCCCCTGTGGGAAAGCTGCGCCCGTATCTGGTGAAACCGGCCGGTCTCCAGTTCTATCCGCAAAAGAGCAAGCTCTCCCGCTCCAGTGTCCGCACGCTGCTCCACCCGGTAACACAGGCGGGCCCGCTGGGCCTCCCCGGGCAGTGTCCCATCCGGCCCCAAGGCGCAAACCTGCGCCCTGCTGCCTGTTTTTATCAGATAATCCTCCAGAACATCCTCCGCCTTTGCCGGGCAGCCTGCCACAACCGCCAGATACTCCTTACAGAAGTTCCCTTCCTGCAGCTGCTTGCTCAAACCGGCCGCCGCGTTTTTATTTTTGGCAAATACCAGAACGCCTTCTACCGGCTGGTCCAGCCTGTGCACCACTCCGAGATAGGGCGCTTTTTCCCGCCCGTTTCCCTCCCGGCCAGCTTCAAGGGCCAGGTGATTTTTCAATTCGCTCTCCATGTCAGGACTTCCTATGCGGGCGGTCTGCACCGCCAGCCCCGCCGGTTTTTTCACCACCAGGATGTCCTTATCTTCATACAGAATCTCCGCGCGCATCCTTCGCTCTCCACGCTAAATCTTGAACCGATAGCCCACGCCCCAGATTGTCTCAATATACTGGGGTTTGGCGGTATCATACTCTATCTTCTCCCGGATCTTTTTGATGTGGACAGTCACGGTGGCAATATCCCCGATGGAATCCATGTTCCAGATTTCCCGGAACAGTTCTTCCTTGGTAAAGACATGGTTGGGATGCTCCGCCAGGAAAGTCAGCAGATCAAATTCCTTGGTGGTAAACGCCTTTTCCTCCCCGTCCACATAGACTCTTCTGGCCGTCTTGTCGATCCGGATCCCCCTGATCTCCACGATGTCGTTATGGGGTTTGGCCGCCGTCCCTACCAGCCTGTCATACCTTGCCATATGGGCCTTTACCCTGGCTACCAGCTCGCTGGGGCTGAAAGGCTTCGTCATGTAATCGTCCGCGCCCAGTCCCAGTCCCCGGATCTTGTCAATATCGTCTTTCTTGGCCGAAACCATGATAATGGGAATATTCTTTTCTTCCCGGATCCTTTTGCAGACTTCAAATCCGTCCATTCCCGGAAGCATCAGATCCAGGACCACCAGGTCGAACTCCCTGTGAAGAGCCGCCTCCAGCCCGCCGTCTCCGGTATTCTGAATCTCCACCTCAAAATCGCTCAGCTCCAGATAGTCCTTCTCCAAATCCGCGATTTCTTCTTCATCCTCGATAATCAGGATCCTGCTCATATTCCATACCTCCCTTATTGTTTCTTTGTTCTTATACCATTTCCCTGTTCTTACGCTGTTTCTCTGTTTTTATACCGTTTTCTTGTTCTTACGCTGCTTCTCTGTTCCTATGCCGTTTCTCCGTCCTTTTTCTGCTCCCTGTATTTGCGAATCACAAAATGCATACAGGTGCCTTCCTCTTCCCTGCTGGTCGCCCAGATGTATCCGCCATGGTCCTCGATGATCTTTTTCACAATGGACAGGCCGATACCGTTGCCTCCCGTGGAAGAATTGCGGGAAGCGTCCGTCCGGTAAAAACGCTCAAATATATTGGGCAGATCCTTGGCCGCAATCCCTTTTCCGTTATCCTCGATCTCCACACGGACGGAATCCACCTCGTCCAGGATCCGGATGTCGATGACGCCCTTTTCCTTATCCATATATTTGATGCTGTTGCCGATGATATTGTTGATAACCCGCTTCATCTGTTCCGGATCCGCGATGATCATGGTGTCCGGGGATACCAGATTGGCGTAGTTGAGTTCGATGTTTTTGGATTCCAGATCCAGCCCCACCTCCTCCACGCAGTCCTTAAAGTAATCGGACACATTGATACGGTGGAAATGATAGGGGATCCGGTTATTGTCAATTCCCGAATAGATCGTCAGCTCGTTGATCAGCCTGTCCATGTCGTTGGCCTTATTGTAAACAGTCTTGATGTATTTATCCATTTTTTCCGGCGTATCCGCCACGCCGTCCATGATACCCTCCACATACCCCTTGATAGCGGTAATGGGTGTCTTTAAGTCGTGGGAAATATTGCTGATCAGCTCTCTGTTCTGCTTTTCCTGCTGCAGCTTTTCTTCGGTGGATTCCTTCAGACGCAGCCGCATGTCTTCGTAATTGCGGTACAGGTCCCCGATCTCTCCCTTGGAATCGTTGGAAAGCCTGTAATCAAAATTGCCGTCCTTGATCTTACGCATGGCAATATTCAACTGATTCACCGGCTCCAACACCCCGCGGTGTATCCACTGCGTCAACAGAAAGCTGGTGAATACCAAAACCACCGCGATCGCCACCACCATATCGATCAAAAGCGAGCGGGATATGAGGCTGCTTACTTTGGTGATGATAAAAAGGCTTCCTTCGCTGCCGTCCGAAAACACAAAATCCAGCTGCTTCACATACTTTCGCATCTCGCTGAAATAATAGCCCGGCCTGCTGTCCGCCCCGCCCAGCCCGTAGGGAGGCAGCCTGTCCCAGATCTGCTGGGCCGCTTTATCGTTGCCGGTATAAAAAATCTCGCCGCCCTTTCTTACCAGAATGTAAGAGGTCTTTTGATTCAGCCTGTCGGAGAGGCTTTCCAGATACGCCGTATCTTCAAACGCGGCGGGATCTTCTTTCAGCTGCTCTAACAGCTCTTCATAGAGCGCCTGGCTCTGAGCACCCACGTTTTCCATACTGTCCGCCATAGCGGAATAATCGATCTCGGTAAATCCACTCGGCTGCTGCCCCCGCATCAGAAACGTGCCGATAACAAAAAACGCGGCTGCCATCAGCACCAGCGGTATGATCACCATAATAGCAAAGGTTACCCACAGTCTTGTCCTGAATTTCATAATCGTCCCGCGCCCCAACTTAATTTAAATTTAATAGAATCATTATACCATAAATACCCCAAAAGAAAATGAACTGAAAAGAAGAATATCCTAAAAAAAGTATAAACCGATTGACTTTTTTCCGGAAAATTTTTAAAATAAAATCAGTAATGGTTCCTATTTTGGAAGGAGGCGCTATGGCCACAAAATACAGCCGGCAAAGAGAGCAGATCAAAGCCTATCTTTATTCCTGCAAAGATCATCCTACCGCTGACAATGTTTACTCGGCCATGCGCAGGCAGTTTCCCAATATCAGCCTGGGAACCGTCTACCGCAATCTGACGCTTTTAGCCCGACAGGGAGAGATCACAAAGCTCAGCCTGGGAGACGGAGGCGACCGTTTCGACTACGACACCTCCCCCCACTATCACTTTGTCTGCAGACAGTGCGGCAGCGTTACGGACTTTCCTCTTGCGGCAGATGAGCTTTCTTCATCTTTTACAAATCTTTCTTTCGATGGAAAAATAGAAGGACAGGTCACTTATTTTTATGGGATATGCGCCTCGTGCCTGCATAACGCCGGCCCGGGAGAAAAATAGAATCGCAAATCAGAAACAAGCCACGCAGAACGTGCAGAAAGGAATTCCCCATGAACAAAAAAGCAATGTATAATCTGACCTACGGTTTATTTGTACTGACCGCCCAGAAAGACGGAAAGGACAACGGCTGTATCATCAACACCGCCGGGCAGGTCACTTCCGAGCCCAACCGCATCAGCATCGCCGTAAACAAATCCAACTACACCCACGACATCATCCGGGAGACTAAAACTTTCAATATCTCCATCATCAGTGAAGCTGCCAGCTTTGAGCTGTTTAAACGGTTTGGTTTTCAGTCAGGCCGGGATACGGACAAATTTGAAGATCTGGAGGGCTGGGGCCGGGCGGAAAACGGTATCAGCTATATCGCTCTGGGCACCAACGCCTATATTTCCGCGAAAGTAGTTTCCGAGCAGGATCTGGGCTCCCATACCCTGTTCATAGCAGAGGTGACCGACATGGAGGTTTTAAGCAGCGTGCCCTCCGCCACCTACGCCTATTATCAGGAAAACATCAAACCCAAGCCGCAGAAGAGCACTTCCCCGGAAGGCAAAACGGTTTGGCGCTGCACAGTCTGCGGCTATGAATACGAAGGGGAAGAGCTGCCCAAGGACTTCATCTGCCCTCTGTGCAAGCACCCTGCTTCGGACTTTGAAAAGATAGTAAAATGACCTAATATTCCACGCCTTCCCTGGCGGGGATTCCCCTTTCAAAAGGGTGACGGGCGCATTTCATTTCCGTAATGTAGTCCGCTTCTTCCAGTAAAAAATCCGCCGGATCGCGGCCTGTACAGACGATTTCCACTCTGCCCCTGGCACTTTGCAGGAAGCTTTTGAGCTTTTCCCTGTCGATCAGTTTCCACTTCCAGGGGTAAGTGATCTCGTCCAGCACCACAAGGCCGCATTCTCCGGCCTTTACTTTTTCCGTCAATGTTTCCAGAATACCGTCATGTATCTTTCGCAGCTCTTCTTTTTCCTCGCTGCTCATCCGCTCATAAAGGGGAAAGCGTTTCTCGCTTTTTAACACGTCCACCTGCTCCATGCGGGACAACAGTTCTGTTTCTCCGCTCCTGCCGCCTTTCATGAATTGGGCGAAAATCACCTTTTCGCCTGCCGCGGCCGCCCGCAGCGCCAGGCCCACAGCCGCCGTGGTCTTTCCCTTTCCGTCGCCGCAATAGACATGGAGCAAGCCCTCTTTCATCTTATTTTTCCCCCTTGTTTCCGAAAATACGTCTGTACCCGTAGTTGCCGGCTCCGGCTCCCGGCCTCGGTTTCCCTTTATCCTGCCCGCTTTCCCGCGCGGGATGCTCCCGCAAGATACACGCCGTATTTTTACAGTTTTCACAGATAGGGGCTCCGGCGTCGGTAAATACGGTTTCCGCTCCTGCTTCTCCGGGCGCCATGGGCAGTAAAAATACCACACTCTTTTTAGGCGTCAGCACATACTGCCTGTTGAAAGTGACGGGGATGCCCGTAAACTCCGGATACCATTTCTCCATCAGAGAGAGCGGATAGGTGTCTCCCAGGAAGTCTATTTTTTCCGCCGTTTTTCTTCTTTCCGCTTCCAGCCGTCTGACACATTCCCCGTAGGTTTTTGATAACATCACGGAGGCCAGGCACTCTATCATATAGCCTTCCGTCACCGCTTCCCGTTCCAGGTAAACCTCCTGCAGCGCGTCCACGCCCTCTCCAAGGCTTATAAACACCACTGCGTAATCCTCATAGTCCACAGGCGCCTTTTTTTGTTTCCACACATAATAGGCCCGCGCGTTTACCAATGGCTGCAGAGTCTGGGCAAATGCGGCCAGCCGGGCAAAATCCGATTCGGCAAAGCCGTATCTTTTTATTAATTTCCGTATATCCTCCGTACTTAACTGGGCGTCTATCTCCATGGTTCGCATAGAGTACCTCCATTCGGGACGGTTCTGCCGTTTCCTATTCGCAGGGATAAACCAGCTTCCACTCCCTGCGCAGCGCGTCCGTCAGCCTCAATACCCGCAGGGTTTCGCTGTGGGGGATTTCAGGGCACTCTGTCCTGCCCGCCTCTATGGCTTTTATACAGGAAAGCACTTCATATTCATACCCGTTGATCTGCTCCGGCACCGGGATGCAGTCCGTCATGTGGTAAAACTGGTCAAATACCCGAATCTCTTCGCAGTTATTGATATTGATCACTTCTATGTATCCCCTGCTCCCGTAAATTACGCCCCGCCTGTCCGTCTGCGCCTGCATACTGCTGTGCAGTACCGCCATTTTGCCGGACGTAAATGTCAGCGTGATGCTGTTTTGCAGATCCACGCCCCCGGGAGACAGCACTGCCGCGGAATGTACCTCCTTTACCTCTTCATGGATGGCCATCAACGCAAAATGAATGGGGTAGATGCCCAGATCCAGCAGGGCACCGCCGGCCAGCGCAGGACTTTCCAGCCGCTCTACCCCGGTCAGCACATAGCCAAGGTTCGCCGTAAGGGAGCGGACCTCTCCGATCACACCCCGCTCCAGCAGCTCATCCAGCATAAACCGGCCGGGCATATATCTGGTCCAGATTGCCTCCGTTATCAGAAGTCCCTTTTCCTCCGCCAGCCGCAGCAGCTCCTCCGCCTGTCCGGCATTGACGGTAAAGGGTTTTTCTACCAGTACGTGCTTTCCGTGTTCCAGACACATCTTCGCATGTTCATAGTGAAAAGAATGGGGAGAGGCCACATAGACCAGTTCCAGTCCTTCGTCCTCCAGCATCTCTTCATAGGAGCCGTAAGCCTTTTCAAAGCCCCATTTTTCGGCAAAGGCTTCCGCTTTTTGCAGATCTCTGGAAGCCGCCGCGTACTTTTCTACTTCCGGCAGGGCGGATACGGCCTCCGCCATTTTCTGCGCTATCTTTCCCGCTGCCAAAATCCCGAATTTCAATTTTGTTCTTCCTCCTCTTCCTGTTTGATCCAATGCGTCATGACAAACTGCATCATAGGCCCTAATACCGCCACGCAGATTAAGGTGCCGACGCCCACCACGCCTCCGCAGGCAAATCCCAGCACCAGGTAGCAGGCATCAATACAGATCCGCACGATCCCATAGGGCTTTTTCAGCCGCTTGGAAACCGCCAGGTACAGCGCGTCGTTGGGCGCTACTCCGATCCCGGCCGACTTTAAAAGGGGAAAGCCTATGGAAACCACGCAGCAGGTGAGCATAAATTCCACAAACAAAAGTATCGGGTGGGGATTGGCCGGCAGTATGAACGCCGTCACCTTCGTCATGCTATTCAAGATCACTCCCGCAAACGCCACCGACAGCACCATCCCGATATGAAACTGGCTCCTGTCCAGAAAGAATACCGCTATCAGCAGCACCAGCGTTTCCACTAAATTGGCGGCCCCCACGCTGATATGAAGCACTCTGGAAATGCCTTGTGTAAATACGGTAAAGGAATCCGAGCCTATATTCAGCTGCAGAAAAGAAGCCACCGCCAGCTGGATGATCACCAGCCCCGCAAAGAATCTTATCAGTTTCTTCCCCGTTATCTTTCTCTTTTTCATTTCCAGTCTCCGCCTTTGCATTTACCATAAGCATAAGCTGTTTGTCCCCGATTTTCAAGCTTCAGATGCGACTTTCCCGTTTTTTCTCTCCAGCCGTCTCCCGTAAGCTTCCTTTTCTTGACTTTTTCCCAAAAATCCGCTACTCTATTGTGTGGGTACGGCATTTGCCGCATAACCCGGACGATTTCAGAACGGAGGTTTATAACCTATCATGGAAAAGATCACCAGTTTTACCATAGACCATATCAAACTGCAGCCCGGCGTTTACGTTTCCCGTAAGGACAAGGCCGGTGCGGAGACTGTCACTACTTTTGATCTGCGCATGACCAGCCCCAATGAGGAACCTGTTATGAATACTGCGGAGGTGCACACCATAGAGCATCTGGGGGCCACTTTTCTGCGCAATCACCCGGATTATAAAGAAAAAGTGCTTTACTTCGGCCCCATGGGCTGCCGTACCGGGTTTTATCTGCTTTTGGCAGGGGACTACTCCTCCAGGGACATTGTTCCCCTGATGCAGGAAATGTTTGAATTTATACGGGATTACAAGGGCGAGGTGCCTGGCGCTTCCCCCAGGGACTGCGGCAATTATCTGGACATGAACCTGGGAATGGCCAATTTCCTTGCCAAAAGATACTTAGACAACGTGCTCTACCACATAGACGAAAGCCATCTGGTCTATCCGGAATAAAGAAAGGATGAATCTGTCATGAAACGAATCGGTATTATCGGGGCCATGGACCTGGAAGTGGCCCAGTTAAAAGAATGGATGCAGGTAAAAGAGATCGTCACCAAAGCCTCTATGGATTTTTATGTAGGGGAGCTGGGGGGCCGGGACGCTGTGGTGGTACGCTGCGGCATCGGTAAGGTCAACGCGGCTCTCTGTGTCCAGATCCTGGCTGATATTTTTGAGGTCACCCACATTATCAATACCGGCGTGGCAGGTTCCCTGAACGCCGCCCTGGATATTGGCGACATCCTGATCTCCAAGGATGTACTGCATCATGACGTGGATGTCACAATTTTCGGTTATCAGCTGGGAGAAGTGCCCCAAATGGGCTTTCGGGAATTCCAGGCCGACGAGGGCATGATCGATGCGGCCATGGCTGCCTGCAGGGAAGTCAATCCCGGCCTGCATGTCCGGACGGGCAGAGTCGTCAGCGGGGATCAGTTTATTTCCGATAAGGAAGTCAAACAGCGGCTCATTACCACTTTCGCAGGCGACTGTACAGAGATGGAGGGGGCTTCTATCGCCCACAGCTCTTACCTGAACGGAATCCCTTTCGTCATTATCCGCGCCATTTCCGACAAAGCCGACGACAGCGCGGAAATGGACTATCCCACCTTTGAGCGGGAGGCCGCCAGCCACTGCGCCGCGCTGGTTGCCCATATGCTTACTTTGCTTTGAAAACAAAAAGGAGGACTCCCTATGCCAAAATTAAATGAAAACTACCTAAACCTCAAAGAAAGTTATCTCTTTTCCGAAATTGCCCACCGGGTAGCCGCGTATGAAGAAGCCAATCCCGGCAAAAAAGTTATCCGTCTGGGCATCGGCGACGTCACCCGCCCCATTGGGCGCGATGTCATCGAGGCGCTCCACGAAGGCGTGGAGGATCAGGCCTCTCCTGAAACCTTTAAGGGCTACG
Source organism: uncultured Lachnospiraceae bacterium (assembly GCA_947631685.1). GTDB lineage: Bacteria > Bacillota > Clostridia > Lachnospirales > Lachnospiraceae > Acetatifactor. The sequence continues at coordinate 65,933 of CANRMI010000003.1, forward strand.
GCCCTGAGCAGGGTTACGATTTTCTGCGGAACGCCATTGTGGACTATTATAAGCGCAACGGCGTCTCTATCGACGCCAAGGAGGTATTCGTTTCCGACGGTGCCAAAAGCGACACCGGCAACATTACGGATCTGTTTGCCCAGGACAATGTGATCCTGATCCCCGATCCGGTGTATCCGGTATATGTTGACACCAATGTCATGAATGGGAGAAAGATTTCCTACATTGACGCTACGGCGGAAAACAATTTCCTGCCCATGCCCGATAAAAACGTCCACGCGGACATCATATATATCTGCTCCCCCAATAACCCCACAGGCGCCGCTTACAACAAAGAGCAGTTAAAGGAATGGGTGGATTACGCTTTAGCCAACGACGCGCTCCTGCTCTACGACTCCGCCTATGAATGTTTTATTACTGACGAATCCCTTCCCCGCAGCATCTTTGCCATTGAGGGAGCTAAAAAATGCGCCATCGAATTTTGCTCCCTGAGCAAGACCGCCGGCTTTACCGGTACCCGCTGCGGATATACCATTGTTCCTATGGATCTGAAATTTGCCGCTTCCGACGGCAGGGAAATGTCCTTAAACGCCATGTGGAACCGCAGGCAGACCACCAAATTCAACGGCGTTTCCTACATTGTGCAAAAGGGAGCCGCCAAGGTCTTTACCGAAGAAGGCATGGCCCAGTGCCGGGAAAACATCCGGTACTATCAGGAAAATGCCCGCATGATAGCAGATACCATGGAAAAGAAAGGCATCCGCTATTTCGGCGGCATCAACTCTCCTTACATCTGGTTTGAATGTCCGATGGGAATGGAATCCTGGGAATTCTTCGATTTCATGCTGAAGAAGATCCAAGTGGTAGGAACGCCCGGCGCCGGCTTCGGAAACAACGGCAGGAATTTCTTCCGCCTGACCGCGTTCGGCACCAGAGAAAATACTCAGGAAGCCATGCAGAGGTTTGAGACGTTGTTTTAGAATGGTGTTTGGTTTCGATGACGGCGCGGCTTTACGGCTGCGCCGTTTTTGTTACATAAATGGATGTCCCCTACTCTACTTGGAGCGTTCAGGTTTTTCGGAATATTTTTTGCGGTTTACGCAGTGATCTGGTTCTCACAATATTGTGCCATTAAAAAACAGGTTGAACAGATAAACAGCAAGCTAAAAGAAAGGTAAGCATGGAGGATAGGAGTATGAGCATAATCATGAGATTTTTGTTTGTCGCTTTTGGCGGGGCATTAGGTGCAATAGGGAGATACGCAATAAGCCTTTTGCCAGTCAAAACAAGTTTTCCCGTATTAACATTGATCACAAATATATTAGGCGCTATGCTGATAGGATTTATTACCGCTATCGTAAGCAACAATAGTGAAGTATCGCAAAATACGGTTTTATTTTGGAAAACAGGTGTATGCGGAGGATTTACAACTTTTTCTACTTTTTCACTTGAAGCGTATGCATTGTTTGAAAACAAGGCCTATCTATCGGGCGGAATTTATATATTTCTAAGTGTTATTTGTTGTTTAATAGGCATTTTTTGCGGGAAAAAGTTAGCGATCTTCGTTCATTGAAATCTTTTATCAGCCCCAGGAAATATTTTTGGAAAAAGCTATTGACTTCCACGTAACGTGATACTGTATTCTTTTCTCATAAGAGCAGAATAGATTAAGCCGGCAATCTCTCTTCTGCTTTTTCACAAATTTAAGGAGCTGATAAGAATGCGAACCATAAGCCAGGTTGCAGAATTAACAGGCATAAGCACACGAACATTGCAATACTATGACGAGATCGGATTGTTAAAGCCAAGCGAATTGACTGAATCCGGCTATCGCCTATATGATGATGACGCCTTGCAAAAGCTGCAGCAAATCCTGTTTTTTAAAGAATTGGGCTTTAAGCTGAAAGAGATCAAAGAAATCCTGCAAAAGCCAGACTTTGATAGAATGAAAGCTTTTAAAAAACAAAAAGAGCTGCTTCTGCTAAAGCGCAATCGGACAGACAGACTTATACAGCTTCTTAGCCGCTTAGAGAAAGGAGAGCAATGTATGAGTTTTAAAGAATTTGACCTGTCTGACTACATTACTGCATTGGAGGATTTCAAAAATAACAGCACCCATGATGTTATCAAATACTTTGGAAGTGTTGAAAACTTTGATATGTCTATTCAAAAGATCAAAGATAATGAAGCAAATATAGCGAAGCTTGCCATTCAGCAATTCGGAAGTATTGAGAAGTTCACGGAAGCCATGAAGCAGAATTTAGAGCATTTCTCCGAATTGATGGAAACACAATTAACGGAAGAGGTAAAAGAGATCGGCAAACAGTCTGATCTGCTGTATGGCAGATTGGCCGCCGATCTGTCGGAAGATGTTTCTTCTCCTAAAGTACAAGCCATCGTACACGAAATATTGCAGTTTACACAGAAACACAGCAGCGGCACAGACTTCGATAAACCCTTGAGCAATGTCCTTATGGACATATATTCCGGCGATTACATCAAAAACATAACTGATGGCAAATACGGAAAGGGAGCCTCCGACTATATCGTAAAAGCCTTCCGTTATTACTCGGAGAATAACGCTGGCAACAACAATTAGAGCCATTTCAGAGCCAAACGCCATAAAGCAACGCCGGAAATGCCTATTTTATCGGTATTTCCGGCGTTTCGTCCGTTACTCATTTTCGGAATATTTTTTGCGATTTACGCAGTGATCTGGTTCTCACAATATTGTGCCATTAAAAAACAGGTTGAACAGATAAACAGCAAGCTAAAGGAAATATGCGGTAATTGCATTTTTCTATATGATTTAATAAAAAGACTTAACCGAACACGGAAAGAGAGCAGGAGATTTTAGAGATTTCCTGCTCTCTTCCAGATTTAGTTATTTGTCATCCGATCTGCCTGCTGCGGAAATCAATTTATTCAACCGCATCTGTCCGATAGATGAATCTCACCTGACCGTCCATATCCTCACTTGCTCCCGCAAAGTCCTTATAGTGGAGGGACACGTCTCTTGTCGCGCGGAATCTGGTCATAAGTCCGTCAAGATCACCGTCTGCCGCATTTTCCAGCTTTTGAATGCCTTCTTCGTAAAATTCATTCAATCCATCATAGAGCTCTGAGGCTCCGGCGGAAAACTGGGCAGTACCAGCTTTCAAGGTTTCCGCCCCCGCCGCGGCATCGGCTACACCGGCCGTATAACTTTGCAGTCCAAGATAGAATACATTGTAACTGTCAAGGGAGGATTTGAGTGCAATGATTGATTTCGCTCCCTCCCCAGCGGCGGCAAGCTGTGCTTGCACCTCATTGGAGGCCATTTGTTCCGAGACGATCTTCTGTATTTGTAGTTCCGTTTGCTCCGTAATTGTCTGTTTTATAGCGTCACTTTGCATTTGTTCGCTGGTCTTTGCGGCAATGGTATCCTGAATCGACTGTGTCGCCATTTGCGTGTCTGTCGCCGCTTGGATCTGTACAAGAACCTGCTCGGACTGCATCTGTTGTTCTATTGCCGTCTCGATCTGTTCCTGCGTCTTTTGATTGATTTGACCGGCACTGACAGCGGCATCATAAGATGCTTTATCCATATTCAGGCTAAGCTGGATGACCTGCCCTGCCACGGTATTCCGCACATTCTGCGTAACCTGCGCCGCGACTTCCTCTCTGACGGCGGCTATGACCTGTGCAGTTACTTCCTCCTGAACAGCTACCGTAACCTGCTGTTCAATCAAGCCTCTCTGCGCTTCCACGGCTGCTGTCACTTGGCTCTGTGCCTGCTGATATATGGCATTCTCATCCATCGACGCAATGATGCTGTTTAAAACCTGCGCATAGTTTTCCACCGTCAATGTTGGAACATTCAGTCCCGCAGCGGCAAGCTGAGTATTTGCCGTGGAGAGCAGCGTGTCAAATATCTGTTTGGCTCCGGCATTTAAGGTGTCATTGTTCGATGCGAGAGTATTCAGTCCCTCACTCAACTCGGCTGCCCCTGCATCCAAGCTGTCCGCTCCGTTTTTGAGGCTCTCCACCCCGCCAGTAAGCTGAGCCATAGCGTCCGTCAGTTCTTCCATGGAGGTGCGAAGTTCTGAGACGGATTCAAAGCTGTCCACATCCAATTCATTGAAAACCTCGTTTGTTGCAAGCGTCACCGTCATATCAAGCTGAAAGTTATTTGCATCGGCGGTAATCTCTACATAGTCAGGAATTTCCAGTTTGTCTTTGGAAATTGCAAGGTTTTCCTGCAGACCGGGGAAAGCGATTCCGATAACGACGGTACGGCTTCCATCATTAATTAGTTTGCCATTCGTAACATCCACATTTGTAAATACATCGTCATCTAAAAGAACGCCGGTCAACACTGCAAACGGAACATAGATTTTCTCCTGTTTGCCGTCAATCTCTATTGTTTCATACTGCTTGTTTTGATAGTCAAAGCGAATGGTCACCCTGCCGCTCTTTCCAGCCAAATCGTCTGCTGAGATGGGCTTTCCATCCAATTTATAGGTAACATTTAGGTCAACCGGAAGTTCTTTTTCGATGTTGCCCTGATAGTAAATATCATTGCCTTGGGCGTCCCATACACGCATATCGTCACCATTCATGGTATAGCTTTCATCGCCCTTGACATTTTCTACATCTGTCAGTTCAGATCTATCACTCACCGCAGCATTGTCAAGAGAGTTCTTGAGCCAATCGCTGACAATGATTTTCTGAACGGAGCCGTCCGCCCTGGCCAAGACATAAACGGTTTCATCTTTGGATACGCCAGCATCATCGGCAACGGATGCTGTTTCAGGTATCTCCTGTTTCTCCTGATTTTCCGCCTCATTCTCGTCAGGGTTTTGGGCGAAAGCAGTCATGGCAATCCCACTCACCGCCAAAAGAGTGCAAAGGCAAAACACAATGATTTTCGTTGAAAACTTTCTCATTTCAAAAGTACCTCCTGTTCGGTTTTGTTTTTCTTTTTCATTCCCAGCGTGGTTATGCAAATGACCTTATCCAGCAAAAGCAGAAGCGCCGGAAGAATCAAAATGACGCAGAGCATACTGATGACAGCGCCACGGGCAAGCAGCATACAAATGGAGCTGATCATATCGATTTTTGAGTAAATCGCCACACCAAAAGTGGCGGCAAACAGTCCAAATCCCGAGACCAGAATGGACGGAATTGATGTGGTAAGCGCTGTGCTTACAGCTTCCTTTTTATTCGATCCGCAAATCCGTTCCGCCTTGTACCGTGTCGTCATCAAAATAGCGTAGTCCACGGTTGCGCCCAGTTGGATAGTACTGATACAGATCGGTGCGATAAACGGGAGGCTTTGTCCAAGATAATGCGGTAAGCCGAGGTTGATAAAAATCGCCAGTTCAATTACCGAAATCAAAATAAACGGCAAGGAAGCGCTGCGTTCCACCAAGGCGATGATGAGAAAAATCGCAACAATGGAAATAGCATTGACAACTTCAAAATCGTGGGAAGTAACGTCGATCATATCCTTCATGCAGGGGGCTTCCCCAATGAGCATTCCGGTCGGATCGTATTTTTTCATGATGGTATTCAGAGATTCAATCTGCGCACCAACCTCATCACTTGCTACGGGATATTCAGAGTTAATAAGCAGCAGTTCCCACTTGTCACTCTTCAAAAGACCGATAACAGATTCCGGAAGGATTTCCTCCGGCACCCGGGGACCAATCACAGATTCAAGTCCCAGCACATATTTCACGCCCTCCACCTGTTCCATTTCCTTCATCATGTCCCGAACGGATTTGGACGAAAGATCTTTGTTGATCAGGAGCATATGCGTCGAGGCGATGTCAAAATCCTCCGACAGTTTGCTGTTTGCGATCACATATTCCATGTCATCTGGCAAGGACTTTGCCAGATTGTAATATGTCTCATTGTTAGTTTGGTTGTATCCGTAAAGGGCAGGCGGAATCAGCAGCACAAACAGGCAGAAGAAAAACGGGAAGACCTTCACCGTACCATTGGCAAAACGGCGCATATCTGGAATCAGCGACTTGTGTTTTGCCTTTTGCAGCGGCTTATCCAATACAAGAATCAGGGCCGGCAGCACAGTCACACAACCGATCACACCTAAAATAACGCCTTTCGCCATCACAATTCCAAGATCACGGCCGAGGGTAAACGACATAAAGCAAAGGGCGATAAATCCGGCAACGGTGGTGATCGAGCTGCCAACGATGGAAGTCAGCGTTTCCCGAATGGCGTTTGCCATTGCTTCCTTGTGGTCGTCATGCCTCAAGAGCTGTTCATTGTAGCTGTGCCAGAGGAAAATGGAATAATCCATGGTCACAGCCAACTGCAAAACGGCCGAAAGCGCTTTTGTAATATAGGAAATCTCCCCAAGAAAATAATTGCTCCCAAGGTTGATGAGAATCATCATGCCAATGCTCAAAAGAAAGACAAAGGGCGTCAGCCAGTTGTCCAGCAGAAGCAGCATCACAAACAGCGCCAGCGTAACTGCGATTCCCACATAAATGGGTTCTTCCCGTTCGCATAGATCCTTTAAATCTACCACCATGGCCGTAAGTCCCGATAGAAAACACTGTTTTCCCGCAATTTGTCGAATCTCTCGGACCGCGTCCATAGTGACATCGGAGGAGGTGGAGCTGTCGAAAAACAGAGCCATCATGGTAGCATTTTCTGTGTTGAATTCGTTATAGAGTTTGTCGGGCAGCAGTTCCATCGGGATAGAAAGATCAGCGATAGAATCGTACCACAGGACGGTATCCACATGATCGACCTGCTCGATTTGCTCCTTCAGCGCCGCCACATCCTTATTGGGCATATCCTCCACAATGAGGAAAGCGAAAGCGCCCTTGTCGAAGTCCTCCATCAGCTCATTTTGACCGATGACGGTTTCCATATCCTCCGGCAGATAGGTCAGCATATCGTAGTTAATGCGTGTTCTGAGCATTCCCAAAACTGAGGGAATCAGGAGAACCAAGGTTAAAATCAGAATGGGGATACGGTATTTTACTACCGTCTTTGAAAATTTCATGGCTTTCACCTTTCCTTTCCGTCAACTTCAAATGTTTCTATTTCAAGTACATCGGGTACTTGATTTTTGACGATCAAGACGGTGCTGATGACCGTATACAAGTTCAAAATACCCTCCGCAAGAAGCGTGAATCCGAGTAAAACAGACATGATTTTGGAACCTGTGGCCGAATCAAAAATCAAGAAAACTCCGATTACCCCGGTGACGATAGCCAGAGACAAAATCAGCCACCAGCTTTTGATACCAAACCGTCTGGAATCCATAGCGATTCGGATTTTAAAAAGGCCGTCCAGCAGGATGGAGATTCCGAGGGCAACGCAGATAAATACCATTAAATTCTTGGGATTAAAAAGGACCGTCACGCCCAATACCATCATCAGGGTTCCGAATTCCAGATCAAATTGAAACGCCAACCGGAACAGGTCTTTTGAAAAATACCCGATCAGCTTGACAATGCCGAAGAAAATCATTGCGATACCAATACAAACGCCAATAATTTCCGTTGAGATTCCAGGCATGGCGATGAAGAGAATGCCTGCAGCGCAAAACAGGATAGACATGACAATATATCCAATTTTTGCAATTCTCATTGGCGTTATAGAGCGCATTTTCATAACGCAAGCCTCCTTTTTTCGTTTGTCTATATTGTAGTTGTACTGTTTTGATTTGCATACAGACACAAAAAGTCCCGTGTCCGATAATCAGACACGGGACATAAAAATGACCAATTTTTAGGCAAACGGTTCTATTTGCCTAATTTTATTCTTTTACACAGCTCAAAATCATCTCTTCGATCATCCCTTTTTTAATCTCCATCAAACGTGACAGCATACTTCGGATATCATCATTCATATCGTTTTTCAGCCATCTGGAAAAGATGCCAAAGGCAAGGCTGGCCAGATATTCTTTGACAATGGCAAGGTCGCTGTCCTGAACACTTTTGTCGCGCAGGACAGACGTAACATAAGCGTTTATCGTATGATCACAGACCTTCCAAAGGTACATCTCATAGATCTCCCGGTTCGCCGAGTGATAGATATGATATACCGCGCGCTTTTTCGTAAGCACAAAATTAATGGCCGCGTCCAGACAGTCCTCGAATTTCTCTATGGTGGGATAAGACTTAATGATCTTTTCGGCGTCATCCTCCACAATACTTTCAATGAGTTTTGGTATATCTTCAAAATAGTAGTAAAAAGTATTGCGATTGATGCCGCAATCCGCCACAATATCCTTCACTGTGATTTGGGATAGCGGCCGTTCAGTCAGTAATTTCAGAAAGGACTCTTGGATCGCTCTCTTTGTAAAATTGGCCATTTTTGTGTCTCCAAAAATTATTTCTCTTTTTTCTTAAAAATAAATACCTTGCTGAATACGTAGTTGGCGATGGTGACTAACACCGCAGAGATAAAGATCTTGGCGATCCAGTAGTTCATGTTCCACAGGTTCACCGTCAGCCACATGATAGCTACGTCCAGCACCCACGTAGAGATCCTGGAGGCCGCGAATCCGCAGAACTCCTTAACGACATGGGGATTTTTGCTGCGGAATACCCACTGGCGGTTCAGGGGATAGGCAAACACCACCCCGGCCACCCAGCCAATGCTGTTTATCAGAAAATTCTGCCAGGAAATATCCGCATCCAGGAACAGCTCCGCCACAAAGCAGGCGCCCCAGGATACTACCGTGGTCATACCGCCCACGATGATATAAATGATGATCTCTCTGTATTTTACAAACAGTTCCCTGCATTTCTCTATCATTCCGGCAACTTTCTCCTTCTGTTTTTCCAGTACGCTCTCATTTTCCGGCAAGGTGTCCGATAAATTCCCGCACTCTCTCGTTTTCGGTTTCAAACAGCTCCTTAGGTGTTCCCTGCTCTTTAATGATGCCCTCTTCCATAAAAATAATGCGGTCGGAAACTTCCCTGGCAAACTGCATCTCATGTGTCACAATGATCATTGTCATATGCTCTTTCGCCAGCGCCTTTATAACTTTCAGCACTTCCACCGTCAGTTCCGGATCCAGCGCCGAAGTGGGTTCGTCAAAGAACAGTATTTTCGGCTGTCTGGCCAGGGCTCTGGCAATGGAAACCCGCTGCTGCTGTCCGCCGGAAAGCTGATAGGGATAAGCGTCCTGTTTTTCTGAAAGTCCCAGCTGCTCCAACAGCTTCACAGCCCGCTCCCTTGCTTCTTTCTTCGGTATTTTATCCACCGATACCAGGGAGTCCGTTATATTTTTCATTACGCTGTAGTGGGGAAACAGATTGAAATTCTGGAACACCAGCCCGAAATACCGGTGCAGCCGCTTTCGTTCCCCCTTCGGCGCGTAAACGCACTTGTCCCCCTGCATTCTCGCAGCGTATTCTCCCATATAGAGCAGCTCCCCGCTGTCCATTTCTTCCAGCATGGTAGCGCAGCGCAGGAGCGTGGATTTTCCGGAACCGGAAGGCCCGATAATGGAGATCACCTCCCCCTCCTCTACGGAAAGGGAAATATCTTTCAGGACCTGCAGGCCCTCAAATTCTTTTTTTACATGCCTCATTTCCAAGAGCTTCATTCCGCTTTCCTCTCTACCGGTAATAGGAACAGGCTTTTTCCAGCCTTTCCATCACTGCCGCCACTGCCAGATTCAATATGTAATAGAACACGCCCGCCACCATCAGGGGAAGGATCGTCGTCTGCGCCGCCGCTATCTGCTTTGCCATTGTGAACATTTCCGCCTGCGCTATGGCAAAAGCTAAGGAAGTATCTTTCACCAGCGTGATGATCTCGTTGGTAACGGCGGGAAGTATCCTCTTTATTACCTGGGGCAGGATGATCTTAAAAAAGGTCTGAGCCTTTCCGTATCCCAGGACTTTCGCGGCCTCGTACTGGCCTATGGGCATGGATTCTATCCCGGAACGGTAGATTTCCGCGAAATAAGCGGCATAGTTAATAGCAAACGCGATGATCACCGCGATAAAACGATAGCTGTTGCTTATCCGGATCTTAAATACATAATAGGGGCCGAAATAGACCACCAGAAGCTGGAGCATCAAGGGCGTCCCCCGCATAATGGAAATATATACTTTCGTAATGCCCCGCAAAACGCAATTCCTGGACATCCGGCCAAAAGCCACGAGCATACCGAGAGGCAGAGAAAAAAGCAGGGTCAGCATGAATATTTCGATAGATACGATCATTCCCTTACCTAATTGCAATAGCATCATCTGCATACTCATGCCCAAAACCCCGCTTTTTATATATTTCCGTTATCCTGTTCGCGCCGCTTATTTTCCGAAGCAGACGCTCTCGCTCAAGCCCCATTTGTCGGCAATTTCCATAAAGGTGCCATCCTGGGCCATTTCGTTCAAAGTTCCTTCTACGGTATCTCTCAGCTCTTCATTTCCCAGCAGGAAGCCTACGCCATACTGCTCTGCAGCCAGCCTCTGCTCCAGGATCACATAACCGCCGCCTCTGGACTCGATCTGGTAATTTGCCACGCCTATATCCATAGCTACGGCATCCAGGGCGCCCGCCTCCAGATCCATAAACGCGGTATTGTAGTCCGCGTACTCCGTCAGGCTGCCAAAGCTGTCTCTCAGCGCGATATTTTCCGGCGCTTCCTCGTCATTCAACGCGCTCAGCGCGGAAGAATCACTCTGTACGCCCACTGCTTTGCCTTCCAGATCAGCGAAGGCGGTAATACCGGAATTTTCCGCTACTACAAACACCTGGCTGTTGTCCACATAGGGAGAAGTCCAGGTATAATCGCCCTCACGTCCGTTCATGGTAAAGCCGTTCCAGATACAGTCTATGGAACCGCTGGACAGCTCCATATCCTTGGAGTTCCAGTCAATAGGGCGCTTCACCAGCTCCCAGCCGTTTCTCTTGCATACCTCCGCTGCCAGATCCAGGTCAAAGCCCACGTATTCCCCGTTGTCATCCATATATCCGTAAGGGGGAAACTCCGCGTCAAAGCCTACCGTAAAAGTATTGCTCTTTTCTTTTCCGCAGGCTGCCAGCAAAAGTGTCATACACACAACCATAAGTAAACTGATTTTCTTTTTCATAATGAACCTCCTTTTTATCTGGTACTTTTGTATGTTATCATGGTAAAGTATCTCTGTCAAATAAAAAATGCGCAGACGCCGTATACGCCTGCGCATTTTTGTTCTTTCCTTATAATCTCTTCAAAAGCTCTTCTCTCTGCGCTTCATAGCCGGGCTTGCCCAGCAGAGCGAACATATTCTTCTTGTAACTCTCCACGCCGGGCTGATCGAAAGGATTCACGCCGTTCATATAACCGCTGACGCCGCAGGCAAACTCAAAGAAATAGAAAAGTCCGCCCAGAGAATATTCGCTGACATCGGGGATCTTGATCATCAGATTGGGCACCTGGCCGTCGGTATGGGCCAGAATTGTACCGTTCATGGCGCTCTTATTGACAAAATCCACTGTCTTGCCTGCCAGATAGTTCAAGCCGTCCAAATCCACGGGCTCTTCATTGATCACGATCTCTTCCCTGGACTGCTCCAATTCCAGCACAGTCTCAAACATGATGCGGGCACCGTCCTGAATAAACTGCCCCATGGAGTGCAGATCCGTAGTCAGATCCACACTGGCAGGGAAAATACCCTTTTTGTCCTTGCCCTCGCTCTCGCCGTAGAGCTGCTTCCACCACTCGGAAACATAGTGGAGACTGGGTTCATAGTTGGCCAGTATCTCAACGGATTTGCCCTTTCTTAAAAGGATGTTTCTGATCGCCGCGTACTGCAGGGCGTCGTTGCTTTCAAAATCATTTTCCAGCGCGCGCTTCCTTGCGTCCGCGGCGCCCTCCATTAATTTGTCAATATCCGCGCCGCTGACCGCGATAGGCAGAAGTCCTACAGCTGTCAGAACGGAGAAACGGCCTCCGATATTGTCGGGAACCACGAAAGTTTCATAGCCTTCCTCGTCCGCCACATGCTTTAACGCGCCTCTTGCCTTGTCGGTAGTCGCGTAGATCCTCTCCGCGGCGCCCTTCTTGCCGTATTTCTTTTCCAATATATTTTTAAATACCCTAAACGCGATTGCCGGCTCCGTGGTGGTACCGGACTTGGAAATCATATTAATGGAGAAATCCCTGTCTCCCACCACGTCCATAAGGTGCCGGATGTAGGTGGAGCTGATGGAGTTGCCCACATAGTAGATCTCAGGGGTTTTGCGGATACTCTTATCCACCATGTTGTAAAAGCTGTGTCTTAAAAACTCAATGGCCGCGCGGGCGCCCAGATAAGAGCCTCCGATTCCGATAACAAGCAGTACCTCGGAATCCTCCTGGATCTTCTTCGCTGCCGCCTTGATACGGGCAAACTCTTCCTTATCGTACTGAACAGGCAGATCGATCCAGCCTAAAAAATCATTTCCCGCACCGGTGCCCGATACCAGCGTTTCCTTCGCCGCCAGTACCTGCGCCTTTATGTTCTGAATCTCCGCGTCCTTTATAAAGGGCGCTGTTTTCCCGTAATCAAACGTCACTTTCGTACTCATCTTTTCTGCTCCTTTTCTTTCGCCTTACGGCTTTGATTTCCACGTCCCTAGTGTAGCAGAATTAATTTATAAATTCAATATACACCTTGGCAAAATGTGTCAGGAGGTCAGAAATTCTTTCAACAGTTCTTCCAGCTCCTTTTCCTCCGACCGGGAAAAGATCCGTTTTTCTTCCTCCTTTCCAGGCTCCTCCGGCTCCTTATGCACGGGCATCAGCTCGATCTTTCCCCGGCTCTCCCTGCGTGTTTCTTTGACGTTCTCTTCTTCCTGAAGATTTCCTTCTGCCAGCCGGCTCACCATATGGTTTTCCAGATAGTCCACCAGATTGATCTTTAAAATGCGGCGCCTCCCTTTTATGTCCGCCATGGCGGAAACCGCGAAATACAGGTACAGCCCCAGAAAACTTACTATGTAGAAAGGCAGGATATCCCCGATGCTGCGTCCTATCAGGATACTTTTGCAGATGCCAACTCCGGCCATTACCACCGCTAAGAGCATCAGCTGCCCCGAAAGGTGGTATACGGTCAGATAGGAAAAAGGCCCGACTTTTAACCGGTTGATAAACTTGTCCACAAAAATGGGAATGTTGGATACCCGGTTATTGAGCTGGTAGCAGTTGGCAAATTTCATTTTGCACTGTTTTAAGGCTTTGTTTTTGGTAGCAGACATATTATCCGCTTCCTTTATCATATTCTGATATAGGATCCCTATGATGACTCTGCCGATGATACTGCACAGTAAAAGGGAAAACATCAGAATCGTGATCAGTTTTTCTTCATAAAATATTTGAAACATAGGCGCCTCCTTTTCGCGTAATGCTTTTGTTTCCATTTCAGCTACCTTTATTATAAATGTCCCTCTTTTTTGAAACAATAGAATACAAACGGGATTTCGTCGATAAATTCCGTTGTTTTTCCCCATGAAAAAACAGATTTTTCCCAAAAGTTAGGGAAATCTGCCCAAGGCACTGGAATCCGGCCGCCGTTTCTGTTATAATCCTACTTTAGAAACAGTTTCATAGATCACTGCGCGTATACGCTGTTTAGAGGAGGTAAATTATGAGGTATCAGACATCCGGAACCTGTTCCACCGCCATCGACATAGAAGTAACGGACGGCGTTATTGAATCCGTTTCCTTTTTGGGCGGCTGCAACGGAAATCTGCAGGGTATCAGCAAGCTGGTAGCCGGCATGAAAGTAGAGGACGCTATCGCAAGATTAAAAGGTATCAAATGTGGTTTTAAATCCACTTCCTGCCCCGACCAGCTGGCCAGAGCACTGGAATCTTTAAAATAAGTTTTCGGGAGGCTCTTTATGAAAAAGATCGTACTGACCGGCGGCGGCACTGCCGGGCACGTAACGCCGAATATCGCCCTGCTGCCTCATCTTAAGGCGGAGGGCTTTGAAGTGTTTTACATGGGTTCCTATGACGGTATTGAGAAAAGACTGATCGGGGACTTCGACATTCCCTATACGGGCATCTCCACCGGAAAATTCAGGCGCTATCTGGATATTAAAAACCTGACCGATCCTTTCCGGGTGCTGAAAGGCTATTCGGAGGCAAAAAAGTACCTAAAGGAGCTGAAACCGGACGTGGTCTTTTCCAAAGGCGGTTTTGTCAGCGTACCTGTGGTAAGAGCCGCCGCCTCCTTGAAGATTCCTTGTATCATCCATGAATCGGATATGACGCCGGGCCTTGCCAACAAGCTCTGTATTCCCGTGGCCGCCAGGATCTGCTGCAATTTTCCGGAAACCCTCCAGAATCTGCCCGCTTCCAAAGCTGTGTTGACAGGTTCCCCCATCCGGGAGGAACTGACAAGCGGCAGCCGCCTGGATGGTTTAAATCTCTGCGGCTTCTCCGCCAACCGGCCGGTTATCATGGTCATAGGCGGCAGCCAGGGCGCAGCCAGCGTCAATGAAGCGGTGCGCAAGGCCCTGCCTATGCTCTTACGGGATTTTCAAGTGGTACATCTCTGCGGCAGGGAAAAGTTAGACAACACTCTGCTCAACCTGGAGGGTTATAAGCAGTTTGAATATTTAAAGGGCGAGCTGAAAGATGTTTTCGCCATGGCGGACGTGGTAATTTCCCGCGCGGGAGCCAACGCCATCTGCGAGCTTCTGGCTCTTGCCAAACCCAACCTGCTGATTCCGCTGCCCGCCGCCAAGAGCAGGGGCGACCAGATCTTAAACGCCGGCTCCTTTGCTTCCCAGGGCTTCTCCATGACAGTGAGCGAGGAGGATCTGACACCGGAGCTTCTGGTGGAAAAGGTGCAGGAGCTGTACTGCTCCCGCCAAACCTATATCGAAGCCATGCGGCAGAGCCGGCAGTTAAATGCTATTGACACCATTATCGGGCTGATCAAAGAGGTCAGCGCCTGATCTTTACAGGAATGCCTATGAATAAAAAAGTCTTACACACACTGGAATATGATAAAATTACCGCCATGCTGGCGGACCTGGCCGACTCGGAACCGGGCAAACAGCTCTGCAGGGATCTCATGCCGGATACGGATATTCAGAAGATCCGCAGTGATCAGATCGAAACCGCGGACGCCCTCTCCCGGCTTTTTTCCGATAGCAGTATCTCTTTCGGAAGCAATCGGGATATGGGCCGCTCTTTCAAATCCCTGGAGGCGGGAAGCACTCTCTCCGCCGGGGAGCTTTTGCAGACTGCCTCTTTTTTAGAGAATGTAGCCAGAATCAAGCATTATGGACAAACGGAAAAAGACGAGGAACTCAAGGACTCCCTGCAGCCCTATTTTGACAGTCTGACACCTATGTCACATGTTGCGGAGGAAATCCGGCGCTGCCTGCTGTCGGAGGAAGAGGTCGCCGACGACGCCAGTCCCGGCTTAAAACAGATCCGCCGCAGCATCCGGCAGACCGGTGAAAAAATACATTCTCAGCTGACTTCCATGCTGAACGGTTCCTGCCGCGCCTACCTGCAGGACGCCGTCATCACCATGCGGGACAACCGCTACTGTGTTCCTGTCAAGGCGGAATACAAAGCCCAGGTTCCGGGCATGGTGCACGACCAGTCGGCCACCGGCTCCACGTTCTTTATCGAGCCGGCCGCGGTAGTGGAATTAAACAACCGGCTGAAAGAGCTGGCGCTGGAGGAACAGCAGGAGATCGAAAAGATTTTGGCTTCTCTCTCCCAGGAGGCAGCTGCCCACACCGCGGAACTCTATGCGGATCAGAGGCTGATGACCTCCCTGGATTTTATCTTTGCCAAGGGCAGACTGGCCCTGGAGCAGAACGCCACCATGCCCGCCTTTAACCGCAAACATTACATTCACATCCGGAAAGGGCGCCACCCCCTATTGGAAAAGAAAAAGGTGGTTCCCATTGATATTTCCCTGGGACGTGAATTTGATCTGCTGATCATCACCGGGCCCAACACCGGCGGAAAAACGGTTTCCCTAAAGACCGTGGGCCTCTTTACGTTAATGGGACAGGCCGGTCTGCATATTCCGGCTCTGGACTGTTCCGAGCTCTCCGTCTTTGAAGAAGTCTATGCGGACATTGGGGACGAGCAGAGCATCGAGCAGAGTCTGTCCACCTTTTCTTCCCATATGACCTCTATTGTGACAATACTGTCATCTGCGAATGAAAACTCTCTCTGCCTGTTTGACGAGCTGGGAGCGGGAACCGATCCCACGGAGGGCGCGGCCCTGGCCATTGCCATTTTAAATCATCTCCACAGCAGGGGGATCCGGACCATGGCCACCACCCATTACAGTGAATTAAAGCTCTACGCCCTTTCCACCCCGTCAGTGGAAAATGCCAGCTGCGAATTTGATGTGGAGTCCTTAAAGCCCACCTACCGCCTGCTGATCGGCATTCCCGGCAAGAGCAACGCCTTTGCCATTTCTTCCCGGCTGGGACTGCCGGATTCCATTATCGAAGCGGCAAAGGAGCAGATCACCCAGGAGGATTCCAGCTTTGAGGACGTGATCGCGAATCTGGAAAACAGCAGGCGCACCATCGAAAAGGAGCAGCAGGAGCTGGCCGGATACAAGGAGCGGATCAAAACTTTAGAGGGACAGCTGAAGGCCAAAAACGAAAAGCTGGACAGCGCCAGGGAGCGGATTCTGCGGGAAGCCCATGAGCAGGCCCGGGCCATCCTGCAGGAAGCCAAGGAGGCGGCCGACGAAGCCATCCGTGACTTTAACCGGGCGGATGAACATACGGACATACGGGATTTGGAGGAAAAGCGCAAAAAGCTTCGGGATCGGATTGACGATAAAAACAGCCGGCTGGCATTGAAAACGCCCCCGGGAAGCGATTCCGGCCATAAGCCCATAAACCCCGGTGCCTTAAAAAAGGGCGATTCCGTCAAGATCGTTTCCATGGGGTTAAAGGGTATTGTCAGTACGCTTCCCGACGCCAAGGGCAACCTGTTTGTGCAGTGCGGCATCATGAGAACCAGCACCAACATCCGGGATTTGGTTCTCTTACAGGATGAGGACGCCCAGACAGCCGCTGCCAAAAGCACCCGCCGCGACACCCTGGGCACAAAGCTTTCCAAAACCCTCACCATTTCTCCGGAAATCAATCTGTTAGGACTCACCAGGGATCAGGCCGTAGCCGTTCTGGACAAGTACTTAGACGACGCCTATCTGGCCCATCTGCCCAGCGTCCGCATCATACACGGGAAGGGCACCGGCGCTCTGCGCAGCGCGGTACACAGCCATGTACGGCGTCTGCCTTTTGTAAAAGATTACCGGCTGGGAGAATTTGGAGAAGGTGACGCCGGTGTCACTATTATAACATTCAAATAGACGGGGACAGCCATTCCCCGGTACAGGCCGTTTACGCGGCAGAATGAGAGGAAACATGGTAAATAAGCAGAAAATCTTAATTGTGGACGACGATGAAAATATTGCGGAGCTGATCTCCCTCTACCTTATCAAAGAATGTTTTGAAACCATGATCGTGGGAGACGGGGAATCCGCGCTCACTGCCGTGGACTCCTTTGCTCCCAACTTAATCCTGCTGGATCTGATGCTGCCCGGTATAGACGGCTATCAGGTCTGCAGGGAGGTCCGGGCCAAACAGCAGACGCCCATTATCATCCTTTCCGCCAAGGGGGAGGTCTTTGACAAGGTTCTGGCTCTGGAGCTGGGAGCCGATGACTTCATGGAAAAGCCTTTCGATTCCAAAGAGCTTGTGGCCAGAGTCAAGGCCGTATTAAGGCGCTATAAGCCCGTAGTCTCTTCTCCCGAAAGCCATCCTGACAAACGGGTGGAATATCCGGACCTCATTATCAACCAGACAAACTACTCTGTTATCTATATGGGAAAGACGGTGGAAATGCCCCCCAAAGAGCTGGAACTGCTCTATTTTCTGGCTTCCTCTCCCAACCACGTTTTTACCAGGGAGCAGCTTTTAGACCAGATCTGGGGATATGAATACATTGGAGATACCCGTACCGTGGATGTACACATCAAGAGGCTGCGCGAGAAGATCAAGGACCATGCCTCCTGGAAGATTTCCACCATATGGGGTATCGGCTACAAGTTTGAAGTCAAAGGAAATCCGTCATGAGAAAAACCCTGTATCTGAAGTTCATACTGGCCTATGTGATATTCGGCATTTTCGGGTTTATTATCATCACTACTTTCGTTCCCAGCATGACGAGGGAACAGCTCACCCGGGAAAAAGCAGATGCCCTGTATTCCGAAGCCACTCTGATCGCCAATACCTACGCGTCGGGCCTCTACACCAACGATACTTCTCTGGAAACGGTAAAAGCGCAGCTGGATGCCCTTTCCCTCTATATGGAATCCAGCATCTGGATCATCAACCCGTCCGGAAGAATGGTGTTAAACACGGACACGCCTTTAAACGTGGAAGAGGTGGTGGTAATTGAAGATTTTGATCCCACCGCCACTGCCGGCTCCTACTACAATGTGGGAGATTTTTTCGGCTGTTTTCAGGAAAATATGCTCAATGTCATGGCGCCGATCACTTCTTCCTATAAGATCAACGGGTATGTGGTCATTCACACCCCTATGGCCGACATTGAAAAATCCTGCAACAGCCTGCTGACGATTTCCTACATCACACTGGGTATTTTGTTTCTGCTCTCTCTGATCATCCTGATCTTTTTTACGGAAATGGTGTATGTGCCCCTGCGCAAGATCACCTATGCTACGGAGCAGTACGCCTCCGGTAATATGCACTATGAATTTCAGGTAGAAAGTGAAGATGAGATTGGGTACCTGGCGGCCTGCCTGAATTACATGGCCAGCGAGATTGCCCGCTCGGAAGACGACCAGAAGAAATTTGTAGCCAATATTTCCCACGACTTCCGCTCTCCCCTGACCTCCATTAAGGGCTATCTGGAGGCCATGCTGGACGGCACGATTCCCCAGGAGTTGCATGGCCGCTACCTGCAGATTGTATTAAACGAAACCGAGAGGCTGACCAAGCTGACCAACAGCCTGCTCACTTTGAACAACCTGAATACCAAGGGGCTTTTGCTGGACAAGACGGATTTTGACATCAACCAGGTAATACGGGCCACCGCCGCTTCCTTTGAAGGCACCTGCCGCAAAAAAATGCTGGCTATCGAGCTGATCCTGACAGGAGATACCATGTACGTAAACGCGGACATGGGAAAAATCCAGCAGGTGCTCTATAACCTGCTGGACAATGCCATAAAATTCAGCCACCACGATTCCGTCATCCGCATCGAAACCTCCATTAAGAAAAGCAAGCTTTTTGTTTCCGTCAAGGACAGCGGCATCGGGATCCCCAAGGAAGATCTGAAGCTGATCTGGGAGCGTTTCTACAAGTCCGACGCCTCCAGAGGAAAGGACAGAAAAGGGACTGGCCTGGGGCTTTCCATTGTAAAAGAGATCATCGCCTCCCACGGAGAGCATATCAACGTTATCAGCACAGAAGGCGTCGGCACCGAATTTATCTTCTCCCTGCCCTGTGCCAAGATAGAAGAAGACGAGGATTGAACTTGTCCTATTTGAAAATAGCTTTGTGAAAATCCCTTTTGGATATGACTCACTCCGCCAGATACATCCGCAGCCCGCTCTGAATAGTGGAAATTGTCTGTTCCATGGTGGCGCTGCCGTTCAAATAGGCTGGCAGCGCTTCTCCGATCACCTTTTCTATCTGCTCATCCTCCACCCACTCCTTTTGAGCGCTTCTGCACATTTCTATCAGTCTTTCTCCGTTTTCCCGGCTTACGGGAAGAATTTCAAACTCGACCACATCATCTCCTCCTCCGGAGATCATGGCGTATCCCGTATATTCCGACCTGTCTTTATCCAGCTGCTTTTCCAGCGCCTGCACGTTCACGGGAAACCCGTCCCTAAAATCGCTCTCCTGTACTTTTTCGGAAAGGGCAAATTCCAAAAACGCCCTAGCGGCTTCCATGGACGGTCCGTCATTTAAGATTGCCAGCTCTCCCGCCGGCTGGTAGGTGCCCTCAAAATTCTCAAAGCTGCTCTGGGTATCGGTCAGTATGGACAACGGCGTCATGGCATCCAGAAAGCCGTCCACTTGAAAAAAGGTTACCCCGTCCAAGAAGGAATAGTCCCACAGATAATAGGGTGTCACCTCTTCCGTAAACTGTTCCACCATACGGCTTTCCGCCGCGAATCTCCCCAAAAGCTCCAGCAGATTTTTCAGCGCTGCCTCATCCAGTTCTCCGTTTTTTACCAGATCCTCTACCGCAAAGGGTACAAAGACGGAAACAAGTTCCTCCACGGTCATGGGGCCAAGGAGCTTTTCATCATATTGCTCCATTGCGGCGGCCAGTTTTTCCATATCCTGATACTGAGAAACATCCAAAACGGTGCTGCCCGACAAATGCAGGGATATTCTCAATGGCACACTGTATACAGCGCCGTTTTCTTCCGTGTGGTTCGCCACGACATTTTCCAACAGAGTGCCGTTTTGCGACATTGGTGTCACAATATCGCTGATGTCCGCCAACAGCTTCTGCTCCGCAAAGGCTTCTCTGTCCAGTCCATCCAACAGGAGCAGATCCGGCTTATCTCCGGCCAGCAGCCTGGTATGAAGATTTTGGATCTCCGCTTTCACATCTGCCATAGGAAGTTCTTCACTGGAAATCCCTGTTTCCACTGTCACCTTAACCTCCGGATGCTCTCTTGTGTAAAGGGCGGCCGCGTGTTTAATCGTGGTATTGTCATACAGGCTGTATATGGTAAGCTCCGTTACGGGCAGCCGCACCAATTCGGCATCATAGGCATATTCCGTCAGCATATATCCGTCCTCTGACTCAAACAGCGCGTAATACGTATCGGCTCCTGCCGCGGCAATCCCCATGCACCGCAGCGTTTCCAGGGAAAAGGCGCTGTAATTTCCCTCCAGCAGGCAACTCCACTCTCCCTCGGAAGAACAGGTAAACAGCCCGCCCCTGCCTCCACACAGCAGCGTGCCGTCGGAAAGCGGCACCAGATCGGGGCTGCCTCCTACTTCTTCACAGGAAAAAAGTTCCGGCGGCGCAGTCTTTCCCGACGCGTCCCGGGCATATGCCTCCACGCCCAGAAACTCTTCCTGCACTGTGATCGGTACCGTATAAAATCTGTCCCCGCTGCCATATATCTTTCCCGTATAGAGATCCTCCGAAAGAGGAAGCGTCTCCAGGCACTCTCCGGTCTCTCCGTCATAAACGCGGATAGTATCATAATAAATACCGGCAACACTGCCGTCTTCCAGAACAGTAATATCGTCAGGATACTCATAATAATGCGCTCCCGGCACCTCTTCCCGCCAGTCCTGAGGCGTCATTTCCTCCGCGGCGGCACCGTCAGCGCTGCGGTACAAATATCCCCAGAGCGACTCTCCTTCTATGCCCGCGCAATAGAGATAGGAACTCCCGTTTTCAGACTCCACAATCTTACAGGGCAGTATCACTTCTTCCAATACAATGCCCTCCAGCCAGGCGGGGGTGTCCTCCGTAAATTCCTCTCCCCGGTAGACATAGCGGGCAAATCCTGTACCGTCTTCCTGTTCCTTTTTCGCGTAAAGGCACAGTTCTCCCCCGGCGGTACCTATCTGAAAAATATCTTCTTCGCTCAGCTCCTTAGGAAGGGAGATTTCCCTTTCCGCATATCCGCCCCTGGTTTCTTCTGACAGGGTTTCCCCTCCCGCGCCGGTTTGGAGATTTGGGGACAAACCGCCCTCCGCTCCGGTTCCGTCTCCTTTTTTATTTCCGCAGCCCGCGCCCGGTATCACAAGCACAGCCGCAAGCAGTAACAGCATAATTTTTTTCATTGTCAGCCTCCGTTGTGAGAATTTCTTTCAGCCCTATTATGTCCCGCCCCCTTTAAGATTGTTTTAGGAAGAATTTAAGATTCCATAAATTTTCAGATTTTCCATAAATCCTGCTCTTTCCAACGTATCTTAATCGAAAAGAAAATACCGGAATATACAGGAGGTATGTATGAACGGAAAAGAAAAATGCAGGGCGTTAAAAGAAATCCGCAGGCAGATTGCCGAAAAGAACGACATCCCTTACGCGGTTTCCCAATGCACACATCAGGGAAACTGTAAAGGCACCTGCCCTAAATGCGAAGCGGAGCTGCGGTATCTGGAAAAAGAGCTGGCTCTCCGGAAAAGTCTCGGAAAGGCCGTGGCAGTCGCCGGAATCTCTCTGGCCGCATT
Organism: uncultured Lachnospiraceae bacterium; assembly: GCA_947631685.1. Taxonomy (GTDB): domain Bacteria; phylum Bacillota; class Clostridia; order Lachnospirales; family Lachnospiraceae; genus Acetatifactor. The sequence goes on from CANRMI010000003.1 coordinate 88,120, forward strand.
TAGCGGGCTGACCGCCTGTGGTATCTCCGGCACCGGCACGTCCCAGGCCGGTACTTCACAGACTGGTGCTTCCCAGGTCGGTACGTCTCGGACCGGTACTTCGCAGACCGGCAGTGCTTCCATTCCGGAAACTGCGGGCGAAAACGCTTCCGGTACCTTGGTTCCTGGCTCCCAGCCCGACGATTCATCTTCCCAAACCCTGCCGGAATCCTCTGTCCCTGCCGAAACGGCACCCCAGGACGAATACATGGGAGAGCTGCCGGAAGACCTTGTCATGGGAGAGATCCTGCCGGCCTCCTATACTATCGAGGGGGACATCTCGCTGCAGGAAGCGCCGGACATATCCGGCGGGGACAGCGATTCCCGGGAGGTGCCTTCCTTTGTCGAATAATTCCTCTCCCCGGCTGCCGGTTTTCGCCATAGAAAGACACCGTCTGACTACGGACGGGCAGGGCGTTTCCACCCTGGTGGGCGCTTACGGGTGTACTCTGGCCTGCCGCTACTGCATCAATCCCCATGCCTGGAACTCGGATACCCTGAAAAAATGTGTTTCTTTCACCCCCGAAACGCTCTATGAGCGGGTGCGGCAGGACGAATTATATTTTCTTGCCACCGGAGGCGGTATCACCTTCGGGGGCGGGGAATCCCTTCTCCATGCGGAATTTATTCGCGCTTTCCGCCAGGTATGCGGCCGCCGCTGGCGCCTGACCGTGGAAACCTCTCTCCAGATTCCGTCCGAACGGCTGGAAATGACACTGGATTCCGTGGACGAGTACATTGTAGACATCAAGGATCTGGAGCCTGAGACCTACCTGGCTTATACCGGTATGCCCATTGACAGGCTTCTGGCCAATCTGCGAATCTTAAGCAGCCGGATCGCCAGCCCTCCCCAAGGGGGAGCCCCTGTCAGCGTCCATATCCGGGTCCCCCTTATTCCCGGCTATAATACTCCAAAGCAATTACAGACATCCGCAGAGAAGCTCCGATCCATGGGCTTTTCCCATATCGAAACCTTTCCTTACGTTCTAAAATGACTTTTTCCCAAAAATATTTATGTTTTTGAAAAAATCTATTGACTTTCCACCTTGGGGAAGGTATATCATAAGCCTATAAAAGGAGGGCTTATGAAGATCAACGAAGTAGAGCAGACTGTAGGCATTACCAAAAAGAGCATTCGTTTTTATGAGCAGGAGGGGCTTTTAAAACCATCCCGAAATCTTTCCAACGGTTACCGGGACTATTCCCAGGAAGATTTAGACACGCTTCTGTCCATCAAACTGCTCCGCAAACTGGGTATTCCCATTGAGGACATCAAAAAGATGGAGGCCGGCTATCTGACTCTGGAGGACTGCCTGCACAGACATTTGATCTTTCTGGAACAGGAAAACAAAAACCTGACGGCTGTTATGGCATTCTGCCACCGGCTTCTGGAAGAAGAGCTTCCCGCCAAAGATCCTGCCTTTCCGGAAACAGGAGCCGCTCTTGCACTGGGTACCCTGCCCGCGGCACAGCTTTTGGAAGAAATGAAAAATCTGGAAGAAGGAGGAACCCGTTTTATGAAAGAAAAAAACCAAAAGCGGCATATTTTCAAAAAGAACGCCTGGATTGCCGCCCTGGTCGCCTGCTGCCTTATGCTGATGCCCCTGATCCTTGTCCTGTGGATTGCGGCAGTCGCACAAGAGGCGATCCTCGGTCCCGTTGTGCTGCTGGTTATTATTGTGCCCTGCTTTGGCATTACGGGAACCATATTGGCGTTGAGAGAACGTATCAAAGAAATTGAAGGAGGAGAATTAGATGAAGCTTCTAAATATTGATTATATCCCCGGTACAGAAGATAAAGAAATCGAGGCTCTGGGAATCGTGAAAGGCACGATCGTGCATACCAAGAATGTAGGACGGGATTTTATGGCCGCCATGAAAACGCTGGTGGGCGGAGAACTGACCGGCTATACCCAGATGCTGAACGAAGCCCGGCAGATCGCAGTCAAGCGTATGGTGGATGAGGCCGAAGCACTGGGGGCCGACGCCATTTTAAACGTCCGCTACGGCACTTCCTCCGTGATGTCCGGCGCTGCGGAGGTTATCGCTTACGGCACTGCCGTCAAGATCAAATAAGGGAGGAACCTATGAAATCGGATACGCTGACCGACAGAAGGATCCTTCTGTATCTGGCCATTACCTTTGGTATTACCTATCTTGCGGAATTTGGCATCCTGTGGCCCATGGCGCGCAGTGCCTCTTCCCTGCAGCAGGGCCTTTTTACACTGGTGGAAGCATGTATGATGTTTGTGCCTTCTCTGGGCGTACTGCTTACCCGCCTGTTTACAAAAGAAGGTTTTCGGGATTCTTATATCGTCCCTAAAACGGGAAAAAAGTGCATCCCCTACTTTCTTATGGCTTACTTTGGCCCCTCTCTCCTGACTGCCGCAGGTGCTGCTCTTTATTTCCTGCTCTTTCCCGGGCATCTGGATACACATATGGGCTATATCGCGGGGCTCTATGCTGCCCAGGGTGTTCCCAATATCTCCCCTGCCATGCTGCGGCTGACCGCGCTTGCGCAGATTGCCGCCGGCATTTTCCTGGGGCCCCTGCTAAACTGCATTACCTGCTTTGGGGAGGAATGGGGTTGGAGAGGGTATCTCCTGCCTAAAATGCTAAAGAAACTGCCCGTCCTGCCGGTTCTTCTGATCAACGGGATCATCTGGGGCCTCTGGCATATGCCCCTTACCATACTGGGGCACAACTACGGCCTTGGCTACGCAGGCTACCCCGTTACGGGCATTCTGGCCATGTGCCTGTTTTGTACCGTCATCGGCACCTGCTTTTCCTATGTTACCATCAGGACGGGAAGCTGTCTGCCGGCCGTACTGGCTCACGGCGCCTTAAACGCTTTGGCGGCCGCTCCCTCCCTGTTTACGGCGGACGGCGGCAATCCTTTCATAGGCCCCGTACCCACCGGTATCGTGGGCGGAAGCGCCTTTTTGGTATGCGCTGTCATCATGGCTGTGCGCTTGATGAAAAGAACTGCTGATTAATATTTTATAGATAAAGTAACTGGATTGAAAAAAGCGCCAAATGATTTACTCTGAATGCTCAGATTCGTAGATAGCTTGGTCAATGCGGTTAATCCTTGCGAATTTATCATACAATTCACTGCTCATTACAACCAAATCGCTATATCCGTTTTTGGTAATAAAAATAGGCTTCTGCTCTTTGTGTGCAATATTGGAAATTTCGGATGCAATTTTATATGCAAACATTCAGTAAATTTCGTTTTTCCCATCGCTTACCCTTGCGACCAAACAGCATAGAATATGCTATGTTTCTAGTTTCCATTTAGTTATAAATATGGCATTGGTTAGACAAACTGGTTTTTATAGATGAAAGGTTTCTTTAATCATTTTTGCAACTTCATCAGGCTCTTTATCAGAATTATCGATTCTAAGATAGTTGTCAAAAACAATCTCGCCTTCATAACTGACACACCTGTGATTTTTATCATCATTGATCAAACGCTGGTTCGAATTCTCTATATCTCTTTTGGAAGCCTTATTTTTCAGCCTGTTCTCTGAAACATTTCTTTTCAGCCTGATTTCTTGCGGAGCGATCAATTCAACGTAATAGAAATCTGTCCCATACGGTTCAAATATACCCTTGACGTGCTCCAGATACTCCCAGTCTGAAGGTAAATCGAAATCCATCATCAATGTAAAAATCATCCCATAATTGTCAGAAGCTGCATAGTTCCTGAAAATAATGTCTCGCATTTCTAATATCGTTTTCCCATCGTATCTGCCGAAAATTTTTATCACAGGTTCGATGGTCATGTGATTGTGAAAGAGCCTTAATTCAGTTATTTTCATCAGTTCTTGGCCAACTGTCATTTTTCCAACAGCAGCATCACCAATTATAAATAATAATTTCATAGAACGCCTCCACAATTAATCATATATTTTATCATGTCTAAAGCTACAAATCTATAGTTTTTCCAATCTTCCGTTAAAATTGCCGTCAGGTTCTGTTAAAGCCCAAACACTTCTACATTTTGTACACTTATAATAAAATTTTTTATGTCCATAACCATCATACTTATTAATGGAGTGTTTTTTACAAAGTTTCTTTGCTTTTTCTAGTTCAGCAATATATTTTTTTAGATAACAAAAATCGGAAATTTCATTAAAATCATCAACTTCGGCTAGCACTTCACAAACACATGATATTTTTATTGATTTTATAATATTATTTTCTATAATAATCAATGGAGAACCTTTCCAATCAAACCATATTGCATCATCTGCTATAAAATACAACCGTTTCTCACCCAAAAAGGTTTTATTTGCTATAGTCATCAATTCTATTTTTTCGTTAACTGTTGCTTTTTTATTTGGATACCACTCTATTTTATTAGCAAGCACCAAAAAATAATCTCTTCCTATTTCTCCATGAAATGTTGCTATTTTATCATTATATTTTATATGAATTTTATCGCTACTTGCTTTGCCTACTGTTACAAATTCCATACGTGTTTTCAATTATCAATTCCCCTTTAACCAATTGATGATGCTTCCATTTAATGAAAACAGACCTGATAAACCTGGTGTAAATTCAAAAGTTCTTGGCATGTTAATTAATAATTGCAAAATAAGCAAAACGGATATCATACTTTTATTCACATTTAATCACTTCTATTGATCCGGCAAATAAATTCCCGCGTTTTCTTCCGATAAATTATAATCACCGATAGTCTTTTCATCGTCTATCTCGGCAAATTTTAGAAAAGATATTTTATCCGTTTGTTCCTTGTCAAGTCTAAAACAAAAACATATCGGAGTATCATTTTTCATGGACGTAATATAAACGGTGATATTTCCATCATCAATTTCCGTCCAGCCTTCGTGAAGTTCTCGCATTGTCTGACAGTAATCAAAAAAGCGATCTATTTCATCGTCCGTTACTCCTGAAGCCAGCAGATTGTCAGAAAGCAACTTACGAAATCTCTCTATGTAATCGTCATGATTTTTTTGCTGATAAATATTTTTCCAAAGAGTAAACGCCATATCACTTTCCTCGGAATTAGCAGGATACACTATCCCTGCAACTAAAAGATCTTCGCCTCCCTGATTAAGTCCGGCATCCGGCCAAATCTGAAGCTTCATGCTGTAGACTCCTTCTTTTTCCTTATCTTTTTCATTTATTGTCCACGCATTCCAGGTAAGCTTATAGTAGTTTTCTGTTGTTTTAAAAACGCATACCGGAGAAACCATACATCTTTCACCACCGCTCGAATATTTAGTTGAGCTTGCATTAGTCTGCGTAACTTCAACAAATTCGCCTTCATATATGCTGAGCATATATTCGATCCCTTCATCCAGATCTGGACAAAGATCTTTGGCACGAACAGAAAACAGATTTTTGATTGCGTCAGCATCGTTATTTTCCAAAGCCTCTATTACTGTTTCTGAAACACTCACATTCTCCGTCTGATCAATAACGAGATTACCTTCATAATGGCTGTTCAATTCTTCTACAACAGAACAGGAGGTTAGGCTTAACATCAATATTACGGACATTGTGCAGCAAAGCAATTTTTTAAATTTTAACATAAGATTCTCCTTAATCAGTCGTTTGTCCTTGCTTATACTATTAACAGAAACAGGAGCTCCTGACTTGTTTTATTCCGGTAAGACCATCCGCGCAGATCACCAGGATATCCTGTCTTTTTGTCTAAAGCTCACGGAACATAATATTCCGCTTCCACCCTGAGAGATTATGCACAATCTCTCCAATCTTGTTATACCCTAACACCTCTATGTTCCTGACAGAGTACACATTATCCGGGCAGACCATACACCATGTACGCTTATACCCGCTCTTCTTTGCGATGCAAATAGTTTCTTCCATCAACTGCTGTTGCAGCCTCTTTCCTCTATCTTTCGTGTCAACAAAGACACAGTCGAAGTAGAGACACTTTGAGGTATTAAGAGGTATCCCACTCTGTTTAACCATCTCAGCATCTTCGTGGTAATCCCCTGCAATACTTACAGCACTAATCCTATCTCCATACAGGGCCAAGAGTAATATTCCGTTATTCTCAAACAAAGAGTATACCTCGTCCCCCGATGTTTGTATATACCAGAAATCTTCTTTTAACGTCTTGTCGACATAATCCTGGAGAGCCATGATATCATCTATGTAGTAATCCAGGTCTCGTTTATCCATTATACGAATAATATCAAACTCCATTGTTAATCCTCTTTCACTTTACTAAAATATATAAACATATACGGAATCTTACGCCATTTTAACAACAAGCGTTATATAGAAGCATTCATCACAAATATCAGCGTATACCTCTCCATTCATGAGTCCCATCAGCCTTTTGCATATGAAAAGTCCAACAACAGCCCCTCCAAAAAGACTTACAATCAAATAGGGAACTGCGCCGCAGATTGCCAATAAGGATGCTGACATCACCTGTCTGCTATTAGAATACACCCAGATTGCGGTCGCGAATCCAGTCATTGAAGTTCCTAACTCTGACACGGTCTGACTAATAAAAAATCATAAAACCGGGAAAGTTCAAAATCATTCGTCGCCGGCCTTGAAATTGTAAATCGGCTTTATAATGCGTTCAATTTCAACGGTAGGGGAGATATTATTTACAATATCCGCCATATTTTTATAGGCCATCGGGCACTCGTCCAGAGTGCTGCGGCTAACCGATGTCGTATAGATTCTGTCCATCTGTTCCTTAAACTCAGATACCGTGAAGCGTTCTTTTGCCGCACTGCGGCTCATCAATCTGCCGGCGCCATGCGGGGCAGAGTAATTCCAGTCCTCGTTTCCTTTCCCGATACAGATCAAACTGCCATCCCGCATATTGATAGGGATGAGCAATCTCTCCCCGGCCTGAGCGGACACAGCACCCTTGCGCAAGATCATGTTCTCCAGATCGATGTAGTTATGAATAGTTGTAAACTGCTCTACAACATGAAAGCCCATCTCTTTTACGATAACATCCATCATCGCTTTGCGGTTGAGCATCGCAAAACGCTGAGCGATCTCCATATCGTGGAGATACTGTTCTAACAGGCTTCCTTCCACATAGGCCAGCGGTTTTGGGACCGAACATTGCTTCGACTTTAGCTTCCTGAGCGCTTTTTCAATTTCTTTTTGCCTGCCCGTGGCTTTCATTTCAGATATAACGGCGTCAATTTCCTCTTTACCGTACGATGAAAGGCTCTTATACGCCGCCTCCTGATAATAATTGGCGATCTGAAGACCAAGGTGACGGCTGCCGGAATGTACGACAATATAAATCCTCCCGTCATCGTCCTTGTCTGCCTCAATAAAATGATTACCACCCCCAAGCGTTCCAATACTGCAAAGCGCACGGTTTGTATCAACACTTTTTACACAGTACAATGCACTTAGATCGATCTCTTTCGCATACCTGTGCGGTGTCTTGCAAATATCAAACCCGGACGGTATGCTGTCACGAATCACAACATCTAATTTCCCGGGTTCGATATGTGTCTCCTTAATCTGTATTATTTCCATACCGCACCCTATATCGACGCCAACCAGATTGGGACACACCTTATCAGAAATTGTCATGGTAGTCCCTATTGTACACCCGGCGCCGGCGTGGATGTCCGGCATCATTCTGATCCTGCTGCCCTCTACATACGGTTGGTTCAACAGGCTAATAACCTGCGATATAGATTCATTGTCAACGATGTCTGTGTACACCTTCGCAGCGGCATACTCTCCTTGCAGTTCGATCATAGCTTAAATCTCCCTCCTTAGACTTACGCTCCGCTTGCTGCTTTCTTATCCTTTTCTATCACCTGGTCTGTCTCCGTTCTCAACCCGGAATTTATAAAGGCCAGGGGTTATGTGATTGGAATGATCCTATCATATAGGGCAACAAACTGTTCATTAAGCTGAGCGTCCATATGATAATGTCCGAAGAACCACCGCTTAAAACTCAAGTCTTGTCTGACACGCTCTAAAAATCCCGTAAGCGCGTCGTTCTCGTACCAAGATGCCAGCATAAGCTGTACACTTCTTGGCGCGCAATGTGTTAAAACATAATCAACACTCCAACCGTTTGCATCAAGAGCATCGATTGCCGCCTCCATCTCCTCATTGGACGGCATTTCCTCTTTCCACCATGAAATATGTTCTTTTCTATATTCTTTGTCATGGGAGGATGCGCCGCCCATCACAAAGAATTTCTTGCCGTCAATGGTAAGAACCTGACCGCGTTCCAGATGATAAATGCTTGGAGCGATCTCGCGGACTTTTCCGCCGAACATATCAACGACAGGGAAGTCGAGAAGATACTCAAAATTTTCATGGTTGCCATCAATCCACAGTGTCGTGAAACTCTTGCCGGACAACCATTTCCGCCACCACAACTCACGTTTTGACCCGTCCCATACAAGTCCGAAATCGCCGCAGACAATTAGATAATCTTCTTTGGAAAGATTTTTCTGCTGTGGAAATCTGTCCACAGATAACTTGGTGATGTCAATATCGCCATGAGTATCTCCAGTCACATAAATCATCTGAAAACTCCTTTCTTCATTCGCGATCTGCATAGGAAAAGGATGTTTGTATGTCAGAAAAAATACTCTAGCCGCCCTTTAATAGGCATGCAGCAGTCCGCTGATTCCCTGCTCTTTAAAGATATTCTTATAGTAGCCGATCTCATCAAATATCAGCTCATCAATGACCTGCATTCCCAGAAGTTCTACCGGAGCCTTGTCATCCGTGAGCAGGTATTCCCCTGCTTCATAGGGGATCATGTTCTCTTCCGCTCTGGCCATCAGCGCCCGCAGTTCTTCATCCTGAAGCGCTTCTACTCTCTCCGGAAAATTTTCCATCAGGGAGTCCTCCGCGAATGCGAAAAGCTCCCGATTGGTAGTGGCGGGCACATTCACCGTATACACATGGGGAAACACTTCTGCAATGGTATCCGACAGGTGCTGGTTGATATTTCCCTCTTTTTCCGTATGCATATTCATGTTTACCACCATGACACCGTCTTCCTTTAAATGTTCTTTTACCAAAGTAAAGAATTCCACGGAGGACATCTGAAAGGGAATGGTAATGTCCTGATAGGCATCCACCATGATCACATCATATTTTTCTTTAATGGCATTCAAATAGGCCCGTCCGTCATAAGTCACTACCTCAATATCCTCCGGAAGCGCAAAGTAGCGCTCCGCCAGGTCCGTAATCTTTTTGTCTATTTCTACTCCCTCAATTGTCACATCCCCAAAATACCGCCTACACTGCCCCGCAAAGGTTCCCGTCCCCATGCCCAGCACCAGGATGCTTGCCTCCTCTTTTTCTGCAAGTCCTCCCATCACCGGTGCCGCTAAGGCATAATCATAATACATTCCCGTCAGGGAATCCTCTTTCATCAGAATGGACTGTACGCCGAAAAGCACGTTGGTGGACAAGATCACCCTGTCCCCTTCGTCTTTTACCTGCAAGTAGTTATAGATGGACTCTCCCTCAAACAGCAGATCATTTTCCCAGAACGCGAACCTGCTGCCCGCGCCCAGTCCGAAGCAGAGCAGATAGCAGAGCAGGCTTCCTGCGCAGAGCGCTCTTTTCTTTTTGGGGGAACCGAAACCGGTACTGATAAAATACACCAGTCCAAGCACCAAAAGAATCCCGGCAAAGAGCAGAAAGGTCACAGCCGTTCCCACTGCCGGAATCGTCACAAAGGTGGGCACAAAAGTGCCGATGATGCTTCCTATGGTATTGAACGCCCCCAGCGTTCCCACGGTCTTTCCGCTCTCATCCAGACTGTCCACCGTATACTTTACCAAAGAAGGGGTTACCGTCCCCAGCAGAAACAGTGGAAATACAAAGATGATCATGCAGGCCAGAAAAGCCGCCCAGATCAGAAAATTCTGATTCACAGCCAAGATCAGGAGGCCCGATATTCCCAGAATGATATATTTCCCCAGAAAGGGAATGGCGGCTATCCACACCGCGGAGATCAGAATCCTCCCGTAGAGCTTGTCCGGATTGGGATTTTTGTCCGCGCTCCTGCCCCCCCAGACATTTCCCAGAGCCATGGCGATCATAATGGTACCAATAATGATCGTCCACACAATCTGTGAAGAACTAAAGTAAGGCGCCAGTAATCTGCTGGCGCCCAATTCTACCGCCATAACGGACATTCCCGCAAAAAATTCCGTCAGGTAGAGGTAATATTTATTTTGCAATATCTTTTTTCCGTTCATCTGATAGTTTTCCTTTCCGTTTGGCTGCGCAAGCCGCTTCCCTATCAGCATATCACAGATTTTCTTTATATACAAACGGTTAATTTCCGCAATGGCCGCCGCAGTGACTGCAGTCGCCGCCGCACTGTAAGGACTTTCCCCGCTTTTTGTCCCGGATCATGCTTCTGATCACCAGAACCACTATGCCTGCCAACGCAGCCAGCACTACTATTGTTCCCATAAATACCCTCCTTTACTTCGTCAGGCGAATTATTTCGCCTTGGCTAACCTGCCGCTCACTTTCAGAGTCATACTTTCTTTATACGGTCTCACCAAAAGCCAGACAAATCCCACAACCAGTATAAACGCCGCTACAGTACCAATCCCGAAGCTGCCGGTAGCGATCAGATTGCCGATCTGGTATACGCAGAGCGCCACGATATAGGCAAAGACACACTGATACCCGATAGCAAACCAGAACCATTTGGCATTGTTCATCTCCCGCTTTATCGCGCCCATCGCCGCAAAGCAGGGCGCGCACAGCAGATTGAATACCATGAAGGAGTAGCCCGCCAGCGCAGTCATGCTGCCTGCCAAAGTCATCCAAATGGCTTCCCCGTTGTCCCCCAGCTCTTCCAGGCCTTCCGCCCAGTCAGGATATAGGATTCCAAAGGTACCTACCACATTTTCCTTTGCTACCAGACCGGTAACGGCTGCCACCGCCGAGCGCCAGTCACCCCAGCCCAGAGGCGTGAATATCCATGCGATGCCGTTTCCGATCGCCGCCAGAATACTGGAATCCAGCTCGGATTCCTCCAGCATTCTGAAGGAGCCGTCTACCCAGCCGAAGAAAGAAGTAAACCATACCAGAATGGTGGATAAAAGGATAATGGTCCCTGCCTTTTTGATAAAGGACCAGCCTCTTTCCCACATGCTTCTGAGCACATTTCCCACGGTGGGCATATGGTACGCGGGCAGCTCCATGACAAAGGGCGCCGGTTCTCCCGCAAACATCTTTGTTTTCTTTAAAATGATACCGGAGCAGACAATTGCCGCGACTCCGATGAAGTAGGCGCTGGGCGCAACCCACCACGCCCCGCCGAACAGCGCGCCTGCGATCAGACCGATGATCGGCAGCTTTGCCCCACAGGGGATAAAGGTGGTGGTCATAATGGTCATCTTTCTGTCCCTGTCATTTTCAATGGTACGGGAGGCCATAACACCGGGTACGCCGCAGCCCGAACCGATCAGCATGGGAATGAAAGATTTGCCGGACAGCCCGAACTTACGGAAGATCCTGTCCATGATAAACGCCACACGGGCCATATAGCCACAGGCTTCCAGAAACGCCAGGAAAATAAAGAGGACCAGCATCTGAGGTACAAATCCCAGCACAGCGCCCACGCCGGCTACAATACCGTCAAGAATCAGCCCTTTCAGCCAGGCCGCGCAGCCTATGGCATCCAATCCCTGCTCCACCAGTACGGGAATCCCGGGAATTTCCAGCCCAAACAGGCTCCAGCCATCGCCGAATACCCCGTCGTTGGCCCAGTCCGTCGCCCAGGTACCTACCGTCGTGACGGATATATAGTACACCACGAACATCACTACCGCGAAAATGGGCAATGCCAGCCACCTGTTGGTAACAATCTTATCAATTTTGTCGGAAACCGTCAACTTTTCCTTCCGGTTTCTGCTATAACATTCCCGTATAACGGAAGAAATATACAGATACCTCTCGTTGGTGATGATACTCTCCGTATCGTCCTGCATATCTTCTTCCAGTTCTTTGATCTCCTGCGCTACGTCCGGCAGATTCTCTGCCTGTTCCCCTATCTTATCATCCTTTTCCAGCAGTTTGATCGCGAAAAAGCGCTTCTGCTCCTCTTGCACTACGCCGGTGAGTTTCTTCTCCACCGCGGCAATGACGCTTTCCACCTTTGGCGCAAATGTACAGGCAATCTTTGCGGCCTTTTTTCTCTCCGCCGCCTCTATGGCTTTCCGCGCCGCCGCTTCTATTCCCGTACCCTTTAAAGCGGATATTTTCACCACTTCGCAGCCCAGCTTCTCACTGAGTTTCGCGGTATCGATCCTGTCTCCGTTCTTGTCCACCACATCCATCATGTTGACTGCCATGACCATGGGAATGCCCAGCTCCATCAGCTGGGTGCTCAGGTACAGATTCCTCTCAATATTAGTACCGTCCACAATATTGAGAATGGCATCCGGTTTTTCGTTGATCAGATAGTTCCGGGCCACAACCTCTTCCAATGTATATGGAGAAAGGGAATAGATTCCGGGCAGGTCCATGATCACTACGTCTTCTTTCCTGCCCTTGAGCCTGCCCTCTTTCTTCTCCACGGTAACGCCGGGCCAGTTTCCCACGAACTGGTTGGAGCCGGTCAGTGCGTTAAATAATGTTGTTTTGCCGCTGTTGGGATTACCGGCCAATGCGATCTTCATTGACATACTCTACCTCTTTTCCTTTTTTCTTTTTGTTTGTTTCCACTTCTTTTTATTAGTTTTAACTAACTACCGGGTAAAAAAATTACTCCACCGCGATCATTTCGGCGTCCGCCTTCCGCAGGGACAGCTCATAACCTCTTACCGTCACTTCCACAGGATCACCTAAAGGCGCCACTTTCCTGACATAGACCTCCACGCCCTTCGTGATCCCCATGTCCATGATACGTCTCCTGACAGGGCCCTCACCGGTCAGTCCCGCCACTTTCACCGTTTCTCCGCATGGAACTTCTCTCAATGTTTTCATATTCTCCTCTCATTCTGCCGCTTTGCGGCCCTGGGACAGCTTAGCCTGCCACCATGATCTTATTCGCCATATCCCTGCCTATGGCAACCCGCGAATCTTTCACATTCACAATGATATTGCCCGCGGCCACGGATATTACCGTCACTTCCCCGCCCACAATAAATCCCAGGTTTTCCAGGAATTTTCTGGTTTCTTCCTTTCCCCCAACCCGACTTATGATGTTTTTTTCTCCGGCCCTTACCATAGATAACGGCATACGCTCACTTCCTTTTTCATTGTTAGTATATTCTAACAATCATTAGAAGTCAATAACTTTTTTTCAAAATTTTATCTGTCATGTTCCAAAACAGGAAGCAATAACGGCGGATTAACTTGACAGTTCTGGGAGAATCACAAATAATAGAAAGAGAAAAATTTGAAAAAACAAAAAAGGAGATTCGCCGTCTTGAACAAAACATACGATCCCCTGTTTCATAGTGATGTACAGGAAAAAGTACTGTTTATCTGCGGAATTGTATTCTTTCTCTGCGCCCTGCTTGACCATGTTTTTAACGGTGGCAGCCTGGCGGATCTCTTCTTCGCGTTCTGCCTTGCCGCATGGTATCTTCTGGCAATGCTCCTGTTTTTTAAATTGTGGAACGGATACTGTATCCGGGATGACGGCATAGTCTTTCACTGCAGATTGGTAAAAAATAAATTGTTATATCAGGATATTCAATGTATCCTCGTTACCAACGGGTGGCGAAGACACAGTATTGTGAAAACTCCTTACGTTGCCCTCATCGGCGGGAAGCCGGATGAAATCCTGCGGTACTGCGCGGAAAATCCCAGGCACCGTGTATTAAGCAGCGCTGACATACAGAGTAAACTGGGGGCAGCGATTGGACATTATGAGGAGATCCAGCAGATGTTTAGAAAGGGATCGTCCCACATTTGTAATTACGGATTCTTATGGAATAAAAGAGAAATGCACCGGATACTGGAAAGATTTTCGGGAAACTACTATATCGCGGCATCCGTGCTGCAGAACTTCTATGATGAGTTTCGTGACATTGCGAAAAAGTATTCTATAAGCAGCGAACGGATCCACGTGATCAACGATTCCACAAACGGGAAATTTATATGGTGGTGACGCGCTCGTCAGGTTTTCCGACGCGGGAACCGGAAACTGTCCCGAATCCCGGTTCCCGCGTGAAACAGATAACACGGCCTTTTTCTCCGGCTATTTTTCTCTCCTATACTGCACCGGCGTCATGCCAAAAGTCTTTTTGAACAGTCTGTTGAAATGCTCCGCGTTTTCATAGCCCACGCTGTCCGCTATGCTCTCCACGCTCTGGGCCGTTTCTTCTAAAAGCACCTGGGCCCTTTTTAAACGGGCTTCCTTCACCAGCTCTTGGAATGTTTTGCCTGACTGTTTCTTAATGTATTTGGAAAGGTAAGGCGTGGAAAGGTGTACTTCCTTTGCCAGCCCCTCCAGGGTGACCTCCTGATAATGATTCTGAATATAATTCAGGATTTCCACAAGGCGCTCTTCCTGTCCTTCCGTGGCATGGAGCGCTTCCGTCAGTTTGTTGGCCGCTACCACCAGCGCCGCAATAGAGCTCTTGATAATATCCTCATCGATTCCAACGCCCCAGTAGGTTCTGCCCTGATTGACAATCCCCACATAGGCGGCCGCTTTGGAAGCGGAACCTCTGGAAACCGCGTGTTCCTCATATACAGTCAGCTCATAGCTGATACCAAAATACGCCTTGAGCGCGTTGCTGACCGCATCCAGACGCCCGTTTCCGGAAGTTTCCATGATCTTTTTCTCGTTGTTCTGCTCAATGGTAACTTCCGCCATGATCCCGTTGATCTGTTTAAAATGGCACTCCGGAATATCGAATACAGGCCTGTAATTGACGTACTGCTCCTTAAACAGCCGGTAAATATCTTCCGGCGAAAGCTCTTTGTGTCCCTTATCCGATTCATTCTTAACCAGATACCGGACTTCCTCTTTCATATTATCCGGCAGCGAGATCCCGTAATTCTGCTTGAGGATAAAGGCAATTCCTCCCTTGCCGGACTGGCTGTTGATACGGATCACGTCGGATTCGTACTCCCGTCCCAGATCCTTGGGATCGATGGGCAGATACGGCACCGTCCAGACCTCTTTGCTCTTTCCCTCCTGGCGCCATGTCATTCCCTTGGAAATAGCGTCCTGATGGGAGCCGGAGAATGCGGTAAATACCAGGTCGCCGCTGTAGGGTGTTCTTTCATGCACCCGCATTCCCGTGAGCTGCTCGTATTTTTCCCTTATCTGCATGATATGGGAGAAATCCAGTCCGGGATCCACGCCGTGGCAGGCCATATTCATCGCCAGGGTGACCACATCCACGTTGCCGGTTCTCTCTCCGTTGCCAAATAAAGTGCCCTCCACTCTGTCGGCACCGGCCAGGATCCCGAACTCCGCGTCACTGATCCCGCAGCCTCTGTCGTTGTGGGGATGTACGCTCAATACCACCGCGTCCCTGTATTTTAAATGCTTGTGGATATATTCCACCTGTGCCGCGAATACATGGGGCATCGCCACCTGTACCGTAGTGGGGATATTGATAATGGCCTTGCGTTTTTTATCCGGCTTCCAGACATCCAGTACCGCGTTGCAGACCTCCACCGCGTAGTCCACCTCCGTCTGGGAAAAACTTTCGGGACTGTACTCAAAGGTAAAGTTCCCCTCCGTCTCTTCTGCCAGCTTCTGCAGCAGCTTCGCGCCGTCCACGGCCAGCTGCTTGATCTCTTCCTTACTCTTCTTAAATACCTGTTCCCGCTGTGCCACGGAAGTGGAATTGTAAAGATGTACCACCGCATGGGGGGCACCCTTTACCGCTTCAAAGGTTTTGCGGATAATGTGCTCTCTGGCCTGCGTCAGCACCTGAATGGTCACGTCATCGGGAATCATATTTCTCTCGATCAGCGCCCGTAAAAAATTGTATTCCGTATCGGAAGCCGCAGGAAATCCCACTTCGATCTCTTTAAATCCCACGTCCAGAAGCATCCGGAAAAATTCCAGCTTTTCTTCCAGTCCCATGGGCTCCACCAAAGCCTGGTTGCCGTCCCTTAAGTCCACGCTGCACCAGATGGGCGCTTTTTCAATGCAATCCTTTTTTACCCAATCGTAAGTCACCTGCGGCGGCATAAAATAGGACTTTTTATACTTCTTTTTAAAATCGGTCTTACTGCTCATTTTCACTCTCTCCTCTTCGCCGCTTGCTCTTTATTTGTTTTCCAATCTTAACATAGATGTACGGCGCAAACAAGGGACAAATTTAATCAATTAACTTGATTTATTTTAACCTTTTTAAGTCAGACTCCGGTAATCACGAAAGAATACTCCATGTCTTTTTCGGCATCAATATGATATTTTTCTTCCACGTCAGCACCCCAGCTGTCAATGCCTCCCACGCCTCTTACCGCGCCCAGCACTGTGAGCACCGTCCGCCTCGCCGGGGGCAGTTCTTCCCTGTGAGCGGCGTTTTCCAGTTCCTGCGCCGTATAGGGAAGGCAGGCGAAAGCAAAGGGCTTTTCCTCCGCGGTAAAGCGCAGGCAAAAACTCTCCTGTTTTTCTGCCAAAGGCCCCTTGTCTATATTGCACAAGGTACTGTTCCGCCTTATCTCCACCCATTCCGTGTCCATATGCATTCCGCAGTCCTGGGGCACCAGATAGGGCGTTACGGGCAGTCCCTTGATCTCATAAACCCCCGAAATTCCGCCCGCTTTCCTGTCCGGATAGGTCTCTCCCGAAAGGCCCTTGTAGGTATACCCTTCCGCGGCGGTGGGCAGAACAAACCGCATACCGAATACCGGCAGCTCCGGCAGTCCCGGCCTGCCATAGTAACGCACTTTCACCCGGATGCTTCCATCCCCCTTTACCAGATAGGCCGCCGTCACCTGCGTCTTAGGGATTGTAATGGTCTCATAGGTAAAGATAAGTTCCACTTCATTTGCTTCTTCTTCCGCGCTGTAGCGGTTGCTTTCCGGCGCGTCGGGAAAAGGGATTTCCTTTTGGTCCACCTTTACCCGTATTTCACTGCAGCGTATAAACATATCCGCGGCCAGCCACATACCGGAGCGCAGCGCAAAGCCGTTTCCCCTGTCATTGTCCGTAAGCGCCCGCCAGAAAGTGGGCGCCGGAGTCCGGTACAGCCACTCCCTGCCGTCTATCGCCAGGGATTCCAAGCCTCCCCTGCCATAGGAAAAGATATAGGAAAAACTTTTCAGGCTGTCATTCTTCCCCTGCAGCCCCAGAGTAAAATCTCCGTATATAACGCGCAGCTTTCCTGCCTCAGCGATAGCGTCCATAGTAATACCTCACTTCCTGCAAAGCCGGCTTCGGCGTCCGGTCCGCAAAGAGTATGCCGTTTCCCGAAAACTCATAATCGGATGGCCTGTCGTCAAAATCCCCGCCGTAGCGCAGCACCTTTTCCCCCGTCACTTCATCCGTAACTTCTATGGCCTGGTCGATATAATCCCAGATGAAACCGCCCTGATACATTTCAAATCTGTCCAGAAGCTCCATATAGGAGCCCAGCCCGCCCAGGGAATTTCCCATATCGTGCATGTATTCGCACAGGATAAAGGGCTTCTTCGGATTCCGGGAAAGGTATTCGGCAATCTCCTGCGGCGAAGCGTACATGCGGCTCTCCACATCGGAGATCCTGTCTTCATAAGCGCGGTTGTGGACCACGCTCTCATAGTGAGTCAGCCGGCTGCCGTCCTTTTCCTTATAGTACCGGTTCATATCCGCCAGGACATCTCCCGCGTAGGACTCGTTGCCTAATGACCAGAAGAGTATGGAAACATGGTTTTTAAAGGTTTCAAAATTGTTTTCCACCCTGTTTAGCACTGCGCTCCGCCATCTGGGCAGGCTGCCCGGCACATTCCAGGAGGGCTCTATGCCGCAGCGCTTCTGCCAGGAGCCGTGCGTTTCCAGATTGGTCTCCGCCATGACGTAGATCCCGCTTTCGTCACACATATAGTACCAGGGAATCCTGTCCGGATAGTGGCAGGTGCGCACCCCGTTGATATGATTTTCCAAAAGGAGCTTCCTGTCGTATTCCATATCTTCCCGGGTGATGCATCTGCCTCCCCGGGCGCTCCACTCATGACGGTTCACACCGTTTATAATGAGTCTTTTTCCGTTTAGGAGAATGACCTTATCCTTTATCTCAATCCGGCGAAAGCCTGTTTTTACAGGCACGATCTCCTGGGCGGTTCCGTTCTTTTTCAGTTCCGTTTCCACCAGATACAGGCAGGGAACGTGATTGTCCCATGGCGTCACATGGGAAATCTCCCCGAAATCCACATGGAGGTCTGCGGCAAAAGGCATGCAAAGCTCCTTTAAGCACCGCCCTTTCTTTCCGTCCTGCATTTCCCACAGGGAAAGCGATACCTCTTCGTCTCCGTTCAGCGCTTCCTCTACCGAAAGCTTCAGTTCCGCCCGCAGGACGCCCGTCCGGTTATCTTCTTTTAAAACCGGCTTCACCCAGATATCCTCCACATGCAGCTTGGGCAGAGCGAAAACCGTCACATTCCTGAAAATCCCAAAGAAGCGAAAGAAGTCCTGGTCCTCTAAAAAAGCCGCGGTGCTTCTCTTATGTACCTCCACCGCCAGCACATTGTTCTTCTCGCGGATATAAGGCGTCAGTTCAAAATACACCGGAGTAAAACTGTCTTCCGCGTAGCCCAGAAATTTTCCGTTCAGCCACACATACATGGCCTGTTCCACACCTTCAAAACAGATCCGCACCCGTTTTCCCACCAGCCCCGCGTCTAAGTCAAACTCTTTGACATAGGAGCCCACCGGGTTGTATTCCGCACCGCTAAAGGACGGTTCCGCTTCCTCTGTCTGTTTCAGACTGTAAGCCGGCCGGCGGTATATATGCCCCTCCCAGGGATAGGGAACATTGATATAGTGCAGCTTATCATACCCCTCCATTTCAATATGAGCAGGGACATGAATCTCCCCAAATCCGCTTCTGTCAAAATCCTCCCGGTAAAATTCTTGGGGACGCTGCGCGGCGTTTACGGAAAAAGCAAATTTCCAAATCCCGTTTAAGCTCTGCAGCAGTGCGCTTTTTCCTGCCTCATAAGCGTCCCTGCTCTCAAAAAAAGCGTGGTCGCTGTGAGCGGGGAGCGTTCCTTCCCTGCATATTTCCGGCTCATCCAGCCACTTAATATCTGCTTCCATGTTCCCTCCTTCTATCTCTGTTACGGCCTGTTGCGGCCTGTTCCCGTTTCTCTGCCTTTCTCTCTTCCTACCATTCCCTGACTCTGTAGAGAATGCTGTTTCCCTGTTTCCCTATCCTCTCCACACATTCCACATAGGTGAGGATATTGAGCGTGGTCTGGGCCGTTCCTCTGGGGATACGGGCGGCAGCGGCAAACTCCTGGGAAGTGAACTCCTCCAGTCCGTAGGGCACGAACTGCAGATAATCCTTTATTCCATCTATGCTGATCTCTTCTGCCAGGCCCGCAGGAATCCTGTCGTATCTGCAGGAACCTTTTTTCCTATCCCTGCTCCAGCCGTTCAGCAGCCGGTATTCTTCCAGATCCAGCATCACGATCCTTAACCGCAGATTGTCGTCCTTCAGAAACATTTTGATCTTGTACAGCTCCCGAAACGCCATGTAGGGGCTTCCGGTCAGGGGGGATTTGCGGGGCTCGGACAGTTCCCCGCTCTCTTCGTCCATCCAGATCAGCCACTTCTGCCTTGGAATGGGATAGACCAGCGTCACCGGGTAAAGGGGCAGAAACGCCTTTAATTTCTCCCGCATCCGGTTAAACTGACCGGTCTGAATCTCTATGATCTCTTTCCCCGTATAAATATCCGCCACGTAATTTTCAATGGGAATTTCATGCATATCCTCATCCGGCGCGTAGTACTTCTTCAAAACAGCATGCACAGTCTTTTCGGAAAGGGTGCCGATGCCCTGCCTGTTCCTCTGCCCGCCCAAGATCTGCGCTCTGGCCTCTTCAAAGCGGGGATTGGGAGGCAGGGGCGGCACTGCCGGTTTTTTCTTCGGCATGTCAGTTCTCCATAAAAATCCGCTGTCCCTCCCGCAGGGGCCAGGTCAACAGCGCGGCGCCGTCCAGGTTTTCCTTATGCATATCAATACCGGTAATCTGGCTGTTTTCGTAAGTGGTATAGTAATAGATTCCCTTATCCGTATTGCAGCAGGAGGAATAAATGGTAATTTCGTACTTGCCCTCCCCCATATGCACACAGCCCCGCTGCTGGTCAACGGAGCCCAGGATGTGGAAAAACTGGCTGACGCTCTCGGATTCGGACTCTCCTGCCACGGAGTTGAGCTTGGTAAACGCGCATTTTACAAAACGGGAAGCGGAAGACAGATCTCCCGGCAGCCCCATACCGCCCATGCCCCGGCTGTAGGCATCCAGCTGCAGCTTGTCGGAAAAATGATTTTCCGGCGCTTCCACGGAGAGTGCCATATAATTGTTCAGTCCAAATAACTGTACGGGAAAAGGCGGATTGTTTGTCAAAACGCCCACAGGATTTTCATATACTTTCAGGCCCTCCTTTACGGACTCCACCGTAATGGAACGTTCTTTATCGGAGATCATCCAGTGCAGGGGAGAGGGCGGCAGTTTTTCACTGAAAGGGATGTCCGCCAGATTCATTTTCGCAAGCAGCTTCTCCGCCTCCGCCACGCTGGCGCACTGAGCCAGTATCCAGGGGATAAATTCAAAAGAGCCGATGTTGTCCAAGCCCTCCGCTTCCGGTTTATAGTCCGCGTTTTTGGGGAAGTTCAGGCCTGCCATACCCACGCCCTTTTCATTGATGGCATCGTAATAGAGAGGATAATCTCCTTCCACAAAAGCCATCCCTATCATGGCATAGTGGTGATCCAGCCTGCCCGCCTTTCGGAATACAAAAGGAAAATTCCTGGGAGTGATCGTCACCGTTTCTTTATAGGAGTACTCCAGATCCAGGTTCCTTCCAAAATAGTGATCCTTTGTTTTGTAGCTTACTGCCGTACACATATCGCGTCCTCCTTATTTTATATTATCTTTTTCAGCTTTCATACATCCTGCTTTCATGACAGGTAAAATACAGTATCTGATATTCCTCTGCGATATTCCGCAGCAGAGTCAGCGCCCCGTCCATCTTGTCCTGATCCAGGTTGGCAAAGGGATCGTCAAAGATGATAAACGGCTTTTCCGCCTGGTACATGGTCTCCACCAGCGCCATACGCATACATACGCCTATCAGATCCCGATATCCCGCGCTGAAGAAGCGCACATCCCGCTGCATCCCCTTTTCTTCCGCCGTCAGCATGTAATTGGCATCCATGTGATAGCGCTCTCCGCTTTCTTTCGCCAGTATTTCATAGTACTTCTGAAACCCGCTGCGAAGAGGCTGGGTATATTTCGCGGTAAAGGCCGTCTTGGCCTGTCCCAAAAGCTCCTTCGTTTTTTTGAGCAGTTCGTACCGCCGCAGATCGGCTTCATATTTCTGCTTTCTTTCTGCCAGACGGCGCTCCTCTTCTTCCAGTCTGTCCGCCTCTTCCCGCAGTTCGTCCAGCTGTTGCTGCTGCGCCCGGATGGAATCCTGCAGCGTTTCCAGCGCCTCGGCGGTTCCTTTCAGCTTGTCGCTTAACTCTTCCAGGCCCTCTTCCATAACAGGCACAGCCTCAAGCAGTGCCTGCGTATCTTCCGCCTCCTCAAACTTCTCCTTCTGCCTTGCCGCCGCTTCGTATTCCGCTTTTTGGCTTAAAACGGTCTGCAAATGACTCCGGATGTCCAAAAGCTGGCTGGGCATATCCTCCCCGGGCGTCATGCCCAGTCCCATCACAAAGTCCTTTATTTCTTTTATCCGATCCGCATATGCCTGCTCTGCCGCGGCAAACTGCCTCTCCCGCTCCTGCAGGCGTCCATACTCCTCTATCTGCAGCCGCAGTTCTCTCATATCATCATCAAAATACGTATCCTCCAGCCGCTGGGGAGTAAAATAAGGTGCCAGAAAGGTTTGGATCTCCTGCTCCAAAGCCTGTATCTTTCCTGTATTGTCCGCCGCCTCCAGCTCCTTTGCCTTTTTGCGCAGAGCAAGGTACTCCTGCCCCCCGTTCCGCAGTTCATAAAGAGCTTCCTGTACGCTGCTCTCATCATAATACACACCCCAGCCGGTCAGAAAATCCTCCACTTCGGACTCTGTTTTCTGTATGAAAGCTTCCTTTTCCTCTATTTCCTGACGCAGTCTCTCCGGCTCGTCCCAGCACGCCTTTTCTTCCTCCAGAAATTTCCTTTTCCTGCCGCGGCCTGCTGCTCCGATCCCCAAAAACAGCACTATTGCCAAAAGGAGCAGGCATCCTCCCGCGATCCAGTTTTTTATCCAGACGCCGCATAGAATGCCCGCGATGGCCAGAAGCACTCCCATGCCCCACAGCAGGCCGGAAAACAGCCTCTGCTTTTTCTGTCTCTGCCGCAGGCTCTCCGCTTTCTCTTCGCAGGAATTTTCCACAAGATCCAATTTATCCCGCATCTGTTCCAAAGCCGCTTTTCTTTCCGTCCGGCTATTCCAGTCCTGGCCCACCTCCTTCAGAATCTCCTCAGAGGGCGGCTCCTTTCCGAAATTTTTTTCGTAGGTTCGCAGCCTGCTCTCTTCTTCAGGGGAAAGTTTCTCTTCCGCAGCCTTCAGCTTCAGGGTACGCAGCTTGCGTATCTTTTCCTCCTGCCGCTCCAATTCTTCCGCATCCGGCTGCCCCTCCTTAAAGACTGCCTCCAGCAGTTTTTTTCTTTCTTCGTCCTCTTCGGAAAGCTTAAATCCTTTCACTTTTTCTTCTGCCGCGGAAAGTCCGGCGCCAAGCCCTAAGTACTGCCGTACCTCCTCCTCCTCGGGCAGTCTGCCGGGAAAATAGGAGAGCGCTTCCCCGAGCCGGCTCTTTCTTTCTTCGTATTGGGCGCACAAATCCGCATATTTTTCTCTTTTGGCCTGCCTGTCCTTATATCTCCCCAGCTCCTGCTGCCGCTTTGTCAGTTCCTGCTGGTCTGCCTTCAGCCGGCTTTGGGTTTTCTGCTTTTCCAAAAGCAGGGTCTGGAGTTTCTCCATATCTTCATTCAGGGCCTTTTTGTTCCGCACCCGTTCTTCCATGACGCTTATGTCGTTTTTGTCCTTATAGAGGGAGCCGGTCACCCTTCTGGGACTGAGCCTATTGATAAGCTCTCCCAGTCTGCCGTCCACCTTTTCGTAATTATTGATATCCTCCGTATCCTCCGCCAGATTGCCCAGCTTCGCGTTGATGCCGTCCGTGGTATAGGTTTCACAGTCATTCTGGGAAACAAAAACCGTCCTGCAGAACGAGCCTGCGTCCAGCATAAAAAGCTCTTCGCCCACTGCGGAGGAAAAGCGGGTGCTTTCCAGATTCGTGTCCTTTTCCCGCAGGCTGAACTCATCCTCCCGTTCTTTGGCTCCGAAAGTCCTGTAAATACAATAAACCTTTCCCTCCGCCTCAAATTCCAGCTGTCCCCCGTATACGCCCCCCTGCCAGGGTTTAAAACGCTTTCTTTCGTTCTTCAGCTCGTCCCTGGATTTCTCTTCGCTAAAGCCAAAGAGCATAATGCGGATAAAGGCCGCAAGGGTGCTTTTCCCCCAGCCGTTTTTTTCACAGATTACATGACAACCTTGTCGGAATTCCAGGGATACATCATGCAGTCCGCCAAAATTTTCAATATGACAGCTTATCAGCCGCATGCCCTTTCACTCCTTTCCTATCCCGGCTCTTCACCGGCCAGTGCCTGTATTCCATAGCGGATTATCTCCGCCTTTTCTTCCTCCCGCAGATCTTCTGCCGCCATTACCGTTCTCACGAACTCACCCTTTAAGGATTCGTCCAGCGCGAAAGCACTGTAATCCACTTCCAGACAGGACTCGTCCTCCAGCTTGAAAAAATAATACCTGTCTTCAAACTGCTTGGTGAGCAGCTCCGGATTTTTTTCGCACTCCACGTCCACACGGCCTGTCAATACCAGCTTTACCAGACTTTCAGCGTCCGCTTCCGCGCCGTCTAACACCGCCCCGATCTGCTTTGCGACATCTGCGGTAGTCATGCTGCCTGTAATGTCTGCCTCCAGCGTATACAGCTTTCTGCGCGCAAAGGGAATAAATTCCTGTTTAAAAGTCCTGCTCTTCTCGTCAATGTCCAACAGCACAAAGCCGTGTTCTCCGCATTCGTCAAAACCTCTGCCCTCCAAACAGCCGCAGTAGCAGTACCTGCCTCTGGCATCCAGCTCCCCGCATTTATAGGAATGGATATGCCCCAGCGCCAGATAGTCGATACCCTTATTCCGCAGGCTTCTTAAAGCTATCACCTCGGTGCCGTCTCCTGCCGCCCGTTCCGTTTCCTGCCCGTGAAGCATGACGATATTGAATTTTTCCGGTTCCAAAACCAGCTGGTTATAGATAAAGGCCGCGTTTTCCCGGCACAGCTCCACTCCCGATATGACAATGCCGCTCTCTTCGCCTGCCGGATAGCTCCGCCAGTTTTTATCAAAGAGCTTTAAATTGGCAGGCATTTCCTCCAGCGCGCTCAGAAAGCTTTCCGCGTCATGATTTCCCTTTAAATAGTAAAAATCTATCCGGGGATTGCGCAGGATCGCTTCCCGTACCGTGTTTCTCGCGGCCGCGGAAATCTTCTTAGTATCGTACAGATCCCCTGCTATCAGCACTGCGTCCACCTGCTGCTCCACCGCATAGTTCATCATCCTTTCAAAGGTATGCAGCAGCTCCGCCTGCCTCTCCCTGGCCTTTTCCCGGGAAAGATTGGCGCTCATTTTGGAGTCCAGATGCAGATCCGCGCAATGTATGATCCTCATTTTCTTTTTCCTTTCACGCATGGAGCTATATTTTCATTATACTAGGAAATAACCTTATGCTCCAGCCATTTTTTCCTATGAAAGCGAATACTGAACAGCAGTCCCCGCAGCGCCCAGTCGGAGAACATTCCGATCCACACCGCCATGGGGCCGAAGCCAAAACGCTTCACCAGGAACACGCAAAGGCTTACTCTGCACAGCCACATGGTTCCCGTGGATACCAGCATGGAAAATTTTACGTCCCCTGCCGCCCGCATACCGTAGGCCGGTACAAAAGAAAGAACCCAGAAAATAGGTTTGACAATCGTAATCCAGCCTATCATATACAGACATAGTTTTGCGCTCTCTTGTTCCATGGCGCCTATCATGGTGACCGGTCCCGCCAGGGCATAGACGCCAAGACAGTTGGCGATCATGGCTAACTCCGCTATGCCCGTCAGCTTCCGGATATAATATACCGCTTCGTCCTTTCTGCCTGCTCCCATACACTGTCCTACCACCGTCATAAGTCCGATCCCGATTCCCTGGGCGGCCATACCGTTCAAGCCTTCCAGGATGTTCGTCATGGCCTGGGCCGCTATGGCTGTGGTTCCCATGGTGGATACCGTGGACTGGATCGCCAGCTTTCCAAACTGGAACATGCTGTTTTCCACTCCGGAGGGCACTCCCACAGCAAGCACTTTCCAGATCAGATATTTGTCCGGACGTATCCGGAGATAGTGATCGATACAGATTTGTCCGGAGGGCCTGCGCAGGAAAAGGAGCACCGCCGCCGCGCTGCAGATACGGGAAATCAGGGTGGCGATGGCCACTCCGGCCACACCCATATGCAGCCCCCATATCAATACCGCGTTGCCGCCGATATTCACGCCGTTGGAAACAACGGAGATCAGCATCGGGCGCCGGGAGTTTCCCTGGGCCCTGCAGATGGCCGCGCCGCCGTTGTAGAGAGCGATAAAGGGGAAAGAAAGTGCGGTAAAGAAGAAGTAAACTACCGCTGCCTCCATAACCGATTCTTCTACCGCTCCGAAGATCAGACGCAGTATCCCACGGTTTCCGATCAGGCAGATAAGCGCGATCAGAGTAGAAATTCCCAGAATGACCAAAAGCACTTGTCTCGCTGCCCGATTGGCTTCTTTTTCGTTTCTTTTGCCGATGTACTGGGAGCAGATAATACAGCCGCCCGCGCCTAAGGCTGCAAAAGCCTGTATCAGCAGGGTATTGATAGAATCCACCAAAGATACCGCGGACATGGCGGCCGGGCCCACATTACTGACCATGACCGTGTCCACGGTTCCCATCATAGTATTCAAAAACTGTTCAATTATAAGGGGAAGCAGCAGTGCCCTGAGCGCCGCTCCGTTAAACATATGCTTCTGCTCCACGATAGATCCTTTCCGCCCGCAGCCGCAATAAACCCCTTTTGCCAAAAAATGGTAAAAGGGGTTTTCGGTTTTATTCAGCCTCTTCCTTCGTTACAAGCTCAAAGGTCACTTCAATGGTCTCCACATTTCCCAGAGTTTCCGCATCCAGCAGATTGGGCGTCACCCCGGTCCGGCCGCCGCCCATCACCCGGACATCATCCGGTACCGCGCTTACCCAGTCGTTGTACAGATTCACGCGGGTGCAGATTCCGTCATCCGAAGACGTGTAAGGACGTCCCTGCAAAGTGTATTTTTCTCCGTTGATCAGCACTTCTTTTATGTTGATGATACATCCCGGATACAGCGTTTCCCCATTGGCGATCGCAATGGCGGAAAATACCACACCGCTTGCGTACCCGCCGGCAGTCCCGGTGAAATCCAGGGACACCGTATAAGTACCGGGACCTGTGATTTCCACGTCCACGGCCTCTACGCCCGCGGTCTTGCTGTCCGGATCATAGACATCTCCTACGCTGTAGGTCACGTTCCAGTCGCCGCTGTTGTACATGATCCACGCCAGCGCGGTGTTTTCGTCCACTCCGGCACCGTCCGGCGCAGCCGCCAGCGCTTCATCCAGATAGCTCTGCGCCGCCTCTTTCACCGCTGCCTCTCCCAGTTCTGCCTGCGCGTCATAGCTGTGCTCTAAGTAAATGGACGCCACTTCTTCATCCACGATCTTACAGGTGCTGCGATCATACATATTGTTGCAGTCCCAGAGCATGGGAACGTAACCGTACAGGTCGCAGTTGCTTAAAAAGTTCCGGTAATAATCCGCGGTACCCTCTTTCATGGTTCCGCTTTCCATCAGCACACCGTACTCCCCGATGATAACTCCATAACCCTGCTCGGTAAACTGCGTCATCTTGGCCAGCATGGCATTCTGGTCGTTGTAGTCGTCCTTATCTCCCCAGTTTGCTACCGCGTCAAAAATACAGTAATCGGAGGGATCATAATAGTGCACAGAAATCAAAAGCTTGTTCTCGGCCGTATCGGCAGGCATCTGAAACCGCGGATCACAGGTATTGTTGATTTCTGTGCCAAATCCCGCGATCAGCAGAAAACGATCTTTATTGTTTCCGCCGGTGCCCCTTACCGTATCCACAAAGGCCTGATTGATCTGATTCGCCACTTCGAAGCATTCCGCGTCGGAAAGACTGCCGGAATCCTTCGCAATATCCGTATCGTTTAACCGGAAACCCAGCTCTTCGTTGGCCGATTCAAAGATCAGATAGTCGGAATATTCCTCATAACGCTCCGCGATCTGCTTCCACATGGAAGTATACATCTCCATGGCCTTTGCTCTGGTTCCTTCATCTGCCGAGCCGAACATGCCCCACCAGCCGCCGTCCCAGTGGTCGTTGACAATAACGTACATCCCCTCGTTGCGGGCGTAGTTAATGATCTCTTCCACCCTGTTTAAGTAATCCTCGCCGATGGTATAGTCGCCGTTTTCAAAATCCATGGCGTTGGTCCACGCTACCGGAATCCGCAAAGCGGTAAAGCCTGCCTGCTTCATACCCGTAATCATTTCCTGGGTGGTAACACTCTGCCCCCAGAGCGTCTCATATACGGAAGTCTCCTGTCCCACTCCGGGAGAAAGATGTCCGTAAGCTTCCATGGTATTGCCCAGGTTGATGCCGTTGCCCATCAGGTCCGCTAACTCCAGCGCTGTCAATTCCTTCCGCATAACGCCGTCATCGGAAGTTTCAATCCCGTTTTGGGACTTATGCGGGCCGGAAGGGGTTCCTCCGCAGGCGGATAAACCACAGATTGCCAGTGCCGCGGCCAGTATCACGGCCCCTTTTTTGAATATTCTCATATTTCCTCTCATTCTGCCGCTCTTGCGGCCGTTGCATATTCAGCTTTTCCATAATTGGGAAACAGGCCGTCTAACCCTTAAGCCCTCTGGACTGACGATCCATATCCTCTATCACAATATCGTGGATTTCCCCTAGGGAAGCACAGTACTCCAGCACCTTCCACGGTTCATTGGTATGAAAATGGATCTTGATCAGTTCCTCGTCGCCCACAGCCAGCAGGCAGTCTCCCTTAAAATTGTTCGTAAAATAGTCGCTGATAACATCCTCGTCTAAATTTTCACCCTCTATCAGCAGCTGCGTATCATACCGAAATTCCAACATAGGCGTTCCCGTCCCTCCACCGTTTAAAATAACTTTTTAATGGAGCCCATGACATCGGAGGCCTTATCCAGGGAAACCTTGGCTTTCACGCCCTCCACTACCTTTTCCAGCATATCATCGGGCAGATCTACGCCCAACACCTGCTCTACGGTCTTTACCGGCTCTTTCTTAAACTGTTCCTGCATGTCCTTGTCCTTGGTGATCTTCTCCACTGCCTTTGTGATCTGCTCTTTGATGTCCATATTCATACCATACCTTTCTGCCTTTTTATCGCTTTATTTCGTTATTCCTTTACAATGTCCGCGTCCGGCGCGTTCTTCCTTACGGATTCTATTCCGTTTTTGCAGCCTGCCAGCGCTTTGTAGCCTTCGCTTGCCGCAATGACCTGTCCGTTGGCCGCCTTTAACCTGAAACGAAATTCTCCCGCTTTGTCATGGTAAATTTCAAACTTGGGATTCTTTTCCTGCGCGTATCCCTCTTCCGTCTGATCCTCGACTGCTGCCACAGGAGCATTTTTCTTTACACTGGCGATTCCTTTTTTGCAGGCATCCTCGCTCTGGTATACCTCGGAAGTCGCGATAACCTCTCCATTAGAAGCCTTTAAGTCAAACTTAACGCCGGTCTTTGTTTCCTTGATTACAAACTTACCCATAACGCACCTCCTGATTACATTTAATATGTTTTATTTTACTCTCATATTGCGGCAATTTCAATGAGAATTTCACGGGCGGCAAAATTCCCAAAAAAACAAATAAAAGCATTGTCAGACACGGGCCGAACCATTATAATTATCTACAAAACACGGACTCTTTGAAAGTCCAGCGGAAAGGGAAATTGCAAGCATGCACGCAAAAACGCACGTAAGAAAAATACTCTGCGGCCTGGCTGCCGTCAGCTTCTGGCTGGGACTTCCTCTCAGTGTACGGGCCCTGCCCACCAACCAGATACAGAGCGTGGGACTGAAGGATTATGTGGAAGTTTCCTATGATGAGGGAGACGGCATGATTGCGGGAGAGGCCAATACCGTACTGCAGGACGAAAAAGGCTATATCTGGATCGGCAGCTACGGAGGACTGGGCCGTTACAACGGAAATGAATTTGAGAATTTAAGCCTGCAGGGCAACGGTGCCCCCACCAGCGGGATCCGCGCGCTTTTTCTGGACTCCTCCAGTCGTATCTGGATCGGCACCAATGACTCCGGACTCTATCTGTTTGAAAACGGGGCCTTCCGCCGAATAACGGAACCCGGAGACGACAGCGGTATAGACGTAACCGCTCTTTCCGTCCGTTCCATTGCAGAGGACTCCCAGGGGCAGATCTACGCCGGCACTACCAACGGACTGTTTATCATAGATGAAGAATACCGAATCCTGCATATCGCGGACAACCGCCTGAGCGAAAGCACCATTCCCAATCTGATCCGCGATACCAACGGCTGCATCTGGGGCGTCACCTCCGACAGTCAGGTCTTTGCGCAAAAGGGCGAGGATACCCTGCTGGTTCTGGAAGAGGAATTTTTCGGCACCAGTTTAAGTTCCGGTCTTTTTCAGTCGGCGGCAGGCAGTATCTACGTGGGTACGAAAGACAATCTGGTCCTCCGGATCAGGCAGAACGGTTCCGATTATAACGTCGACTCCCTGAGCGTACAGGAACTTTCCACCGGCAGCCGCGCTGTCATCAACGACATCTATGAGGACACGCGGGGCAAACTCTGGATATGCAGCGACAATGGCCTGGGATATTTCGGCGATTCGGATATTTTCTATGAGGTACACGGTCTTTCCCAGGATTCCATTATCGAGAAAATGTGCGAGGATTATGAGGGCAACCTCTGGTTTGCCTCTTCCCGTATCGGTTTTCTGGGGCTGATACGGGGCAAATTCAACAATATCGGCTATGAGGCGGGCATTTCCGGCCAGGCGGTCAACGCCGCCCTGCTGTACGATGACCATATCTATATTGGTACGGACGACGGCCTCTCCGTGGTGGACAGTGAAGGAAATCTTACTCCCACGCCTTTAAGCGATTTTCTAAAGGGCATTCGGATCCGCAGTCTTATGGTGGATTCCGCAGACAGGCTCTGGATTTCCACCTATCAGGAGTACGGGCTGGTCTGCTACGACAAAAAGGACGGCAGCTGGCAGAGCTATACCGCTGAGGACGGGCTGGCCCACACCCAGGTGCGCATGGCACTGGAGCTTTCCGACGGGGATATTGCCGCGGCTACCAACGGAGGTGTTTCCATTCTCCATGAAGGACAGGTCACAGCCAGCTATACCGCTGAGGAGGGTATACAGAATGAGGTCATCCTCTGTCTGGCAGAAACGGAAGACGGCACCCTGCTCGCCGGCAGCGACGGCAACGGTATTTACGCGCTGAATCGGGAAACCGGAGAAATCAGGAACTATACCACCGAGGACGGGCTGGCTTCCGGCGTTATTCTGCGCATGGCAGCCGACTCCGCCGCCGGCGGTATCTGGATCAGCAACGGAGTCGGCCTTTCCCTCTGGAAAGAGGGTGAGATCAGCCCCGTTCCCGACGTTCCCGCAGGAGTGGGCAGCATTTTTGACATCCTGGTACGGGGGGACGACATCTGGCTGGTCAAGACCTTCGGCATGATCCGCATTGACCGGCAGGATCTGCTTTCCGGCAATCCCGTCTATGACAGTCTGACCCGCAAGGACGGCCTGACCGGCAGCGTCACAGCCAATTCCTGGAACTACTTAGGGGACGACGGGCAGGTCTATCTCTGCACCGGCAACGGCGTCTATTCCATTAACCTCCAGGAAATGTACCGCAACGAATCCATCCCAAAAATCGCCGTGGCCTACATAACCGCTGATGATGAAACTTTCTATCCTGACACGGAACTAACACTTCCCGCGGATACCCGCAGGATCACATTCTATTTGGAACTGCTCAGCTATGGTTTCACCAGCGGCTCCCTGGAATATTACCTGGAAGGCTTTGACGAAGCGCCCATTCTGGTGGACAGCAGTACGGAAAACCGGGTTACCTACACCAATCTTTCCGGCGGCAGCTATGTATTCCACCTGCGGGGCTATAATTCTGACGGCGGTGTCAGCGAAGAACTGCTGCTGCACATTACCAAAAAGAGAAGCTTTTTTGAAAGGACTTCTTCCTATGTGTATCTGGGGCTTGGCGTCCTGCTGTTGGTTTTGCTCATTGTGGCTCTGGCCCAGTATCTGCACAAACGCGCCATTTTAAAAAGGCAGGAAGAGTACCGGGAGCTGACGGCAGAAACCATCAAGATCGTGGCCAAAACCATCGACGCGAAGGACAAATATACCATCGGCCATTCCAACCGGGTAGCCAACTGCTCTCTGGAAATCGGCAAACGGTTTGGCCTGCCCAAGAACCAGCTAGAGCAGCTTTACTACTGTGCCCTGCTCCATGACATCGGCAAAATAGCCATTCCCGACAGTATACTAAATAAAGAGGGACGCCTCACCGACGAAGAGTACGAGCTGGTCAAACAGCACCCTTCCATAGGCGGGGAGATTCTAAAAGACTTTGCCAAAGCGCCCTGGATTTCCGCCGGCGCGCGGTATCACCACGAACGCTACGACGGCACCGGCTACAATGAAGGGCTGGCCGGAGAAGAGATCCCGCTCTACGCCAGGATCATTTCCGTCGCGGACACCTTTGACTGCATGTATTTCGGCAGACATTATAGGCCCGCCGCCGGTAAGGAAGAAATCTGCAAAGAATTAAAAGCCGGCAGCGGCACCCAGTTCGATCCGGTTTTTGTTAAGATCATGGTAGAAATGCTGGAAAACGGCTATGAGGTTCCCACAGAAAAAATGGATCTTACAGAATGGGAGCGGCTGCTGGAAAAAGAGCGTTCCAAGTAGCCGCTTACCCTGAGTTTTCGTATGTTTCTTACATGCGTTTCCGTATACTTCTTACACTTTACATTACATTTTGAACTGTCCTACCACGGAGAACAGTTCCTGGATGGTATCTTTGCTCTGTACGGCCATTTGGGAATTGTTCCCCGTTTCTTCTGCCATACTGCCAGTCTCCTCGGCAATTCTGTGAATACCCTCGCTGGATTCCCGCACCATATCGTTAATATCCCCCACAGTACCGGAAATCTGTTCCAGGGCTTCCGCCAGATCCCGAATGGAAACCGCCACCTGATCCATGCTTTCCTCCATGGCCGAGGTATCTTCCTGGTATTTCTGTCCTAGGGAATTGAAATTATCATAGTCAGACAGAATCTTCTTGTTGATAAAGTCCATGAGCGTATCCAGACACTTGACCATATCGGATACGGCAGTGCACACCTCTTCCACCGTTTCGTTAATGCTGTCCACCGTCTGGTTGGTCTGATTTGCCAGGGCTGAAATTTCTGTCGCCACCACGGAGAATCCTTTCCCGGCCTCTCCCGCTCTAGCCGCCTCAATAGAGGCATTTAACGCCAGCAGATTGGTCTGCTCGGAAATTCCCGCGATTGCTTCAGTCAACTGATTGATCTTCGCCACCGCTTTGGAGTGCTCAATAGCCGCGTCCGTATCCTTCTTGACCTGTTCATACATACTCTGCGTCTGGCGGGTTGCCTCCGAAGTGGTATTGGAAAGGCTGCGCGCTCCTTCCATTAATTCCTGGGATACCTCCCGGCTCTCCTGGGAAAGCTGCTTTATGGACTGCGCGTTCTGCTGCAGCCGCAGAATGGTTTCCCGAATCCTCTCCGTTCCCTCCGAGGTCTGCATCATAGCCGCGGAAAGCTCTTCCGTAACGGCGGAATTATTTTCCGTCATATCATTGACATGGGTGGAGGACTGGAGCAGATTGTCAATATTCCCGTTTAAGCTGTTGCAGGAATTGCCGATAACATTTACCATATTCCGCAGTTCCCCGCGCATCTGCCGTACCGCTCTGGCCATTTCTCCGGTTTCGTCCCGCAGATTGCAGAGCTTGTCTCCGCCCTCCGTGGACTGGAAATTGAAAGCCGCGGTATTCTGAACGATCTTGGTTATCTTGCGGATCGGCTTTGCGATCCGGTTCCCCGCAAAGCAAGCGACCGCGATTACGATCAGCAGAGCGATCAGGATTGCCACCGCGATCTTGACTATCATTCCCCGCGTAGAGGCCAAAAGCTCCGATCGGGGAGCCGTCAGCACCAGCTTCATACCGTTATGTAAAGGCGTGTATACCAGAACCTGAGAGCCGGCAGTCTGTACTGTATCAGCTTTTTCCGCGTTACTCAAAAGAGCAGCCGCTGCGGGATCCGCTTCCGCAAGAGGCGTACCGCCTTCATAATCCTTATGCACCAGCAGTACATCCGACGCGTTCGTAAGATATTCATACCCGCTGCCGTAGATCTCAACAGAGTTCACCATATCCTGAATCACGCTGAAATCAATATCCATACCCACAATGCCTACCGATTCCCCGTTTATATAGAGAGGCACCACATAAGAGATCATATACACATTGATATTTTCATTCAGATAAGGATCCATCCAGATAGGCTTTCCCGCATTGACGGGAGTATAATACCAGCCCACATGAGCGGCATCATCCGGCTCATACATACTGAAATCCGTAGGCACCAGTTCTTCGAAATCGTCACCGGATTTGGAAAGAAAGATACCGGAGGTCGGATCGGTAAATTCCGGATTGTACCGGATATACACCGTCATGGCTCCTTGTGTGTTGCGGGCCAAAGTCAGCGCCGCGGCTTCCAGCGTCGCTGTGCACTCATCCACATAAGCGTCCGAAGTCTTAAACTTCGAGAAATCCGTAATGGCAGAAAGAGTCATCTGGCTTAAGCTGTCCACGGATTGCTCAATAGTGTATAAAGCCCGATCCATTTCTTCTCCGTTGATGCCCGCGGTAAGGATCAGGTTTTCCTCTGCCTGCTGCCTGGAAACACCCTGAAAGGCATCGATCGTCAGAACACCTATCAACACGGAAAGCAGAAGTGCCGATCCTGTAACCAACGCAATGATCTTGGTAGTTAAACTTTTCATCACAACCTCCCACATAAAAGATAAGATAGATCATAACCTGTCACTTAGTTATTATATTTTATCATGACCGGTAGAGAATTTCAATATCGCAAAGAGCGCGGGGATACTGTTTGGGGCAAAACCCAGCTCTATAAAAAAAGTGGAAAAAATACCGCGTTTCCGCCGTATTTCTCCCACTTTTTTAATGCTGGTGGCCGGACTTGAACCGGCACGGTGTTGCCACCGAGGGATTTTAAGTCCCTTGCGTCTGCCTATTCCGCCACACCAGCGGATGGATGGAGGTGGATTCGAACCACCGAAGCAAGATGCAGCAGATTTACAGTCTGTCCCCTTTGGCCACTCGGGAATCCATCCATACAGGTCTGCCCTGACAATGAAAGATTGTAACACAGCCCCTTTTAAAATGCAAGATTTTTATCCGTTTCTTCTGCCTTTTCATAACGCAGGAGCGTCGCTGAAAAACGGGGCAGCTTCATGGTGATCTTGCCTGAGACCACCGGCACCTCTTCCCGGTCAGTACTGTATCCGGCGTCGTGGGACTGGAAGATCTGCGTAAGCACCGCTTCCTTGGGAATCCCCGTCTCCCAGACACTCACCCGTTTCTCAATTTCGTAATCGTTGTTGTTAATCAGCACAATGGTACGGTATTTCTTGTTAAATCTCCCGTACGCCAGAAAATTGTAATCCTTGTCCAGACTCTTTAAGGAACCGGTACGCAGCTCGGGAGATTCTTTATGAATGCGGATGATCTCCTTGTGAAAGGCGATCAGCTCCCGATCCTCCTGTCCCCAGGGATAGGTTCTTCTGTTATCCGGATCGGTAAAGCCGCAGACGCCGGCTTCATCCCCATAATAGACCGCCGGAGCTCCCGGCCAGGTCATCTGGATCACCACCCCTTCCCTGAAGACCGCCGGATTATTTCCCTCATTCGCGGCCTGTGGGCCCAGCGTATTGGTACGTCCCACCTTGTGGCTGGTCCGTGTCATAAAACGGGAGTGGTCATGATTGGAGAGCTGGTTCATGGCTATCTGCTGGCTGGGCATGGAAAAACTGGAACCATGGTGCGTCATCGCGCCCCAAAAGCTGTCCGCGTTTCCTAACAGGTCGCCTCTAAAGTCGTCGCTGTGCTTTTCCATGCCTGTCAAGAACCAGGTTACCGGCTCCATAAAGGCGTCATAGTTCATGACGGAGTCCCATTCCTTTCCCTGAAGCCAGTCCCTGGTATCTCCGTAATGTTCCGCCAGTATAATGGCTTCCGGATTGGCCCGCTTTACCGCTTTTCTGAACTCTTTCCAGAAGAAATGGTTATATTCCGGGGAAAATCCCAGATCCGCCGCCACATCCAGCCTCCAGCCGTCCACATTGTAGGGCGGGGACACCCATTTTGCCGCGATATGCATCACATAGTCAAAAAGCGCTTTGGAACCCTCGTAATTCAGCTTTGGCAGGGTATCGTGTCCCCACCAGCCGTCATACGTAGGATTGTAGGGCCAGCGGTTTTTGTCA
Source organism: uncultured Lachnospiraceae bacterium (assembly GCA_947631685.1). GTDB lineage: Bacteria > Bacillota > Clostridia > Lachnospirales > Lachnospiraceae > Acetatifactor. The sequence goes on from CANRMI010000003.1 coordinate 124,078, forward strand.
TGGAACAGAAAATAACTGCTGTAAGGGCTGCTCTCGGAAATGAACGCCCCCTTTTCATAGCCCGGGGCATTCTCATAAATGCGCTCCCTGTCCATCCATTTATTGAAGGAGCCGCAGTGATTGAACACGCCGTCCAGGATTACCCGAATCCCCCTCTTATGGGCCTCCGCCACCACCTTGGCAAAAAGTTCGTTGCTGGCTTCCAGATTGGCCTTGTTGGTAACCCGGTTGATGTACTTTGTGGCGAAACGGTTCTCCCTCTGTCCCGGCTCCAGCAGTTCTCCGGCTTCGTTTACGATCTTTCCGATGTGCGGATCGATATAATCGTAATCCTGAATGTCATATTTATGATTGGACGGAGAAACAAAGAGCGGGTTAAAATAAATGACCTCGACTCCCAGATCCTCCAGATAATCCAGCTTATCCAGTACGCCCTGCAGATCCCCGCCATAAAATTCCCTGACGCCCATTTGAGCCGGATAGCGGTTCCAGTCCTCCACATGGGTAACCTGTTCGTTAATATAGCTGTACTCGCGGTTTTCCACGTCGTTGGTCTTATCTCCGTTGAAGAACCGGTCCACATAAATCTGGTACATGACCGCGCCCTTGGCCCACGCCGGCGTCTTAAAACCGGGGATCACCACAAAATCATAGTAGGGATTCGCTTCCTGGTACAATCCCCTGACATCATAAAAGCCCTTGATCTTTCCTACGTTGATCTCGAAATGATAAGAAATCTTTTCATTGTCCAACTGATAGGTGATCGCGTAATAGTCAAAAAGCGTATCCGAGCTTTCCTTTAACATGAGCAGGCGTTCATCCCCGCAGATCAAAAACACTCTGTCAATATTGTTGACGGCGGTCCGGAAGCGAATGGTGATCTCCTCATATGGGTTAGGCTCTGCCGGGATCACATAGTCCTCCGTGGTATCACTGAAAAGTGCTCTTCTGTTCAGTACGGGACGCATGGAAGCAATATACATCTGATTATGTTCCGCACTCTTCAAAAAATTAAATTCCATAATTCCCAATCCTTATATCCGTTGTAATAATTCTATTTTATAATATTCAGACCGCCCACGCAAGCAATTACGGTAAAAAGATATTTGCCGGTTAAAAAAGAACAAAGTAAAAAAGACAGCTTGCACTGTCTTTTTTAGAGAAGGTATTTCTTCTTAATGGGGTATAGCAAAAAACTATAATGTATTGGGGGGTTACGAGTATTATAATAACATAGCGCCCCCTGTAAATCCAGTTCTAAAATTCACAAATATTACAAATTGGCACTGCTATTTTTGGTAAAATTGCACAATGTTTCTATGAGAACAGCGCCGCAAATTCCTCGCCCGTGATCTTTTCCTTTTCCAACAGCAGCTTCGCAGCCCTGTGGAGCACCTCCTCATGGGCCAGAATGATCTCCTTTGCCTTCGCGTAGCACTCGTCTATAATGGATTTGACTTCTCTGTCGATCTCCCCTGCCACGGCTTCACTGTGGGAGCGGGGATGCGCCAGATCCCGTCCGATAAACACTTCGTCCTCATCGTCGTCATAGTTGATGACACCGATATTTTCCGACATGCCGAACCGAGTCACCATCTTGCGGGCCACTTTGGTGGCTTTTTTAATATCGCTGGAGGCGCCTGTGGTAATATCGTCAAATATCAGCTCTTCCGCGATACGGCCGCCTAAGGACACCATGATGTCCTCCTTCATCTTGCCCTTCGTCAAAAACATTTCATCCTTTTCCGGCAGAGGCATGGTATATCCTGCCGCCCCTAAACCTGTGGGGATAATGGAAACCGTATATACGGGGCCCACGTGGGGCAGCACATGGAACAGAATGGCATGCCCGGCCTCGTGATACGCCGTGATCCTCTTTTCTTCATCGGAAATGATCCGGCTCTTTTTCTCGGTACCGATCCCGACCTTCACAAAGGACTTTTTAATGTCCTCCTGCTCCACATAGACACGGCCGTCCTTTGCCGCGTTGATGGCGGCCTCGTTCAAAAGATTCTCCAGATCCGCTCCGGTAAATCCTGCTGTGGTCTGGGCAATCTGCTCCAGATTCACATCGTCTCCTAACGGTTTGTTTTTCGCATGTACCTTCAGGATGTCCTCCCGTCCTCCCACATCCGGAGGCGCCACGGCAATCTTTCTGTCAAAGCGTCCGGGACGCAGGATCGCAGGATCCAGAATATCCACCCTGTTGGTGGCTGCCATAACAATAATGCCTTCATTGACGCCAAAGCCGTCCATTTCTACCAAAAGCTGGTTCAGAGTCTGCTCTCTCTCGTCATGGCCGCCGCCCATACCCGTACCTCTGCGCCTTGCCACCGCGTCGATCTCGTCAATGAACACGATACAAGGGGAATGCTTCTTGGCATCCAAAAACAGGTCTCTGACACGGGACGCGCCCACGCCTACGAACATTTCCACAAAATCGGAACCGGAAATGCTGAAAAAGGGAACGTTCGCTTCTCCCGCCACAGCCTTGGCCAACAGGGTCTTACCGGTGCCGGGAGGGCCCTCTAAGAGCACGCCCTTGGGGATCCGGGCTCCCACCTTTGTGAATTTTCCAGGCTCCTTTAAGAAGTCTATGATCTCCTCCAGCTCTTCCTTTTCTTCCTTTAATCCGGCAACATCCTTTAAGGTAATGCGCCCCTCTCCCATGGAAAGGCGGGCCCTGCTCTTGCCGAAATTCATCATCTTACCGTTGCTTCCGCCGCTGCCGCCCTGAGCGTTCATGATCACAAAGATAAAGACGCCGGCGATAACGACCACCAAAACCGGGAGCATATAGGTTAAGAACCAGTTCTCCCGCTGAATATCCAGCACTCTCGGCTCTATTCCCCCGCTGCGCGCCAGCTCTTCCATTTCCGTGACGTCCGTGGCGTACAGTGTCTTTTCCTCTCCCGTAGTCAGCGTGACCTCCAGATAACCGGTGGGGGCTTCCCCGTTAGGATGTATCAGCACTTCCTTTATCCGCCCCGCTTCCATATCCTGCAGAAATTCCGCCCGGGTATAATCGTCTTCCCGGTTCTGGAAAGAATTGAGCAGGATCAGGCCCAAGAGCAGTACTATGATAATGACAAGATATTGATTAATACCCTTTTGTTTCAAAACGCTTCCTCCGATTAATCATCAAACTCCACTACCCCGATATAGGGCAGGTTTCTGTATTTCTGGGCATAGTCCAAGCCATAACCCACTACAAATTCATCAGGGATCTGAAATCCCGTATAATCCACATTGACCGGCACTACCCGCCTGTCCGGCTTGTCTAACAGCGTGCAGAGCCGCAGGCTGGCCGGTTCCCTGTTCTGCAGCATTTCCAGCAGATAGCTTAAAGTGCGGCCGGAATCCACAATGTCCTCCACTACCAGCACATCCTTGCCCTTTATGGTTTCGTCCAGATCCTTTACGATCTTGACCACCCCGCTGGACTTGGTAGTGGCACCATAGCTGGAAACCGCCATAAAGTCCAAAGAAACGGGAACGGTAATCCGCTTGGCCAGCTCGCACATAAAAAAGCTGCCCCCTTTCAGGACGCACACCAGATGTACCTGTTTTCCTTCATAGTCCCTGCTTACCTGCTCCCCGATGGCTCGTATCCTGTCGTTTACTTCTTCCTCCGCCAACAATACTCTTACGTGCTCAGACATTTACCGTCCTCCTCTTAACCGTACCTGCAAAATACGCTTTGTACTTTCCTCTACCTTGTAATGACCGCTGATGCGGTACCCGATCACCCAGAGAACATGGGAATCCTCCGCCAGCAGCCAGATTTTGTCCCTCTCCCCGCGGGGAATCTTTTCGTCCACCATGTAATCCTGCAGGGACTTTTTTCCGCCGTCTTTAGACACAGTAAGATAATCTCCCGGTTTTCTGGTCCGCAGCACCAACGGTCTTTTTATTTTATCATAATCCAACCATTTCGTATATGGGTTTTGTGGAATATTCATCGTTTTTTCATAAAACAGAAGTCTGCATTCCAGGACTTTCGCACCGTCAAGGGGGATTTCCACAGCTTCTCCCTCCCGCAAAAGCGGCAGGTTTTTCTCCGAAAAGACGCTTTGCGAGTACGGTACGCTCCCTTCCCGTCTCCTGAACCATACGGTTTCATATTCCCGCACCGCTTCCAGGTCACAGGGCAGCTGTACGCTCCGGTTTCCACTCCGGGTAAACAGTTCATGCGCCGCGTCCACATGCACCGCCCCAATATCCCGTCTGCCCGGCGCCAGCTCCTCCATGCAGAGCAGTATCAGCTGTTTCTGTAAAAAAGGATGCAGCTTTAAAACCTCCTTTACAGAGAGTCCTGTGCCCCCTGCCTCACCGGCTGCACCGCACTGTCCCAGGGCCTTCCTTGTTTCTTTCGCCACATAATCCGCGGCCTCGCTTAAAATATCCGCCGTATTGCCCATATGGGCTATGGCACCGCCCGCCACGGCTTCCTCCGCATAAGGCAGGATATGGTGACGGATCCTGTTTCTGGTATAAGTATCCTCTTCATTTGTGCTGTCTATACACCACTTTTCTCCAATACCGGTAAGATATTCCTCTATTTCTTTCCTGCTTACGCTTAAAAGAGGCCGGATTATATCCGGTTCCCCCTCGTTCTTCCGCAAGGGCTGAATGCTGCCAAGTCCTGTAAGGCCGCTTCCCCGAAACAGATGAAACAGCATGGTTTCCGCCCTGTCATTCAGGTTGTGGGCCACCGCTATCCGCTCTCTTCCTCCGCCCTTTCCCTCCCAGGTCCGCAGGATCCGGCGAAAGAACGCGTACCTGGCCTGTCTGCCCGCCTCTTCCGTGGAGCAGCCCTGCTGCTCCGCCAGTTTTCTTACATCCACCTCTTCCAGAAAAAACGGGATCCCCAGCCTCTTACACAGCGCCTCTGTAAAAAGAGCGTCCTCTGCCGCTTCCCTCCGGATCCCGTGATTGACATGGGCCCCCAGCAGGGTAAATGAAATCCTTTTCTGCATTTCACGCAGCATAAAAAGGAGGCACACCGAGTCGGCGCCTCCCGATATGCCTGCCACCACGGTATCCCCCGCCTGCAGCATATGATATTTTTCCACATAGGCACTGATTTTTTCCAACATACCATAATAATAGCCAGTTTGTCCTCAAAATGCAAGCCGAAGTCCTATGTATTTTCCCAAAGCCCGAATACCACCACCGTCATATCGTCCCGTATGTGCCCTCCGGTCTTCCGCAATACGAGCTGCAGCAGAACCTCCGCCAGTTCTTTGGGGCTCTCCTGCTCCAGATTTCCCAATATTTCGCAGAGTTCTTCCTTGTAATCACAGTTTTCCAGGGCATCCACAATCCCGTCGGAGAGCAAAAACACATAGTCCCCGTCCATCAGCCTGCGCTTTACGCCCCCGGTCTCCACACCGCGCAGCACCCCCAGGGGCAGGCTGCCGGAAGAAATCTGCTCCACCATATGCCCCCGTTTAATAAATGAGGCCGCCGCCCCGGCCTTGATGAACCGGCAGGTGCCGTCATACAGATCCACCTCACAAATATCCAGCGTAGACATGTTCTGCTCTCCGCCCGCCACCAGCGCGTTGTTGATCAGTTCCGCGGCCGCGTGCGGTTCATAGCCCGCTTCAATGAGCTTTTCCATCAGATCCAGCACCGATTCGCTGTCCGCGCAGGCCTTTTCGCCGGAGCCCATGCCGTCGGAAAGCAGCAGCGTCATCTTTCCCTTTTCCGATTCCAGAATGCTGTAATTATCACCGGATTTGCTTTCATTTTCTTTGACTGCCTTGGCGGTACCCGTGAGCATGACATAGCGGGCTTCCTCCACAAAGGTATATCCCCGCACCCTGCTGTCGATCAGATAGGGGCAGTTCATGGAAGGTGTAAACCGCAGATCCAGAAGTACGGAAAGCATGTCCGCCACTTCCTCCGCCCGGATGCCCCCCTGTCTCTGTGTCCGCATGGTGAGATTGATCTTCATCCGTCCCACCTGCTGCTCTATGTAATACAGGTCGCTGATCAGTACGCCCTCGCCCTGCAGCGCCTGCACGATCTGCCGGGCCTTCTTTACGGGAACCGGCTTGTAAGAGAACACCTCCCCCGCCACCTGGGCCATTACGCCGGCCATTTCGTTCAGATTTTCCGCCAGCAGGCACCGGCTTTCCCACTGTATCCTGCTGCAAAGCCTGTTTTCTCTTGTATCGGGGCCTTCTTCCCCGCCAAAATCCTGTTCCAGGGTCTTTGCCAATTCTTTAAAAGAATCCGCATAGGCCAACAGCTTCTGCCTGCCGTATTCCGACAGCAAAAAAATCCGTTCCGTTTCCGGTTCACTCAATAATTTTCTCATACTTCCTCTCATTCCGCCGCCTCAGCAGCCTTTCCGCGCTACATTGTCTATAGGAAACCGCCTATCTATTATAGAGGAAGCCCGCTTCTTTTTCTGTCGGATTTTCTGTGCCTGTCCGTAATTTTTTACGACAAAAGGCGCCTTTTGGGCGCCCTTTTAATCTTTCTTTTGGATTTATTCTATTCTTTACAGCCTAGTTATTCTGCCTGAAGATGATCTCTCCCTCATACACCAGCCCCAGCTTATCGTGGGCCACTTCTTCCACATAAGCCTTCGTGTGCGTGTACTTTTCGTATTCTTCTATTTCCTCGGCCCGGGCATTCTCGTCTTCGATCTGCTCGTTCAGCTGCTCTATCCTGGCCTGATAGGTCTCCTGCTTGGCTCCAAGCTCCACCCGCTTTATCGCCACCATGACCAGAATCATGACCACTACCAGAGAAACTAAAAACATACTGAACCGGTTCTGACGTCTTTTCTTGTATACAGCCTTTCTCCGCTTTCCTCCTGCCATGCTTCTCTCCTATACGTAAACCTCTCCACCATTAATGTTTACATAAAACCATTTTAAGCAATTTTACAGTATCCGTCAACCTCTTTTTCACATATCCGGCCGCTTTTTTCCCTTTTTTTGCGGCTTTTTTCCCCGCCGCCTTCCCCTTGCCGGACAAAATATGAAGCGGCTTGAACAAAAAGCGCAGGAGCTTTTGAAATCCAATCAATATTTTCTGCAGTCCAAAGGACACCCATTTCACAAAAAAAGCGCTGACGGTCTTCTTGTACAGAAGCATTCCTGCCAGTGCCCCCAGTATGGCAAACCAGCGCATGGTGCCGTTGCTTTCCCTGTGCATCAGGTAAAAAACGGCTATGGCGCAGAAAAACCAGAACAGGATGTCCTCCAGAGAAACCCAGAAGCCGCTGTGCGCGCGCACCCGCCGCAGGATCCGCAGAATATCGTACACAAAAGTAATAAAAATGCCCATACCCAGGGAATAGAGCAAAAATATGTTTTCACTGATGACCGGACTGCTCATAGCCTTCCTCCATATGCGGCTGCCGCTATTTCAGCAGCCTTGCCAGGAAGGATTCTCCTTTTTTGCCATAGTTCGTATTTTCCGAATAGGTGAGACTGTCGATCCTGCCGTCCACGTCCACTTCACCCTTGTCCAGTGAAAGCCTGCTCACATGCAGCTCGTCTCCCTTGATCATCAGCATGCCCTGCTCGGTCTCCAGCAAAACCTCATGAATATCAAACGAAAGTACGTCATTTACTCCATTGATCGTACAGGTCCGGCGGTTGGTCAGCATAATTTTATGTACCCGCTTGTTTGCACTGTTCAAATCTTCCATGAAAATACCTCCCTGCCATACTTTATAACAGTATATTAGGGAGGCTTGGCAGTTAGACCAGGATCCGGGATCAAATATACCGGAAAAGTTCTCCTGCCTCTTCTTTCTTTATAGGTTCCCGCACACTTAAAACTTCCACCTTCACTTCCCTGTTGCCGAAGGAAACCGTGAGCACATCCCCCTCCTTTACCTGGGTGGAGGCTTTTGCCTCCCTGCCGTTCACCAGTACCCTGCCGCCGTCACAGGCCTCATTTGCTACGGTTCTGCGCTTTATCAGGCGCGATACCTTTAAATATTTGTCCAGTCTCATGCCGTCCGCCTTTCCCACCTTCCCGTCGTTTTTCCGAAAAACAGAAAGAGAACCTGCGCGTACAGGTTCTCTTAAGCTCTTCTGCCATCAAAATTATGTAGAAACGATTAGTTGACAGCGTCCTTTAATGCCTTGCCGGCTTTAAACTTAGGAGCCTTGGAAGCAGCAATCTTGATCTTAGCGCCAGTCTGAGGATTCTTGCCCTCTCTAGCCTTTCTCTCGCTGATCTCAAAGGTACCGAAACCAACCAGCTGAACCTTTCCGCCCTTCTTTAACTCTGCGGTAACGGCGTTGGTGAAAGCGGTTAATGCCTTCTCAGCGTCCTTCTTGGAAATTTCAGCCTGCTCAGCAATTGCTACAACTAATTCTGTTTTGTTCATGTTGAACTCCTCCTCTTAAAATGAGTTTGCTTTATGGTAATAAAACCGTAGATGTTCCGCGTTGAAACGTCTATACATATTTATAGCGGTTTTTCATGCCTTTGTCAAGGCATTTTCGGATTTTATGGCTTTTTTGCCTGATTTTCCTTAATTTGCCACCAATTCCGCAAAAGAATACGTAACATCCTTGTCCTCGCCGTCCACCTGAACCGTATAACTGCGGGTTTCATAGCCCGTTTTCCGCAGGGTGATCACATGGGGGCCTTCTTCTTTTTTAAAGCTGATCGGAGAAATTCCGATGTAGTTGCCGTCCAGATATACCTCGGCTCCCTCCGGCGCGTCCACATACACCTGATAGTATTCCGCCACGGTATTGGCGTTTTCGTCGGAAACACTCTCCGTCCCTTCATCTTCAGAGGCCGTTCCCGATTCCGTTTTTTCCAGAGTCAGCTCGATCCCTCCCGATTCCTCGCCCACCTTCAGGTAGCTGGTAAGCGTATTGTAACCGTCCGCCCTGGCGATCAGCTGATGGATCCCGTACTGCAGGACCACGGGTTCGGATGTATCCACCTTGCTGCCATCCACATAGAGCGTCGCCGTAGAGGGTGTCATGGCAAAAATAACCTGTCCAAACTTGGGTTCTTCTACCGTTAAATCGCTGATGTCCAGCTCCACCTCTTCATTGCGGTTGATGACAACGCTCTTTGTGCCGCCGCCCCCCGCAGTGCTTATCTGCACCTGATAGCTTCCTTCCGGTACCGTTAAGAGCATGTCCTCCGTAATGGGATGAATGATATTCTGCCCCACTTCGATCCAGCCGCCAATAAAGTTCTCATCCCCTTTAAGCCTCAGATAGCCGTGTCCCTTTTCCACCACAATACTGTAAACCGTCTTGTCAATTCCCTGAAATGTAAGAATATCCGTATCGTTAATGTCCATGATCTCGATCTGCCGGCCCTGGGAAAATACCTTTGTATCTTCCGTTATCTTATAAATTTCCTCTCCCACGGTCACATCGTGGGTATTGGTGTTAAAATGGTAGCGTTCCACCTGGGCGTTGCTCCAGCCGGAGGGCGAAAGCATGAGCGTCGCCAGCTTCTTCTTGCTTTTTAAGAACGTGACGTCAACGATGTCTCCCTCCCTTATCTGCTCCAGACTTAAAGGGGAGCCGTATTTGTCCGAAAACACAGTGGTTTCGTCGTACTGCAGGGTGTAGTTTCTGCTTACGATCAGGTTCAAAAAGGTAATGGTCCCCTCGCCTTTATCGATATTGACCACGACCGCCGTATCTGCGGAATCATAGCTTCCCGGCCCGGTCAGCACAAACCCCGTGTCATTTCCCTGGGCCGGAGAGGTCTCCTCCGTCCTCTGCTCTGCAAAAGCGCAGCCTGCCAGTACGCCTGCTGCCAGCAGGGCACACAGAATGCCGATTCCCTTTTTTCTTATGTTCAGCCGTTTCATATGACTCCTCTCTTGTACCCGCGAATCCGCTGTCAGGACAGGGTTCTGAAAACCTTTTCCAGAAATTCCTGCTTCGCTTTCTCCTGGGCTGCCAAAATCTCCAGCTTCTCCTGGTTCCGCTCCGGTATCCAGGCCTTGCCGGAATTGTAATAAAAATTCGCTATCTTCCAGAACTTTTCCGGATAGGCCAGCCGGTAATACAGCTCTACAAAGGAACGGGCCGAAATGGGCCGGATGCTGCCGTAGGCCTCCAGCAGACCATCTCCTAACGCCGGGGACCAGTCGTTTTTCTCCAGCAGCTTTCGCATAAAAAAGCACAGATCCCTGATACCGTCGTCCATAATACAGCGTTCAAAATTAATAACGGCAAATTCTTCTCCCGTCCGGATGATATTGTGGTACTGGTAATCTCCATGGCAGATGCTCCCGCACTCCCGGATATACTCCAGATCATCGGCCCGGGTAAAGTCCCGCCAGGCCTCCGTCACCTCTGCCGCCTGCTCCAGATAATAGTCATATTCCCGCAAAAGCGCGGATTCAAACAAGGATTTCTGGCTCTTTTTGCGCAGATAGCGCCACACCTTGCGCAGCTCCTTGTTGTGCTTTTCGTATTCCCTGTCTATCAAAAAAGGCGTAAGCCCGAAAGTCTCCACTTCTTTAGGCGCAAGACGCAGCGCATTGTGGAGCTTTGCCAGCGTTCTGACTGCCTCCCTGCATTCTTTCTCCTGGGAAAGATCGCATTCCCTGTTATCAAAATACGTTTTCAGGAAATACCTCCTGCCGTCCCCGTCTTCTACCCAGAGTGCGCCTTCCCTCGTGGGGATAAGCAGCTCCGCCTGCACACTGCCGGAAGCGGATACTTTCTTTAAAAGGCAGTCCTGCAGCAGCAGCTTTTCCGGATTGCCGGTATATTCCTTAAAAATAAAGCAGCCCTTTTCCGTGTCGCAAAGTATGGCTCCCCGCCCTTTTCTTGTACGGATCACATCTATGTCATATTGGCTTAACAGACCAACCGCCCTGTCGTTCAATTCGATTCCTCCCATACTCCGGTTCCGCCTCCCTTATGAGGTTTCTAACCTATCATATGAGAAAGGGCGGGAAAGTATGTTAGGCTTCTTTCATGACTTCAAGGGCTCTCGAAAGCAGATAGTCCCTGGTGTTTTTCTCCGGCTCCTCCAACACTTCCTCCAGCAGAAGCTCCAGCACTTCACCTACTTTTCTGCCGGAAGGCAGGCCGGCGGCAAGCAGATCCCTGCCGCTTACCGCAAGCGTCTTTAAGGACACGCATTCTCCCTGGGACAGGATCTCCTCGTAGCAGCGCTTCCATTCCTCCAGATTGTGAAGCTTCTCCTGCCTCAGATAATCGCTCTGCGCCAGAATGTCCGCCCGCTTTACCATCAGCAGCAGAGGAAAGAGGTCCTCTCCGATCTTATTTACGGCCCGGCGCACCCATTTCTTGTCCGGCGCAGCTCCGTTCCCGTAATCGTGATACCGTACCAGCCTGCTGACCTTATTTATGGTATCATTATCAAATTTCAGCCGCCGCAGGATCTCTTTTGACATCGCTTCTCCCTTTTGCGCGTGTCCGTGAAAATGTGTGACACCGTTGCCATCTACTTCCATGGTATCCGGCTTCGCAATATCATGCAGCAGCATCGCCAGGCGCAGCACTTTCTGCGCAGGTACTTCCGGCAGGGAATGGAGAATATGCTCCCCTACGCCATAGCAGTGATGGGGATGGTTCTGCGGCGTCTGCATGGCTCTGTCCCACTCGGGGAAAAACACACTTGTGACGCCAGTGTCATATGCAATCTTCAGATATTCCGGGTGCGGCGATACCAGCAGCTTCACCAGCTCCGCCTGGATCCTCTCCGCGCTGATGCGGGAAAGAGTAAAGGAGAGCCTGCTGATGGCCTCCTTTGTCTTGTCTTCTATCCTGTAACCCAGCTGCGCGGAAAAGCGGATCGCCCGCAGCATCCGCAGCGCATCCTCTTCAAACCGTTCTTCTGCCCTGCCCACACAGCGGATGATTCCCTCCTCCAGATCCTGCCTGCCTCCGAATATGTCCACCAGGCCCTTCTCTTCATTATAGGCCATGGCATTGATCGTAAAATCCCTTCTCCTTAGATCCTCCGTCAGGGAATCCGTAAAAGACACATTCTTCGGATGTCTGCCATCCTCATACTCTCCGTCGATCCGATAGGTCGTTACCTCAAAGCCTTCCCTGTCCACCAACACGGTTACGGTTCCATGCTGAATACCCGTATCCACCGTATGCCGAAACAGCCCCTTGATCTCCTCCGGTCTGGCCGCGGTAGTAATATCCCAGTCGTTTGGCACCCGGCCCAGCATACTGTCACGTACGCAGCCGCCCACCGCATAGGCGTCCCATCCGGCTTTTTGTATGGTCTCTATAATATATTGTACTTTTCGGGGCAGCTCTATCCGAAAAGAGGGTCCCGATTTTCCTGTTAAATTCATCCTCAAGCCAGGCCCGCATCGTATACGGCCCGTTCTCCTCCGATATATTTCGCCCGGGTTCTGGCGCATACCACATTGGCTGCCCCGATTTTCTTTACACTGATCCGGACCGGTACCGCCACTTCCTTCAAATGCATCCCTATCAGAGTATTTCCAATATCCATCCCCGCCGCGGCCTTAATATGCTCCACCGCTGCAGGCTCCCTTAAGTACTGCCATGCCATAGCTGCAAAGGAACCGCCCGCTTTGGGCATGGGCACCACATTCACTCTTTCGTAACCAAACTTTTCCGCAGCATCCCTCTCTAGGATCAAGGCTCTGTTTAAATGCTCGCAGCATTGAGCCGCCAGATAAACCCCGTTCTCCTGGGCCGCCATGTAAACCCCCGCAAAGACCGCCTCCGCGATCTCCGGGCTGGAAGCGGAACCGATTTTTTCTCCCGCTACTTCGCTGGTGGAGCAGCCCACCACAAAAAGGCTTCCCTGCTCCGGTCTGGCCGCTGTCAGCAATTCTCCTGCCGCCCTGTAGGCCGCTTCCCCGATTTCCATAATATCCTGTTCCATACGCGCTCCTCACAATCATTCTCTCTTTTGTTATACTATGCGCAGGGCCCTTTTGTAAAGCCCCGTCCCTTTTAAATATCATAAAAAGGGAACCGGCGCTTCCGCGTCCGGTCCCTCATCATTCCTTTATACCCGATCCAGTTCCAGCCCTTTTGCAGGAAATATCTTTTCCTTAATCGAACCATTCTATTCCCAATTTTACAGGCTCCTTGCTTTCTAAGTAATAAGCGGCACTTTCGTCATCCCCCTCTTCTGCCACGCAGCCCACACCGTTTATAAGCCGCCTTATTTCATAGGCATCCTCTATTACTTTTTCCTTGGATTTGGCCGTTGTGCCCGCATAGCAGAGGGTATCGTTTTCCAAAAAGCATACCTTGCCCATAGCGTCATTGTAGACGACATCATAGGTATTGGACAGATCGTTGGTAATCCGCTCCATCTTTTTGCTGTTCTTAACATAGTACAGCTCATCATCACATACTACATATATTTTGGAAAGATCCCCGCTGGCCACAAAATAGTCCACGTAATCCGTATCGCTGTCATAAACCGGTTTGGCTTCCATTTCTTCGTTCAGCCGGCTGATCTTATAGACTTCGCCGTTCTGGATATAGGCGAAAGACTTTCCGTCTTCGCTGATCTGATATTCGTAAACATAGGAGTCGGCTATTTTTACGGAATCCGTTCCGGTTTCATTGAGCCAGTACAGCCCGGAATCCGTATCCATTACACAGCCTTTCAGGGTGTCCAGGCCATATATGGTGCTTTCATAGTTGGTGCCCCAGGTATACGCCACATCTGCAGGCGTTACCACCCAGCCGCATGCTCCGCCGCATACTTTGGCCGGCTCCTCCATTTTGCTCGTATAGTAGTAGGTTTTCCCGTCTTTCACAAACAGTATTTCGGAATTATCATTATTTAAGTAAAAGCTATGGTAGGATACATCCGAGCTTATCTTCTCAGAGTCCTTCCCGTTATACAGATACAGCTTGTAATTGTCCGTAACATAATACAGCTCTTTTCCGTTATCCTTTACTCCAATGGGCTGGCAGCCGTCCTTATCGACCTTCTGACAGTCTATCTTGATTCCCCCCAGCCACAGCTCGTTATCGTTTTCACTCTCATAATCTTTTATATAAGCCACTGCCGTTCCTGAAGGAGAAAGGCAGTAAGTATAGGGATATACATCCGTATCGATCATGGTACGCTTTTTGTCTTTCACGCTGTACAGGTATAAATCCCCTGCCATATCGTCTTTGACATCTTTCAGGTAGGCGATATAGTCACCGCTGCTGCTGATCTGGCAGACAAAATGCACATCTTCCTCTACCAGGACAGGATCCAGCTCCTTGTCAATATAGTACAGATCATAGCACATATAGCCATCGCCGCTGCCATTGTACTGGGTGCAGACATAGATGCTGCCGTCCATATTACTTCTCACTATATCCAGGTAATCCTCAAATTCATAAGTTTCGCCCTGCAGATTATAAAAACAATTGGACGCGCTCTGATAAAAAATGCGGTTTTCCGCATTATAGCGGATTGCAGTCATGCCTCTGCCGCCTAACGCCAGAATAACAACCACAAGAACCACCGCTACAACTGCCACTCCCGCTGCCGGCACTACTATTTTAAACGGAAACCCTTTTTTCTTTTTCGGCTCCTTTTTTGCTCCGCCCGCTTCCTTCACGAGGCTGTCCGTCTTCGCCCCGCACGCCGGACAAAACATCGCCTCATCCGGAATCTGCTTTCCGCACTGATTACAAAACATAACCCTGCCCTCCATTATTTTCCTCGATAAAATACCAAAAACACCCGGTTCTTTCAGTAAAATTATAACATCTTGTCATTTAATGTCAACCGGGCTTTTCCGCCTGCCATACTTACAAAAATCTTGACATCCGCCGCTTCCTATTGTATTATTTTACTGTTCAGCATAAGGACGGCGCGTGGCTCAGCTTGGTAGAGCGCCACGTTCGGGACGTGGAGGTCGCGTGTTCGAATCACGTCGCGCCGATTAAAAAAAGCCCTGGAAACCAGGGCTTTTTTGTGTAGTCAAATCAATCAGCGATACTGTTCCATCTCCTCCGGGCTCATGTACGCGATACTGTCTATCACCGCCATGGCCTCTTCTTCGTTAAATAAGCTCTCTTCCACCAGATACTCAAACTGATAGCCTTCCATCCTGTCCGGATAGTCTATAAAGTACGCGTATCCCCGATAAGAAGTGCCGTTTTCTTCATAGGAAACCTCAAAGAGAACGCTGTAGAGCGTATCGCTGTCTTCCACCACCTGATAAGTGTCTTCCACCGCGCTTCCCAGCATCCAGGTCATAATATCTCCTTTGCTGAAATTCTTCATCAGGTCGTTTTCATCGGCAAATAATCCCGCATGCCACAGATAAAGCACATGCTTGTCACTGCTGTCCGAAACGCAGAAATTATTGCCGTCCGAAGCAAAACCGCCCCTGCTGCCCATACCTGCCGGTCCCACCCAGGTCGCGGACAGAATATTGCGGTCAGCATTTTCCGCATAAACAAAGCCTCTTGCCAGGGCCGTGTCCTCCGTTAGCGGATACGCCTGGATTTCAGCATTTCCATGATTCTGGTCATACTTCCAGACATTTCCGTTTTCCATATCCAGATTCCAGGTATCCAGGACAGTCTCTTCCAAAGTCTCCGGCACAGAAGGTTCCGCGCTTTCCGCCGCCTCCTGTGTTTCACTTTCTTTGCTCTCCGGTGCCGATTCCGGTACCGTGGCAGGTCTTACATCCAGCGGTGCCGGGGAAGCCCCGTTCCTTTCCACAAGGGGAATCTCTCCCGTTCCGCATCCGGCAGTCCCTGCCAGCAGCGCAGCCAGCAGCGCGATCAGAATCTGGCGTTTTTTCCCTTTCATTTTCCGTAATTCCTCCCTAGTTGTAAAAATACATTCCTATTGTACACTAAACTCTCCGTCCTGTCCATACGGGAATCTGCCGGCTTCCCCGCCGCCTTTCCTGAAAAAGCAACAAGCTCCTGCCCGCACAAGCGTTGAAAATCCACGCTTGTGGGCAGACTCTCAAAATGCTATAATCATTTTACAAAATACTTATCTCAACAGGAAACGGATCGTTTAAAATGGATGGAAAAGCACTGGATGGTTCTCAAAGAAGGAGCAATATCATAGCATTTCTGGAAACGCGTTCTGCGCCGGTTTCCGGTACCGAGCTGGCCAATCTTTTCGGCGTCAGCCGTCAGGTCATCGTGCAGGATATTGCCCTGCTGCGGGCGGAAAACCGGAACATCCTTTCCACCAACAAGGGGTACCTGCTGTTTCATCCCCTGCCCGATAAGAATTTTTTTAAAGAAGTGCTCTATGTCAGACACACCTCCGAGCAGATCTTAGAGGAAATGACCGCCATAGTGGAGCTGGGCGGCCGTATGCTGGACGTTTCTATTGACCACGATTTATACGGGCAGATCCGCTCTGACTTAGTCATCAACAATATGGAAGACGCCCGGGAATTTCTCCGTAAAATGCGACAGAGCTCTGCCCGGCCCCTCTGCCTGCTGACCGGCGACTATCACTATCATACGATTGCGGCGCCCTCTAAACGCGCGCTGGAGCTTATCAAACAGGAGCTAAAGGACATGGGCTTCCTTATATCTTCCGTATCTCCTTAACAATATCAGGCGTTTTTCCGCTTTTTAGAAAGAAGGGAGCATCAGCATCCCCACCACTCCCATCAGCATTCCCAGCACAATTTCTGCAATACCGATCACAATAGCTATGATGCAAAGAGTTCTCGCGGCTTTTCCTTTCCCTGCGGTGGTATTCGTCAGACGGCATCTGTTCAGCCCTATCGCGCCTATCAGGATTCCCATGATGGGCATCAGAATTCCCATGATAATGCCTATGATCCCCATCACCAATCCCGCTTCGGCCGCAAAGGAATCCGGCCTGCCCGCAGGCATTCCCCCGGGCATTGCTCCCGGTATTGTTCCAGACATATTTCCGGGCATGCTGCCCTGCATATTACCGGGCATGTTGCCCTGCATGCTGCCGGGCATGCTGCCCAGGGTTCCGACCGGCATGGCAAAGGACTGCTGGTGCTGCTCTTCGCTATGTAAAAACGGATCCTGTCCGATATATCCTACGTTCTCCACGTTTCCGGAATGCTCCCGCAGCCGCTTCAAAAGCGCTTCCAGACTTTCCCGATAGGCTTTGGCGCCGCCGTTTAAACCGCTTTCTCCGCCAAAAAGCCCTTTCACCCACGCCTCTAAATGCAGGATCCCGCTGGCATACGACCATATGAGATACTTTTCCTTTCCGCGCGCATCCCGGCTGCAGTAAACCGGCTCTCCGTTCCAGTCCGTACGTACAAACCGATTATGGTAAATATAATCCTCCATTACCATACTGACTACGTCAATGGGCTGATCCAGGCTCGCGTCTTCTATATATCTTGCCATACCTTTGTTCCTCCTTAAGTTGTTTTATCTATCATTTATTGGTCTCAAATTATGAAAAGCCATTCCTATGATCTTATCCATACAATCTTATGCTTTCAGATCGCTTTCCCTGACCGCTTTTCGCAGCAAAAGAATCTGTCCGGGCGGTACGGAAAGCTCCGTAACCCCCATTTTCAAAAAGGTTTCCGTCAGGGCAGTATCCGCTCCCAGTTCGCCGCAGATTCCCACCGGAATCCCTGCGGCAGCGGCATTTTTTACTGCCGTTTCTATCATGGCAAACACCGCCGGATGATACTTGTCATAAAAGGCTTCCAACCGGGGATTCTGTCTGTCCGCCGCCAGCGCGTACTGCGTCAGATCGTTGGTGCCGATACTGAAAAAATCCACCTCACGGGCAAGTTCTGCGCTGATCATAACGGCCGCCGGCGTCTCAATCATGATCCCCTGCCGGATATTTTCACAGGAAATGCCTTCCTCCGCCAGCTCCTTTCTTACCTGGGCCGCCATTTTTTTGGCCTGCTGCACCTCTTTTAGGGAAATGATCATGGGATACATCACTGCCACATTGCCGTACACCGAAGCCCTGTAGATTGCCCGCAGCTGCGTCTTAAACACCTCCGGCCTCTCCAGGCACAGGCGGATACCCCGTAAGCCCATGGCCGGGTTTTCCTCTTTCTGCAGTTTCAGATACGAAGCCTGTTTGTCCGCGCCGATGTCCAGCGTGCGGATAATCACCGGCTTGCCTGCCATCGTCTCCGCCACTTTTTTATAAACGGAAAACTGCTCTTCTTCCGAGGGATAATCCTGTCTCCCCAAATACAAAAATTCACTGCGCAGCAAGCCGATTCCACCGGCGTCGTTTTCCAGCACTGCCGGCAAATCTTCCGCTCCCCCGATATTGGCGTAAATTTCGATCTTCCGCCCGCCGGAGGTGATATTTTCTTTTCCCCGCAGCAGATTTATCTCTTCCCGCATTCTTTCTTTCTGCTTCGCATGTTCCTGCAGCTCTTTTAAAGTCTTTTCGTCAGGCTCCACATATAATATTCCCGCCTCTCCGTCCAGAACAGCCGGCTTTCCATCCAGGCTTTCATCCAGGGGCAGTGCCGCGCCCACCAGTGCGGGAATGTTCATGCTTTTGGCCAGTATGGCCGTATGGGAGTACAAGGAACCCTTTACCGTTACAAAAGCCAGGATCTTTTCTTTCGGAAGGCCTATGGTCTCACTGGGCGAAAGGTCCTCCGCCGCTAAGATGACGGGTTCCGAAAACACCTGCCTGCTGCCGGCATTCCTCTCCCGGCACAAAATCTCCAGCAGTCTGTCCGCCACATCCTTAATATCCGCGGCTCGTTCCCGCATATACGCATCGTCCACCTGAGAAAATTTCCTTTGCAGGCTTTCCGACACCTTCTCCACCGCGTATCCGGCATTGCTGAAATTCTGCGTAATCTCTGCCTCCACCGCGGCTTTAAAGCCCTCGTCTTCCAATAGCATCCTATGGGCTTCCAGTATTTCCCCGCCAGATGCCCCCGTCGTTTCCAATGCCTCGCTTTTAAGCTGTTCTATCTGCAGTACCGCTTCCTCGACCGCCGCCTTGAATCTGGCGGTTTCTCCGGCGGCATCGGACACTGTTTCTCTGCTTATCCGCGGTTTTTCTTTTCTGTAAATCTGCAGCCTGCCGGCGGCTATACCGTCCGTGACACTCTTTCCCCGAAATATCCGCATGAAAATCCCCGCTTTCTACATTTTTTTCAACAGCGCCTCCACATCCTCCAGGGTAGCGAAATTTTCGGAAAAAGCACTGGCACTCCCCGACGCTATGCCCATCCGGAAAGCCTTTTCATACTCTCCGGATTCCAGAAATCCGGCCAAAAATCCGGCCACCATAGAATCTCCTGCGCCCACGCTGTTCACAAGCACGCCTTCCGGTGCTCCCGCCATATATACCCGGCCATCCTCTGCCGCTAAGACCGCTCCTTTTCCGCCCATGGATACCAGCACATTTCGGGCTCCCATTTCCTGCAGCTTCCTGGCATAAGGTACAATCTCCTCCGGCGTGTCAAATTCCCTGCCAAAAATCTCTCCCAGCTCATGATGATTGGGCTTTATCAGAAAAGGCGCCTGAGGCAGTACCTGCGTCAATAACTCCCCCGCTGCGTCCACCACTACGGAAACTTCCTGCCCCTCCAGTCTTTTACAAATATCCCGGTACAGCGTTTTGGGCATGGACGCGGGAACGCTTCCCGCCAATACCAGTATGTCCCCGCTCTGCAGAGTATCTAATTTCTCTAAAAACAGCTTCAGATTTTCCGTATCAATATCCGGCCCTCTGCCGTTAATTTCCGTACCTTCGGTATTTTTTAGCTTCACATTGATGCGGGAAGCGCCCTTGGGCAAAGTTACAAACTCCGTATGACAACCAGCTTCTTCCAGCCTCCGCTCAATTTCTTCCCCCGTAAATCCGGCCACAAAACCCAACGCGGTGCTCTCCTGCCCCAGATTCTTTAACATCAGGGACACATTGATCCCCTTCCCTCCTGCCAGCAGGAGCTCGCTGTCCGTCCGGTTCGTCCGTCCCAGCGCAAAACCTTCCACCGACACAATATAATCCAGCGCCGGGTTAAACGTTACGGTATATATCATAGTATTCCTTTCCTGTCCGCAAAGAATCCTTTTCTTTCATTTTCCTGCCTTATCCGTATAAAGTCAATAGAAAAAATATTTGCCAAGTCCGACATAACAGTCAAACGGAAGCCGTTCACAACAAAACAAGGTCTGTTTACAACAACCCTTATCAGCCGCAGGCTCTTTTTACGATATAATCATATAATAAAAATGTTGTTTTAGCGAAAGAATTTTGATACGAGGATGTGAAAACGATGGAAAATCTGATAGGCAAGGTGACAGACAAAACGGGCGGCGCACCGATTTTGGCGCAGGATACCCTCCGTGTGGCAATCTGCGACGACGAGAAGCCGATCCGGGATATGCTGGAGGAAAAAGTAAAGGAAATGTTCCCGTCTGCTGTGACGAAAACCTTTTCTTCCGGGAAGGAACTGCTGAAAAGCAAAACAGAAGCGGACATTTTGTTTCTGGACATTCAGATGCCGGGAATGGACGGGATGGAGACGGCAAAGCTGCTTCGCAGGGAACATACGGACACGCTGATCCTGTTTGTCACGGCGGCTCCGGAATATGTATTTGACGCCTTTGACGTAGGTGCGTTCCATTATCTGGTCAAGCCGCTGTCGGATGAAAAGTTTTGCGAAGTGTTCGGAAAAGCGGTATGGGAAGTTAAAAACCGAAAGCGCAAAGCCGGAAAAGAGGACGAGGAATATATGATGATCCAGTCGGGAGGCGTCCATACAAAAATACTTCTGAAAGATATAATTTATGCGGAGGTGTTCAACCGCAAGGTCATCATCCATACCGTAAACGGCGATACGGAATATTACGGGAAGCTGACCGATCTGGAGAAAAAAGCCGGGGAGGATTTTTTCCGGACGCACAGGTCTTATCTGATTCATTTTAAATTTGTGCAGAAATATGATGCGGAAACCATTGTCATGCAAAAGGGTACGGCGCTGATTGCCAAGCAGAATTATCCCGAATTTGTCAGACAGTATTTGAAATATAACCAGAGGAAAGGCAGGGAGATCAAGTGAGCCCGATAGAATTATGTTGGAATATAACCTCTTATCTGTTCACGCTTATACAGCTTGCCGCTGCGGGCGTCTGTCTTGGAATCTTCGTATCGCCCTATCTGCGAAGCAGGAGCAAGGCAGTCAAAACCGGCGCCGTATATGGCGTTGTCATGGTCATCTTATATGTCATGCCGCCCCAAATTGACAATATACTTGCCTATTTCATCGGCACACTGGCGGCGTTTCTCGTGATGTACGCGGAGGACAGGCACAATATCAATCAAAAAATATTTTTATCCGTCACGTTCTTTTCAATGCGCTGGCTCTCTGCTTCCATGTTAGGGATTTTAGATCACTATTTGGACCGCATCCTTCTGGCTCCGGAAATTATAGCACGAATCTGGCTGAATTATGGCGTATATGTAGTGATACGCTTTGTGGCTATTGTGCTTAGGACGTTGAATCTGCTTTTAGCCATTTGGGCAATTAACAAAGCCTATAAAGGAAAAAACAGATACATGGAAAAGCGCGAACTTTTGCTGCTTTCCGTACCGTCGCTCTCCGGTGTGATTGGTTATGCGGTATACCATTTTTATCAATTCAGAAATGAAATGCCGGAATTTTATGATTTGCTGTGCTTTTTCTACTATCTGATTTCCATACTGGCAGTTCTTGCTATTGTCGTAATCTTTCAACGATGGAAAACATCGCAGGAAGAACAGGCGGGGCAGCAGCTTTTGGAAAGCCAGATCGACAATATCAAGGCGCACCTCGAAGGAGTGGAAAAGCTGTACGGGGATCTTCACTCCCTGCGCCATGACATGGGGAACCATATTCAGATGATCGAGCGCCTGATGGCGGCGGGAAACAGCGCCGAGGCATCCGCCTATCTGGAAAGGCTGAAAGGCGAATGGCAGGAGCTTACGCCTGAGATCCGGACGGGAAACCCGGTCGTAGACATGATCCTTTTGGAAAAGAAAAAAGAAGCCGAGGCGAGGGGCATCCGGTTTGAATGTGATTTCTGCTATCCAAACGGAACAGGGCTGGATGCTTTTGATGTCAGCGTCCTGCTATATAATGCGCTGAACAACTGCCTGGAATCAGTAAACGGGGAAGATCCCTATATCAAGGTTCAGGCATTCCGCAAAAACAGTGTCTTTATGCTGATCATCAGCAACAGCTTTACGGGCAGGCTCCAGATGGATGCGGCGGAGGGACTTCCCTTTACGACAAAAAAGTGTGCCGGGCATGGGATCGGCTTAAAAAATATGCGCCGGGTGGCAAGAAAGTATATGGGCGATCTGTCCTTTGAGCAGGACAAAGATGCGGTAACGGTAGGAATCATGCTCCAGATTGCTTAGGGGCTTCACAACAAAAGAAGGGCGGTTCACAACAAGTCTGTTGATTCCGGTAAATTTTCTTACGATAAACTTTACAGAAGGATGCCATTATGGCAAGTGGCAGCAATTGCAGCAGCAGTTGCTGCAGCAATGGGAAAACAGAAACGGATTTCAAAGCAATAAAATTCAAGGAGGATCTATCATGACAATTAACGGAATTAGCGGAGCAAACACACAGACAGCGCAGATGGGGATGAATCAGGCGATGGATTCCTACAGCAAGAACCTTCAGAACCAGATTGCCAATGCGCAGAAGCAGTTACAGGAGCTTTCTTCTCATGAGGGAATGTCACTGGAAGAAAAGATGAAAAAGCGGCAGGAAATACAGCAGCAGATCAGCGATTTGAATATGCAGCTCAGGCAGCACCAGATGGAACAACGCAGAGCGGAACGCTCGGAAAAGCAGCAGGCGAAAGGTTCTTCTATGGAGGAGATGATCGGCGGGACAAATGCGAAGACAGACAGTAAGAGCGCCGGACTTTCACAGGCAAGCATGACGGCGATGCTTTCCGCAGACACATCCATCAAACAGGCAAAGGTACAGGGCCGGGTTGCAACAGAGATGGAAGGCAGGGCCGGCGTTCTAAAATCAGAAATTAAATTGGACGAAGCTCAGGGTGGTGATACAACGAAAAAGAAAGAAGAGCTTGCAGATGTGGAACAGACAGCCATGCAGGCGACCGCTTCCCAGATGGAAGCTCTTGGCGGCGCAAACAAGGCGATAAAAGAAGCCGCTGAAGCAGACAGCAAAGACAATAAGACTTCTGGTACAAAACAAGCAGATGAAAAAGACACTGTATCGGAAAATACGCAGCCGGGCAGTGTGGATGCAAATGATAATGAAACGGATAAAGATACTGACGTTCCCGCAGCGAAATCAGTTTCAACAGCGGACGCTCCTGCGGAACAAGAGAACGCTGCATACACCCATGTAGACGTGCGCTTATAACGAGGAGGGAGATTTATGTCAAGAATAAATGATTTCAGCGATTTTAGTGACTATGCAAGTAAATATAATACTAAGTTTGATTAAGTCACCAACCACCACTTCAAGTGGTGGTTTGATTTAGCCCCCCTAGGGGCCTTTATTACTTGCACGCCTGAAAGGCGGGTGCTGCAAGCTTTGTTACTAGCCGCCGCTAGAAAGCGGCTCCCTCACTATCTTCTTTTCTTGATTCTTCTGATTGCTCTGTTATATATTTCTTGATGGCTTCTTCTGTCACATTGCCTATTGTTGCGACATAGTAGCCCCTTGCCCAGAATGCTTTGTTCCACTTATTCTGCAAGTTCGGATGCCTGTCATATATCATCAGAGTACTTTTCCCCTTTAGATATCCCATGAAAGTCGAGATGCTCATCTTTGGCGGTATGCTTACACAAAGGTGTACATGATCTATGCACACAGCCCCTTCGATTATCTCAACGCCTTTATATCTGCATAACGTCTGAATGATTTCACGTACATCGGCTCTTACCTGACCATATAAACTCTTTTTCCTATATTTGGGAATGAAAACTATATGGTACTGGCATTTCCATGTAGTGTGTGATAAACTGTTCTTGTCCATGTGGACGCCTCCTATTCTTTGAGTTTGGCTTGCAACACCTTACTCATTGTATCATAGGAGGCTTTTTATTGTTGTCTTTAACGCCCTTGCTTACTCTATTCTCCCCAGCATAGCTGGGGGATTAGGGTTTTCATTCAGCGTTATTTGGCGGCGGCACCCCTTATATGGATAGCGGCATAAGCGGTTTCAATGTGTCGGACTATGCCATGATCAAAAACGGGAGCTATGGAAAACTGATGAAAGCATACTATACCAAACAGGATGCGGACAGCTTATCCCGGACAGGTGATTCCAAAAAATCGCTTACCCTGATGCGTTCCAGTGCAGATTCCCTGAAAAAATCGGCGGAAACACTAAACAATGCATCTCTCTGGGAGAAAAAGAAGCTGAAGAAAAAGAACGAGGAAACCGGAGAAGAAACCGAAGTCTGGGATTACGATTGGGATACTATTACGAAAGCAGTCAAGACCTTTGTTGACGATTATAATTCCGTGGTAAAACAGGCCGGCAACTCCGACACCAGGAATGTACTGCGGAATGCTTCATGGATGACGGAAATGACGGAGAAAGCCGGCAAACTCCTTTTAAAGGTGGGAATTACTATCGGAGCCGGCAATAAGCTGGAATTTGACGAGGAAACATTGAAGAAAACAACAACATTGGGGAAAAGCAGCGTCGAGATGGATAATATCTCTACGTTGAAAACCCTGTTTACAGGTTATGGCTCCTTTGCGGATAAGGTCTCGCAAAAAGCGCAGGGTATTTCAAGGGCTTCAGCCAATGCAGCTGCCAAAGCAAGCGCGCTTGGATCGGCATATACCAAAAATGGCACTTATTCCGATACTTTGTCCAAACTGTTTTCCAGTACGATCGACGAAAAAGTAGGCGATAAAGACAAGAATAAATCGTGGTGGGAAAAAGAACTGGAGAAAAAGGAACAGGAGAAAAGAGAAGCTTTTAAACCGATAACCGATACAAAAAAAGACGAGGATAATGAATCCTGACAGTCAGCATTTTTTAGGAGATGGTATTTGCCTTGCTTTCTTATACCGCATTGATTCGAGTATATACAAATGCGGCATACCATTAAAACAACAAACATTAACAAATTTAGGAACGGTTGTTAACATTTCAGGCTTTTTCTCCGATATACTGAATAAAATCATTGCGCAGAGGAGATAAAAGCGTGGAAAAAGAAACAATCCCAAGCCAGAGCGAATGGCTGATTATGGAGATTTTCTGGGCGGAAAACAGGACGATGACAGCGAGGGAGATCATTAAAAAAATGCAGGAAACCTCGGATATGTCGCCCCGCATGGTGCGTGTCCTCCTTAACCGCTTATGGCAGAAAGGCGTGTTAAGCTATACCGTGGACGAACACGATACAAGGGTGTACCACTATACCGCAGAAAAATCCAGAGAGGACTGCCAGAAAGAGAAAAGCCGGAGATTTGTGGACAGTTATTTCGGGGGCAGCGAAAAAAACGCAATGGCGGCGCTGATCCAGAGTACAGAGCTGACCGAAGAACAGTACCGGGAACTGGAAGAAATTCTGCAACAGTGCAAGCCGTCTGCAAAGGATAATACGAAACAATGACAGCGGGGGAATGGGCAGAACACATGACAGAGCTTTGGGACTTCTGCTCTCTTTACTACACCATACAGCTTGTGCGGTGTGCGCTGGTTTCCTCTGCGGTGTTTGCAGTCGTTTTTCTCCTGCGGAAAACGCTGTTCAAAGACAAGATATTTCTAAAAGGCGCATTGTGGAGCCTGTTTGTTCCGGTGCTGTTTGCCGGGAAAATGAAATTCTTTTATGAAAATGCGGCGGGCAGCTTTGTGTTTTCCTCATGGACAGGGCTTTTGAACCGTCACAGATGGATGAACTGGCTGTATTTTGGCGTGATGTTCCTGTATGCTATCCGGCTGCTTGGCAAAAGGAGAAAGCTGCACAGGCTTGTCGCAGGTATGGAACGGCGGCAAGTGGACGGCGCATCTGTTTTTGTGACAGAGCTTCCCGTTACGCCATACACGATTGGAGTGCTTTGCCCCAAGATCATTCTGCCGCAGGCAATACTGGAACAATACAGCGAAAAGGAGCTTCGGGCGATCCTGCTCCACGAAAAAGAACATATTCGGTCAGGGCACCTTTTGTTCTATTTTTTGTGGGATATTCTTAGGGTGCTGTTATGGATCAATCCGCTGTTTGCCATCGGCACAAAGCAATTTCGTGAGGATATGGAGGAAATATGCGACTGGATGACCATCCGGAAAAACGGGGCGGGCGCATATGAATACGGACGGCTTTTGTTAAAGACCATGCGGCTTTTGCAGGCGGAAAGCAAGGACTTTAACCTCTATGCCACATTCGCAGGCGATCAGGAATACCGAAGCATCCGGCAGAGAGTGACAAGGATCGCAGGCTATAAGCCCTATAAGCGGTCTGCGGCATTTGGCGTATTTGCAGCCGCCATCCTGCTTGCAATCGTATCGGCAACAGGAATAAGCGCAGGCTCTTATGGCAGATACAATGAGAATGACAGTATGCTTGTCTATGGATTTGACGGAAAGGTCGTGACCTTTTCAGATACAGGAAACAGTGCTGCCCTGCATCAGATGATTTCCTATGATGACAGCTATGTGTATGTGGACAGGAAGGCATTTGAAGCATACCTGCGGGAGCATGGAACAGGGGAAGATGCCTATATTGTGTTCGGCGGTTTTTATAAACTCCCCGGTATGGGCGGGTATGGTTATTCCTGCTATTATGAAGCGGACGCAGGGGAACAGACGGCAAAAATCCCATATGATAATCAGGACAGCGACTGTGGGTAAGCCTTATGAAACGATTGTAAACGATGAAATTGGTACAGAAACGGATTTCAAATCATTTTAAAGATCAAGGAGGATTTACTATGGCAATGGAGATTAACGGGAATCTTCTTGACTATTCCGCCAACAAGCAGAATTACAACGCATATGAGAATACCTATGCGGCACAAAAACAACAGGGAAAGGCAAAACAGAAAGCTGCTTCCAAACAGGAAATATCGGAAATGGCGGCTGCACAGAAAAATTCCGGCGCAGAGAGCAGCAAGGCAAAAAGCACAGCGGAGTATATGAAGGGATTGGAAAAGCTCGCGCCAAGTGCAGAATTTCGCCTGGGGAAAGGATGTGCCACCGATAAAAGCGGCATAACGCTGACAATCCATCCGGATATTTTGAAAAAGATGCAGAATGATCCTGCAAAGGAAAAGAAAATGAAAGAGCTAATTGGCGGCGTGGAGTCTATGCTTCAACTATGTGAGAGAATGAACAAAGCCACAGGGCGCACCACCGTATTTCAGCACTGTTACATTGACGCGAATGGAAATTTTACCCAATATGTGCAGACAATCAGAAAGGACGAATTAAATGAAAAACTCCGTAAGGAAGCAGAGGAAAATGCCAAAAAGCAGATAGAAAAAACCCGCGAAAAGGCCCGTAAAAAGGCGGAGCAGCTTACGGAACAGTTAGAAGAAAAAGCCGAAGAAGCAAAAAAGACGGAAGACAGCCAGGATCAGGGCAGTAAGGTTGTTGTCAAACCGGATACTGCACTGGATGCGGCAAAAGAAGAGGCACAGAAACAGCCCGATAAAGTAAAAAATCCGGTTGTGGCAGGTAATAATTTTGATATGCAGATATAAAATTTTTGAATTGAAAACGGGAAACGGATTTCAAGTTATTAAGCACAAGGAGGGACAGACTATGAGGATCAATAGAAATTTATTTAATTTTATGAACAGCAGTTTCTTTAACCGTTCTTCTATGGTTTCAAAGCTGCTTGGAAGCAGGAACGCTGGGAATGTGAATATACCGGACAGGAGCCGTGTCGATAAGCATTCCCAAACTTATATGAAGGACGGCGTTTTTTACCAAAAAGGAAACCGTACAGAATCGAAGCTTTATACAAGGTGGGGAACTTGGACAGACGCAAGACCGAAACAGAATCCGAACCGAAGAAACGCATTCCGTCCACTTCGTGAAGACCTGAAAAAGGTGCATTTCGACGCTGCGTTGGGAATCATCCAGCCCAAGGAGATGTCCGTGAAGGACAACGAGGTGCGCTTTGACGACAACTCATGTTATCAATTTACGGGGAAAGACGGGAAGTCGCATACGGTGCTTTCGGCGAGCGGGCTCCTAAGCGCGGATGTTTTTGGAAGAAAAGGACCCATTGACGAGGAAGCGGCGGAGTATGCTGATTTTTGGCAGCGACTGGCGCATAGCGTTGGACCTCACGCAAAGTACAGTCAGGCTGAAATCAGGAATAAACTGGCAGAAGCGGGCATACAAAACGGATTTTTCACGGTATCGGTGGGCAATCATTCCCATACCTATTTCCTTTCCCAAGAGGAAGATGCAGTTGCGGTTCGTACAAAGGAAGCATATGACAAACGGTACAATGCGCTGGTCAGCGGAGAGGCATTTGAGTCTGGTAACTACCAGCCTGGGCAGACGGTGTCAGTCGGCGGCAAAGATTATGTCCTGAATGAAAACAAAGGAATTGACATTGCGTATGGGGCAGAAATCTATTAAGGTTTAAAATAAAACGGGATATGTTTTTCTGATATCCCGATTTGTTATAAGATATACGCTTTCAAACGCCAAACCCGAAATTACAGTGACAATTCCAGTCGTAATATCTTTGGTGAAAAAATGACCGATTCCCCATGTAACAGCAACGATATTCCGCCATAAGGAATGTTGCGTTTATGAAACCACAAAGCGCCATATAGAATTGGCTCTATTTCAAAGGCTAACTGGAACTCCCAGCCCAAACTTGCAAAAGCGAAATGTCAGGGAACAGTCTTCGCGTAAACGCTGCCGGCAAGGATATTCACGGCCTCATTCATCTGTTTACCACCTTACTTTCCAGCGTTCCACAAGACTTTCAGCATTTTCAGGAATATTGGTGTCCGCTTTTTTTACGGTTTCATTCAGGCAAAGCTTACGCAGCCTCTCCTCAAACTCGCGCTCGTTTATTGGCAATTCCGTCCACGCGTCGTTCCATGAGGACAGATACGCGGCATTTGAGAGCATAAGAGAATTTATGCTCTCCCTGCCATCGGCTATAAGCTCTTTTCCTTCCAAAATCGCCTCAGCAAAATTTTCAAGCAGAATAGGATGGCCATCAGGCTCTTCCATCGAAAATTCCTCGTAATCTGTTTGGGGAACATAAAAGCCCTCTTTGGAGGAAAAACAAAATTCTCTTTCAGGCGAAGAAAGTTTCCATTGTTTCAGTTTGCCATCCTCCAGTACCAGCTTCCCCAGATCACCGGAGATCTCAAGGCGATTGGTACCGGGAGTTTCACCCGTAGTGGTAATAAACACTGCAGATGCGCCGTTATTGTATTCGCCGTAAATAGTAACATCGTCCTCTACGCCTATAGTGTGATACTTCCCGACCGAGCAGAAAGCCCTTATCCTTTTGGGCATACCAAATATCCACTGCCACAGGTCCAGGTTATGAGGCGCCTGATTGAGCAGAACACCGCCGCCCTCGCCGTTCCATGTGGCACGCCAGCTGCCGGAATCGTAATATGCCTGGGTACGATACCAGTTTGTTATTATCCATACAAGGCGTTTGGGTTGTCCTATACCGCCGCTTTGGACTATTTCATGGGCTTTTCTAAACAGAGGACTCGTTCTTTGATTGAACATTATCGAAAATTTTACTCCGCTTTTTTCGGCAGCAGTATTCATCTCCCTGACTTGACTTGTATACACCCCTGCAGGCTTTTCAAGCATAACATGAATACCTCGTTTAAAACATTCTATCGCATATTCCGGATGCCCGTAATGTGGCACAGCGATAAGCGCCGAATCTATAAGGCCACTGTCCAGCATATCTATCGGGTTTGAAAACGCTGCCGCGCTCGGCTGCATATTTTTCGCCCGCTCCAGCTTTTGCGCGTCGATGTCAGCGAAAGCTGTGACTTCTATTTTAGGGCAAAGACCATTCTTTATGTAATTCAGATGACCTGTACCCATGTTTCCCATACCGATTATGCCCAGTTTTATTTTTTCCATTTCACATTCTCCCTAATATATAAATGTTAAATGTCCCTCAAAAGCTCCTTAAGGGCGTTGACCGCCGCATCAAACGCCGCCCGCGAAGATGAGTAGCAGTATTCGTTTATGCTCGTTTTTTCTTCTTTTTCCAGACTGTCAAGCCCGTCAAACACCGAAAGGTGCGGCTCAACGGTAAGGATCTTTCCCTTATACTGTGACAGAATATAGGGTATAGCGCCTATCCCCTTTCCTGCCGGAACCACCGTTTTGTCCGCAAGCGCATCTTTTATATGCAGATATTCAATATAAGGACTGAGCCGTTGCCAGGCCTTGATCGTATCTTCCCCGCACTGAATAAAATTCGCAGGATCAAATACGGCTTTTATTGACGGAAATTCTTTGTGTATATTCTCACATCGCCCTGCCGTATCTCCGTATATTCCTTTTTCGTTTTCATGACAGAGCATTATTCCGCTGTCCTTTGCCGCAAGTGTGAATTGTTCCAGCCGCTCCATGACCTCATCATGGTATATTTCCGCTTCCCCTTTTGGAACATAGAAGCTGAACAAGCGGATATGCTTTGCGCTCAAAATATGAGCAAGCTCCAATCCGCGTCTGAATTTATCAAGGTGAGGCAGAAAATCCTCGGTTATTCCAATCTTTCCGTAAGGCGAACCCAGCGACTAGACCATTATCCCTTCATTATCAAGGCGTTTTCGTATTTCCTTCGCTTTATTTACAGTCATATCGGAAATATTTTCCCCGTCAACACCCCGTATTTCCAGAAACCGTATGCCGTTTTCAAGCATTGCGGCTATCTGTTCGTCAAAAATACTGCCTGCCTCGTCAGCAAACGCAGAAATCTCAAATTTCATTTTTCATCCCTCCTGCTTGAATTGTATTGCAAAAAATTTGCAATTTCCATTGCCATATCAAGCATCATATATTGTAAATTCGCGCATTATATACTATAATAGCCGCAAAGGAAGATAGAGACCATGGATATATTGCGGGAATATTCGACGGATAATGTATACATAAGATACGCTGTTGATGAAACTCCTGATGACAGAAATTTTATTATGCACGTTCATGAGCAGTTTGAGATATATTATTTTATTTCGGGAAATGCGGAGTATCTTGTGGAAGGCTCGCGTTATCCGCTTTACAGTGGGTGTATACTGATAATGCGGCCGTCAGAATCACATCGTGTGAAAATTCTGGGAAGCACAAAGTACGAAAGATACGCAATCAATTTTTCATTGCCGTTTGTGAAGAATATCGACTCCCTCGGCAGACTTTTGAGAGCGTTCAATGACCGGCCTCTGGGCCGTGGAAATTTATATTATCCTACCGAAACAGCGGGAAAAAATATAAGCAATATGTTTTCAGAAGTATTTGCGGTATCGGATGATTATGAAAAAAGTCTCCGGATAACCGCTTTGCTTTTTCTGCTGCTGGACATGATTAATAAAGAGTTTTTGAACCGCACTGATTTCACGTATCCCCCTCCCAAAAGCATTGCGGAAAAAATAGTATCCTACATAAACACTCATCTTTTCGATACGCTGACAGTATCTGCATTGTCGAAGCGCTTTTTCCTCAGTACATCCCAGTTTGGCAGAATCTTCAGACAGGCTACCGGGACATCCCCATGGGAATATATTACGATAAAACGCCTCACGGCAGCAAGAGAAAAAATCCGTGGTGGGATGACCGCCCAGAATGCGGGAGTATGCTGCGGATTTAAAGACTATTCGTCTTTTTTCCGGGCTTATGTAAAATATTTTGGCAACTCGCCCAGAGAGGATAAGGGATAAACGGCTATATCTGTCACAAAAAACGGCGCAGCCCGCAAGCTGCGCCGTTTTCTAAAAACACCTTATCCTTCAATGGCAATATATTTCTTCTGTTCCACCTGTTTGGCCTCTTTCTTGGGGACGGTCAGCTTCAGGATACCGTCTTCATATTTCGCGTGAATATCCTCTTCCGTAACAGCGTCTCCCAC
The DNA here is from genome assembly GCA_947631685.1 of uncultured Lachnospiraceae bacterium. Taxonomy (GTDB): domain Bacteria; phylum Bacillota; class Clostridia; order Lachnospirales; family Lachnospiraceae; genus Acetatifactor. Next base: position 156,070 of record CANRMI010000003.1, read on the forward strand.
ATAAAAGCTTCTGCTGCAGCTTCCGGAGTAACGCTCCCTGCGGATATATTTGCCTTTCTCATCCTTCTCCTCATTGCTTTCGTTCTTAGAAGCGGTTACCAGCAGGCATCCGTTTTCCAGGTTGACGGAAATTTCTTCTTTTTTGAATCCCGGCAGGTCAATGGCAACTTCATACCCGCCCTCATGTTCCTTTACATCGGTTTTCATCAGATTCTTGGCATTTTTTCCGTACAGCGCGTTCTTCCCGCTGCTTCTTTCATCCCAAAAGTCCTTTCCAAAAGGAAAATCAAACCAATCGTCAAATAAATTCTCTCCAAATACGCTAGGCAGCATCATAATTCATTCCTCCATTCTATTCTGCGCCGTATCTCTGATACGGTTCTGTTTTATTTGTTCTAGGTGTAATATAACACCTATTGTTAGCACTGTCAAGCGGCGAGTGCTAAACTTTTTATAAAATTGGTGAGAACAATTTATAATTATTTGCCGATTTTATTTTATTATACGCAGCACAGGATATAAATCGCCAAAACAGGAGCTCTTTTACAGAATCGGCAGAATGATCAGATGATAGATCACCGGTCCTAAAATGGCCGGCAGCATATTCGCGAGCCGGATCCCTTTATGAAAGATCAGGTTGATGGCCACGCCCGTGATCAGTACAGAACCGATTAAGGAAAGATCCCCAATGAGCGCCTGGGTAAGAAACGGCGAGATCGCATGCGCAAGCAGCGTAATGCTTCCCTGATAGATTCCCAGCGGGATAGCCGCAAACATTGCGCCGATCCCCATAGTAGAAACAAAGATCAATGTGATCACACAGTCCAGCGCGGCCTTTGCCGCCAGCATGGAAAAGTCACCGGTCAGGCCATCCTCTAACGCTCCGATTACTGCCATCGCGCCAACGCAGATGACAAGGGTATTGGCCATAAAGCTATCCACAAATTTTGTGTCATTTGTTGCCCGCGCCGCTTTTTTGATGCGCTCTCCCAGATTTGTCAGATGATCTTCAATGTGAAGCAGTTCGCCCACAAGCGTCCCGGGTACCATAGAAAAAATGATCATCATGGTCCCGCGCGTTCCAAACACCCCGTCCGTATACGTCAGCATCCCGGAGATTACACCGCCTATCCCAATGAACAGTGTACAAAGCCCCAGCGCGTGCATCAGGGACTCTTCATGTTTTTTCACCGCGCCGGCATTGAGAAATTTGCCCAGAATGCCTCCCATAATGACAGCCAGTACATTGATGAGTGTGCCCATGGTTGTCCACCTTTCCTCATAAAAATTCCGTACTCACATCAGGGTGCAGCAAACTGACTGCACCCTGAATAAAATATACATGAAATTTTTAACATCTGTATGCCAAAACTTGCCGCTTCCTTCCCCGGCTGCGCGGTGAAAACTTCCTACAGCTGTTCGTCCACCTGCGCACCTTTTATGTCTTCTTCTATCAGCTTCATTTTGTCCAGCATGTCGTTTATTTCCCGTTTTACATCATCCATGGAAGAAGCCTCTTTGACAAGCTCAACAAACTCTTCCTGCTCCTTACGCTCCTCCCTGGCCTTTTCCAGTTTCTCCTCCTGCTCTTCCTTCTTTTCGGCCGTTTCCTCGGCTTCCTCGACCTTCTTCTCCTGCTCTTCGTCGACATGGTCTTTCGCTTCCTGCCACAACATGCCTATGACATCCTGACTGGCCGATTCCAGAATTCCGTCCGCCGTCTCCTGCGCCTTTTCCATGGGATTGCTTTTGAGCCGGTTTATTTTGGAAGAAGTAAGGGAGTGGCCGATCCCTTCTATCTGCGCCTCCAGCATATTCTGCTGTGACCGATACTGCCTCAGGGATTCTTCCCTTTCGGCACGCATCTCCTCCGTCATTTCTTCTTCGGGCATATTTTCATAGGAGGATATAAGCCCCTGCAGCTCATTCTTCTGAGCGGAAAGCTCTTTCATCTCTTCCCGGCTCTCATCCATTCCCGCATCTATTTTCTTATCCGCGGCAAAGGTATCCCCCACTATTTTAAGCGCTTTTTTGCGGGCAAGCTGTTTCTTCATCAGGATATTGTCCTCCTGCCCGTTCTTCATCATAGCTCCTGCGTTTATGCTTATGCTTTTCCCGCCGGCGCTTTTCTTAAGCTGCGCTTCTTCCCCGTGGCGTAAGCCCTTTTCATCCTGCCCTGCGTAGATCGCCGTATTCCTGTTTACCTGCATTCTGGCATCCTCCTTGATCTTTCCGGGAAATTCGTTTCCCTTCCGCCATGATATTTCATGACCTTTATTACTATATCGGCTTTGAAACGCGTCTCCTTAACTGTTTGCCATTTCACAGAGCTCCTGCAGCATTTTAGGCAGCTCCGTCTTCATAGTTTCATCGGTAAACTGGCAGGTTCCCACTTTCCTGTGGCCGCCACCGTTATATTTTAACATTAAGCTGCCCACGTTGACATTGGAGGTTTTGTTTAAAATACTGTAGCCTACCGCCGCGGAACAGCCCTGTCCGCCCCGTCCGCTCACGATCCACGCGGAAATGTTCTGCTCAGGATACATACTGTAGATCATAAAACGGTTGCCCGTATAAATGGGATCCACCCCTCTTAAATCGGAAATGATTACATTTCCTTCCACACGGGTATATTTCTTCACCATTTCCTTGAATTTCTCTGTCTGCTCATTGTAGACTTCAATCCGCTCCTGCACGTCGGGCAGCGCCAGGATCTCTTCGGTTGACATAGTGCGGCAGGCTTCCATCAGCTTCTCCATCAGCTGATAATTGGAAATGGAAAACTGGCGCCACCTGCCCAGACCGGTTCTGGGATCCATTAAAAATCCCACCAGGATCCAGCCCTTGGGATTCATGATTTCATCTATGGTCAAATTTCCCGAGTCTACTTTGTCCACGGCTTCCATCATGTCATCAAACTGGGGAAAGCGCTCCTTTCCTCCGTAATATTCATATATGATCCTCGCGCAGGAAGGCGTGATCCTGCTTTCGCCTTTATACTTTCCCTGCAGCTCCAGTCTTTCATGTTCGCTGGAATGGTGGTCAAACCACAGCCCGCAGCCCTCCACAAAAGGCACATTCGCCAGGCAGTCATTTTCATTTATTTCCACAAGCCCATCCTGAAGATCCTTGGGATGCGCAAACTTCCAGCTGTCAATAATTCCTGCCTCCAATAACAGCGCGCCGCAGGCCAGACCGTCAAAATCCGAACGAGTTACTAATCTCACCGATATTTCCTCCTCTTATTAGGTTCTTTCATTATAAAAATTCCTCTGTCAGTGTACCACACTTTTCTGCTTTCTTCAATGAGGCTGTTCGCCTGATCTGCGATTTTTTCTGTTCAGCAGACACAGGTATCCCATCAGGGAGCCCAGACTGAGACAGAACAGGACTACCCACAGATAGAAATAATCCCCGGTCTGCGGCACTTTGTCCCTTCCTGCGGAAAGGACAGTCCCGCTCTCCTTTAACGGCGCCGGTGAGGGCAGCGGGCTTACCTGCAGCTGTATGGGCGGCGCGGCCTTCGGCGTAGACGCAGGGGAAGGCGATGGCGCTGCCGGCGGCTGGGACGGCTGGGGAGAAGGAGACGGCTGAGAAGTATTTGGCTGTTTTTTGGGCTCTCTTTCATAGGTATTGGTAAAAGTAACCACCGCTCCCTGTGTGCTGCTGATCTGTGCCCTTGCGGTCTGGCCGCTGCCTCCTCCGGAACCGGATACATCTGTTACGGTATAGGTTGTAACGTACCCGATACAGCCTTCCGGCTTACCCGCGGTTTCCGTAACGGTATAGGTTTTTTCCGCGTCCAGTCCGGTAACGGTATACGAATAAACGCCGTCGCCGTCATTATCCGTGAAAATATCCGAGGAAGGGGAAATGGTCCTTACCGTCCTTCCGCTTTCATCCGTAATAGTAAAAGAAATCGTGTCCTTTACCTGGTTCCAGCCGATAACCTCACTGTTGGGATCTTTCCTGCTCACTTGTTTTTGGATCACAAGGCTGCCTTGGGTACTGGTGTAGGTATCCGTAAATTCCGCCTGCGTCTCGTTATCTTTCGTTATCTCTACACGCGCCTGCAAACCGGTTCCGGAACTGCCTCCGGTAACCGCGTAGGTGATTCCTGCCTGGTAATTCGTAATATCATAATCCGACTCCGTAATCGTATAGGTGCCGGTAGGCAGATCTTTGATCTCACAGATATATTTCCCGCCCTGTTCCGAAAAAGCCGCGAGCGTACGGGTGTATTCTATCCCTGTTTCCACGTTTTTCACAACAAACCGGAGCTTTCCGCCGGCAATGGCTGCCTGCAATTCCTCCGCCCTCAGCCCGATCACCGTCTTGGTCAGCTTGAGGGAACCTGTATCCCGTTTATAGGTATTGGTAAAGCTCACGGAGGCACTGCCGGACGCTTCGATCTGGATATTTGAAACCGTCTGCCCTGTCCGGCTTACAGAACTGCTGCCGGCCTCTACCGTATAGGAAACCGATTCCAGGGTATAGCCAGCCACATCCCTGCAGGATTCCGTTACCGTATACATGCCCGCGTCAAGGGAAAGCGTTTTCTTATAACTGCCGCTTGCAATGTCATAGCTCCATCCCGCGTCGCTGCCCCTTACCGTAATGGTATCCGCACCGTCCTTTATTTCAAAAGTCAGAGTGTCACGTACCCTTTCCCAGGCTTCCTGGGGCGATACCAAAACTCCTTTTTCCTGAATGCCTGTGACTGTCTTTTCCAGTACCAGCTTTGCGCTGTCGGAAGCAGAAGGAAAATTCTGGAAGAAAATGGTTGCAGCGGAGGCATATGCCTTCACACCCATTGCCTCCATGGCCTCCGTATCCGTATCCTCATCCGGAATCACAAAATAAACGGCCTCTTCGCTTCTGGCATATCCCGCAGGCGCCTGTGTCTCCGTCAGTTTATAGATCTGCCCCCGTACCAGCTTCACCGGACTGCTGCCGGGCACACTCACCATGCCGTCGCCTCCGGTAACCGCATCCCAGGAGCTTCCTCCCTCTTTTACAATAAAGCCGCTGCCGGACGCTTCCACTTCCTCAATATGGAAATGGGCCCCGGAGAGCGGTTCCATGGAGCCTCTTTCGTCATGATACTTATAGATCTGTATACTGGCCGTATCCCCTACCGCCCATGCGCTGGGTCTGATGATCGCGGTTCCTATCCGGCTTTTGCTCTCCAGCGCGTCGGCGCTGTGTCCGCTTATGCTAAAGGTATTGCCGGAGTTTTCCTCATTTAATTTTTCATTGTTTCCGCCCGCAGAATAATGCAGAGAAACCGCCGCCCTGTATGTTATTCTTAAATGTTTTCCATCCGGCAGCTTAAAGGTCAGGGAATTTTCTTTCAGGCTGTAGGCGTACTGATAGTCCGCGCCTTTTGTCAGTTCCTGCTCGCTTCCGTCCTTCTTTACCTCCACTACCTTTATGCTGGTCAGGTCATAGGACAGGGCGCTGCCCAGCACATCTTTGCCGTCCAGCCAGTCCCCGCTGGAAAGATCTAACGCCCCGGGATTGATCTCCACCGTATACTCCGCATAGGGCGCCGTGGTTTCATCATATTTCGCCGTCTTGCTCACAACGGGCTGGGGCGCCAGCGTGGTAGCCGCCTGCGCCTCTCCTATGGAACTTCCTCTGAAAGTGCCGGAAGCCTGATTTACAAATTTCCTCTCCCGTACAAATGCCGCCTCATCCGATACCTTCAGCGTATACTCCACAAAAAGATGGGGTACACAGGTGGAAAAATCCCTTACCTCCTGAAGCTTGGCTATCTTCAGGATATTGGCATCCACCGGTATCCGGAAAACTATTTCTCTGCCGCTTTCCTGCAGTGTATAGCCCACGGCAGCATCGGGCAGCGCTGTTGCCCCTGCCTGCTGTACTGCCCACAGATTCAGCTCCGCTTCCCTAGTACCGTCCACATACATCGTTTTCAGTTGGACCCCTGCCGTCTCGTCCAGCACAAGTCCCTCCGGCAGCTTATCCACCAGGACGATCTCATCCCCTGGCCTCAGTCCGCTCTCCTCCGGCAGATCCAGCTTTGTCAGATCCAGCTTCAGGGTGTACCGGATGGCGTTGGCTCCTTCCACCGGCACTCCTGTCTTGGAAATCGCAGACTTGCTCTCCCACTCTGCAGATACCTCAGGAGAAGTCTTTTCCCCCACAGCGTCCTGGTACTTCACCTGCGCGTAATTCTTAAATTTGTGGCCGCTCAGAGAGCTGTCCGTTACCTTTGTGGTGTAATAGATTTCCACCGTCTTCCCGGCCAGGGAGTCCTGCAGATGAAGTCCTTCCCAATCTACACGCAAAACTCTGTCCTCGTCCACCACGGTTCCGCCCAGTCCATGATAATTGTCTTTGGAAATGCCGGACACGGCAAGCCGCTTGTCCCCATCCACTGACAGATAGAGATCGCCAGTCAGTTCATGCTTTCCCTTATCACCGCTCTCATCCACCCAGTCTGTCAAAACAATATTTTTCACATCGGTGGGAATATTCAACGTCACCTTCCAGTTTAACAGCGTATTTCCTTCACCATCCTGGATGCATTCCACAAATTCCTTTGAGATCCAGTCCTTTCCCTGCAGAGAGTAAAAACCGGTATCAGAAAATTCCCCGCCGTTTTTTGTCTGTATCTGTGCCTTGTTGGAAATCGTATTCTGTCCGGTGCTGTTTAAATAGGCCTCGGTAATCGTTGTGGTATAAGTATAAGTATAAATGCCGGAACCGGGCGGCGTTTCCGTAAACAGACTCTTATCCAGATTCTGGGCCACTTCCGCGTTTTCCAGTCCTACCCCCGGTATATCCGTTATGGAGGTAATATCCTCCCATTTTGTCCCGTTTAAATGAATGGTTATCGTCCATGTGATCGTCTTTCCATCCCCGGAGAGAACTCCGTCGCTCTTGTCTATGGAAGGCTGGCTGCTTGCTACCACCGCGGAAGCGGATTCCGTCTTCGTTTCTTTCTTATTGTTGGTATAATGCAGCGTCGCTGTATTTTTATATTCCTCGCCCGGCGTACTTTGCAGCGCTCCCGATTTATAACCTTCCTTTACATCCGCGGTATAGGTAAAGGTTATCGCTTCCTGTCCCGAAAGAGAGCCCAGACTCTGTCCCTGCAGCTTTTGATTGAGTTCCTCCAGGGTATAGCTTTCTCCCGGCTTAAAAAGCTCACTGCTACTGCTTTTCACCGTGAATTTGGACATGTTCTCCAAACCTTCGCCCAGTGTATCCTCAATCGATACCTCTGTGACCGCCCCGCTGTTCCACCAGGATTCTATCTTCAGTTCGTATTCCTGCCTGTATACCCCCCCCGTCTACGATTTCAAGATTTCCTATCGCCTGCTTCTGGACATACGCTCCGCTGACCGGCTCGCCTGTGTTAAAAGTGGGATGGACCGTGGCATCTCCTATCTGAATGTCCGCTTTCCCTCCGTCTTCGGTATTTTCCACCTTAACGGTGCCGGTAATCGTGGCACCTCCCTTTCTTTCTCCAGTATGCTGAATATAATCCGGATCAGTCAGCAAAATATGCAGTTTGTTGTCTTCCACCCAGTATTCGCCGATCTTTTTATTTCCGTTGTTCACATCCGGCAGGTCCCTGTGAGAGCTGTCTCCCAGCAGAATGCCCGCCAGCGGGGTAATATCCGCCACCAGTTCAGTGGAGGTATCCCCATTTGCCAGCTCCCAGTTAAAAGTGATCCGCAATTCATCATCGTTCCTGACCGTGTGACCGTCCGTAAGCGCTTCCCAGCTTCCCGCGCCGTTTTTGATCTCTATTGTATACCCCGTTAATCCAATGGAGCCGTTACCTATCGCCCCTTCTGCTTTCACCGGCATCGTGGCCACTGAACCTATAGCCGTTACCAACGTACAAAACGCCAGTAGATACGCCGTCAGGCGCTCCTTTAATCTTCCCATCTATTCCCATCCCTTTCATAGATGTCCCCTTGCAATTTATTGTATCACTTTCCGCCCGTTTATCAAGTCCGGCTCATGTAAAAAAACACTGTATTTTCCTGCAACCTGCACAGCTCGTCGTACTGCCGGTACATTTTCTGGACCTCATTTTCCAATATATAGTAGTGCCGGATATAAGGGATCAATAGTACTAGTATGACAGCCACCAAAAGAAAAACCGCCGGGTCCGGACTTAGCCGCGCCAAAAAAAGCGCCAGCATTTCTAAGATTCCAAATGTTACGGTAACGATCAGGTGCACAAGTCGCTCATGCTGAAAAAAAGACACCTGCGTCAGATGCTCTTTTTTTCTTTTTTCCAGTTCTTCCGGGTTGCAGGGCGCCTCCTGTAATTGCCGTATCATTTCATCCATAAACTTTCTGTATGCCAAAATTCTTTTTTCCATGTCAGTCAGCCTCTCTTCCGCGCCTTTTTACGCCTTTTGTACGTTTCAGAATATTGCGTTTTTTATGTCATTTCCCGATTGTCCGATTGTATATTTCCGCAATTTATATTATAATTGTATTATATTACGAAAAGGGGGGCAATTCTATATGGAACTGAAAGATTTTATGGATCTATCCAAGCTGCAGCAGATACAAGACGCGTTTTCCGACGCTACCGGCCTTGCGGCTATTGCGGTGGGTACGCATGGGGAATATCTGACAGAAGGGAGCAACTTTACGGACTTTTGTATGAAATATACCCGCGGCTCCGCGGAGGGCAACCGCCGCTGTGTAAAATGCGATAACGAGTGTACCGGCACATACTTCTGCCACGCCGGTCTGATGGATTTTTCCATCGATATTTTGATTGGAGACGAAAAGGTAGGTGCCATTATCGGCGGACAGGTACTTCCCAATCCTCCCGACGAGGACACTTTCCGCAAGACGGCACAGGAGCTGGGCATCCGGCCGGACGATTATATCGACGCCCTGAGAAAGGTTCCTATCAGTACCGAAAAGCGGATCCGGGCGGCGGCCTCCCTGCTGGGTACCATTGTCAATCAGCTTGTGAATCTGGAATATTTTAAATACCTGAATACCAGCAGCCTGGAAACCCTGAAAACGGAAATCCAGCATTCCACCGAAATCATCCACAAGATCAACAGCAATACCGGCCAGCTCAAGACAATCGCCAATAAGCAGAAGATGCTCTCTTTGAACGCCAGCATCGAGGCAGCCAGGAGCGGCGAGGCAGGTGTCGGATTTTCCGTTGTGGCAAAGAGTATGCAGGATCTTTCCTCCCAGTCGGCTATTATATACAACGACATTGAACAGTCTGTTGCGGAGATTACCCAGACCACTTCCGTACTTTCTTCACTGTTCGAGTAATATATTTTAATATTATCAATTTTTAAGGAGGTTGCGATGAAAAAATACATTGCAGAATTTATCGGAACGGCAGTCCTCGTGATCATGGGCTGCGGAACGGCCATGCTGGTAGGATGTGACGCGGCGGCAGGCTGTGGCTATCTTTTAACCGCTCTGGCATTTGGTCTTGTGATCGTTGGAATGGCATACTGCGTAGGAAATATCTCCGGCTGCCATATCAACCCCGCGGTTTCTCTGGGCGTACTCCTTAACGGCGGTATGGATGTAAAGGACTTTGTGGGCTATGTCGTTTCCCAGTGTTTAGGAGCTCTGGCCGGTGCCGGCATACTGGCGGCGATTTTCGGTCTCGGAAACGTCACCGATTTAACCGGCGGCTTTGGTTCTAACGGACTGGCCGGCGTAAACGGCAGCGCTGTCGCAGGTCTTTTGGTAGAAGTGGTGCTTACCTTCATCTTCGTGCTAACGATTCTGGGTGTTACATCCAAAAAGGCCGGCCACGGATCCTTCGCCGGCGTTGTAATCGGTTTTACGCTGACTCTGGTGCACATCCTTGGAATCGGGCTTACGGGAACTTCCGTCAACCCTGCCAGAAGCTTTGGCCCTGCTCTTGTAGCAGCCCTCACCGGAAATACCGCCCCTATTTCATGCCTGTGGGTATTTATCGTGGGCCCGCTGGCAGGCGCCGCTCTGGCCGCAGTGGTTTACAAGGCTCTGGAAAAATAATATTTCCGCGAAAACAGAATCTTGGTGACTAAACATATGAAGAATAAGAAAAACCTCGCATTTGCGGCAGTAATCGTGACATTGTCTTTGGCTGGCGCTATAATTCGTTATCTGGGACTGCCCTATGAAGGCGTTGACTATCGGGACTGTCTTCGTCCATGGTTTGACGCGCTAAAAGCCAATGGCAGCCTGCACGGGCTGGCAGAATACAAAGGCGATTACAACATGTTCTATGTAACCATGCTGTATTTTTTGACCAAAATACCGGTTTCTTCCCTATTCAGCATCAAAATGCTGTCGATTCTGTTCGATTATCTGATAGCGACACTGATATTCTTTATGATACAGGAAGTGGCTCCGGAAGGAAAAAAGCGGCTCTATGGGTGTATCGGATACGGTATCGCATTGGTCAATCCGGCCGCGGTCATTGACAGCGCCTATCTTGCCCAATGTGAAAGTATCTGGGCCTTTTTCTCTCTGTTTTCCTTTTGGCTGTTTTGGAAACACCATCCTGCATGGGGAAGCTTTGTCTTTGGCCTGGCTTTAGCGATGAAACCACAGGGAATATTCATTCTGCCCATTATCCTCATTTATTATTTTAAAGAAAAGTCATTTTCTATTTTCCATTTATTATGGTCCGCCGCCGGCATTCAATTGACCTGTGTGCCGGCAATTCTTGGCGGGTGCGGGTTTGATATTTTTATACGGCGCTTCCTCTACATGATGGGGAGGTATCCGCATGTATATTATTACTATCCAAATATTTGGATATACCTTAAAAACGCGCCCTACTATGTGTATGGTAAGGTAGCGATTTTTTCAACTTTTACGGCACTGCTTTTGTTTATGGTTCTGTTCTTAAAAAGCAAAAAGAAAGCCGCCTTTCAGGAAATGCTGGAATATGCGGCCTGGACGGCCATGACCTGCGGAATGCTCTTACCCTGTATGCATGAGCGCTACAATTATTTAGGAGAAGTCCTCTTTGCTGTCTCTTCCATTATCAATAAAAGGTATCGTTTTCCCGCATTGCTGCTGCTGTTGGTCAGTGCTCAGTGCTATGGGCAAAGCTATTTAAGCTGGCCGTGGATATCCCACTATGTCCTCGCCGCTATCAATATCATCATTTATATTTATCTTACTTTATGTTGTACTGTCCGGCTGTATAAAGGCGGATTGTCCGAGAAAGGGTTAGAAAATGCTTAAGATCGAACGCAAACTGATTGATTTTTTGGATAAACATATCTGCCTGCTGTGCATGCTTCTCGTGACCGCATTGGGATTATGGCTCCGACGGCTCGCGGTTTGGTGGAGCTATGACAATGTAGCCGCCTATTTTGATATGCATGCACACAGCCCTCAGGGGGCAACCTATTCTCTTCTGGTATTTCTTCTGCAATACTTACCTAAACTGCCTTTGCACAGCGTCAAATGGCTGGCCGGTCTCTCAGACATCGGCGTCGCCATCCTGATGGCTTCTATGCTGGGAAAGAACGCGGCTCCCACAAAAAAATTGATTTTTTATGTAGTAAGTTTATTTTCCCCGGTGCTTTTTTTAAGAGGTATTACCCTGGGACAATTGGATTCTATGGCTATTCTTTTTTTGCTGGTGGGCTATGCCCTTTATGAAAAGTACTGGAATGTCTGCCGCCTTCCTATGCGGGGAATCATTGTATTTTTTACAGCTTTCTCCATAGCCTTATATCCCTGTCTGCTGTTTGTCGTATTCTTCTTTCTTCTTCAGCAAAAGAAATCCCAACAGGCCTTTTGGTGCGAACTTCTCGCGCTGTTGGCAGGCATTGGACTATTACAGTCTATCAGTGTTCTCGTCTTAAAGCTTCCGTGGACAGAAGGCATATACAGTCTGTTTCACTATTTGACCTATCATCCGGAAACCGGTGAATTATATCAAAATGCTGGAGAGTGGCTGCTGTACATGGGTATTCAATGGGGTGTCGCCGCTTCTATGCTTTCCCTATTGGCAGCGGGACGGCACAAAATAAGCTATGCGTGGGCCATTGGAATACAGATTACAGCCTCCGTCCTTTGCGGGGAGTTTCTGTTCAAGGCATAGAAAATTTTTATAAAAAAAGGAGATAAAAAACATGAGCAAAACATTAGTCGCTTATTTCAGCGCCAGTGGAACAACGGCGCAGGTTGCAAAAGAATTAGCACAGGCTGTGGGGGCGGACATTTATGAGATCAAGCCCGCTGTGCCGTACACGCAGGAAGACCTCAACTGGATGGACAAGAAATCCCGCAGCTCGGTGGAAATGAACGACAGATCCAGCCGCCCTGCGCTGGCGGATCAGGACGCTGACATTGCCGCCTATGACACCATCCTGCTGGGGTTCCCCATCTGGTGGTATGTGGCCCCGACCATCATCAACAGCTTTTTAGAGAGCTATGATTTCTCCGGTAAGAAGATTGTGCTGTTTGCCACCTCCGGCGGCAGCGGATTCGGAAAGGCCGCAGCCGGACTGAAGCCTTCCGTGGCAGCGGACACCGTAATCACCGAAGGAAAAGTGCTGAACGGCCAACAGACGGCAGAGAGCCTGAAGGCCTGGGCGGAGACGGTTCTTTAAAGGGGGCCCGCCGGATAAAGTACGCGAAATTAGAGGAGCATATCCGTCATGATCTCATTTGAAAGTGATTACAACACCGGCGCGCATCCGCAGATACTGAAGCGTCTTGCGAAGACGAACCTTGAGGCGCTTTCCGGTTACGGAACGGATCCTTACTGCGAGAGCGCAAGAGAAAAAATAAAGGCAACCTGCCGCTGCCCGCAGGCGCAGGTGGAGTTTTTCATTGGAGGCACGCAGACCAACTCCGTCATCATTTCCACCATACTGCGGGATTTTGAAGGCGTCATCGCCGCACAAACCGGACACGTCAGCATCCACGAGGCCGGGGCCGTCGAGTTTACCGGTCATAAGGTGCTGGAAGTCTCTCAAAAGGACGGAAAAATCGAACCGGCCACGCTGCGAGGATTTATGGAAGACTTTTACGCAGATGGAAATCACGAGCACATGGTGTTTCCCGGAATGGTCTATATCTCCCATCCAACGGAATACGGTACCCTCTATACAAAAGAGGAACTGTCGGAGATTTCCGCGATCTGCCGCTCTTTCCGGGTTCCGCTCTATCTCGACGGCGCCCAGCTCGGCTATGGACTGATGAGCAGGGAAACCGACGTAACCCTGCCTGAAATCGCAGAACTCTGCGACGTATTCTATATTGGCGGCACCAAGGTCGGTGCGCTGTGCGGGGAGGCCGTCGTCTTTACAAAGCAAAACATGCCGGCCCATTTCATGACCTCCGTTAAAAAGCGTGGGGCTCTGCTGGCAAAAGGACGCTTACTCGGGATTCAGTTTGATACCCTCTTTTCCGACGGCTTGTATTTTGAAATCTCCCGCCACGCCATCGAGATGGCAGAACAGATGAAAGCCATCTTCCGTCGAAAAGGGCTTACCTTTTACCTTGAGTCTCCGACCAACCAGCAGTTTATTATCCTGGAAAACAGCCACCTTGAGCAGCTCAGAAAAAATGTTGCCGTAAGCTTCTGGGAAAAGTATGACGATAGTCATACCGTCGTCCGCTTCGCAACAAGCTGGTCAACAACGAAGGACGATCTAAGCGCTTTGGAAGAACTCCTTTAATCATGGACTATGGCCTCATTATCTGCCGCAGGGCTTAGTCCTTTTGAACCCCGGCTTTATTAGCAGACTCGAAGGAACGGCCAAAAACAAAGAAAGCCGAAAGCCTTGATCTTTCAAGGTTTTCGGCGTATTTGCTGGCGTCCGCGAGGTGACTTGAACACCCGACCTACCGCTTAGGAGGCGGTCGCTCTATCCAACTGAGCTACGCAGACATTTACAAAATGAAATTATAGCAAAAATTTAAAGTCCCGTCAATCTATTCCGGGAAATTAATAAATCCCTGAAGCCAGATGATTCCCTTAAATCTGCGGCCGATCTGAGGCTCGCCATACAGATCCTTTACATTGATGCACACATCAAAAGTCAATTCGTTGCAGCAGATACTCATATGGTAAATTTCTTCTCCCGTCATGTTGTTGGTAATGACTCTGCATTCCATGATCTCACCCAGAATAGAATACTGGTCACACTCCACGCCATAGGGCATACAATAGGTATCTACCAGACTGAACACATCTTCCTTCTGAATCTTGCGGGAAATGAGGGTGTACATGTCCATATCTTCCAAGGTCAGCGTTTCAATGGCTTCCTCGTCCCCCCGCCTGGCTGCTGCGATAAGATTGCTGCGGTTATAAGCTTCTTTCTGGCTCTTCTTCTTTTGATGCTCATCCTTCTGAATCGGCAGCATAATATTTCCCTTAATGGAAAGCGCGGAAAGAGTCAGGGTAGTTCCCTTAATGGGCAGTCTGCCCTGTACCTGCGCTTTCACATAGGGAATCCGGTTCTGCAAATAAAAGATAAGCGAAACGCCCACTTTTACATCGTCACAGACACCTGCATAGGACTCCTTTTCCGCATGACGCTCCACGGAAACATCCTCCAGGGTGGTGATCCCTCTGCCCCGCAGATAGGGGTAATAATAATCGTAAATGAATTTATCCCCGTGTTCCTCGTCAAATTCCCCGCATACCGCGATGCCCATATTTTCAGCAAAATCTCTGCAAAATTCCCCCAGCAATACGTTGTCTTCCCCCGTGGTACAAGCCCGGGATGTAGCGTTTATGATCACATCAACCAGCAAATCCTTTAATTCGTTTCTGCTGGCAAATTTACTGAAGCCAATGGCTCTTAAATATTTATGCAAAGATTTCACCTTCTTTCTGTTTAAAGTTTACTGTAACGAGCTTCAGCCGATTTTGGCCTTTCCGCCCATATAGGGACGCAGCGCTTCCGGAATATTTACACTGCCATCCTCATTCACATTGTTCTCCAAAAACGCGATCAGTCCCCTGGGTGTCGCAAGTACGGTATTATTTAAGGTATGCACATAGTAAGTCCCTTTTTCCCCTTTGGTGCGGATACCCAGCCGCCTTGCCTGGGCGTCTCCCAGGGTAGAGCAGGAACCCACCTCAAAATATTTCTTCTGTCTGGGGCTCCAGGCCTCTACATCACAGGATTTTACTTTCAGATCCGCCAGATCTCCACTGCAGCATTCCAGCGTGCGGACAGGAATATCCAAACTTCTGAAAAATTCTACCGTATAGCTCCACATCTTGTTATACCAGTCCATGGAGTCCTCTGGTTTACATAATACTACCATTTCCTGCTTCTCAAACTGGTGTACACGGTATACGCCTCTCTCCTCTATCCCATGGGAGCCTACCTCTTTTCTAAAGCAGGGAGAATAGGATGTCATGGTAATGGGCAGCGCAGCCTCATTGACGATCTGTCCCTTGAACTTACCGATCATGGAATGCTCGGAGGTTCCGATCAAAAACAGATCCTCGCCCTCGATCTTATACATCATGGCTTCCATTTCCGCGAAACTCATCACACCGTTTACCACGCTGCTGCGGATCATGAAAGGAGGAATACAGTAGGTAAAGCCTTTGTCGATCATAAAATCCCTGGCGTAACTGATCATGGCAGAATGGATCCTGGCAGCATCGCCGATCAGGTAATAGAATCCGTTGCCGCTGGTCCGGCCGGCACTTTCCTTATCCAGGCCGTTCAGCTTCTCCAAAATATCCGCATGGTAAGGCACTTCAAAATCCGGAACCCTGGGCTCTCCGTAGCGGGTGATCTCCACATTCTCACTGTCATCCTTTCCAATGGGTACGGACGGATCTATGATCTGGGGAATCTTCATCATAATACCGGTAATCTTTTCCTGGTACTCCGGCTCCTTGGCTTCCAGCTCGGCAAGACGCTTGGACTGTGCCGCCACCTCCGCTTTTTTGGCCTCGGCCTCTTCTTTTCTTCCCTGTGCCATCAGGCCGCCGATCTCTTTGGAAATTTTATTCTTATTGGCACGAAGTTCATCCGCTTCCTGCTTGATCCTGCGGCTTTCCGCATCCAGCGCGATCACTTCATCCACCAACGGCAGCTTCTCTTCCTGAAATTTCTTCCGGATGTTTTCTTTCACCGCTTCCGGATTCTCTCTTAAAAACCTGATGTCTATCATGGGTAGACGCCTCCTTAATCATCCAACGTTTCCTCTATGAAAACATGATGTATTTTTACTAAATCTTTCAATATCTCTTTCTGCGGCTGCATACCGCTTTTATCTTCCAGGATACGCAGCACAGGTCTTTCCGGAAATTCTTTGTTCTGGCGGACCACGATCCCTATCTCTCCCTCATTGGTCCGTACCCTGCTGCCTGTGGGGTAGACAGCTACAAACTTCAAAAAGGTATCTACTATTGTAGCACCAAACTTTATATTTTTAAAGGTTTTTAAATATTCTACCGCTTCATACACCTTGCATTTCCTGCAGCCGATGCCACAGATCATCTCATCGAAGGTATCACACACGTTCACGATCTGGATGGCCTCTGTGAGAGAGGCTGCCCGCAGCGGATAACCTGTTCCGTCCAGACGTTCGTGGTGGTAGAGGATAATGCTCTTTCCCGTATCGGAGATCCAGTTCTCATCCTTTAACGCGGAATAGCCATATACCGGATGCTTTTTAAATTCTGCCATATCCGCTTCCGATAGAGAAGAAAGATTTTCTCCGGAGTAATCGATGGCCAAGTACCGCAGACCAATATCGTGGAGAAGACAGCCGACACCGATTTCATGCACCATATCCTGGGGCATGTTCATTTTCAAAGCCGTCAATACCGCCAGTGTACAAATACTCAGAGAGTGCTCATAAATATCCGCGCTTCTCTCTTTTACATCGAATACCTGCTCCGCGACCTCATCCTCCTGCACAATGCTGACAATGATGTTGTCCGCGGTTTCACAGAGCTGCATCAATTCTTCATTATGGTGATAGGTGTGATGCTCTAAGACCTCTTTAATTTTCTTGCGGGCTTCCTGCTCCATCTCGCTTTTTAAGATCAGGATACTTTCTTCTTCGGCGTCATCCTTGATATATACTTTCTGAATCTCCAGCTCCCGCAGCTTTTTAATATAGCTCGGTTTTAAAACGGCGCCTTCCGGCAGGATAATACAAAAGTCCTCCGCCATGACGGGTTTTGCCAAAATTTCGTATCCCTGCAATTCATCCAACGTTCTGCGGTGCATAGCTTCTATTCTCCCATTGCCATAGCAAGCGCTTCCTGTTCTTCCTCCCCTAAAGAAATTTCACATGCCCCGCTTTTTATCTCTTTTGTGTAGGTATAGCAACCCTCAGTACTGTGAACCGAATTCAATACGAAACCATCGTTATTTTCATCCAACAGTGCCAGCGAAAAACTGAGCTGTCCTCCCATTTGCTTGAAAGCGTCATACTTTACGATTCCGATTTTCTGGAACGTTTTCTCCATATTTTTATACAGCGTTCGAATATCCTTTTTGTTCTTGTCCACGCCCACCTTCAGGAACTTATTATCCTCATACAATGCGATAATATCCTTTTCCAGGCTTTTTCCGTCTTTTCCCAGTACAAATTTGTCCAGCCTCTTCTTCATAAGAGAGGTCTTTCTGATCTGCACTGCCAGTAAGACGATCAAAATTATATTGATAACAAATATGGCGATAAACAGATACCCAATATCCAGGTTGTCCAATCCCATATTATGAAACAATTCACTCACCATATCATTTACACCCTTACTTCATTAAAATATCCATGAGTCTGTCCAAATCGGCGTGGCTGTAAAACTCGATCTCGATCTTACCGGCACCGTCTTCGCCCTTGGAGGAAACTTCTACCTTGGTGCTTAAAGTCTGCTTCAGCTTCTCTTCAATATCCCTGTAGATCAATTCCAGGGCCTTGCTGTCCTGCTTCTTCGGCTTGGCGGGTTTATGCAGATTCTTTACCAGCTTTTCCACTTCCCGCACGCTTAATTTCTCGTCAAATACTTTCTGGGCCAGGATGTACTGTTCCTCCGGATCTTCTACTGCCAGCAACGCTCTGGCATGACCGGTACTGAGCATATCGTTGATGACCATTTCCTGCACATTTTCACTCAGCTTTAAAAGGCGCATGGAATTGGTAACTGCCGTTCGGCTCTTGGATACCCTTTCCGCCACTTCATCCTGCTTTAAGTTAAATTCCGTCAAAAGACGCTTATAAGCCTGGGCTTCTTCAATGGGATTCAAGTCTTCCCTCTGAATATTTTCAATCAGGGAAATCTCCACAATTTCCTGCTCGGTGTAGTTCTTGATAATAACAGGAACTTCTTTTAAACCGGCCATTTTCGCGGCCCGCCATCTGCGCTCGCCCGCGATGATCTCATAATGATCTTTCCTGTCCTGAACCACAATAGGCTGAATGACACCAAACTGTTTGATGGAATCCGACAGCTCCAGGAGCGCGTCCTCATCAAAATTTTTTCTGGGCTGTTCCCTGTTAGGCTCCACCCTTGTGATCTTTACCATGACTTCACTGCCCTGTTCACCTGGCTGCTCCTGTAACACCGGATTCTTTTTTACAGCATCCGAACTGCTCGGCGGAATCAACGCGTCCAGACCTTTTCCCAAACCTTTTCCTAATCCTCTCGCTGCCATACCCTTCTCCTTTTACATCTGTTTATTGTGCTTGATCACTTCATCCGCCAGTTTCATATATGCTTCCGCGCCTGCTGATTTCGGATCATATATATGGATCGGCATTCCGTAACTGGGAGCCTCCGCAAGCCGGATATTCCGGGGAATCATAGTTTCATAGACCGTCTGATTCAAATGACTCTTCACATTTTCCACCACCTGCATGGACAAATTGGTTCTGGAATCATACATGGTAAAAACCACGCCCTCCATATCCAGTGCCGGATTCAACCGCTCCTTTACCAGGTTTACGGTATGTATTAACTGGCTCAATCCCTCCAGCGCGTAGTATTCGCACTGAATCGGCACCAGTACAGTGTCAGCGGTTGTCAGCGCGTTGATCGTCAGGGAATTTAAGGAAGGTGGGCAGTCTATAATAATAAAATCATATTTATCCCTAACCCAGTCAACCTCGTTTTTTAATATATATTCTTTTTTATCCACACCGATCAATTCTATTTCCGTTGCGGCTAAATTGACATTGGAAGGAAGTATGTCCACATTTTTGACAACCTCTTTCAGGATACAGTCCTGAATAGAGCTTTCCCCCAGCATCAGATCGTAAATCGTAGTATCCAGGTCGTTTTTATCTATACCAAATCCACTGGTAGTATTTCCCTGTGGATCCGTATCTATCACCAATACCTTTTTCCCTTTTTCCGCAAGAGAAGCCGATAAATTGATAGATGTTGTAGTTTTACCTACGCCTCCCTTTTGGTTCGCGATTGCAATTACTTTACCCATAGAATCTCCATTCGTCCAAAGATTTTTCATCCGTCATCAAAGCTGTTTTCTCATGACTTGAAAAGCTCTTACGCCATTATATCATTAAATATCCTCTTTATCTACATGAATTTTATGGAATTTATGTGAAACATTTTAAGGTTTCACGGCTTTTAAAAATGTTTCACGGTTCCGCTTCAACATCTGGGGTCAAAATGTTTCACGTGAAACATTATCTTGTGTTTAAAAATATATAGTTCAAAATGTTTCACGTGAAACATTTTGAACTATACTCATGTTTCTTTTGTTTCCTCATAATTTAATTAAATTATTACGGATTGCAAAAACAGCAGCCTGAGTTCTGTCCGCCACACATATCTTTTTAAAAATATTGGAAATGTGGTTCTTTACAGTTCGCTCACTTATATCCAAAGTAGCAGCAATTTCTTTATTGGACATTCCGTTCGCGATTTTCACAAGCACTTCCAGTTCCCGTCTTGTCAAAGAATCTATCTTTTCTTTGTCTATATCTCGGGCGATCAGTCTGGAATTTAATAGAGGAATTAAGGCTGCCTGAATATAGTTCTCATTATTTATTACAGAATAAATTGCTTTTCGCAATTCTTCAGAAGTAGAGTCCTTCATCAAATAGCCATTCACTCCTATATCCACTGCTTTTAATAAATACTCCACCTCATTATGAACGGTAAGAATCAAAACTTTCGTATTCAGATTTCTGTCCCGGATTTTTTTCAATACCTCCAAACCGTTTTGCCTGGGCATATTAATATCCAGTAATAGTACATCAGGGTTAATGCGTTTGAGCTTTTCCAAACATTCCACGCCGTCACCTGCTTCGGACACAACTTCAATATTTCCGTCCAATTCCAATAGCTGCTTTAATCCCTCACGGATCAACTCGTGGTCATCCGCAATCATCACTCTAATCTTATCCATGTTGTGAATTGTGCTCCTCGTCTACTGTCAAAAGTTTTCAAAGCGGAATCTCTATTCTGATTTCTGTACCTCCGCCGGACACGGTATCATAATGAATTTTCCCGTCCAGCAGATTTACTCTTTCACGCATAATGGCAACTCCAAAATTTTTATTTTCTCCATCGGATAAATCTTCAGGAGAAAATCCCTTACCATTATCCCTTACCACTATTTTACAACATTTTTCTTCTTCTGCAATCCATATTTTTAATTTATTTCCACCGGAATGTTCCAACGCATTCATGCAGGCTTCCTGCACAATCCTGTATATGGCAATTTTCATTAATTCTTTTTCACAAGTAATGGGACCGATCTGCGTATCAAAATCAAATTCTTTATAGTTTTCTTTTAACACAGTAAACAATCTTGAAAAAGCTTCTTCCAGTCCCAGGTCATCGAAGGACATGGGGCGCAGATCAAATATCACATTTCTGATGTCCTCAATAACAGACTTCAGACTCTTATTCACTGTCGCCAATTCCAGCTTGGCCTGCACCGGATCCCTGTCAATATAAGCGGAAGCCAGCTCCACTTTATGTACCAGATGTGTAAGATTCTGCAGGGAACTGTCATGTAAGTCCCTGGCGATTCTCTGCCTTTCTTTTTCCTGTACATCCAGGATCTCCCACTTATTAAAAGAAACTTCTCCCTCCATGGCTCTTTGAAGCCCTTTCGCAAAAACAGATATGTTATTCAATTTGCTTTGAAGTTTTCTATTTTCTTCCTCTAGGCGTTCCTTTTCTTCCTGCTGGATCGCAATACTTTCCTTATGTACTTCTTCCACATTTCTCGGAGAAAAAATCTGTGCATCATCTTCCTGCTTATTATGCAAAAGCTGCAGATAAGCGTCTATTTCTGAAATGCGGAGATGATTCTGCTTTAACTCCCTGCTCAGTTCGCCCTCCTTTTCTAAAAGAGTAATATACATCTCATTCAGTGAAGTGTATTCTTCTCTTGACATAATTCAATTTTCCCCTTTTCTCTTCAGTCTTATATCCTGTTCCGTCACAAAATCCAATACACAATCATAATGAAAGTTTTTTACACAATGGTTCTTTTAGGGCCATCCCCGCCTTTCTTGGAAAATATTTGGGTGTTGCTTTTATCTTTTCTATAACAAAAAGATTTCTAAATATATCGGAATTGGGGAGATACATTTTAACCTGCTTCTCCACCTTTCCGCCCAACTGCTCAATAGCCCATTCCGCCTCCTCTATTTCCTCTTCGGCCTTTTCGGATTTATAGGAAATGAACTTTCCGCCTATCTTAACAAAGGGCAGGCAATATTCTGACAATACTGTCATATTTGAAACAGCCCTGGAAACACAGACATCAAACTGTTCCCTTCTGTTTTTCTCTTTCGCAAAATCCTCTGCCCGCCCGTGAAAAGCTTCTATCCGGGTAAGTTCCAGTTTTTCTATGAGAGTCTGTAAAAAACGAACTCTTTTATTTAAGGAATCCAAAAGCGTTACTTTCAGATTCGGAAATACGATCTTTAAGGGGATGCCTGGAAAACCGGCGCCGGTCCCTATATCCAAAAGCGTCAGATCACCTGTCAGATCAAGAGCTCTTACCGCGGAAAGGCTGTCCACAAAATGCTTCTTCATGACCTCCTCGTATTCCGTAACCGCAGTCAGATTCATAAATTTGTTCCATTCCGTCAGTATTTCATAATACTGCAGAAACTGTTCCAGCTGTCTGTCCGACAGAACAATATCCCATTCCAGAAGATCTTTTTGAAATTGTTCCGTATGATACATTTTTACCATTCCTTTTTTAATTCGGAGGGTTCTATGCCATATCTTTCCAGAAAAACTTTTTTATCTTCTTCTCCTGTGATCAGCATAACTTCTTCAAAATGCCCTGTTTTCAAGTCTTTAAAACCGGCTACCTGTTCTCCCGTACAGATGCTCGCCCGGATAAGGGGTATCTTATTTCCCCTGTCATAGCTCTCCCGACGGGGTTCTTTTTCTCTGCCTTTTCCAAAAAGAAACTTCATATCAGTTTTTTCCCTTCCTATGCTCCAAATATACCAGAAGTACAGAAATATCCGCCGGAGATACTCCGGAAATCCGAGATGCCTGTCCTACGGAAACAGGACGCAGGTTTTTCAGCTTCTGCCGCGCCTCTATCCGCAGGCTGGGAACTTCGTCATAGTCCAAATCCTGGGGAATCTTCTTTTTCTCCATTTTCTTAAACTGTTCTACCTGGCGAAGCTGTCGTTCTATATAACCCTCATACTTGATCTCAATCTCTACCTGTTCGATAACACTGTCCGGAAGTTCTTTTCTGCCAGGATCGATTTCCCCCAGCTTTTCATAATCCAGTTCAGGCCGGCACATCAGTTCAGCAAGGCTCGTTCCCGTTTTTAAGGGAGAGCTTCCGTACTTTTCCAAAAATATCTGATACTTTTCAGAAGCTCCTATGGTAACTGATTTTAATCTCTGTATTTCTTCCTCTATCTGGGACTTCTTTTTTAAAACAGCTTCGTATTCTTCTTTGGAAACCAGCCCGATGCGAAATCCCTTTTCCCGCAGACGCAGATCCGCATTGTCCTGACGAAGTAAAAGGCGGTATTCCGCGCGGGAGGTCATCATCCTGTAGGGTTCAAAATTTTCTTTTGTCACCAGGTCATCAATCAATACACCGATATAGGCCTCCGACCTGTCCAGCACAAGAGGCTCCCTTCCCAAAAGGGACATGGCCGCGTTAATTCCCGCGATCAGCCCCTGTGCCGCCGCTTCCTCATAACCGCTGCTGCCATTAAACTGCCCTCCGGCAAAGAGTCCTGAAACCTTTTTAAATTCCAGAGTTGGATAAAGCTGCTGCGCATCGATGCAGTCATACTCTATCGCATAGGCATTTCTCACTATCCTGCAGTTTTCAAGTCCCGGCACTGTGCGGTACATGGCAAGCTGTACGTCTTCCGGAAGAGAAGAAGACATTCCCCCCACGTACATTTCGTCCGTATGAATACCTTCCGGTTCAATAAAAACCTGATGACGCTCCTTATCCGCGAATTTCACCACCTTGTCCTCAATAGACGGACAGTACCTGGGGCCTGTTCCCTCGATAATGCCCGCGTAAATAGGAGAGCGGTCTAAATTGGCCCGAATGATTTCATGGGTTCTTTCGTTGGTATAGGTAAGATAACAGGAAACCTGCTCTTTCTGTATATCCTCCGGATTTGTGGAAAAGGAAAAAGGCACGATCCTTTCATCGCCAAACTGCTCCTCCATTTTGGAAAAGTCAAGGCTTTTCTTTTCCATCCTGGCAGGAGTTCCTGTTTTAAATCTCCGCAATTCAATTCCCATATCTTTCAGGGAATCGGTCAAATGATTGGCAGCCTGCAGCCCGTTAGGTCCGGTATAGGTAATGCTTTCCCCGCAAAGGCACCTGGCTCTTAAATAAGTTCCGGTACAAAGGACTGCTGCCTTACATTCATACACCGCTCCGGTAAAAGTCTTTACGCCTTTTATTTTCTTTATGGAAGTTTCAGGATCTTCTTCCCAGATCAAATCGGTAACTTCCGCCTGCTTGATCGTCAGATGCTCCTGCTTTTCCAGAACCTTACGCATGGAACGGGAGTAATCCGCCTTGTCCGCCTGAGCCCGAAGTGAATGTACCGCAGGCCCTTTGGATCTGTTCAGCATTTTGGACTGGATAAAGGTTTTGTCAATGTTTTTACCCATCTCGCCGCCAAGAGCGTCCACTTCCTTGACCAGATGTCCTTTGGAGGAACCTCCCACGTTAGGATTACAGGGCATTAGGGCAATACTGTCCACGCTTACGGTAAAGATCACCGTTTCCAGCCCCAGTCTCGCGCAGGCCAAAGCCGCCTCACAGCCGGCATGACCGGCCCCGATAACGCAGACATCCACTTTATCCATTAAAAATTCCTGCATCTGAGACATATCCTCTTCTCCCATAAACAGATATTCCGCAACAGATCAAACGGTTATTTTCCCATACAAAACTTGGAAAATATCTCTTCCACCAGATCATCGGAAATCTCTTCTCCAATGATCTTTCCCAGAGAAACATAGGCTCCCATTAAGTCGATAGAATAAAAATCCTCCGGCAGATTCTCCCTTAAACTCTTTTCCACCATGAGCAGAGAAGTCTTCGCGTCCTGTAAAGCTTCCTTGTGGCGCAGATTAGTAATATATACCTCATTTTCAAAGGAAATTTCACCTTTAAAAAACATTTCCTGAAGCGCCTTTTCAAATTCTTCCACGCCGACGGATTCCCTCGCTGATATTTTAATGATAACGGGTTCTCTTTCCGCTATATCATAAAAGGCTTTCCGGATCATATCTTCCGTAACCACCGGTTTTAAATCCGTTTTATTCAAAAGAACAATGCATTTTTTGGAAGAAGTGAGCCTGATGATCTCTTCGTCATTCTCATCCAAAGGAACCGAACTGTCCGCCATAAAGAGGATTAAATCGGCATTTTGGGCATATTCCCTTGCTTTTTCCACTCCGATCTTCTCCACCGCATCTTCCGTGAAACGAATGCCCGCGGTATCGATCAGTTTCAGATCCATTCCTTTTAGCAAGACATGCTCCTCCAATATATCCCTGGTAGTACCTGCTATATCCGTTACAATGGCTTTATCTTCCCCAAGGAGCAGATTGAGGAAAGAGGACTTTCCCGCGTTGGGTTTTCCTACAATTACGGTGTGGATCCCTTCTTTTAAGATCTTACCGTCATCCGCGCCGGAAAGCAGTTTGTCCGCTTCCGTAAGCAGTTCCTTTAATACCTTTTCCAAATGCTCTTTGTATCCGTTTAGACTGATATGCTCCGGATCATCCAAAGCCGATTCTATAAACGCAGTTTCATAAAGGATCTTTTCTCTTAATTCTTTGATCCTGGAGGATACCGCTCCCTTTAACTGGCTTACGGAAGATTTCAGGGCCAGTTCATTTTCCGCCCCGATAACGTCCATGACCGCTTCCGCTTCTGTCAGATCGATCCTGCCGTTTAAAAAAGCGCGTTTTGTAAATTCTCCCGGCTCCGCCAGTCTGGCGCCGCTTTTTATAACCAACTCCAACACACGATTTAAAAGAAGAATCCCTCCATGGCAGTTGATCTCCACGGTATCTTCCGCGGTAAAGCTTTTAGGACCTTTCATATAAGAGACCATGACTTCATCCACAGCCTCACCCTTTTCGTCCACAATAAAACCATAGTGTATGGTATGGCTTTTCATGGAATGCATGGTCTGAGATCCGTTTTTATCCCTGTATATCTGATTTACTACATGAACCGCCTCTTTACCGCTAACTCTGATAATGCCTATTCCGGAATTACTTAAAGCAGTGCCGATAGCAGCGATGGTATCCGTATCCATATCCAGTCTCCGTGCCCGATCATTTTTCACCCTCAAAACAAACCATAACAATTATACAACATATTGTTCATAAATAAAAGCGCCAGTGAAAACACTGACGCTTTTTTGCGGCTGCTTTTCCTTTATTTCTTCAAAGAAACAACAACCCTTCTGAAAGGTTCTTCTCCTTCACTGTGGGTGGTCACGTATTTATCATTCTGCAGCGCGGAATGGATAATACGCCTTTCATAAGGATTCATAGGCTCCAAAGACACAGGCCTCTTGGTTCTCTTGACTTTGTAGGATATATTTTTTGCGAGATTCTCCAGTGTTTCTTTTCTTCTCTGTCTGTAATTTTCTGTATCAACCTTTACCCGAATGTAATCTTCTTCTCCTTTGTTTACCACCAAAGAAACCAGATACTGTAAGGAATCCAGAGTTTGTCCTCTCTTACCGATGAGAACACCCATTTCTTCTCCACTCAGTTCAATATCCATATTCTTTTCGGCTTCATCATAATTTACATCCACCGTAACAACCATATTCATGGCAGCAAAAACACTGTTTAAGAATTTCTTTGCTTCATCCTCCAGAGGACCTTCTGTTTTGAGTGATTTTGTCGCGAGTTTCTTTCCTTCAGCCTTTTCCTGCACCGGTTTTCCTGTTTCAGCCTTTGCTTCAACCGGTTTTGCGCTTACGGATTTTGTTTCAACAGGCTTTGCGCTTACGGGTTTTTCTTCCATTTCGGATTCTTCCTTTACTCTGGCCCTTATCACTGCAGGTTTAGAGCCTATTCCTAAAAATCCTGACGAACCCTCTTCCACAACTTCATAATCCAATTTAGCGCTGACTACCAGAAATTCCTGACATGCTGCTGTAATGGCGTCTTCTACTGTTTTTGCTGAAAATTCCTTATATTCCATTTTAATTCCTCCTTTTCAAGTACGCTCTTATTTATTGTTGCGCTCATTATATTCCTTTACCAGATTAGCCTTGGCCATAAGGCTTCCGGGTTTGGCATTGCCGGAAGTGGGCTTTGCGGAAACAGAAGAAGCTTTTTCAGAAATACTGGCCGCCTCTTTTGCTTTCTGAGTATAATTTTTGGTATTTGCCGCAGCGATACTTTTGGTATTCATATTGGCATATTGCTGGAGTTTTGCCTGATTCTCCTTCATCTTCTCCATTTTTTTAGCGCTTTTTTCTTTGTTCTTTTCAATAAGTTCATTCAGATCTATCTTGTCCATATGCTTATTGATAATGACCTGCTGGATACTTCTGACTACAGAACCCGCAACCCAGTAAAGACCAAGACCGGCAGGCAGCGTATAACAGAAAAACGCTGACATAATGGGCATTACCATATTCATGGTCTTCATAGAAGCAGCCATGGTATCCTGCGCATCACCGTTTTTATTACCGCTATCCTGCTTCGGCATAAGCAGTACGTTGATCCACTGGGTAACAGCGGACAAAACCGGAATGGAAATGGCTAAAACCACCATCATAACGGTAACATTTCCTGCCGCGTTATTCTTAAAAAAGGTACTTACAACGGAAGAGGGCGAGTTTGCAAGGTTGAAGCCTTCTATTAAGAAAGAATTATACCTGCTGATATCCGCCAGTCCCGCCGTAATACCATGACTTTCCGCAAAAGAGGAAAGGTCGGAGAAATTTACTCTGTTTAAAACATCAATAAACTGGTTTACGGTAATATTCTCCACATCCCGGATATATGCGGAAGCGTTTCTCACCGTATCCTTAAATTCCACCAGTAAATTCCCGTTCATGATCTCGGAAGCCAGCGCATTGAAAGCATTTCCGATCTTGGGAACATAAGCGGGCATACGGTACACTACCTGATACAAAGCAAGCAGGATGGGCATCTGAATCAGAAGCTGCACGCAGCTTCCTGTAGGAGATACGCCATATTTAGCATAGACCGCCTGAATCTCGGCATTCATCTGCATCTGAGATTCATTGTCATTGCGGTTTTTGTACTTTTCCCTGATTACCTGCATTTCCGGATTCATCTTGGCGGAAAGCTTGGAAAATTTCTGCTGCTTGATAGTAAGGGGAAGCATTAGTATATATACGATAATAGTAAACAAAATAATGGAAAGGCCGATATTGGGAATGCCTATCATATCCAATACATTAAAAATGATTTCCATTATTTTACCTAACAGGCTGGCAACCCAGCCAATGATAGGAATAGTGCTTTTTGTCAATAAAATACCTGTCATGTTACCTCTCAATCTGTCATGTTAAGACATTCTTACATTTTCAAAAGTCAGGGAACAGGATCGTACCCTCCTTTTGAAAAAGGATTACATCTGAGTATCCTCCAAAAAGCAAGCGCCCCCCCTTTCAAAGCGCCGTATTTTTCCACGGCTTCCAGACCATACTGGGAACAGGTTGGATAGTAAGGGCATTTTGTCCTCTTTAAAGGAGAAAGATACTTTCTGTAAAATTTTATCATTCCAATTAAAATTTTTTTCATAGATAAACTCTGATTACTTCATGCAGTTTTGCCAAATGCAGGAGAGATTTTTCTATTTCATAGAAATCTGCTTCTCTTGTTCTCTCCCTTGCAACGATTACCATATCCAAACCACTATTGAATACGTTTTCATGTAACCGGTAACTTTCTTTTATGAGCCGCTTTACACGATGCCTTACCACGCTGTTGCCGACTCTTTTGCTGACGCTTATTCCAATCCGATTCATACCCAGGCCATTTTCCTTTACATACATAACAAGGTATTTATTCGCATAAGACCTTCCGTTCTTATACACGAACTGAAACTGGCGGTTTTTCCTCAATGACTCTGAATTATTCAATTCCCACTCCTAATCTTTCAGAGAAAAAAAGGTCACATTGCTGTGACCTATGCTGATAATTTATGTCTTCCTTTTGCACGTCTTGCTTTCAAAACCTTTCTGCCGCCTGCAGAACTCATTCTGGCTCTGAATCCGTGAACTTTAGACCTTGACCGATTTTTAGGCTGAAATGTCATTTTCATGCTGAAACACCTCCTCTTCCATAACCTTATATAGTGTTTATATAAAGGCATCAAATTGTCATATTATTGGAAAATAGCATATTGATTGTACTGGATAACAGCCGGAATGTCAAGTAAAATCAGGTATAAAAATTTTTATTTAGAAAATAAAAACAATTTTAAAAAATTTTTTATAAGTTATCCACATTATTTGACAAAAAATCAATTTACATAATATAATCCACATTTTGTGAATAATTTGTGGATAGTTTCCGTATAAGTCATGAATCAATTGTGTAAAAAACAGGATTATAAGGATTTTCAAATACTTTTCAGCATGTGTATAAAACCAGGATTATTCACATTTCCATGTTTCATTTCTATAAATATGTCAACTTATAAGCATAGTTATCAACAAAATGTGGATAATTTGTCATCCAAGTTCTATTTGAAATATTTTCATATTTATATTAATATGGTATATAAGGCGAAGTTTTGGAACTAACTTTCCTTAGTTATGGAGGATGATATGGATACTGACAACATAAGGGAACAATGGGATCACATAAAAGAAGTAATGCGCCAGGAATATAACATGATGGACATTACCTTTGATACATGGATCGCGCCCTTAAAATTCCATGAATTGGCGGACAATGTGGTTTATATTATCGTTCCCGACGATAAAGCCAACGCTTTTTCTTATATTTCAAACAAATATAAGGATTTCTTTCAGGTTACCATATCTGAAATGTTCAACCATACCTATGACGTTATGTTTGTGCTGGAAAAAAATATATCCACCCCGGCGGACAACAAGGAAAAGCCGGTTTCAAAACCTGTTTATAATATCAACTACGAAAACGCGAATTTAAATCCCAGATATAAATTCGATACCTTTGTAGTAGGAAGCAACAACAAATTTGCTCATTCCGCTTCCTTAGCCGTAGCGGAATCCCCCGGAACAGTATACAATCCTCTCTATTTATATGGAGGAGCCGGTTTGGGCAAAACGCACTTAATGCATTCCATAGGTCATTTCATCATGGAACAGAATATGCAGACAAAGGTACTCTATGTAACTTCGGAAGAATTTACCAATGAAGTAATTAATTCTATCCGAAGCGGTAACGCTGCCGCCATGACTAAATTGAGAGAAAAGTACAGAACCGTAGATGTACTCATGATAGACGATATACAATTTATAATAGGAAAGGAAAGTACACAGGAAGAATTTTTCCATACTTTCAACGTACTCCATTCCGCCGGCAAACAGATCATCCTTTCTTCGGATAAAGCGCCGAAAGAAATGGAAACTTTGGAAGAGCGCATCCGTTCCCGTTTTGAATGGGGCCTTATTGCGGATATACAGCCGCCTGATTATGAAACCAGAATGGCTATTTTGTGGAAAAATGCCGAATTTTGTGATTTTAATATTGATGAAGAGATCATCAAATACATTGCTACCAATATTAAATCCAATATCAGGGAGTTAGAGGGCGCCTTTAATAAAATAGTAGCCTTTGCGAAATTAAATAAAGTAACCCTTAACCTGGAATTGGCGGAAGAAGCGCTGAAGGATGTTATTTACCCGGACAAACCCAGACAGATTACTCCCAGCGTCATTATTAATGTAGTTTCCGAGCATTTTGGAGTGGATCCGGAAGATATTACTTCCATTAAAAGAAATTCCGAATTTGTGCAGCCCCGCCAGGTAGTCATGTATCTCTGCAGGGAAATGACAAATACTTCCTTATCCAATATAGCAAAGCTGCTTGGAAAAAAAGATCATACCACTGTGATCCATGGAATCAACAAAATATCGGAAGAAATGAAAACAAATGAAGAACTTAAGAACAAAATAGATACTATCAAGAAAAAAATCACACCCACCTAGACTTATGCACCTCTTGTGCATATCTCAAAAAGAGAAAGAAAGCCTCTTTTTTGCACCTGTGAATAAGTTTTAAGTTTTTCTGAAGTTATTCTTCCTTTTGCACAAGCTTTTACTATCATTTTTTCCTGATAAATGTTATAATGAAAGTGGTTTTGCACATATCTACACCTGTTATTATTAAGAATATGAAATTCTTTTATATTTATTATATATATGCGTTTTTTTGCGCTCTACATTTTAAATCGAAGGGAGTTATGCACAAATGAAGTTAATATGTAACAAGACAAACCTTTTAAGCGGAGTCAACATTGTATCGAAGGCTGTTCCTAATAAGACTACCATGTCTATATTGGAATGCATACTGATAGATGCTTCCCAGAACCAGATCAAATTGACGGCAAATGATATGGAGCTGGGAATCGAAACGATCATAGAAGGAGAAATCGTTGAAAAAGGTATTATCGCTCTGGATGCGAAGTTCTTCTCAGAGATTGTGAGGAAACTGCCTGATAATGATATTACCATTGAAACGGACGATTCCTTTAAGACTGTCATTACCTGTGAAAATTCTGAAATTACCATTATAGGAAAGTCAGGAGAGGATTTTTCTTATATCCCTAAAGTAGAAAAGGAAACCGGCGTTGTAATTTCCCAGTTTACTTTGAAGGAAGTAGTAAGGCAGACCATTTTTTCCATAGCGGACAATGACAACAATAAAATGATGACGGGTGAGCTCTTTGATATAAACGGCGATGAAATGAAAGTAGTTTCTCTCGACGGACACAGGATCTCCATTCGTAAGATTAAATTAAAGAACAGCTATGAGCCCAGAAAAGTAATCATTCCCGGAAAGACTTTAAATGAAATCAGTAAGATTTTGTCCGGAGATACGGATAAGGATGTGAGCATTTTCTTCACCCAGAAGCATATCCTGTTCGAGTTTGATAATACAGTGGTAGTTTCCAGACTCATAGAGGGAGAATACTTTAAGATAGAGCAGATGCTCTCCGGTGATTATGAAACAAAGGTTAAAATAAACAAAAAAGAACTTTTAAATTGTATAGACAGATCCACTCTTCTCATCAAAGAAGGGGATAAAAAGCCCATTATCATCAATATTCAGGACGGTTCCATGAATCTGAGGATGAATTCTACCGTAGGAAGCATGAATGAGAATATAAACATTGAAAAAGGCGGCAAGGATATGATGATAGGCTTCAATCCTAAGTTCTTAATAGACGCCCTCCGTGTAATAGATGATGAGAGCATTGATATTTATCTGGTAAATCCCAAGGCGCCCTGCTTTATAAGAGATGCTGAAGAAAAGTATATTTATCTGATTTTGCCTGTTAATTTTACTACCGTAAGCTGATAAATAAAGGATAGGATAATGGAAACAATCAAAATAAAAGATGATTTTATCAAGCTTGGACAGGTTTTAAAGCTTGCCGGTATGGCAGAATCCGGCGTTGACGCCAAAGAAATAATACAAAGCGGACTTGTAAAGGTAAATGGAGAAGTGGATGAAAGGCGCGGAAGAAAGCTGTACAATGGAGATATTGTGGAATTTGAAGGGAAGCAGATCAAGATAGAGGCATAATTTATGATAATCAAAAGGATTGAACTGGCGGATTACAGAAATTATGAATTTTTGGATCTGCAGTTCGATAAAGGAACCAATATTTTATATGGGGACAATGCCCAGGGAAAGACCAATATTCTTGAAGCTATTTACGTAGCTGCCACTACAAAGTCCCACAAAGCAAGCAAAGACAGGGAAATCATTAATTTTAATAAAGAGGAAGCCCATATCCGTACTTATCTGGAAAAAGAAAATGTGGAAACCAGAGTGGATATGCATCTTCGTAAGTCCAAATCAAAAGGAATCGCCATAGACGGCCAGAAAATCAAAAAAGCGTCCGAGCTGCTTGGTCTGTGTAATGTTGTTTTCTTTTCTCCGGAGGATCTAAATATTATTAAGAACGGTCCTGCAGAGAGAAGAAAATTTGTGGATATGGAGCTTTGTCAGCTTGACAGCTTTTATCTCTATAACCTGAACCATTACAATAAGATAGTCAATCAAAGAAATAAACTTTTAAAAGATATGTATATGAATCCCCAGCTGAAAGATACTCTGGCTATCTGGGATTCCCAGCTTGTTTCTTACGGAAGTAAGATCATAGAAAGAAGAAAACTTTTCGTAGAACAGCTGAATGAAATCATATATGATATACATAAAAAACTTTCCGGCGGTAAGGAAGAGATACTGATTTCCTATGAACCTGATGTTTCCATAGAAGAATTTGAAAAAAAGCTTCAAATGAATCAGGAGAGGGACATCAGAGCAAAAATAACTTCCACAGGCCCCCACAGAGATGATTTTGCCTTTTTGAACGGCAGTATTGATATTCGTCGTTATGGTTCCCAGGGGCAGCAGAGAACGACTGCTTTGTCTTTGAAGCTTTCTGAAATAGAATTGATGAAAAAAATTTCCAAAGACAATCCGATTCTTCTTTTGGATGATGTTCTGTCAGAATTGGACAGCAGCAGGCAGAATTATCTTTTAAACAGCATTGGGGATATACAGACCATTATCACCTGTACCGGTTTGGAAGAATTTGTAAACAACAGATTTGAAATTAACAAAGTTTATAAGGTAGCTAACGGTGTGGTTACTTCCGAAAATTAACATTGTCAGGCAGCAGCCGCCTTCGGCGGCGGAATGGAGGAAGCATGAGCGAAGAAGTCCTGAATAATACAGCCGTAGAAAATGAATACGGAGCCGATCAGATTCAGATTCTGGAAGGGCTTGAAGCTGTAAGAAAAAGGCCGGGTATGTATATAGGGAGCACCTCTTCAAGAGGGCTTCATCATCTTGTTTATGAAATAGTGGACAATTCCGTGGATGAGGCTTTGGCAGGATACTGCGATACGATAGATGTCTGCATCAATCCGGACAATTCCATTACCGTAATAGATAACGGCCGCGGTATTCCCACAGGAATCAATCATAAAGCGGGAATTCCCGCGGTAGAAGTGGTTTTTACGGTGCTTCATGCAGGCGGTAAATTCGGCGGCGGCGGATACAAGGTATCGGGCGGTCTACATGGTGTGGGCGCTTCCGTCGTAAATGCTCTTTCTGAGTGGCTGGAGGTAGAAATCTATCAGGAAGGAAAGGTTTACAGACAGCGCTATGAAAAGGGACATACCTGCTATTCTTTAAAGGAAGTAGGCACTTGTCCTGAAGATAAGACCGGTACAAAGGTAACATTCAAGCCGGATCCTGATATTTTTAAAGAAACTACGGTCTATGATTTTGATATTTTAAAGACCAGATTGAGGGAAATGGCCTTTTTGACAAAAGGCCTCCGCATTATTTTAAGAGATACCAGATCGGAAGAGGATAAGAAAGAAGATCCTGCTTTGCAGAAGCTGTTAAACAGGGCTTTTGAAGACGCCGAACTGCAGAAAACGGAATCGGAAGATTTGCCCGAAGACGAGGAAAGACCGGCGGAAGAAAAGGATATGCTTGCCGCGGAAGCGGCGGAAGAAGCGGCAAAGGCTGCGGAAAACGAAACAGAAAGTATCGATGTAAATAAAAAACAGAAAAATGAAACTTCCGAAAAAAAAGAACGTGTCATGGAGTTCTATTATGAAGGCGGTATCAAGGAATTTGTTACCTACTTAAACAGAAGCAAGGAACCCCTTTACGAACAGGTTCTCTATTTTGAGGGGAGCAAGAACGATGTTTATGTGGAAGTAGCTTTCCAGCATAATGATTCTTATACGGAAAGTGTATATAGTTTTGTAAACAATATTAACACCCCGGAGGGCGGTACCCATTTGCAGGGCTTCAGAAACGCCATTACCAAAACCTTTAACGATTATGCCAGAAATTCCAAACTGTTAAAGGAAAATGAACCGAATCTTTCCGGCGAAGATATAAGGGAAGGTCTGACCGCTATTATCAGCGTGAAGATAGAAGAGCCGCAGTTTGAAGGACAGACAAAGCAGAAGCTGGGAAATTCCGAAGCGAGGAGCGCGGTGGACAGTATTGTTTCCGAGCAGCTTACTTACTTTTTGGAGCTGAATCCCAATATTTCCAAGACCATCTGCGAAAAATCCATTTTGGCCCAGAGAGCCAGGGAAGCGGCCAGGAAAGCCAGGGATCTGACCAGAAGAAAGACCGCTTTGGAAAGTATGGCACTGCCCGGAAAGCTGGCGGACTGTTCCGATAAGGATCCCAGAAACTGTGAAATCTACATCGTAGAGGGAGATTCCGCGGGCGGCAGCGCCAAGACCGCGAGGGCAAGGGCAACGCAGGCCATTCTGCCTCTCAGAGGCAAGATTTTGAATGTGGAAAAGGCCAGGCTGGATAAGATTTACGCCAATGCGGAAATAAAGGCCATGATCACCGCGTTCGGTACGGGTATTCATGATGATTTTGATATTACGAAACTGCGTTATCACAAGATCATCATTATGACCGATGCCGATGTGGACGGTGCCCATATCAGTACTCTGCTGCTTACTTTCCTCTATCGTTTTATGCCTCAGCTGATAAAGGACGGCTATGTGTATCTGGCCCAGCCTCCTCTCTATAAGCTGGAAAAGAACAAAAAGGTATGGTATGCCTACAGTGATGAGGAGCTGAACCGTATTCTGGAAGAGGTCGGCAGGGACCAGAACAATAAGATACAGCGCTATAAGGGACTGGGAGAAATGGATGCGGACCAGCTCTGGGAAACCACTATGGATCCGGAACGCCGTATCCTATTAAGAGTGAATATCGATGAAGAAACGGAATCGGAAATCGATCTGACCTTTACCACCCTGATGGGAGATAAAGTGGAGCCGAGACGTGAATTTATTGAAGAAAACGCTAAATTTGTAAAGAATCTGGACATTTAACGCATCAACGATTCCAGGAAAAGGAAAAGAAATATGGACGATAATATTTTTGACAAGATACTGACAGGTGACTCTTTTGACAAAGTCCATGAAGTGGATCTGAAAAAGACCATGGAGGATTTTTATATTGATTACGCCATGAGCGTTATCGCGGCAAGAGCGCTTCCCGATGTCAGGGACGGCTTAAAACCGGTACAGAGGCGTGTACTTTATTCCATGGTAGAGTTGAATAACGGTCCGGATAAGCCGCATCGTAAGAGCGCCCGTATCGTCGGCGATACCATGGGTAAATATCATCCCCATGGAGACAGCTCCATTTACGGCGCTTTGGTAAATATGGCGCAGGACTGGAGTATGCGTTATCCTCTGGTGGATGGTCACGGCAACTTCGGTTCCATGGATGGAGACGGCGCGGCGGCCATGCGTTATACGGAAGCAAGACTTTCCAAGATTTCCATGGAGCTGCTTGCGGATATTAATAAAGATACGGTAGATTTTGTGCCCAACTTCGATGAAACGGAAAAGGAACCCACCGTACTGCCCAGCCGTTATCCCAACCTTTTGGTAAACGGTACCACCGGCATTGCAGTAGGTATGGCTACCAATATCCCTCCTCACAATCTTCGTGAAATCGTGAACGCGGTTGTAAAGATCATTGACAACTACGTGGAGGAAAACCGTAAGACCGATATAGAAGAAATACTTCCCATTGTAAAAGCTCCCGATTTTCCTACGGGAGGCCTGATCCTGGGTACCAGGGGAAGTGAAGAGGCCTATCGTACCGGCCGCGGCAAGATCCGCGTTAGAGCGGTGACGGATATAGAGACACTTCCTAACGGAAAGAACCAGATTGTTGTGACGGAGCTCCCCTATCTGGTAAATAAAGCCAATCTGATCCAGAAGATCGCGGAACTGGTAAAATTAAAGAAGATCGACGGCATTACCGATCTGCGGGATGAATCCAATAGAGAGGGTGTCAGAGTCGTTATCGAACTGCGCAAGGATGTAAATGCCAATGTGGTATTGAATCTGCTCTATAAGCATACCCAGCTGCAGGATACCTTTGGTATCATCATGCTGGCTCTGGTAAATAATGAGCCTAAGGTCATGAACCTGCTGGATATGCTGAATCACTATCTGAATCATCAGAAGGATGTAGTTACCAGGAGAACCAGGTACGATCTGGACAAGGCCGAAAAGAGGGACCATATCTTACAGGGGCTTTTAAAGGCTTTGGACGCTATAGATGAAGTCGTTTCCATTATCAGGGGCAGCCAGAATACCGCTATGGCCAAGCAGCGCCTGATCGAAAGATTTGAATTTTCAGAAGCCCAGGCCCAGGCCATTGTAGACATGAAGCTGGGTTCTTTGACAGGTCTGGAAAGAGAAAAGCTGGAGAACGAGCACAAAGACCTTATAGCCAAAATCGCGGAGTTAAAGTCCATTCTGGCTGACGAAAGGGTTCTGCTGGGAGTCATCAAGAAGGAAATCACGGAAATCGCCAATAAATTCGGAGATGAAAGGCGCAGTAAGATAGGTTTTGACGAATCGGATATTTCCATGGAAGATCTGATCCCCAGGGAAAATACCGTAATTGCCATGACCAGACTGGGCTATATCAAGCGTATGACCGTGGACAATTTTAAAGCCCAAAACCGCGGCGGAAAAGGAATCAAGGGTATGCAGACCATAGAGGAGGACTACATTGAGGATCTTCTTATGACCACTACCCACCACTATCTCCATTTCTTTACAAATTACGGCAGGGTATACAGGCTGAAAGCCTATGAGATCCCCGAAGCTGGAAGAACCGCCAGAGGTACTGCGATAGTGAACCTTTTGCAGTTAAATGCAGGGGAAAAGATCACGGCCATGATCCCTATAGAGGACTATTACGCGGATAAGAATCTGTTTATGGTTACCAGGCGGGGTATCGTAAAGAAAACTTCTCTGGAAGAATACAGCAATATCCGTAAAAACGGACTGACTGCTATCAATCTGCGGGATGATGACGAACTGATCGAAGTAAAATATACCGATGCGGACAGCGAGATTTTCTTAGTTACCAGACAGGGTATGTGCATCCGCTTCAAGGAAACGGATGTCCGCGCTACGGGGCGCAGCTCCATGGGCGTTATCGGCATGAATCTTTCTCCCGGGGATGAGATCGTAGGTATGCAGCTGCAGAATCAGGGGGATTCTCTTCTGATCGTTTCGGAGAACGGCCTTGGCAAACGCACTTTCCTGAATGAATTTTCTTTACAGCGCAGAGGCGGTAAAGGTGTGAAATGCTACAAGATCACTGAAAAGACCGGCGATGTAGTAGGGGTAAAGGCGGTAAATGACGAGAATGAGATCATGCTCATTACCACCGAAGGCATCATCATACAGCTGCGTGTGCAGGAAATTTCCGTATTAGGGCGCATTACCTCAGGCGTAAAGCTTATTAACTTAGACGATGGCGTAAAGGTGGCACAGGTCGCCAAAGTGAGGGAAAAAGCTGCCGGCGAGGAGGAGCAGGAAGAAGAGGCGTATACCGAAAAATCCGAAATTGAGGAAGAAAGACCTTGATTTTTTACGGGCATTCGCTATAATGAAATACGATGCAAGATTGACAATTAAATAAAAAATGAGGAGAAGAACACATGAAACGAAGAATGAAAGCAATTTTCGCAATGTCTGTGTTGCTGACACTAACTATTGCACTGAGTGCTTGCTCAGGTGATAAGGCAGGTGAAACGCCAAGCGGAAATGATTCCGCGGACGAATCCTCAATTACCATCGGTATTCCACAGGACCTGGAAGAAAGTCTTGACCCCCACATGGCAGTGGCGGCAGGAACAAAGGAAATCCTGTTCAATATCTATGAAGGTCTGGTAAAACCGGACAAAGATGGTAATATGGTGCCCGCCGTAGCAAGCAGCTATACCGTGGAAGACGGAGGTAAGACTTATACCTTTACGTTGAGAGACGGTATTTTATTCCATGACGGAACGCAGGTAACGGTGGAGGACATCAAATATTCGATTGAAAGATGCGCCGATACCAGCGGGGAGGGAACTCTACTGGTCCCGGCGTTTTCTAATATTGAGAACGTTGAAATCGTGGATGATAAGACGGTTTCTATCCACTTAAAGGAAGCCAGCACCGATTTCTTAAGTGAGCTGACGGTAGCCATTATTCCCGAGCACAATGCGGATCCGGCGCAAAATGCCATAGGAACGGGCCCGTACCGTTATGTTTCTCGTTCCATTCAGGAAAATATCGTACTTACACGGTTTGATGACTATTGGGGTACACCGGCCAATATCAAGGATATTACGCTGCGTATTATCGCGGATGGGGATATGATAGTCACCAATTTAAAGAGCGGTGCCATTGATATGTTCTGCAGAATATCCACTGACCAGGCCAATGAGCTGGCCGGAACGGATTTTGAGATTTATGAAGGAACCATGAATCTGGTGCAGGCAATGTATTTAAACAACAGTTTTGAGCCTTTTCAGGATGTCAGAGTACGGCAGGCTCTCTGCTACGCGGTAAGTCCCCAGGATATACTGGATCTGGGCTTTGACGGAAAAGGTACCGTTATCGGCAGTTCCATGTTTCCCG
The DNA here is from genome assembly GCA_947631685.1 of uncultured Lachnospiraceae bacterium. Lineage (GTDB taxonomy): Bacteria > Bacillota > Clostridia > Lachnospirales > Lachnospiraceae > Acetatifactor. The sequence continues at coordinate 195,220 of CANRMI010000003.1, forward strand.
CGTTCGGAAAATATTATCTTCCCGAGCTTTCTGATATGTACGGAAAGGACATAGAGAAAGCAAAGGAGCTGCTTTCCGAAGCCGGCTATGGTGACGGATTTTCCTTTACCATCACGGTACCGTCCAACTATCAGCAGCATATTGATACGGCACAGATCATCGTAGAGCAGTTAAAGGAAATCAATGTGGATGCCACGATCAATCTGGTAGAGTGGGGAACCTGGGTGGAGGAAGCCTATACGGGAAGAAATTTTGAAGCGACGGTTGTAGGCGTGGACGCTTCTACACTGACGGCAGGCGCTCTTCTGGAACGTTTCCGGTCAGACAGCTCCAAAAACTTTATCAATTTCTCCGACGAAGCGTACGATACCGCCTATGCTAACGCCCAGGCTTCCACGGACGATAAGGAGCAGATTTCTTATTATCAGGAATGCGAGCGGATTCTGGCGGAACAGGCGGCCAATGTTTATATTCAGGATATGGCATGTCTGGTGGCGTTGAACAACAAATACGGCGGATATGAATTTTATCCGTTATATGTACAGGATTTCGCGTCCCTCTATATCCGCTGACAGCTGATATAGGAGAGGACGCCTGGCAAAGGAAAGGAAGAGGAAGACAGGGTGAAAAAATATGCGCTCACGAAGCTGATCGGCATGTTCTTTACAATAAACTGTGTGGCATTCCTTGTTTTTCTCTCTTTTGCCGTAATCCCCGGAGATCCCGCGCTGGCCAAACTGGGGGCGCAGGCGACACCGGAGCGGCTCGCGGCCATGCGGGCGCAAATGGGATTGGACCGGCCCTTTTGGGAGCGTTTCTTTTCATGGCTTTTGTGCGCGATCCGGGGAGATTTTGGAACTTCTTATAGTTATGGAACAAGCGTATCTGCCATCATCGCGGAGAAACTGCCGGTTACCCTGTTGTTGACAGGAATGTCATTTATTATCATGGTAACCTGTTCCATACCCATCAGTATTTACACCGCAAAGCACGAGGGCGGACGCATAGACCGCATCATCTTGATTGTCAATCAGGTCATTATGGCGGTTCCGCCTTTCTTTGCGGGAATTTTGATCACGTATCTGTTTGGTTTGATCCTGCACTGGTTTCAGCCGGGAGCCTATGTTTCTTTCGGGCAGGATCCTTTAAAATGTCTGGTTTATCTTCTTTTTCCCGCTGTGGCAATCGCGCTTCCCAAAACCGCCATGACAGTAAAGCTGCTGCGCAGCTCCCTGTTGGATGAAGCAAAAAAGGACTATGTACGGACCGCGTACAGTAAGGGCAATCGTACAAACGGGGTCCTTTACCGCCATGTATTGAAAAATGCCATAATACCGGTCATTACTTTTCTGGGAATGACTTTGACGGACATGATCGCGGGAAGCGTTATCATGGAGCAGGTATTTTCCGTTCCGGGAATCGGACGCATCCTTATTTCCTCGATTTCTTCCAGGGACTATCCCGTAGTGGAAGCGGTGATCGTGCTGATGACCTTTATTGTCGTAACGGTCAATTTACTGTGCGATGTGATCTGCCGGATCGTGGATCCCCGAATCAGAAGGGAGGTCTGAGCAGATGAAAAAAAGAAATTACAATCTGCTGCTGGGCGGCGCGATAACGGGAATCATGATGCTCCTTACGCTGATGGGATTTTTCTATACTCCCTTTGATCCTGAAAAAATGGACGCCGCGAACAAACTTTCCGGCATCTCCCTGACGCACATCATGGGCTGCGACAACTTTGGGAGAGATATTTTCAGCCGGGTATTAAAGGGCTGCGGCACAACCTTTACCGTGGCTTGCGGAACGGTACTGATCGGAACGGTATTCGGTACGCTGATCGGTGCCTTTACCGGATATTTCGGGGGAATTGTAGACGAGGTGCTGATGCGGATCATGGACGCGCTGTTCGCGTTTCCCAGTCTGCTTCTGGCCCTGGTATTTGTCAGTCTTTTCGGAAGCGGGAAGTACCATGTTATTATCGCGCTGGGAATCGCCTTTGTTCCCAGTTTCTCCAGGATCGTCAGAGGTGAGTATATGCGCTGCAGGGATTTGGACTACGTAAAAAGCGCCAGACTTTCCGGAGCGTCCCATTTGCGGATCATGTTTGTCCACATCCTCCCCAATATTTTTACTGTGCTGCTTTCCTCCATCATGATCGGATTTAACAATGCGGTGCTGGCGGAGGCAGGACTGACTTATCTTGGAATTGGAGTAAAGCCTCCCGACGCGAGTCTGGGAGAAATGCTTTCTTCAGCCCAGACCTATCTGTTTTCCGCACCCTGGTACGCGCTGTGCACAGGGGGTACCATGATCTTGATGATTCTGGGATTCAGCCTGATGTCCGAAGGATTGAAGAAAAACGGAGGAGGCCGGTATGCTTCTTGAAGTGAAAGACCTGAATATAGAATTTCATGATCACCTGATACCGGAGACGGTGGTGTCGGATGTGGACCTAACCCTGTCTGAAGGAGAAATTCTGGGACTGGTGGGAGAATCCGGTTCCGGAAAGAGCATGACTGCCCACGCCATCGCGGGTCTGTTAAGCAGGCATGATATGAAGAAAACCGGAGAGATCCTCTTCGATGGGAAAGACCTTTTGACTTGTCCCAGAGAGGAACTTAGAAAGATACAGGGAAATGACATCAGCGTAATCTTTCAGGAACCCATGACAAGCTTAAATCCGGTAAAACAGATTGGCTGGCAGACCGGGGAAGCGCTTCGTCTGCATACCAATCTGGAACAGGGGGAAATTAAAAAAAGAGTGCTGGAAATGCTGGAATTGGTGGAGCTGCCCGATCCGGAGCTGGTCTATACCCAGTACCCCCATGAACTGTCCGGCGGAATGCGCCAGAGGGTTATGATCGCCTCCGCCATGATATGCGGACCTAAAATTCTTATCGCTGACGAGCCTACGACGGCGCTGGATGTGACGATACAGGCCCAGATCGTAGCGCTGTTAAAGCGTTTCAACAAAACCCGGAACACGGCGATTTTGTTTATTTCCCACGATTTGAGTCTGGTAAAGACACTCTGTAAAAGAGTGGCCGTTATGCAGCAGGGACGGGTAGTGGAAACGGGAACGGCGCAGGAAGTTTTCTTGCGGCCTAAGGAGGACTATACCAGGCTTCTGATCGAAGCCATCCCAAAGTGTGAGCGCGGAAAGAGTATGCGGGAGACAGTATGAGTGTGATTTTGGAGGTATCCGGTTTAAACGCCTTTTATAAAGTACGGCAGCCGGGAAAGGGAAAAAAACAGCGCCGTCAGGTGCTGTATGATATTTCTTTTCAAATGGAAGAGGGAGAGATCTTAGGGCTGGTGGGAGAAAGCGGCTGCGGAAAATCCACCCTTGCCAGGACCATTTTGTCCATGGTGCCGGATTACCAGGGAAAGATTGAATGCGCGGATGAGCATCCCCAGATGATCTTTCAGGATCCTTACGGTTCCCTGAACCCGTCCATGAAGATTGGGACAATTTTACAGGAGCCCCTGCGCAACATTTTAAAGCTGCCTTTGGAGGAACGGCAGATAAGAGCGGCGGAAATGCTGAAAAAAGTGGGGCTGGAAGAAAAATACGCGGCGCACTATCCCAGCCAGCTTTCCGGCGGGCAGAGACAGAGGGTTTGTATTGCGGCGTCTTTGATGCTGCATCCGGGACTGTTGATCGCGGACGAACCGGTGTCCGCCCTGGATGTAACCATACAGGCGCAGGTGCTGCGGCTTTTGCTGGAGCTGAAAAGAGAAATGGGCTTGTCCATTCTGTTTATTTCCCACGATCTGAGGGTGGTCTACCAACTTTGTGATCATGTGATGATCATGAAGGATGGAAGAATCGTGGAACAGGGAGAAACCGACGAAGTTTATTTTTCTCCCCGTCATGAATATACCCGCAGACTGCTGTCGGCGGCAGGAATCCTGGAAACGAACGAAGAAGATTGAAAACGGAGGCAGAGGATGTACGATACGGCAGTGACCTTAAAAAAGGGAGAAGGGCGCACGCTAAAGGCAGGCGGTGCCTGGGTTTATGACAATGAGATTGCCTCTGTGGAGGGAGATTTTGAAAACGGCGACATTGTTGTCATAAAGGATTTCGACGGGTTCTTTCTGGGATACGGTTTTATCAACACCCGTTCCAAGCTGACGGTGCGCCTGCTTTCCCGTAAGAAGGAGGATGTCATTGACGAGGCGTTTCTGGAGGAGAAAGTGCAGCGGGCATGGGACTATCGGAAGCAGGTTATTGACACAGGAAGCTGCAGACTGATCTTTGGAGAAGCGGATTTTCTTTCCGGAATCGTCATTGATAAATTTGAAGACGTGCTGGTGGTGGAATCCCTGGCGCTGGGAATCGACAGGCTGAAGATTCCTATCCTGGAAGCGGTAAAGCGGGTGCTGGCAAAAGACGGTATCCGGATACGGGGGATTTACGAAAGGAGCGACGCCAAAGTCAGGGAGCAGGAGGGGATGGAGCGCTATAAGGGATTTATCGGCGATCCCTTTGATACCAAAGTGCGGATTACGGAAAACGGCGTAAAATATATCGTGGATGTGCAGGAGGGACAAAAGACCGGATTCTTTCTGGACCAGAAAAATAACCGGGCGGCCATACAGAGGCTGTGCCGGGATAAAAAAGTGCTGGATTGCTTTACCCATACAGGCTCCTTTGCGTTAAATGCGGGGCTCGGGGGAGCAAGGGAAGTACTGGGCGTGGACGCTTCCGAAACGGGGATCGCGCAGGCGAGAGAAAACGCCGCGTTGAACGGACTGGAGGATAGGGTTTCTTTTCTCTGCGCGGATGTATTTGAACTGCTGCCCCAGCTGGAGAAGCGGGGCGAGAAGTTTGACGTAGTGATCCTGGATCCCCCCGCTTTTACCAAGTCCCGCAATTCCGTGAAAAACGCGGTGAAAGGCTATCGGGAGATCAATGTGAGGGGAATGAAGCTGATACAGGACGGCGGCTTTCTCGCGACCTGCTCCTGCTCCCATTTCATGACGCCGCAGCTCTTTGAAAAGACCATAGGCGAAGCGGCCAGGGGAGCCCACAAAAGGCTCAGACAGGTGGAATTTCGGACACAGGCGCCCGACCACCCCATTCTCTGGGCGGGGGACGCGTCCTATTATCTGAAGTTTTACATTTTTCAGGTACTGGAGGATCGGTAACCATGAAAGCGAAAAAATGCAAGGAGCTGCTTGGCGTCTTCTTAAAAATAGGCGCCTTTACATTCGGCGGCGGATATGCTATGATTCCTCTGATAAAGCGGGAAGTGGCGGAAGGCAAAAAGTGGCTGACGGAAGAAGAGATTTTTGATATTATCGCTATCGCGGAATCCACGCCGGGCCCGCTGGCAATCAACTGCGCCACTTTCGTAGGAGGCAGGGTAGCGGGATTTGCAGGCGCGCTGGCGGCGACTTTCGGCGTGGTGCTGCCCTCTTTTCTGGTGATCTTGGCAGTGTCCGGCATCCTTCTGCGTATAGAGGAGCTTGCGGTCGTAAAGAGCGCGTTTCTGGGGATCCGGGCGGGAGTGCTGGTATTGATCGGAAGCGCCTTGATTTCCCTTTTCGGCCAGACAAAGAAAGATGTCTTTTCCTATGGGATCCTGCTGCCGGCCTTTCTGGCAGCGTTCGTATTTCACATCAATACGATTTTCATCCTGATTGTCTGCGCGGCTGCCGGTATTGTCCGAAGCTGCCTGATAAAGGGGAAAGGCGGCGGAAAATGATTCCTTTAAAGCTGTTCTGGGAATTTTTGAAAATAGGGGCCTTTACCTTTGGCGGCGGTTATGCCATGCTGCCTTTGATACAGGAGGCGGTCTTACAAAATGGCTGGCTGACGGAAACGCAGCTGGTGGATTTTGTGGCGGTCAGCGAAAGCACGCCGGGCCCTTTTGCCATCAACATTTCCACCTATGTAGGGGTGCGGACCGCGGGAATCCCCGGTGCCCTGGCGGCGACTCTGGGCGTAGTGCTGCCCTCCTTTTTCATTATCCTGCTGCTTTCCGGCTGTTACAAAAAGTTTCAAAGCAACCGCCTGGTAAGGGGAGCCATGGGAGGACTGAAGCCGGCGGTAGTGGCGCTGGTCGCTTCGGCACTGCTTTCCGTGGGGGAAAATGTATTTCGGTTTGAGGATATTCTGCAAAGGGAAAATATCGTAAGCGCGGCAATCTTGCTGATTGCCGGGTTTCTGTGTTATAAGAAAGTACACCCGATCGCGATAATCGGGGTGAGCGCGGCTGCCGGGATTCTTTCCGGGGCCATAGGCGTCTGAGGATTCCGGCGCCGGAACGGAGTTTTTATGCTGGATGTCATTGCGGATACTTTGGTGGATACGGCCAGGCTGCTGCCTTTTTTGTTCCTGACCTATCTTGCCATGGAATATTTGGAGCATAAAGCGGCGGACAGGGTAGAAAAAGCCTTGGAAAAGGGCGGCCGGCTGGGGCCGGTCATAGGGGGTATTCTGGGTATCGTCCCACAATGCGGCTTTTCGGCGGCGGCGGCGGGGCTTTACGCAGGGAGAGTGATCACGCTTGGCACCCTGATTTCCGTCTATCTTTCCACCTCTGATGAAATGCTGCCCATACTGATTTCCGAAGCGGACAGGGTAGGATTTGGCGCTATTTTTAAAATATTGGCGCTCAAGGCGGCTGTGGGCATGGCGGCCGGTCTGGTGATAGATATTCTGATACATCCCAAACATGAGGCGCAGGGGCATATCCATGAATTTTGCGAGCATGAGCACTGTCACTGCGAGGAGGGCGGCAGTATCTGGAAATCCGCCATGATCCATACCCTGCAGATCGCGTTTTTCATTCTGCTGATCTCATTTGCGCTGAATGTTCTGCTGTTTTTCTTTGGAGAGGAGGTACTGGGCAGGCTGATCTTAAACCGCCCTGTGGCGGGAGAACTGCTGGCGGCGTTAGTAGGGCTTCTCCCTAACTGCGCGGCTTCCGTAGTACTGACCAGACTCTATCTGGACGGCGCCATGAGCTTCGCGGCCTGTATGTCCGGCCTCCTAACCGGTGCCGGTGTGGGAAGTCTGGTGCTTTTCAGAGTCAACCGGAACAAAAAGGAGAATATAAAAATCCTGCTTCTGCTGTATGGGATCGGCGTAGCGGCAGGATTAATCCTGGAAGGAATCGGGTATTCTTTATAAAAAGGCAGGAAAAATAAAAAAAGGTATTGCTTTTTTGATTTCCTTATAATATAATCATACTTGCGTTGTGATTCACGATGCGGATTAGGCACCGCTAGCTCAGTTGGTAGAGCACCTGACTCTTAATCAGGGTGTCCAGGGTTCGAGCCCCTGGCGGTGCATACACTCTCTTTTGAGAGCGCAAAAGTACTGGCTTTGAGGACATTGAGCCTCGGGGTTGGTGCTTTTTTTATATAGAAAAGAGTGGAGAGGACAAATATGATTTTTGAAACGCACGCGCACTACGATGATAAAGCATTTGAACAGGACAGGGACGAGCTGTTGAAGCAGCTGCCGAAGGCAGGCATAGGCAGGGTGGTAAATATCGGTGCCGATATACAATCCTGCAAAAACACCCTGGCGCTTATGGAAAAATATCTTTTTGTATACGGTGCCCTGGGGGTGCATCCCAGCGAAACGGCGTCTTTGACGGAAAAGGACATGGAATGGCTGAAAGAGAACTGCCGCCATGAAAAGTGCGTGGCAGTAGGGGAAATCGGGCTGGATTACCACTGGCCGGAGCCGGAAAAAGAAATTCAGAAGAAATGGTTTATCCGCCAGCTGGAGCTGGCCAGGGAAGTGAAGCTGCCTGTAGTGATTCATTCCAGGGAAGCCGCTAAGGATACGGTGGATATTATGCGGGATCTGCGGGCTGAGGAGATAGGGGGCATTGTCCATTGCTTTTCCTATAGCAGGGAGACGGCGGCGGTCTTTTTAGATATGGGCTTTTATTTTGGCATAGGAGGAGTCATCACTTTCAAAAACGCGAAAAAGTTAAAGGAAGCGGTGGAATACATTCCCCTGGACAGGATCGTGGTGGAAACGGACAGCCCTTATCTGGCGCCGGAACCCAACCGGGGAAAACGAAACAATTCCCTGAATCTTCCATATATTATAGAAGAAATAGCCGGAATTAAAAATGTTTCGACGGAAGAAACGGAAGCTGCTGTGTGGCAGAATGCAGAAAAAGTATATAAATTTGTCTAAAATTTTGTAAAGAAAGTATTTAATTGGTAATTAGTGTATGGTATAATGGTACTAAGTATACAAACAATAACTTGAGGGGGAGAAGCGGTGAAGCGGCATTGTGAAAAAGCAAAAAAATATTTCATCTGTATGACACTCTGCCTGGCAACTCTGCTGAGTTTTATTTTATGTGCGAGAACCTCCCATGCGGAAGAAAAACGGTATCGGATTTTGTTCATCAGTTCTTATTCTTATACATGGGATGCCGTACAGCTGCAGATAGAAGGTATTAAGGCGGGCGTGCCCGACGGTACGATAGTGGACTATGAGTTTATGGACACCAAGCGGGTGGATGATGAGACCAGTTTGAATTTATTTTATGAGGGACTTGCCTACCGTATGTCGCAGTCGGAGCCCTATGACGCCATCATCCTGGGGGATGACGCGGCCTTAAAATTCGGTCTGGAACACAAAGAAGATATATTCCAGGGAATACCGCTTATATTTGAGGGCGTCAACGATCTGGAGCTGGCGCAGGAAGCGGTAAAGGATCCCATGATCGGCGGTATTCTGGAAAGCCTGTCTGTGGAAAGCAATATCGATCTGGCGCTGAGCCTTTATCCTAACGCTACCCGGGTAGTGGGGATTCTCGACGACAGCCTGACAGGGGAAGCGGAACGTAAAAATTTTTACAGCGTACAGGACAAATATCCCAATCTGGAATTTTCAGAGATCAATACTTCGGAACTTTCGACAGCGGCAATCAAAAAGAACCTTTTGGATCTGGATGAGAATACCATTTTGATTTATGTGGTAATGACGGAAGACAACAATGGCCGGAATTACACCAATCGGGAATCCATGGAGATGATCGCGGAGTTCGCGCCCATCCCTGCGTTTCGTATGGTAGAGGGCGGAATCGGTTACGGTGTGCTGGGAGGCAATATCGTTTCCATGCAAAGCTCCGGAGAGCGGGCGGCAGAGCTGGCGATCAACGTAATCAAAGGGAGAGTCAAGCTGGAGAACGCCAGCCTGATTCTGGAGAGTCCCAATATTTACTGCATTGACGAGCAGATAATGAAAAAGTACGGACTCAAAAAGAGCCAGTTCCCGGAAGGTACGGTTTTTGTCAATCATAGGCCCTCCTTTATAGAAAGAAATAAACAGATACTTGTGCCGGGAATCATTCTGCTGCTGGCGCTGATCGTATTGGCAGGCTGGATGGGCGTAGACAATCTTCGGAGAAGAAAGCTGACAGCGGATCTGGAGGAAGCCCGTCAATATCTGGAAAACGCGTCCCAGCATGACTTCTTAACGGGGCTTCCCAACCGTTCTAAATTTATGGCTGATTTGGAAGAGGTAGTGGGGAACAAGATTCCCTGTACGGTCATTATGCTGGATATTGATAATTTCAAGCACATCAACGATACCTACGGGCATACGGCCGGAGATGAGGCGCTGCAGCAGGTAGCGGCTCGCCTGCAGGCATTGAAAACGCCGCTGCTTACGCCCTATCGTTTCGCGGGGGATGAATTTATCGTGATCGTCAGAAGCAATGTGCGCAAGATTACGGAAACCGCGGCGGTGCAGTGTCTGGCAGTGTTCCAGAAGCCTTTCAAGCTGGATGGCAAGAAGTACGACATTGGCGGCAGTGTGGGAGCGGCTTCCTATCCTACGGACGCGCTGGATGGCGAGCAGCTGATCATTCTGGCGGATGACGCTATGTACCACGTAAAGAAAAACGGAAAGAACGCCTACGCGTTCTTTGGAGAATACGAATAATTTATTGAAAAACAATAAAAATATATTGACAATCGAGAAAACTCGTGCTATATTCATGACAATAAGTCAGATTAGCACGAGTTTTTTATTGATGTCTGGCTCGTAAGGAGGAAAACAGTTGAAAAAGGAAAGCATTGTACGAATCACAAAACTTCTGCTGGATTTTATGTTTTTTTCGGGAATCCTGATTACCGTGTCCCTTCCGTTTACGCTGCCCTGGGTGGCGGATCTGTATTTGGAGGCTCTGCGCGCCCACTATGCGGAGTACGTTGTCATTTATTTCGCGTTGGGGATTTTGGCGGTGGCTATATTGGGAGAGCTGCGGAAGATGTTCCGCACCGTCCTGAAGGAGGACTGCTTTGTGGATGAAAATGTAGTCAGTCTTCAAAGAATGGGAACCTACAGCTTTATGATCGCGGCGATTTCTTTAGTGCGTACCATTATGTTTGCTACTATCGCCATGTCCGTGGTGACGCTGGTATTCATGATCGCGGGACTCTTCAGCAAAGTTCTGGCGTTCGTGTTTGAAGAAGCGATCCGCTATAAAAAAGAAAACGATCTGACAATATAAGGAGGTCCGTATGGCGATCAGAATCAATTTGGACGTGGTAATGGCCCAGCGCAAAAAGGGTTTGACGGAGCTGGCCGGAGAGATAGATTTAACCCTGGCAAATCTTTCCATACTGAAAAACAATAAGGCAAAGGCCGTCAGGTTTTCTACTTTGGACGCGATCTGTAAGGCCCTGCACTGCCAGCCGGGAGATATTCTGGAATATGTGGAAGAGGAGGAAGAAGATCATGGACAGTCGTGAAACTATGGACAGTCATGAAGCCATGGGCAATAGTGAACCCATGAACAGTCGTGAAGCTATATACAATAATGGAACCATAGATAATAATGGAACCTGGCAGATGCAGCCGCGGCAGTCACAGCCGTATATCAACGGGCAGCAGTCACAGCCGTATGCTAACGGGCAGCAGCCTGTATATGCCTATTATGTATCGCCGGCGCCCAGACCGGAGAGTCCTCAGACCAGGAATTTAAAGAAAAACTACGGAATACTGAGCTTGGGATGTCTGCTGTACGCCTGTTGTTACGCATTGTGTATGTACCGGAACAGTAACGGCGTTACCTATCCGATTTTTCTGGCTGGGAGCCTCTGGTTTTATCTGTTCTGTATGAAAAAGCTGGAAGTGCCGCTCAAAAAGGACAGCGTTTTTTATATGGGCGCGATCCTGCTCTTGGGTATATCGACGTTTCTGACAGCGGACGGCAGGATCGTTGCCATGAACAAAACAGGAATTACCGTGTTGATCATCAGCTTTCTGCTGCACCAGTTCTATCAGGATAAAAACTGGACCTTTGGAAGGTATACCGGATATGTGATCACGGCACTGTTTGGCAGTCTGGGTGAGATTCACAGGCCCTTTGTGGATAGGTCCGCGTATCGCAGGGAACAGGGCAAAAAGGGCAGCGGACTGGTTTTATATTTGATCATAGGAGCCTGCGTGGGCATACCGCTGCTCTTTATTGTCTGGCTGCTGCTTATCAGCGCGGACAGGATATTCCTGCGCATGACCGAGAATATGTTTTCCTCTTTTCGGGCAGGAAATATTTTTGGAATATTGTTTACGGTAATTTTTATGTTCTTTTTCAGCTACTGTATGATGGCTTATCTTTCCAAACGCACTTTTTCGGAAGAGTATAAGGAAAGACCTCAAACGGAAGCGGTAATCGCCATTACAGTATCTTTGCCGCTGACGCTTTTGTATCTGGTATTCAGCGGCGTACAGATTTTCGGACTGTTTCTGCGCCGGATCGATATAAGCGGGTACACTTATGCGGAGTATGCCAGGGAAGGCTTCTTTCAGCTGCTGGCCGTGTGCCTGATCAATCTGGTGCTGGTATTGGTAGGGATTGCGTATTTTAAGGAAAATGTGGTACTAAAAGGCATATTGACAGTTATGTCACTTTGTACCTATGTGATGATCGGCTCTTCCGCGATGCGTATGATCCTCTATATAAAGCATTACTATCTGACATTTTTGCGAGTCTTTGTGCTCTGGTCGCTGGTGGTGCTCCTGATCCTGTTCACAGGAGTGTTGATCCATATTTACAAAAAGCGGTTTCCGCTGTTTCGGTATAGTATGGTCGTGGTGACGCTCTGTTATCTGGTCCTTTCTTTTGGACATCCGGACTATTGGATCGCGAAATGCAATGCCGCCAATATGGGAGGGAAACCCAGCAGCTTCTTTGACGCGAATGCTTACAAAGATTATTCATATATGACAAGACTGTCGGCAGATGCCGCTCCGGCGCTGGCGGAGGTTTTAAAGAAAGAGGGCTTTTCCATGGAAATGGATTCCATGGAGGTGGATTCCATGGAAGTACCGGCAGGATCTTTGCGCTGGGAAGAGGATGGCTGGGGTTACTATTATCTGGAGAAGATATATCTTCAGTATGAAAGCATGGGAATCCGCAGTTTTAACCTTTCCAAATATATCGCGTTTCAGGTATTGTGGTAGAAATACAGCTGGTCCGCAGTGGAAAGGGAAGCTTTAATGATGTGATACCCAGTGGCAATATCCCCATCGGAATCTTTCAGACCTTTGACGGATTTCAGATAGAAGATATTGGGGAGGACGGCTCCCAGGATATTCTGCTGGTCGGCCTTTACGGCGTAGAAGAAGAGCTGTGCCGGGACATTCGGGTATATACAGAAGACACAAATGGATATATACTGAATAGAGAACTTACACAGGAATTAAAAAAGGAAGAATGACACAAAGAACTGTCCGGAGGTACATGGAAAATGAGTCTGCTTATAAAGGGGATCGTCTGCTTTATTGCGGGTCTGGGCGCCGGTCTGGGGACCGGTTTTGCCGGAATGAGCGCTGCCGCAGTCATCAGCCCCGTATTGATTACCTTTCTGGGAATCCCAGCCTATGAAGCGGTAGGGATCGCGCTGGCGAGCGATGTACTGGCAAGCGCCGTGAGCGCCTATACCTACGGGAAAAATAAAAATCTGGATATCCGTAATGGGCTTGTCATGATGGGGGCCGTATTGCTTTTTACTCTGGCAGGCAGCTGGGCAGCCAGCCGGGTTCCCAACACCACAATGGGAAGCTTTTCCGTCTTTATGACGATGCTGCTAGGGATCCGTTTTCTTGTCAGGCCTGTTATGACCACCAAAGAGGCCATGGCGAAGGTGAGCGTCCGAAAACGCGTGTTCCAGTCTTTGGTCAGCGGTTCGGCAGTGGGCTTTATCTGCGGCTTTGTGGGCGCGGGCGGCGGTATGATGATGCTCCTTCTGCTCACCAGTGTTCTTGGATATGAATTGAAAACAGCCGTGGGCACCAGCGTTTTTATCATGGCTTTTACGGCGTTGACCGGTGCCTTAAGTCATTTTGCCATTGGAGGCGCCCCCGATTTGTGGTGCCTCGTCTTTTGTGTGGTGTTTACCCTGCTGTGGGCGAGGATCGCGGCCTTGTTTGCCAACAGAGCGGAGCCCAAAGTCTTGAACCGGGTGGTAGGCTGTATCCTGTTGGTCCTGGGAATGGCTGTTTTATCCGTCAGATTTTTTGTAAGATAATATTAATTGGAAATTCAGATAATCCAGTTGAAAAACCTCAAAATGCTGCGGTATAATAAAAAAGGATTATCTTTTTTCAATGAGGTGTGCGATAGGGCTTTTTGAGTAGCCGATGAGGAAGGCCGGATATGGGAAAAGTAATACTGCGGGCGAGAGGGATCTTTAAGAATTACAGAGCCGGAAACCGCATGGTAAGCGCGTTAAAGCAAATGGATCTGGAAATTGAAGAGGGCCTTTTCTATGCGGTGGTGGGCAGAAGCGGCTCCGGCAAGACCACACTTTTACAAGTGTTGAGCACCCAGGAGGAAGTGGACGGCGGGGACATTTGGCTGGATGGAGAGGCCTATGGAACGATTTCCGCCAGCAGACGGGCGCTGCTGCGCCGTAAAAAGATAGGGGTGGTCTTTCAGGAATACCGCCTTATGGCAGAGTTGACGGTCTATGAAAATATTGTGCTGCCTTCGCTGTTGGACGGAAGGGAAATAGACGGGGAGTACATAGGAAAGGTCATGAACCTTTTGGAGATAGAACAGCTGAAGGACGCCTACCCTCACCAGCTTTCCGGCGGGGAACTGCAGAGAACGGCCATTGCCAGAGCCATGGCCAACCGGCCGAGGATCATTTTTGCGGACGAGCCCACGGGACAGCTGGACGAAACGTCGGCCTTTCAGGTCATGAGGCTTCTGCGGGAATCCAGCGCTCTTTTCGGGCAGACGGTAGTCATGGTAACCCATAACAAACAACTGGCACAGTATGCGGATAAGGTGCTGGTGCTGGACGAAGGGACTCTCGTTGGGGGAATAGGGGATGACTAAACGTAGGAGCGGAAAATTCCGCTTTTTGATAGGGGTAGATTTTCAGAGAAGACATGTATTAAAAATTCAGGCAATCATCTATTTTCTCAGTATTTTTCTCCTCTCTGCATTAAATATTTGGATAAGCAATATGGGAAGACTGCAGCAGGTACAGGCAGCGGAACGATATGGAAGCTGGCAGTACGGGCTGATCGGCGCTTCCCTTGAAGACATGGAATTTGTCCGTCAAAACCAGCTGCTGCAGAGCGCTGGAGAAGCGGCGGTCTACGGTGAGATATGCCAGGAAGACGGTTTTGGTCTGGGCGGGATCGGTACCATGGAGGAGTCCCTGGGAAAGCTCTGCGGGATTCGGTTTATGAGCGGAGGCTTTCCAGAGGCAAAGAACGAGATCGCGCTGGAACAGGGGCTGTTGGAGCAGCTGGGACTGCCCTATGCCATTGGAGCGGAGTTTTCTTTTCAGGTGAAGAGCGCGGAAGCCGGCACGGGGGAGCAGGGATCCTCGTCTGCCAGAAACTATATCCTCTGCGGTATTTTCCAGAGCAATTCCGCCTATACCCAGGCCGGAGAGTATCTGCCTTTGGCATTGGTGAGCAGAGAGGCGGCCGAAGAGATTTCACAAAGGAGGCAGGCGGAGCTCTTTTTTCGGCTGGAGGAAGGCTGCGACGTCATAAAAGTAAAGGAAGAGCTGGTGGCTGCCCTGCGGGATAGGGGCGGTACCGAAGAAGGAAGCTGGATCCAAAACGCCTTTGTTTACGGCAGCGATTTTAAGCGGGGAGATTCCCGTGGTACCATGCTGTTGATAGATCTGACAGGATACGCCCTGACGTTTTGCCTGGTCTATACCTATATGGTAAGGGAAAAGACTCGGACAGGCATCCTGCGCAGCCTGGGTATGGGCGAGAGTGAGATCCTGCTGCTTTTAACGGGAGAGCAGATATTTATCTGGCTGGCAGCGCTGCTGCCCGGACTCCTGTTAAGCGGAGTGGGAACCCGGATATTTTTGGAGAATTACATCCGGAGGCAGAATCTGGACGCGGTCTTTCTGTATCCGGGGGAGGCTGTCTCCACCGCCTGCATTACGGCCAGTCTGGTGATGTTGGGAGGGAGCCTGCTGGGATATCTGCGGGCTCGTTTTAAGACTTCCCACCGCAAGTCCCTGATTATGGATTATAAGGTTCTGGAGCAGGGAAAGGTAACGCCTCTGAAGGGAAATATCAAGGAGGCCCTGCTGAAGCGGGAGCTGCAGGTGCGGAAACGGGCCTATATGGGATTTTTTTGCATGCAGATACTGACGCTCACGGCGGTTTCCTTTTCTGTCGGATGGATATACCGGCACTATCAGGGCTACAAGGCGAACCGCAACGCCTATGTCTGTGACTACATAGTGGAAAGCGGAACCCAGGGAAATTCTATGTGGGGAGAGAGTACACCGGTGGAACTGGGGCTTTTGAACCGGATAAAAAATATGGAGGGTGTGGAACGGGTGGAAACCACTTTCTGGCAGCAGGACGTGGAGATCCTGAATGAGGATGTGCGGAATGGAGCTCACTATCAGGCGGCGGAACAATACTATGGGGAACGTGGTATGGGGGTGGGCGTGGCATTGTTTGCAGTGGAAGCGGAAGAAGAGATTTATAAGAAACTGGCTTCTCAGATAAATGAGGGAGAATGGAATCAGGAGAGGCTGGAAGCTGGACAGGAGGTGGTATTATTTATACCACTGCAGAATTTTTCAAGAAGTGATGCTAGAGCCCTTTCCTATATAGAATATACACAGCAAGAGGGGTATTATGACGAGGAGTATCCTGCATGGAAGGAAAAGGAAATTAATGTGGGGGATGTACTAGCGATTCGGATGGGAAACAGAGAAAGGGCAGTCATAGTGGGCGGGATTGTCTATGATATGCCCATGGCTGGAAATATCAGGGGTATTATAGCTTTTAATTCATATAGAATTTACTGCGGAGCGGCTGTTTTTCAAGAGCTGACGGGAGGAGCGGGGGAAAGCAGCACTTGTATCTATATAGAGAAAGGACCCTTGGCAGCTCTTCAGGCAGAGCAGCTGGAGAACCTGTTAAGTGAAAGCAAGGTAAATTGGGAAAATATCCGAGGCAAGATCCTACCCCAGCTGGAATATCATCGAAACAGCATGGGCATGGGGCTGGCTTTTTTAGGAGTTATGGGGATTCTGACAGTCTTTGTGTCCTGCATATTTTTAAACAAGGAAACGGAGCTGGCTGCCTATAAGAATCGGCTTCTGTGGAGCTTGGGGATGGATTTTAAGGAAAGGCATCTGTATCTGCGCTGGTACGGCCTCTGTATAGGGATCAGCGCTCTGCTGGGGATTGCGGGGAATTGGGCGGCGGCGGGGCTGTTTGTCCACAGCGCCGAAATCCAGCGGGGGAGCTTTGATACAAATCTGAACATTCGGGGAACTTATCTGTTGCTGCTGGGGGCGGAGGGGCTGATCCTGGCCGCGGAGGTGCTCCTTTTGTGCCGGCTTTTGGCGAAAAAAGAAAAATTCAGTAAAAATGTTTACTATTTTGTTCCGTGAAAGAAATTTGCAAGAATTGCCGTGTATAATCAAATTATAAGGCAAGGGAAAAGGAGGACGGAGAGATGAGATACAGAGTGAAGAAATGGATGGCGGCCCTGGGATTGGCGCTGGCCATGGTATGTTTGGCCAATGGGTTCTATGCGCCGGAGGTAATAGCTCTGGAGGACAGCCGTGACAGCATCCTGACTATCTATCCGGAATTGACAACTGACGATGGCAGAATCGTCGTGGGTGTGTGCCTGACCTATCAGGAGTCCATGGGAATCTTTACCGGTATGAGCGTCCAGTATGTGCATATGGATCCTTCCGTAACATATATGCACGTGCAGAGCTATTATCTGTCAGAGGATAAAAAAATGGCTTATGTATCAGTAATATATGACTATGTGGAAAATGGGATAAAATATACCGCTATGCCCATTCTTTACAAAACCGTGCCCTAAAGGGGCCGGAAGGTTACATTAGGTACTTCAGTCTGTTTTCTGTCGCGGAGAAGGCAGGCTTGAGTATAGGAATTCAGTAGTGTTCAAGAGGTAAGTGCCATGGTGATTATAGGGGTCACTATGGCACTTTCTCGTGGGCACAAAACCAACTTTGCAGATGCGCCGATTTATGTTATGATAAAATATGCAAGCGATGGGGGAGTACCGATGAAAAGAGTACTGATTGTGGAAGACAACAAAGAGGCGGCGGAAAGTCTGAGACTTTTGCTGACAAAGGAGGGGTATGAATGCTGCTGGGCGGAAACGAAGATAAAGGCATATGAGGCAATTAAGACTTATTCGCCGCACATCTGCATTTTGGATATTACCCTGCCGGACGGGAACGGGATCCGGCTCTGCGAGAATATCCGGCAGAAATACCAGAATATGGCGATCCTGTTTGTGACGGCGGATGACAGTGAAGAAAGTTTGGTACAAGGTTTCAAAGCAGGTGGCGACGATTATCTGGTAAAGCCCTTTCGGAGCAGGGAGCTGCTGGCGCGTATTGCTGCGGCAGCTAGAAAATACGGTACTTTTGAGGAAGCGGTAAGCACGAGGCATGTTTCCGGCGATCTGCGGATGAATTTTGACGAGCGGAAAGTCTACAAGAACGGCGAGACTTTGACGCTCAGGCCCAAAGAATACGCGCTGTTAGAGCAATTAGTAAAGGCAAATGGCGGATTGCTGAAGCGCATCAAGATATTCGCGGAAATATGGGATAACGAGGAGAATTACGTAGAGGAGAACAATCTTTCCGTACTGGCCAGCAGGCTTCGCAATAAGCTGGGAGATTATCAGGGCAAACCTTACTTTGAAACAGTCTGGGGTATCGGCTACAGATGGTCGCTGCCCGTAATTCATGAAAAAGGTGAATGACCGTTACATAGTGTGGGTGGGAACAAAATGAAAAATATCAAGTATGTGCTTTTCATGGCAGCTTCCCTGTTATTTCTCGGGGGAGCTTTTTTAAACGCAGATAAGGAAATTCAGAAAAGAACGGAAAGCATTTATTTACGTCTCCTGGGAGCCGTTTATGAGGAGGATGCGGAACTGGCTGCCAGGCTGTCGGCACGGCTCTACGAAAGTGATGAGCAGGTATCCGAAAAGTGGGAGGAGCTGGGAACGGAGGCATTGGCGTCTGCGGGCTACGGCAGAGCCGGAATGGACTATTTATATCAACTGCAGGGCAGCAGCGGGATCGTGAAGCAGCTAAAATGGTCGAACATAGGCGTGTTCGGACTTTGGATGCTTCTTTTTTGTTGGCTTCTCTGGAAAATGGACCGGTGCGCTAAAGCCCTGGAGGAAAAGGGCGCCGAAGCAGAACGGTTGGAAAAGGAAAGGGATTTCTTAAAGGGCCGGTATGAGTCGGAGCAGGGGAAAGCCAACGCCCTGATAGAGAATATCGCCCATCAGATCAGGACGCCCCTCACCAATATTTCTCTGTATCTGGAAATTCTGGAGACGGAGGAGCTTTCGGAGGCGGGCATGGGCAAGCTGCAGAGCTGTTACCGGCACATTGCCCATATCAGGGATTTGATCCACTGCCTGCTGCGGACAGGAGAGCTGGAACAGGAGAAAGTGAGGTTTGCTTTTGAAAGCATCAGTTTAAAGCAGCTTATGGCGGAAATCGTGAACAGGGTGGAGGAAATAGCAGGAAAGGAGCGGATCGTTCTCTCCGGGAACGCAAAAGAGGACCAGCAGTTAGCGGTGGATATTGCATGGATAAAAGAAGCGCTTTATAATATTATAGGAAATTGTGTCCGCTATTCTCCGGACGGAAGCGTGGTGGAGGTAGAATATACGGAAACCTCCCATCAGGCGGAAATCCGGATACGGGACAAGGGCATTGGCATTTCAGAGGAGGACAGGCCCTATATTTTTGACAGGTTCTACCGTTCCCCCAAAAACCGGAATCAGGACGGATTCGGTATCGGGCTGAACATGGCGAAGCTGACAGTGGAGGCGCATCACGGAAGCCTGTCTCTGACGCCGGAAAAGGAGGGCAGCTGCTTTTGCGTGCGCCTGCCGGTGCTGTGAGCGGACAAGGATTGGACAGAAAAAAGAGGGAAAACAGTGGGAAATTGTAAAGCGGTTATATTTGATATGGACGGGGTGCTCTTCGATACGGAAAGCATCTGCTTAAAGGCCTGGGAAGAGGTGGGCCGGGAGTACGGACTTAGGGAGATCGCCCAAACGGCAGTGGACTGTATCGGACTGAACCTTACGGATACCGAGGAGGTGTTTCGGGAGAGATACGGCAGGGACATAGATTTTGAGTTATATCATGGAGAGTGTACACGGCATTTTAAGGAAAGCATCGAGCGGGACGGGCTGCCGTTGAAGCCGGGTGTATGGGAGATTCTGACATTTTTAAAGAAAAGAGGGTGTCCGGTGGGACTGGCCTCTTCTTCTTTGGAAAGCAGTGTGCGGAAACATATCCAGCGGGCCGGCATCGGTGAATTTTTCCAGGTGGTAGTGGGAGGAGACATGGTAAAGCACAGCAAGCCGCTTCCCGACATCTATCTGCTGGCTTGCGAAAAACTGGGCGTAGCTCCGGAAGATACGGCGGCCATCGAAGATTCTCCCAATGGACTGCGCTCCGCTTACGCGGCGGGTATGCGCCCCATTATGGTGCCGGATCTGATCGCGCCCACGCCGCAGATCGAGGCCCTGCTTTGGAAGCGGTGTAACAATCTGCTGGAAGTAAAGGCGTTTTTGCGGGACAGGCTGGGAGATATACAAGAGGTTACCCGGATTCCTTTAGAAGGTATGTGCAATACCAGAGATTTGGGAGGCTACCGCACTGTAGACGGGCGGCGGATAAAACCCCACAGACTGATCCGCAGCGGAGCTCTGTTTGACGGGACGCCCAAAGATCTGGAAAAGCTGTGTGCCGAATACAATTTAAAAACGGTGGTGGACTTCAGGACGGGGGAAGAACGCAGGCAGAAGCCCCATCCTGTTCTCCCCGGCGTGACATATGTGGAAAACCCGATCCTGGAAGAGGAGGCACTGGGGATAACCAGAGAAAATCAGGATTCTTCCGACGGCAGCGCAGTGGTAAAGAAAGTGATCCAAACCATTCAGGCGAGCGGCGGCACACCATTGGAATATATGAAAAATATGTATATTGATCTGATAACGGCGCCCGGCTCCAGAGCACGGTATAAAAGATTTTTTGAGATACTTTTAAATAACAGGGAGGGCGCTGTGCTTTGGCACTGTACTGCCGGCAAGGACAGAGCGGGAGTGGGGACGCTGCTTTTGCTTTCGGCGCTTTCGGTGCCCAGGGAGCAGATCTTGGCGGATTACATGAAGGTCAACGAGTTCGCCGGAAAAGAAGTGGATATGCTGATGAAGCTGTTGACAGAAGGGGAAGGGCAGCCCGCGGTCAGGCAGGCGCAGGCTGAGGCGGTGAGGCTTTTGTTTACTGTGGACGAGTCCTACGCCCTGTCCGTGTTTGAAGTCATGGAAAAGGAATGCGGCAGCGTGGACGCTTTTTTGGAAAAAGAAATGGGACTGACGGCCCCGAAACGAAAACTTTTAGAGGAGCTTTACCTGGAATAGTAATAAGCGGACCGCCTGCAGCGGCAGAATGAGAGGAAATATGGCGTTTTTAGGAATACCCGCAAACACCGTGGAAATTTTACAAAAGCATCATGTCAACATTCAGAAAAAATACGGGCAGAATTTCTTAGTCGATACGCGTGTTTTGGAAAAAATCGTGGAGGCCGCGCGGATAACGGAGGAAGACCGGGTGGTGGAAATCGGGCCGGGAATCGGTACGCTGACGCAGTATCTGGCGGAACGGGCCGGAGCGGTAACGGCGGTAGAAATAGATAAAAATCTGATTCCCATCTTGGAGGAGACGCTGGCAGCGTACGAAAATGTCACCGTGATAAACGCGGATATTTTGAAAATGGATCTGGACAGTCTGTTTCAAACCCAGGGAAAGGAGCCGGTCAAGGTGGTGGCCAATCTTCCCTATTATATTACCACGCCGATCATCATGGCGCTGCTGGAGGGGCACATTCCCCTGAAAAGCATCACCGTTATGGTACAGAAAGAAGTGGCGGAGCGTATGCAGGCTGGGCCCGGCACCAAGGACTACGGGGCGTTGTCGCTTGCAGTACAGTATTACACAAAGCCGGAGATTGTAGCGCAGGTTCCGCCCAACTGCTTTATTCCCAGGCCCGGGGTGGGAAGCGCGGTGATCCGTCTGGATCGCTATGAAAAGCCTCCGGCGGCACCGGAGGACGAAGTCCTTTTGTTCGGATTGATCCGGGCCGCTTTCAATCAGCGGCGCAAGACGCTGGCAAACGCCATAGGAAATGCAGCCGGACTGCCGTATTCCCGGGAAAATGTGGCGGAGGCGCTGGAGGCTTTGAATCTGCCTCCTTTTGTCAGAGGGGAAGCCCTCACCCTGGAGCAGTTTGTGGAATTAGCGGATTTCCTGCACAAAATGCATTGACATTCAGAGAAAAGAAGTATATATTGGTCTTGTTACTCTTCGGCAGAGCCGAATATATTGCTATTAGAGGGAGGATTTGGAATTTTATGAAAAAACTGACAAAACTGACAGTTCTGTTGCTGACGATGGTTATGGCACTGTCACTCTGCGCATGCGGGGGCAAGGACACGGGAAAAGATCTGGTTGGCACTTGGGCGCTGGATTGCGATCTGGCAAACGCTATGGCAGAGGAGCTGGGTGAGGAATATGCTGATTTTAGCGCACCCTTAAATCTTACGATCTTATTTGACTTCAATGAAGACGGCACATTCAGGATGTATGTGGATGACGCGGCCTTTGAGGGAAATTTTAACAGCTGGACGGATGAATTTATCGCTTACAGCGTAGAGATGATGTACGGCATGTTTGAAGACCAGGGAATGAGCAGAGAGGATGCTGACGCCGCAGTGCTGGAAAGCTTTAGCATGAGCATGGAGGATTACATGCGTGAGCAGATTGCGGGCGCTTTGGATGTGAGCGAGCTGACGGCGGAAATGGAAAGCACCGGCAATTATAAGACCAAAGGCGACAAACTTTACATGGCAGAGGAGTCTGAAGAGTTTGATGACAACAGCTACGACATCTTCACCGTAAACGGCAACTCCCTGACACTGGAACTGCCTGAAGGCGCGGATCCCAGCGAGGGCGAGATCGTTCCCGGCCTGGAATATCCTTTGAACCTTCAGAAGAGATAAGTGACCTGAGTGAGAGAAATGCACCGAGCCATGGGCTTTGTGCATTTCTTTTGTTATCTGAAAGGAGAATGTTATGATCTGCCCAAATTGTGGTAAAGAAATCAGTGACAATTCTAAATTCTGCGGCGCCTGTGGGGCTTTAGTGACGGCACAGCCCGCCCCCGTACCGGAGCAGCAACCCGCTCCTGCAGCAGCGCAGCAGCCTATGCCTGTGGCGGCACAGCCGATACCGGGTGCGGTACCCCCGCCTGTAAATTACATGCCAAATCAGAACCCTGGGAATATACCGCCGGCAGGAGGCAGGAAAAAGGGTAAAGCCGGGATTGTTATACTGATCCTTGTGCTGGTAGTACTGCTTGCGGGCGGCGCGGCAGGGGCATTCCTGTTTTTGAACCGCCCCATCAATAAAATCAGCAAAGCGCTGGAAGAAAATGACCTGGAAACGGTAGCCCAGTTCTATCCCCGGCTGTCAAATGATGAGGACAGGGCGGAGGTATCCGCGAAGCTGCTGGAATATGCGGAAAGCAGAAAAGACGCGTATCTAAACGAAGAAGCGGATTATGAAACGGTGCAGAGGGAGCTGGAAGAGATCGCTTCCATGGATTCCCAGGAAGATGAAGAGATAGAAGAGATGCTGGGACTGCTGGAGCAGCTCAAAGATTCCAGGGACAGCTATCAGGAGGCGGAAAAGTACCGGGCAGAAGGCAGTTATCAAATGGCGCTGGCAGCGTACGCCGAGGTGATACCGGAAGATATACTCTACTATGACAGGGCCCAGGAGGCCATGGAAACGGCGAAAGACGAACTGGTGCAGGACAGTATAGAGAGTGCCCGCAGCTATACGGAAAGCGGAAACTACGCGCAGGCTCAACAGGTTTTGGAGGATGCGCTGCTGGTGCTTCCCGGAAATACGGATCTGCTGGCCGCTATGGATGACATACGGACAAGCCAGAGGGACAATATCATAAATACGGCGCTGCGGGATGCGGAAGCAGCAGTGGGCGAGGGACGGATTTCCGATGCCAGATCCATTCTGGAGGTTGCGCTGGAAACCTATCCCGACAGCATAGAGCTGCAGAATGCGGTTGCGGGACTGCCTTCCGACGGCGCGTTGGCGGGTACATGGCGGCTGGATTATGATATAAGCCAGACGGTGATCTCTGAACTGGGCGAAGAATTTGAGGATTTTCAGACGCCTCTGGTCATTCCGTTGATGTTTGAACTTGGCGAAGATGGTTCTTTCAATATTTACATCTCGGAAGAATTTCCGGAAAATTATGACGCGTGGGAGGAGGATTTTCTTACCTACAGCATCGATCTGATATACGATACGCTGGAGGACATGGGGATTTCCAAAGAGCAGGCCCAAAAGATGATAAAAGAAGAATACGGCTATTCTCTAGAGGATTATTTCCGGAAATCCATAGAGGAGGAGATAGATGACGGCATGCTGGAAGAGCTGATGTCTTTAAAAGAAACCGGCAGCTATGAAGTGCAGGGAGATCGGCTCTATATTACGGATGAAAGCGGAGAGATGGATTATGACGCGTACGAGACTTTCATCGTAGAAGGAGATACCCTGACTTTCCTGAAGCCGGAAGGACTGGATGAGGATGAATTTATGCCCGGACTGAGCTATCCTCTTTCCTTTACCAGAGTGACGGAAACGGACTAAATTACGACATATAGTAATCCAATATCGAGGAAATGCACAATATCTTGTATTTTTTCTGCATTTTCCTCGATATTTTTTTGACATTACATGGCATGTTATGATAAACTTAGTAAGTGATAGTGGGATGTTATTGTCGTAATGGATAAAGAGGGACAAGTGCCGTGGACAAATATGAATACAAATTGAGAGCCGAAGAAATCAAATCTTTAATCGCCCAGGGAGAATACGCGGAGGCCGCTGCTATTGCGGACAGTATCGACTGGCGACGTGTCAAAAGCGTGATGATGCTCTGTACGGTCAGCGATCTGTACAAGATCAACCGCCGCCTGGAGGACGCCAGGGATATGCTGCTTCTGGCATATGACCGTCATCCGGGGGGCCGTTCTATCGTATATTCTCTGTGTGAGCTTTCCATTAAAATGGGAGACCTAGTGAACGCGCTGGGTTATTACCGGGAGTTCGTGCAGGAGGCTCCCAAGGACAGTGGACGGTATATTTTAAAATATAAGCTTTTTGAGGCCCAGGAGGTTTCCCTGGAGGAGCGCATTGAGGTTTTAGAGGAGTTAAAGAGCAAGGATTACAGTGAAAAGTGGGCCTATGAGCTGGCATATCTGTACCATAGGGTAGGGCTGGGAAGTAAGTGCGTGGAAGAGTGCGACGAGCTGATCTTGTGGTTTGGAGACGGCAAATATGTCCGCAAGGCACTGGAACTGAAGCAGCTCCATGAGCCCCTGACACCTGCCCAGCAGGAGAAGTACGAGGCCATGAAGACGGGAACGGGGCCGGTGCAGAGCGCGAAAGAAGAGACGCCCGTATCCGGCGGGGAGCCGGATCTGATGGATGCGCCTACCCGGGAGATTCCGCAGAAAGATCTGGATATTCAGGTTAAAGTCATGAAAGTCGGCCAGTACGATACCATCAATATGCAGAAGGAGCTGGCTGAGAACATGAAAGAGTTCTGGGGCGGCTCTGGCAGTGAGAATCAGGAAGTTTCCACCGACACGGGTATGCTGGATCTGCCCGACGAAGAAGAGGACGAAGAGGAAGATATGGCGCGGAAAGCCGTAGAGGAGCTTTCCCAGGCAGAGGAAACCAAGGTAGAGGAAGTGTTCTTTGGGGAAACCGGTGAGATCAACAGCGCTAAGGTAACAAATCTGCAGGAAATAAAAGAAAAGCTGGCGGCCCAGCCGGCACAGGAGGAAAAGCCGGAGACACCCGCACCTATAGCAGTCCAGCCTGCGCCTGTGGCAGAGCAGGTGGAACCCGAGCCGGAAGCTTCGCAGGACATTCATCCCGTGGAGCAGCCTGTGCCTATGGAGGTTCAGTCGACACCTATAGCAGTCCAGCCTGCACCTGTGGCAGAGCCGGAGGCACCGGCGCCGGAATCCAAACCGGAAGCTTCGCAGGACACTCATCCCGTGCAGCAGCCTGTGCCTATGGAGGCTCAGCCGACCCCTATAGTAGCTCAGCCCGTGCCTGTGGCAGAACAGACGGCATCTGCGCCGGAGCCTAAACAGAGTCTGCCGGAAGCCCATCTTTTTATGGAGCAGCCCAGTAAATTTGACAATATGCTTGGAATGGAGTATGACGGGCAGTTCAGTCTGGTCGTGCCCGAGGCGGAGAAGGTAGAAAAACAGATCACCGGACAGCTTCAGCTGGAAGAGGTTCTGCTGGAGTGGGAAAAAATGAAAAAGGACAACGAACAGAAGCGCATGGAGGCGGTACGCCAGCATGTTTTAGAGCAGACGGGTTCGCTGTTTACCGAATTTGACGCGGCCGTTAAAGACGGATTGCTGGAAAAGCTGGAAAAGGACAGCTTAAATGAGACTGCTTCCGTGGAAGTTGCCGGCGAAAACACGGACGGTGAATTAGAGGTGCTGGAAAGCGGCGAGCTCCCTGATGAGTCCGTAGAAGCGGAAACAGAAGAGCTGGAAGAGATTACGGAAGCGGAAGACGCCGAGGAAAACACCGAAGAAAGCACAGATGAGGCAGAATCGGAAAATCTGCAGGAAGAGATGGCAGAGGACACGGAAGAAGAGCAGACAGAGGAAACTGTTGAGGACGCCGGTACGGCGGAAGCGGCCGAGAATACAGCCGAAAACACGAAAGAGGCGGAAAGCGCGGAGGAGTCTGAAGAAGAAACCGAAGAAGCGGAAGAAGAAACCGACGAGGCAGAAGAAAAAACTAAGAAAGAAACGAAAAAAGAAACCCAAGAAGAGATCGAAGAAGAGACGGACGAAGAGGCCGAAGACGGTTCTTTAAGGAAAGCCGGAGAGAAGAGCGAAGAAAAGGAATCCCGGGTACGGGAGCTTTCCGAGGAAGAGGAGCAGCTTTTTGCCGCCTATATCCAGAACCGCAAGACCAAAGAGCAGATCGTACACGCCATAGACCATGTGAGCATGGCTGCCTATACGGGAAACGTGATCATCACGGGCGAGGAAGGCGAAGACACATTGGCGCTGGCGAAGAACCTGATTAAGGAGCTGCAGCAGACCGACAGCAATTTTTCCGGTAAAGTGGCTAAGATCTTAGGGGAATCCCTGAATCAGAAAGAACTGGAGCCCATTTTGGACAGGCTGAAAAACGGGGCCCTGATCGTGCAGCATGGCGGGGACTTAAAGCAGGAAACCGTAAGCAGACTGCGCAGCGCGCTGGAGCAGGAAAACAACGGCATGGTCATTTTGCTGGAGGATACCAAGAAAGCCATCCATAAGCTTTTAAAGGCCAATAAAGATCTGGCGGAATGCTTTAATATCCGCATTGACATCGAGGAGCTGGACAATGGCTCCCTGGTGGAATACGGTAAAAAATATGCGAAAGAGCAGGAGTACAGCATTGATGAATTTGGCGTGCTGGCTCTGCATACCCGCATTGCCGAACGTCAGACCAGCGACCACGTGGTAACGGTGGCAGAGGTAAAGGATCTGGTAGACGCCGCGATCAGCCACGCGAACCGCAAATCTTTCAATCATTTTGTTGATATTTTGCTGGCAAAGCGATATGATGAAGAGGATATGATAATTTTAAGAGAAAAAGATTTTATGTAAAGAGGGAGGTTTTGGATGGAAAAAAATAAAAAGGGGCCGGCAGAGAGGGAAAGAATATTTATCAGTGAAGCCGACCAGTATTTGTTTGCGCAGGGGACCCACTATGATATTTATACCAAACTGGGAGCGCATTTTTCCAGAGAAAACGGGGAAGACGGCGTATTTTTCGGAGTGTGGGCTCCCAATGCGGCAGCGGTTCATGTAATTGGGGAGTTCAATGGCTGGAATGAAGAGTCCCACCCCATGAAAAAGCTGGGAGAGGGCGGGATTCACGCGCTTTTTGTCCCCGGAGTGGAAGAAAATACGTTATATAAGTTTTTGATCACCACACCGGACGGGAAGAAGCTTTATAAAGCGGATCCCTTCGCCAATTACGCGGAGATGCGTCCCGGAACGGCGTCTAAAGTGACGGACTTGAGCGGATTTGCCTGGGGAGACGAAAAGTGGATGACGGAGCGGGACACAACGGATGTATACAAACGTCCCATCGCTATTTACGAGTGCCACATTGGCTCCTGGATGAAGCATCCCGACGGGACCGAACACGGATTTTACAACTACAGGGAGTTTGCCGACAGATTGGTTGAATACTTGAAAGAAATGAAATATACCCATGTGGAATTGATGGGGATTGCGGAACATCCTTTTGACGGCTCCTGGGGATATCAGGTGACCGGGTATTACGCGCCCACTTCCCGCTACGGCAGCCCCAAGGATTTTATGTATCTGGTGAACCGCCTGCATAAGATCGGCGTAGGCGTGATCCTGGACTGGGTACCGGCGCACTTTGCCACGGATGCCCATGGCTTGGGCTGTTTCGATGGGCAGTGTATTTTTGAGCATCCCGATCCGAGGCTGGGAGAGCATCCGGACTGGGGAACCAAGATTTTCAATTACGGGAAAAACGAGGTTAAGAATTTCCTGATTGCCAATGTGCTGTTCTGGCTCAAGGAGTTTCATGTGGACGGCGTCAGGGTGGACGCGGTGGCTTCCATGCTCTACCTGGATTACGGGAAGCAGGATGGACAGTGGTGTCCAAACAAATACGGCGGCAACAAAAATCTGGAAGCCATTGAGTTTTTCAAGCATTTAAATTCCGTGGTAAGAGGAACCTATCCCGGATTTTTAAGTATTGCAGAGGAGTCCACGGCATGGCCTATGGTGACCGGACGGGTGGAAGACGACGGCCTGGGATTCACTTTCAAGTGGAATATGGGCTGGATGCATGATTTCTGCGAATACATGAAATTAGATCCTTATTTCAGAAAGAACAATCACTACGCCCTCACTTTTGCCATGAGTTACAATGAGAGTGAAAATTATATTCTGCCCCTCTCCCATGATGAGGTGGTGCATTTAAAATGTTCCATGGTAAACAAAATGCCCGGCTATCATGTGGACAAATACGCCAATCTGCGTGTGGGCTATACTTATATGTTCGGTCATTCCGGTAAAAAGCTGCTCTTTATGGGCCAGGATTTTGGCCAGGAAAGAGAGTGGAGCGAGAATCGGGAATTGGACTGGTTCCTTCTGCAGGAGCCTTTAAACGCGGGCATGAAGGAATACGTAAAGGCACTCCTGGAAATTTACCGCAAGTATCCTTGTATGTACACCCTGGACAACAGCTGGAACGGCTTTGAGTGGTTGAACGCGGACGATAAGGACAGAAGCACCTATGCTTTCTTCCGAAAGACCGACGGGGACAGGAAAAGGGTTTTGTTTATCCTGAACATGACGCCCATGCGCTGGGAGAAGTACCGTCTGGGAGTTCCCGCAAACAAGAAGTACAAGCTGATCTTAAACAGCGACGAGAGCCGTTTCGGAGGCAGCGGGAATGTGCTGCCGGAGGTGCTGCAGGCCGAAAAGGTGCCCGCTGATTACAGGAACTATTCCATTTGTCTGGATTTACCACCCTATACGGCGGCAGTATTTCAGTTTTAAAGGTTAAGAAAATACGTAAGACTGACGAAATAAAAGGTGAACGCGGAAGCGTTCGCCTTTTTACATCGCAGGAAAGGGTGTAAGCGAAAAGAATGCATATTACTTTTGACAACACACCATCTTCAAATGTAGACAGGGTTACAACCGCATATCAGACCGCTTCGCAGGCCGCAGGAAAGGCAGCGGGCGGATACGCATTGGACATTTCTGGAAAGGTTACGGATAACACTGCATATGGCTTTTTTGAAAGCCATGGCGTCCACGGAAGGACGGCAGAGGAAGTGATGCAGGCAGCAGGAGGGCAGGATGTTGCCCAGTACCGTAATTATATGACAGTAATGTCCAATTCTATGTCCGATGAGGATTTTGCCAAAATGCAGAAAGAGGGTTACCGCCCTTCCGATATGGACATGGAGGATACAGTAACTATTTTGGATACCATAAAGGCCGAACTGATCAAAGCCGGCGTGAATGTGACCGGTTATACGGACAGCATGGATATGGACCGGCTGGCGGAGATCACAGGCAGCATGGCCTACGCGCAGCAGCTCTCCCAGGCTTTTGCCCGGGAAGATGTGCCTCTTACCGAGGAGACGGCCACAGCCGCAATGGAAGCTTTCAGCCGTGGAACAGAACTGACAGAACTGTCAGAAGGGGCGGCCAAATACATGGTCACCAACCGTATGGAGCCGGACATTGACAATCTGTATCTGGCGGAACATGCCGGCGCGGTGGACGCCGACCGCCAGGGGAGAGGATATTACCCGGAAGAGATAAACGGTTATTTTGCCAGAAAGGCAGGAGAACCGGATACGGAAAAGCTAAGGCAGCAGATTGAAAAGGTAATAGAAAGAGCCGGTTATGAGGTGAACGAACAGACTCTGCGGGACGGAACGTGGCTGGTAGAAAAGGGCGTTCCCCTTACGGAAGAAAGTTTCCGGGCTTTTGAGGAGCTGCAGGAAGTAAAGCTGCCCCAATCGGAAGAGGAGCTGTTTACCGCCATTGCCGGAGCTTTAGCAGAGGGAAAATCTGCCGGCGAAGCCAATCTGCGGGACGGCAGGAGCATATACCGCAGGGCGGCGGATTGCCTGGAAGGATATGAGGAACAGTACCGGCGCGTTCTCACAAGCGAACCTACCGGGGAGAATGTCAAAGCCAGGAGGCTTTTGGAGGAAATCCGCCTGCACATGACCGTGGAAGCCAATGTAAAGCTTTTACGCAGCGGATTTTCCATTGATACGGCGCCCATGGAGGAAACCATAGAAGCCTTAAAGAAGCTGGAAAGCGAAGAAGCGGGCATTGAAAAAACGCCCTTGGAGTTATGCCGGGAAACAACAGAAAAAGTCAGGGAAATTCCTTTCCTTCCGGCGGTGTCTTTGGGAAAGCTGCTTTCTTTGGGAGAGCCGCTTAACGTTGAAAACGTCTACGAAACCGGTAAAACTGTGGAAGAGGCGTTGAAACAGGCCGGAGAAGCCTATGAAACGATGATGACCGCGCCGCGGGCCGATCTGGGAGACAGTATCAAGGCCGCTTTCCGAAATGTGGACGCGCTGCTGGAAAATATGGGCCAGGAATTGAACGATGAAAACCGTAAGGCCGTAAGAAGTCTGAGCTACGCGAATATGGAGCTGACGGAAGAAAATCTGCTGGCGGTCAAGGGCGCGGACAAAGTGGTACGGCGGGTAGTGGAAAAGATGACACCCGGAGCTGTCCTGGGTATGATAAGGGACAATATCAATCCCTTAAAAGCGTCCATGGAAGAGCTGCAGGAATATCTGGAAAACCGAAATTCCTACGAGGAAGAAAGCGAAAAGTACAGCCGCTTTTTATATAATCTGGAGCAGAATCAGGAAATCAGCCCGGAGGAAAAAGACTCTTTTATCGGTATTTACAGACTGCTCAGGCAGATAGAGAAATCCGATGGAGCGGCACTGGGAAAACTGGTAAATTCTCAGGCGGAGATTAATTTCGCGAATCTTTTGTCCGCCATCCGCACAGGAAAAGTACGGGGTGTAAACATTACGGCGGATGATCATTTTGGCAGTCTGAAAGAAGCGGTGAGCAAAGGCGTATCTATCGACGCGCAGATAGAGCGGGCTTACAGCAGACGGCAGCTGGAGGAGCTGCGGCAGATGGACGCCGGAGAGGCAGAGATTGCTTTCCTGAAGCAGATAGAGGAGCCGGTCAGCATGGATAATCTGCTGGCAGCGCAGGAACTGGGGACACCGGAAAAAGTATTTAAGCGTCTGATACAGGCGGGAGGACATATACCGGAGGAACTGGAGGGCGAGGAAATCTTTTCTGACAGGGACAGTTTTCAGGAGGCCTATGGGCGGATGACCAGGGAGAGCGAGGCGCTTTTAAAGGCGCAGACTTTTGCCCAGGACAACAGCCTGGATATAAGGGCCATGCAGCTTGCCTGCAAACAGCTGCACATCTTGGGAGTTCGAGCCGTAAGAGCCGAGGAATACGATCTGCCCCAGGAAATAGACGGGGAAATCACCTCCGTACATTTAAAGCTGGTACACGACTCGGAAAACGGCGGCAGAGCCTCCGTGGAAATGCATACCACGGGATACGGGGTACTGTCCGGGGAGCTGACAATAGCGCAGGGACGGGTTTCTGGATATTTCGCGGGACAGGGCAGGGCCGCGGCGGCGGTTTTGTCACAAGCGGCGGCAGGGCTGAGCCAGAGGCTGGAAAGTGCCGGCTGGGAAGCAGGAGATTTTAAAATAGTGGATGGACAGAGCCGAACGCTTTCGGGTGAAAGCGGCGGCGGTGTGGAAACCAGGGAATTATATAGAGTGACGGGCATGGTGATCGGCGCGTTAAGAGGAGCGCTGCGCAGCGCGGCAGAACAGGAGGCAATATGAGAATTAACTACAACGTATCGGCAATGGTAACGAATAACGCGCTTTCCAACAGTGACAATCTGCTGGCAAAATCGTTGGAAAGGCTTTCTTCCGGATTGAAGATCAATCATGCCAAGGACAATCCGGCAGGACTGGCTATGGCAAAGCGTATGAACGCACAGCTGGAGGGTATTTCCAAGGCCACGCAGAATGCCAGTGACGGGATTTCCATTATCGAAACCATCGACGGAACTTTAAGCGAGGTTCATGAAATGGTGCAGAGAATGAACGAGCTGGCAGTAAAGGCCAACAACGCACCCATGACGGATGAAGACAAACAGATCGTGCAGGAAGAGGTTACGCAGCTTTGCGAAGAGATTGAGAGAATTGCCCAGGAGACGCAGTTCAACGGGCAGACGCTGTTAAACGGCCAGTTTGATGTAAAGGCATACACCGATAACGAAGCGATCCGTGTCAGCTATTGCTCCGACAGTGTGGCGGTGCAGGATTACGAAATGAATATCACCGGGGTTACCTATGATGACGACGGCAATGTAGAGAGCGTCAGCGCTGACTTTGGAAAGGGATTTCCGGCTGACGCGCAGGTCAGCGAGGTTACACAGAACGAGGTTGTGATCAAGGGCAGCGATGGATTCGAGATGAGACTGAACCTGGATGAAGTGGTGGCAAAGGGAGAGGATCCTGCGGGAGCGCTGAAGATCGAAGCGACCGGCATAGGCCCCATGCGGCTTCAGATAGGCGCTAACGAGGGGCAGGTGCTGGAGGTAAGGATCCCAGAGATCAGTTTAAAGCATATGGGGATCGAGGGAATCGACATGTCTACACAGGAGGGGGCATACGACGCGTTGAGCAGAATGGACGGCGCTATCAAGTATATTTCCTCGGTGCGGAGCAGGCTGGGCGCGTATCAGAACCGGCTGGAATCCACCGTCAGCAATCTGGATATTACCAATGAAAACATGACTTCAGCGTATTCCCGCATCATGGATGTGGATATGGCGGAGGAAATGACGGAATACACCACCTATCAGGTATTGGCTCAGGCCGGTACTTCCATGCTGGCTCAGGCCAATGAAAGGCCGTCTCAGGTATTACAGCTGTTGCAGTAGAAAGGATGCGGGTGCATATGACAAAGGAATGTAAGCAGCAGTTTACACTGCGGATCACACAGGCAAATAAGACGGAAATGATAGTCATTTTGTATGAAATGGCACTGACATATTTGTCAGATGCAGAGGAAGCTCTGGAAAATGGAGAAATCGCGGCCTGCAGGGAAGCGATACGAAGGGTCAGAGGCTGTATCGAAGAGCTGATAAACTCGCTGAATCTGGAATATGATCTGGCGGGCCGGCTGCTGTCTTTGTACCTGTACTGCAACAGGGAACTGATAAAGGCGGACATCCGCAAGGAATCCGCTCCCCTGGCACATGTGCGCATGGTAATTGAGAAGCTTCTGGCTGCGTACAGGGAATTGGCGGGACAGGATACTTCCGGCCCCGTCATGCAGAATTCCCAGACCGTATACACGGGCTTGACCTATGGAAAAAACAAATTATCCGAAGACGTGGCTGAGGAGAGCCCGAACAGAGGATTTCGGGCTTAATTCCGGAACAAACTGCCGTTCTCTGTCCGCAAGCTCGCTGAGATATTTGTAGCGCTTGAGCAGTGAGTTGATCTCATAGATGTAGCAGTCTATCATATCCGGTTCCGTGGCGTTGTCAAAACCCGCGTACGCAATCTCCAGAGCGTAGCGGGTTTTTTCTATATCTTCCGTCAGAGTGGAAGAAGAAAAATCCTCTTCAACGGGAATATCTTTGGCAAATTCTTGGCGGAATAAAATTTTCATATAGGCTCCTTTGAGGATAAGTATTTCTATAAAAAGTATAGCCTGTTTTCTTTGTAATATTCCTCTTTTTGCCTTTTCTGGGAAATAATTGAAATCGACGTTTGTGTCATAATAGAAAGACAGAGCGCATAGGCTGGTACAAAGAACGGGGAGAAACAGGACAATGGCAGAGGGACAGGGAATCCTTTTATTGATCAGTATAGGCGCGGCGCTCCTGCTGCTCATATCTCTGCGGAAGCGGACGGAGTGGCTCCTCAATTTTATCCTGCGCATGGTAATGGGCAGTCTGGCGATCTTAGCGGTGAATGAATTGCTTGCCGGCATGGGGATAAACGGCGGGATAGGGGTGAACCCCGTGACCGTTTTGACATCCGGAATGCTTGGATTTCCTGGTCTGGCGGCACTTTATGGGATTTATTTTTATAAATCTTTGTAAAAAATGCCAAAAATGATTTTTTTGATTTTAACTACTGGACAAACCGGTTTGCGGTCTGTATAATGCAATTTACAACCTGTGGCGTTCTGCTGCGGGACAAGAATCTGTTTGCGGTGCTTTGGCACCGTCCAAAGGAACATTTCGTTCCGGCGTACCTTTTTTAAAATTCATAAGGAGGAAGAAGTTATTTTAGTGTTATTGGCATGGCTGTCCGCTGCCTGTTATTTTGATTACCGCAGGGATAGGATCCCCAATCGGTTGATCGCGGCAGGCGCAGCGGCGGGCCTTATTTACCGGATCGGTCTTATTTTCTCATCTTTTGCTCTCAAAGAGGCTGCGGCAGAACTGCTGTCTGCTGCCGGAGGAGTCCTGCTGTGGGCGGGAATCATCTTTCTTGTTTTTTATCCCCTTTATAAATTAGGCGTTTTCGGCGCGGGTGATGTGAAGCTGTTCTGCCTGCTGCCCCTTTTCTTAAAAGGCACGGAATGCGTATACTGCCTTGGCGCAAGTCTTGCCATAGGAGCGCTTCTTGGGGCGGTGAAGCTTCTGCGGCAAGGCAGTTTCAGAGAAAGGATCGCTTACTTTTGCTCCTATACCGCGGATGTAGTCAAGTCCAGAGCGTTTTTTATGTATCTGGAGAATGGGGAGAGAAAGAAGGCTTCTGTACACATGGCAGGGGCGGTATTTCTGGGAGTTCTGCTGCATGGCGTAGGACTATATTGAAATCCGCAGGTCTTGCCGGCGGGGTGAAATTGAAAAGAGATGAAGGAGAACTGGCATATGAAGAAAAAAATACTGGCGTTGTGTGACAGTGAAAAAGATTATCTGGACAGCATGGCGGATTATTTGGAAGGCAGAGGGGATTTTCCCTATGAACTTCGTACCTACAGCGGGCCAGAAAAGCTGGTAGAGTTCGGCCAAAAGGAGCGGATTGAAGTACTTTTGGTGGCGGAGTCGGATTTTACCTATGAGATATCGGCGCTGGATACTGGCAGCACCCTGCTTTTAAACGAGAGCGGGACCGTTTGCGGGGACATGGTACGGAACATAGATAAATACCAGAAGGCGGAGGGCATCTGGCAGGAAATTCTGGAGCATTACGCGGAATCTCTTTCCGAGGAAGGGAAAAGATTAAAAAGCGCGGAGAGGGCGAAGATCATCGGGCTGTATTCACCCGTCCGCAGATGTCTGCAGACCTCCCTGGCGCTGACACTGGGACAGGCGCTGGCGGAAAAGAAAAAGGTCCTCTACATCAGCTTTGAGCACTATGCCGGCTGGAACCAGCTTTTGGACAAGAACGTAAAGGGAGATCTGACGGCATTGCTCTATTTTTCTAAAGAAGCGGATATGAAGTTCGCGGGAAGATTGAGCGCTCTGACCCGCAGGATCGGCCGGCTTTGTTATATCCCGCCGGCTTACGCCGGAGAAAACCTCATCTATGTGACGGGTATGGAGTGGCAAACTCTGATAGGCAGGATCGCGGAGCTGGGAGGTTATGATTACCTGGTCTTGGATTTAAGTGAAAGCATACAAGGAACCTTTGAATTGCTGCGTATGTGCGACCGCATTTATACCATAATCCGGGAGGACGAGCAGGCACGCTCTAAGCTGGCGCAGTATGAGACGCTGTTAGCAGAGAGTGAGTATGAGGATGTATTGAAGAAAACCAGCAGGAAGCTGCTGCCGCAGTTTGCCCGCCTGCCGGAGAGGATCGAGCAGTATACCGGCGGAGAATTGGCGGAGTATGTCCGGAAGCTGGTACGGGAAGAACTGGAGTGCGTATAAACATGATTTAGGCTGTTTAAAGACGGCGATAGGAGAATGGATTTGAAGGTACTGTGGGAAGAAATGAAAAAGAGGCTGGAAGAAAAGCTTTTGGCTTCTCTGGATTATTCTAGGGAAGCTTCGGATGAGGAAGTGGAAACGCTGCTGGATGATCTGTTTTTGCGGGAGGAGGAACTGCGCTTCTGGACGGTGGGGGAACGTCGTAAGCTCCGCCAGGAAATTTTCTTTTCCCTGAGACGGCTGGATATTTTACAAGCGCTTCTGGAGGAGGAAGAAGTTACGGAGATCATGATAAATGGCCCGGACAGCTTGTTTGTAGAGCGCCATGGACGGTTGGAGCGATATGAAAAGTGCTTTGGATCCGGAGAAAAGCTGGCACAGGTAATTCAGAAGATCGTGGGCGAATGCAACCGCGCCGTCAATGAGTCCTCTCCCATTGTGGACGCCAGGCTGCGGGACGGGAGCAGAGTGAATGTGGTGTTGAGCCCTATAGCCATTAACGGGCCCATTGTCACCATCCGGCGTTTTCCCAACAAGCCCGTCACCATGGAACAGATGCTGAAATGGAACAGTATTACCAGGGAGGCGGCGAAAGAGCTGCAGCTATTAGTGCAGGCTGGGTACAACATTTTTATCAGTGGAGGAACGGGCTCCGGAAAGACCACGTTTCTCAATGTACTTTCCGGATATATTCCTTCGGAGGAAAGGATAATCACCATAGAGGACAGCGCGGAGCTGCAGCTGCAGGGGATTCCCAATCTGGTTCGCATGGAAACCAGGAATGAGAATGTGGAGGGCTGCAATCCGATCACTATTCGGGACCTGATCAGGGCTTCTCTGCGGATGAGACCTGACAGAATCATAGTGGGAGAGGTACGGGGCAGCGAAGCCATTGATATGATGACAGCTTTTAATACGGGACATGACGGTTCCATGTCCACCGGCCACGCCAACAGCGCCAAAGACATGTTAAACCGTCTGCAGACCATGATCTTAATGGGGATGGAACTGCCGCTGCAGGCAGTCCGGCAACAGATTGCTTCCGGCATAGACGTTCTGGTGCATTTGGGCAGACTGAGGGACGGAACCCGGAAAGTGTTGGAAATCTGGGAAATAGATGGGTGTGAAGAAGGGGAGATCCGGCTCAATCTGCTGTATGAATTTGTGGAACAGGGGGAAGGGGCGGACGGCAGGATCCTTGGCAGATTGGAAAAGAAAGGAGAATTGAAGCATGTTCAAAAACTTAAAGCGGCGGGTATCCCGCTATGGAATGGCGCGGGCAGAGTTTTTTCGTCAAAAGAACAGGGGCACGCCAATCTATGACCATTATTTTTTTAATACACGAGAAAGGGTACAGTATGGCTTTATCAGTTTCTGCATAGTGGCTTTCTTTGCCTTTTTCTTCTACCGGAGCCTGTGGGCGGTATTTTTCCTCTGCCCGCTGGGAGTGTTCTGCTATCTGGGGTTTCAGAAAGAAAGGGGAAAGAAAAGAGGAAAAAGATTGGAGGAAGAGTTTAAGGACTGTATTCTGTCCGTGTCCGCCAATCTGCGGGCAGGGTATTCTGTTGAAAATGCTTTTGAGGAAAGTCTCCGGGACATCAGGGAGCTTTATGGAAAAAACAGTCTCATGTGTGGAGAACTTTTGCGGATCAAAAAGGGGATCGCGCACAATGTACCTCTGGAGGCGCTGCTCTTGGAACTGGGGGAAAGGAGCGGAAGCGGTAATATCCAGGAATTTGGGGAAGTGTTTGCTATAGCCAGGGACAGCGGGGGCAGACTGCCGGAAATCATACAGTCCGCGGCGGATCTGATCGGAGAAAAGATCGTGCTGCAGCAGGAAATACAAGTGATGCTCAGCGGCAGGCTTTTTGAGCAGAAGATCATGAGTGTGATTCCTTTTTTGCTGACAGGATATGTTGAGATTTCCAATCGGGGGTTTTTTCGTATTTTATACCACAATCCCACAGGCGTTGCCGTTATGAGCGGCTGTCTGACCCTCTATCTTGCGGCAGTTACCCTGTCAGATCGTATCTGCGCCC
Organism: uncultured Lachnospiraceae bacterium; assembly: GCA_947631685.1. GTDB lineage: Bacteria > Bacillota > Clostridia > Lachnospirales > Lachnospiraceae > Acetatifactor. The sequence continues at coordinate 233,448 of CANRMI010000003.1, forward strand.
GAATCGCTTAAAGGAGGGGCTATGCTTTATCTGGGTATTTTTATACTGTTTCTGATTCTGGGAGTGTGCAGCAGAAAGCTGGATGTATCCAAGGCGGCGCCCAAAGGCGCCATAGATGCCTGTTTTTATCGGATCGCGGTTTTCCTGTTGTATCAATGGCGGCAGATACGGGGCAGCAGGCAGCGGGCCATGCGCATCATGGGGGCAGAAAGTCTGAAGATCTGCTTGCTGGTGTTTTTTGTGGGAAATGCGGCGGCGCTGATCCTGTGGCTGAGCGGAGAAGAGGAAAGGGGGCTGATAGATGGCGGATACCTGCTCAGGGAGGAACAGGGAGGAAAAGAAAGGGAAGTGACTCTTTCGGCAAAAAATGAGAGCGGGGAGGAGGCGCAGGTATATGTAACGGTGCGGGCCATGGGCTATACACGGGAGGAGCAGGCGGCGTTGTGCGAAAGGATGTTGAAGGAACTGGAAACGTCGGCGCTGGGGGAAAATACTTCATGGAATGAGATTTCCGGACCACTGGTGCTTCCGAAATCGGTTGCCGGCTATCCCTTTACCTTGAAATGGCGAAGCCTGGAACCGGCGGTTTTAAGCTCCGGCGGCAAAGTGGCAGATAGGAACGATTCGGTGTGGGAAACTGCGCAGGCCATCTTAGTAAAGCTGCGTCTGGAAATAAGCGGGGAGAATTTTGAACGGGAACACAGTTTTTACGCGCGGGTTGTTCCGCCTCGAGAGGAAGCGGATTTTACGCAGGCTCTGCAGGAAGCGCTGGAAGAGGCGGAGAAAAACACAGGAGAGGAGAAAGTGCAGCTTCCGGTCAAAGTACAAGGAGAAAAGGTAAGCTGGAGCGCCGGAAAGCAAAACCGAAGCGCCGTTATATTTTGGCTGGGCGTGGCGGCAGCAGGCGCGGCGGTTTTCTTTCACGGCAGGGAAATGGCAAAGGAGGAGAAAGAAAGAGGAAAGCAAATGGAAAAGGAATATCCGGCCATTGTGAGTAAGATCACGCTTTATCTGGGGGCGGGCATGAACATCAGAAGCGCTTGGGAAAAAATCGCCGAAGGCGCCCAAGGAAAAAATAATAACCCCGTATATGAGGAAATGAGAATTACCTGTCGGGAAATGGAAGGAGGAGTAGCGGAGGCAGAAGCCTATGCCCGCTTTGGAAGGCGGGTAAGACAGCAATGTTATGTGCGTTTTGCCACACTGCTGACGCAGAATGTAAAAAAGGGAAACGCCGCGCTTCTATCCCTTCTCAGGCAAGAGGCGTTCGCGGCATTGAATGAACACACCTCTTTTGTGAAAAGGGCGGGGGAGGAAAGCGCGACTAAGTTACTGCTTCCTATGATAATGCTTATGGGAATGGTTATGGTGCTGATCATGGTGCCTGCGTTTATGGGCATGTAATGTAAAAAAGGAGGAACTTATTATGAAAGAACAGCAAGGTAAAAAAGAAAAACGGCTTAAGGGATTTCAGCAGTTTTTAAAGGAGGAAGATGGAATGGGAACCGTGGAGGTGATCTTGATCATTGTGGTCTTGGTAGGGCTGGTCGTGCTTTTTAAGGATCAGGTCACTGAGATAGTGGAAAGCTTGTTTAAGAAGATTACTTCCCAGACCGGCAAGCTGTAGGAAAGTGGAATGACAATACAAAAAACAGACCGTTTTGAAGACGGCTATCTGACAGTCTTTTTATCTTTGATTTTAACGGTGATGATCTCTTTAAGCCTCATGCTGATCCTGGGAGCGCGAGAAAATACAAGGCGTATGGCCATAGAGTGCGTAACGGATATTGGAATGGACAGCATATTGGCAGAATACCACAGGGAATTGTTAAAGCAGTATGATCTGTTTTTTATCGATACGTCGTATGGGACCAACGAGGCAGATTACGCGAAGACAGAAAAGCATTTGCTGCAATATGTCCAAAAAAACCTGGGGAGTGAAGATCTGTTTCTGCCCTTTCTCTACAGTGACCCTCTGAGGCTCCAGGCCCAGGATGCGGTTTTTACACAGGCATCTGACGCGGCTGATATGGGAGGGGCGGTCCTTAGGCGGCAGGCCGTCAATGTGATGTACCAGCGTTACGGCGTAGCTTATTTAAAACAGCTGGAAAACTGGATGAGCGATATAAAGGAATATGATCTGGATACGGCCGATGTAATGTCCAGGCAGAAGCAGGCGTGGGCGGAACTGGAGACGTGGAATGGCAGAAGTGTTGTCGTAGACGGTAAGGAACAGCTTTTGCAGGTGGAAAATCCGGTGGCGGGTGTCAGCGGTTTTTGGGACAGCGGGATCTTGGACAGTATTGTAGGAAGTATGGGAAATCTGTCTACAGCACGGGTTCCGGCCGGCAGCCTCCTCTCTGAGAGGAATCTGCTGTCGGGAACAGGTCTGGCTGCCGGAGAAGAATTTGAGGACAACTGGTGGCAGCAGCTTATCTTTCATGAGTATGTCATGGCCTACACCGGGCATTACGGTGAAGAAAAGGAGGATGGCCACTTAAAGTATCAGGCGGAGTATATCATTGCGGGGCAGAACAATGACCTGAAAAATCTGGAGATGGTTGTCACGGCTATTTTCGGGATCCGGGCGGCTGCCAATCTGCTTTACCTGCTGTCCGATACGGAAAAGGTGGAAATGACAAAAGCGCTGGCCGGCGCTCTGGCTGCCCTATTGACGCAGCCGGAATTGGAACCGCTCTTTCAGACACTGCTGATACTGACATGGGCATTGGCGGAAAGTCTTTATGATGTACGGGTGATTCTGGAAGGCGGCAGGATTCCGCTCTTAAAAACGGCAGGGGATTGGCACTATTCTCTGGAAGAAATCCTGAACTTTGGCGGAATAAAAGACGTGCCGCAGGAAAAGAGCGGATTATCTTATGGAGACTATCTGAGGCTGCTTTTAATGTTTCAGGACAAGGAAACCACTACCTATCGTCTGATGGACATAATGGAAATGGATATACGAAAGACGGCCGGAAATCAGTATTTTCGCATGGACGGCTGCATTGACAGCCTGACGGCAGTGATCTCTTACACTGCGGCGGATGGGAAGGAATATACGATCACCAGAAGCTGCGGTTATTAATATCTGTTAGGAAAAGGAGAGCGGGGACGTCCCCTTTATGGGAAAGAAACTTTTTAACGATCAACAAAACAAAATAAGCATATCTCAGCCTTCTCTTACTCTACCAAATCCCCGTACGGGCAATTCTTATGTCCGGCGGGACTTCCCGAATCAAAACCCTACCCTAAAACCCATAAAGGGGATGTCCCTGCTTTCCTTTTTTCCTGGCAGAAAGAATAAGTTGAATGCTTCCATGACGGTGGAGGCTGCCGTAGTATTGCCGTTGTTTTTATTCTTTTTTCTGAATCTTTTAGAGATCATGGAGATATATAGGCTGCAAAGCACGCTTCTGGCAGCGTTTCGGGAGACAGGCAGAGAGCTCTCTATTTACGCGTATGTTTACAGGGAGGCGGCGGGAGAGCAGGAAGAAAGCGAAGACGGTAAGCTCGCGGCACTTTTGGGGGATGTAGCGTTTTCCTATTTATACGTACGGGAAAAAGTAGAAGAGCTGGCCGGAGAAGAATACCTGGATTCTTCTCCCATAAAGGGGGGAAAGGAGGGGATCGTGTATGCGGAATCTTCCGTTTTTGGGCAAAGAGATATAATTGAACTGGCGGCGGTCTATCAGGTGGAGCCTTTTATTGGGATCGCTGGATTTAAACCGGCGTGGTTTTACAGCAGATACTATGGCAGAGCCTGGACAGGCTATGATGTGACGCCCGAAGAAAACGGAAGAGAGGCGGAAGAGGAATACGTCTATATTACGGAAAATGCGGAAGTTTATCATTTAAGCAGGGAGTGCAGTCATATTCGCCTTTCCATATCAGAATGTGAAGCGGGAGAATTGGAAAATCTGCGGAATAGTTCCGGAGAGAGATATACGCCCTGTGAGCTCTGTATCCGTTCCCCGGCAGAGAAATATTACGTGGCCAGAAACGGGGAAAGGTATCATCAGGATTTGAACTGCAGCGGACTGAAGCGCACGGTCATCGTAATACCTCGCAGGGAGGCGGAGAAACAATATAGGTTGTGCGCTCGGTGCGGAGGTTGAAAAAGTATTTAATAGTATTGTGAAAACGGAGGGAAAAGAAATGCAGGCAGCAGGCACAATGGTGCTTCTGGGAATAGGGAGTTTTTTTGATATAAAGTGGAAAAAGATTCCGACGGCACTGCCGGCAGCAGGAGCCATATGGGGTGCAGTGTGCGTCCTGGTGGGAATTTCACAAAAAGGGGCGGGAGAGGTACTATCGGAAGCGCTGTTTTCCGTACTTCCGGGAATAGCACTGATCCTGCTTTCCTTTGTAACGGAAAAGAAAGTGGGAGCAGGAGACGGCCTGATCCTGATCTTGCTGGGACTATATGAAGGTGCCGGGATAGCGGTATCTGTATTCTGTCTGGGCTTATTTCTTCAATCGCTGCTGGCAGTGGGTTTGCTGCTCCTGAAAAAAGCAGATAGGCAGACATGCATCCCCTTTTTGCCGTTTTTACTGGCGGCCAGACTGATATGGCTGGCGATGTGATCGGGAGGAAACGCTGTGAAAGATCAAAAAAGAAAAAACGGGAAAAGCCGAAGTGAGAGGAAAGGGTGGGATGCCTATTTTACGGTAGAGACAGTGCTGGTATTTCCTTTTGCACTGTATGTCTGCATATTCATCCTATACAGCGGTTTTTACCTATATGACAGGTGCGTGGCGCAGCAGGACGCTTACCGGGCGGCTTTGCGGGGCAGCAGCTTATACAGGGAGGATATGCAGGAGGTATACAACGCGGCGGAGGATGCTATGCTGGAGCATATGCAGAATAAATATATAGCGTCGGACTGCGTTTTCAGCATCAGGGCGCATCAGGGGATAAAGGTTGTCATAGAGGGCGATACAGAGATGCCCTTTCGGGGGTTGGAGTTGTTTGCGGGAACAGGGGAATGGCACATAAAGGCTCAGGCTGAAAGCAAGTGTATCAATCCGGTTTTTGTTATTAGAACCTGCAGGCAGTTAATGAAGGCAAAGGAGTAGAATAAAATGTTGCAAATGGAGTACCAAAACAGTTATAATCACAACTATTTAAAGTTAAAGGCAAAATGGGAACAGGGCGGAAAGATGCGCTACCAGTATCGGATACTGACATTGAGGAACCCGCAAGGGCTTTTGCGTACCGATACTTATTCCGAAGACGGGGAGAGCGGTCTGCGCTATGATATTTCCTCTAAGCAAAGCCTGGATAAATATTTTTTAAAGGGCAGGATCACCACGCCTTGGATGGAGGAATTGGAAGCGGCACTGAAAGAAGCGCTGTGGTCGATGGAGCAGTACCTTCTGGACTATCGGAATCTGATCCTTCGGCCGGACTGTATCTTTCAGGATATGGAGTCGGAGAAGATACAATTTTTATACTATCCCTATTATGCGGAAGAAGAAAGTCCTGATATGGAAGCGTTTTTATCTTTTTTGCTGGATCATACAGAGGAGAACGAGTCCCGGCTGCTGGAAATTTTTTATGATATATATGCGGAATGGGAAACCCTGCGGGAAGAGTTTACTGCGGAAACCTTTCTTCTGTTGTGGGAAAAGGGAAAGCAGGGAAACCAGGAGAAAAAAACGGAGACCGAGATCTGGGAAGAAGAACCCGTACAAGAAGCGGGAGAAGAGTGTGGGGAAACAGAAAAAAGAATGGATCTGGGAGAGTTTTTCTTTGGCAGACACAGAAAAAAGCAGAAAGAGGAAGAAAGTTTCACAGAATCCCCAGCGCCGCCTGACGAGGAAGAGATGGGAAAAACTACTTATTTGGAAGTAAAGCCGGAAAAAGAAGAAAGGAAGCTCTTTGGAAACGGTAGGCAGAACCGGAGAGTCATTTCGCTGGATAAGCTGCCGCTGATCATCGGGAAAAAGGGAGGAATGGCGGATGTGATACTGGCGGACGGTTCTGTCAGCAGGATGCACGCCAGGATTACGGAAGAAAGCGAAAAAATTTATCTGGAAGACTTAAATACCACAAACGGCACCTATAAAAACGGGATCAGGCTAAAGCCGTATGAAAGAGTAGAGCTGTGGAAAGAAGATGAGATTAAGCTGGGCAAGCTGGAATTTACCTACCGTTGACAGAAAAACCAATCGGTGATACCCTCATAATAAAGCGGGAAATGGGGTGCGGAATGCGGAGAAAAATAGAGCGGTTGTCTAAACTGCCGTTTGTTACGGGGATTTTGGTAATCCTCAATGTGGGAATTTTTCTGATATGTACATTCAGCGGAGAAATGTTATATAATATAGGGGATATAAGTCCGGACAGCTTTTTTGGCAGGAGAGAATATTATCGCGCGCTGTCTGCCATGTTTCTGCATGCGGATATTACCCATATTGTCAACAACATGCTGCTGCTGGCAGGCCTGGGAGCCATGCTGGAAATAGAAACGGGGCATATGTTGTTTTTGGCGGAGTATTTATTGTCAGGGCTGGGAGGACAGGCCGCTTCCCTAGGGTATAAGCTGCTTACAGGAAAGTGGTTTGTGAGCTCTATCGGCGCAAGCGGCGCGGTGTTTGGGCTGGTTGGCGTATTGCTGGCCGCGGTGATGAGCAGGACAAGATCTCTGCAGAGCGTTACCTGGCAGAGAGTTGCTTTAGTGGCGGCGTATTCTATTTACAGCGGTATCAGATCAGCAAATATTGACAATGCGGCTCATATAGGGGGATTTGTTTCCGGCTTTTTGCTGGGGGCGGCTGCCGGTCTGTTCCGGAAATTGTGTGGAGAACGGCAGCGGAGAAGAAACCGGGAAGGAGACAGATATGAATATTAATATTTATTACGGCGGCAGAGGGCTGATTGACGATCCGGCGCTGCTGGTGATCAATAAGATGCAGGAAGTACTGGAAGAACTCCATGTAAAAGTAGAAAGATTTCTTCTCCATGAATTGAAGAACCAGATCACGACGCTTCCCCAGACACTGAAGTCAGCGGACGGGATCATTTTAGCCACTACGGTGGAATGGTACGGTATCGGCGGTTACATGCAGCAGTTTCTGGATGCCTGCTGGCTTTACGGGGACAAAGAAAAAATAGAACAGCTTTATATGTGTCCGGTTGTGATGTCCACTACCTATGGAGAAAGGGAGGGAGAAGCGCAGCTTGTTACGGCATGGGAAATCCTGGGAGGAAAACTGTGCGGCGGTATCAGCGGCTATGTGGCTGATACGGCACAGTTAGAGATGAATCAGGAGTATATTACAGCTGTTGAGAAAAAGACCGAGAACTTGTACCGGACGATCAATCAGAAGCCGTTTAGCCTGCCCACCAGCACGCAGGCACTGAGAAAGATCGTGTCCAGGACCAAGAATATCGCATTGACGCCGCAGGAGTCGGAACAGCTTTCCCAGTACGCTTCCGACGACAGCTATGTGCAGAGGCAGAAAGAGGATATTCAGGAGCTTACCAGCATGTTCAAGGGTATGATGGGAGATGACGGCGAGGAAGATGGCGACGCGGCTGAGCAGACTTTTGAAAAGGCATTTAAACCGCAGGCCGGCGTCAAAGCAGTGTACAGACTGTTTATGGGAAACAAAAAAGAACCGCTGATACTGAATGTCAATGGGCCAAAGCTGAGTTTTGGACATGATAGCGAGGAAGAGGCGGATGTGGAAGTGCATCTGGAAAAGAATACTTTTGATGATATTCTTGCAGGCAGGATGACTTTTCAGAGAGCGTTTATGTCAGGGGAAATGAAAATGAAGGGAGACTTTAAGATCCTTCGTATGCTGGATCAGCTCTTTGTTTTTTAGAAAATGAAAGAACGGAAGGGAAGAGTGTTATGAGAAAAGACGATTGTATTTTTTGCAAGATAGCCAATGGAGAGATTCCGTCTAAGACACTGTATCAGGATGAGAATTTCCGGGTGATTTTGGATTTGGGACCTGCTACGCGGGGACATGCGTTGATTCTGCCCAAAGCACATTACGCGAATCTGTATGAACTGCCGGAAGATACGGCTGCTGCGGCAATGAAGCTGGCCAAAAGAATGGCTGGGACAATGACGGAGAAGTTACACGCCGACGGATTGAATCTTGTGCAGAACAATGGGGAAACGGCGGGACAGACAGTGATGCATTTTCATCTGCATTTGATCCCCCGTTATAAAGACGACGGACAGCATATTCTTTGGAAGCCCAATACGGTTTCGGAAGAGGAACTGGAAGAGATCCAAAAGCAGATAACGGAATAAAGGATGTTGTGATGAGAACAATAGAGGTAAAAGAGATTACAAGGCATATCAAGGAAATGTGTATAGAAGCCAATTATTTTCTTTCCGAAGATATGGACCTTGCGATGAAGCAGGCGGCTGAAACAGAAAAGGCGCCTCTTGGGAAACAGATTCTGTGCCAGCTGCAGGAAAACCTGCGGATCGCGGGCGAAGACAGTATCCCTATATGCCAGGATACAGGAATGGCTGTTATTTTTCTGGAAATAGGCCAGGAGGTACATTTTATAGGCGGGTCGCTGGAAGATGCGGTAAATGAAGGTGTCCGGCAGGGCTATGAAGAAGGTTTCCTGCGGAAGTCGGTGGTGGGAGATCCTCTGCTTAGAGAGAATACAAAAGACAATACGCCGGCGGTGATCCACTATGAAATTACGGAGGGGAAAAAGGTTATCATTACGGTAGCGCCCAAAGGTTTTGGCAGCGAAAATATGAGCAGGATCTTTATGTTAAAACCGGCGGACGGAATGGACGGGGTAAAAAACGCGATACTGACCGCAGTGAAAGACGCCGGTCCCAACGCCTGCCCGCCCATGGTGATAGGAGTGGGAATCGGCGGTACCTTTGAAAAATGCGCGCTGCTTGCGAAAAAGGCGCTGACACGGCCGGTGGATGCCCGTTCTGAAATTCCTTATGTACGGGAGATGGAAGAGGAATTGCTGAAAAAAATCAACGGACTGGGAATTGGACCGGGCGGGCTGGGAGGAACCACAACCGCTCTGGCAGTGAACATCAATACCTATCCCACCCACATAGCGGGACTGCCGGTAGCTGTCAATATCTGCTGTCATGTCAACCGACATAAAACTCGCGCTCTGTAGCAGAGTCCCGTGAATAGCAGGATTGCCAGTAAGGAGGTTGAATATGGATAAGTATCTGCATACACCGTTGACGGAAGAAAAAACCAGGAGTCTGAAGGCCGGGGACTATGTCTATATAACGGGTACTATTTACACGGCGCGGGATGCCGCGCACAAAAGAATGCAGGAAACGTTGGACACAGGCGGGACTCTGCCGATGGATATAAAAGATAACGTAATCTATTACATGGGACCGTCGCCGGCCAGAGAGGGGCGGCCAATTGGCTCTGCCGGGCCGACCACGGCAAGCCGTATGGACAAGTACACGCCAAAACTGCTGGATCTGGGGCTGAAAGGAATGATCGGTAAGGGAAAACGCTCCAAAGAAGTATTGGATGCCATAGTTAGAAACGGGGCAGTGTATTTTGCCGCAGTAGGAGGCGCGGGAGCACTGCTTTCCAAGGCGATAATCGCATCAGAAGTAGTGGCTTATGAGGATTTGGGAACCGAGGCTATCCGCAGACTGGAAGTCAAAGACTTTCCGGTCATTGTGGTAGCGGACGCGGAAGGCGGCAATCTGTATGAAACGGCAGTCAAAGAATACGCGGGCCGAGTGTAAGGGGAGCGGTGAAAATATGGGAAGGATTGTATTAATGGTGCTGCGGTTATTTTATATTGCGCCGTATTATCTGTTTCGTATAGGAAGATACGGCAAGCAGGCGCCGCGGAATTATGAGGAAGCCTATGCCTATATTAAAAAGGTAACAAAAAGAGCAAATCATGCCGGACGGGTGGAAATCGAGTACCGGGGGCTAGAAAATCTGCCCAAGGAGGATGGCTTTATATTCTATCCCAATCATCAGGGGCTCTTTGACGTGCTGGTATTTCTGGATTCCTGTCCCAGGCCGTTTTCCTATGTAACCAAAAAAGAAGCCCGTAATATCATCCTTATCAAGCAGGTGGGGGACGCGCTGGGAGTGATCGCTATTGACCGTGAAGATATTCGCCAGTCCATGCAGGTGATTAACCGTGTGGCCGAGGAAGTTCAACAGGGCAAAAATTTTCTGATCTTTGCGGAGGGAACCCGAAGCCGAAAAGGAAACGCGCTGCTGGATTTTAAGGGAGGAGCCTTTAAGTGTGCGCTAAAAGCAAAGTGTCCCATTGTACCATGCGCGTTAATAGATTCTTTCAAACCGTTTGACGAGAAATCTTTGAAAAAGGTAACGGTAAAGCTGACCTATCTGCCGCCTATATATTATGAAGAATATCAAAATATGAAAACCCATGAGATAGCGGCGGAGGTCAAGCGGCGGATCGAGGCGGAAATCGCGGCGCAGCTGGCGAAAGAAATCGAAAATACGGTATAAAATCTCCCTGCAGGACAATGAAAAAACCATTGACAAAGCAAGGTATCCTATGTATAATAATTTTTGCGTCACCAAATAGGTGATGTATCATACTTGACAGAGGCAGTTCGGATTGAGGAGAAATACTCAAGAGGTCGAAGAGGCGCCCCTGCTAAGGGTGTAGGTCGGGCAACCGGCGCGAGGGTTCAAATCCCTCTTTCTCCGTTTTAGCAAAGTCGATGTCAGGAATACAATAAAGACGGAAGCGTTAATCTGTAATGCTTCCGTTTTTTATTGAGGTTTTTCAGCAGGAAGGTATTGACAAATGCCATTGCTTGGGCTATTATAAAATTCCACCGCCTGAAAATTCGGCTGTGGAAAATAAATTTTGTTTCAACATTTCAAAAAAGTGTTGACAAACTAAAATGCTCATGATATTCTAAATGAGTTGCGGCTGATGAAGCCGCAGGAACCTTGACAACCGAACAGCAATGCAGCCCTGAAAATTCAAGAGAGAAATTTTCAGAGAGAACGAACCAACCAAAAGA
>CANRMI010000004.1 GCA_947631685.1 uncultured Lachnospiraceae bacterium
GGCACCTCCTTTTTGGTGTCTGATTTATTGTAACAGGTAGTGCATGATCGTGTCTACTTATTTAGTATAGATCCAAAACCGGGAGCTGTTTGAAAGGCTTGTGCAGCGGCTCATGATCATTACATGGCAGTTTGATACACATTACAGTGAGGAATAGGCGAGCGTGGTGAAACGCAGGCGAGGGACATCCGGAAATGGATGTCCCCTATTTAGAGATGCAGAATTTGAAAAAGTTTTACAAACACACTTGACAATACTTCTCTGAGGAAGCAGTTGGCGCGGCGATAAAAAAGAGCGGCGCCTGCAGAGAGGACTTGTTTATCACCACCAAACTGTGGGTGTCTGATTCCAGCTATGAAGGCGCAAAACGGGCATTTGAAACTTCCCTGAAAAAGCTGGGGCTGGAATACCTGGATCTTTATCTTTTGCATCAGCCTATGGGCGATTATTACGGCGCGTGGAGGGCGCTCGAAGAATTATACAAGGAAGGGCGCATCCGCGCTATCGGCGTCTGCAACCTACCCTCATGTGCTGGCGGATTTCTGTGAGACGGTGGAAGTGATGCCGATGGTAAATCAGGTGGAGCTGCATCCGTTCTTCCAGCAGACGGACGCGCTTTCCCTGATGAAAGAATACGAAGTGCAGCCGGAAGCGTGGGGGCCGTTTGCCGAAGGCAAGCATGGGATATTCACGGATCCGGTGCTGACGGAAATTGGCGCAAAATACGGCAAGAGCGCGGCGCAGGTTGCTCTGCGGTGGAATGTACAGCGTGGTGTTGTCGTGATCCCAAAGTCCACGCACAAGGATCGCATGGAACAGAATTTCGACATCTGGAATTTTAGCCTTACCGAGGAAGAAATGAAGGCAATCGCACCGTTTGACATCGGGCACAGCGAGATCGTCGATCATTTCGATCCGAACTTTGTCCGGGCATTGCATGGAAGATAATAAGAAGACTCAGTTACAATCCGAATACGACTCGATAGGAGGTTTTCGATCATGAACACATTTACCTACCGTTATCCCGTAACGGTCTATTTTGGAGAAAAAGCGGCGGAGAAGAACTTGTCCGCCGAGCTTGCAAAAGCAGGAAAAAACGTGATGCTTGCCTACGGCGGCGGCTCGATCAAAAAGAACGGCATTTATGATGAATTGACGAAACTTCTCGCCGACGCCGGAAAGAATGTCACGGAATTTACCGGTATCATGTCCAATCCTACCTATGCCAAGGTGCAGGAAGGCGCAAGGCTTGCCCGCGAGAATCAGATCGACTTTATCCTCGCCGTGGGCGGCGGCAGCGTCATCGACTGCTGCAAGGTCGTATCCGCACAGGCCAGGACGGACGAAGATCTGTGGGAGCTGGAAACCGTAAAGCGCGGCGGTCCCGTAGATTTTATTCCGATGGGCGCGGTGGTGACGGCTTTCGGCACCGGAGCGGAGATGAACAACGGCGCGGTTATCACCAACGAGGAAAAGAAGGTCAAAGGCCCTCTGTGGGGCGCGTTTTATGATTTTGCCGTCCTCGATCCGGCTTATACGATGACGATGCCCATGAGTCAGGTCATTTCCGGCTCTTTTGACGCGCTCTCCCACTGCATGGAGACCTACATGGGATCTCCGCGGGAAACAAATCTCTCCGATGAGATCAACGAGGCCTGCCAGAGAAATATTATCCGCAATCTGCGGGAGACATTAAGGAATCCGCAGGACATCAAGGCGAGAAGCGAGCTTGTCTGGGCGGCGGCTATGGGAGAAAACGGGATCTTAAAGAACGGCAAGGTCACGGACTTTCAGGCGCATATGTTAGAGCATCAGCTGGGCGCTTATACCGACTGCAACCACGGGCAGGGGCTGGCGGTCATCCATCCGGTACTGTACTGCTATATGCTGCCGGAAGCGGCGCCCCAGTTTGCAAGGCTGGCGGTCAACGTCTGGGGCGTTGATCCTGACGGAAAATCGGAAGAAGAACTTGCCAATGCGTTTCTGGATTCCCTGGCGGCATTTATCCGGGAAATCGGACTGCCGGAAACCTTTTCTGAGATGGGAATCCCGGAGGACACTGATTACAAAGCGATTGCGGACAGCACGGTGCTGACCGGAGGCTGCTGTAAGAAATTTACGAAGGAAGAATTGCTGACAGTTCTGAATGAGTGCAGATAAGGAGGGATTGATATGGCAAAGAAACAAACGGCGGGACGTGACCTTATGAATATTATGAAATCGAAACAAATATGGAAAATGACAGTCGATATTCTCATGACCGCCACCCTGCTATTGCTCATGGCGTACAGCCTGGTGTACGGCAGCAATCCCGCCGTTGGGGAAGCCGTCCATGAATGGCTTGGCATCGGAATATTTGTCCTGTTTGTTTTACATCATTTTTTGAACCGTAAGTGGAGTCTCAGTATACATAAAGGGAAATACACCCCTTATCGTGTTGTGCAGACAACACTTGTGGTTCTTATATTGTTTGCCATGTGCGGTTCTATGGTCAGCGGCATCCTGCTGTCCCGTACTGTTTTTTCATTTTTAGGCATACGAGGCGGACAGGCTGCGGCAAGGATTGTACATATGCTGTGCGCTTATTGGGAATTTGTATTCCTGTCATTGCATCTTGGACTGCACTGGCGCGTGATGATGGGTATGGCAGGGAAGATCATAAAGAAATCATCGAAAGGCTGCAGATGGATACTTCGCATGACAGCCGCTTTGATTGCGGTCTATGGAGTCTATGCTTTTATCAAACGGGACTTTGGGAATTATATGCTCCTGCGGTATCATTTTATGTTCCTTGATTTTGAGGAACCGTTGGCGCTGTTTCTACTGGATCATGTTGCGATTATGGGATTGTTTGTGTATGTCGGATATTATATTTCAGTCCGGCTCATTCACAATCATTAGTTCTTGACATTTCAGTATTTCTGTATTATTATACTTATAATAATCGCACACGATTAAATTGCAACAGATTGAAATGGAGGGAAACTTATGAACATTTACGATTTCAAAATCAAAACACAGGACGGGAGCGAGGTGCTGCTTTCCGATTACAAAGGAAAAGTTCTTCTCATTGTGAACACGGCGACTGGGTGCGGATTTACACCGCAGTATGATGAACTGCAGGACTTGTATGAGCTTCATCAGAAAGACGGGCTGGAGATTCTTGATTTTCCCTGCAACCAATTCGGAGAGCAGGCTCCGGGCAGCGATGAAGAAATCCATAGCTTCTGCACCGGACGGTATGGCATTACCTTTCCGCAGTTTGCCAAAGTCGATGTAAACGGTGAAAATGCGATTCCGCTCTACAAATATCTGACAGAGAATACCACATTTGCCGGGTTTTCCGGTCCGATGGGGCTGATCCTCAAGCCAGTCGTGAAGAAGATGGACAAGGACTACAAGAACAACGGAAACATCAAATGGAATTTCACGAAATTTCTGATTGACCGCAGCGGCGAGATCGTTGCCCGTTTTGAGCCGACCGAATCGCTTGATAAGGTAAAGGCAAAAGTTGAGGAGGTATTATAATGTTCCATTATGACTATAAGACTGAAAATACCTGTTCCCAGCTGATCAGTCTGGATCTGGATGGGGAGGTGGTACATAATGTCCGCTTTCTCGGTGGCTGCAACGGAAATCTGAAGGCGATTCCCATTCTGGTAGACGGATGGACGGTTAAGCAGATTGAAGAAAAACTTTCAGGTATTCTATGCGGCCGCCGCCCGACCTCCTGTGCCGATCAGCTTGCAAAAGCGGTACGCGCCGCCTATTGTGCGGAGCAGACAGCATCAGAGGGATGACATGAACAGGGGAAATAAAAAGCGATATTGATTTGTTAGTTGTGATATGGTTGTAGGATTAAATATATATGTTCCTCCAAAAGAAGTCTGGCAATTTGACTTGTTCCGGTCCCTGTGCTATAATATTTTTTCAAGAACAGAACCAGAAACAAAGGCGTTTTGAGGTTTCAGAACGTCTTTTTTTGTGTGCCCGGAACAGGGAATCGGCGGGAGTGTGAGAGCATGAGAAAACTGGAGACAAACGACTGGCTCATTTTGAACAATATCATCTACAAGATCTATACGGAGGAGTGTTTTGACGACATGAGATATGAGTTCTTAGAGCAGCTGAAGATGCTCTTGGATTTTGACAGCGCGGACTTTTACATGGCATCCCGGGAAGAGGGGGAGCTTTTGTGCGATCCGGTCACTTTCAACTGCGATGTGGACCTTTCCGATATGTATGAAAACCTGGATTACAGCAGAGGGATCATGACGAGCGGGAAGATGCTGATATACAGGGAAACGGACATCATATCGGACGAGGTGAGGGTGGAAACGGACTATTATAAAAAAGTTTATCAGCCGAACCACTGGCACTACGCGCTTCAGCTTGTGCTGGCCGGTCATGAAAAGTTTCTGGGCGCGGTCACTTTTTACAGGACAATCGGAAAAGAGGATTTCCAATATGACGATATTTTTATCCTGGATCTCTTAAAGGACCATCTTGCCTATCGTCTGGAACAGTTTTATAAAACCGGTGAGGTATCGGAAAAGATCACTGTTTCGGAAGCCGTGGCTCGGTACGACCTCACCAGACGGGAGCATGCTATCCTGAAATGTTTGATGTCCGGTCTGGAGAACGAGGAGATCTGCAGGCAGCTTGTAATTACGCAGAATACCCTGAAAAAACATATCCTGAACATCTATCGGAAACTGGGAATCAAAAAGCGTGTGCAGCTCTTTAAAATGGTAAAAGAGTATGAGTAAATACTACTTTTGGGTGATAAAAATGGGTAAACGGAATCATTGTAATTAAAAATCGTATGCGCTAAAATGGGAAAAAATCAAAAGAAAAATCAAAAGCGCAAAGGGGCATATCACATAGCGGATATGCCCCTTTTGCTATGGTAAGGATTTTTTAGGGACAGGAGGAGATCGCGTATGAAAGAATTGGTGATATTGATCCGGCCGGAAAAACTGGAGGATATTAAAAAGATACTGGACGACATCAACTGCGGCGGGATGACGCTGTCAACGGCTATGGGCTGCGGCGCGCAGAAAGGGACGACACTGGAGACAGAAGGCGTTGTCAATGAGCTGAAAGGATTTAAGACGTCCATCAACCTGCTTCCGAAAGTAAAGGTGGAGGTCGTGGTGGACGACCGGGATGTAGAGACGATCATCGATAAGGTACGGGAGACTTGTGCTACAGGGCATGTGGGGGATGGTAAGATCTTCATCCGAAATGTGGAGGATGTCATACGGATCCGTACAGGCGAGCGGGGAACAAAAGCCCTTTAAGAAACGGGAAAGGGGTGATTCCATGGGAAAAATAGTGGAGATAAAAGGCGTAAATAAAATATACGGGAGCAACCATGTGGTGCGAAACCTGAACTTGTCTATAGAGGAGGGAGAATTTCTGACACTCCTGGGATCTTCGGGCTGTGGAAAGACCACAACTCTAAGGATGATCGCCGGATTTGAGGAACCCTCGTCCGGCTCCATTCTAGTGGAGGGCGAGCGAGTAGAGGATAAGGAACCTTTCGAAAGAAATGTGAACACGGTGTTTCAGTCCTATGCGCTTTTTCCGCATAAGACCGTATATGACAATATCGCCTATGGCCTGAAAATGAAAAAGGTGCCAAAGAACGAGATTCGCAACCGGGTGCTGGAGATGATGGAAATGGTACAGCTGAATGGATTTGAGAAGCGGTATCCGTCGCAGCTCTCCGGGGGACAGAAGCAGAGAGTCGCCATCGCAAGAGCGCTGATCAACCGGCCAAGGGTGCTTCTTTTGGATGAGCCGCTGGGGGCACTGGATTTAAAACTTCGGAAACAAATGCAACTGGAACTGAAAAGGCTTCAAAAGAAGCTGAACATTACTTTCATCTATGTGACTCACGATCAGGAGGAAGCGCTTACGATGAGCGACCGGATCGCCGTTATGCACGACGGGATCATCGATCAGCTTGCGACTCCTGCCGAAATCTATGAGCACCCGGCGACAAAATTTGTGGCTACCTTTATTGGGGAAACAAACATCTACGACGGCTGTATCACCAGCATCAAGGACGGCATCGCCACCATGACGCTGGAAAACGGGGCAGTGACGGTCAAAGCGCCGGAGGATTTTTCGCTGCTGGAATATGCCACCATTTCGGTGCGGCCGGAAAAGATGAGGTTTTCGACGACGCCGGTGGAGGGTTTTGAATTGGCGGCGATGGTTCGGGATTATATATATGTGGGTTCTGTATTGAAATGCGTTGTTTCCCTGCCAAACGGCAATGAACTGAAGATAGAGCGGCTGGCGGGACAGGACCTCCCACCGGTGGGAAGCAAATGCTATCCCTACTGGAACGTGGAGGACGCGGTGCTGATCCACAATGAGAGTCACTATATATTTGAAGCGCTGAACAATATCAAGCTGGCTTAGGAGGTGCTTTTTATGGCGCGGAAAAGATCTAAGCATGAGTTGCGGGCAAACACACTGCCTGCCCTCCTGACGGTGGGGCCGGTGACCGTGGTGATGGTCCTGTTAATTGCCGTTCCATTGATCTATGTGGCAGTGATGAGTTTTTGCTCCATCGACGAATTCTATAACGTAAAGTTTGATTTTACACTGGACAATTATATCCGTCTGGCCAATGTGAATTATCTGAAAATTTATGTACAGTCCCTTGTCATCGCCCTGGTGACGACAATCCTATGTATCCTGATCGGTTATCCGTTCGCCTACATAATCGCCCGGACAAAGAGCCGGAAAAAGAGAATTTTATATATGCTGGTAATCATCCCATTTTGGACTAACTCGCTGATCCGGATATACGGCTGGAGGAGTTTTCTGGGCAGCAGCGGGTGGTTGAACACGATGTTGGTGAAAATTGGAATCGTGGCGGAGCCCATCGACCTTCTGTATCGGCAGGGCACAACGATTCTGGGCATGGTGTACTGCCTGATCCCTTTTATGATCCTGCCTCTCTATACGGCCATCGAGAAGCTGGACGGATCGCTTTTAGAGGCGTCTGCCGATCTTGGAGCCAGGCCGGCCGCTACATTTTTTGAAGTGATCCTGCCGCTGACATCCGGCGGTATTTTCTCGGGGAGCCTGATGGTATTCATCCCCTGCTTAGGATATTTCTTTGTTTCGGATATTTTAGGAGGCGGCAATTCGGATGTGATCGGAAACCTGATCGAAAGGCAGTTTCAGAGCGGCAATAACTGGCCCCTGGGAGCGGCACTGTCCATCATACTGATCGCGGTGACACTGGTTCTGGTCAAAATCTATCAAAAGCTGGGCGGAGACATGGATTCGCTGGGTGTATAGGAGGCAGTACAGATGAAGAAAAAGAAAAGAGAAAAGAGGAAGAAACGGCTGGGAATCCTGTTCTGCACATTGGTATACCTGTTTTTGTTCCTGCCGATCTCGGTGATCGTCGTGAACTCTTTCAACGCCACTACTTCAAAACCGTATATGAGCTGGAAAGGATTTACTTTCGAGTGGTACATAAAGCTTTGGGAAAATCATTCGCTGGTGGAGGCTTTCGGAGTGACGATGGTCATCGCGGTGGTCAGCACGCTCCTGGCGACCGTTATTGGCACACTGGGGGCTGTTGGAATGTACAGGTATCGCTTTAAGGGAAAGGCACTGATAGATGGGCTTCTGTATATCCCGGTGGTCATACCGGAGATCGTGCTCGGTATCTCCCTGCTGACGATCTTTGCAAAGGTTCATATCCCGAGAGGGATGCTCACACTGATTCTGGCTCATGTGACGTTCTGTATCCCCTTTGTGATCTTTAATGTTCGGGCAAGGCTTGCGGGGTATGACAGTTCCATTGAGGAGGCCAGCATGGATCTTGGCGCGAACCGGCTCGTAACGTTTTTTGAGATTACGCTTCCGGTGCTGGCGCCAGGAATCCTAGGCGGCGCGCTTTTGGCTTTCACCCTATCCATAGACGACGTGATCATCAGTTATTTTGTGTACGGGCAGACCAAGACGTATCCTCTGAAAGTGATGGAGAGCGTAAAGAGCGGCGTAGCACCGGACGTGAACGCCCTCTCCACACTGATTTTGGTGGGAACGATCCTTTTCGTTGTGCTGACACAGGGAAACCTGTTTCACAAAAAAAGCAGGCAATAGGCAAGGAGGAGAAGATTATGAAAAAGAGAATGAGATGGTTAACAATGGCTGCGGCACTGGCGTGTTTTCTGCTGATGGGATGCGGCAGTTCTTCCGACGCGGGAGAAAAAAGAGAGTTAAATGTGTTTGTCTGGACGGAGTATGTTTCTGATTCCGCCATCGAGGCTTTTGAGAAAGAGTCTGGGATCCAAGTCAACGTATCCACGTATTCTTCGAATGAGGATCTTCTGGCAAAGCTGAAATCAGAGTCAGAAGGAGCATATGATGTCATCCTGCCGTCGGACTATGCGGTGGAATATCTGATTGCCCAGGGAAATCTGGAAGCACTGGACAAAGAGAAGCTGACGAATCTGTCCAATATCGACGAAACTTTTTTAAATGAAGACTATGATCCGGGAAACGTATATACCGTACCATACGAGGGCGGCGTGGCGTGTATTGCGGTCAACACTGCAAAGGTGGATCTGAATATTACCTCCTATGCGGATTTGTTTGACTCGTCCCTGAAAGGGCAGATCGTAGTGCTGGATGATTACCGGGCTGTGATCGGTATGACGGAGCGGTCCATGGGGCTTTCCATGAACGAGACGGATCCGGATACGCTGGCGCAGGTGGAGGAAAAGCTGCTGTCATTGAAGGATAATATCAAGCTATACGATTCGGATTCTCCAAAATCGGCGCTGATTTCCGGGGACTGTTCTGTAGGAATGGTGTGGTCCGCTGAGGTTGCCCTGTCCATGGAAGAAAATCCGGATATTCAGATTGTTTATCCGACGGAGGGCGCGTATGTGTTCTTGGACAACTGGGCAATTCCGAAGGGCGCGAAGCATTATGATGAGGCGATGGAGTTCATTAACTTTATGCTCTCCGCAGAGGCAGCGCAGATGAACATATCCGATTTTCCTTATCTGTGTCCCAACAAAGCTGCGCTTGAGCTGATGGGTGAGGAGTATGTAGAGAATGAGGCGAAGAACGTTCCCGCTGATGTGATTGCGGGCGGCGAGTTCGTAAGTTATTTGGATACGGAAACGCTGGCAATTTACGACGATATGTGGACAAAACTGAAAGAGTAATATCCTGAAGGAGGCAAAAAAGATGAATTATCCGGGTATTACGTTCCTCTATCTAAATGAGGAGGACATGATAAAAGCGGGTGTACTGGACGCCGCAGGCTGTATCCGCACTATGAGGGATACGATGTCCCTCTTTGGAAAAGGAGATTTTCTGCTGGGAGGACCAAAGGGCGATGAGCATGGCCTTCAGATGAATTTTCCACAGAAGTCCGAAATAGAGGGGTTTCCGCTGGACGATGGACCGGACCGGAGATTTATGGCCATGCCGGCTTATCTGGGCGGAAGATTTCACATCGCCGGGCAGAAGTATTACGGTTCCAACAGTCATAATTCCGCTCTGGGGCTGCCGAGGTCGATCCTTATGGTAACGCTGTCGGACGTAGATACCGGCGCACCGGTGGCGGTTATGTCGGCGAATCTTTTGTCGGCGATGCGGACAGGTGCCATGCCGGCCCTGGCCGCCAGTTACCTGGCGAACCAGGAGTCGGAAGTCCTCTCCCTGCTGGGACCCGGTGTCATCAATAAATGTGCCCTGATGTGTTATCTGCAGGTGCTTCCAAATATCCGAAAAGTGAAGATCCGGGGGAGTTCGTCCACATCGAAGACCGCGTATGCGATGAAGAAATTTATCGAGGAGAATTATCCCCAGATAACAGAGATCGTTATTTGTGACAGCATGGAAGAAGCCTGTCGGGATGCGGACATTGTCTCGGAGGCAATGTCCGTGACCAAGGAAAATATGGAAGAATTTCATATAGAATGGTTCAAAAAAGGCGCCACGGTATTCAGCATGGGCTCTTTCCTGTACCGCCGTTACAGCGACTTCCTGCATACCACGATGGTGGTGGACAACTACGGTATGTATCAGAAGTATCTGAGCAACTTTATCGCCAGGGGGCCGGTGGACGCGTTTGGAAACAAGCGGGAATGGGTGATCATGGGGATTCATTTCGTACATCTGGTGGAGTCGGGACAGACGGACCGGACGAAAGTGATCAACCTGTGCGACCTCGTAAACGGGGTATGTCAAGGCAGAAAGAGCCGGGACGAGATTGTGATGTGTTCCATTGGCGGGATGCCCATCGAGGATCTCTCCTGGGGATATGACTGTTATCAGAAAGCGCTGGCCCAGGGGATCGGGACTTCATTAAAGCTCTGGGACCAGCCATACATGAAATAAACAATGATGAAAAAAGTGAGGTTGAATGATGAGTTATCCGGAGATCGATTTTTTGTTCTTATCCGAGGAAGATATGATAAAAGCCGGGGTAAAGGATATGTCCGCTTGCATCGACACCATGGAGGAGGTGCTGAAATGCCTGAACGAGGGAGATTACGTCATGGCGGGAGAAAATCATAACTCCCATGGAAGCCAGATCTCTTTCCCAAGGGAATCCCCTTTCCCCAATATGCCGCTGGATGAGGGGGACGACAGGAGGTTTATGGCGATGCCGGCCTACATCGGCGGCCCCTTTGATATGGCCGGTATGAAGTGGTATGGCAGCAACAGTAAAAACAGGGAAAAAGGTCTCCCAAGATCGATCCTCACCGTGATGCTGAACGACAAGGACACGGGGGCACCCATAGCCCTGATGTCCGCAAACATTCTCAGCGCCATGCGGACCGGCGCAATCCCTGGGGTGGGTGTCAGATACCTGGCAAAAAAAAATGCGGAGGTCTGCGGAATCTGCGGACCGGGAGTCATGGGAAAGACCACACTGGAGGCAATCCTGTCCTCCTGTCCTGGGATTCGGGAGGTGAAAGTAAAAGGCAGGGGCCAGAAGTCTCTGGAGCGGTTCCTGGTCTATGCCAAAGAGAAATATCCGGAGATTCCTGTGATTCGGGGAGTGGATACGGTGGAGGAACTAGTCCGGGATACTGATGTGATCGCTTTTGCCAATTCGGGCAATACGGATCCGAGCACTTATCCTTTAGTGAAAGGTGAGTGGATCAAGCCGGGAGCCCTGATCATCGGACTGAGCTGTTTCGAACTGGATGCCCGGTTCCTGGCAAAGCGATGCAGGCTGGTGGTGGATAATACCGCGCTGTATGAGGCATGGGCGGAGGAGTTTCCCTATCCCTCATTCGGGGTAAACAATATTATCGGTTCCAAATTTACGGATATGATTCATGACGGAATCCTGCAGAAAAAAGACATGCACGATTTGGGGGATATTATAAAGGGGAAGAAGCCCGGGCGGAAAACAGAGGACGACATCATAGTCTTTTCTGTCGGAGGGATGCCGGTGGAGGATGTGGCGTGGGGAAAGCGCTGCTACGAGAGAGCGGTAGAACTCGGTCTTGGACAGAGATTAAGGCTGTGGGAAAAACCAGATTTGGCATAAATGGAGAAAGGATCGCGGCGGTAGTTTAGACGGACGGCGCCGGAAAGGAGACAGATATGTCGGAGAGGATCAAAGAACACCCCATACTTGGCGTTCAGGAAAAGGGAAGGCTGGTCAGGTTTACCTATGACGGAAAAGAAGTGGAGGGGTACGAGGGAGAACCCATTGCGGCGGCGCTCAAGGCGGCCGGCGTAATGGTACACCGATATACCCAGAAAGAGCATAGCCCCCGGGGAATCTTCTGCGCGATCGGAAGATGTACAGACTGCGTCATGGTGGTGGACGGGGTGCCGAACGTGCGGACCTGTATCACACCGCTGGCAGAGGGGATGAAGGTCTGCACACAGTACGGTGTGAGCGAGAAGCCTTTTGAAGAGCAGTGATAGACTGGCGAAAATGATAATACGCCGGGAAAGGGAGAAGAGAATGAAGCGATATGATCTAATCATTGTGGGGGCAGGGCCCTCCGGCCTTTCCGCGGGAATCGAAGCGGCGAAGAAGGGACTGCGAACGGTCGTCTTCGACGAGAACGAAAAACCCGGAGGGCAGTTGTTTAAGCAGATACATAAATTTTTTGGCTCCAAGGAGCACCGGGCGAAGGTCAGGGGATATGTGATCGGGCAGCAGCTCCTGGAGGAGGCGGACAGGGCCGGTGTGGAAGTGGTATTGAATGCGACGGTCATCGGCTTGTATCAGGATAAGGAAGTCGTTGTAAAAAGAGGCGACCGGATAGAGCATTATAAGGGAAACGCCGTTATCATTGCTACCGGCGCCGCGGAAAACATGGTTACTTTCCCAGGCTGGACACTTCCGGGGGTAATCGGGGCCGGCGCAGCCCAGACTATGATGAACCTGCACGGCGTACTCCCAGGAAAACGGGTGCTTATGCTGGGATCCGGAAACGTGGGGCTTGTGGTTTCTTTCCAGCTGGAACAGTGCGGATGCGAGGTGGTTGCGCTGGTGGACGCTGCGCCCAGAGTGGGGGGATACGGCGTGCACGCGGCGAAGGTCGCCCGCACCGGGGTCCCCTTTTACCTCTCTCATACCATCGTGGAAGCGGAAGGGACAGACTGCGTCACGGGAGTCACAATCGCGGAAGTGGACAGTACCTTTCATTTTATTCCGGGTACGGAGAAGCACTTTGACGTGGATACTATCTGCCTTGCGGTAGGTCTGTCGCCCATGTCACAGCTTTTAAAGATGGCAGGGTGCAGGATGGTGGACGACGCAAAGAAAGGCGGTCAGGTCCCCGTTTGTGATCCTTACGGAAGGACTTCACTTCCGGGGGTGTATGTAGCGGGGGATGTGGCCGGTATTGAGGAAGCTTCCTCTGCCATGATTGAGGGAAGAATGGCGGGGATTGCCGCCGCGGAGTACCTTGGATATATCGGAAAGGATGAGATGGAATCCGAGCTGGCATCCTTAGACAAAGCACTGGACGGGCTGCGTCAGGGCATGTTCGCCCCTCAGAATCGGGGAAAACAGATCACGGAAACGGAAGAGGGGATTGAGGTTTCCCAGAATCTTCTGCTGCATGGATATGTGGCGGACGACGAACTGGAAAGATACCCGGGGGTTACGCATAAATCCGGTGTCCATCCGGTGATCGAGTGTACACAGAACATTCCCTGCAACCCCTGTCAGGACGCCTGTAAGAAAGGCTGTATCTCTATCGGAGCGAAGATCACTTCCCTGCCCATTGTCGTGGAGGGCTCGGAGTGCATCAACTGTGGAATGTGTGTGGCCAGCTGCTCCGGTCAGGCAATCTTTTTGGTGGACGAGGACTGTGGGGATGGTACGGCCACGGTCACGCTGCCGTATGAGTTTCTGCCCCTGCCAGAAGTCGGGACGAAAGGCAAGGGATTAGGAAGGGACGGGAAAGCCGTCTGTGACGCCGAGGTGGTTTCCGTAAAGAGCATGAAAGCCTTTGATAAGACCAATCTTCTGACGATCCGGATTCCGAAAGAATACGCGATGAAAGCAAGGTTTTTTAAGGCCGTATAGGAGGACGAGGTATGAATTCAGTAAATGACAGATCCAGGGATATTGGACCTTTTGTTCCCGGACCTGACGACGATATGATCATCTGCCGCTGCGAGGAGATTACGAAAGGTGAGATCAGGCAGGCCGTACACGACGGCATGTGGACGCTTACCGAGATTCGGCGGTATCTGCGGACGGGGATGGGGCTCTGTCAGGGGCAGACCTGTGGCAGACTGGTAAAGGGCATTGTGGCGAGAGAACTGGGAATATCGCCGGCGGAACTGGAACCAGCTGCCAGCCGCGTTCCCATGCGCCCGATTGAAATGGAAATTTTTGCGAATGAGGCGCCAGAGGAAAAGGAGGTCGGATACTATGAAGACTAATGCAGAAGTTGTCATTGTCGGCGGTGGTATCATCGGCTGCGCAACGGCATATTACCTTGCCGGAATGGGTGCGGAGGTAATCGTGTTGGAGGGTTCTGACCACATTGGAAACGGGGGATCCTCCAGAAACGGTGGCGGAGTGCGGCAATCCGGGCGAGACGTCCGAGAGCTGCCTCTCGTCATGTACGGGATACGAAATCTGTGGCCAAATCTTTCGGAAGAATTGGAAGTGGACTGCGAATATCATCAGGACGGCAATCTGCGTCTTGGAAAGACAGAGAAGCATCGGGAGATCCTGACGAAGCTGGCGGACAGCGCAAGGGGCGCCGGTCTGGACGTTAGGATGATAGACGGGGATGAAGTTCGAGCAATTAATCCCTATCTTTCTCGTGAAGTGATCTGTGCCAGCTGGTGCCCGACGGACGGACATGCGAACCCGCTTACAACGACGCTGGGCTTTTACAAGATGGCGCGAAAGAGGGGCGTGACGTTTGTCACAGGAGAGCCGGTTAAGGAACTTAGGGTAATCAGAGGGAAGATCCGTCAGGTAATTACCTTGCACAATATTTATGAGGGCGAAAATGTGCTGGTGGCGGCGGGACTGGATTCCCGGGAGATTCTGACAAGCGTGGGAATTGATATTCCTATGACCAATTCTCTCCTGGAATGTCTCGTCACGGAGGCTCAACCCCATATGTTTGATCAGATGCTCGGAACGGCAGAAGCGGACTTTTACGGACACCAGACAAAACATGGTTCTTTTGTTTTCGGCGGATCCTCGGGCCTGGAGAGGTACAATAAGGATAACGGGACACCTGTGACCTCTTCAAAGACGGCACCCTGTATCTGCCGGGGAATCATAAAATATTTTCCGGATTTAGCGAAAGTGAAGATCGTGCGCACATGGGCTGGCTGGATGGATGCGTCGTCGGATGGCGTTCCCGCGCTGGGAGCGGTAGAAGAAATACCTGGATTGTACGTTGCCTGCGCGTTCAATGGACACGGGTTTGGAATAGCGCCTGCCGTAGGCGAACAGCTGGCAAAGCTGATCCTGACTGGCAGGACAGATGTGGATCTGAGCGCACTGCATTACGACAGGTATAAAGCGAAAATCTGAAAAGAGTTATGCTTTTTGGAAAGGGGTAAAAAATATGAACAACTTTGCCTTTCACGTGCCGACCGATATTCGTTTTGGAAAGGACCAGATTCAGTGCCTCCCGGAGGAACTGGGAAAACTGGGGAAAAGGATTCTGCTGGTCTATGGAGGTGGAAGTATTCAAAAAACCGGTCTGTACAGCAGAATAAGAAGCCTGCTGCGGGAGTTTGAAGTATATGAACTCTCCGGGATTGAGCCGAATCCAAGGCTGTCTTCGGTGGAGAAAGGAAGGGAGATCTGCAGAGAAAAAAAGATTGAAGCAATCCTCGCAGTGGGTGGAGGAAGCGTAATCGACGCCTCAAAGCATATTGCTGCGGCAGCATGCTATGAGGGCATGCCCTGGGATCTGGTGCTGGACAGAAGCCTGGTGAAGGATGCCCTGCCCGTGGCGGTGGTGCTGACAATCTGCGCCACGGGTTCGGAGATGAATTCAGGGGCCGTTATCACCAATGAGAATACCCGCGAAAAACTGGAGATCAACACGCCCCTTTTATATCCCAGGCTTTCTATCTGCGATCCGACTTATCTCTATACGCTGCCGGCAAAGCAGACCGCTGCAGGATGTGTGGATATACTCTCCCATGCGATGGAGCAGTATTTCCAGCCAAACGATGAGGCCTATATTACGGATACTCTTAGCGAAGCGGTCATGAAAACAGTGGTGCGATATGCGAAAAAAGCGATGGAGGAGCCGGAAGATTACGAGGCGAGATCCAACCTGATGTGGGCGTCCACCATTGGATTGAATCACCTTTTGACGGTCGGAAAGGGCGGAGCATGGAGCGTTCACCCGATGGAACATGTGGTCAGCGCCTTTTATGATATTACCCACGGAGTCGGCCTTGCAATCCTGACTCCCGCTTGGATGAACTATGTGTTGTCCGAGGGGACGGTACCCCGCTTCGCAAGGTTCGCGCGGGAGGTATTCGGCGTGACGGAACCTGATGATATGCGGGCGGCCTGTCTTTCTGTTGAAAAGGTCAGGGAATTTAACCATTCCCTGGGTATGCCGGAGCGTCTTTCAGAAGCAGGGGTTCCTGATGAGCGGTTAGAAGAAATGGCCTCCGAGGCGGTGAGGACCAGCGGCCTGTCCACGAGAGCTTATGTAAAGCTGGAGAAAGAGGATGTGCTGAAGATATTTAAGTCTTGTCGATGATCTACGGCTGGCATCATCGGCGCCATGCCGATTTCTCCGCTGGTCAGGTCAGCGGAGAAACGGTTCTTCCTTGGATATGGCGGAAATCACAAAAAGAGATGCAATGTCCAGTGTCGCTTCCACGATCAGAGAAATACCGGTAAAGATCCACAGGATGTGGGCGGCACCAAACGGATTCTTTAAAATAATTATACTGCAAATCAGGGAAAGAACCGCGCTCAGTGCGGGCAATCCCCATTTTCCCAGCTTCAGACGGATGATATTTACCGTCCACTGAATCTTCACAAGACCTGCAATCAGCACTGCCACACCGTAAAGGATCGCCAGAACCGGGAATGCAATGATAAACCAGTCAGACTGGGTTACACAGAAGATACCTGCAATCAGTGCGAACAGCCCTTTGAAGAGCGTTTGGCTTGCGGCGGCCCGGACAGCGTCCATCCTGAAATAACTGATCGTACAGATCAGCCCGACCGCAATCAAAACGATTCCGAATGCCGATACGATCGCTGTGGTAAATTTTTCGGGATTGATCAGAAGCAAAATCCCGACCAGAATCTCGAACAGACATAAAATGATACTGCTTGTGTGTTGTTTCAGAAATTTCATAATGACTTTCACTCCTTTTTGTCATTCGACGAGTTTGTTGTAAGTATAGTACATTGATTCAGAAAAAACAAGAAAGACTTTCCTTTCACGGATTTTAAGAAAATTCACAATACACCGCTATACTTCTTCTGACGGCAAGCGTATAATATTCTCAGCGAAAAATCGCAGTTTAGTGAGGATAGTGTGAAAAATAAGCTCGATAGATTATTTTCCACACGGCAATTTATGCGGCTTCGGAATGGAGATTAATATGAAACTTGAGAAAATGGATGCTTTTTTCGCCGCCCGTTTGAGCGGATATGACGAACATATGCTGGCGGCACTGAAGCGGAAATTCGCAGACCGTAAAATGACACTGATCTGTGGTTCTTATTTCGATGTTCCTTTTGAAGCAAAACGCTTTGACGCTGCCGTATCAGTCGAATCGCTCCATCACTTTACTGTTGCACAAAAGCTGAAATTGTATAAGAAGCTGAATACCGCTCTGAGCGATAACGGATATTTTGTTCTGACAGATTATTTTGCGGAGTCTCAAGAAGCAGAACATTTATATTTTTCTGAATTGGAAAGGCTGAAAAGCGAGCAGGGACTTGAACCAAATGCGTTTTATCATTATGACACGCCGTTGACGGTGGAGCATGAAATGGAGGTTCTAAGGAAAGCTACTTACACCATATTCGCGTATCAATGATAAAGCGCCTTATTGAAGAACGCTGGAAGCGGAAGGTTCTCTTTGCATTGAACGGAACAAGCGCAATTTAATACGGAAGTTTATAGGATGCGATCATGGAAAAGAAAAGATGTAATTTCAGTTTTGGTATCAAAGAATATCATGTATCAGAAAAATTTCTTCTGTATCACGATACCAGGTGGTGCAAGCCCGAACATAGGGAACAGGAACTGTATGCAATGCTGGTTTTGGAAGGTATGCAGGCAGGTGTGAGCTGGAATTTGATCTTGAATAAAGAGGATAACTTCCGAAAAGCTTTTGACGGATTTGATCCACATATTGTGGCAGATTATGATGAGCAGAAAGTCGAGGAGCTGTTGCAGGATAAAGGCATTATCCGTAATCGAAATAAAATCAGGGCAGCCATTACAAATGCGCAGGCTTTCCTTAAAGTGCAGGAAGAATTTGGAAGTTTTGACAAATTTATCTGGGGATTTACCGATGGCAAGGTAATAGACCATCACCTGTTGGACGGGCAAGCTATGCCGGCAAAGAACGAACTTTCCGAGCAGATCAGTAAAGAATTAAAAAAACGTGGTTTCAAATTTGTGGGTGCAACAATCATCTACTCTTATCTGCAGGGCATTGGGATTATCAATGACCACTGGGAATACTGTGATTATAGATAAGCGGCAGGTAAAGGGATAATTAAAAGAGCTGCTTATTTTGATTTTCTGCGAAAATCTCCACCTTTCCCTTGATATTTGTGTCAAGAACCGTCGGGCTCTGATACCAGGATACTCTATCGGTAAGGATAGTAGCAAGACACAAAAATAACCGCCCCCGACCAAAGGATGCGGTTATTTTTAGCATTTAACTAATCGGGTTAACCGTCTATCGATAGCTCCCGTTGGGCATCTGTACTAACAGATGCCCTTCTTTATGTTTCACAATATGCAGAGTGTCGCAAGGTTTTTTTGGCGAGTTTATTGCTTTATAAAATTCACAATATACCGCTATACTTTTTCTGACGGTAAGAGTATAATATTTTCATCGAAAATTCGGCGTTTGAGGAGATATGGGCATGGTCTATTATGATAAAAATGGAATTGTAATTCGAGATTTGCAGCAGAGCGATGCCCAAATCATTACAGATGAAGAAATCGCGCAGGGGTGGCAGGCGACAATCGATAAATATGAAATGAGACTGAGACATCAGGCCGAGGGCAAAGCGATCGCATTGGTTGCCGAATGGAATGGGAACATTGCCGGATATATTAACGTTTATCCCGATTCCAAGTGGGGCGCGTATGCAGATCGGGGCTATGCGGAGATCGTTGATTTCGGCGTTCTGGAGAAATACAGGTGCAGAGGAATTGGCAGCAAACTCATGGATATTGCGGAACAGATCGCGCTTTCTTATTCGGACGTGATATACCTCGGAGTGGGACTGCATAGCGGATACGGAAGCGCCCAGAGAATGTATGTCAAGCGAGGATACATTCCGGACGGGAGCGGCGTCTGGTATAAAGATCAGATCTGTGAGCCTTATCGTGATTGCTGTAATGACGATGACCTTGTATTGTATTTATCGAAACATATAAAATAAATGCTCTTCTGGGTTTACCATGAAAACAGCAATGGCATTTTTAATGAATGGGAGTTTGCGGAAACAGTGTTGAAATCGGACGGCTATTTTACAGGAGGAATATTATGTCAGAAACAAAGGGTTTGGAATGGACATTTGATACAGTGGCATCTGCTTATGAAAAGTTCCGCCCTTCGTATCCTGATGAACTCTATGAAATAATAGGGAGTTATACCACTCTCGACGAGTCCTGTTATGCTGTCGAAGTGGGAATTGGCAGTGGGCAGGCAACATTGCCGATTTTAAAGACCGGATGTAACTTGACCGCAATCGAATGCGGCAGGGAATTTTCTGAATTATGCGAAAAAAAGTTTAAAGAATATCCGCATTTTTCTGTTTTAACAAACAAATTTGAAGATACGCCTTTCGAGAACAATAAATATGATTTGGTGTATTCCGCAACCGCGTTTCATTGGATTGCGGAGAGTATCGGATATGAAAAAGTGTTTTCGATGCTGAAAAGCGGCGGAGTGTTTGCAAGATTTGCAAATCATCCTTATCCGGCTAAAGATAATTTACCTCTTTTTGAAAAAATGCAAAGTATTTACGGCGAACATTATCATAATAAAAAACAAAAATCGCCGGCAGAATATACCGATAAGCAAGCTGCGCAAATAGCAAAAATCGCAGAAAAATACGGCTTCACAGACATAAAGCACGCATTGTTTCACAGAACACGAACTTTTTCCGCAAGTGAATATTGCGCGTTGCTTGGAACATATTCCGACCATATTGCAATTGAGGAAACCATAAGGAAGAAATTTTTCTCAAAAATGGAGGATGCGATCAACAATTACGGCGGTACGATCACAGTGTATGATACCATCGATCTGCAGCTTGCAAGGAAGCCGTAAATTCATGGTTTCTACATTGCTGATTGGTGCCTGCCGATAGTAGGGTTAAGGAGAACAAAAAACATGGCAAAGGTCTTTCTCATCTGTGGGAAAATATGCAGTGGAAAAAGCACATACGCAAAACAGCTGCAAGCTGCTGATCAGTCGGTTATCTTGTCAGTAGACGAGATCATGCTTGCGGTATTTGGGCTGTATGCGGGAGAAAAACATGACGAATACGCAGCCAATGTGCGGCATTATCTGTTTCAGAAGTCGCTAGAGGTTATTCAGGCAGGTGTCGATGTAATCCTGGATTGGGGCTTTTGGACAAAGGCAGGAAGAAATGAGGCGAAAGCGTTTTATCGAAGTCGGAATATAGAATGTGAACTGCATTATCTCGATCTTGCCGATGAAGTTTGGCAGGCACGCATAAATCAGAGAAATCAGTCTGTTATCGCAGGCGAAACGACAGCGTACATTGTTGATAGCAATCTTGCCGCTAAGTTTGAAGCGAGATTTGAGCCACCGGCCCAAGATGAAATTGACGTAATGGTATTGTATTAGAGTTCTGTTTATAGGAAAAAGGAAAGATGAAATGGGGATAAAAGACATAATTAAAGAGTTGGCGATGAGGGAAAGAAAATTAAATGCTCACAGTATAAAATATTTGATATTGGAGGTGAGTGCGTGTTGTGATAGAATTATTAATTGAAGGATATATGAAAATCAAATTTTTAACAATCAATATAGGGGGAAAATGCAATGTTCGCATTTATTCAAATAATTATAGCTATATGCCCAGTTGTGCCACTGGTTTGTTTATGTGGATTTTTGAGTACTTTAAATGAAAAAGTGTACATAACAGAAAATGTATCATTTAAAGGAATTAAAGATTTTTTCCCAAAAAACATAAGACAGAAATTAGAAAGAGATTCTGGTATTGAAAAAAATTTTAGTGATGAGGCATTAAAAGATTATCGAAAGCTAATATTAGCATTTTGTGTATATGTTCTATTCTGGATATTATATCTAATAGGAATCGTGGTGAGAATAGTTTGGCTATCTAACAATTATAAGTTACTAGAACCCCAAAAACAAGGATATGTAATTGATTCCATTTTAATGAGTATTTTGATTTTATATTGGCTTTTCTTGACACCAATTTTTGAACAATTCCACTGGAAGAAACTTTCCCAATTGGGATATATCACATGGGAATTTTTTCAGGGCGCAATAAATATAATTGTAGAACGGCTCAAACAAATTATTAAGTATATTTGTGAATTGTTAGTGTCATTTGTACCAATGTATATATATATCATTTTAGTAAAACAAATCCTAGTATTTGCTGAAATTGAGCTGACTTTCTGGCGGGCATTGCAAATATTAATGTTGTATCAATATGTGTTATTGAAATTAGTTTCCAATATAGTTAAACGGATAATAGCATTTATAACTAAAAAAATCCATAGATTATCATGCTTGGAACAGTATGTTAAAGATGAAATAATATATTTGTTTCTTAAAAATTGTACATATTTATCAATGGTATGTATATATGCTGTTTCAGTAGATAAGGAGAAATCAGGAACGCCATTAGCTGGGGCAATTTGTGTTTTGTTTTTAATTGACACATTTCTTGCACAAGAAAATGCGATACAAGAAAAAATAAAGAAAAAGTAATTTAGAGCAATAGTGATATGGAATATTTATAATTAGTATAATAAGCCATTTGGTATAAGAGAAAAATCTGACCGTTTTTATATTACAACTTGTTTAAAAGGGCATAAGGGTGAAAAGGGGAAAAAGAAAAGAAGCGGAGGAAAAAGCATGAACATCAAAAATGAAATCTGCCAGGAGTTTTTGACGGGAGAACGCGCATTGTTTGGCAGCAAGTATCTGCGCGTAAAAGATACGATTTTTGATGACGGCGAATCGCCATTAAAAGAAAGCCACGACATTGAATTGGTGAACAGTATGTTCAAATGGAAATATCCCCTGTGGTATTGTGAGGATATAACGGTAAAAAACTGCACCTGGTTTGAGATGGGCCGCGCCGGTGTCTGGTATACGAAACGCATCCGTGTGGAGGACAGCGCCATAGAAGCTCCGAAAAACTTTCGCCGCTGTGAGGATGTCATACTGAAAAATGTATCTTTTCCGAATGCCGCGGAGACTCTGTGGAACTGTGAGAGAGTCACCCTGGAGCAGGTTATGGCAAAGGGGACTATTTTGCAATGAACAGCAGCAACATGAAAGTTTCCGATTTTACACTGTATGGAAATTATTCCTTTGACGGAGCCAGAAATGTGGAAATACGCAATTCGCGTCTGCTTTCAAAAGATGCTTTTTGGAACAGTGAGAACATAACTGTTTATGATTCTTTCATTTCAGGAGAATATCTGGGATGGAATGCGAAAAATCTGACGCTTGTGGACTGCACAATAGAGAGTCTGCAGGGCATGTGCTACATTGATCATCTTGTCCTGAAAAACTGTAAGCTTTTAAACACAACGCTGGCGTTTGAATATTCTACTGTGGATGCGGATATTACAGGAACGGTTGACAGTGTGTTAAATCCGTCTGGCGGTACGATCACAGCCGATTTTATCAGGGAACTTACGGTGGAAAGCGACAAAGTGGATCCTTCGAAAACCAAAATTGTATGCAGGCAGGAAAGCGGACAGCCGACAGGGATGTGTATGTGAGGAGAGGAAAGTAAGAAATATGAAATATGATTTTGATATAGTTACGGATCGTAGAAATACACATTCCCTGAAATGGGAAGCGGCAGACGGCGAACTTCCCATGTGGGTAGCGGATATGGATTTCAAGACAGCGCCGGAAATACTTTCCGCGATAAAAGAGAGGGTGGAACACGGCGTATTTGGCTATTCCGTGGTTCCTGAATCGTGGTATTCCGCTTACAGAGACTGGTGGAAAAGCAGACACCATTTTGACATGGATCGTGAATGGCTGATTTTTTGTACAGGCGTGGTGCCGGCTATTTCAAGTATAATTCGGAAATTGACGACACCTGCAGAGAAGGTTTTGATACAGACTCCCGTCTACAATATTTTTTTTAATTCCATTCTCAATAATGGAAGGCAGGTTTTGGAAAGCGAGTTAAGGTACAAAGAGGGAGAATATGAAATCGACTTTGAAGATTTGGAAAGGAAGCTGGCCGATCCGCAGACCGCGTTGATGATTCTGTGCAATCCGCACAACCCAATCGGAAAGATATGGGACAGAGAAACGCTTGCCAAAATCGGAGAGCTTTGCAAAAAGCACCATGTAGTGGTTGTGTCAGATGAAATTCATTGTGATTTAACGGCACCTGAAACGGAATACATTCCGTTCGCGAGCGTTTCAAAGACCTGTCAGGAAAACAGTATTACCTGCATTGCGCCGACGAAAGCATTTAATCTGGCAGGATTGCAGACGGCTGCGGTTGTGGTGCCGGACCCGGTGCTTCGCCATAAGGTGTGGCGTGGGCTGAATACGGATGAAATAGCTGAACCCAACTCTTTTGCGGTCGAAGCGGCCGTTGCCGCATTTACAAAAGGCGCGCTGTGGCTGGATGAACTGCGGGCGTATTTATTCCGGAATAAAAGAGCCGCGGAGAATTATATCCAAAAAAACATACCGCAGGTGCACGTCGTTTCCTCGCAGGCTACTTATCTTATGTGGCTGGATTGCAGTCAACTGGCTGGAAATGCTGATGAAGCTGCTTCGTTTATCCGCGGCAAAACGGGACTGATTGTTTCGGGTGGGGCGCAGTATGGCCACTGCGGGGAAAAGTTTCTCCGTATGAATGTTGCCTGTCCGCTCAGTGTGATGGAAGATGGACTTTCGCGCCTGCGGGAGGGAATCAGAAAATATGAGGAATTTATTTTAAAATGAGGATGCGCCATGGAGGTATGCCAAATGAAACCGCTTGTAGGCGTTATGCCGTTATGGGATAATGAAAGAGAAAGTATCTGGATGCTGCCGGGATATATGGATGGAATCGCACAGGCAGGCGCAACACCGTTCATATTCCCCTTTTCCTGTGACAGAAAAGAGCTTGAGCGGCTTATCCGTATGTGTGACGGTATTCTTTTTACCGGAGGGCAGGATGTATCGCCGAAGGTGTATCATGAACTGCCAATGGACGGCCTTATTTCCTGCTGTGAAAAACGGGATGAGATGGAAACGATTGTGCTGCAGGCGGCCTTAGAGCACGACAAGTCTGTTTTGGGTATATGCCGTGGCATCCAGTTTATCAATGCGGCGCTGGGAGGCACTCTGTATCAGGATATTCCGATGCAGCATCCGTCAGAGATAGAGCATCATCAGCATCCACCCTATCATGTTCCGGTTCATAGTGTGAAAATAATGGCGGATTCTCCTTTATATGACTGCCTGCAGGTGGAGGAATTACCGGTCAACAGTTATCATCATCAGGCTGTCAAAGCCGTATCGCCGGCGCTGGCGGTTATGGCATCCGCCTCAGACGGGCTTGTTGAAGCGGTATATAAACCGGATCAACATTTTCTCTGGGCGGTGCAATGGCATCCTGAGTTTTCTTACCGGACAGATGATAACAGCCGGAAGATTTTTTGCGCTTTTGTAAAATCTATGGAATAATATTTTGTTTAGATATTGCGGGAAGAAGAAATATATGCTATTTTTATAGAAAGCATATATTTCTTTTTTCTTATCCGGAATGCTCTGACGTTCATTTTATATCAGAAAATCTATGCTTTGAAATCACCAATATTGCAAAGCAGGAGATTTTTGACCTCCTGCGAAGGAGGAAAAGAATATGGAAAAGGACGTAGTACAGATCAGATGTCTGTCTGACAAGGAACGCTATGCAGATTTGATCAACGGTATTGTGTTTGGCGGCAGGCAGGTAGTTCATGGGGAAGATATACAGGAAATGGATTCCCAGACAGGCCTGTGGCAAACCTTCCCAAGAAAAAAGACTGTGAAGACAGGTAAGAAATTTCGGGATCTGAGGCAGATTTTTGATTTTATCCGAATGTCGGAAGACAAAAAGGGCTTAAAACGCTTGGTCCAGGAGGACGCCGCGTATCAGAACATGGACGAGGATGCCTACGATATGGCAGTGGCATATACAAATGCGGCGGAATTGATCGCGGTAAAAGAATTTCACAGAAAGGATGGGAAGGTTAATATGTGCAAAGCATTGACGGAGTTGATAGAAGAAGGAAGAGAAGAGGGAAGAGAAGAAGGAATCATCGGAATGATTCGGGACAATTTGGACCGGGGAGCAGCGCAGGATGAGATCGTGGAAAAGCTGTGCAGATATTTTGGGATGAGCAGCGATAAAGCATGGGAATATTTGAACAGAATTTACCAGACGGAGGAAAACAGGATATGAAGAAACTGGGTTTTGGATTGATGCGTATGCCGCTTTTGGAAGGCGGAAAGGATTCGGATGTGGATGTGGAGCAGGTCAAGGCAATGGTGGACCTGTTTATGGAAAACGGTTTTACTTATTTTGACACGGCGATCATGTACAATGGTTTTGCCAGCCAGAGCGTCGCAAAGGCCGCACTGGTCGACAGATACCCCAGGGACAGCTTCACCCTGGCGACGAAACTCCATGCGGGATTTTTTCACTCCTTTGAAGATAGGGATAAGGTATTTCAGGAGCAGCTTGACCAGACGGGAGCCGGCTATTTTGATTATTATCTTCTCCATGGCATTGAGTCGGGAATGCTGGATAAATACGAAAAATATGACTGCTTCCGGTGGCTGCTGGAAAAGAAGGCGGCGGGATTGGTAAAACATGCAGGGTTTTCTTTTCATGATTCCGCCGAGCTGCTGGATGAGATCCTTACCAGACATCCGGAAATGGAGTTTGTACAGCTGCAGATCAATTACCTGGATTGGGAAAGTCAGTGGGTACAGTCAAAGGCCTGCTATGACGTGGCGGTAAAACATGGAAAGCCGGTCATCGTCATGGAGCCGGTCAAGGGAGGCACCCTGGCACATCTGCCTGAAAGCGCAGAGAAGCTGCTGAAGAGCCACGATCCAGAGAAGTCCCTTCCCAGCTGGGCAATCCGCTTTGCGGCGTCTCTGGACAATGTGATGGTAGTGCTTTCGGGAATGTCAGACCTTTCTCAGATGCAGGATAATGTGAGTTATATGAAAGATTTTGTGCCGCTGACAGAGGAAGAAAAAGCGGCCTGCTTTGAGGCGGCAAAGATTGTCAACAGGCAGATTACGGTTCCTTGTACGGGTTGTTCCTACTGTACGGCAGGCTGCCCCAAAAAGATCGCGATTCCCCAGTATTTTTCTCTTTATAATGAAGATATGCGTGAAAAACTGGAAGAAAAGGGGTGGACGGTCAATTTTGCCAACTATGCGAATCTGTCGGCAAAGTACGGAAAGGCGAAGGACTGCGTGGGCTGCGGTCAGTGTGAGAGTGTGTGCCCGCAGCATCTGCCCATCATAGAATATCTGAAAACGGTTTCCGGACATTATGACCAATAAGCGGACCGGGATGTTGGATTTTACCTCTTGCCAGATGTCTGAAGGTGTGTTATGATGACATATGTTGAGGTTTTAGTCCGCTTTTGGACCTTTAGCTCAGTTGGTTAGAGCAACCGGCTCATAACCGGTCGGTCCTGGGTTCGAGTCCCCGAAGGTCCACTACAGCACGAACGGTCGAACACCGTTCAAATCCGCAGCATTGCGGTATGGAAAAGTGAGGTTGGCATCATACTTGATACATCGGGGTATGATGCCGGGGTGGTGGATCCAAATGGCTATCCTTTAACATATGCGGGAATCCAGCAATGGGTGAAAGATAATTATGATGTTGAAATAGGTAATTCAAGTATTACCGCAGTAAAAAACAAATGCAATATTAGGAATTGTATAACATTTATTAAGCAGCAGACAGAGCTATGTAACAGACATGGCTCTGTTTTTTGTACCCTTTTGGGGACATAAAAGGAATTTTGACAACTGAATATGGAACCCGTCAACTCCGGAAAATCATTCAAAGAAAGGAAATGGTGACTATGCGGAAAAAGAACAATACCAATTATACCATGATGAAAGGAACTATGACAATCGAAACCTTTATGGATCTGGTGAGAGATGCGCTGAAAGACCAGCTGAAAGGCTGTACGGTGGAGGTACAAGAAACAAACAAGAACAACGGAGGGATCTTTCACGGGATCCGTATCACAGAGCCGGGGAGCAGCATTGCGCCCTGCATCTATCTGGACAAGGATTACAAAGATTATCAGGAGGGAAAGGATTTAATACAACACAGCGTCAGAGCGTATAGAGAACAGTCTATGCGCTTTATTTTTTTGAAAAAGAGCAGAGAATATGGTAGAAACCAAAAACGAGCAACAGCCCCAAAGTAATCTATATGTTGAGCATTATTAGGAATGCTGTCGGCTATAATGAAGTAGAAAGCGCCCGTGTTTACGGTGGATAATTATTTGCGAATTAGATAAGATATTAACTTGAAACGTCTGTATTTTGTGAGTATAATATCTGCATAAACATGAATGAAAAGGAAGAGAAACAATGAAGAAGCGACTTAACAACAGAAGACCCTGAAAGCGCAAAGGAGTGGGCTGTAATCAACGGACGGGAAGGAAGTAATATTTGCAATCAGTGTGAGATTGACTTTGAAGGGTTGAACATTCTTCATCTTAATCAATTTTGTAAGGAAGCAAACAACAACAGCAACAAGTACGATGATATTATTTTAGATTGGGCAGCGGATATTTATGTAATGCTGCAATGGAAATATAATTTCCCGTCAGCTTCTATCAGCCTTGCAATCCCTGCTGAAGAAATGATAAAGGCGTATTATCCATTTCATGAAACATCGTATAATAACGCTTGTGAAAAGCTCTATCATAAATATCTTGAAGAGGGTGATACTGAATGAAAATAAACTCTTTTCGTAACGAACATTTCTTTCTTAGTAACTTTTATGAAGCTCCTGTCACTTATGACGGATTGACATATCAGAATAATGAGGCAGCGTTTCAGGCTCAGAAGTGTGCAGACCCCAAAGAGCGTGATGCGTTCACTGCTATGAATCCTTCGGAAGCCAAAAGAGCAGGGCGCAGAGTTCAGCTCAGAAAAGATTGGGAACAGATAAAGGTCTCGGTCATGGCTGATATTGTCAAGGCAAAGTTTGAACAGAACAGTGACCTTGCAGACAGACTTCTTGCAACAGGTGACGCATATCTTGAAGAAGGCAACGATTGGGGAGACCGTATCTGGGGAACTGTAAATGGAAAGGGCGCGAACTGTCTTGGAATTATCCTTATGGACGTTAGAGAAAAAATAAGCGCAGAGAAAGAACATTGATAAGGTCATTGATGATAAGCAGGAGTTATCTTATGATGAAACTCTTGAGATGATCGGAAAAGCATAGAAAAAAATTTTTTAAAAATAGGGTTGACAATGAAATTCATTCCTGATATAGTGTCTTTTGCTGATGACGAGAGCGGAGTGCTCAAAAGGGCTAAGCTCTGTGTCCGGAATAGAATAAACTCTGTATCAGGAACATAATTTATAAGAAGATCAGAGGCGACTTGAATCATAGGGAAATTATACCCATTTGGTTCAGGCCGCCTCTTTTTTGCGTGCCCGGAAAAGTCATTCACATTGTACTTTGAAAACTTCATAGCCGTCCGAAGAAATATCCCCTCCGGGGAAGCAGCTCATTCAGCTTGCCAAGGGGTGAAAACGCTGCTGGCGCCGCGCAGGGCCCGGGGGCAGGAGGATATTCGGGACAACGGCAGAAAAACAGTAAAAAAGCAGTAAAAGCAATAAAAGCAGTAAGGAGCAGTAAGGAGCAGTAAAAGAGCAGTAAAAAATAAGAAGGGAGGAGTCAATATGTCATTTGTAGACGAAGCAAGAATCATCAAGGAATCATCCCGGGGGTATGAGTTGATCCCCATCCGGGACGAAATGCTCTCTCACCGGGAGGTGGAACTGACCGGGGAGGTAGACGCGGATTCTGTAAACTCCCTGATTCGGGAGCTGCGTTACCTGCAGCGGCAGGATCCGGAGGGTGAGATCACCATGTACATCAACAGCCCCGGAGGCGGAGTGGACAGCGGCCTGGCTCTGTATGATGTGATGCAGGCCATCAGCTGCCCCATCCGGACGGTCTGCGTGGGGCTGGCAGCCTCCATGGCAGCTTTACTCTTTATTTCAGGCGACCGGAGAGATATGCTGCCGCACAGCCGTCTGATGATCCATGATCCGCTGATCGTCCAAACCG
This sequence comes from uncultured Lachnospiraceae bacterium, assembly GCA_947631685.1. GTDB lineage: Bacteria > Bacillota > Clostridia > Lachnospirales > Lachnospiraceae > Acetatifactor. The sequence goes on from CANRMI010000004.1 coordinate 29,279, forward strand.
GAGGCAGCGCCCTTCGCCTGAAGGCGGTCAGCGATGACCTGATGGAGACCCGGCAGATCACCGCGAGGGTAATCGCGGAGCACTCAGGCAAGAGCCTGGAGGAGATCCTGGAGAAGACCGCCACCGACAGCTTTTTCCGGGCAGAAGAGGCTGTGGCCTTTGGCCTGGCAGACAACATTATCACCAGTTTTGAAAAATAGTAAAGGAGGAATGGAAAATGTTTGAGAATGTGAAATCCAACCGCATCCTGGCGAAGGGAGTTACCGCCAGCAATGACACCTGGGTTACGGGGATCAACAACAACGACCTGCTGGTCGGTCCTTCCGGCGGGGGCAAGACACGGGGCTATGTAATCCCCAACATCCTTCACGCTCAGGACAGCCTCATCGTCACGGATACGAAAGGAAATCTGTACCGCTGGTACGGAGATTATCTGAAGGGACTGGGTTACACGGTGATGCACCTGGACTTCACCGATATGTTAAACACTTCCTGGGGCTACAATCCCCTGGACTATGTCCGGGAGTGCCAGGATCCGGAAACGAACCGGGATGGGGACTACTATAACGAGCAGGATGTAAAGAAAGTGGCCAGGGCTATCTGTCCCTGCCAGAATGCCAAGGAACCCTATTGGGATCAGGCTGCGCAGATGTATCTGGAAGCCATCCTCCTCTATGTCCTGAATGAGCTTCCGGATGAGCAGCACGATCTGTACGAAGCATACACCTTTTTGACAAAAATGGGGTCGAGTGGTCTGGAGAACATCATCGAGGAATATTTGGCAGTTCATCCCCAGAGCGCCTTTGCCCGGAAGATCGGAATGATCAGACAGAACGAAAAGGCAGAAAAGATGGATGCCAGCATCAAGGGGATTCTGGCGCAGCATCTGGATGTGGTGGCATACCCCGGAATTCGGAGGATGTTCCGTATGGAGCAGCAGGCGGATCTGGAGGCCTTCCTTAAAGGAAAGACGGCTCTGTTCCTTTCCGTCAGCGATTCCGACCGCAGCCAGGATGCCTTGGTAAATCTCTTTTACACCCAGGCGCTGCAGTACCTCATGACTGCGGCAGACCGGCAGCCGGACAGCCGCATGCCAATCCCGGTGCGCTTCATCCTGGATGATTTCAGTACCAACACCCTGATCCCGGATTTTGACAAGATCATTTCGGTCATCCGTTCCCGGGAGATTTACGTCAGCCTTGTTGTCCAGAGCTTTTCCCAGCTGGAAGGTCTCTACGGCAAGGCCGGAGCCCAGACCATTATCAACAACTGCGACACCTGCTTGTATCTGGGCGGAACGGATGTCAATACAGCCCAGTACTTTGCCGAAAAGCTGAACCGGCAGCTCTCCACGGTGCTGGATCTTCCCCTGAACAGTATGTTTCTGTTCACCCGGGGCGAAAAGCCCCGTCAGGTCCAGAAGTACGAACTGGATCAGGATAATACCTATCGTAAATTGATGAACTCCCGTAAAAGGGAGGCGAAACCCGTTGACGCTGGAGAAAGGAGCGAGATATATGAGCGATAATGAAAGAGTACGTCTGACACTGGAGGAACGCCTGGCGCTGGCCGCGCGGTCCAAATCGGCCACACCCGAGGCCGCCGCCGCAATGGTGCGGCGGTTCTATGAGCTCCCCGCAGGCTGCATCTTTTGCGGAACGTCCGATGTAGATGCCATGAACGAATTGACCGGCGAGTTTTGGGACGTTCCCAGGGTGGATGTGGACAGCTACCGGGGGTTCTGCCCTTCTTTCCTGATGGCGATGGAGTATGACAATGATCTCGTCCTGGGATCCTGGCGGCCGGAGGATTTTGATCCTGACCGGCTTCTGCTGAGCGTCCGAGTCAACAATGCCCTGGTCCTTCTGGGGGAAATATTGCTGGATCAGGTCATGGGCCGCCAAAGGCACAAGGAGATCTACCATTCTCTTCGTATGACACTGCGGCAGTATCTGGACGCCCTGACGGGACCTGATTTTCTGCGGAGCGAGTCTGAGACAGAGTGGTTCACGGCCTGGCGGGAGAAAATCCTGGAGAAAATGGACGGAGATCAATCTCTGGCGGAAGCGCTGGCCGGCGTTTTGCGGCGGTATGTGAGCGCATGGGAACCTTTTGATCGTCTGAACCATATCCTGCACTGCCTGGGCGGTCTGGCTTTTCATCTGGAGAAGGAAGGGACGAGGTACGATGTCGACCGCTGCTCGGACGAGGATGCTGCCCTGGTGCTGACGACTTCCCGGACGGAGAAAGCGAAAGCAGCCTGGCGCTTTCGGAGAGCTCTCCGCAGGTTCGGTATCGGAAAGAACCGGCGGGAGCTGCCCAAAGCTGACCAGGAATGTCAGGATCCCCGGGAGTACCTTCTGAAGCTGGCTCTGGAATACGCTCCGGATCTGCCGGATCCGGGCAGTGAGATGGAAGCGAAAACCCTGCGGAGCCAGATCTTCATCCCTCATTGGAGCCGCGATCTTGACGCATTGGGGAGGCTGTTGGAAAATGCGCCTTTTCCGGAGTTTGAACCTTTCCTGAAGGGATGCCCGGACCGGGACCGGCTGGCTGAAGCCATACGGGAGATCAATGCGGCGGTGATGGATCTGTATATGCTGTGGGTGGAACCCTATCTGTGGCTTGAGGGGACAGCCGCGCATGGAAACAAGTAAAAGAATTGGCAAAACACGAACGGATTGGCAAAACACAAAGTGTCTTGTCCCGCATGGAAAAACATGATATAATAACATTACCTTATCCGATAGGCGGTAAGGGCGGTATTTTTCATCATTTACGATGAATCTGCTTTCTGATTTATGTACGATTTATCAGAACTTTATGCAAACAGGACAATAGTGTTCATGTACCTGCCTGCCAGTTTAGGGAAGTTGTCCCCCGTGCTGGCAGGCATGATGCATCTATAGGGGGATTTTAGGAAGAATGGAAAGGCAGAAAAGATATAACCGGTGCAGTAAGGACGGCGCTTGTGCCGAATGTGCGCAGAACGATCAGTGCGGCGCATGGGTGTCTTTTGTGGACAAGCACGGCACGCAGAAAGGCTATGCGCATTTTGACAGGCGGGTATCCCTGGAAATGGATTCCGTTCGGGATTATGTCATGGACAGGGAAAAGGTGGCTGCACACGGTTTCTATCCGTTTATACACTTTGAAAAGAAAAATTCGCGCTACGGCAGGAAAGGCCCGAAAAAACCAAGGGAACTGTATTACTGTTCCCACATGGACCGCTGCATTTACCAGAGATATGCGTTTCTGCTGAACTATTTATACAACATCAGAGCAAAGGAAGAAGGGATCGACCGGGTGGCGACTGCCTACCGGAACAATCTGGGAAAGAACAACATCGACTTCGCGAAAGAGGTGTTCGACGCCATCCGGGGGATGGGGAAATGCCTTGTAATCGTGGGGGATTTCACGGACTTTTTTAACAGGCTGGAGCACCGCTACCTGAAGCAGAGGCTGTGTGAACTCCTTGGCGTGGAGCGCCTGCCGGAGGATTATTTTGCCGTATTCCAGAATATTACCCGCTTCGCAGGCTGGGACTGGGAAGACATTGTAGAGGCGGCGGGAGAATCCATAAACGAGAAGGGCATCAAAAAGAAGCTTAACCGGAAAGAAACGGTCCTCACAAGGCAGCAGTTTCTGGATAATAAGAAATATATCCGGAAGAACACATCGGGAATAGGTATCCCGCAGGGATCTCCGATCAGTGCCGTACTGGCGAACATATACATGATGCGGTTTGACCGGACGCTGCAGGAGTATGTGTCAGGACAGGGCGGGATCTACAGACGCTATTCTGACGATTTTCTGATCGCGGTTCCCATTCGTGGAGAGGGCGAGGCTAAGAAGCATATCGGGCGTATCTTTTCTTACATCCATGAGATGGATGGACTGATCGAACTGCAGGAGGAAAAGACTTCCCTGTATCTGTTTGAACAGGGGCGGATACGTTCGTACCCGTCGAAAGATCCGGCCTTTATCGATTACCTTGGGTTCTGGTTTGACGGTGAGAATATACGGATACGGCCCCGCTCCATTACAAAGTATTATTACAGGATGCGGAGGAAAGCGCGGACGGTCGGGCGAAGCAGCGGTCTGTCTCTGCATGGGAGGCATATCTCGTCTAAGAACCTGTACCAGATCTATTCCCATAATGATAAGAAGCGGACGTTTATCGACTATGCCAAAAAGGCCAGACATATGATGGATCTGCGCGATCCGGAAACAGACGCGGTGATAAAAAGGCACAAGCAGAAGATCGCGCAGGCGGTGAAAGCCGGGATAACGGCTAAAAAACATTTGGTGAAAGAGGTGAATGAAGATGGCTGATATTTATGTACTATGAATAACCGGCCGGTACTTGACATTTTTGATGATAGGGTTTATATTTAGAAAGTAAAACAGGATATGGCCTAGTGGCTCAGTTGGTTAGAGCGCCGCCCTGTCACGGCGGAGGTCGTCGGTTCGAGTCCGATCTGGGTCGTAAAGCGGGTGTACCGCATCCGCTCAGGGGTCTTAGCTCAGCTGGGAGAGCATCTGCCTTACAAGCAGAGGGTCATAGGTTCGAGCCCTATAGGCCCCATAATTTTTCTAAATGATCTGCGTACCGGCTGGTGTGGCGGAATAGGCAGACGCAAGGGACTTAAAATCCCTCGATGGCAACATCGTGCCGGTTCAAGTCCGGCCACCAGCATCAAGACCATGTGATCCGAATTTGTTTCCTTTTGGAAATGGATTCGGATTATTTTTTTGAACAGTTGAGAAATTTCACAGTACCGCCGGTTCCCTGCCACTGTTCTGCCGGCAGGCGGACGCTTTATGAAGCTCGCCCGGACAGCTGGTGGTACTCCCGCAGAGCCAGCCGGCGTTTAAAGAAACGGGGCAGCGCGGCCGCTTTGTTGTAAAACCAGAAAGAATACACCAGCAGATTGTTGAGGGAGCCGATCCGCTCCTTGGTGGTGCCGTGGTAATAGTCCCCGCCGCTGCAGGTGGAATTTTTCTCCTGAATGTAACGGATCAACTGGGACTCCGAAAAAATGCCATCGGGAAATTCCGTATAGCCGAAGCCTACGCCATCCGCCTTGTGCGCGTCGCTGCCGCCAAATTCCGGCAGATGCAGCTCCTGCGCCAGCGCAGCCGCTTCGGCGTTGCTTTCGGGAAATTCGCAGGCATTAAAACTTTCTATAAAATCAAAATTCCGGAGGATCGAAGGACTTTTGCGGTAACGTTTGGTGCCGCATAAACTTAAATATTTTTCTCCACAGGGATGGGCAGGGCCCAGAATGCCTCCAAAAAAGTGCACGATTTCCGTCAAAAGCTTTACGGGCAGCCCCCGCAGCTCTAAAAGGGGCAGTCTGACATGCTCCGGCATGATCACCAGAATATGCCCCGCGTCTATGGTATCGTATTCCAATCCCTTTAATACGGTAAAATCCTGAAAGACCGGTTCGCTTTTGTGCTTCAGGTAGTACCGGTAGGCGTCGTAGGAGTTGTGGTCGGTAATTAAGATCCCGTGGTACCCCTTCTGTTTCAGCAGGCGCACCTGCTCGGTCAGGCCGATCCTGCCGTCCGGAGATCCTTCTTTCGTATGACAGTGCATATCAAAACGCATGACATCCTCTTTTCCGCGTAAACGCTCTTTTTCCAATTCCAATCTCATTATAACAATTAAAAATTTTAAAGACAAGCGGATATATTTGTAAAAAACAAAGCCGCCGTAACCGGGAAATAAAAACGGGAACCCCTATAAAAGGATTCCCGTTTTTATTTAAGTGCAAACGCACTTACGTGCCAAAACGCACCAACGTGCGCAAACGCACTTACGTGCGTTAGAGGATTCGAACCCCCGACCTTTTGATCCGTAGTCAAACGCTCTATCCAGCTGAGCTAAACGCACATAATCCATGCTGCGTGGAAAATGCCTCCCGCAACATGGATTATTGTACACAAATTCAGAGCCAATGTCAAGGAATAAATCGTAATTTATGCGATCGTTGAGAAATAGGGGATTTCCCTATCCCATAGTAACCTCTACATGGTATTCCGTCTTGCCCTTTTCATAGGGAATGACACAGCCGTCCACGGGCTTGCCGTCCACGGTCATGGAAACGACACCCTTTTCCACACCATTAGGGTTCTTCACTTCGATGTGATAGATGCCTTCCCGGAAGCTCCTGGTCAGCTTGAAGCTGCCGAAGTCTTTGGGCACGCAGGGATTAATGGAGAGCCCTTTGTGAGTAGGGTATACGCCCAGAATGTACTGGGAGATATTGACAAAGGTCCATGCTGCGGTACCGGTCAGCCAGCTGTTCTTGGCTTCGCCGTGGAACTTCGCGTCGCGGCCTGCGACCATTTGGGAGTAAACATAGGGCTCGGTGCGGTGGATCTCGCTGAACTCTTCCACATAGGCAGGACAGGTCTTTTTGTAGATCTCAAATGCCCTGTCGCCGCGGCCGATAACGGTTTCCGCAATGGATACCCAGGGGTTGTTGTGGCAGAAAATTCCCGCGTTCTCCTTGTATCCGGGGGGATAGGAGGTAATCTCGCCCAGCTCCAGGTGGTACCTGGTGTAAGCGGGCTGTAAGATCATGATACCGTACTTGGTATCCAGTCTTTCCTTAACGGAATCCAGCGCCTTCTTAGCAAGGCCCTCTTTGACACCCACGCCTGCCAGAACGCAGAAGCCCTGGGGCTCGATATAGATCTGGCCTTCGTCGCATTCCTTGGAGCCTACCTTATGGCTGTAAGCGTCGTAAGCGCGGACAAACCATTCGCCGTCCCAGCCGTCTTTTAAGAGGGCGTCATACATAAGGGAAACTTCCCTGCGCGCTCTCTCGGCTTCCGCGGTATCATTTAACAGCTCAGCTAACTGAGCATATTCTTCACCGTATTTCACAAACATGCCGCCGATGAATACGGATTCCGCAACGGGCCCTTCGGAGGGACCGAATGTCTGGAAGGACTCGCCAGGATGCTCTGAAAAGCAGTTTAAGTTCAGACAGTCATTCCAGTCTGCCCGGCCGATCAGAGGCAGGTTGTGAGGCCCCTTGTGATTGATGATATAGTCAAGGGAACGTTTTAAGTGCTCCATTAACGAGGTGGCCTTGGACATATCGTTGTCATAGGGAACCGTTTCCGTCAGGATGGAAATGTCTCCGGTTTCCCTTACATACGCGGAGGTGCCGGCAATCAGCCACAGCGGATCGTCATTAAAGCCGCTGCCGATGTCGGAATTGCCCTTTTTGGTGAGGGGCTGGTACTGATGGTAAGCGCTGCCGTCCTCAAACTGGGTGGAAGCAATGTCGATGATACGTTCCCTTGCCCTGTCGGGAATCAGATGAACGAAGCCCAAAAGATCCTGACAGGAGTCACGGAAGCCCATGCCTCGTCCGATACCGGATTCATAGTAGGACGCGGAACGGGACATGTTAAAGGTTACCATACACTGGTACTGGTTCCAGGTATTTACCATGCGGTTGACCTTGTCGTTGGCGGATTCCACAGTATATTTGGAGAGGAGCTCTTTCCAGTATGCTTTCAGTTCCGCGAAAGCAGCGTCCACGCCGGCGTCGGTTTTGTAGTGCTCCAGCATGGCGAAAGCGGGCTTTTTGTTGATCACGCCGGGAGCTTCCCACTTTTCGGATTCGGGATTCTCCACATACCCCAGAACGAAGATGAAACTTTTGCTTTCACCCGGTGCCAGGGAAACGTTGATCTGATGTGCCGCAATGGGAGACCAGCCGCTGGCCATGGAATTGCCGCAGGCACCCTTTTCAACGGCTTCAGGCAGGTCGGCGCCCCGGTACGCCCCCAGAAACTCGTCTCTGCTGGTATCGAAACCGTCCACTTTGGCATTGACGGAATATACGGCGTAGTGGTTGCGGCGCTCCCTATACTCGGTTTTGTGGAAAATGGTGGAATCCACTACCTCCACTTCACCGGTGCTCAGATTACGCTGGAAGTTCTTCATATCGTCGTCCGCGTTCCACAGACACCACTCTACATAGGAGAAAAGCTTTAAATCCTTGGGAGAAGAAGCATGATTGGTAAGGGTGATCCTGCTGACCTCACAGGAATCCTTCATGGGAACGAAGGTCAGGACGGAAGCCTCCACATCATTCTTTCTGCCGGTGAAACGGCTGTAACCAATACCGTGACGGCACTCGTAGGAGTCCAGCTCCGTCTTGGAGGGCTGCCAGCCGGGGTTCCAGACAGTGCTGCCGTCCTTTATGTAAAAATATTTGCCGTTGGTATCCGCCGGAATATCGTTGTAGCGGTATCTGGTCAGACGTAGCAGCTTGGCGTCCTTGTAAAAGGTGTAGCCGCCGCAGGTGTTGGAGATCAGGCTGAAGAAATCATTACAGCCCAGATAGTTGATCCAGGGCAGCGGAGTCCTGGGGGTTGTGATGACGTATTCCTGATTCGCATCATCGAAAAAGCCGAATTTCATGGTAGTTTCTCCTTTACTGATTATTTTAAGTAAACGTTTAAGCAGGAATGCCCCTGACTTATCTAAAATTATACACAAGAAAGAAAATGAATGCAATAAAAATATGAAAGGGAAAAGAGTTGAAAAGAAAAAGTTGCATAAAAAAATTTTGAAAAGTATTGCAAAAGTATCAATATTGGTGTATAGTATATGTACGAAAACGATTAAGCTATGGCAGAAGAGGGTTGTGGCGATGACATCGATGAAAGATATTTCCAAGGTGTGTGGTGTCAGTATCGCCACCGTAAGCAAGGCGCTGAACAACCACAAGGATATTGGCGAGGACACCAAGCAGTATATCCGCAGGGTTGCCAAGGAGATGGGGTATTATCCCAATTCCTCCGCCAGAGCTTTAAAGACGCAGCGCACCTACAATCTGGGCGTGCTTTTCGCGGATGAGGCAGGCAGCGGGCTTACCCACGATTACTTTGTCAACATACTGGAAGCCTTTAAGCGTACCGTGGAAGAGAAAGGATATGACATTACCTTTATCAACACGGGAGCCCAGACCAGAAGTTATCTGGAGCACTGCAGATACCGGGATTTTGACGGTGTGGCAGTGGTGTGCGTGGATTTTTACGACAGACAGGTGGAAGAGCTGGTGCACAGTGACATACCCATCGTGACGGTGGATCACTTTTTCCCGGGCAGAGCCGCCGTGATTTCGGACAATGTCAGAGGTATGCGGGATCTGCTCACCTATGTGCACAGCAGAGGCCATCGCAGGATCGCCTATATCCACGGCGCGGATTCCCATGTGACTAGGAACAGGCTGACGTCTTTCTTTAACACGGCGGAAGAGCTGGGGCTGAACATTCCCGACGCGTACATAAAGGAAGCGGCCTACAGGGATACGGACGGAGCCGGACGGGCAACAGAAGAGCTGCTGGGACTGTCAAAGCCGCCCACCTGTATTCTCTATCCCGACGATTTTTCCTGCTTCGGGGGCATGAATGCTATCCGCAAGAGGGGACTTCGGATCCCAGAGGACATATCCGTAGCCGGTTACGACGGCATACGGGCCGGCAGGCATATCGAGCCCTGCCTGACCACGCTGGTACAGGATACGGAACGGATTGGCGCGCGGGTTGGCGAGAAGCTGATCAGCCTGATAGAAAAGCCCAGGTCCACTATCATCGAGCAGATTGTGATCGACGGCAGGGTATATGAGGGCCGGACGGTGGGCAGAGTCTGAAAGCGCCCCGAACCAAAGTGATCTGATATGAGATCTGATATTAATTTCGCGCAAGCGATTTTAATATAAACTATCAACCTATTTTAAAGGGAGGAAAAAGTAATGAAGAAAAAAGCATTAGGTATTTTGCTTACTGCTGCAATGATGGCAACGATGGTTGCTGGCTGCGGCGGCGGCAGCGATACCCCCGCAACAACTCCTGCAGACACGACTCCTGCGGAATCTACTCCTGCAGAATCTACTCCTGCGGAATCTACTCCTGCAGAGACGACTCCTGCAGACGGTGAAGGCTTAGCGTATACGGGTACTTTAACCCTTATGCACTACTCCACTTCCGAGGAGAGCCAGGGTAACGGCAGCTCCGATGGTATCCGTACCATGATCGCTGAGTGGAAAGAAGCTAACAGCGGCGTCACCTTGGAAGAGAACGTAATGTCCAATGATGACTACAAGACTCAGATCGCGACTCTGGCAGCAGCAGATGACCTGCCTGACGTATTCATGCTTCAGGGTATGAACACCGCGGCATGGGCTGATCAGGGCCTGATCATGGATCTGACGGACGTTATAGCGAACTCTCCTGACAGCGCGAACTACGATACCAACCTGTTTGGACCTTTCACCACCGCTGATGGCAAGATTTACGCACTGCCTACCGTATCCGGTGGTACCTGTACCGTAGTTATGTACGATAAGAGAGTTTGGGGCGACGAGTTCCCCAGCACCTGGGCAGATGTAGAAGCTAAGGCTGCTGACATCGCTGCTGCAGGCCAGACTCCTATCGCATTCGGTAACGGCGGTCAGTGGAACGCAAACTCTGACTTCCTGTCCTGCTTAGGCGACAGATACACCGGTGAAGACTGGTTCTGGAGCCTGGTAAACAAGGAAGGCGCGGCATTTACCGATGCTGAGTTCGTAGCGGCACTGGCTGAGATGCAGAGACTGTTCGTAGACACCGACCTCTTCAACGCAGATTTCAACTCTGTTACCAACGAGGACGCAAGAGAGTACTACATCTCCGGTGATGCAGCAGCATTCATCGGCGGTAACTGGGACGTTTCCTATGTAGGCGCTACCCTGAAGGAAGCTGGCGACGAGCTGTATGAGAATACCGGTTTCGCGGTTCTTCCTCAGTCCGCAGACGCAACACATCAGAGAAACAGCCAGAACGGTGGTTTCGGTTATGGTGTCGCGCTCAACGCTAAGTTAGCGGATGATCCCGATAAGCTGGCAGCAGCTATCGACCTGGCTTACAAGCTCAGCGGCGCTGATTTCGCTAACTATGTAGCAAGCAACTACGCTCTGGGTGGTTTGGTTAAGGTAAGCGACGTAGACTTCAGCGCATTTGACGCTTGGGATGTTGATTTCTACAACTTCTCCTACGTTGACAACCCGACCTGCCCGATCTATGACTCTTTCATCAACAGCGCAGTTTGGAACGTACTGAATGCAGATATGCAGGCAATGTTAAACGGCTCCATGACTCCTGAAGATGTTGCAGCAAACGCACAGGCAGCATACGAGAGCAACTATTAAGTGAAAGCTTTCGCGGAGCTTTGCAAAGCAAAATAATCATGCGGTACCGGTCAGTTCTGGCCGGTACCGTAATTATTAAATAGAGGGTATAGTAAAGTAAAGTAAGAGGAGGAAGAGGGATGTTACAGGCCATAAAACCTAAAAAGCGAGTGGTGTTCGCGTACCTGGCAATTCCCACCATACTGTTTATTTTCGCGGTATTCGTTCCGCTCATTACCGCTCTGGTCAACAGCTTTTATGAGTGGAAAAGCGGCCCCAACAAGACTTTCAACGGTCTTACCAACTATATTACACTGATGCATGATTCTACTTTCTGGCTGTCCTTCCGCCACAATCTATTTTTGGTGGCTGTCTGTATTATAGGCCAGATAGGTATCGCGTTTATTCTGGTATTGATGATCAATTCCAGGCTTGTGAAGCTGAAAGGCATTCACAGAACTTTCGGTTTCTTCCCCAGTACGATAGCGGCAGTTTCTATCGGTTTTATCTGGAAAATGGTATACGACTATAACCGTGGTATTTTAAACTGGTTTTTAGGCGTAATTGGACGTGAGGATTTACAGCAGGTATGGTTAAGCAATGAGAAGCTGGTTATGCTTCTGGTAGCCATCCCCCTGGTGTGGCAGTGGATCGGTTATTACATGGTAATCATCCTTTCCGCTATTTCCTCCATTGATACGGAAATTTTTGAGGTGGCGGAGTTAGACGGCGCCAACGCGGTTCAGAGAGCGATCTACATAGTACTTCCCCTGATCAAGAATACGCTGCTTGTCTGCGTCACCCTTTGTATCGCAGGTAATATGAAAGCCTTCGATAATATTTACGTTATGACCTCCGGCGGCCCCGGTAAGGCTTCCATGGTTATGGCAATGTACGGTTACAATGTTTCTTTCGCGGAAAACAACTTAGGATATGGTAGTACGATTTCCGTGGGTATCTTTGTGATGAGTTTGCTGGTTATCGGTGGTTCCCAGTGGATCATCGGCCTGCTGACAAAAGATAAAGAAGCGTAGAAAGGGGGGAGAAGAGATGGCTAAGAAATTTGAAATGACGAAAGTAGAAAAAAACGACGTCCCTACTAAGATCAAAAAAGGCGTCCTGGGCGTGTTCTTAAACGCGGTACTGCTGATCTTTTCCGCAACCTGTATCTTCCCTCTGGTATGGATGTTCTACTCCTCCTTAAAGGAGAAGAGAGTGTTCAACGCGGACATTATCGGGCTGCCGAAGAACCCGACCATCATCAATTATAAGAACATTCTGACAAACTCCGATTACCATTTGGGCGCTTCCATGAAAAACAGCCTTGTGGTAACGGCCTGCTCCGTGTTCCTGATCGTGCTCTTTGGCTTTATTGTAGGCTATATCCTGGCCAGAGTCAGATTCAAACTCAACAGGGTGCTGTATGTGATGTTCTTAATGGGTATGCTGATCCCTATTCACTCCCTGCTGGTACCTATCTATCTGGTATTTAAGAACACAGGATTGAGTGACAAGTGGTTTACTTTGATCATACCTTATGTGGCTTTCGGACTTCCTACCGCCATATTCCTGGTGGAGGGCTTTGTCAAGGGCGTGCCTACCGCGTTGGAGGAAGCGGCGGCCATTGACGGCAGTTCCTTCTCCAGAACCCTGTTCCAGATCATTATGCCCATCTGCCGGCCCATTATGACCACGGTGGCGATCATCAACGTATTTACCTGCTGGAACGAGTTCTCTTTCGCGTTGGTACTGTTAAAGAATCAGAAGCTGCATACGGTGCCTCTGGCGATGACTCAGTTTACCGGACAGTTCGGCTCTGACTATCCCAAGATCATGGCGGCGATGCTCCTTACCATGTCCCCCATTGTAGTGCTGTACTTCACCTGCAGCAAGCAGATCATCAAGGGCATGGTTGCCGGCGCAGTGAAGGGCTGATATTTTATAAAAAGTTTATAATACCTTTTACTTCCTTTTATTTACTGAAAGAAACGGGCATGTTATAATGTGAAAAACGTTATATATGCCCGTTTTTTATTTTGCGGTGCTTCGCGGGCGTATGGAAATCGTATCATTTATGATGAAAATGAGGGAGCTATGAGCAGGCAGGAATTTTTAAATGCGCTGCAGGGGGCACTGACCGGAAGAGTCAATGCATCGCAGATTGCGGAAAATATCAATTATTACGATGATTATATCAGTACGCAGGTGCGTATGGGCAGAAGCGAGGAAGAAGTGATAGCCGAGCTGGGCAGTCCCAGGCTGCTGGCGAAAAGCATTGTGGAGGCAAGCCGCCATGCGGACGGGAATGACGCCGGTTCCGGGTACGGAAATGAGCAGAGCGGTTATGAAAATATGGATTATGACGGCGTTTCCGGCTATGGAAAGGTACACAAAAGACGGATTCCTGCCTGGCTGATCGTGGTACTGGTGATCCTGGCCCTGCTGGCGATACTGTCCATGGTATTTTCCGCTTTTGTTTTTCTGGCGCCTGTACTGCTGCCCATTCTTTTTGTAGTGATCGTCATGAAGATCATGGAGCGGAGCAGTTAAAATAAATTTTGCCTGTTTTGAATAATACGGAATACTTTGCGTCATACTACTCTTGTAACTAAAAACCAACAGGAGGTTATGACAATGGCTAACAACAATCAGAACAACGAGAATCAAAACAAGTACAACAACTGTTCCAACAGCAGCAACAGCACCCAGAGCAGCAGTCAGCAGAACAGCCAGAACAGCAATCAGCAGAACAACAATCAGAATAAGCAGAACAAGCAGAATAATTACTAGATACGGCTGGGGAAAAGGGCGCGGGAAGCGCCCTTTTTTCTTGGCTTTGCGTTGCATTTTCCGTGGACTCTATGATATAATATTTGTTGTAGTGGAAACAAAAGATTTTGTGAGAAACAACTATGTTATGCGAGGAGGTCTTCCTATGCCGGATGAGATAAACAAAGCACCTGCAGAGACGGAACAAAAGCAGGAGCCCCAAAAAGCTCCGAAGCCTGAGAAAAAGCCCAAACCGGCAAAGGCTCCGAAACCGGAGAAAAAACCCAAACCGGCAAAGTCCCCGAAACCGGAGAAAAAACCTAAACCGGCAAAAGCTCCGAAACCGGAGAAGAAGCCCAAACCGGCAAAAGCTTCCAAGCAGGAGAAAAAGCGGTTCCATCTGAGCCTGAAGAGTCAGCTGCTGATCGGATTTTCCCTGCCTATCCTGCTGGTCGCTGCCATTGGTATCTATGCCTATAACAAGGCTGCGGAAGGCATGACGGGCAATTATCAGGAGACCACGCTGGAAGCGCTGCGCATGACCGCGGATTACATAGACTATGGATTTTCCACCGTTTCCTCCAGCGCGCTGGAGCTTTACAACGATGGCAATGTCAAAGATTACAGCCGCAATCTCTACAGGAGTGATCCCATCCAGGGAAATACGGTGCGGAAAAATATCTCTAACAATCTGATGACGAAAAAACTGGCCAATGATTTTATCGAGGAGATCCACATCATCCCTATGGCAGGGGTAAGCTGCATGACTTCCGCCAGCCTGGAAAACGCCAAAGAGGTGGATGGCTTTTACAAGGAGCTGTTAGAGGAGAAGCAGGAAGTGATCAAATCCAAGAACAGGTGGGCTTTCGGGCATGCCATTGTGGATGAGACATTCCATCTGGACGGGGAAAAACAGCTTATGTCCCTGTACCTGCCTCTGGAATCGGGCATGGCCTGCATCGTAGTGGACATCAGCAGGGACAATATCGTAAGCATTATGCAGGAGACCGGTTTTGGAGAAGGCTGCGTCATGGGCTTTGTGACGCCGGACGGACACGAGGTGCTGACTCAGCTTACGGAAGAGGGCGGCCAGGATCTTTCCGAGAGTGAATTTGGCGGGGATTTCAGCTTCGCGGTTCAGGACTTCTATATCCAGGCCCAGGAGTCGGAGGAGCCCAGCGTAGGCATGGAAGTTACCTTTCAGGGAGACGCCTACTGGTTCATGTCTGCCAAGTGCGAGAGCAACGGCTCCGTGATCTGCGCTCTGGTTCCCAAGAGCATTATGATGACGGAAGCCAATGAATTAAAGAGCGCCGTACTGTGGTTCGTGCTGGCGGCCTGTGTCATAGTGGGCATTTTGGGCGTATTTATCTTTATGGGGATCAGCAGGAACATGGGCAGCATCATCCGCAGGCTTTCCAGAGTGGCAAACGGGGATCTGACTGTGGATATGACCATTAAAAATAAGGCGGAGTTCGGCACTCTGGCCGGACATATCATGGGCGTGGTGTCCAATACCAAGGATCTGGTAGCCAAGGCGGTCACCATTTCCGGAGACGTGTCCACCTCGGTTTCCGGCGTGAGCGCGGCAGCCGGTGTGCTCAGTGAGGGCAGCCAGAATATCCATTCCGCTATGGTGGAGATCGATCAGGGCGTCAACCGCCAGGTACAAGACGCGGAGCAGTGCCTGAATAAAATGGATGAACTTTCCGGCATCATTCTTACTACCGAAGAGAGAGTGCAGGAAATGGGGCGTCTGGCGGACGGTACCAAGGATATGATAGACGCAGGATCAGATAGCATGAAAGAACTGATCGAACAGGCGGAAGAAACCGTCCGGATGACGGATCATGTGGATGTGAAGATCGGGGAGCTCTCCGAAAAATCCAGGGAGATCGCCGCGTTTGTAGATACCATCAATGAAATTTCAGAACAGACCACGCTGCTTTCCTTAAACGCCTCCATTGAAGCCGCGAGAGCGGGAGAAGCGGGAAAGGGATTTGCGGTAGTGGCGGAGGAGATCAAGAAGCTGGCGGACAATTCCATGCAGGCTGCGGAAGAGATCCGCAAGGTGGTCAATATCATCAATGACATGACTGTGGAGACCAGGGAATCTTCGGCGGCGGCCAAAGAAGTAGTGAAAAAGCAGGGCGCCATCGTGGAGCAGACCAGGGACAATCTGCTGGCAATGAACCGCAGCATGGGACAGCTTTTGGAGAATGTACAGAGTATCAAACAGCACATGCGGGAAATGAGCGACGGCAGAGCGGACACGCTGGAGGCTATCGAGAGCATTTCCAGCGTGGTGGAGGAGACAGCCGCTTCCGCCAGCATTGTAAAGGAGACTGTGGAGGAGCAGACGCATCAGGCAGAGTCCCTGCGCGCTATTACGGAAGAACTGCAGAGTAAAACGGACAGTCTTATGGCGGCTATCAGTACGTTTAGGGTGTAAGAATTATATAGCGGGAAACACAGGAAATGAAGACATTTGAATTGATAGCGCCGTGCCATTTTGGCATGGAGGCGGTTTTAAAAAGAGAGATCGTCGATCTGGGATATGACGTGACGGATGTAACGGACGGACGGGTGACCTTTCTGGGGGATGCGGAGGCTCTCTGCCGGGGAAATATTTTCCTGCGGACTCCGGAGCGGATACTGTTAAAGGTGGGGGCTTTTCACGCGGAGACCTTTGAGGAGCTGTATCAGGGAACCAGATCCCTGCCTTGGGAAGATTATATACCGGTGGACGGCGGGTTCAAGGTGGTAAAGGCTGCCAGTGTGAAGAGCAAACTCTTTAGCCCTTCCGATATACAGTCGATCATGAAAAAGGCCATGGTGGACCGGCTGGGAGAGATTTACCATGTCAACTGGTTTACCGAAGAAGGAAGCGAATATCCCGTCAGGGTGTTCTTACTGAAAGACGAGGTGACTGTGGGGCTGGATACCACGGGAGAATCCCTGCACAAGCGGGGATACCGCAGGCTGACGGCCAAGGCGCCCATTGCGGAAAATCTGGCGGCGGCTCTGATCTTACTGACGCCCTGGAACAGGGAGAGGATACTGGTGGATCCTTTCTGCGGCAGCGGGACCATTCCCATTGAAGCGGCCATGATGGCGGCCAATATGGCGCCCGGCAGAAAGCGGAAATTTATCGCTATGAACTGGCCGGAAGTGGTGCCTGCACAGGTCTGGCAGGATGCCTTTGAGGAAGCGGAGGATGTCATTTCTCCCACAACGGACGTAGACCTGCAGGGATATGATATTGACGGCAGAGTGGTGGCGGCAGCCAGGGAAAACGCCAGACTGGCCGGCGTGGAGCATATGATCCATTTCCAGCAGAGAGAGGTGGCGCAGTTAAGCCACCCGAAAAAATACGGCTTTTTGATCACCAATCCCCCGTATGGGGAACGCCTGGAGGAGAAGAAAGCGCTGCCCGCTCTCTACCGCACATTGGGAGAGCGTTTTGCTCTGCTGGATACCTGGAGCCTGTGTATGATCACTTCCTACGAGCAGGTGGAAAAGGACATTGGCCGCAAGGCGGATAAAAACCGCAAGCTGTATAACGGTATGATAAAGACATATTATTATCAGTTCATGGGGCCCAAGCCCCCGCGGACATAGATCGAGGAGAATGGCGGATGCGTATCAGTTTTGCCATGTGTGTACGGGTAGGAGCCGTACTTTTTTGCGCCGTCTCTATGGCGGTGATGCTTTTTTTCGCGAAAAACAAAGCCATAGTGATCGAAGGACTGCCTCAGGATCAGGTGGAGGGCGCCGCAGGCGCGGCCGTGGGATATGAGACGGAAACGGGGCAGCTGCGCTTTACCGAAAGGGAAGAAAGAGGAGACTGCATTTGCATTCCCTTAGAGGACGGCGTGCCTGCGGAAAATGTGACAATAGAGAATCACTATATGGACAAACAGATCTGGATAAGCATCCGGGGAGCATCCGCGGATTATTATAAAGAGGCGGCCCTTTCAGGAGAGCTGTCCTGTATCACGGATGGTATCTATGAGGTTCGCGGGGAGGACGTGGTCCTGAAACTCTCTGCCAGAGCGGTGTACGAATGCCGCAGTACGCTGGAAGAGCGGAAACTTTACATAGAAATGTTGAACCCGTGGGAAGTTTATGATAAAATCATTGTGATCGATGCGTCCTGCGGAGGAAGAGAAACGGGAATTGTGGAGAACGGACTGACGGAAAAGGATGTGACGCTGGACATTGTAAAGCAGTTAAAGATCCTGCTGGACTCCACGGACATCAAAGTGTACTATACCCGGATGGAGGATGTGGATGTGCCGGATGAGGACAGAGCCGCACTGGCCAACGAGGTAAGAGCGGATATGTTTATCAGCGTACGGCTCAATGCTTCCGAGGACAAGGAAAAATACGGCACGGAGGTGCTTTACAACGCCGGATACTATCTGCCGGATTTTAACGGGGTATCTCTTGCGGACAGTCTGGAGCGGGCGGTTGTCACCCGCGTAAGCGGCCGAGGGAATGGCTTGTACGAGGCGGCGGATTCGGATGTGCTGGTACAGAACGCTAAGGTTCCGGTGGCGGTCTTAGAGGCAGGATATGTCAGCAACGAGCAGGAGGCGGCGCTTTTGTCCAGAGCCGATTACAGAGGACTGATCGCCGCGGGAATCGCTGACGCGGTTACGAAAGTTTATGAGGAAGGAAGCGTCATAACGGAAAAATGAAAAGAAGGATCGTGTTTGCTACCGGAAATACCGACAAGCTGCGGGAGATCCGGGAGATACTGGGAGAGACGGATTGGACCGTTCTTTCCATAAAAGATGCCGGGATCCGGATAGACGTGGAAGAGAACGGGAGTACATACGAGGAAAACGCGTTGATCAAGGCCAGAGCAGCGGCAGCGCTCGCGCAGGCGGACGACATTGTGCTGGCGGACGACTCCGGCCTGGAAATAGATTATCTAAACCGCGAGCCGGGAATCTATTCGGCCCGTTATCTGGGAGAGGATACCTCCTACCGGATCAAGAATCAAAACCTGATAGACAGGCTGCAGGGCGTACCCGATGAAAAGCGGACGGCGCGTTTTGTCTGCGCGATAGCGGCGGTGCTGCCCGGTGGAAAGGAACTGACCTGCCGAGGCGTCATAGAGGGCAGGATCGGCTATGAAGAAAGGGGAAGCGGCGGTTTTGGCTACGATCCGATCTTTCAAGTGCCCGAACTGGGAAAGTCCACAGCGGAGCTGAATGAGGAAGAGAAAAACGCGGTCAGCCACAGGGGAAAGGCGCTGCGTGCCATGAGGGAAAAGCTGAAAGAGGTTTTATGACGGTGGGTTGGAATGAAGGTGTTGATCGTAAGCGATACGCATAAGCGTAACGAAAATTATTTTAAAGTATTGGAAAAGGTGTCGCCGGTGGATCTGGTGATACACTGCGGAGATATTGAGGGCAGTGAATACGCGCTGGCTGCTGCCGCGGACTGTATGGTGGAAATGGTGGCCGGCAACAATGACTTTTTTTCCCAGCTGCCCATGGAGCGGGAGTTCGCTATTGGAAAGTACCATGTGTGGGTGACTCACGGGCACAATTACTACGTGTCCATGAGCAGTGAGATCCTCAAGCAGGAAGCAAGGCAGAGAGGAGCCGATATTGTGTTTTACGGCCATACCCACAGGCCGGATCTGGATCTGGACGACGATGTGATTGCGATCAATCCCGGAAGTCTTTCCTATCCGCGGCAGGACGGGAGGAAGCCGTCCTACGTGCTGATGGATATTGACCGATTTGGAGAAGCCCATTTTACTTTAAGGTATCTGGAGGAGGAATATCACTTATGAGAAGAATTTCAGAAACGGCAAGGGTAAACAAGGTGACTATTTTATGCCACGGTATCATTTCCAGTATTATCGCGCTGGCTTACCTGTTGGAAGTTTTCAAACACAGCAGGACCATTCTGTATTTTGCGATGATCGCGGTACTGGCGCTGACACCGGTTATCATAGAGATCATGATGTATAAGAGAAATCCGGAGAGCCGCCATATCAGAAGAGTGGTGGGCTACGGTTATGCCCTGTTGTACGCGGTGGCCATCTTTACCACTCACAGCGTCCTGCCCTTTACTTATATCATTCCCATGCTCATTGTGATCACCCTTTACAGTGATGTGGCTTTTTGTGTCAAGGTCGGTATAGGGGGCGTTGTCCTGAACGCGGCGAATGTGATATACAAGGCCGTTACGGTGGGGTATACCAAAGAAGAGATTCCCGATCTGGAGATCCGTCTGCTGGTCATACTGCTGATTGCCATATACGTGGTACTGGCTACCCGTGTATCCAAACAGATCAATATGGATAAGAGGCAGGAACTGCAGGAAGAAAAAGATAAGGCGGAAAGCCTTTTGGAAAAGGTGATGCGTCTGTCCGGAGAGCTTTCCGGCGGTGTGGAGAAAGTGGACGGTCACATGGCCAATCTGGATAAGTCCGTGGAGGAAATGAGCGTCGCCATGGCGGAAGTGACGGCCGGTACGCAGGAGACCGCGGAATCCGTTCAGAATCAGCTGATCCGGACGGAAGAGATCCAGAAGCTGATCGACGAAGTCAAGAGTGTGGGCGTTTATATCAAAGAAAGTATGGATAAGGCTTCGGATGAAGTGGAGAGCGGCGTCTCCAATATGTCAGAGCTTATCAAGCAGTCCAGGCAGTCCCAGGAAGCCAACGCTACCGTGGTAAAACAAATGGACGAGGTGCACAGGCAGGCAGACAAGATGAACGAGATCATAGGCCTGATCACCAATATTGCCAATCGTACCAGTATGCTGGCCCTCAACGCCAGTATCGAGGCCGCCCGGGCAGGAGAAGCGGGAAGCGGCTTTGCCGTGGTGGCTAAGCAGGTATCCGAGCTGTCCGACCAGACCAAGGCAGCCGCGGCCAATATCGTGGAACTGATCGGAAGCGTAACGGGTGAACTCGGCCAGGTTTCGGAAGCTGTGAAAGTATTGGAAGAAAACACGGCCGCTCAGGACGAAAAAGTCGAAGAGCTGGGCAGGAGCTTGTCAGACATTAAGGAAATGACAGGGGACATCGCGGGCAGGACCACCGGTCTGGAAGAGATGATCGAAAAGCTGTCGGCAGCCAACGGAGATATTGTGCAGAACATCCAGACGATTTCCGCCATTACCGAGGAGGTAACGGCTCATTCCAGCGAAACGCTGAACACCTGCCGTGAGAATCAGCATACGGTAGAAGAGGTAAGCAGGATCACCGCGGTGCTCAATCAGCACGCCGGTGAATTAAAAAGCGCGCAGATACGCTGATAATATAAGTGATAAAAGCGTTTTTTCGGGGTATGGCTCAGTTTGGCTAGAGCGCCTGGTTTGGGACCAGGAGGTCGCAGGTTCGAATCCTGTTACCCCGATTGTTTTTATTTCTGCCGATGATCGGTATGCGATATCTGGGAATACGCGCGCATTGCGGGCAAGTTTTTGGAAAAAAGAAAAGCCCGAAAGGCGCGGGAAACAGAGGAGGAGCAGGCGTGAGCGGATACATACAGGAGCTGCGCAGGCTGGTGGGACACCGGCCCATTATGCAGTGCGCCGCCAGTGTGATCGTAGTGGACGAAAAGGGCAGGCTGCTTTTAGGAAAGAGAACGGATAACCACTTGTGGGGTTATGCGGGCGGCTCCGTGGAGATTGACGAAAAGGTGGAGGACTGCGCGAAGCGGGAGCTTTTTGAGGAAACGGGCCTTGTGGCCGAGGAACTGGAATTTTTCATGATAAATTCTGGACCGGAGGTCCACTACATCTACCCCAACGGGGACGAGGTCTCCAATATCGAGATCATATATCTGTGCCGCAAATATCACGGAGAACTGCGGGCTCAGGCGGAAGAAGTGGAGGAACTGAGGTTTTTTGAGGCGGGAGACATCGTACTGGAAATGGTATCACCGCCTATCAGACCGGTTTTCCGCAAATATCTGGAAGGGATCTTATGAAAATAAAAAACAATGGAGCGTCAAGGGAATTTACCAGGGATCACACCTGCATGACCAAGGGAATCCTGGTCATCATGATGCTGATCCACCATGCGATGAATGTGGATATGGTAGAGGCATACGGAGTCCGCAGAATGATCGCTGATCCGGTATTGTCTGACCAGATTGTGCTGTTCTGTAAGACCTGTATCGCGGGATTCGTGTTTTTGTCCGCGTACGGGATGACGCTTACCTTAAAAAAACAGAATGAGGACAATGTGAAAAATTATTTTTTCTTGAGCCTCCGCAGATTGATCAAACTGTTTTCCAATGTGCTCTTTATCTATGTGCTGGCAGTGCTGTGGCAGGGCTTTGCCCTGGGAAAATCTTTCTGGGAAATATACGGGGGAGCAATAAATCCGCTCAAGGCGGTGATGTGCATGCTCCTGGATCTGAGCGGCATGGCCGCTCTGTGCAATACGCCTACCATGAATGTTACCTGGTGGTACCTGTCCTTTATCGTACCCGTTATTCTGCTCATGCCCTTATTTTATATGCTGTACAAAAAATACCGGTATTTTTTAATACCGGCTGTCCTCCTGCTGCCGTTTCTTCTGCCGGGGGACAGGATCAATTTTATCTATCTTCTGCCGGCGGCGGTTCTGGGGATCGCTTTTGCCTTTGAAGGCTGGCTTATCGGGGAAGACAGTCCGGTTGTGAGACTGTTAAAAACCTGCGGCTGTCTGCTGTTGTTTGTTCTGGCATACGAGATGACTATGCATGTGGGGATCATGTGCGGCTATGCGCTGATGTTTGTACTTCCCTGCATCGTGTATTACTGTGTGGGATATATCCCCATTCTGCGGGACATACTGCGCTTTCTGGGAAAGCACGCGGCCAATATATTCCTGACGCATACTTTCCTATACTATTATTTTTATCCTGACTTTATTTATTCTTTCCGGGATTCCTGGAAGATCCTGGGAGTGCTGCTTGCTTTCAGCCTGTGCGTATCCCTGGCGATAGAGCTGATAAAAAAGCTCACGGGTTATCAATGGCTGTGCGGTAAGATACTGGATATGTTTGACAAGCGCTGGCTGCAGGATGACCGGGCTTGCGGCACATAAGATCTCATGTTATAATAAGCCATAAAATCGCGGCATACCTATGGGGAGGAAGTTATGAAGACAGCAGCGCAGGCGGCAATCAAAAAAGCGAACAGAGGCGTTATGGCGGAAATCGCGGTGATCAGTGTATTACTGATATTTATCGCGTTTTCTTTTTATACTTTTATAAAGGACAACAATCAGAGAATCTTAGAGCAGAATGACGGTATCATAGAGGCTGCCGCGGAGCAGACCGCGGACAGGCTCAACGATCTGTTCAATATGTCCCAGCGAAATCTGGAGATCATGGCCTATCTCTACGGCTCCATTATGACCGAGCCGGTGGTGGATTCCGGGATGTTGGAGGACATGGCTGCCCGCTCCCCCTTTGACTATGTGGAATTTATTTCTACGGACGGCATGGATCTGACGGCGGACGGACAGACGGCCGATCTGTCGGACAGGGAGTATTTTCAACAGGGTATGCTGGGAAACAGCGGGAAATGCGTGATACATAATTCTCGTATCACCAATGAAACCCTGTTGATCTTTTATACGCCTTTTTACTACCAGGGAGAGATCATCGGTGTCCTGAGCGGCCTTATGAAAGAAGAAAGTGTCTACAATGTGCTGACCGCGGATTATTTTGGGCTGCAGGGAAGCGTTTATCTCGTGGAGAAAAACGGAGATGTGCTGCTCTATCAGGGCAGCGGCTCCAGGCCGGAAAATCTGTTGGAATCCCTCCAGGAGCGGAACAAACTTTACAGTGAGGATATGAAAAAGCTGGAGCAGGCGCTGGCGGAGGGCGGCTCCACCAATTTCAACTACAGAGGCAGCAAGGCAGCGGGAAGTGCCTGCGCGGTTACGCTGGATGACGGAGAATGGGTGCTGGTGAAGAGCTTTCCCTCCGTCCTGACAAAGGGTATGGCGGAGAGCTCCAACGCGGCTGGAATCTTACTGGAGATCAAACTGGCGGCCGCGTTTCTGGTATATATCCTGTATCTGGTGATAAAGAACGCTATCCAGAAAAGAAAACTGGTCTCCGAAAAGCAGGAGATCTCCCGTATTTTGGATGTGATACCCCAGATATTCTCCCGGTTCGCTGTGGTGGACCTGATGGAGGATACCTATGAATATCTGGAGGATAAAAAGAGTGACGCGCCGGAAAGCGGAAAATATTCGGAACTGGTCCGTTATCTGGCTGGCAAATATGTCAATGAGGAAGAGAACGGGGAAGAAATGGCCGTTATGATCTCCCGGGAACATATACAGAAGTACCTGACGACGCAGGTGCCTTATCTGCAGTATGAGTATCAGATCGACATGAATGGGCACCGTTGGGAAAACGCGGCCATACTTTGCATGGAAAGAGAGGATGGCCTGCCCTCCCGGGTACTGGTGGCTATTCAGGACATTACCGCTTTAAAAGAGCGGGAGATGCAGATACGTCTGGCCCTTAAAAACGCTTCGGAAGCGGCAGAGGCCGCGAACCGGGCAAAATCCGAATTTCTGGCCAGGATGTCCCACGACATCCGCACGCCTATGAATGCCATTATGGGCATGACCGCGGTGGCAGCCATGCATATGGACGATCCGGAAAGGCTCACGGACTGCCTGAGTAAGATCACGCTCTCCAGCCGTCATCTGCTGGCGCTGATCAACGATGTGCTGGATATGTCCAAGATCGAGAGCGGCAAGGTTTCCCTGTCGGAGGAACCCTTTAACATGGCGGATATGGTGGATGGCGTGGCGACGATCATCAAGGCGCAGGCAGCCTCCAAACAACAGCAGCTCAGGGTGCATATCGCGGATATACAGCATGAGGACGTGATAGGCGATGAACTGCGCCTCAGACAGGTGTTTGTAAATATTCTGGGCAACGCCGTAAAGTTTACGCCGGAGGGAGGCAGCATTATCTTTTCCATTAAGGAGTGCCCGTCCCTGGTACATGGCATGGCCTGTTATGAATTTGTCTGCGAGGATACGGGTATCGGTATGGAAGAAGACTTCATGAAGACCATATTCGAGCCTTTCAGCCGCTCCCGCCATTCCGTGAGCAGCAATATCGAAGGCACCGGCCTGGGCATGTCCATCACCCGCAACATCGTGCGCATGATGGAGGGGGATATTCAGGTAGAGAGCAAATTGGGGGAAGGTTCCAAATTTACCGTGCAGCTGTATCTGAAGCTGCAGGATCCCAAGGCGGAAGACGTGGAAGATCTGCGGGATCTGCGCGTACTGGTAGCGGATGACAATCAGGATTCCTGCATTACCACCAGCGATATTCTGGAGAATATCGGCATGAAGCCGGAATGGGTGCTGAGCGGGGAGGAAGCTGTCCAAAAGACCGTGGAAGCCAATAAAGAGGAACGGGATTTCGCGGCCATTATCCTGGACTGGAAGATGCCAGGCATGGACGGAGTGGAAACTGCCAGAAAGATTCGTTCTCTGGTAGGGAGCCACATACCCATTATCATTCTTTCCGCTTACGACTGGACGGTGGTGGAGGCGGAAGCCAGGGAGGCAGGCATTCAGGCCTTTATCGAGAAGCCACTGTTCCGTTCCCGTCTGGTCTACGCGTTAAAGTCCGTCCTGGTAAAGGAGAATGAGGATGAGGAACGGCGTACGTCGGAAGTGGGACAGAACAGTTACAGCGGCAAGAGAATCCTGTTAGTGGAAGATAATGAGTTAAATCGGGAGATCGCGGAAGAGCTGATCGGGTTTATGGGTGTTACCGTGGAACATGCGGAAGACGGGCGTATGGCGTTGGAAATGGTGGAAAAGAGCGGTTCCGGCTATTATGACCTGATCTTCATGGATATTCAGATGCCTGTTATGAACGGGTATGAAGCGGCCCGCTACATCCGGGCGCTGGAAAGAGAAGACGCGAAAAAGATACCTATCATAGCCATGACGGCCAACGCGTTCGCGGACGATGTCAAAGAAGCCAGAGAGGCGGGCATGAATGACCATATCGCCAAACCGGTGGAGCTGGTCAAGATCAAAGAAGCCTTTGACAAATGGCTGTAGAGCGCGGGCTCTGGCGGCAGAGAAAAGGAGAGCCATATGAAGACGGCGGAGGAATTGAGAAATATCCTGGACAGGATTGACCACAGGGGCTATCCCGCGTATAAGGATACAAAGGGAAGCTATGATTTCGGAAAGTATGTTCTGACGATCGAGCATGTGCAGGGAGATCCCTTTGCGGCACCCTCCAGGGTAAGCCTTAAAGTAAGCGGGCGCACGGCGGGATTTCCCGCTTCTCTCTATGGGGAAAAGCATAGAAGAGTCGCTTTGCAGGACTATCTGCTGCGGCAGGTGGGACGCATGGTGGAGGAGTTTTCTTTTCGGGCCAGGGGATCCGGCAAGAGCGGCCTGATGTGGGTGAGCCGGTGCGGCCAGGAGATTTTGGAAAGGAGTGCCTGCGAGGTGGACTCGGCGGACGGCTCTGTGTTGCTGCGCATGGAAATCGGATTTCCGGCCAACGGCAGGACGGTCAACAGCGGGGAATTAAAAAAGATATTGTTTGATTTCCTGCCCCAATGCGTGGGCAGGACGCTTTTTTACGCGGCGCTTCCGGCTGAAAAGCTGAAAGAAAACGCGGAGCTTGCAGACGACCAGCTTTTTATCAGGGAAAATCTGGAGAAAGCGGGGCTTGTGGCCTTTATAGCGGACGGGGCCGTACTGCCCAGGGCTTCGGGGGTATCGGACAGACCTATGCAGGGGGCGGTCCCCTTTAAGGCGCCGGAGAGCCTGGCGGTCACGCTGACGCTGCCCCATAAGGGAAAACTGCGCGGTATGGGCATCCCGAAGGGAATCACCATGATAGCCGGAGGCGGTTATCACGGGAAATCCACTCTCTTAGAGGCCATAGAACGGGGCGTGTACAACCATATCGCAGGAGACGGCAGGGAGTATGTGATTACCGACGACACAGCCGTAAAGATACGGGCGGAGGACGGCAGGAGCATCAAAAAGGCAGATATATCCCTATTTATCCGCAATCTGCCCAACGGCAGGGATACCAAAGCCTTTTCTTCCGAAGACGCCAGCGGCAGTACTTCTCAGGCAGCGGCCGTAGTGGAAGCCATGGAAGCGGGAGCGGGGGTGCTGTTGATCGATGAGGATACCAGCGCCACCAATTTTATGATACGGGATGAACTGATGCAGCGGGTAGTCAACCGGAATATGGAGCCTATCATTCCCTTTATTGACAGGGTGAGGGAACTGTATGAAAAAGAGGGACTATCCACTGTTTTGGTGGCCGGCAGCTCCGGCTCTTATTTTCGGAAAGCGGACTGTATCATCCAAATGGACTGCTACAAACCGGTAGACATTACGGAATTTGCCAAACAGGAGGCGGAGAAGTTTCCCGTCTTTTTGGCGGAAACACCCGCTTACGAAAGGCCCTCCTTTGACAGGCGGCCCGCGCCGGATGGGGCGTTCTGGGGAAATGAGCGTCTGAAGCTGAAGGCTATGGGCCTGGATGGGATCTCTCTCAATAAAGAAGTCATCGACCTGCGGTATGTGGAGCAGCTGGTGGATACAGAGCAGCTCAATGCGCTGGGTTATCTGCTGCGATATGCGGGAAGGCATCTTTTTAACGGGAAAAGCACATTGGCGGAGATTGCGGAACGTCTTGGAACCCTGCTGGAGGAGAAAGGGCTATCCTTCTTAGAAGAGGGCGGCGGTCTGCCCGTGGGACTGGCCATGCCCAGAAAGCAGGAGATCCTGGCTTGTATGAACCGGTTTCGGAGCCTGAAGATGACAGGATGGGAAATGGAAAGAAAGCGCTGATATTTTGGAAAATCCGGATCATACTATAGATGTAAGATTTTCCAAAAGGAGGAAGCAAGATGAAGATTCTGTTTTTCGGTACCAAAAGCTATGACAGGGAATTTTTTGAAGGACCGGACGAGAAATGTCCCGATGTGGAGATTACGTTTATTGAACCCAATCTAAGCCCGGAAACGGCCAGGCTGGCGGAGGGCTTTGAAGGGGTATGCGCCTTCGTGAATATGGACCTCTCCGCCAGAACCGTGGACATTCTCCATAAATGCGGTGTCAAGCTGATCCTGATGCGCTGCGCGGGATATAACAATGTAGATTTGGAAGCGGCCAAAGCCTGCGGAATAACCGTGATGCATGTGCCGGGTTACTCTCCGGAGGCAGTGGCGGAGCATGCCATGGCCCTGGTGCTGACTGCTGACAGGCATATGCACAAGGCCTACATCAAATGCCGGGAGAACAATTTTAATCTCTCCGGCTTAATGGGCATCAATCTCCACGGCAGGACGGCGGGAATCGTGGGAACGGGAAAGATCGGAGCCGCCATGGCCCGTATCTGCCGCGGATTTGGTATGCGTGTCATAGCCTATGACATGTACCCCAACAAAGAGCTGGATTTTGTGGAATACGTGGATTTTGAACGGCTTCTGGCAGAAGCGGACCTGATCTCCCTGCACTGTCCTTTGACCAAGGACAATTACCATATGATAAACGAGAAGACCATTGCCAAGATGAAGGACGGCGTGATGCTGGTCAACACTTCCAGGGGAGCGCTGATCAAGACGGAGGATCTGATTCAGGGAATCCGGGACGGTAAATTTTTCGCGGTGGGGCTGGATGTTTACGAGGAGGAAAACGGCACGGTATACGAGGATATGTCGGACAGGATCCTGGAGCATTCCACCATGGCAAGGCTTTTATCTTTTCCCAATGTCATGGTGACCTCGCATCAGGGCTTTTTTACAAAAGAGGCGCTTTTGGCTATCAGCCGGACCACCATGGACAACGCCCTGGCCTTTGTGCAGGGCCGCAAAAACGGAAATGAATTGTAAAATGGGTTGACAATCCTTTGGCAATACGGTACAATATCATTCGTCGGTGTGATAATGCGCCGCGTGTGTTCGTAGCTCAGCTGGATAGAGCAACGGCCTTCTAAGCCGTGGGTCGGGGGTTCGAATCCCTTCGAGCACATTTATATGGTGGGTATAGCGCAGTTGGTTAGCGCGCCAGATTGTGGCTCTGGAGGCCAAGGGTTCGAATCCCTTTATCCACCCTCATTGTTTTGAATGCAGTGAAAATTTGAGGCCTGGGGCACATAATGGGCTATCGCCAAGAGGTAAGGCACAGGACTTTGACTCCTGCATTCGCTGGTTCGAATCCAGCTAGCCCAGTTATTTTGTAAGGAGCACTAGCTCAGTCGGTAGAGCACCTGACTTTTAATCAGGTTGTCGGGGGTTCGAATCCCCCGTGCTTCATTCTATGAGCTATAAAGTATGATGGACTTGCCGGAAGTCTTTTTTTTTGCGTTTTTTCTTAGGATAGAAAGGAGTAAAAATGGCGGAGAAGATGAAAGAGAATAAAATGGGCGTGATGCCCATAAACAAACTGCTGTTGAGCATGTCGCTGCCCATGATGCTCTCCATGCTGGTGCAGGCGCTCTACAATATTGTGGACAGTATTTTTGTCTCCAGGGTGAATGA
The DNA here is from genome assembly GCA_947631685.1 of uncultured Lachnospiraceae bacterium. GTDB lineage: Bacteria > Bacillota > Clostridia > Lachnospirales > Lachnospiraceae > Acetatifactor. The sequence goes on from CANRMI010000004.1 coordinate 58,789, forward strand.
GTATGCGGTGCGGGCAGTGTCCTTAGCCTTTCCCGTACAGAGCCTGATGATCGCACTGGCGGTGGGTACGGCGGTGGGTGTCAACGCGCTGCTTTCCCGGGCTCTGGGAGAGAAAAACTATGAGAGAGTCAATGCGGTTGCCGCCAATGGTCTCTTTGCGATCATCGTCTGCTATCTTTTGTTCTTTATTGTGGGACTGACTTTGGTAAAGCCCTTTATGGCAAGCCAGAGCGATGTGGAGCAGGTACGTGTCTACGGAAACGCCTATCTGAGTATCTGTTGTATCTTTTCCATCGGCATCTATATCCAGACCATATTTGAAAGGCTGCTGCAGTCTACGGGAAACACCTTTTATACCATGATCACCCAGGGTATCGGTGCCGTTACCAACATTATCTTAGATCCGATCATGATCTTCGGATACTTCGGATTCCCGCGCATGGAGGCCGCGGGAGCGGCCGTCGCGACAGTCTGCGGACAGATAGTGGCAGCCATAGCGGCCATGATATTCCATTTCCGCTACAATAAAGAGGTACGGATGAAGTTTAAGGGCTTTCGTCCCAGCCTGTCCGTATTGGGACAGATTTACGCTGTGGGAGCGCCTTCCATCGTGGTGCAGGCCATCGGTTCCGTTATGACCTATGGCATGAACCTGATCCTGGCGGCTTACGGCGTGGCCCAGACGGTATTCGGACTCTATTTTAAACTACAGAGTTTTGTCTTTATGCCTATCTTCGGTTTGAATAACGGTATGGTGCCCATAGTGGCCTACAATTACGGCGCGGGCAGCAGGGAGAGAGTGGTGGAAGTGATCAAACGCAGTATTGTCTATGCGATTTCCATTATGTTGGTGGGGCTGCTCATTATGCAGGTGATCCCGGATAAGCTGCTGCTTTTGTTCAACGCCCAGGAAGAGCTCCTGCAGGTAGGCGTACCGGCGCTTCGGACGATCAGTCTAAGCTTTATCTTCGCGGGCTACTGTATCATTGCAGGAAGCGTATTCCAGGCGCTTGGCAACGGAGTCTACAGTATGATCGTTTCCATTGCCAGACAGTTGGTGGTGCTGCTGCCGGTGGCTTATCTGCTTTCCCTAACCGGCCAGGTTTCCAATATTTGGTGGGCTTTTCCCATCGCGGAGCTGATGTCCACCAGTTTTACCACTTTTTTCCTAATCAGGATCAATAAAAAGATCATCAGTAAAATTTAACCGGTGGGCCCCCATTCTTGACAAAGCCTCGGAATGCGGGGTATACTGGCAGGTGCAGGGTATCTGCATACGCGGTTATGATGGAATTGGCAGACATGCAAGATTTAGGTTCTTGTGCCGTAAGGCGTGTGGGTTCAAGTCCCACTAACCGCATTTCGGCATATGGAGAGTACGCGATGAAAGCCTGTTGGAAAAAACTCAAAAATGTCTATCTGCTGTCTTTTCTGATTCCCTTTCTGGGAGTCGCGGGCATCTGTATAGCGAGGGGGATGTTTCCCTTTGGTGAAAACAGCTTTATGTACTCCGATATGTATCATCAGTATATTCCCTTTTTAACTGAATTCCGGCGCAAGCTGCACAGCGGGGAAAGCCTGCTGTTTTCCTGGCGGGCGGGCCTGGGCTCCGATTTTTTAACGATCTATGCCTATTATCTGGCAAGCCCGGAAAACTGGCTGGTGTATTTTGTGCCTGAGAAATACCTGATTGAGTTCATGACTTTTTTTATCGTGTTAAAGATTGGGCTCTGCGGGCTCACTTTCGCGCATTATCTGCGCAGCCGCTTTCACACCGAAGATCTGCGTATTGTATGGTTTTCGGTATTTTACGCCCTGTCTGCCTATACAGCGGCTTACAGCTGGAATCATATGTGGATGAACTGTCTGTGGCTGGCCCCGTTAGTCATTCTGGGTTTGGAAGGGCTGGTAAAGGAGGGGAGATGGCGCCTGTACTGCCTGACTCTCACGCTCTGTATCCTGACAAATTACTATCTTTCCATTCCCCTCTGTATGTTCCTGTGCCTGTATTTTCTGATGCAGCTGTTTACCAACGGGTTGTCCCTGAAGAAAAAGGGCGTGGCGCTCTTTCGCTTTACAGGCGCTTCCCTGCTGGCGGGAAGCATGTGCGCTGTTTTGCTCTTTCCCGTGGGACGGGCCATGCTGGCTACGGACTTTGGCAGCGCCCGCTTTCCCGACAAGGCGGAGGCATACTTCAATGTGCTGGAAATGCTGGTCCGCCATGTGCCCATGCTGCAGGTGGAAAGAGGGCTGGATCATTGGCCCAATATCTATTGCGGCGTTCTGGTTTTTGTACTGGTGCCGGTTTATTTTCTCCATAAGAAGATTTCCTTAAAGGAGAAAGCCGGCAGGTTCCTGCTGCTGGGAATCTTTCTGGCTTCTTTCTCGATCAACATTTTGAATTTTATCTGGCATGGCTTCAATTACCCCAATTCCCTGCCGGCGAGGCAGTCTTTTCTCTATATTTTCCTGGTGTTAACCATGTGCTTTGAGGCGGTGTACAGGGACGGGGAAAACGGATGGATCAACCGCCTTATAGGCGTGGCCTGCGGCGCGGTTCTGCTGGCGGCCTGCGGTATTTTTGTAACTACCAGTGGAGTGACCGTGGAAGTCATGGCCTGCGCGTGGATATTTCTGGCAGGATATTTTCTGCTGTGGCTGCTGTGCGTCGTGCCTGTCAGAAAAAGGGACGGGGAAGAAAAGAGGTGGAAGCCTGCCCGATACGGGAAATGGGCCATTCTGGGACTGGCTGTGGTGGAAGCGGTCATGAATATGGCGGTAACGGGCATCCCGGCGGTACAGAGGACCAGTTATCTGAACAACGCGGCGGCGCTGAAAACGCTTCTGGCGGTAAAGGACGCGAAAGAGGACGCAGGGGATGAGGCGTTTTACCGGGTGGACAGTCTGCGGCAGATCACCAAGAATGACGGTATGCTGGCAGGCTATGCCTCGGCCTCGGTCTTTGCTTCCACCGTAAGCGGCGGCGTGGAGGACTGTTACGATGCTCTCGGCATGGGAGGCAACAAGGTTTCCTATTTTTACAGGGGAGCCACGCCCTTAACGGCGGCCATGCTGGGGATCAGGTATACCTTTTCCTGGCAGGAAGAGCGGGATACGCAGATTTACGAGCTGGTGGGGCAGCAGGGAGAGAAGTATCTGTACCGGAACCGGTATACACTGCCTGTCGGCATACTGCTTTCCCAAGGAGAAGCCCAGGCATTGGAAGAGAGGGTGGAGAAAAGCCAGGGAAACGGAATCGGGCTGCAGAATCTCCTGACCAGGGAGCTCTGCGGAAAGACACTTTTTAACATGCTGGACGGCAGAGAGTTTGACAGTACGGAAAACGGAATCCGCGTGGAAACTCTGGCGGACGGACACCTTTACGCGGCGGTGTCGGACGCGCCGGAGGATACGGTCACGTTGGAAAGGAACGGGGAGGAGAAAGAGCTGGAAAACGTGGACGGAAAGACGCTGGTGGATTTAGGCTGGTACGGAGCCGGCGAGAGCTTTTCCATTACGGCAACGGAAGAGGACTCCTTTTCCATGCGGATATACCGGATGAATTCCCAGGTGCTGGAAGAGGCGGTGGACAAGCTGGGGGAAGCTCCCTTTGTGACGGAACAGATAAGGTCTGACGGCCTTTCGGGAAGGGCACAGGCCCGGACAGGGGATCTGCTGGTTTTGTCGGTGCCCTGGGATGAGAACTGGACAGTGCTGGTGGACGGCATAGAGACGGAGCCGGAAGCATTCTGCGGAGCCTTTCTGGCGGTGTCTTTAGGATCGGGTGAACATACGGTGGAAATCCGGTATGCCCCATGGGGATTAAGAGAGGGCGCGGCGCTCAGCCTATGCAGCGTGCTTCTGTTTGGGATACTCTGCCGTAAAAGGCGAGGGAAGCAAGATTCTGTTTGACATTTGGCCGGGCGTTTTGTATCATGGGGAATAGAGAGATTTGAAGGAAAAGGAGAGCTTTTATGAGCCTGGAGCAGAACTTAAATACATTGACAAAGAAGCGTTATAAAAAGTCCATAGAAGAGTGCGATAATAAGGAGCTTTATTACAGCCTGCTGGAACTGGTAAAGGAGAAAACAGGCGAAAAGCCCCTTATTGAGGGGAAGAAAAAGGTATATTATATATCGGCGGAGTTTTTGATCGGAAAGCTGATGTCCAACAACCTGATCAATCTGGGCCTCTATGATGAGGTGGAAAGACTGCTTGCCGCAAAGGGCAAATCCCTGGCGGAGATTGAGGAAATAGAGCCGGAACCCTCTCTGGGAAACGGCGGCCTGGGCAGACTGGCGGCCTGCTTTCTGGATTCGATCGCTACGCTGGGACTGCCCGGTGACGGTATCGGCTTAAACTATCATTTCGGGCTCTTTAAGCAGGTATTTAAGAACAAACTGCAGGGCGTGTATAAGAACAACTGGATAGAAAAGCAGTCCTGGCTCCATAAAACGGACATTACCTATACTGTGGAGTTTGGGGACAGGAAGGTGACTTCCAGGCTCTATGACATCGACGTGGTGGGCTATAATCAGGGAGTGAATAAGCTGCATCTGTTCGACGTGGAGTCCGTGGACGAATCCATTGTCAAAAGGGGTATCACCTTTGATAAAGAGGACATCGAGAAGAATCTGACGCTTTTCCTGTATCCGGATGATTCCGACGAAGCCGGCAATCTGCTGCGTATCTATCAGCAGTATTTTATGGTGAGCAACGCCGCCAGACTGATTTTACAGGAAATGAAAGAAAAGGGATATGACCTGCACAGGCTCTATGAGCACGCGGTCATTCAGATCAACGATACCCACCCTACCATGGTGATTCCCGAACTGATCCGCATCCTGGTCATGGAAGAGGACTTTACCATGGCGGAGGCGATTGAAACGGTCAGAAAGACCTGCGCTTACACCAATCACACCATTCTGGCGGAAGCGCTGGAAAAGTGGCCCCTGAGCTATCTTTGGAAAGTAGTGCCCCAGCTGGTGCCCATTATCAAAGAACTGGACAGAAGGGCGGCACTGTGTTTCCCGGATCCTAAGGTAAGGATTATTGACGGGGAAAACAGGGTACATATGGCGCATTTGGACATCCATTACGGATTCTCCGTCAACGGCGTGGCCGCCATTCATACGGACATTTTAAAGGAGAGCGAGTTAAATCATTTTTACCGGATCTATCCGGAGAAGTTCAATAACAAGACCAACGGCATCACGTTCAGGCGCTGGCTGCTTTCCTGCAACAGGGAGCTTTCCGGACTGATCTCCGAGACCATTGGGGAAGGCTATAAGCAGAACGCGGACGAACTGGAAAAGCTGCTTTCCCGAAAAGACGATATGGTTTTCCTGAATCGGCTGGAAGAGATCAAGATGCAGAAAAAGCGCGCGCTGGTGGCGTATATACAGGAAAAAGAAGGGGTATCCTTAAATCCGGATTCCATATTCGATATTCAGATCAAGCGTCTGCATGAATACAAACGCCAGCAGATGAACGCCCTTTATATCATTCATAAATATCTGGAGATCAAGAGGGGGAAAAAGCCGGTAAGGCCCATAACCTTTATCTTTGGTGCCAAAGCGGCGCCCGCTTACATTATTGCGCAGGACATCATTCATTTGATCCTGGTGCTGCAGGATATTGTGGCGTCGGATCCGGAAGTCAGCCCCTATATGCAGGTATTGATGGTGGAAAATTATAATGTCAGCTACGCGGAAAAACTGATTCCGGCCTGTGATATTTCCGAGCAGATCTCTCTGGCATCCAAGGAAGCTTCCGGTACCGGCAATATGAAATTTATGTTAAACGGCGCGGTGACTTTGGGAACCGCGGACGGCGCCAACGTGGAGATCGCGGATCTGGTGGGAGAAGATAACATCTATATCTTTGGGGAGAAATCCGAACAGGTCATCGCCCACTACGCCAAGGCGGACTATGTGTCCCGGGATTACTATGAGAAGAGTCCCGTAATCAAAGAAGCGGTGGACTTTATTGTAGGCAGCCAGGCTCTGAAGGCAGGGCATAAGAAGAATCTGGAGCGGCTCTATAAAGAGCTGTTAAATAAGGACTGGTTTATGACGCTTCTGGATCTGGAAGATTATATTGCGGTCAAGGATAAGATATTTGAGGATTATGAGGACAGGGAGAAATGGAAGAGGATGATGCTGACCAATATCGCGAAGGCCGGTTTCTTTTCCTCGGACAGGACGATCACGGAATACAATCGTGACATCTGGAAGCTGAAATAGGAGGAAAATGTGAGAAGAAGCGGAATTTTGCTGCCGGTGGCAAGCCTGCCGTCCCCCTACGGTATCGGGACGTTTTCTAAAGAAGCATACGCGTTTGTGGACTTTTTAAAGGCGTCAGGCCAGAAGCTTTGGCAGATTCTGCCTCTGGGGGCTACCGGTTATGGAGATTCCCCCTATCAGTCTTTTTCCACTTTCGCGGGGAATCCTTATTACATTGATCTGGAGGCTTTGTGTAAGAAAGGGTATTTGAAGCGGGCGGAGTGCAATGCCTGCGATTTCGGGAAAGATCCGGAGGTGGTGGATTATGAGAAAATCTACCTCTCCCGCTTCGGGCTTTTAAAAAAGGCGGCTGCTGCGGCCTATGCGAAGGGGTTGGAGAAGACTGCCGGCTACCGGGAGTTTGTGACGGAAAATAAAGACTGGCTGGAAGATTACTGTCTGTATATGGCGGTCAAGGACGGTTTTGACGGAGTCTGCCTAAGCGAGTGGGATGAAGATATACGGCTGCGCAGGCCAGAGGCTCTGAAAAAATACCGGGCAAAATATGAAAAGGAAATAGGGATTTACCGGTTTATTCAGTATGAATTTGCCATTCAGTGGCAGGCGTTAAAAGCCTATGCCAATGAGAACGGGATCCAGATAGTGGGGGACATTCCCATTTATGTGGCCTATGACAGCGCGGACACCTGGGCTGATCCCGAACTGTTTCTGCTGGATAGCGAGGGCCGTCCCCTGGCGGTGGCAGGTTGTCCTCCGGACGCTTTTTCCGCTACCGGACAGCTCTGGGGCAATCCTTTGTATCGCTGGGAGTATCATAAGGAAACCGGATTTTCCTGGTGGATGAAACGGCTGGATTACTGCTTTAAGCTCTATGATATCGTGCGTATCGATCATTTCAGGGGATTTGACGAGTACTGGGCCATTCCCTATGGGGACGCTACGGCACAGAACGGCAAATGGTGCAAGGGCCCAGGCTATGCCCTGTTTGACACTATGAAAAAGCAACTGGGGGAAAAGCAGGTGATCGCGGAGGATCTGGGCTTTTTGACAAAAAGCGTGATCCGCCTGGTGAAAAGGACCGGTTATCCCGGTATGAAAATTTTGCAGTTCGCCTTTGACTCCAGAGAGGAAAGTGACTATCTGCCTCACAACTATACCCGTAACTGTGTGGTGTACACCGGAACCCACGACAACGATACGACGTTGAGCTGGTACCGTAGTCTGCCTCCTAAAGACAGGGAGTTCGCAAGGCAGTATCTGCATATTCCCAGAGGAAAAAAGGAAGTGGAGTGGGAATTTATCAGAGCGGCCCTCTCTTCCGTGGCGGATACCGCGATCATTCCCATGCAGGACTATCTGGGACTGGGCGGAGAAGCCCGCATCAATCTGCCCTCCACGCTGGGAGGAAACTGGGTGTGGAGAATGGGCGCGGACGCCTGTACACCTCAGCTGGCAGAGCGGATCCGGGCAATGACAAAATTATACGGGAGGCTGTAGCGACAGCGGTGTTTTGGCCATACTTAAATAGGAGTTGTGATAGGTGACATTGTAAGTCACGTCCTCTAGGAACCAGTCCGGAGGAAGGAAGGTTTCGGCGGCAATCTTGCTGCCAAACTCCACTTCGGCCAGGATTAAGGGGGCGAAAGGAACGTCAAAAATATCCAGCTCGATGGTGAGGGTATAGTCCTCGGGCGGCTTGGGCCCGCCCTCCGCGAAGCGGGGATTTTCCAAAGGAATCAGATAGCGGGTTTTGGAGATAATGTTGCCGTCGGCTTTGTCCCGCAGATGAAGATAAGCCTCCCTGTTGAGAGGCAGATTAAATTCTTCCCTTGCCATCATGCCCCGGCCTTTGTAGGTCATGTAATATTCGTCGTCCTGTTTGCGCACGCGCACCACAGGATCCGTGTTCAGATAGGCCTGCTCGATATGGTGGGAGGGATAAAGCTCCAGATGTTCCGGAAGCTTTCGGATAGTAAATTTACGTTCGATTTCCATGGAAATTCTCCTTTAAGGGTTCTCTTTATATTAGTAACATAACCGGAGAAATATGTCAATTACGCGCGGCCTTTTGTGGGCGGGCGCGTGGAAAGAGAGGATATGGCATGAGTAAAGTGTTGGTGTTTCTGGCGGAAGGCTTTGAGGAAATCGAAGCGCTGACCGTAGTGGATCTGTGCAGAAGAGCGGGGATCAAGACGGATACGGTATCGGTGGGAACAAAGAGGCTGGTGACAGGCTCCCACAAAATTCAGGTTCAGGCGGATGTACTGCTTAAGGAAGCCGATCTTGACGGGGCGGATATGTTGGTACTGCCCGGTGGAATGCCGGGAACCCGCAATCTGGAAGCCTGCGATCTCCTGATGGAGAAGCTGGATGAATTTTATAAGAAAGGAAAATGCGTCAGCGCCATTTGCGCGGCTCCCAGTATTTTTGGGCACAGAGGGTATTTAAGAGGCAGAAACGCCTGCTCCTATCCGGGCTTTGAAAAGGAGCTGGAGGGCGCAGAAGTATGTGAGAAAACGGTGGCGGTATCGGAACATGTGACCACTTCCAGAGGAATGGGAACGGCCATGGATTTCGGGCTGGCGATCGTGGAGCGCTTCTGCGGAAGTAAAAAGGCGGAGGAACTGGCGGCAGCCGTTATCTACAGACAGTAAGATTATTTTGGCACAAGGAAAAAGGGACAGCCTGCTGTCCCTTTTTCCGTTGCTTCGTATAGCCTTATTTCATGGATTCTTCCTGCTTCTTAATCATTCTACGAACCATCTCGCCACCGATAGAACCGGCTTCCTTAGAGGTAAGGTCACCATTGTAACCCTCCTTTAAGCTTACGCCCAGCTCGGAAGCGACCTCAGTTTTAAAACGGTCCAGAGCTGCTTTAGCTTCAGGAACCTCAACTCTGTTGGTCTTGTTGCTTGCCATGATTATTCACCTCCAAATTTTAAGTTTTCTTTTCTTTGATTTTCTGATCTATTTTCAAGATAAGTGGATAAGCACCACTTATCTCGGTTGTTTCAGCCTCATAAGCGTGTGTTTATCACCTATCTTGATGTTAGTATTAGCAGGCAAAAAAATTTTATTATGGTAAGTTTTTCAAGATTCTTTCCAAAGTTTGGGTTGCAAACAGAAATTGTCAGTGTTATACTACAAAAATAAAAACGTTTTTATTGCGGAGGGAATCTTATGCCCGTACAGAAGGAAACATATGCGGCGGATTTAAAGTCGCTTTGCCGAAAAGCGGCGGCGGAAGGCGCTGTGCTTTTAAAAAATGAAGACGGTATGCTGCCCCTGAAAGCAGAAGAAACAGTGTCAGTCTTCGGCAGATGCCAGATCGACTATTATAAAAGCGGCACCGGTTCGGGCGGTTCCGTAAATGTGGAATACACCACCAATCTTCTGGACAGTTTAAGAGAAAGCGGAAGAGTAAAGATCAACGAGACTTTGGCCGCTATTTACGAAAACTGGATAAAAGAAAATCCTGCCGATAACGGCAACGGACTCTTTGGCTCCCAGCCCTATCATCAGGCGGAAATGCCCCTGACAGAAGCTATTGCGCGGGAAGCGGCGGCTGTTTCCGACAAGGCGCTGATCGTCATTGGCAGGACCGCGGGTGAGGAGCAGGACAATGCGGATGAGGGCGGCAAGTACCGCCTGAATGAGGAGGAATCCCGTATGCTGGCCCTGGTGACCGCGCATTTTTCCCGGACGGCGGTTATTTTGAATGTGGCAAATATAGTGGATATGAGCTGGGACGATCATCCTCACATAAAGGCAATCCTCTATGCATGGCAGGGGGGAATAGAAGGAGGAAACGGTACGGCGGATGTATTGACCGGACAGGTTAATCCCTGCGGGAGCTTGACTGACACGATCGCTTTTGAACTTGCGGACTATCCGGCCCATGATAATTACGGGAGTGATACATATAATCTCTATCAGGAGGATATTTATGTAGGATACCGCTATTTTGAAACTTTCTGTCCCCAAAGGGTGCGCTATCCTTTTGGCTTCGGACTTTCTTATACGACCTTTTCCAGAAAACTGCTGAGGGCGGAAAGAAAGGGCGAGGGCGCACAGACGGAGGCGGTTTTGGAGTATGAGATCACCAATACGGGCTCCCTTGCGGGAAAAGAAGTGCTTCAGCTCTACTTGGAGGCGCCCCAGGGCAGACTGGGCAAGCCGAAAAAGGTATTGGCAGAATTTGGCAAGACCGGCCTGCTTTCCCCGGGGGAGAGCGAGAGGCTGTATCTGACGGTGCCCTTTCGGAAATTTGCTTCCTACGACGATGGCGGCCTGACAGGAAACAGATCCTGTTACGTTCTGGAAGCGGGGGACTACCGGATTCACGCGGGCAGGGACTGCCGCCACACAGAGGAAGTGACGATAGACGGAAAGGCGTTTTGGAGTCCGGATACCCTGATCGTGGCGGAAAGACTGCAGGAGGCCGCCGCTCCGGTCAGAAGCTTTACCAGGATCAAGCCCGCCGCGGCTGCCGGAGGATTTGATCTTTCTTACGAAGAGGTGCCGGTGCGGACCGTGGATATTGAAAAAAGGATACGGGAAAATCTACCGGGAACGCTGCCTGCAAAAAAGGGGACGACCGTGACCTTTCAGGAGGTGATGGCGGGAAAGGCTTCCCTGGAAGAACTGGTATCGACGCTTTCCCCGGAAGAACTGGCAGTCATGACGCTGGGCGAGGGGATGTGCAATCCCAGAGTAACTTCGGGAACTGCGGCGGCCTTTGGCGGAGTCTGCGACGAATTGGCAGCGAAGGGGATTCCGGCAGCCTGCGCCTCTGACGGACCGTCCGGTATCCGCCGGGATACGGGAGAAAAGGCCACTCAGCTTCCGATCGGCACGATGCTGGCCTGCAGCTTCGATACCAGGCTGATGGAAGAGCTGTTCTATCTGGAAGGGCTGGAGATTTTAGACAATGAAATAGATACGCTGCTGGGACCGGGAATGAATATCCACCGTTATCCTTTAAACGGCAGAAATTTTGAATACTATTCGGAGGATCCCTATCTTACAGGCGCTATGGGAGCCGCCTGCGTCAGGGGGTTAAACAGGGCAGGAGTGACCGGCACCATTAAACATTTTGCCTGCAATAATCAGGAAAAAAGCCGTCATACCGTGGACGCGGTGGTTTCCGAAAGGGCCCTGCGGGAGATTTATCTGAAAGGCTTTGAGATGGCGGTCAAGGAGGGCAGGGTCCGCAGTCTTATGACCACCTATAACCCGTTAAACGGTTACCAGAACGCCTGTCATTATGATCTCAATACGACCATTCTGAGAAAGGAATGGGGCTATCAGGGCATTGTGATGACGGACTGGTGGGCAAGGCTGAACCACGTAGCGCGGGGCGGGGAGGCAGGCTGGACGGATGTGGTTTCCATGCTGCGGGCCCAGAACGACATCTATATGGTGGTAAATAACAACGGTGCCGTAGTAAATCCCAAAAAAGAGGCGATCCTGGAGGGATTGAGGACCGGAGAGCTGACTCTGGGGGAATTGCAGAGGAGCGTCCTCAATATCCTGCGCTTTCTGGTATCTTCTCCGGCTGCCAGGCGGGAGGTCAGAGTGCCGATGCCTCTGGAGATCGCGCCTTTGAAAGAGAAAGGCACGGAAGGGCTTTTCCTGCAGGCGGACAGGGACGGGCTCTACAGCCTGGTAGTGGAGTATACGGCACAGGGAACGGAGCGGGACCAGCTGCTGGTACAGCTTGGTTTAAACGGTACAGAGGCAGCAGAGCTTCAGACCAACGGCACCAGAGGCCGCCGGCTGACGCAGAGGATCTGTCAGGTGAAGTTGCAGAAAGGATACTACCAATTGACGGTGCGGCATATCAGAGCCGGCATCGAAGTGTTGTCCGTCAGTCTGCTGGCGGCTGAGTGAGGAAGCTATGGGAAGAGTAACGATCAAAGAAGTGGCGAAGGAAGCCGGTGTATCTATTTCTACGGTATCCAACGCGTTAAACGATGTGGATGTGCTGAATCCCGAAACCAAAGCCCATGTGCTGGAGGTAGCCAGACGGCTTCATTACATTCCCAATTTAAACGGCAGAAGCTTAAAGAGCGGCGCTACCGGCGTGATCGGTATGTTTGGCACGCATATGGGTGGCTACTATATGGGCGCGCTGGGGGATACCATATCCAAGGAATGCGCGGCGGCGGGCTATGAACTGAATGTGCTGGTAACGGGAAAGATCAGGTCTGTGATGTCCAATCTGCTGGGGCGCAGGGTGGACGGTGCCATTATTGTGGACAGTATTCTGGAAGAGGAAGAGGCCGAAATGTTAAAAGAAGCGGAGCTTCCCATCGTGTATTTAAACCGCGAGATTGCCGGACCTTATCAGTCCAGTGTCTGTTTTGATTCCTACGAGGCGGGCAGAATGGCGGCGGACTATCTGCTTTATAAGGGCATGACAGATCTGGGATTTATTGCCGGAAACGGCAATTACGACAGCGAGGAACGCAGCCGGGGCTTTTTCAGCGTGCTGAAAGAGAGAGGGATCCATTTCCGGGAAGAGGTGCTGATCCAGGGCGGCTTTCTGAAAGATATTTCTTATAGAAATACCAGACGCTTCTTAAAGCAGATCGGGCCCGACATGGCAAAGCTACCCCAGGCGATCTTCGCGGCCAACGACCAGAGCGCCATAGGCTGTATGGACGCCCTGATCCAGGCGGGTTTGCGGATACCGGAGGACATTGGGATCATCGGCTGCGACGACATTGAAATGGATAGCTATCTGCAGCCTCCGCTGACCAGTATCCGCACCAATTTTGAAGAGCAGGGCATACAAGCGGCGCAGGCGCTGATAAGTATGCTGAAAGGGGAAAAACAGGGACGCCTGCACAAGCTGGACTGCCGCCTGGTCCCCAGAGGATCCGTATAAGCCCTAGGGACGTTTAATGGAGCGGAAAAGCAGAAGCAGCGCCAGTACATTGGGAAATACCATAATGGCGTTGACTAAGTCGGTAAAGCTCCATATCAGCCCCATGGGAAGAATGGCGCCTATGTAGATCATAACGATATAGACCAGATGATAGGAGTGGACGCCTGTTTCTCCAAACAGGTAGGCCACTCCTTTTTCTCCCAGATAACACCAGCCCACCAGAGTAGCTAGGGCAAAAGCCATTAACGAAATGGTCAGGAAAGCGCTGCCCCAGGGCAGGAAGGCGAAAGCGGCGTGAGTCAGTCCCGCGTCGGAATAACCGGCGCTGCTGCCGGGATGGGCCAGCAGACTGCTCACAATGGTAAGGCCGGTCAGAGTACACATCACAATGGTGTCCCAGAATACGGCGGTCATGGAAATTAGCGCCTGCCTTTCGGGACGGGAGGAGCCTGCAGCGCCTGCGGCAATAGCGGCTGTGCCGATCCCGGCTTCATTGGTAAACAGCCCTCTGGCAATACCGAAACGGGCAGCCAGAAGAAAGCCGCCGCCCACAAAACCGCCGCCTACGGCTCTGCCCGTAAAGGCGGAGGAGAGGATCAGGGTGAAAGAGGGCAGCAGGAAAGCCCGGTTCTGCCAGAGCAGGAGAATACATGCGCCCATGTAGAGAAAACTTAAGGGCGGTACCAGTCTGGTACAGAAACGGCTGATACTTTTCATGCCACCCAGGATGACCATGCCGGTCAAGACTGCGGCCGTCATGCCTGTCAGGTGGGGTGAGATTTTCCAAGTCGAATAGGCAGCATCCGCAATGGCAGACGCCTGGGTAGTGCATCCGGCACCAATGGCGGCGCATATGACGCATATGGCGTAAAATTTACCCAGTGTCATTCCCAGTTTTCTGGGACGGACTCCCTGTTCCAGCACATACATGGGACCGCCCACATAGCTGCCGTCGAGTTGTTTCTTTTTATACAGACCGCTTAAGTAGCATTCTCCGTAGGCGGTAGCCATGCCGAAAAGGCCGGTTAAAAAACACCAGAACAGGGCACCGGGGCCGCCCAGCGCGATAGCGGTGGAGATTCCTACGATATTGCCGGTCCCCAGAGTGGCCGCCAGGGTGGTAGCCAGGGCCGCGAAGCCGCTCAGACCGCCCTCCTTTTCTGTTTTTTCCGGCGTAACGGAGAGGCGGAGGGCATAAAAGAGCCTGCGTTGGGGACGCAGTTTAAAGGTAAAGATGAGGTGAGTGGCGGACAGCAGTACAAGGATCGGACCGTTCCAGAGCAGTCCGTTGATATTTTCCAAAAGAGAAATCAGCCATGCTGACATGAAAAACCTCGCTGGTGGAAAGATTATTATCAGTATATGGACAAAGTTTTTAGAAAATGTTTATATTTTCCATATTGATTTTTATGTTCGCTGTGTTATAGTGTCAGTAGAACAAACAGAGGGCAGGAAAGGGGGAAACAGGTATGAATATTTCAAAATTTACCCAAAAGTCAATGGAGGCAGTGGAGGGCTGCCAGAAACTGGCTTATGAATATGGCAATCAGGAGATCGAGCAGGAACATTTACTTTACAGCCTTTTGACTTTAGAGGACAGCCTGATACTGAAACTCGTAGAGAAAATGGAGATCCAAAAGGAGCATTTTCTCAACCGGGTGGAAGAGGCGCTGAGCAAGAGAGTAAAGGTACAAGGCGGAGAACTGCATATCGGGCCGGATCTGAATAAGGCGCTGCTGGCGGCGGAAGACGAAGCGGCCAGGCTGGGAGACGAATATGTGTCCGTGGAGCACTTGTTTTTATCCCTGTTAAAATATCCCAACCAGGCGTTGAAAGCGCTGTTTAAGGAGTACGGTATCACCCAGGAGCGTTTTCTTCAGGCGCTTTCCACCGTTCGGGGCAACCAGCGGGTAACCAGTGACAATCCGGAAGCAACCTACGATACCTTAAATAAATACGGGCAAGAACTGGTGGAAAAGGCAAGGGAGCAGAAGCTGGATCCCGTGATCGGGCGGGACAGTGAGATCCGCAACGTGATACGGATCCTTTCCCGTAAGACCAAGAACAATCCGGTTCTGATCGGGGAGCCCGGCGTGGGCAAAACAGCCGTGGTGGAAGGGCTGGCCCAGAGAATCGTGCGGGGAGATGTGCCCCAGGGCTTAAAGGACAAGAAAATCTTTGCACTGGATATGGGAGCGCTGGTGGCCGGCGCCAAATACCGGGGGGAATTTGAGGAGCGGTTAAAGGCGGTTCTGGAAGAAGTCAAAAAGAGCGAGGGAAAGATTATCCTGTTTATCGATGAACTGCATACCATTGTGGGCGCGGGCAAGACGGACGGGGCGCTGGACGCGGGCAATATGCTGAAGCCCATGCTGGCCAGGGGAGAACTGCACTGTATCGGAGCCACTACCCTGGATGAATATAGGCAGTATATTGAAAAGGACGCAGCTTTAGAGCGGCGTTTCCAGCCCGTGATGGTGGAGGAACCTACGGTGGAAGATACTGTTTCCATTCTGCGGGGCCTGAAAGAGCGTTATGAAGTGTATCACGGCGTAAAGATCATGGACAATGCGCTGGTAAGCGCCGCTGTGCTTTCCAACCGGTATATATCCGACAGGTTCCTGCCGGATAAGGCCATCGATCTGGTGGATGAAGCCTGCGCGCTGATCAAGACAGAGCTGGACTCCATGCCTACGGAGCTGGACGAACTCCAGAGGCGGATCATGCAGCTGGAGATCGAAGAGGCGGCTCTGAAAAAAGAAGACGACAGACTGAGTAAGGAAAGGTTGGAGAATCTCCAGAAGGAGCTGGCTGAATGCAAGGAAAATTTCGCGGCCAGAAAGGCGCAGTGGGACAATGAGAAGGCTGCAGTGGGCAAGCTTTCCGGCCTGCGGGAAGAGATTGACGCCGTAAACAGCCAGATTCAGATCGCCCAGAGAGAAGGCGACCTGGAAAAGGCTGCCGAACTCTCCTATGGGAAACTGCCTGAGTTAAGAAAACGGCTGGAGCAGGAGGAAGAACATGTCCGTACCGCGGGGCATTCTCTGGTGCATGAGAGCGTCAGCGAGGAGGAGATCGCCCGCATTGTTTCCAAATGGACGGGCATTCCGGTGGCGAAACTGACAGAGAGCGAGCGGAATAAGACGCTGCACCTGGACGAGGAACTGCACAAGAGAGTGGTGGGGCAGGACGAAGGCGTTACCAAGGTATCCGAGGCCATTATGCGCTCCAAAGCCGGTATCAAGGATCCGACAAAGCCCATTGGTTCTTTCCTGTTTTTAGGCCCTACGGGTGTGGGCAAGACGGAGCTGGCAAAAGCGCTGGCACAGGCATTGTTCGATGACGAGAGCAATATGGTACGTATCGATATGAGCGAATACATGGAGAAATACGCGGTTTCCCGCCTGATCGGAGCGCCTCCCGGATATGTGGGCTACGAGGAGGGCGGACAGCTCACCGAGGCTGTCAGAAGAAAGCCTTATTCGGTAGTGCTCTTTGACGAGATTGAAAAGGCCCATCCGGACGTATTCAATGTGCTCCTGCAGGTGCTGGACGATGGGCGTATCACGGATTCCCAGGGCCGGACAGTGGACTTTAAGAATACAATTCTTATTATGACCTCCAATATCGGCGCCCAGTATCTGCTGGATGGCATCAGCGAAGAGGGAGAGATCCTGCCCGAAGCGGAAAAAGAGGTAATGGAAGAGCTGCGTGCTCATTTCAGACCGGAATTTCTGAACCGTCTGGACGAAACCATTCTCTTTAAGCCTCTGACCAAGGCCAACATTGGCAGCATCATCGGTCTGATCATCGCGGATCTGAACAGGAGGCTGGCGGACAGGGAGCTGACGGTGGTTCTTTCTGAGGAAGCGGAGAAATTTATCGTAGAAAACGCCTACGATCCGGTATACGGCGCAAGACCGCTGAAGCGCTATATCCAGAAGTATGTGGAAACCCTTTCCGCAAGACTGATCCTGGCAGATGAGGTGAGCGAGGGCTCCACCATAAGGATTGTGGTGGAAGACGGCAGATTAAAGGCGACAGCGGAATAAGTTTGTGGTATAATGATTCTGCTTACGCAGAATCCAAGCCGATTGCATCGGCTTGCCGCCGCTTGAAAAGTAAATGCCGCTTACGCGGTGCTTCCTTTTCTGCGCTGGTGGTATAATGATTCTGCTAAGGCAGGAGGGACATAGATTCTAATGAAAAATATACGCGGAAAGATTCGGCTGGCAGCAGCGCTTTTGCTGGTATTGCTGTTTACGGCCTGCGCAGGAAGCGTAGAACCTGAAACACAGGCACCTGCGGATTCTCCGGAAGCCGCGGCGGGGACAGAACTTCCCGTGGAGGGCGGCAGCTACTACGATATGGAAAATGTAGTGCTGTATCTGTACCTGTACGGAGAACTGCCTCCCAATTATATCACCAAGGAGGAAGCGGAAGCCTTAGGCTGGAGCGGCGGTTCCGTGGAAAAATATGAAGCGGGCGCGGCCATCGGCGGAGACAGGTTCGGCAACCGGGAGGGGCTTCTGCCCGCCGCCCAGGGCCGGAAGTATACGGAATGTGACATCGATACTCTGGGAGCGGACACAAGAGGGGCCAAACGACTGGTCTTTTCCAACGACGGGCTGTATTTTTACACCACGGATCACTATGAGTCCTTTTCGGAAGTGGTTGTGTCGGAGGACTATACGGTGGAGGTACGGTGACGATGGAAGCGGAATATATTTTGGACTGCAGGGAAATGCAGGGAAAGAAAAAGGCCCATGCCTATCTGGCAGAGAAGCTTTCTTTCCCGTCCTACTATGGGAAAAATCTGGACGCGCTCTATGACTGCCTGCGGGAAATGCCGCAGACGCATATCGTGCTGCGCTTTCCTGAGGCTTTAGGGGAGAGCGGGTACGGCGCGGATCTGAAACAAACTTTTTTTGACGCCATGGCGGACAATCCGCGGCTGACGGTAACGGAGGAGATCGAATGATACCCAAAGATCCTGTGTTATTATTGAGTTTTGTAAACCTGAAGCTTCGGGACTTTTATCCGGATCTGGAGGTTCTTTGCGATGAACTGGATCTGGACAGGAAGCAGCTGGAAGAAAAGCTGGCGGGGATAGATTATCACTATGACGAACGGACCAACCAATTCATTTAAAAGAGGAAACCGCTGCAGGATCTGCACAGGCTGCGGCAGATGTTTTGGAAACAGGAAAGCGGATGTGGTCAGCTCCTTTTTGGGGCAGGATATTTACGGAAATGATCTGTTTCTCTCCAAAGACAGTGAGACATTCGGCGCAGAGTGCATCGCGGTGGCGGATATAGGCACCACCACGGTCGCCATGCAGCTAAGACGGATCGCGGACGGAGAAATACTGGATACCTATACCTGTTTCAATCCCCAGAGAGAGTATGGCGTGGATGTGCTCTCCCGTATAGAAGCCGCGGAAAAGCCGGAGGCTGCCAAGGCCATGCAGGAAGCTATACAAAAAGCCCTGGGGGATGGGATCGCCGGATTTTACAGGAAGCTGTCCCTGCTGCAGCTCAAGGCAGCGGAACAGGCCAAAAAGCCGGTATTGAAGCGGCTGGTGATCGCGGCTAATACTACCATGGCGCACCTTTTTATGGGATATGACGTGAGTGGTCTGGGAAAATATCCCTTTACGCCCCACACCCTTTCCGCGGTACGCACCCGTTTCCTGGAGCTGGATACGCTGCTTTTGCCTGGCGTTTCCGCTTTTATCGGCGGAGATATTGTGGCAGGCATCCATGCCCTGCATATGCAGGAGCGAAAGGAGATCACACTGCTTCTGGATTTGGGAACCAATGGGGAAATGGTGCTGGGAAACAGGGACAGGCTGATAGCGGCGTCCGCGGCGGCCGGCCCTGCCTTTGAAGGAAACGGAGAGACTTTTGGTACGGATTTTATGGCACTCACAGCGCGGCTGTTAGAAGAGGGGCTTTTAGACAGTTCGGGATTGCTGGCGGATCCTTATTTTGAAAATGGCGTGGACATAGGAGGCGTGCGGATCACGGGCGGATACATCCGAAATCTCCAAATGGCTAAGGCGGCGATTGCCACAGGAATCGCCATTCTGTGCAGGAGGTACGGGATAGGAGATATGGATTCCATTGAAAGAGTGTGGCTGGCCGGAGGCATGGGGTATTATCTGGATCCCAAAGCCGCGGCGGCAGTGGGGCTGTTCCCAGAAAAACTGGCGGACCGGACTCGGGCGGTGGGAAATACGGCTCTGGAGGGCGCTTTTTTATATGGTCGGGAAGCCGCGGCCGGTAAGGAGCCGGCAGCCCCTGCCGTAGAGGTGTTCAACCTGGCGCAGGAGCCGGATTTTCAGGAAAGATATATTGCAGGCATGGAATTGTGTCCTTGCAAATAGAATATAACAAGCAATAAAAAAGCGTGAGCGGCAGTGAAAAGAAAAAGAAGAAGGACGGCGTTTATACTGTGCATTTGTCTGGTATTGATGCCGTCTTTTTGTACCCTGAAATGGGACGGGGAGAGGCCGAGCATCTCCCAAAACGTAAGCCAGGAGGGCAATGCGGGGGAGGAAGAAAAAAAGATAGCCCTGACCTTTGACGACGGCCCCCATCCCTATTATACGGAGCAGCTTTTAGACGGATTAAAGGAAAGAGGCGTGCACGTGACTTTTTTTGTGACCGGGGAACACGCGCAGCTGCATCCGGACATTATCCAGAGAATGAGTGACGAGGGACATCTGATCGGCAATCACACCTACAGCCATATACAGCTTACAGCAGGCAACAGGGAAGAATTTAAGGCGGAGCTGATCAAGACCAGCGAGATCATCACCGGTATCACGGGGCAGGAGGTGATCTTTGTGCGGCCGCCCTACGGCTGCTGGGACAAAAGCCTTGAGGAAGAACTGAACATGTTTCCCGTACTGTGGAATGTGGATCCGCTGGACTGGTCCTCCAGGAACGCTGCCCGCATTACGGAAAAAGTCGTTTCCGGCGCGGAGGAAAACGATATTATCCTGATGCACGATTACTACAAAACCTCCGTGACCGCGGCCCTGGATGTGGTGGATAAACTGCAGGAAGAAGGGTATACCTTTGTAACAGTGGACGAGATCTTATTTGACTGACGGGTAAGAGCCGCTGTCATATGGCAGCTTATGCCGCGATTGTGGCATCCTGCGTCCACAGCGGTTGTGGAAGAAAAAATATGCGGTATAATGGACGCATGGGAGGAGGGAGATAGCTTGAAAGTAGAAATCATTGTCGATGACAAGGTCGATGATCTGCATATTTTAGTTACCTGCAGGCAGCTGACGCCGGAGATTGAAAAGCTTCTGGGAACCTTAAGGATGATGGATCATCAGTTGACGGCGAGGAAAAATAAGGAAACCTACCTGCTGGACATTGCAGAGGTCATTTATATAGAGAGCGTGGATAGAAAATGTTTTGTTTATACGGAAAAGGAGATCTATGAATCGGATTTCCGGCTTTATGAGTTAGAAGGGCAGCTGGAGGAATTTGGATTTCTGCGCGTAAGCAAATCCTGTTTGATCCATTTGCAGAAGGTACAATCCTTAAAGGCTGATATTAACAGAAAAATACGCATTACCATGTCAAACGGGGAGCAGATCATAGCGTCCAGGCAATATGCGGAGGAATTAAAAAGACGGTTAGGGGTGATGAGATGATGGAAGAAAAGAGAACAATCTTTGACTATCTGGCGCAGGTGATGATCATATTCGGTTTTACTATGCTGATACTGGACATTTTCTGCCTTGCGTTTGGAGATTCCGCAAGGGATATTTCAGCGCTTTTTGCCCTGGGGGCGCAGGGCGTCCCCATAAGCGTTTCCTTTCAGTTTTTAGGCGTTGCCGCTCTGCTTACAGGGGCCCGCTACGTTTTTTTCACAGACGGGATCATTAAGAAAATGCCAGTCTGGTTGAGATGTGTCTGCATGCTGAGTTTTGCGGTGCTCATCATTGCGGCGTTTATCATTCTGTTTCACTGGTTTCCGGTGGGTATGTGGCAGCCATGGGTGATGTTTTTCCTCTGCTTTGGGCTGTCGTTTTTGGGAAGCTGCCTGTTTGTGACGCTCAAAGAAAAGGCAGAAAACAGACGTATGGAGGAAGCGTTACGGCGTCTGAAGGAAAGAGAGGAAAATACAAAATGAAGAATTGTATACAGGCTGACGGGCTGACGGTCAGGTTTGCGGACAACCCTGTTTTAAACCGGCTTACTTTTCAGGTGCCGGAAGGGAAGATCTTCGGACTGCTCGGCCCATCCGGCGCGGGGAAAACCACGCTGATCAAAGTGCTGACAGGGCAGCTTTGCCAGGATGAGGGAAAGGCGGAGCTTTTCGGGAAGGACACCCGGAAATTGACGGCGCAGGAGCATGGGATGATGGGCGCTATGCTGGATAACTATGGTTTGTATGAGCGTCTGTCGGCTTATGAGAACCTGGCTTTTTATGCGGATATTTATGGCATTTCCCATGCCGGGATCCCCGATATGTTAAAGAGCATCGGGCTGTACGAGGCCCGCAGAACGGCTGTTTCAAAGCTTTCCAAGGGAATGAAGAACAGGCTTTCCCTGGCGAGGGCTCTCATGAATCATGCGAAGCTGCTTTTTTTGGACGAGCCCACTTCCGGGCTGGATCCTGTCACCACGAGGGAGATACATGACGTTTTGCTCGAACAAAGGAAGCAGGGTACCACGATTTTTCTGACCACTCATAATATGGCGACTTCCGTTACGGTGCCCGTTATGATGGTTTTTTCTTTTCTGCCAATGCTGTCCCTGTTCAATGACAAGATTGAAAAAATAGCGAGGTTTTTCTACTCGGAGCAGATCAGCCGTATGCTCAGCAATGTAAACAGTTTAGAGCTCACTGCTGAAAGTATCGGCGTTATCGGTGTCAATATTCTTGCCGCGCTGCTCTTATTTGCGGCAGCATTCCGCAGGTGTCAATTGTGATCTGAGATTTCGCACCCATCATGGACAATCCGACCTTAACATTAAAAAATTAACGATAAACATTAAAAATGTATTGACAAACATAAATAGTGGGATTATACTGACCTTACAAACCGCGGGATGACAGTCACTTTTATGTTAGAGGAGGAAAGAATCCATGAACGAGCAGAACAATAAAATGAAGAAGATAAAGCAAAGCAGCAACATAGCGATGAGGATCGTAACGATTGGCAAGATCTTCATGATCATGATAGCGGTAGTGACATTTATGAGCGGAATCATACTGCTTGCGGTTTCCACGAACAGCGAGGCGAACGAACAGTTCAGGCAGATAGCGGAAACGGGACAACTCACCATAGGGATGTCGATCTTCGGCTTTGACATCGACACGGATCTGGTGGAGGGTGCATTGGGCTGGAACGGGCTGGTTGTCTTGGGAGGATTTATGTTTCTTTTGTGCGTGCTGTTTATTTTGTTTGCAATCACGCTGCATTTTGTGGCGAAGACATTTCAGGAGATCCGGGACAGTGATTCACCGTTTCGGCCGGCTGTCCTTAAGAATTTAAGGCTGCCCTTTATCCTGATCACGCTGGTGGCGGCACAGAACAGCCTGCTCTTCGGGGCGGTCGTAGGCATCGCTCTCTGGTGCGTCTACTGCATAGTGGACTACGGCTGCGAGCTGCAGAAGCTGTCCGACGAGACACTGTAGCATATCATAACGAAAGCGGGGAAAAGCGATGGCGATTATATTGAGGCTTGACAGGATGATGGCTGACAGAAAAATATCGTTGAATGAGCTGGCGGAAAAAGTGGGCATTGCCAATGTAAATCTCTCCAATATCAAAACGGGCAAGGTGAGCGCGATCCGTTTTTCCACCCTCAACGCGATCTGCGATGTGCTGGACTGCCAGCCGGGCGACCTGTTGGAATTTAAGAGGGATGTGGCGGAAGTGGAATCCGAGTCAGAATCAGGGGCGGGAAACTGAATATACCGCCCCGTCCTCGTAGAAAGAAGCAGCTAAAACAGCTGCTCCGTCAGATACTGATAGATCATTTGATTCTTTTTCTGCCAGTTGGCGCAGATAGAGGCCGCGATTTCTTCCGTGGGTACGGAAAGCGTGATGTCTACCAACGTGATGCCCCTGTCCTTTGCCAGCAGATGGGCCTCGTATTCTCCACTGGTGGATTTATAATAGTTGCCCTGCACCGATACCTCGTTGAGCAGTTCGATTTCCTTTTCCTGAAAATAGGTGTCAATATCCTCCCGGATAGCGGCGCTGATGCGGTTTTCAAAAAAGCGCAGGGTTTCCCGCCCCTCTTTGGTGATGGAGAGCTGGGTGCGGTTTAACACGGGTTTGGCCTGGATTAGTCCGGTGTCCGTAAGCTCGGCAAAGACCTGCTGCAGAGTAAAGAAATCCGTATACTCTTTTCCCTGGACAAATTCGCCGATCTGAGTCCTGGTTAAGGGGAAAGCCGCTTTATCCAGCATATAGAGCACAATCAGTTTATATAGGGTGAAGGCGTCCCTCATCATTATCATCTCTCCCCTGCCTTAATTATAAAAACTTACCGGATATGGGATTTTACCGCCTGTGCCACCACATCTGCCACCTTGGGGTTAAAGGCCTCCGGCATGATATTGTCTTCGGACAGCTCCTCGTCGGGAACCAGTCCGGCAATGGCTACAGCGGCGGCCAGCTTCATTTCCTCCGTGATACGGGAAGCGCGGCCCTCCAGAGCACCCTTAAAAATACCGGGAAAGGCCACTACATTGTTGACCTGATTGGGAAAATCGGAGCGCCCGGTGCCCACCACCCTGGCGCCGGCCTTTTTGGCAAGGTCGGGCATGATCTCAGGAACGGGATTGGCCATGGCAAATAAAATAGCGTCTTTGTTCATGGAGGAGACCATTTCTTCCGTCACGATATTGGGAGCGGAAACGCCTACAAAAATGTCCGCGCCCTTCATGGCGTCCGCCAGCGTACCCCTTTCTCCCCGCAGATTGGTGACTTCCGCCATTTTCTGCTGCATCCAGTTGAGCCCTTCCGTGGATTTGGAGATGATCCCCACCTTATCGCACATTACAATATCGGGAAATCCGTAGGTTAATAAAAGACGGGTAATAGCAACGCCGGCGCTGCCTGCGCCGTTTATCACCACTTTGCAGTTTTCTTTCTTTTTGCCGGTCACCTTGAGGGCGTTGATAATGCCTGCCAGTACCACAATGGCGGTGCCATGCTGGTCGTCATGGAAGACGGGAATGTCCAGGATTTCTTTCAGGCGTTCCTCAATCTCAAAACAGCGGGGAGCGCTGATGTCCTCTAAGTTGATACCGCCGAAGCCGGGAGCCAGATAGGTGACGGTCTTGATGATCTCTTCCGTATCCTGGGTATCCAGGCAGATAGGAACCGCGTTCACGCCGCCGAACTCCTTAAATAAGACCGCCTTGCCTTCCATGACGGGCATGGCGGCGTAGGGGCCGATATTCCCCAGACCCAGAACGGCGCTGCCGTCGGATACCACAGCCACGGTATTGGCTTTCATCGTGTATTGATAAGCGGCTTCCTTATCCTGGGCGATGACTTTGCAGGGTTCCGCCACGCCGGGCGTGTAGGCTAAGGACAGATCCTCCCTGGATTTGACGGGAGCCTTGCTGACAGTCTCTAATTTGCCGTTCCACTGTTCATGAAGCAATAACGCTTTTTCATTGGTTGTCATATTCTGCATCCTCGATTCTTTATGGTATTTGCACTCTTTCATAATAGCCCATTTCGGTGTGGTTAGCAAGGCAGAAATTTTTCGATGGTCGCTTTCAGCTTTTCCATATCCACGGGCTTGGCCACATGGGCATTCATACCGCTTTCCAAGGCAGCCTTCCGGTCTTCCTCAAAGGCGTTGGCGGTCATGGCGATAATGGGAATGGAGGCCAGGGCCGGATCGGAAAGCTTTCGGATCGCTCTGGTTGCCTCATAGCCGTCCATGACAGGCATCTGTACATCCATAAGGATCAGGTCATAGCGGCGCGCGGCATTTTTTACCACCATATCCACGGCGATCTGCCCGTTTTCCGCTGTCTCGACGACAAAGCCTTCCTCCTTTAACAGTTCTTCCGCGATTTCCCGGTTAAAGGGATTGTCCTCTACTAACAGTAGCCGTTTGCCCTGCAGGGCAGGGCGGACAGCTTCCCCGGCGGGGCTGGGTGGCAGCAGGACGGGCTCTGTTTTTCCTATAAAGGATAGCAGGGTATCCCGCAGATCGGATAAAAAGAGAGGTTTGCTGCAAAAGGCGGTAACGCCGGCTTTTTTGGCTTCATCCGCAATGGCATCCCAGTCGTAGGCGGTCAGCAGGATAATGGGGCACTCCGGGCCCACGGCAGCTCGTATCTGCCGCGCTACCTCCAGACCGTTTAAGTCCGGCAGCATCCAGTCCACGACGAAAGCATAGAACAGGTCCTCCATTTCCCTGGCCTGTCTGGCACGCAGTACGGCTTCTTTACCATGGAGAGTCCATTCCGGCAGCATACCCAGCTGGCGCAGCATTTTGGTAATGCTGTCGCAGGTGTCGAAATTATCGTCCACCACCAGGACTTTTTTGCCTTCCAGTTCAGGAACGGCCTGAAGCTGTTTGTGGGAATCCTGCAGACGGAACTGTAGGTCAATGATAAATTCCGTACCTTCGCCCTGCTGGGTTTCTACCCGGATGCTGCCGCCCATGGCGTCCACGATATTCTTGGTGATAGCCATGCCCAGTCCCGAGCCCTGAATCCCGCTGACGGTGGAAGTCTGCTCTCTTTCAAAGGGCTTGAAAAGGTGTTCCACAAAATCCCTGCTCATACCGATACCGTTGTCCTTTACCCGTATCTCATAGGAGCCGTACCCTGTGGGAGCGCCGGGAAGCTGTTTGATCGTAAGGGAAACAAAGCCGCCGGCGGGCGTGAATTTGATGGCGTTGGAAAGAAGGTTGAGCAGGATTTGGTTTAAGTGCAGCTTGTCACAGTAAATATTCTCGTCCAGAATATCCAGAGTATCCATGAAGAAGTCCAGCTGTTTGGTCTGCATCTGGGTCTGGATGATATTGCGCATATCCCTGAAAATATCCGATATGCTACATTCTTTTTCCTCGATGTTGAGCTTGCCGCTTTCAATGCGGCTCATGTCCAGCACGTCGTTGATGAGGCTTAGGAGATGATTGCCGGAGGAAAGGATCTTATCCAGATATTCCTGGGTTTTCTCAGGATTGCCGGGGCAGGAACGGGCCAGGGTGGTATAGCCGATGATGGCGTTCATGGGAGTGCGGATGTCATGGGACATATTGGAAAGGAACATGGATTTGGCCTTTTCCGCGCTTTCCGCCTTGTGCAGCATCTCTTCTAAGACGGTCTGCTTAACTATTTTTTCCATGGTTTTTTCACGGTTGCGCCTTACCCAGAAATAGTATATGGCATCGGCCAGAAATACCAAAAAGGTGAACAGGAAAAAGAGCCTGCGGATCATGATCACGCTGGCCAGGGCTTCCGGCTCCGGAACGGAAACGGCAACGGACCAGCTGTTGATGGTGGAAGGTGCGTAGCAGAGATAGAGCCATTGGGAGGCGGATTCGGAATAGTAGACCACATAGCCGCTTTCTCCATTCTGGATGGAGAGGACGGCCGCTTCCCAACTCTGTCCCTTTTTTGTCTTTAAAGGAGCGATCTCGTGGATATTGGAGGGCTCGTCACGCCAGGTATTCATGATAAAATCTCCGGTTTCCCGGTCTATGATGTAGGCACTGGAACTGGAGTTGTAGATATTGCTGATGTTGATCAGGGAGGGCAGATCGGAAAGCATGGTAACGCCGTAGAGAATGGCGGTGACTTCCCCGTTTTTGACAACGGGGACAAAATGGCGCAGTACGGAAACATCGTTGTCCAAAATACCGTCGGCGAGGTAGTCTGTATCATCGGAGGGAGAGTAGTCCATACTGCCTGCGGGACAGACGGCAATATGCTCCCCCAGCGTTGACAGGCTGTCAAAGGAAAGCAGGCCGCCGGCGTCCATGGTACTGCCGTCGAATCGGATCGCGGTATTGTCGGGCAGCAGGACGGATACATTCATAGCCCGTAATATGGGAGAAAGAGAGAGGAAGGCTTTCTGGAAATCCTCCCTGCCGAAGCTGTCCATTTGGGAGAGAACGTCGGCGGCAGAGTTTAAAAACAGACTTTCCCAGAGGACCTTGTCGGAAACCTCCTCCGTGACGGTCCTGACGCCTTCCTGCATACGCTCTAGGCAGCGCTTTTCTATAACGCGGCTGATAAAAAAATAGGTGATAGTAAAAAGAACCGCCATGACGGCAATCAGAAGAAGAGTTGCGCTCAGACTTTTTTCTTTGAAAGAGGGTTTGGCCATAGGTACCTTGCTCCTTTGCGGATGATCAGCTGGCAGGACTCCTCCGGAAATTTCTTCCGGAGGAGCCTTAATATCTGTATCCTGCTCGATCACGCCTTGTCGCGGATCTCACTGTGAAGCAGCTGCAGGGATTTTACCTCACTGTCCCCGTGTGCTTTGATATAGCGGATGCCATTTATGCTGGCCTGGGCGGCAGCCACGGTGGTCATATAAGGGATCTTGGCCTTAATGGCTGCTTTACGCAGATAGCTGTCGTCGTGCACACTGTCCTTGCCCACCGGCGAGTTGACGATCAGATCGATCTTGCCGTTGGTGATCAGGTCTAAGATATTGGGACGGCCCTCATAGAGCTTGTTGACTCTTTCAGCGGGGATGCCCGCGTTCTGTATGGCCTCGCAGGTGGCGCCAGTGGCGATGATACGGAAACCGCATTCCGCAAATTCCCGGGCAGTTTCCACTATCTCGTCCCTGTCCTTTCTGTTTACAGAGATCAATACGGTACCCTCTAAGGGGAGTTTGGACTGGGTGGCTTCCTGCGCCTTATAGAAGGCTTCCCCGTAGGAGCGGGAAAGTCCCAGTACTTCGCCGGTAGAGCGCATTTCGGGTCCCAGTACCGGATCCACCTCCTGGAACATATTGAAGGGGAAGACCGCTTCCTTGACACCGTAGTAGGGAATGTCCTGTTCCTTTAAGGCAGGAACGGGAGAGGGCCTGCCGGTGAGCTCGGAGGTGATGATCTCCGTGGCCAGAGGCACCATGCGGATATTGCAGACCTTGGATACCAGGGGAACGGTACGGGATGCTCTGGGATTGGCCTCCAGCACATAGACCTTGCCGTTTTCAATGGCGTACTGCATATTCATCAAACCGCTGACATGCATCTCTTCCGCGATGCGGCGGGTATAATCTTTAATGACGGCCACATTCTCCTCCGAAATGTGTACGGAAGGAATGATACATGCCGAGTCGCCGGAGTGAATCCCGGCCAGCTCGATATGCTCCATGACTGCCGGAACAAAGGCGTGGGTGCCGTCGCTGATGGCGTCCGCCTCGCATTCCAGCGCGTGGTTTAAGAAACGGTCTATAAGAATGGGCCTGTCGGGAGTTACGCCTACGGCGGCTTTCATATATTCGCTCATACTGTCGTCGTCATAGACTACCTCCATGCCGCGGCCGCCCAGCACATAGGAGGGGCGCACCATAACCGGATAGCCGATCTTGCCGGCAATGGCCAGAGCATCTTCCACGGTCGTGGCCATGCCGGATTCGGGCATGGGGATTCCCAGCTTTTCCATTATGTTCCGGAAACGGTCTCTGTCCTCCGCCAGATCGATAACGGAAGGAGAGGTGCCCAGGATCCTGACGCCGTTCTTTTCCAGATCGGCCGCCAGATTTAAGGGCGTCTGTCCGCCGAACTGGGCGATGACGCCCAAAGGCTGCTCCTTTTTGTAAATGCTTAAAACGTCCTCCAGAGTCAGCGGCTCGAAATACAGCTTGTCGGAGGTATCGTAATCTGTGGAAACCGTTTCGGGGTTGCAGTTGACGATAATGGTCTCAAAGCCCAGCTTCTTTAAAGCCAGGGAAGCATGGACGCAGCAGTAGTCAAATTCGATGCCCTGTCCGATACGGTTGGGACCGCCGCCCAGGATCATGACCTTGGGCTTTTCATTCCTGACCGGATTTTTGTCAGGCGCGTTGTAGGTGGAGAAGTAGTAAGCGCTGTCCTGGGTACCGCTGACATGTACGCCCTCCCAGGCTTCCTCCACGCCCAGGGCCAGCCTGCGGCTGCGGATGTCGTCCTCCGGTATTTCCAGGATCTGGCTCAGGTATTTGTCGGAGAAGCCGTCTTTCTTCGCCGCGATCAGAAGAGCGTCCGAAGGCAGGGAGCCTTTGGACTTTAAAAGGGTTTCCTCTTCTTCTACCAGTTCTTTCATCTGCTCGATAAACCAGTTCTTCACATGGGTAAGTTTGTGGATCTCTTCCACGGAAGCGCCCTTGCGCAGCGCCTCATACATGATGAAATGACGCTCGCTGGAAGGGGTGATCAGCAGCTTGAGCAGGGCCTCTTTAGAGAGGGTGCCGAAGTTTTTGGCGCCGCCCAGTCCGTAGCGGCCGGTTTCCAGGGAGCGGATAGCTTTCTGAAACGCCTCCTTGTAGGTCTTGCCGATGCTCATGACCTCGCCTACGGCTCTCATCTGGGTGCCGAGCTTGTCCTCCACGCCTTTAAATTTCTCAAATGCCCAGCGGGCAAATTTGATCACCACATAGTCGCCGTCCGGTACGTACTGATCCAGTGTACCGTATTTGCCGCAGGGGATTTCCTTTAAAGTCAGGCCGGAGGCCAGCATGGCGGATACCAGCGCGATAGGGAAGCCGGTAGCCTTGGAAGCCAGCGCGGAAGAGCGGGAGGTACGGGGATTGATCTCAATGACTACGATGCGGTCGCTCTTGGGATCGTGGGCAAACTGCACATTGGTGCCGCCGATGACCTGTACGGATTCTACAATGCGGTAAGCCTGCTCCTGCAGCCGCTTCTGGGTAGCTTCGGAAATAGTCAGCATGGGGGCGGAACAGAAGGAATCTCCCGTATGGACGCCCATGGGATCGATGTTTTCAATAAAGCAGACGGTGATCATGTTGTTGTCTTTGTCACGGACCACCTCCAGCTCCAGCTCTTCCCAGCCCAGTACGGATTCCTCCACCAGAACCTGGCCTACCAGACTGGCCTGAAGGCCCCTGGCGCAGACGGTCTGCAGCTCCTCCCGGTTATAGACCAGACCGCCGCCGGCGCCGCCCATGGTGTACGCGGGACGCAGTACCACGGGATAGCCCAGCTTATCCGCAATGTCCAGGGCTTCTTCCACGCTGTAGGCCACCTCGCTGCGGGCCATTTCAATTCCCAGGGCGTTCATGGCATTCTTAAATTCGATGCGGTCCTCCCCGCGTTCAATGGCGTCTGTCTGTACGCCGATAACCTTTACGTTGTATTTGTCCAAAATGCCTGCTTTGTTCAATTCCGCGCAAAGATTTAAGCCGGACTGCCCGCCTAAGTTGGGCAGCAGGGCGTCGGGGCGCTCTTTGGCGATGATCTGTTCCAGTCTGCGGACATTTAAAGGCTCAATGTAAGTAACGTCCGCGATCTCGGGATCCGTCATGATGGTGGCAGGGTTGGAGTTGACCAGTACGATTTCATAGCCCAGTTTGCGCAGGGCTTTACACGCCTGCGTACCGGAATAGTCGAACTCACATGCCTGTCCGATGATGATGGGACCGGAGCCGATAATGAGCACTTTATGAATATCTGTTCTCTTTGGCATTCGTATCTATCCTCCTGTTTGTTTTCCTTCTTTTCATTATATAGAAAATCAAAGAAATCACAAGGGCTTTTACAAAATAATTTTTGCCGGGAAGGTACAGAAACTGCTTTTCTTGGAGAGGTCTTTATGCTATACTTAACATGAAAAAATATGGAATAAGGGGATATATCACACAAAGGGGACAGACATGAAACGTATTTTACTGGTAGATGACAGCCCGATACAGCTGCGGATATTGGAAGTGCTTCTGCGTGACAGGTACGAGGTGCAGATGTCCACCTCCGGCGCGGAGGCGGTCCGTTACGCGAAGAAAACACATCCCGACCTGATCCTGCTGGATTATGATATGCCGATCCAAAGCGGGAAAGAAACCTTTGAACAGCTCCAGGCCATGGAAGAGACAAAGGACATTCCGGTGGTTTTCTTAACGGGAGTGCAGGAAAAAGAGGTTGTGGCGGAAGTGTTGAAACTGCGGCCCAAGGGGTATCTGCTCAAGCCTGTCAAGCAGGATCTGTTGTTTGAAACGATAATGGACATACTGGCGGCTGACGGTCACGTTTGAGGAAGCGGAACAAACGGAATAGGAGGACAGGGTGCAGGAGGAAAGATTACAGGCGAAAACCCAGGCCGGTATAGAGGGTTTTCTGCTGTTGTTTTATTTTATTTGCGATGTTGCCATGACGGTGATCTCCATAAGATTCGGCTGGCCGGCTTGGGTTGCCCTGCTTACGGACGTGGGGTGGTTCTTCGGCCTGGTCTTGTATTGCGCCAAAGTAGAGACTTACACGTTTCGGGCCTATGTGACGACCTGCCTGATGCTCATGGGGGTGATCCTCTGGTCCATATACGCGGGCAGCTTTTCTATGACCGCTCCGGTGCTTTCCATGCTGGCGGTGATGCTGGTATTCTATGGCATTTCCCAGCTGACCTACATCCTTTTTGCGGTGACGGTCTTTCTGGGACTGTACCATGTGCTGATACAGAAAACGGAGGATCTGGCCTCCGGGGAGAAGATCCTGCAGACGGCGCTGGAGATCTTTTCCGTTTTTTTCATAGAATACATTGTATATATTTTAAACAAGATGCGTATGGAGGGGGTAGCCAGACAGAAGGAGATGATCAATTCCCTGAAGGAGGCACAGCGGAGCAAGGACGACTTTATGGCAAATGTGAGCCATGAGATCCGCACGCCCATCAATACCATCTGCGGGATGAGCGAGATCATACTGCGGGAAGAACTGCCCAGGCAGGTGCGGGAGGATGTCTTCAGTATGCAGGCGGCCGGCCGCAGTCTCCAGTCCATTGTCAGCGATGTACTGGATTTTACGGAGATGCAGACCGGTAAAATGGAGCTGATGGAGGAAACCTACAATATCACTTCCACCATCAACGACGTGATCAATATGTCCATGGCCCGCAAGAATGAAAAAGAGATCGATCTGATCGTGGACTGCGACGCGGATCTGCCCAGCGGGCTGATCGGAGACGAACAGAAGATCCGGCGGGTGATCATGAACCTGGTGAACAACGCGCTGAAATTTACAGTGGAGGGCTGCGTCACGATCGTGATCGGCGCCAGAAAGACCGATTACGGGATCAATCTGATCGTGCGCGTCAAGGATACGGGTATCGGAATGAAAAAGGAAAGCCTGGAGAGGCTCTTTACCAGCTTCAATCAGGTGGATACCAGACGCGACAGGAAGGAAGCCGGCATCGGGCTGGGACTGGCCATTTCCCAGGCGCTGGTGGAGAGAATGGGGGGCTTTATCACCGTCTCCAGTGAATTCGGACGGGGCAGCGAGATACAGTTCGTGATCCCCCAGAAGGTGGCGGACGCAACGCCTATCGCTGCCGTAAGGGACAGGGAAAAGGTGAACGTGGCGATATATGTGGACATGGAAAGATACGACCGTCCCGAAGTGCGGGAAGCCTACGGGCAGGTCATCTACCATATGATCTCCCAGTTGAGGGTGCGCTGTCATGTCTGCCAGAATCTGCCGGAATTGAAGAGAAGAGCGGAAAGGGAAACCTTTACCCACGTGTTCATCAGCATAGAGGAGTACGAAGAGGATCGGACTTATTTTGATGAACTGTCCCTGAGCGCAAGAGTGATAGCGGTGATCGAGCGCTTCAACGACGGCAGGGTACTGAGCGAGAGGATACAAAGGCTCTACAAGCCTTTCTTTATCCTGCCTGTGGTAATGGCGTTGAACGACGAGAAAATGGTGCAGGGCACGGATACCGGCAGTTATTGTCAGGGGAAGTTTACCGCACCGGAAGCCACCGTGCTGGTGGTGGATGACAACCTGATGAATATCCGGGTGCTGGAGGGATTGCTGCAGCCCTATCAGATCCAGGTATCCATAGCCTCGAGCGGCGGGGAAGCTTTGGAGAAGATCGAAAGCATGAGCTATGATGTGGTCTTTATGGACCATATGATGCCGGAAATGGACGGTGTGGAAACCCTGCAGAGGATCCGCCGCAAGCAGGGCAGCTATTTTAAGAAGCTTCCTGTGGTAGCGGTGACGGCAAATGCCGTGGGAGGCATGAGGGAGGTTTTCTTAAATGAGGGATTTCAGGATTTTATCCCGAAACCCATTGAGATCTCGGTGCTGGAGAGAGTGCTGCGGCGGGTGCTTCCCCAGGAAAAACTGATTCCCATAAAGGAGGAGGCGGACGAAGAGCCGGACAAAGAACAGAAAGAGGAAGCGGGAGGCAGGCTTTCTGCCCACACGGAGCTTCCCATAGAGGACTTCGATGAGCAGGAGGGGCTGGCTTACTGCGGCACGATAAAAGATTACATAGAGATCCTGCAGCTCATCTTCCGCAACGGACAGAACGACCGCAGTCAGATCGAAAGCTTTTACCAGGCGGAGAACTGGAAGGATTACGCCACTTTGGTACACGCCGTAAAGAGTACCATGCTCAGCGTGGGAGTGGGCGGGCTCGCCCATATGGCCAAGGAACTGGAGCTGGCCGGAAAACGGGGCGACGCGGACTTTATCCGGGAACACCACCCCGCTTTCATGGAGGAATATGAAAGGATTTTGGAACTGTTAAAGCAAAGCAGAACGATCAATCCATAAAAGAGACAGGATCAAGGGACATGCTGGAGAAGATTAAAAACATACTTTATAAAGGAACCATGGATATAAGGGAAAGACTTTTCAGGCTCATCCTGCTGACGGGGCTGGCTGTTTCCGTGATTGCCATTATAGCGGGACTGGCACTGGAAAATCCGTTGATAAACGCGCTTCCCGTGTTTGCGCTCTTACTTGTCATACTGGCGGCCATGGTGGCTACTTTCAAATATCACAAGGTGGACTTTGCTACCACGATATTCGCCGTCTTTGTTATCTGCGGAATATTTCCGTTTGTGTTCTTTTCCAGCGGAGGTATTGAAAGCGGCGCTACAGTCTGGTTTGTATTGGGACTGCTCTATATTTTCATCATGTTCCGGGGAAAAAGACTGGTCGCGTTTTTGGTCATTACGCTGGCTGTGGATACGGGTACTTATATCTTTGCCTACTTCCATTCCGACCTGATCAATCCCTTAGGCTCCGAAGTCGCCGTATACTACGACTCCCTCTTTGCGGTAGTGAGTGTCAGTGTGGCGGTGGGACTCATTATGCGGTTTCAACTGCTGGCTTATGAGCAGGAGCGGGAGAGGACCGTGGCGCAGAAGGAAGAAATCGAAAGGATAGGCAGATCCAAGGATGCCTTTTTTGCCAACATGAGCCATGAGATCCGCACACCAATCAGCGCCATCATCGGCCTGAATGAAATGATACTGCGGGAGGATATTTCGGAGGAAGTGGCGGAGGACGCCCTCAGAGTCAGGAGCGCCAGTAAGATCTTATTGAACCTGATCAATGATATTTTGGACTTTTCCCAGATCGAAAGCGACAGAATGGTGATCGTGCCCGCGGAATACCGCACCCAGGAGCTTTTTGATGATGTGGTGGGGCTTTTGCAGACCCGTATCAGTGAGAAAAACCTGGAATTTCGTGTCAATATTGACAGCGATCTGCCCAGTGTACTCCTGGGGGATGAAATGCGCATCCGGCAGATATTGTTCAATCTGCTGACCAACGCGGCAAAATATACCCAGGAGGGCTCCGTTTCCCTGTCGGTGCAGGGAGAGGCCCTGCCTGACGGAAAAGAGAGACTGATGATTTCCGTGTCCGATACGGGCATCGGTATCCGGAAAGAGGATCTGGCCTCCCTCTATGATTATTTCAAGAGAGTGGATCGGGAGAAAAACCGGAAGATAGAGGGCAGTGGATTGGGGCTTACCATTACCAAACAGCTGGTCAGTTTAATGGGAGGCACGATCACGGTAGACAGTATTTACCGGCAGGGCTCCGTATTTACCGTAACCTTAGAGCAGCCCATTGTGGACGCGAAGCCTATCGGGGATGTGAACTATCTGCGTAAACTGCACAGCAGGGAGCACATACACTATAAGCAGAGTTTTGAAGCGCCCATGGCCAAGATTCTGGTGGTGGATGACAACGAAACCAATCTGCTGGTTATCAGCAAGCTGCTTAGGGCCACAAAGGTACAGGTCGAAACGGCAAGGAGCGGGGAAGAGTGCCTGGAAATGGTGAAGAAAAAGGTGTACCATGCCATTCTCTTAGACAGCATGATGCCCGGAATGGACGGAGAAACCGCCATGAAGGCCATTCGGAAACAGGAGAGCGGCGGCCGGCGCCAGACTCCCGTGATCGTGGTGACGGCCAACGCGGCCGCAGCCGATAAGCAGAAGTATCTGGAAGAAGGTTTTGACGGGTACATTTCCAAACCCATTGACGGCAGGCTGCTGGAAGCGGAGATATTAAAATTCCTGCCGGAAGGGCTGATCGAATATCGTATCAACGAGGAAGAACACGATACCGCGGCAGCCGGATCGGTACTGCACCGCAAAAAGAAGAAAATACAGCTTTCTACCGACTGCATCAGCGATTTGTCCAAAGAGTATCTGGAGCAGTACGATATAAAGATCATATATTCCTATATAGAAACGGAGCAGGGGACTTTCCGGGATACGGCGGAAATAGATTCCGACAATCTCCAGCGCTATCTGTCCGATCCCGAGCACAAGGCTCTGGCGGTCAGCGCTACGGTGGAAGAGTTTGAAACCTTTTATGCGGGGGCGCTGGCAGAGGCCGAGGACCTGATCCATATATCCATGGCTTCCGGACCGGGCGGCAGCTGCCGCAACGCCATGCAGGCGGCGGAAGGCTTTGACCATGTGCACGTTATCAACGCCGGACATATTTCCTGCGGGGAAGGCTTGCTGGTGCTGGCCGCGGGAGAACTGCTGCGAAACGGCGTGAACCAGGTGGATGAACTGTGCAGGGAACTGGATATTTTGAAGAAACGGATTGAAACCACTTTCCTCATGCCCAATATCTACAGCTATGCTAGGAGCGGACACGGCAGAAAGGGAATCAATTCCCTGTTTGAAATTCTGAATCTTTATCCTGTGGTGAAAATGAAAAATGACGACACCAGGATAACAGGCTTCCGCACGGGCAATCTGGAAAAGGCCAGGAAAAATTTTGTCCGCAGCCTGCTGCGCAGGAGGAAAAAGATAGATCCCCGGGTTGTGTATATTTCCCACGCCAGCTGTACCCTGAAACAGCAGGAAGAGGTAGTGAATGAGGTGCTGAAATACGTTCCTTTCAAAAAGGTGGTCGTGACCAGAGCCTCCGTGTCCTGCTCCAGCAACGGAGGACTGGGGACCATTGGGATCGCGTATATGACCAAGGCGGAAGAAAAGGAAGCGGAAAAGTTTTAAGAGATGAGTAAAGAAAAAAGAAGTATAACCCAGATAAGAAAAGATATTGTATCCGGTATCGTGGTGGCCCTGGTGTCCATCCCCATTTCCATGGGATACGCGCAGGTAGCGGGACTGCCAGCCGTATACGGACTTTACGGTTCCGTATTTCCGGTGCTGGTTTACGCGCTGTTGACCTCTTCGCCCCAGTTTGTTTTCGGAGTGGACGCGACGCCTGCCGCACTGGTGGGAGGCGCCCTTGCCGGACTGGGGATCGCGTCCGGTTCCGAGGAAGCCGCGGCGCTGGTACCGGCGATCACCGCCATGACCGCGATCTGGCTGTTTCTGTTTTTCCTGTTAAAAGCCGGACGTCTGGTGAAATATATTTCCAAGCCGGTTATGGGAGGATTTATTTCCGGGATCGGCTGTACCATTATTCTGATGCAGATACCCAAGCTGTTCGGCGGCAGCGCGGGTACGGGAGAGCTTTTTGTCCTGTTAGGGCATATCTGGAACGAGCTGCCGTCCTTTCATCTGTTGTCGGCGGTTTTAGGAGTGGGTACGGTGGTGATCCTGCAGATCTTCAAAAAGGCAGCGCCCAAGTTTCCCATGTCCGTAGTGCTGATGGCGGTGGGAGCGGGGCTGACCGCGTTCTGCCATCTGGAGGAACGGGGAGTAAAGCTCCTTGCCAAGGTGCCCTCCGGCCTGCCCAGACCTATGCTGCCAAAACTTTCCCTGATCCTGTCCAACGGGGGAAATCTCATTGTGCTTTCCCTCACCATCGCGCTGGTCATTATGGCGCAGACGCTGCTGGCGACAGGCAACTATGCTTTAAAATATAATTATAAGATCGATCATAACAGAGAAGTGCTGGCCTATGCGGCGGGAAATGCAGCCGCTGCCTTTACGGGATGCTGTCCGATCAACGGGAGCGTATCCAGAAGCGGGATCGCGGACCAGTATGGCTGCAGATCCCAGCTGATGTCAGTAACGGCGGGCGCGGCCATGATCCTGGTGCTGCTGTTTGGAACGGATCTGCTGGGCTTTTTTCCGGTCCCTGTGCTGACAGGTATCGTTCTTTCCGCACTGCTGGGGATCCTGGAAATCGGTCTTGCCAAACAGACTTTTCAGGCGGATAAACAGGAGTTTGCCATATTTATGGCAGCTTTTTTCGGTGTGCTTGTATTCGGGACCATTTACGGGGTGCTGATCGGGGTTCTGCTGTCCTTTGTGGCAGTGATCATACGGGCCGTGATCCCGCCCAAGGCTTTTTTGGGGGTAATACCGGGACATGAGGGCCTGCACAATCTGAAACGGAATAAAAATGCCCGTCCCATTGAGCATACGATAATCTACCGGTTCAGCGGCAACCTCTTTTTTGCCAATATAGATACGTTTCAGGAGGATATTGAAAACGCGATCAAAGAAGACACCAGGCAGGTCATTGTGGATGCCAGGGGCATCGGCAGCATCGACATCACGGCGGCGGAAAGACTGGTGATACTCAAGAGAAACTTAAATGCCAGGGGCATATATTTTTATCTGACGGAGCATACCGACGCGGTAAATGATCAGATCCGCGCTTTCGGCGCGGGACGGCTGATCGAGGAGGGCTCGGTCAGAAGGACCGTTTCCCTGGCCCTGCGGGCGGCCGGCGTGAACAAGCCCTATCCCTTAGAGGGCCTTTCCAAGGAAGAGGAATATCCTTACATAGAAGCCAATGAAAGGCTGGCGGAATTTGAGTGGGCTTTTGGAGAAGGCGCAGGAGAAAAAATGGAGGCGCTGGCGGCGGAAGTGGCGGAAAAGCTGGTGGATTCCGGAGATTACAGCATGGAAAATATCCTGAGATCCGAAAACGCGGTCTCCTGGGGCCGGGTGGGACTCTTCGACGAAGACGAACTGTTAAACCGCCTGGAGGTTTATTTTTCCGGCCTGGAAGAAAAGGGGCGTTCCGATGTGCGGCACATTGAAGAACAGCTGGAACACCGCCGCCACATCATAGAGGAAAAGCTGAAAGGTCTAAGCCCCGAAGCCCTGGAACTTTTGCGGAAGCACCGAAGGGAAATAGAGGAGCGTTTAAAGGAAAAAAGGCCGGAAGCCTATGCCCACTATCTGGAAATGCGGGAAAAACTGAGTGGAAGATAAGACCAGAGGAGGAACTGCGATATGTCTGGCAGTAGCAGTAAAAAGAAGAAAAACAGTATACAAAACGACAGGAGCCGGATGGCAACAGGGATCGTGATAGCGGTTATCATCGTGCTTTTGGTCGGAGCCTATCTGATCATCAACGCGGCGTTGCGGGAACGTTCTTTCCGGCGTATGGAGGAGGGCGTGGATACCGTTATCCAGGAGGTTACGGCCAAGCTGGACCGGGAGAGCCGTATTTTAAACGCTACCGCTTCCATTATCTCCCAGGCGGA
Source organism: uncultured Lachnospiraceae bacterium (assembly GCA_947631685.1). Lineage (GTDB taxonomy): Bacteria > Bacillota > Clostridia > Lachnospirales > Lachnospiraceae > Acetatifactor. Next base: position 97,792 of record CANRMI010000004.1, read on the forward strand.
CAATTTTGACATTGAAGATACGCAGGCCATTATGCAGACGGTTTCCCCCCTGTTGGAAATCATGCAGGTGAGGGTGCTTTTGCCGGATGACAGGGTGCTTTTGCCGGATGGCAGCATTGTAGACGCGGCGGGGAGCGAAAATATTTCTTTCGAGGAAGAAGCGCCTTTGGGAGAACATATTTCCAACAGAGTGAAAAGCTTAAGCGGCGAGAGCTATCTCCTGCGCCACTATGTTCCAATCGAGCAGGACGGGGAGGTGGCGGCGCTACTGTACGGCGTGACTCAGCTCAAAGACCTGCACCAGAGCCTGAATATCGACAATATTTACAACGCCAGTGCCAGAGTCTATATCATAGATACCAAGACAGGGGATTTTCTGCTGGATACGCGGCATGAGGAGCCGGGCAACATAGCGGATTACTCTGTGGAGGTGTCTCCGAGGGAGACCAAAGGCGATAAGACCTGGAGCCAGTATACAGAGTCCCTCATCAATCTGGAAAGCGGATATGTGGTCTATCGCACCTCAGAGACCGGCGGCTGGGAATATATGTACTATGCACCGGCCGGTATCAATGAATGGAGCATCGCCGTGGCCGTTCCGGAAAAGGAAGCCTTTTCCAGCGTATTTGCCGTTCAGCGGGTATGCTTTTATCTGGGTATCTTCATGGCCGCGACAATCATCCTGTATTACATGTGGGTAAGGAACAACGCCAGACGGATCATGCAGAGAGCGGTGGAGCAGGCAGTGCTGACCGAGAAGCTGCAGAAAGCGGAAGCGGCGGACAGAGCCAAGAGCGTATTCCTCTCCAATATGTCCCACGACATCCGGACTCCCATGAACGCTATTATCGGGTTCACCACTCTGGCCCAGGCCAGCCTGGACAATAAGGAAAAGACGCGGGAATATTTAAAGAAGATCCTCGCTTCCAGCAATCATCTACTGTCCTTGATCAATGATATTCTGGATATGAGCCGTATCGAATCCGGCAAGCTGCATATCGAAGAAAAGGAGTGCACCATTCCAGAGATCTTCCGGGATATGAGAAATATCATCCAGAGCCAGATGCAGAGCAAACAGCTGAACTTCTTTATGGACGCGGTGGATGTGGTGGATGAAAATATTTTCTGCGACAAGCTGCACGTGAATCAGGTGCTGCTCAACCTGCTTTCCAATGCCATTAAATTTACGCCGCCCGGCGGTACGGTGGCGCTGACCATCCGCCAGAAGCCCAGCGCGCCCAAGGGCTACGGCTCTTACGAGATCTGTGTCAGGGACACGGGTATCGGTATGAACGAAGAATTTATCAAACATATTTTTGAACCCTTTGAAAGGGAGAGAAACACTACCGTCAGCGGTATCCAGGGAACAGGACTGGGCATGGCCATTACAAAAAATATCATTGACACCATGGGCGGAACCATCGAAGTACAGTCCGAGCAGGGAAAAGGAACCAAGTTTACGGTCAATCTGGACTTCAGGCTCCAGTCTGAGCTGCATGCGGCGGAAAGAACGAAAGAGCTGGAAGGCTTGCACGCACTGGTGGTGGACGACAATTTTTCCACCTGCGACAGCGTTACCAAAATGTTAAAGCAGATCGGAATGCGCTCCGAATGGGTACTGCATGGCAGGGAGGCCGTTCTGCACGCGAAGCAGGCACATGAGCTGGGAGACGATTACCACGCCTATATTGTGGATTGGTTTCTGCCCGATCTAAGCGGGCTGGAGGTGGTGCGCCAGATCCGTGCCATTGTGGGCGAGGATACCCCCATTATCATTGTGACGGCGTATGACTGGAGAGCCTTTGAAGAAGAGGCGAGGGCAGCGGGCGTGACCGCCTTCTGCAACAAACCCATCTTTTTCTCCGAACTGCGCAGCGTACTGATGGCCGCGGCTGCTGGAAATCCGGAACGCGCGCAGGAGGGGCAGAAGGAAAGCCTCATTCCCCTTGTAAAAGAGCAGTTTCAGGGCACGCGTCTGCTGCTGACGGAAGACAATGAACTGAACAGGGAGATCGCGGAAGAACTGCTTGTAGACAGCGGGTTTGTTGTGGAGACCGCGGAGGACGGCACCGTAGCGGTGGAGAAGGTAAAAGCGTCCGAACCGGGATATTATTCCTTAGTCCTCATGGACATCCAGATGCCCAAGATGAACGGTTATGACGCTGCCAAAGCCATTCGGGCATTGCAGGATCCCAAGCTTGCCAATATCCCCATTGTGGCAATGACGGCAAATGCGTTTGAAGAGGATAAGAAACGGGCATTGGAGAGCGGGATGAATGCCCATATCGCGAAGCCCGTGGATGTGAAAAAGCTGCTGGAGGTGCTCACGGACATCTTGAGCGAGAAACAGGAGTGAGTCCCGGTCTATCAAATAAAAAGCGAGGAGAAGAAAAATGGAAGATAAGCTAAAGGTTCTGATACTGAATGGAAGTCCGAGAAAAGACGGCAATACAACGGTGGCAATCCGTGAAATGGAAGAGGTTTTTCAAAAGAGCGGTGTGGCTGTGGAAACGGTACAGATCGGAAATATGGACATCCGAGGCTGTATTGCCTGCGGCTCCTGCGCCCAAAGGGGAAAGTGCGTATTTGATGACGCGGTAAACGAGCTGGCCCCCAAATTTGAAGAGGCGGATGGTCTGGTGATAGCCAGTCCGGTCTACTACGCCTCTGCCAACGCTACCCTGATCGCGTGTCTGGACAGACTCTTTTACAGCACGAAATTCGACAAGCGCATGAAAGTGGGAGCCAGCGTGGTATGCGCCAGACGGGGAGGCTGTTCCGCGACTTTTGACGAACTGAACAAATACTTTACGATCTCCGGAATGCCTGTGGTATCCAGCCAGTACTGGAACAGCATACACGGAATGAACAAGGGAGAGGCCGAGCTGGACGAGGAAGGGAAACAGACCATGCGGGTACTCGCCAGGAACATGGTCTTTCTGATGCGGAGCATCACGCTGGGAAAGGAACGTTTTGGACTGCCGGAAACAGAAGAAAAGGTATCCACTCACTTCATCAGATAACAGGAGAAAGCACATGAAAAAACCATGGTTACCGATACTCATAGCGCTGGGCGTGGCGGCAGTTCTGCTGGCAGGCATTTTCGGGCTGATGAAAAATAAAAGTGACGCCGGCGCGGTGACGATCACCGTTATGGGAAGAAAAAGCGATTTGGCAAAAAGCTATATGACGAGCATTTTTCAACAGTACGAGGCGGCAACCGGAAATAAGATCCAGCCCGTTCCTATTGAAGACTCGGAGTTTGAGGCCACTGCCGCGGAGAGATTCGCGGCAGGCGATGTTCCGGATATTTTTATGCATTTTCATAACGCCGACCTGGACCGTTTTGACATTGGAGGAAATTTTCTGTATCTGAACGACCAGGAATGGGTGAAGGAACTGACGGACAGCACCCTGCAGTACTGCCTGGACGGGGAGGGCAACCTCATGGGGCTTCCCTACTGGGAAAATTCCGTGTCCGGCTGTTATTACAATAAGACCATCTTTGACAGCCTGGGACTGAAGCCGGCCACCACCCAGTCTGAATTTGACGTTCTGTGCCAGGCGCTGAAGGACGCGGGCTATGTGCCTATCTGCTGGCCTGGGGACGGCTGCTCCTGGATGGTACAGTTCGCGCTGGATCCGGTCTTTGCGGACAACCCTGAATTACTGCGGAAGATCAATCACAATGAGATTACATACGGGGATATACCGGAAGTGACCGATATGCTGCAGTGGATAGAAAGCGCCGCGGATAAGGGGTGGTTTGGACCGGACTATCTGAAATGGGGCATCGATGACGTGAATCCGGTCATGAGCTCCGGCGGGGCTGTGATGACTTTCATGTGGGATACCTGGTTTTATACGGATCTGGCCAAAGACGGCAAATATACCGTGGATGATTTTGGCCTTATGCCCGTGTTTTTAAATACCGTTGAGAACGGAACCTATGAAGGGGGAAATCTCAATATGATGATGGTCAATAAAAACGGTGAGCATATTGATGCCTGTCTGGATTTTCTTTCTTTCTGCGCAAAGGAGGAAAACTATAACGTTGCCTTTGACGGAATATCCACGCTGAACTGTTTTAGGGGCCAGACCACCAATATACAGTCCCCCATGGTTCTTGACGCGGCAAAATCCATCGAGGAAAACCTGCGTGCTTCCACGTCGGCGTCAAAAGTGCTGGGATTCAGCGGGGATGACGTGGCCGTGGCCTTGGAGAGCCTGTTCAGAAACCGAGTCGATATAGCGGGCTGTATCGAGCTCATGGATGAATACCGGATTGCCGCGGCCAGAAAGCAGGGGGTAGAAGGGTTTTAAATATTTTCATAGATAAAAGGAAAAGGGGCTGTCGCTTTAACGATGTTAACTGCTGAAAATCGTGAAGCGGCGGCCCTTTTTTGATTTTACAAATATTTTACAGAAGTTGTGTTTTGCATTTTACAGGCGCCCTTTATTCTGATAAGTGTAGTACAAAGTAATCTGAAAAAAAGAAAAGAAGAGGAGAAAACGAAGATGAAAAAATGGTTTGGTCTTGGGATTGCCCTTGTACTGGCAGCTATGACAGGATGCGGAAAAGCAGAGGGCGGTACGGTGTCTACGGACGGCTCCACCTCCATGGCAAATGTGATCGGAGCGTTGGGAGAAGCTTTTGAGGAAAACAATGAGGATGTGACTTTTACTTACAATCCTACCGGTTCCGGCTCCGGCATTACGGCGGTAGCGGAAGGACGCTGTGATATTGGGCTTTCCAGCCGCAGTCTGAAAGAGGAAGAAAAGGCCCAGGGACTGACGGAAACGATACTGGCCCTTGACGGGATTGCCATTATAGTCAACATGGATAATCCTGTAAAGGAGTTGGATTTAGAGACGATTGCCGGAATCTATACGGGTGAAATCACAAATTGGCAGGAAGTAGGGGGAGAAGATCTGGAGATCGTTTTGATTGGCCGGGAAGCGGGGAGCGGCACACGGGACGGATTTGAATCCATCACAGGTACGGAAGACAGCTGTCAATACCGCCAGGAGCTGACTTCTACCGGAGATGTGATCACGACGGTATTGGGGAATCCGGCAGCCATTGGCTATGCATCGCTTGCGGCTGTGGATGAAGCAGTGAAAGTGGTCTCTGTCAACGGTATTATGCCTACGGAAGAAACCGTAAAAGACGGAAGCTATGCAGTACAGCGCCCTTTTGTGCTGGTAACAAGGAAAGATGAGGAACTTTCACCGACAGCTAAGAAATTTTTTGACTATATTACTTCCCCCGAAGCCAGGGAAATCATTTCCGCCGCAGGCGCGGTCCCGGTAAACTGATCCCAAGACAGAATGGAGACTGTAATGGAAACCGCAATGAAAAATAAAAAGTGTTCAATGGACAGGGATGGGTTTATCAGGAAAAGACAGCTCATCGGCAAAAAGCGGCTGGTCGAGAATATTATACATGGGATATTTCTGATGCTTGGTCTTGTTACGGTAGGCTGTGTGCTTCTCATAACGGTGTTTCTGGTCATATCGGGGATTCCGGCTGTCCGCAGGATCGGTCTTATTCCATTCCTGTTCGGGAAAGAATGGGCTTCCACGGCGGCACAGCCGCGGTACGGGATATTGCCTTTCATCCTCACAAGCATCTATGGTACAGCAGGAGCGATCTTCATTGGCGTACCGGTTGGATTTATGACGGCGGTTTATCTCGCGAAGATAGCGCCGCTTAAGATAAAGACTCTGATGGAAGCGGCGGTAAGTCTGCTCTCAGGGATTCCCTCCGTAGTCTACGGACTGGTGGGGATGAAGGTACTGGTGCCGGGAATACGGATTGCTTTTCATATTCCTGACGGCGCCAGTCTGCTGGCGGCGATGATCGTGCTGGCGGTCATGATTCTGCCGTCGATCATCAAGGTATCGCTGACAGCGCTGGACGCCGTTCCCAAAGAATATGAGGACGCTTCCCTCGCACTGGGAGCCACAGCAGTGGAAACATATTTTCGTATCTCGGTGCCCGCGGCAAAGAGCGGAATTGCCGCCGCGGTTGTTTTAGGCGTCGGCAGAGCCATAGGGGAAGCGATGGCGATCATGATGGTGGCGGGAAACGCCCCCAATATGCCGGAACTTTTCCAGAGTGTGCGCTTTCTTACCACTGCCGTGGCAAGTGAAATGTCCTATGCGGCTGACGGAAGTCTGCAAAAACAGGCCCTTTTTTCCATTGCGCTGGTATTGTTTTTCTTTATCATGCTGATCAATGCCATACTGAATCATTTCTTAAAACACAGTGAGGAAAATTAAAATGCGAAAGAATACGTTTTCGTTTCAGCGAAAAACATATATTGCCGTTATGCGTATCCTGATGGGCCTTTCAGCCGGTATTACCTGCGCACTGGTGCTGTTTTTGATCGGCTATGTATTGTATAAGGGGCTGCCTGAAGTATCCTGGGAGCTGCTTACCACAAAACCCAGTTACCTGTCCGACAGGATAGGGATACTGCCGGATATTCTGAATACGCTCTACATTGTGGCAGCGGCTTTGGCGCTTGTCATCCCCCTTGGGGTGGGGGCCGCTGTCTATCTGACGGAATACGCAAAAAACAGAAAGCTGGTAAGCGTGATCGAATATGCCGCGGAAACTTTATCAGGTATCCCGTCCATTATTTACGGTTTGGTAGGTATGCTGTTTTTCTGCCGGTTTCTCGGTATGAGAACTTCGCTTTTGGCGGGAGCGTTTACCCTGGTGATCATGAATCTGCCTACCGTTATGCGGACCACACAGGAAAGCTTAAAAACAGTGCCCGCAAGCTATCGGGAAGGCGCTTTCGGATTGGGGGCGGGGAAATGGCGTGTGATCCATACCGTTGTGCTTCCAGGCTGTATTGATGGCATAACAACAGGCTGTATCCTGTCTGTGGGACGTATTCTGGGAGAATCGGCAGCGCTTCTTTTTACAGCCGGGTTTGCGCATGCCCTGAATGGTTTTTTTGAGGGGCTGGGCAGCGCAGGCGCCACACTGACAGTCGCCCTATATGTATATGTGAAAGAATACGGAGAATTTGAGGTGGGTTTTGCGATTGCCGCCATTTTGATGATTTTGACAATGCTGCTTAATCTGACCGCGGCTCTGGCAGGAAAATATTTTCAGAAAAGGAGAGGCGTATGAGTAATGTGATAACGGTAAAGGATCTGTGCCTTTGGTACGGTGCCGCACAGGCACTTCAGAATATCCATGTGGAAATTGAGGAAAAGAGCATTACCGCGCTGATAGGCCCTTCCGGATGTGGGAAGTCCACTTTCCTGAAATCCTTAAACCGCATGAATGACCTTGTGCCCGGAGTCCGCATCACGGGAGAGGTGTATTACAGAAACAGGAATATTTTTGACGCGGATATTGACGTGAATGAACTGCGGCGGAGCATTGGCATGGTTTTTCAGAAACCCAATCCCTTTCCCATGAGTATTTATGACAATATTGCCTACGGGCCGAGAACTCACGGTATTAAAAACAGGGCCAAGCTGGATGATATTGTGGAACGCTCCCTGCGCCGCGCTGCCATTTGGGATGAAGTGAAAGACAGGCTGAAGAAATCGGCGCTGGGTTTGTCAGGAGGCCAGCAGCAGCGGCTGTGTATTGCCAGGGCATTGGCAGTGGAGCCGGATGTGCTTTTAATGGATGAACCTACCAGTGCCCTGGATCCTATTTCCACTTCTAAAATCGAAGAACTTGCGCTGGAGCTTAAGAATCAGTATACTATTGTAGTGGTAACCCACAATATGCAGCAGGCTGTGCGGATTTCGGATAATACGGCTTTCTTTCTCCTGGGCGAACTCATCGAATATGGAAATACGGAAAAAATGTTTGAGCAGCCGGTGGACAAACGGACAGAGGATTATATTACGGGGAGGTTTGGATGATGAGAAGCCGTTTTGATGAGCAGCTTGCTACGTTGAACAACGAACTAACGCAGATGGGAGCCATGTGTGAGGAGGCGATCGCCGCTGCGTCAAAAGCACTGGCTATGGGGGATGTGAAGCTGACAGAGAAAGTTTTATCCCTGGATGAAGAAATAAACCGAATGGAGCGGATGATAGAGACCCTGTGTCTGAAGCTGTTATTGCAGCAGCAGCCTGTAGCAGGAGATCTGCGGCAGATTTCCGCAGCCCTTAAAATGATTACCGACATGGAACGCATCGGAACGCAGGCAGCGGATATTGCGGAAATTATCACGTTTCTGGACGGCAGAACGGGAGAAGAGTGCGGATATATCCGTTTTATGGCCGAGGCTGCAAGCCAGATGGTTACGGAAAGCATTGACGCTTTTGTCAAGCAGGACGCGCTATTGGCTGACACAGCGATAGAGCGGGATGACGAGGTGGATCGTTTATTTTTACAGGTCAAGGCATCGCTTATCCAACTGATAGCGGAGAACCCTAAGGATGGGGGATATGCGCTGGACCTTCTGATGATCGCGAAATATTTTGAACGTATCGGGGATCATGCGGTAAATATAGCGGAATGGGTGCTTTTTTCCATGACGGGCGTGCATAAAGGAGAAACTGGATGACAGTATGGTGTGTTGAAGATGATGAAAGCATTCGGGATATTGAAGTATATACCTTAAATACTACCGGCTTTGCAGCAAAAGGCTTTGCGGACGCGGCTGCGTTCAGAGAAGCCCTGGCGGAGGAGAAGCCGGATCTGGTCATACTGGATATTATGCTGCCGGGAGAAGACGGTGTGGAGCTGTTAAAATCCCTGAGGAAAAACGCGGATACCTGTGCCATACCGGTTATCATGGCGACCGCGAAGGGCATGGAATATGATAAGATCCAAAGCCTGGATTTGGGAGCGGACGACTATCTTGTGAAGCCTTTCGGTATGATGGAAATGGTTTCCCGGGTGAAAGCGGTACTTCGCAGATGCAGGGGGAAAGACGTAGAAAATGTTCTGAAAGCAGGCGGCTTATGTGTTTATCCGGACGAACACATTGTGACGATAGAGGAGAAAAGGATTCAGCTTACTTTAAAAGAATTTGAGCTTTTAAGGCTGTTTCTTTCTCATCCGGGAATGGCATTTACCAGAGACCAGCTTTTCAATGAAGTGTGGGGCTCTGATTATGTCAGTGAAACCAGGACGGTGGATATGCATATCCGTACCCTGCGCGGAAAATTAGGCGAATACGGGAAGATGATCGAAACGGTGCGTGGTATTGGTTACAGGTTCGAGGTGCGGGTATGACGAAGAAGATATTTAAATCCATTGTGCTGGCAGCGGGGGGTGTGCTGTGCGCGAGCTTTGTTATTATCATGGGTTGTCTCTATGAATATTTTACCAATGTTCAGAGCAGGCAGCTGGAGAGCGAACTGAGTCTGGCCGCTGCGGCAGTGGAAGAAAGCGGGCAGACGTATCTGGAAGGATTAAAGCCCGAGCAATACCGCCTGACCTGGGTGGACCAAAACGGTGATGTGCTCTACGATACACAATCTGACGGAAAAACCATGGAAAACCATGGGGACAGGGAAGAAATACAGGAGGCTATGCGCAACGGCGTAGGCAAAAGCGTACGGTATTCCACGACTCTGCTGGAAAAAACCATTTACTATGCCCAAAAGCTGAAAGACGGCTCGGTACTCAGGATTTCGGTCAGCGGCGTTACGGTATGGTTCCTTGTATTGGGGATGCTGCAGCCGGTTTTGGTTGTTATGACCGGGGCTCTGATCTTATCGGGAATATTGGCAGGCAGGCTCTCCAGGCACATTATGGAGCCGTTGAACAATCTGGATTTGGAAAAACCACTGGAGAATGATACCTATGAAGAAATTGCTCCCCTGCTTAACCGTATTCATAAACAGCATCAGCAGATTGCCATGCAGCTGTCCGAACTGCAGCAGAAAAATGATGAGTTCGCGCAGATCACCCAGGGAATGACGGAGGGGCTGGTGCTTCTGAATGAAAAGAACAGGATCGTAAGTATCAATCCCGCGGCGCTGAAGCTTTTTTCCGCGCAGCCTTCCTGCATTGACAAAGATTTTCTGACCATAGAGCGCAGCCATGACTTAAGCGGCGCGATACAGGATGCCCTGTTAAACGGACACAGTGAAATCACCATGGAACGAAACGGAAAAGAATATCAGCTCCATGTCAACCGCATTGAATCCGGCGGCACTGTGATAGGTTCGGTTCTGCTTGCTTTTGACATTACAGAAACCGCCAATGCGGAAAGGAACAGGCGGGAATTTACGGCCAATGTATCCCATGAATTGAAAACGCCGCTGCAATCCATAATGGGAAGCGCGGAGTTAATGGAAAACGGACTTGTAAAAGCGGAGGATATGCCTCGTTTTGTAGGACATATACGCACAGAAGCCCAGAGGCTCGTAACGTTGATTGAAGATATTATCCGTTTGTCCCGTCTGGACGAAGGAAGTGAAATGCCTTTTGAAGACGTGGATCTGTACGAGGCCGCGAAAGAGACTGTGGCAGAGCTGCAGACTGCGGCTGCGGCGGAGAATATAAAGGTGACGGTGAGCGGAGAGAGGGTGTGCGTAAGGGCCGTCAGACAACTGGTGGGAGAGATTCTTTTTAACCTCTGTGACAATGCCATTAAGTACAATAAAAAAGGGGGAACAGTAGAGATTATTACGGGCAGAGAGGAAAATATGGCAGTTATTTCCGTAAAGGATTCCGGTATCGGTATTCCCCCTGAATATCAGGCAAGGGTATTCGAGCGGTTTTACCGGGTGGATAAGAGCCGTTCCAAAGAATCGGGAGGGACCGGCCTGGGGCTTTCTATCGTGAAGCATGCGGTACAGTATCTGCATGGCAGCATAGATCTTAGGAGCACACCGGGAGAGGGAACGGTCATCCGGGTTTGGTTCAGGCTGTAACGGAGAGAAGACAGAAAAATGATTCATACTGCTTGACAATCCCGTTATGCGACTGTATAATGAATTATACAAACGTATAATCATATAGGATCGTATTGGGGAGGAAGCAGATATGGCGGAAATGGTAAAGAAGTTGGGAGAAGCAGAGCTGGAGATCATGCAGGTGATCTGGGGCAGTGAGATCCCGGTCACTTCAAATTATATCTTAAAGCAGCTGCAGGGGCGGAGAAAATGGCAGCTTTCCACTTTGATGACTTCGCTCAGCAGGCTTATCGACAAAGGGTTTTTAAGCTGTGACCGTTCCACGGGAAGCAATCTCTATAGCTGGATCATTTCGGAAAATGCATATAAGACGGGAGCGAGCAGACACTTTCTGGAAAAGCTGTACAACAATTCCATACAGAATATGGTCGCTTCTCTGTACAGCGCTAAGGCGATCAAGAGTTCTGATGTGGAGGAACTGAAAGATTTTCTGAACCGGCTGGAAGCGGAAGCTTCGGGAGAGGAGGACGCGCGATGACAGATCTGCTCGTTACCGCTCTGGAGGTTTCCGCATCCACCGGTCTGGTTGTGCTGCTTTTATTATTGCTCTCACCGCTGTTAAACAGACGGTATGCTTCAAAATGGAAATATCTGATCTGGATACTGCTTGCCGCCAGACTCCTGCTGCTGATAGATGCCGGGGATGTCCTGGAGGCGGCGGATGACGTGTTCGGCAGAAAAGAAGAGCCTGCGGCGCAGGCGGAACCGGAGGGGACGGGCATTGAAGCGGAGCGGCCTGCTCCACGGCGGATCATGGTGGAGATACCTGCGCGGATGGCGGCACCCCTGAGCGGACAGGACAAAAAGGGCATGACGCCTCTGGAGGTGAGCGCGTTTGTCTGGGGAGCGGGAAGCTTGCTGTTTATAGCTGTGCATATGGCAGGCTATCTGCATTATAAAAGGCGGGTGTTAAGAGACGGAACGAAGGTAAAGGAAGCGGCCCTTTGGCAGCAGATGCTCACGCTCAAGCGGGAAATGGGTATCAGACGTACCGTATCCGTCATAGAGTTTCCCGAAGCGGAAAGTCCCATGCTGCTGGGCTTTTTTCGGCAGATCCTGGTTTTGCCGGACAGGGAATACAGCAGGGAAGAGATGTTCTTTATCTTGAAACACGAACTTGTCCATGTAAAGCGAGGCGATGTGTACTGGAAGCTGCTGCTGGTAGCGGCAAACGGCGTGCACTGGTTTAATCCCCTTGTCTGGATCATGCGGAAAGAAGCGGCGGTGGACATGGAACTTTCCTGCGACGAGCGCGTGACAAAGGGAGCGGATCCCGCCACGAAGAAGGCGTATACGGAGACTCTTTTATCCACGCTTCATAAGGGACGAGGCAGGCGGATCGTCTTGTCCACCGGGTTTTACGGGGGCAAGCAGATCATGAAAAAGAGGTTTCGGAATATTTTGCGTAAGACCGGAAAGAAAAACGGACTTCCCGTTCTGCTGTCTGCCGCGGTTTTGACAATCTGCATGGGGACGCTGGTGGGTTGTTCCGTTGCGCAGGAGAGCAAGCCGATGTCGAATGAGGAAAGGATTTCACAGACAGCGGGGAGGAGAGCAAGCGATTCGGAAAGGACGGAGCTTGTTGTCTGGGGAGAGCAGTCTCAGGATGAGAATGCTTCCGAAAATATTTCCTCTGAGGAGAGTGCCGCGGAGGATGTGGTAACGCTTACGCTCATGAAGAACGGTATCATAGAGGAAAAGCGGGCTGTGCTTACCGTGGAGCAGGGAGAGTTTTCCTTTTACCTGCCGGAAGGAGAGTGGCAGAAGGAAGCGGCTGCCATGTGGCATGCCATGGCAAATGAGGATGTGCAGCTGTGGGCAGCAGGCTTTGAAAAGGACTATCCGATTGGGCAGATACTGGAATCCGACCATTATGTGCCGGATGAGACAGGCGGTATGGCAAAGGAAGAGGACGGGCTTTACTACAGAGCCAGGCTGTATGAGGAGAGGGATAAGATCTGGCTGGTAGCGTACTGTTATCCGGTGGAAGAGGCAGGAAGCTGGAGCAGCCAAATGGCAGTGATCGCGGATACCTTTGCGGTCATATCGGAAAACAGCGAGCTGGTTCTGGGATATATCACAGGGTTTGACGGGGATACCGTCACCATAGATCTGCAGGATTGGGTAGTACCCGGAACCTTGGATTGGAAGCCGGAATATGATCTGGACGTGGGCTTTAAGATCGTGGATCTGGAAGGAGAGGACGCGGTATATCCCATCAGCGGCGATTGCAGATATTTTATACTGGAAGATCACCAGGGAGAATGTGTGGAGGTGGATGCCGCGGCGTTTGAGGAGTATTGGCGGGAAACGGACTTCCCGATCTTCTGGAGCGTGGAACTGGAAAACAAAGAGGCGGTCAGTTTCGCGGAGTGGTACAGGCCGTAAAAGAATGCGGAGAGGGAAAATGGAGGTGTGCGTTATGGAAAAGAAGTTTGATATACAGGCTTATATGACGCGGGGCGTAGAGGGCATTGTGGCAGGCGCATTGAAAGCGACACTGAAAGATCCGCGGGAGAGCGCGTTTATGCTGCAGTTTGCGGCGGCCAGCAAAAAAGCCTCTAAGCGTCGTGCGGCGGCAGAAAAAGCAGGTGAACACATCCCGCCGTTTCTGATCGCCAGCATTACCTCAAGCTGCAATCTGCACTGCGCGGGCTGTTATTCCCGCTGCAATCACGCGACCGTGGACGCGGAGCCGGTAAGCCAGCTTACCGATGCGGAATGGCTCGCGATCTTCCGGGAAGCGGATGAGATCGGCGTCAGTTTTATCCTGTTAGCGGGCGGCGAGCCGATGCTGCGCCGGGACATTGTTGAGGCGGCGGGAAAGATGCCTAATATCATCTTCCCGATCTTTACAAACGGCACCTATATGGATGACGCTTATTTCAAGCTGTTTGACAAGTGCCGCAACCTGATTCCGGTCATGAGTATCGAGGGTGGCAAAGAGGAAACCGACGAGCGCCGCGGAAAAGGCGTCTATGAAAAACTGCTCTCTAACATGGAAGCACTACATAATAAGGAATTGTTGTTTGGGGTTTCTGTCACGGTAACAACACGAAATGTCCGCGAGGTCATTTCACAGGAGTTTCTTGAAACACTGGCGGAGCGGGGCTGCAAGCTGGTGGTCTATGTGGAATTTGTGCCGGTGACGGAAGAAAGTACGGAGCTTGCGCCCGGAGAAGAAGAGCGGACGATCCTGCGGGATGGAATCGCGCGTCTGCGGGAAAAATATCAGGAGATGGTATTTGTGTCCTTCCCCGGTGATGAGAAAACCTCCGGCGGTTGTATCGCCGCGGGCAGGGGCTTCTTCCATATCAATTCCCATGGCGGAGCGGAGCCCTGTCCGTTCTCACCGTATTCGGACAGCAACGTGCGGGATACCTCTCTGCGGGAAGCGCTGCGGTCGCCGCTGTTTGCCGCATTGCGTGAAGGAGAACTTTTGAAAGACGATCATGCCGGCGGCTGCGTTCTGTATGAGAAGCGAAGAGAGGTGGAGGCAATCCTGGGCTCTCCGTCTCGGTAGAGACTAAAGATCTTAAGTCATCGAAAGCTGCCGTGTTTCAATATACATACTAATATCATCTACAATATATTGTCTGCCTGTGGTATGCAATGCGTCATAATAATTGCGGATATAATCAATCACTCGATAGCGGTTGAATAGGTCAATTACGCTTTTCCCATTCATTCCTTTTGCATTTTTATATTCCTCAATGCAATATACAATGAAATTGGTTTTCTCATCCATTTTCAAGCCTCCTCTAGATAAGTGATATGGCCGGTTTCTTTTTCTTCCACCCATAAATCATATAATGTGAGAACACTCAAATGCCAGAAAATGTCCGGTAAATTGTATCGTTCGCAACAGGGCCAAAAACAATATCGTAATGCTCTCCGTTGTAACTTCCATTTCGGTTGGCAAATACAAAATCCAGCCATTCTTCATTAGGCTCCGGAAAAATCAGAACCTTATATTTGCTTTTCAGTTCGTCTAATTCTGGCACGTTATATTGTAACCAACAAATAAGGAATAGTCAATTAAAGCGTGCGCAGGAGCTCGTAATAGTGTGGGCGGCTGTCTGTATCACTTTTCCTTAGGAATCTCTGAATGTTTTTCCCAAAAACCAGGAACTTGTAATTTAGAAAGGATAATGTTAAAATGCGAAAAATTGTAGAAAATGTTATCAAAGATTTTGATCCGGACAGGTCAAGAATATTTGAAGTATCTCATTTTTTGTATGGCTGAACCAAAATGCTTGAAACAGGAGCGGCATGGCGGCGTGAAAAAGCAAGAGAGGGTATTGACAATTACCTGGAGAAGCTATATATTTTAATTAATCGCACAAGATTAATTATGCAAAGATTAAAGAAAGCGCATTATGAACAGGCGCAGCCATAGGCGGAGTGAAAAGCAAAATGCAGCAGGGATAAATCAATGGATCGGGAGAAAGAAATTGTACGGATAAGCGTTATCGGAATATTTGTTAATATGGTGCTGGTGGCTTTCAAACTGGCGGTGGGATTTTTGAGCAATTCCATAGCGGTTATCCTGGATGGTGTCAATAACCTGACGGACGCTCTTTCATCAGTTGTTACTATCATTGGGACAAAACTGGCGGGAAAGGCGCCGGACAAAAAGCACCCTTATGGGTACGGAAAGATGGAATATGTCAGCTCCGTTACTGTGGCGGTCATCATTTTGCTGGCTGGCTTCACGGCTTTTCGGGAATCCTTTGACAAGGTGTTGCATCCGGAGGCCGCAGACTATTCTGTGATATCTTTGATCATTATTGCGGTTGCGGCGGCCGTCAAACTGCTGCTTGGCCGCTATGTAAAAACAGCGGGAAAGATCCACCATTCGGAGGCATTGGCGGCTTCCGGAACGGATGCGATGCTGGACGCGGTCATATCCTTATCTACCCTTGTGGCAGCGGGCATCAGTATGGCGTTTTCCGTCAGCTTGGAGGGAGTTCTTGGGATTGTGATCTCCGTCTTTATTTTGAAAACAGGAGTGGAAATCCTGCTGGAAAGTCTGGGGAATATTATCGGAACCAGGGTGGATGGCAAGCTGTCCGCGGAGTTGAAAGCGTTTATCTGTAAAAATCCTGCGGTGCTGGGCGCATACGATCTTTCTTTGCACCAATACGGACCGGAACGTCTGATCGGTTCGGTGCATGTGGAGCTTCCGGACGATATGACGGCAAGAGAGATCCACGGATTGACCAGACAGATCACGGAAAATGTTTACAGGGACTTTGGCATTGTCCTGACGGTTGGCATCTATGCTTCCAATACAGTGGATGGAGTCTTTGCCGGTATGAAAAAAGCTTTATCGGCTCTCCTTTTGGAATATCCGGAGGTCCTGCAGATGCATGGCTTTTATGTGGATACGGAGAAAATGCTGGTATCCTTTGACCTGATCATGGATTTTAAGACGGAGAACAAGGCGGCAATTGAGGGGGACATTATAAGGCGCATGAAAGAGCGGTTTGGAGAGTATGATTTTATTGCGATTCTGGACAGTGACGTCAGCGATTAATGCATGGAGGCATAGAAGCAGATAAACAAAATATTTTGGGATAGGAGGAAAAATAAATGAAAATTGCAGTCAGGTATTTTACACGGGGAGGAAATACGAAAAAGCTGGCGGAGGCGGTCGCCGCGGCTGTGGGAGTCAAGGCGGAGCCGGTATCGGTGCCCTTAAATGAGGACGTGGACATCCTGTTTTTGGGCAGCTCCGTGTACGCTTACGGAGTGGATGACGCGGTCAAAGCCTTTATTGCCGGTATCCAGGTCAAAGTCGGAAAGGTAGTCAATTTCAGTACGGCCGCCGTTATCAAATCTACTTATAAGCAGGTAGCCAGGCTGCTGGAGGCTAAGAACATTCCCTTTGCGGCAGAGGAATTTGCCTGCAGGGGCTCTTTTGCCATGCTGCATAGAGGAAAGCCGGACGAGGATGACTGTAAGAGAGCGGCGGAGTTTGCGAAAAGAATGGTATCGGAGGAAAATATCCATGGATGATAAATATGCTGCGCTGCGGCTGGAAAACCAGCTCTGTTTTCCTCTTTACGCCTGCGCTAAAGAGGTTGTGAAGGCGTATAAGCCGTACCTGGATGAACTGGATCTGACCTATACCCAGTACATTACCATGATGGTCATGTGGGAGTATAAGGAGCTGCGTGTCAAAGAGGTGGGAGAAAAGCTGTTCCTCGATTCCAGCACACTGACGCCGCTTCTCAAACGCCTGGAAGAAAAGGGCTATCTGATAAGGCGGCGCTCCGAAAAGGACGAGAGGGACGTTTTCGTCACCATCACCGGAGAGGGAGAAGCCTTGAAGGAAAAGGCCATTGCCGTCCCCGGAAAGCTTGCGGCCTGTGTGGAGTTGGAGCCGCGTAAAGCGGAGGAACTGTACCGGACTCTTTATGAGATCATCGGGACGCTGACAAAAAAATCACAGTAGTAAAATAGGAAAGCCGCCTATGCGCGGCTTTTTATTTTGGCCCTCGTGTAGAAGCGTCTTTATACCTTCACAACATTGTAATTCCATTGTGGATGTGGTATAATAATCTTATTTAAGGTGCAACAGAGTGAGGAGTGTGTCATGCTTCCCGAGGAATTTAAAGAAAGAATGAAAGATATGCTGGGTGAGGAATATCCGGCATTTGAAAAATCTCTGGAAAAGGAGCCCTGTAGGGCTCTTCGCGTGAACACGGGAAAGATCACAACGGAAGCGTTCCTGCGCATCAGCCCCTTTGCTTTAAGGCGGGTACCCTGGACGGAGGACGGCTTCTATTATGAACAGACGGAGGAGAGACCGGGCAGGCACCCTTTTCATGAAGCCGGTCTTTATTACATACAGGAACCTTCGGCCATGGCGCCCGCTGCTTTTTTAGAAGCGCTGCCGGGAGAGAGGGTATTGGATCTGTGCGCGGCTCCCGGAGGGAAGAGCACCCAGATAGGCGCGGCCATGAAGGGAAAGGGCCTGCTGGTCAGCAATGAGATCCATCCCGCGAGAGCCCGGATCTTATCTGAAAATGTGGAGAGAATGGGGCTTGTAAATACGGTGGTCACCAACGAAGCGCCGGAGAGACTGGCGGAATTTTTCCCTGGATATTTTGATAAAATACTGGTGGACGCTCCCTGTTCCGGCGAGGGGATGTTCCGTAAAAATGAAGAGGCAAAGACGGAGTGGAGCGCGGAAAATGTGAAACTCTGCGCAAAAAGGCAGGATGGGATACTGGACGCGGCGGCGGATATGTTAAGAGCCGGCGGCAGGCTTTTATACTCCACTTGTACCTTTTCCCCCGAAGAGGACGAGGGCAGTGTCAGCCGTTTCCTCCACCGGCATCCGGATTTTACCCTGCTGCCCATGGAGGTGCCGGAGGGTTTTTTAAGAGGGCGGCCGGACTGGATCCAAGAACCGGCTCCCAATCTGGAATACACTCTGCGTATTATGCCCCACAAGGTTTTGGGAGAGGGGCATTATCTCGCGTTGCTGCAAAGGGAAGGGGCCGGGAGCGAAGAGGCCCCCTGCCTTGACAGGAAACGCGGCAGGAAGGGCCGCGGCCCTGCGGAAAGAGGCGGGGAAGAGAAGCAGGCAGCGGAGTATCGGGATTTTACCGCTTTTTGCGAAGAAAATCTGCGGGATTTTCCATACACGGGCAGTTATCTGCGATTTGGGGATCAGCTGTATTTAACCCCGAAAGAACTGCCTTCCCTGAAAGGTTTAAAGGTTCTGCGGCCCGGTCTGCACTTAGGGACTTTCAAGAAGAACCGCCTGGAGCCCTCCCATGCGCTGGCATTGGCGCTGCAGCCTGGGCAGGCAGAGCGGTGGGTGGATCTGGACGCGGAAAGTGAGGCGGTGCTTCGTTTTCTCAACGGACAGTCCCTGCAGCTTCAGGAAGTAAAGAGGTACGGCACCGCGGAAGAAGAGACCTGGAAAGCGGACACACCGCCCAAAGGCTGGTGCTTGGTCTGCGTGGAGGGCTGCAGCTTAGGCTGGGGCAAGCTTTCGGACGGAGTCATTAAAAATCATTACCCGAAGGGGTTGCGGAAAGGATAGAGGAAGATGCAGACAGAAACTATAATTGCGGAATATGACGCCCTGCTGGATCGGCAGCAGAAAGAGAAAGCTCGGAAAGTGCTGGAACAGGGTATCCGGCAGGCAGTGGAGGAAGAGGATGACGGCGCTCTGCTGACACTGCTGAATGAGATGATCGGATATATGCGGGAGACCAGCCAGGTGGAGGCGTCTTACCGCTATGCGGAAACGGCTTTAAAGCTCATGGATAAAATGGAAATAGAAGGCTCCGCGGCTTACGCCACCACGCTTTTAAATATTGCCAACGCGTACCGCGCCGGCGGCAGGCTGGAGGATTCCATGGGATTCTACAAAGAAGTATTGAAGCTCTACGAAAAACTTCTGCCTCGGACGGATATGCTCTTCGCCAGCTTGTACAACAATGTCAGCCTGCTGTATCAAGAGCAGGGCGATTTTGAGAAAGCAAGGGAGAATCTGTTAAAAGCGCTGGAGATCGTCAAGGTCAACGAGAATGTGGCTTTTGAAGAGGCGGTGACATACGCCAACCTGGCGGCGGCCTGCCTGAGGACGGGCAGGGAGGAGGAAGGGGCGGAATATGCCCGTATGGCCCTGCGCTTATTTGATCAGATACAAGTGAAAGATTCTCATTACTGCGCCGCTCTTTCCGCGCTGGGCACTTATCACTATCAGCGTGGGGAATACGCCAAAGCGGCGTCATATTTTGAACAGGCCATGGAAGGCATGAAGGCTTTCCTAGGAGAAAACGAGTATTATCACAGGCTGGAGGATAATCTGAAAGCCTGCAGGGCGGCTCTGGGCGAAAAAGGGCTGCGGCTTTGCAGGGAATATTTTGAAACTTATGGCAAACCCATGCTGCATGAGAAATTTCCGGAGTATGAGAACAGGATAGCGGCTGGTCTGTGCGGAGAAGGCTCGGATTGCTTTGGCTGGGACGATACGCTTTCCCAGGATCATGACTGGGGGCCGGGCTTCTGTCTCTGGGTGTCCGACGAAGTATATGGACAGATCGGCGAAAAGCTGCAGCAGGCTTATGAGGAGCTGCCCGCGGAATTTAAGGGGTATCACAGGGCACAGGGCAAAAGAGTGGAAAAAAGGCGGGGTGTGCAGACCATACGCGGATTTTATGAGAGACTGCTGGGACAGGGAAATATCCAAAAGTTTACCGCTGACATACAGGAAGGTGATGTGAACTGGGCGGAGCTTTCCGGCGAGGGCCTTTCCGCGGCTGTAAACGGCGAAGTATTTTGTGACGGGGAAGGCAGCTTTTCGGCCATCCGCGGCTTCCTGCAAAAAGGGTTTCCCCGCAGGATGCGATATTTAAAAATAGCGGAAGCATGCGCGAAATTTTCCAGAGGCGCCCAGTACAATTTTGGCCGAATGAAAAAGCGGGGAGACGAAACGGCTGCGTTTCTTTCCCTGGCGGAGGGCTTAAAATACGGAGCGAAGCTGTTCTACTACATGGAGAACCGCTATCCGCCCCACGATAAATGGCTTGTACACGGACTGTATGAGGCAGAGAGCACAAGGGAAGCGGCGGCTTTGTTAGAAAAGGTAGTAAAAGCGGCGGCCGGGGAGCTTGCCGATACCCAGAGCGCCATAGAGGAGCTGGCGGCTTTGGCGGCTGACAGGCTCTATGAGGGGGATTTTACCGGCAGCAGGGAGCCCTATCTGGATGCCCATACCGAAGAACTGCTGCAAAAGGCGGCCTGCTTTGCGCGAACCAAAGAAGAGCTGGCGGAGGAGATTGCCCGAACGGAATTTGCGGCTTTTGACAAGGTGCGGAACAAGGGCGGCAGGGCAAGCTGTCAGAACAACTGGCCCACCTTTTCCATTATGCGCAAGAGCCAGTATCTGACATGGAATGAAGAAATGCTGGCGCAGTATCTGTATGATTTTAAAGCGGCGCTTGCCATGGGCCGGAATATGATAGAGGAAAAATACGGCAGGATGATGGAAAGTACGGTACCGGAGGAATATGCGGAGATTAAAGGGTACCTGCCGCCTCTGTCCGAGGAGAAGAAAGCGATCATTGAGGCTGTTACGGAGATTCAGGTAAAGTGTATGGAGGAGTTCGCCGCTTCCTATCCCAGACTGGCGGAAAATGCCCGCAATATCCATACCTACGAGGACGGGGCGGAAAATACTTCTTATGAAACCTATCTGCGGGGAGAGCTGGGCACCTATTCCGATAAGATGCTGGAGCTCTACGGGCGTTTTATCGTGCAGCTGTGCAGGGAGGGGAAAAATATCGCGGCCATGACTATGGAAAACAGTGCCCGTTTCTACGGCTACACTTCATTGGAGGACGCGGAGGAGCATTCGCTCTAGGAAAGGGAAAATAATGTACCTATATGAGGAGGGAAAAGAATGAATAAAGTAGTGACTCGTATCCTGACTGTATTGCCGGCGGTACTGCTGCAGCTGCTCTGGCTGCTCGTACTGTTCCGGTGGCTGGCACCCTGGGCGGCGCTGATCAATCTGGCACTTTCCATGCTGGCCTTTTTGTTTGTGCTGTATCTGATCATGAAACGGGGCGAAGGAACTTATAAGATTCTGTGGCTGTTAGTGATCTTGACCTTTCCTCTGCCGGGAGCGGCGCTTTATCTGATATTTGGAAACAAGCGCACCACGCGTCCTTTACGCAAGAAGCTGAAAGCGGCAAAGGCGCTTCCTTCCGCAGGAGACGATACGGCTCTGTATGAGGCGTTTCAGAAGGAAAACCCGCGCATGGCCCAGACCTTTCAAATGCTGAAAGATATGACGGGCGCGCGTCTCTATCCCAACCGGAGCGCCAAGTATTATCCCTTAGGGGACGAGCTGTTCCCCGTCATGCTGCAGGAGCTGGAAAAGGCGGAGCGGTTTATCTTTGTAGAATATTTTATTATAGAAAACGGCTATATGTGGGATTCCATGGTGGAGATCATGAGCCGGAAGGCCGCGCAGGGCGTGGATGTAAGAGTGATGTATGACGATCTGGGAAGCATTTCCACCTATTCTAAGAAAAACGCGGAAAAGCTGAGGAAAAAGGGCATCCGGTGCGCGGCGTTCAATCCCCTGGTGGTGATCAAGGGCACCCTGAACAACAGGGATCACAGAAAAATGTTAATCATCGACGGGAAGACCGCTTTCAGCGGCGGGATCAATCTGGCTGATGAATA
Source organism: uncultured Lachnospiraceae bacterium (assembly GCA_947631685.1). Lineage (GTDB taxonomy): Bacteria > Bacillota > Clostridia > Lachnospirales > Lachnospiraceae > Acetatifactor. The sequence goes on from CANRMI010000004.1 coordinate 119,929, forward strand.
TATCAACCATGTGGAAAAATACGGACACTGGAAGGATATAGGCTTTTGCTTAAAGGGAGAAGCGGTACAGGCGTATACCAGGATGTTTACGGAATTTTGGAACGCCTTTACGAAGGATGCAATCCCCGATGCATTTTTGACGGAAAAGGAAAAAGCCGCCGGAGAGGAAACGCCGTTTGAAAAGGACGGCTCAGGCTGCGACGGTCTGGTGTGCAGCTACTACGATTCCCCTCTGCGGGAGGATGAGGCAAGCAACGAGCTCTATATAGATATTTTGTCCCAGGCAAAGGAGTACGCGTGGTTCTTTACCCCCTACCTGATGCCCGGCGAGGCGCTGGTGGACGCTTTCGTGAGAGCGGCAAAGCGGGGCGTGGATGTACGGATTATTATGCCGGGAGTACCTGACAAGAAGCTGGTATTTCGTATGTCCCGCAGCTTTTACCCGGTACTGCTGGAGGCCGGTGTGAAGATTTATGAATATACGCCCGGTTTTGTACATGCAAAGGGCTGTGTGTCAGACGACATTGTAGGAACGGTAGGAACCGTCAATCTGGATTCCCGCAGCCTTTTTCTGCATTTTGAAAACAATTCCCTGTTCTATCGGGCATCGCTGTTAAAGGAGCTGAAGCGGGATTTCCTGGCAACGCAGGAAAAATGTCAGGAAAGAACTATGAAAGACGTGGGAATGAGCCTCGGAAAGTGGATCATGGACGGTATATTGCGGATTTTCGCGCCGCTCTGTTAAGAAATATTTCAATCCTGATATTGACAGGGCAGGCGCTGTTCTTTTACAATAAGAATCAGAGAATTGTATCGTATTTACGGTAAGAGGAGGAAGAGAATGTTTTGTGAGAAATGCGGTAAAGAGAATGAAGATGGCATGAATTTCTGCGAAGCCTGCGGCGCGCCGCTGCCTAAGCCGGCAGAGGCACAGCAGGAAGCGCCTGTAGAAGGGGTACAGGAGCCGGCAGGAACAGTATCCGCGGAAGCGGCTGCGGCAGAAGTGCCGGAGGAAACATCTGCAGGCAGCCAGCCGGCAGGAATGCCTGTAGGAGCCCCCGTACAGCCCGGCGGAATGCCCGTAAATGGGATGCCTGGCGGGGTACCTGTAAACGGAATGCCCACGGGATCACCCGGCGGAATGCCTGTAAATGGAATGCCTACGGGAGCGCCTGTAAACGGAGGACCGGCCGGGCTCAGCGGAATGTCCATAAACGGGGCACCTGTTGTAAACGGAATGCCCGCGGGAGCACCCGTAAACGGATCCCCTGTACAGCCTGGCGGCATGCCGATGAACGGAATGCCTGGCGGAGCGCCTGTAAACGGCAGACCGGCAGGAGCACCCGGGGGAATGCCTATGAGTGGAATGCCCGGAGGAGTGCCCGTAAACGGAGGGCCGGCAGGAGCACCCGGGGGAATGCCTATGAACGGAATGCCCGGCGGCTATCCGGGGAAAATGCCTCAGTCCGGACCGATGTATCAGATGCCGCCTATGCAGGCGGTACCGCCCGCACAGCCTAAAAAAAGCGGCGGCGTCAAGATCCTGATCATTGTGATCGTGGTCCTGCTGGTAGTCCTGGTGGGAGTACTGGCGGCTATCGGTCTCAGCAAAAGGGCAAAACAGACGAAGATTGACGGGTATCTGACAAGCGCGGAGGAAAAGTTTGACAGTCAGGACTATGAGGCTGCTATCGAGGATTACCAGCAGGTTCTGGATATGGATGAAGATAACGGCGATGCCATCAACGGTCTGACGGATACCTATGTATCCTGGGCGCAGTCTTTGGCTGCGGAAGGCAGATACGAAGAGGCGCTGGATGTTCTGGCAGAGGCGGACAGCCGGGCTAAGAGCCGGAAGATCAACAGCACCATGGAAGAAGTGGAAGAGGCCATGATGCTGTCTCAGGCAGGCGGTTCGGGATGGACGGACGCGGATTTTGTATTCAGTTCCGATTCGGACGGCAGCATTACCCTTACCCTGGGACATACGTTCAGAGTCAATTCGTACTATGAAGAGAGTTATATGTCGGATTATTCCGGCGATCATGATACCTATTACAGTATGTTCGCGACGGGCCGCGGCTTAAAGACGGGCATGACCAGAGACGATTATGTTTCTCTCTATGGTCTGCAGGAGGGCTATGCGGTCTGGGAGCTCTACACCGGAGAAGAGGGAGAATATACCAGCTTTTCGGAGTATTCGGGACAGACTGCGGCCGAAATGTATGAAGCGAAAGACGCAGGAAACGTCTGGCTGGATATAGGCTATTGCTGGGAGAACGGCGCATGGCGTCTTATGGAAGACTGGGAGGTCAGGGACGTATGGTTCTGTGACGCGCCTATTGGCGATTATGGAGACGTTATGATCCTTTCCGTCAATCTGTATGAGGATGACAGAGTATACGATATTTCCATGGAGTATTTTACCTATGACGATAACTGGGTAACATGGCAGGATTGGGCTGATTAAGTACAGAAATATCAAAATAAAAAAGTTTAGACAGACGGGGTTCACCGAGACGATTGGTGAACCCCTTTTTTGTGTGGTCGAAGCCCCGGTGTCTTTGCTCCGCGGTGTCAAAAAAGGGCAAAAACCGAAAAAGATTGACAAAGTGCGGGGGGGTGATACTATAAACACGTCATGAAAGGAACGGAGCACCGGTCATGAAAAGATGGATACAGAAACTGAAAAAGCTGTTTGGCATAGTGTATAAGATTCTCCCGTTCTTTATCGGAATGTACTGTTATTATCCGGCGTTCACGGCCAGGGAAGGGAGCATCTATCCTTTCTGGGATGCGGTGTACGCCTCGTTAAAGCTCTACGGCGGCAGCACGGAAGCCGGAGTGCCAGTGGGAACGCTGCTGCAGCTGGCGCGATTTCTGGCGCTGGCAGCGACTCTCAGCATCCTGATGAAGGTCTTTGATAAGATGGGAGACCTTGCCAACTGGCTGAAGCTGCGTGGGAGAGGCGCCGTTGTGGTGTACGGGGATTCGGACTACGCGGCGCGTCTGTATGAGAGTCTGCCGCCTGGGCAGCGGATACGCGGCAGGGAAAAGTTCATCAAGAACGCGTCCCGGTACGCGTTGCTGTATCAGGATGAGGCGGATAGTCTTTCATTCTATAATCAGTATTATGAGATACTGAAGGACAGGGATGTCTATATGCTGTCAAGCAGCATAGACAGGCAGAACATAGAGAATCCCAGGCTTACGGTAATTAATATCGCGGAGGACTGCGCGAGGCAGTACTGGAAGGAGTATCCTGCCGAAAAGAGGGAACGGATCGCGGTCATCGGATCCGGGAGCATCGGAAGGAACATTCTGCTGTACGGGCTGCAGCTGAACATCATCGATCCGGAGCAGAGTATTGAATACCACATGTACGGGGATGGACGGGAGTTCCGGCGTGAGCATACAAAGTTAGACAGGATGCAGCCGGACAGGATCGTCTTTCACGACGATGGCTGTTCCTCTTATGAGGAGCTGGCTGGAGCTGACCGTGTGATCATCTGCGGGGGAGAGAAGGGCGATGACAGCCTTACCATGCTGAGCAGGCTGCTCTCGGCAGTATCCGCGCGGGGGAAGATCTATGTCTACGCGCCAAACGGCGGTATCGTGGCCAGTCTGTTTGGAAGGGAACGGGTGACCTGTTTCGGGACAGCGGAAGAGCTGGGAAGCGTGGAAAATATCCTGAATGAGGGATCCATGCGGGCGGCGAGGGAGCAGCATGAGTCTTATGTAAAGAAGTACGGCGGCGTGCCATGGGAAGAGCTGGATGCTTTCAAACGGTACTCCAATGTGAGCTCCTCGGACTATCTGGATGTCATCAGACGTCTGATCGCGCAGGGGGTGCCCATGGAGACGCTGGCGGAGTTAGAGCACATCAGATGGTGCAGGTACCACTATCTGCATAACTGGGATTATGGACCAGAGCGAGATGACGGCAGGCGGATCCATAACAGCCTGATCCCGTTCGCGGAGCTGAGCGAGGAAGAGAAACAGAAGGACGTAGAGGCCATAAAGAGCAAGTTAGAGGGATGGGAATGAAAGGAGAAAAACATGGCACTGAACGAAGCACAGAAGAGGGAACGGTCGGAATATCTGGAAAGGAACCTGACGATCACGGAATGTTCCCAAGGGAAACCCTATGTATTTATCAGCTACGCCAGCGATAACTGGGAGAAGGTGTTCAAGGAGGCGGTCATCCCGCTGCAGCAGACATACGGGCTGCGTGTGTACGCGGACAAGGCGTTCGATAAGGTGAACGACAAATGGATCGTACCGATGCTGCGGAACATCCGCGGGGCGGACGCGGTCATGGTGTTCATCAGCCAGCAGTACATCGAGAGCTATGCCTGCTTCCTGGAGCTGCTGACCGCGGTCAACAGCAAGAAGCAGATCATCTTTATCTCCCTGGAGGATAACCTGCGCCTGGGAAATACCACGGACCAGCCAGAGGTGGAGCGCGGCGTCAAGAATGAGATCTTAAACCAGGGAGCCAATCTCTCCACCAATACCAACAATACTTCCAATGATCTGATGCGCGCCATGAAGTCGGCGTATACCAGCATCTCCACCCTGCTGGAACAGGACGCGCTCTCCAGGTTCGACATATCGGACGCGTTCATCAATTTCTTCCGTGACGCGTCGGTCAACCGGAAGACCATGAATGACTTAAAAGCGGTGAAGCGCACCATCGGTTCAGTCAGCAAGGATGTATTCGACAGAGCGCTGATCACGCGGCAGGAGGAGCCTGTGGAAAGAGTGCCGGAGGAGGTACAGCCGGCGGCCGGGAGCGCGGCGCGGCAGGAAGCGGCCGGGACGCAGGAAGGAACACAGGAAGCGCAGACCTGGCAGCAGACGGCACAGCAGCCGGCGCAGACCGGGGCAGGGATGCAGGGGGGCGCGCAGGCAGTACAGCAGCCTGGGGAAGCAGCGGCACCGGCTTTCAGCTTCGCGAAGAGCGGAAAGGGCAGCGGCTCAAACGGGCGGAAGAAGCTCCTGATCGGAGGCATCGCCGGAGGCGTGGTCCTGATCGCTGTTATTACAGTCATCATAGTGCTGGTCTTAAACGGCCGCGTAAAGGAAGTCAGCGGCGTGCAGTACGTTACGGTGAATGGCACGGAAGGGGAATACACGGGCAGCTGGCAGCATGGGGCGCCGGAAGGAGAAGGCAGGTTTGTAATATCGGATGGAAGAGTATATGAAGGCGAATGGGCTGATGGCCTGCCAAGTGGCCAGGGCAAGATGACTTCGGCTAACGGTAGCGTGTATGAAGGCGAGTGGAAAGATGGCAACAGAGACGGCCAGGGCAAGATGACCTATGCGAAAGATGATGAAAACGGCAGGGTAAGCTATGAAGGCGAATGGGTGGACGGTAAGAAGAATGGTAAGGGAACGATGATCTGGGATGATGGTGCCGTGTATGAAGGCGAATGGGCTGATGACTCACGAAACGGCCAGGGAACGATGACCTATGCTAGCGGTGCCGTGTATGAAGGCGAATGGGCTGATGGCTCACGAAACGGCCAGGGAACGATGATCTGGGCCGACGGTAGAGTGTATGAAGGCGAGTGGAAAGATGACAACTGAACCATAGTCAAGTAAGTAGACACATTTTTTTGTAAATTTTCTACCGGAGACAGAGAATTATTTCTGCCTCCA
>CANRMI010000005.1 GCA_947631685.1 uncultured Lachnospiraceae bacterium
AATCATTAGTCAGTGACAATATATCAGGATATTTTTTCATTGATCCATTGCGTTTACACAAAATAAGTTACACTCTCCCCGTAAGGACATCACAAGCAAGGAGTTATCTCATATACCGTTTCAAGATATCGTAAAAATTTTCCCTGGTCCCTGCCATAATCACAACGATTATTTTCCCTTCCGCGTACTCCACCGTATAAGCCAATTCATAATTGGTCTTGTTATAGTATATATCATATCCGTAAACGCCCTGGAGATCTCCTGTTTTTTCCTCTCCTGCCGTATGATCCTCCCGAATCCTGTCAATAGCCTCTTTATACAGCTGTTTCAGTTTTTTATCTTTCAGTTTCTTTAGAAACTTTGCGGCCGGTGGAAGGAATCGAACCTCTGTCATTCTTCTTCCTCCCCGTCAAAAATATCTTCATAAGATACATAATCTGATTCTGAAGACGCGGCACGCTCTGCCTCCGTAAGCATTTCCTCTACTGCAGGCCGTACCTTGCTTTGTGCCTTTTTAAACTGCTCCAGCAGTTCGCTCCCGCTATATCCCTGAGAAATCAGATCCGCCAGAATCTGCTCTGCGAACTCTCCTCCCGCATTATTTCTCGCAGGGCGTAAAACCAATTCATTTCCACGAACCATGCACTCTGCCTCAGTGTCAAAACCCAGCATTGTAAAAAATTTCAACGGGATTGTAATCTGCCTTTTCGTAGAAATACTGACCTTTTTCATTTCCATAGAAACACTTCCTTTCGCCATTGCGGCCAATTCTCCTTATATTGTATGCAGAACAAATCAAATTATCCGATTATCTTTGTTTCTTTGTTACTTGGTATATAAGATTATTTTATGCAATGCATGCTGCAATGTCAAGTTTTACATTTTATAAGTAAGGTGTACTTGACACGCTTCGTTTAATCAGGTATCATGATGGAGTAAGGTAAACCTGACACGAAATGGAGCGGTGTTGTGAAAAACAGGGTAAAGGTGCTGCGCGAAGCGGCGGGCTTAACACAAAAGGAGCTGGGAGAAAAAGTCGGTGTTTCCCGTCAAGCTGTTAATGCTATCGAAACAGGCAAGTTTGACCCTTCCATTTGGCTGGCGTATGACCTTGCAAACTATTTTGATATACGCATTGAAGAATTGTTTGATTTCGAGGGGAGTACACGAAAATGAAAATTATAAGAAATCCAAAGGTAAATGCCGTAATTATCTTAATCATTACAGCGTTTTACTCGCTGGTATTTATCTTAACATCGAGACACATTGAGTTTGAACGTATGTTAAATCATGCCAGCACACTAAACAATGCCTTTTGGAACGCATGGTCAGATTTTTTGTCGCAGGGTAATTTGAAGTACATCGGTTATGCTTATCTCGTGTTGGCAGTTGCCATTATAATTCTATTTATCGTTTCCGGGATAGTAATGGTATGCTTGTTCCCTGTGGCGTTGCTTCTTGTTTTAAGCGACCCGAACTACGCCATTGAAACCCTCACGCTTCTTATCGTCGTGCATTGGTCTGCGGTGCTGATTGCGGACTTGGCGTATGTCATAAAGTGGGGTAAGGCGTAAAGGGAAAAATTGCACTCTTGAAAACAGAAAAACAAATTATTACTTAATTTTAGCCACTAAGGCTATTTGAAAATCTTAAATAAAATCAACCATGCTTATCGGAGTGCTTACCCAATTGGGCAGGGCTTCGACCAGCCCCACAATTCCGGAAAGGGACAAATAATGCAGTCTGCTAAAATACAGTCCCCATTCTGTTTTCTCATGATCTTTTGCTGTACTTTTTTCTCAGTTTGTGCAGTTTTAATCCGCAATGAAGGAAAAGATAAAGGTACAGAAGAAACACCAGTGCGAATACGATTGTCAAAATATCTGCAAGAGAGTCATTTTCGTTGATACACCTGATTAAATTTGGCAGCACGCAGCAGAAAAAAATAATCACGAGAGGCAGCATCCTTGTTTTGACAATGTGATCGATCATATCTATACGGGAAACATCGTCAGAGAAAATCTCGGCATCCTGTTCTGTATCCATCTCCGAAATCGGTTTGCGGAAGTACAGCCAGCCCAGATAACCGTTAAAACACTCCCAGCCGTAATCCTGAAACAGCTGAAAATAATCTCTGTTTTCCGTATTGTTCTTATAGTCCAGTCGATAGACGACATCTTCCGGCGCGCAGCTTTCGAAGATATAAAAACAAGGCGGCACTGTTTTTACCAATTTCCAGCCGTTCTTATGCTTCTCACGCAGCCAGATTTCCTCTTCCTCATAATCTGCTATGGTAAAAAATCGGATGCTCCATTTTTGGCTATTCATTTACATTCTCCCCTCTGCTATTTTTATAAAGGCGTTCAATGCGATGAAGTTCAAGGCTCAAAATTTCTGTTCCAAGTGATGTAATCTGATACAATTTTCGCTTTTCTTCCTCCCGCACAAAGGCAATCAACCCATCTTTCTCCATTTTGGAAAGGGTGCCATACATAGTGCCGGCACTGATGACCAGCTCTCCGCCTGTCATTTGTTTGACCTGCTGACAGATCCCATAGCCATGCTGCGGCTGCTGCAGGCAATACAGAATGTAGAAACCGCTCTCCGTCATGGGGACGTAGATGCGTCTGATTTTATTATTCATAAATCCTCCTGACTATCATGATTCGATGCATTGAGGTTCTATATATTATATCGAGCCTCGATATAAATGTCAATGGATTTCTGAAAAATAAGTCTTTTTTCGAAAAGTGTCCCTGCTGGCTACAATACCCCTTAAATACTACATTTAGCACATTTTACTTAATTTTAGCCACTAAGGCTGATTATAAAATTATAAGAATGGCGTTGACAAGTTCCTGATTGAGTTGTATTATTGTATACGGAAATACAAGGCGGACAAAGGCGTTCTATCTACGGATGGAACGCCCTTTTTTTATGGACAATATGGGAGGAAGCAATATGTATGATTTAGATCTGTTAGAGCATACGGACACTGTCAATGAACTTTTGGCGCGCTACGGGGTGAAGTTTGGAATTTATAAAAACAATACTTTCCGGGAGCAGCTTTTTCCCTTTGACGCGATTCCGAGGGTTATTGAGCGGGCAGAGTTTGATTTTTTAGAGCGGGGACTGAAACAGAGAGTGGTGGCTCTTAATCTTTTCCTGAAGGATATTTACAGCCAAAAAAAGATCGTGAAAGATAAGGTGATTCCCGAAGATTTTATCTTTGCGTCCAGTGGATATATGGCGGAGTGTGAAGGGGTCAGCCCCAGGAAGGATATTTATTCCCATATATCAGGCATTGATCTGGTGCAGGGAAAGGATAAAAGCTGGTATATCCTGGAAGACAATCTGCGGGTGCCTTCCGGCGCCTCCTACCCGATGATCGCCAGGGAATTGTGCAGACGGAGCAGTCCTCAGACTTTCCGGGACACCAGACTGGAGGACAACCGCAATTATGCGGAGCTTTTGCGGCGTACCATGGACAATGTGAACGTGGGTGGGCACACAGTGATCCTCACGCCGGGACGATATAACGCGGCTTATTTTGAGCATTCCTATCTGGCAGAGAAGACGGGGGCGCATTTGGTGAACGGCTCGGAACTGCGGGTGGAGGATGATAAGCTCTATTATGTCAACTTTGACGGCAGACTGGAAAGAGTGGGGGCGGTCTATAGGAGAATTTCCGATGAGTATCTGGATCCCATGAACTTTAATCCGGAGTCGGTGATCGGAATTCCCCATATTTATGATGTCTACCGCAAGGGCAATGTGGCTTTGCTCAATGCTCCGGGCAATGGGATAGCGGATGACAAGGGTATTTATTATTTTGTGCCGAAGATGATACGGTATTATCTGGGTGAGGAGCCGATTTTGCACAACGCGCCTACCTATCTGCCCTTCTATGAGGAGGATATGAAGTATGTTCTGGAACATTTCGATACGCTGGTACTCAAAGATGTGGCAGAGGCAGGAGGGTATGGAGTGGTATTTGGAAGCAGTATGAGCGCAAAACAAAAAGAGGACTTCCTTGCGCTTTTAAAGAAAGAGCCCCGAAGATTCATTGCTCAGGAAGTGATAGACTTTCTGGACATTGATATTTTTGAAGGCAGCGAGACGGTGCCCCGCAAAGCGGATTTGCGAGCGTTTGTGTTGATGGCGGACGAACCTCTTGTCTGGAAAAGCGGGCTCACCAGATTCTCCAGAAACCCGGATTCTTTTATTGTCAATTCTTCACAGGGAGGAGGTTTTAAAGACACATGGGTATTATCTCACTAGAACAGACGGACAGATTATATTGGCTGGGGCGGTACACGGAGCGGGTTTACACCACTCTGCGCCTGTATTCCAACAGCTTTGACACTATGATTGACGAAATCTCTGACAGCTATCGGGATTTTTGCGAGATGATAGATATTCCGGATGTCTATGGTTCCAAGGAGGTCTTCCGGGAAAAATATCCCTTCGATGAGGAAAATCCCGATTCCATTCTGAGCAATCTCACCAGAGCATATGATAATGCCATTGTGCTTCGGGAAGAGATCGGATCGGAGACGCTCTCCTACATACAGCTTGCTATCTATGATATGAACAAGGCGAAGATCAGTCGTGCCCCGCTGATCGAGATGCAGCGGGTTATTGACAATATCCTGGCGTTTTGGGGAATTGTGGATGACAGTATCGATTCCCGGCAGGTGCGCAATATCATCAAGACCGGAAAGAGAATCGAGAGGATCGATCTGTACGCGAGACTGGGCATCTCCAGGGAGGAGCTGGAGAGGGAGATCAGCCGTCTCGCTACGCGTATTGATCGAAGCGGCATGAAATATGATGAAGAGAAAATATTGCATTTAAAACAGCTTGTGGAGCAGCCCGAAATCAATTATTATAAGATTGTATCTGAGGTGGAATCGATCTTATAAAGGAGCAGGGCGTGAAAAAACTGTATTTTGAATATTATATGCAGATTGTCTATTCCGAGGCGGCGCAAAGCTGTCGTTATACCATGAAGTGTATTCCGGCCGGGACGGACCGGCAGAGGCTTGAGACGCTGAAAATCCAGATTCATCCTGAGGCGGACTATTGCGAGGGAGAGGATTCTTTTGGAAACAGGCTGCTTTTTGGCGGTGTGGACATTCCTCATGATTCCTTTGACATTTGCATGAAGGGACGGATCACAGTCGGATTGGCGGCGTCCGAACCCATTACAAAGGATACGGATGCCATGCTGTTTCGCCATCACCATGGCCTGACGAAACCCGGCGAGAGGATTGCCTGTTATTTTGAGAGCCTGCGGGGCGGCTTGCAGGGGACCGCGTTGGAGCAGGGAAAATTTTTAATGCACAGACTGCATCAGGATTTTGTGTATGAACAGAATATCACAGACATCTCTACTACCGCGGAGAAGGCATTCCGGCTGGGAGGAGGTGTCTGTCAGGATTACGCCCATATTTTGATCACACTCTGCCGTATGGCAAAGATTTCTGCCAGATATGTGACGGGAATGCTGCTCGGAGAGGGAAAAAGTCATGCCTGGGTGGAAATTCTCTCCGATGACAGGTGGTATGCTTTAGATCCCGCCAATGATCTGGAGGTGACGGATTCCCACATTAAAATAGGTGTGGGCAGGGATGCTGCGGACTGCGCCATCAACCGTGGACTTGTGATGGGAGGCGGACGGCAGACACAGACTGTCCGGGTGAGTGTGACAGAGGAGGAAATATGATAGAGACAGTTGCAACGGTGGGGCTGCCTGTAGATGAGACGCTTACCATCAGGAAAAATCGGCTTCAGCCCCAAGAGAATATTTTGACAGGAGAAAAAAAGCGCATCAGTATTGTGACAGGTATTCATGGAGACGAGCTGGAGGGGCAGTATGTCTGCTTTGAAGTCGCAAGAAGGATTCGGGAGCACAGGGAGCTGTTGACGGGAACCGTGGATATCTATCCGGCGATGAATCCTTTGGGGATCGATTCCATCACCCGGGGAATACCGGCGTTTGATCTGGATATGAATAGACTTTTTCCCGGCAATCGTGAGGGAGATATGACGGAGTATGTGGCGGCAAAGATCATCGAGGACATCGAAGGCTCTGATGTCTGTATTGATATCCATGCCAGCAATATTTTCCTGACGGAAATTCCACAGATTCGGATCAATGAACTGCACAAGGAGAAATTAATTCCTCTGGCGATGCAGACAAATGTGGATTTTATCTGGGTGCATGGAGCCAGTACGGTGCTGGAATCCACACTTGCCCATAGCTTAAACAGTCGTGATGTGCCTACGCTGGTGGTGGAAATGGGAGTGGGAATGCGGATCACGCGCTCCTACTGTGAGCAGCTAATAGACGGAATCTTTCATCTCATGGCACAAATGGGAATCTGGAAAGGAGAGACAAAGGAGCCGCGGCGTCCGATCATCTCTCAAAATCCGGATGACGTGAGCTATCTGAACGCTACTACCGCGGGCGTTTTTATTCCTCATGTCAAACACTGGGAGATGTTGAAACAGGGGGATCTGATCGGATGGATCATAGATCCTCTGGGGGGAGAGGTGCTGGATGAGATACTTTCCCCCGTGAACGGAATTCTCTTTACCATAAGGGAGTATCCGGTGGTGGACGCGGGCTCCCTTGTGGGGAGGCTTTTGCGTGAGGAAACGCTTAAAGAAGGAAAATAAAAGGCGGGGAAGGTCCATAACCTATGAGAAAGAAGACTATATATGAGTGCAAGGCTCTGTACAGAGATGTATTCCGGGTGACCGGTTATGAGTTTGGCGAGGGTGAAAAGTCTGTTTGTGTCGTGGGAAGTATCCGGGGAAATGAGATACAGCAGCTTTATACCTGTTCACAGTTTGTAAAACGTCTGAAACAGATGGAAGCGGAAGGGAAGATCAAGGAGGGACATCAGATTCTGGTAGTGCCCTCTGTCAATCCTTATTCCATGAATATCAAAAAGAGATTCTGGCCCACGGACAACACGGATATCAACCGTATGTTTCCGGGATACGATCTGGGGGAGACCACGCAGAGAATTGCGGCAGGCGTGTTCGATGTCATCAAGGATTACAAATATGGAATGCAGTTCGCGTCTTTCTATATGCCGGGAAAATTTACGCCCCATGTGCGGATGATGAAGGCGGGGTATGAGGATGTGGAAATGGCGAAAGAATTCGGAATGCCCTATGTGGTATTGCGAAACACCAGGCCCTATGATACGACCACATTGAATTATAACTGGCAGATATGGGAGACCAAGGCGTTTAGTATCTACACGACCTCTACTGCGGAGATCGACAAAGAGAGTGCGGGGATGGCAATCAGGAGCATTCTGACTTTTTTGTCCAAGGAAGGTATTGTAGACTATCGCGGACATGATGGTTATATCTCCCAGGTGGTGGAAGATACGCAGATGGCGGCGGTCAGAACAAAGACCGCGGGTCTGTTTGAAAGTCTGGTAAAAGTAGGAGAGGAAGTAGAAGCAGGGCAGATTCTGGCTCTTGTTACCGATCCTTACGAGGGGGAGGTGTTGGAGGAGCTTCGCGCTCCGGTGGACGGGATCGTGTTTTTTGCCCACAATGACCCGCTGACCTACGCCAGCACCGCGGTATTTAAGCTGGTAGTCCGGGAGGGCAAAGGATTACTCTAATCTTATTTTCATATTTTGTACTTTAAGGACACTTTCCAAGTGAGAACTTGGGAGTGTCTTTTTGTTATGCCCAAAAATAAATTCACAGATTGTACACTTCTGTGAAAAGGAAATCCGATACCTATACGTCAAATATACTCAACTCCCATTTAAGATAACATAGCTTTTCTTAAATTACAACAGTTTTTTTCTGGAAGTTTATTCAGATTTGCGTATACTATTATTTGAAAATCAATAAATCCACATATTAAAGTGGTCAGATATGTGGTCAGAAATCAGTGAAAAAATGGAGGGTAAACAGAATGGGAAGACATGGCGAGAACATCAGAAAACGCGGCGACGGGCGCTGGGAGGCGCGCTATATGGCATACGACAAAGAAAAGGGAGAAAAGGTCTGCCGTTCCGTATATGGGCACACATACGAGGAGGTCAAGAAAAAACGCGCCTCCGTATCAGAGCTGTCCGCGGTTTTGGAGCGGACTGAAAATGCTTCAGGACAGGAAACAAACGCGGCAAAGGACATTGACTTTGGGACCGCTGCGCGGGAATGGCTGGCCGCCGTGAGATTAGCGCAGAAACCGTCCACCTTTGAAAAGTACAGCTTTATTTACCACAGCTATCTTGAAAAAGCGTTTGGCGGCATGATGCTCTTACAGGTTACGGAAAAGGCTGCCGGTGGCAGTCTTGCCTCATGCGGGGCGTTGTCGGAAAGCCTGCAGAAAAGCATTTACGGCGTATTGAACGGCATCCTGCGCTATGCGGCAGGTCAATACCATGTGGCGCTTCCGGAAATAAAAAGGCCGTCCGTGAAGACACGCTGGAAAGAAGCGGGAACATTTACCAAATCCGAGCAGACAAAGCTTTTGTCCGTTCTCTGCGCCGATATGGACCGGTTCAGGCTGGGTGTGCTTTTGTGCCTTTTTACCGGCCTGCGCCTTGGAGAGCTGTGCGCCCTGAAATGGTCCGATATTGACTTCGCGGACAAGACGCTCACCGTAAGAAGGACTGTCCAGAGACTTTATGTGGAAAACGCGGCGACAAAAACGCTCCTTGTGGAAACCTTTCCCAAAAGCGGCAATTCCAAACGCAGGATCCCATTGCAGGACGCCGTCATTACGCTGCTGAATGATTTCAGGAACGCGAAGGAATATGTATTCGGCGGCGATAAGCCGCTTGATCCAAGAACCATGCAGAACCATTATAAAAAGATCTTAAATGAGGCGGGTGTAGATTATAAAAATTTCCACACCCTGCGCCACACATATGCCACAAACTGCATTGAGGGCGGGACGGACGTAAAATCCCTGAGCGAGATGCTTGGGCATTCCAGCGTCAAGATCACCCTGAACTATTATGTGCACCCGTCCATGGACACCAAGCGTATGTATGCGGACAGCCTGTGCGCATTTTACGTAAGACTTCATGGTCAGATTCTGGGTAGGGCGGGTTAAAGGAACCGAGTCATAATGGGGATCGCGGCGCCTTTTCACAGAAGTGTACAATCTGCGAAAAGGCGTTCCGCTATAGACATCATTATCAGTAGTATGCACCAAAGAATCAAGAAGATTCATTTTCATGGAAAGGCTGGCATGAAGAAAAGGGACAGGATCATAGATATCCACTGCCATATACTGCCGGGGCTGGATGACGGCGCGGGCAGCATGGAAGAATCCATGGAGATGCTCCGGATCGCTGTGAGGTCAGGGATCACGGATATCATCGCGACACCCCACTACAGGGGCGGACGGCATGATCCGAGCCCGGAAACGATCCGGGAACGGATCCGTCAAGTGCACAGGGAAGCAGTGGAACGAAAGATTTACGTAAACCTGTATCCGGGAAATGAGGTCCGCTTTTTCAGCGGGCTGGAAGATATCCCGCTGGCGGAAAAGATATGCACGCTCAATGGCAGTCCTTACATCCTGATAGAATTTTCCCCCAGTGATCCTTACCGGTTTATCCGCAACGCACTGGATGAGGTGCTGGGCATGGAGCTTGTCCCTGTTATCGCCCATGTGGAAAGGTATGGCTGTATGCTGGAGGATTGGAAAAACGTAGAATCGCTCAGGACCATGGGAGCCCAGATCCAGGTCAACGCTTCCAGCGTGACAGGCCGGGCAGGGATCAAGGCCAGGAAGCTGACCGGCACCCTTTTAGCCAGACAGCTGGTGGATTATATCGGAACGGACGCGCATGGCAGCAAGTCCAGAACGCCGGATATCAGGAAACTTCTGAAGCTGCTTGACAGGAAATATGAAGATCCCTACATTGAAAAAATACTATGCGGAAACGCCATGAAACTGCTGGAGCCGCAGGAGTTGTAAAAAACGGGAAGAATGAGGATGAACATGCAAGAGAACCAAAATGATGACGCAATAGAGATCGACCTTCTGGAAGTATTCGGGGTGCTGCTGCACAGATGGTGGCTGATCGCCTTAGCGGCCGTCCTTACGGGCGCGGCAGGCTTCCTGCTGAGCTGCTTCGTGATCGCGGATAAGTTTGAGTCCACGACAGAGATCTATATATTGAACAATGGGGAAAATGTCACCTATACCGATCTGCAGATGGGCACCACGCTGACCAAGGATTACGCCCACCTGATCACTACCCGGGATGTACTGGAGCAGGTCATTGAGGAACTGAACCTGGAAGACAGCTACGACGATCTGAAGGGACGGATCAGCGTAGAAACCCCTTCCGATACCCGGATCGTAGCCATCACGGTCACGGATAAAGATCCTGGGCAGGCGCAGGCCATTGCCGACGCGGTGCGGGAGGCGGCCAGTGAACATATCACCAACGTTACTGCCGTGGACGCGGTCAACGTGGCGAGCATGGCAAACTATCCGTTAAAACCCTCCAGCCCCAGCATCCCCATGTGGACGATCGTGGGATTCCTCATAGGAGGCGTGCTGTGCGCGGGGATCATCCTGGTGAAATATCTGCTGGACGACACGATCAAGACGCCGGATGATGTGGAGAAATTCCTGAACCTGAGCACGTTAGGAAGGATCCCTACCAATGACGAGAAGGAAGCGAAGAAAGACAGCAGGAAGGAGCTTTACAACAAAAAGCTTTTCCAAGATATGGAGGATGAAGAGGATACCCTGGAAGGGATCGACTTAAGCAGCATACCGGACAGAGAGGAAGTCAGATAGATGCAGGAGATAGAATTAAAGCAGGATGAACTGGATTTCAGGACCAGGGAGGCGTTCAAGACGCTGCGGACCAACATTGATTTTTCAGGTGACAATGTGAAGGTCATCTGTATCACCAGCTGTACCCCCAATGAGGGAAAGAGCAGCATCTCTTTTGAACTGGCGAAATCCTATGCCCAGATGGGGAAAAAGACCCTGCTGGTGGATGCCGACCTGAGAAAGAGCGTCATGCGCCAGAGGCATAAAAGAGGAAAGGTGCGGCTGGGGCTGGTCAATTATCTGGTCGGCAGAACGGAGTTCCAGAACGCCTTATGCAGCACAGACATCAAAAACCTGCATATGGTCTTCTGCGGACCGGTGCCGCCCAATCCCAGCGAGCTTTTAGGCAACAGCCGGTTCCAGAAGATGGTGGAAGAGGCCAGGAAGACTTACGACATGGTGATCATCGACACGCCGCCTTTAGGCAGCGTCATTGATTCGGCTGTAGTGGCGAAATACTGTGACGGCGCGGTCCTGGTACTGGAGAGCGGCGCGATCAGCAGGAGATTTGCCAGGAAGGTAAAGGAACAGCTGGAAGTCACGGACTGTAAGATCCTGGGAGTGGTGTTAAACAAGATCGATATGAGCGACAAGGGATATTATGGGAAGTACTACGGGAAATATTATGGCAAGTACTATGGAAAGTACTACGGAGAAGAAAGTGATAAGGCAGCCAGCCGCTAGGGGGAGTGAGCACGTTGGAGAAGAATACGCAGCAGGACGGGAACGGACAAAAGCATAAGATGAGCGTAAGACTCGCGGTGAGGATAGTCTGCTTGATCGGTCTCCTCTGCTGTCTGGCCTGGCTTTTCAAGTACGTGGCGGATACCAGGAGGAACCAAAAACAGACGGAAGAGGTGAAGCAGGAATACGTCACGACCCAGGAAGCTTTAGACGTTGTGGAGCAGACAGCCCCGCCGGAAACTACGCCGGAGCCGGAACCAAATCTGTTTGCCGGCCGGGAGTATCCGGATCTGTCGGAGTTTGAGGTCCCCGAGCGGGAGATCGATTTCACAGGCCTGCAGGAAACAAATCCTGATATATACGCGTGGCTGTACGTGCCGGATACCAACGTGGACTATCCGGTGCTTCAGAGAGAGGGCGATGCCGATTATTATCTGACCCATGACCTGGAGGGCGCGGACAGTGCCGCGGGGAGTATCTTTACCCAGTATTATAACAGCAGGGACTGGACGGATAACCATACGGTGATCTACGGGCACAACATGAAGAACAAGTCCATGTTTGCCACGCTGCACAATTATGAAGATTCCCAGTTCTTTGATGAACATAAATACTTCTATGTTTATACGCCGGAATACACTCTGGTCTACCAGGTGTTCGCGGCTTATAAATCCTCAAATACCCATCTTCTGCTCAATTATAACATGAGCGACCATGACAGCTTCCAGCAGTATCTGGACAGCGTGTTAGCTCAGGACGGGATCGGAGTGAACATCGACCGGGATATCCAGGTCGATGCGGATGACCATATCATCACGTTATCCACCTGTCTGGGCGGATACGCCCAGAACCGCTATCTTGTGCAGGGAAAGCTGGCAGCGGTAGGAAAGGCAGCCGGGACGGAGGAAACAGAAAATGGCGGAACGATCACAGGAACAGCGGAAACTGGAACAGATCGGTAAAAGATTACAGAAGGCCGCGGATGAAGAGAGGCGGCACCGCAGGAAAAAACGCGTCATTGCCAATATCCTGGCGTGGATGTTCGCGGGCGCGGGAGCGCTGGTGCTGATCGCTCTGGTCTCGGTGGGAGTACTGATAATTTCGGGCAGGAACAACCTCAGGAAGCAGAACTTGGGTGCCGCCCCGGTCCTGCCGGCGGCATCGGAGGAGACAGAGACAGAGGGGTCTCCCGATACTTCCTACGAATGGGAGGAAGGATGGATCCGCTATGAGGATAAGATCTACGAATACAACGACCATATCCTGACGTTCCTGATCATGGGGATCGATAAAAGAACTCCGGTGCGGGAGGCAAAGGACGCCACGGACGGCGGACAGTCCGACGCCCTGTTCCTGGTGGTGGTCAATCCGGATTTAAAGGACATCAAGATCATCGCTGTCAACCGGGACACCATGGTGGACATCTATATGTACGGACTTGAGGAAAACAATGTCACCCCCGTGATTAAAGGGCAGATCACCCTGCAGCATGGTTTCGGGGACGGACTGGAGCAGAGCTGTGAAGCGGAAGTAAAAGCTGTGTCCGATCTGTTCTACGGCCTGCCCATCAACGGCTACGCGGCCATCAACATGGGCGCGATCTCAGAGATGACAGAGCTGGTGGGAGGCGTGGACCTGACCGTTATGGAAGACCTGACACAGGTACATTCCGACTGGACGCAGGGCGCTTTTGTCAGCCTGACCGGCGAGGATGCTTATGATTATGTGCATTACCGGGACACCACTGTTTTTGAGAGCGCCAGAGGACGTCTGGAGAGACAGAAGCAGTTTCTGGGTGTTCTCGTAAATAAGGCCAAGGCCGCCACGAAGAAAGACATCACACTGCCGGTGCAGATGTACCAGCAGCTGGCAAAATATATGGTCACGGATATCTCCGTGGATGAAGCGGTCTATCTGGCTACGCAGGTATTGGATTACCATTTTGATGTTGGGGAGATCTATACCATGGAGGGGACGACCATCATGGGAGATAAATTTGAGGAGTTCTATCCGGACTACGAGGCATTGAAGGATCTGATGATCCGAGTATTCTACCGTGAGGTGGAGCTGGAAGAGTCAGGGAACTAAGCTATGATATTAGACGGCTCTGCCGTTTAATATATGTCACATGCAACTTTTTATGAAAGGAGGAGATCGACATGAAGAAAAGATTATTGGCATTGGTCTGCGCGGCAGTCATGACATTTGGCATGAGCCTTACCGTGTGCGCGGCAGGAAGCCCTAACGCAACTCAGGCGGCAAGTAACAGCAATACGTCTGCCGTATCCAATGATACCCAGACGGTAAGCGATGCGCCTGTTATTTCCAACAACACGCAGACGCTGACTGCGGCGACCATCGCGGGATTTGCCGTCGCGACCACTGCCAGCGGCAACGCGACTGTTACCGCGGTAAGCAACGATGTTGCGGTATCCGCAGTGACGGAAGCTAACGCTGTATATGGAACGGGCTCGTTTGTAGCGACTGTTGTGGATGTTTCTCTGCCTGCAGGGACTGTGTTCCCCTATGAGCTGACGCTCAGCAATCCCAATGTTTGGGCAGGACAGACCATAACCATTCTGCACTATGTGAATGGCGCGTGGGAGAAGATCTCTCCCAGCAAGGTAGCTGACGGCTCTGTAACGTTTACCATTACTTCCTGTTCTCCTTTTGCTGTCGTGATCGATTCCCAGGCATCACCTAAGACCATGGATCCGTCTCTGGCAGTGAGCGGCCTCGCAGGTCTGTTCGCAGCAGGCGCTGTACTGACCGGTAAAAAGAAAGAGCAGTAGATTTACGCCGTAAGGCAGCTAGTTTTGAACGATCGATTAAGATAAGGCATGTGACAGGATAACACATCCGGCCGCATGCCCTTGCGGGCATGCGGTACGGAAGAAAGAATCTTCCGGGGGGGTATTCCAAAGCTCTCCCTGGCGGTTTTGTTGGAGAAATCACCCGATCAAAGCCGGAACTTGGAAGAGAGCCGGCGCGGCAGGAGAAGATCTATGGCAGAATTATCACAGTTAGTCGGAAACAGGATCCGAGAATTTCGGAAAATGCAGCATCTCAGCCAGGAGGAGTTGGCTGAGAAATGCGGTATGCATCGCGCGCACATAGGGCAGCTGGAGCGCGGAGAGAAGAACGCATCGCTGGTATCCATCCAGAGTATCTGCCGCGGGCTTCATATCACAATGGATGAGCTTCTTTACGGCATCATGGCGGATGATACCGCAGCTGGCAGATCCCGTGTCACGGATCAGGTCGATCAGCTGTTAAAAGGTCTTGACGAAGCGGATCAACTGGCTATTTATCACATGATCGTGGAGGTATTGAAGCTGAAGTCATGAGGGGAAAGCAGGCGGCACTATTACATAGGTGGAAATAAAGAAAAAATTATACAAGAGAGTGGTTGACAGAAATGGTTAATGAACAAACAGGAAAAAAGTACAAAGTCGCAGTCGCAGGGACAGGTTATGTGGGCTTGTCACTTGCTGTGCTGCTGGCGCAGAATAACCAAGTGACGGCGGTAGATATTCTTCCTGAGAGGATTGAAAAGATTCATAACAGAATCAGTCCGATACAGGATAGGGAGATTGAAGAATATCTCACTGAAAGAGACCTTGATCTAACCGCTACACTTGACGGGGAAAGCGCTTATGCGAACGCGGACTTTGTTATTATCGCTGCCCCGACCAATTATGACGCGCAGAAGAATTTTTTTGATTGTTCGGCGGTCGAGGCTGTGATCGAGCTAGTATTAAGAAGCAGCGATAAGGCTGTGATGGTAATTAAAAGTACCATTCCGGTTGGATATACGCAATCGGTTAGAAGGAAATACAACACGGATCGGATTATATTCAGCCCGGAGTTCCTGCGGGAATCAAGGGCGCTTTACGACAACTTGTATCCGAGCCGTATCATTGTTGGCTGTGACGAGGGCACCAGTTATGCTGCAGAAATTTTTGCCGGAATGCTGGTTGAAGGAGCTGTTAAGGAGAACATAGATGTTCTCTACATGGGGTTTATGGAAGCAGAAACAGTTAAGTTGTTCGCCAATTCCTATCTGGCGATGCGGGTAGGTTTCTTCAACGAACTGGATACCTATGCGGAAGCGATGGGCATGAATGCCCGGGAGATTATTGAAGGGGTATGTCTGGAACCGCGGATTGGTATGAAGTACAATAACCCTTCCTTTGGCTATGGCGGTTATTGTTTTCCGAAAGATACCAAGCAGCTACGGGCAAACTATGGGGCGCTCCCGCAGAAATTGATCACTGCCATCGTTGAGACAAATGATGTGCGTAAAGAACATATTGTCCAACAAGTGCTGAAAAAGGTTGAGAAGATTGAAGCACCTATTATTGGCATTTACCGTCTGACAATGAAAGCCAATTCGGATAACTTCCGTTCGAGCGCGGTACAGGACATCATGGCACAGTTGAAAGACAAGGGCGTCCGCGTGATCATCTATGAACCGACGTTGAAGGACGCATCGACTTTTCAGAAATATGAAGTAGAAAATGTATTTGAGCGTTTTGCCGAGCAAAGTGACATTATCATTGCCAATCGTTATGAAAACATTTTAAATACCGTGAAAGGCAAGGTGTATACCCGCGATTTGTATCAATGCGATTAACGTCGGTATAAGGAGGAAGAGCCATGCGAATTTTGGTGACGGGTGGAGCGGGATTTATAGGTTCCAATTTATGCGCAAGGCTGACAAAGAGGCGGGAGGATCATATCATCTGTCTGGATAATCTGCAGACGGGTAGTGTGCAGAACATATCCGAACTGATGGAACTGCCCAATTTTGAATTTATACAACATGATATTGTGGAGCCGATCGATCTGGCGGCTGACCAGATCTACAACGCGGCCTGTCCGGCGAGCCCGCCGGCTTATCAGGCGGATCCTGTACATACGTTGAAAACCAACGTGATTGGGATTTTGAACATGCTGGAACTGGCAAGAAAAAACAATGCCACATTCCTGCAGTTTTCCACTTCGGAGGTGTACGGTGACGCGCAGGTGCATCCGCAGCCGGAGGAGTACTGGGGCAATGTAAATCCGGACGGCATTCGCAGCTGCTATGACGAAGGAAAACGCGCGGCGGAAGCGTTATGCTTTGACTATCACAGAATGTATGGGACAAAAGTCAAGGTAATCCGTATCTTCAATACCTACGGGCCCGGAATGAACCCACAGGACGGCCGCGTGATCAGTAACTTTGTCAACCAGGCTCTTCGGGGCGAGGATATCACGGTTTACGGGGACGGCAGGCAGACCAGGAGTTTTTGCTATGTAGATGACCTGGTCGAAGGAATCATACGGATGATGCATACGCCGGAGGATGTCCTGGGACCGGTCAACCTGGGCAATCCGGGAGAGTTTACGATGCTGGAGCTGGCACAGCAGGTGCTGAAAAAGGTGCCGAACGGCTCGAAACTAATCTACCGGCCCCTGCCGAAAGATGATCCCAAACAGCGAAAACCGGATATAGCAAAAGCGGAAGAACTGCTGCACTGGAAGCCGGAAATCGCGTTAAGCGAAGGCTTGGATAAAGTGATCGATTATTACCGGAGTATACAGCAAAAAAATGCGTGATGGGAGAGGATATATTCATGGAATCTATATCGAGAAATAATCATGGAATATACAATGATACATATCCTTTTGGCGAAACTGTTCAGCAGGTAAACGCGGCGAATATCTATTTTTCCGCCCAGGAGATCCATCCCAATGCGCACCTGCTGTATCGTGTGTCCAAAAGGTTGTTTGACATTTTTGTATCCGCTGCGGCACTGGTTGTATTGTCACCGGTCATGCTGTTGACAGCGGTGGCGATCAAGATCGAGGAACCGCGCTCCAAAGTGATATTTCACCAGTCGCGCATAGGATGGAGAGGAACGGAATTCAAATGTCATAAGCTGACCAGCATGGTACCTAATGCTGAATCGCTCCTAGAAACACTGTCAGAGGAAGAACAACGTGAATTCTCGGAGAATTTTAAGATAAAAAACGATCCCAGGGTCACTAAAATTGGACGGTTTATCCGGAAGACGAGTATAGATGAATTTCCTCAATTCTGGAACGTACTGATTGGTCAAATGTCGTTAATTGGTCCGAGACCGCCGCTCCTTGAGGAAAGAGAAGCATATGGAGAACATCTTGCAAAGGTGATGTCTGTCAGGCCGGGAATTACGGGTTACTGGCAGGTACATGGGCGAAGTGATACAGATTTCAGCGAGCGGATCGAAATGGCGGAGTACTATGTGGATCACCGTGGAATCCGGATGGATATTCGGATATTGCTTGATACCGTCAAGGTTGTCTTGAGCTGTAAAGGGGCGGTATAACACATGAATATAAATGAAAGGCGGCAGATGCGCGATGGCCATACTAGTCTGCGGGGGTGCGGGATACATCGGCTCTCATGTAAATAAAATGCTAAACCGTATGGGATACGATACGGTGGTGTTTGACAATCTGGTGTACGGACATCGGGAAGCGGTGAAATGGGGAAAATTTATCCGGGGCGATCTAAAGAACCCGAAGGAAATTGAGGCGGTATTTGATACTTATCCTATTGAGGCGGTGATGCATTTCGCAGCCTATGCTTATGTGGGCGAATCGGTCACGGATCCCGAGAAGTATTATTTTAATAATGTGGCCTGTACACTGAATCTTCTGCGGGCCATGCGCGGACACGGATGCGACAAGATCATTTTTTCCTCTACCTGCGCTACATACGGAGAGCCGGAGCGTGTACCCATTACGGAGGACATGCCCCAGAATCCGATCAATCCGTACGGAGCCAGCAAGCTGATGGTGGAGCGTATCCTGTCTGATTACGAAACGGCTTACGGACTGCGTTCCGTAGCGCTACGCTATTTCAATGCTGCCGGAGCCGACCCGGAATGTGAGATCGGAGAAGATCACGATCCGGAGACGCATCTAATCCCGCTGGTGCTGGATGCGGTGTCAGGCAAGCGATCGGATATCAGGGTGTTTGGAACGGACTATCCGACGCGGGATGGAAGCTGTATCAGAGATTATATTCATGTGGAGGATCTGGCGAAGGCTCATATCCTGGCACTCAAGTATCTGCAGAACGGCGGTGCGAGCGAACGCTTTAATCTCGGTAACGAGCGCGGCACCAGCGTGCTGGAGGTTATTGAAGCGGTTAAAAAGGTAACCGGAAAAGATTTCAAAGTGACGTTATCTGACCGGCGTCCGGGTGATCCGGCAACGCTGGTTGGGTCAAGCGACAAAGTGAAGGCGGTGTTAGGGTGGAAGCCGATGTATGCGGATATCGAAACCATTGTGGAGCATGCGTGGAAGTGGCATGAGAAGATGGGTTGGTAGTGAATGATGGGTAAAGGGAAGAAAATTGAAATCATTCAGGCAATGCGTGGCATTGCGGCTCTGGGAATTGTTTATTTTCATACAGAATATGGACCGTGGAGAAGCGCAAACTGGGGTGTGGATTTTTTCTTTATCCTGAGCGGCTATTTCCTGATGATGAGTACAAAAGTAGCCGCGGGGGGGCAGTACTGGAAAAGCAAACTGCGTAGGATATGCCCATTGTACTACGCCGTGACGGTTGTAGTGGCGATTGGTTATATTCTGGTTCCTTCCGTCTTTCGTTCTACGATAGTTAATACGGAAACAATGTTAAAAAGTTTTCTGTTTCTTCCGTGCTATGCAGGCAATGACAAAATTTTTCCTGTATATAGCATTGGTTGGACATTGAATTTGGAAATGTTTTTTTACCTGCTGTTTTTTATTGCATTAAAGATTAACCACAAACAGCGTGGGAGCATTGCAATAGGAATGACTTGTCTGCTGATTGCGTTAGGGATTGTATTTCGCCCTGAAAACGTAATGCTGAATTTTTGGACACAGCCAAGACTACTTGATTTTGTCATAGGAATTGGAATTTATTGTCTTGAGCAGAGAACAGGCAGACCAAAGATTAACAAAAAAATTTGTATTACAGGGATCAGCGCATCTATCCTACTTTTGTTTTCGGGGTATTACTTATTGGAGGATTGTTTTAGTTACTTATGGAATATGTTATGGGGCGGCATACTGCTTTTCTTGTGTCTGCCACTTTATGATATGCCAGTGAACAGGTTTATGAAATTGTTGGGTGATATGAGTTATTCCATTTATATGGCACATTTTTTGATTATTGGTTTTATTTGTCGGGTGTTGATTGACAATACGAAGCTGAGCCTAATGAATACGGTGTTTGTTATAATGGCCATTGCTTTTGTAATTCCGTGTTCATGGGTAGTGTATCAGATATTTGAAATGCGATTACCAAAGAAGTTGTATCGGGATGGAAGATATATGGAGCAAAATAATTCGTGAATAGGTGATGACAACATGGCTTTGGATAACATAAACACCAGATTATCAATTGTGATACCTGTTTATAATGGGGCGCAGTATGTTCAGAGATGTTTAGACAATCTGGATAGACAAACATTTAAAGATTGGCAGGCTGTTTTTGTCAATGACGGTTCTACGGATAATAGTAAAGAGCAACTGGATACTCTTGCCTCTGTTCATGAAAAATGCAAGGTTATTCATAAGCAAAACGGCGGAACGGCACATACACGCAATGCGGGGCTTGATACTGTAAATAGTCAGTACGTCACTTTTATGGATGTGGATGATGATATTGATCCGTATATGTATGAGAAGCTGGTCAGACTGATGGATGATACAAATGCTGACATGGGGATATGCGGATATTATTTTAAAGTCGAACAAGGAGACAACGATGCTGCAAAGAATACATATCTGGAACCCAAAAATTATCCGTCATGTGTGTTAAATGGGCGTGACGCTATACGAGAAAAACTAATTGATCTGTGGGACAAAGATGTTCTTTATAACGTGTGGAACAAAATTTATCGTATGGATTTTATTAGAGAAAACGGGATTCGTTATCGCGATGGTCATGTGTATACAGAGGACCGGGTTTTTAACAGGGCATGTATCGAGCAGTGCAATTGTATTGCCATCACGGATGAATGTCTGTATTATTATGTGCGGGAACGGGCAGGTTCTACATCAGAAAGATATCGGAAAGAGAATTTTGAAATCCGCAGGAAGGAATACAAAGAATTACAGGATCATTTTTATACCATGGATGTATGGAATGAAAAATCGCGGGAATATGTGAGCCGCGAATTCATGGAGCGTGTTGCTGGTTGTATTGAGAATATTTTTCATGCAGATGATACGTTGACAGAAAAAGAGAAGAAGCATACGATTGCATACATTTTGACTCGTGCGGATGTAATGGAAGCAACAAAATATGCAGAATATAAAAGTTTTAAAATGAAAATTCTGGCGGCACCCATTAGATGGAGATGTATTTGGCTGACTTATTGGATATATAAAAGCGTTTACAAAATACGGAAACAAAATCCTGTTTTGTTCCATAAATTAAAAAGTAAGAGATAGGAGAGAAAAACATGAAAGTATTCTTCATAAATCCTCCGTTCAAATCGGAATATGGAAAATTTTCCAGGGAACAGCGGAGCCCTGCTATTACCAAGAGCGGATGCTTTTATTATCCACTTTGGCTGATCTACGCAGCGGCCCGGGTGGAAAGAGATGGCTATGATGTAAAATTTATTGATGCTCCGGCAAAGCAGGTCAGCCGGGAGGAGTGCCTTGCGATCGTTGAAAAGCAAGGTGAAGATACAAAACTTTTTATTGTGGATGCCACAACACCATCTATCTATGAAGATGCGGCCTTCGCATCGGAATTAAAAAAGAGATATCCGGAAGCCGTGGTAATAATGGTAGGAACTCATGTATCCACCTTGCCGGAAGAGACTCTTGGACTGCACAAGAATATTGATGCTGTGGCGCGGAAAGAATACGATTTGACTGTCAGCAGCATTGCAAATGCGCTTCGGGATGGTAAGGACTGGCGGGAAGTAAAAGGTATTACTTATCGGGATGCAGACGGGATAATCAAGAAAAATGAGGATATGCCCTATATCACAGATATGGATGATGTGCCTATGGCAGCCAAGTTCATTAAAGAACATCTGGATGTAAAAGATTACTTTATTTCGATTGCCACATACCCCGAAATTCAGATTTTTACAGGAAGGGGCTGCCCTTTTCACTGTTATTTCTGTCTGTATCCGCAGACGATGCATGGACACACATACCGCTTCCGCAGTCCGGAAAATGTAGTGGCGGAATTTGAATATATTGCTGAAAATTTTCCGGAAGTGAAAGAGGTTGTTATTGAGGACGATACGTTTACGGCAGACAAGCAGCGCGTTCAAGATATCTGTAAATTACTGATTGAAAAAAAATTGAATAAGAGACTGCGCTGGATGGCCAACTCTCGCGTTACTCTGGATTATGAGACCATGGTATGGATGAAGAAAGCGGGGTGCCGCCTATTGCTTCCGGGTTTTGAGAGTGGCAATCAGGCAATTCTGAATAACATTAGAAAAGGGACGAAAGTCGAACAGTTCAAACCATTTGTGGATAACGTGCGTAAGGCTGGAATGCAAGTACACGGCTGTTTTATCTTCGGCAATAAAGGTGAGACGCGTGAAACCATGAAGGAGACGTTAGATGTTGCGCTGACGCTTAAGCTGGACACGGCACAGTTTTATCCTTTAATGCCGTTCCCAGGCACAGAAGCCTATGACTGGGCTGTAGCACAGGGGTACCTTAGTGGAAAATATACGGACTATCTTCAGGAAGACGGCAACCATAATACCACGTTCCATTTTGGAGACGTCACGGCGGAAGAATTGGTAAACTACTGTAATTACTGTCGCAGGAAGTTTTATATGCGGCCCTGGTATATTGGGCACAGGATTTGGATGGGGATAAAAGATCCGAATGATTTAAAGCGTGCGTTGAAATCGTTTGGCAGGTTTAGAGATTTTTTGTTTAAACGGGCGAAAGCATGAAACTCTTATTGCTAAGTTAAAAGATACTTTTTGTCTTGCAGAATGTAGAAAAAACTTCAGTACCTTGACAATTGCATATCTTACATCGGAGAATTTAAAATTCCGAACAAAAACACTTGCAAATTCATCTGCCATATGCTATGATTCGTTCAAAGCATATAATTTCTTTTATCATCTTAACATTATTTTTTCTATGTAATCCGGAAAATCTATGCTTTTAAAACCAACACATAATTTAAAAGCAGGAGATTTTCAAAGATACGGTGTTCCCCACCCGAAGACTCCTGCGGAACAGGAGGAGAAACATATGGGGAGCATAATTCCGTTGAAGTACGATTTTGCTTTTAAGCGTCTGTTTTTGAACGGGAAGATCCGGAAGGGCTTCATCAGCGATGTGCTGGGCATTCCGCCTGACGGGATCCGTTCGGTACGGCTGGCGAACACTTTCCTGTGGAAGCGGCATTACCGCGAGAAACAGGGGATACTGGATGTGCTGATGGAGGTGAACGGCGACCGCAGGGTGAACGTGGAGCTGCAGGTCAGAGTGGTGGCCTGCTGGGATGGGAGAAGCCTGTTTTATCTGGCGAAGCTGTTTACGGAGGATCTACTGTCCGGGGAAGATTACGGCAGACTGAAACGCTGTATCTGCATCAGTGTTCTGGATTTCAATCTGGATGACGGGCCGGAGTATCACAGGGTATACAGGATGCGGGATAAGAAGGGCAGAGAGTTTTCCGACCTTCTGGAGATACATGTGGTTGAACTGAACAAGCCCCTGAGCGGAGGACGTATGGACGACTGGATTCGTCTGTTTAAGGCAGAAACGGAGGAGGAGATTACGATGCTGGAGTCAGGAACGAAAAATCCGGGTATACTGGAAGCCATAAAAGAGATCAGGAACATGGGTCTCAGAGGGACGTATCGTTTGATGAAAGAGGCAAAACTGAAAGAGACCCGCGACAGGAATGCGCGGGATGCTTACGTGCGTATGGAAGGCGAGGAACTGCTCAACCGTCTGCATGGATGTCTCATCGCGGATAAACGGTATGATGATCTGGAGCGGTCCGTCAGGGACAAGGAATACCGGGGACAGTTATATAAGGAGTATGGGATAAAGTAAAAGATTTCTGATATGGAAGCAAAGACTCCCAATGTAAGAGATGCAATAGTCTTACATCGGGAGTTTTTTATTTAGAAAGGAAATATGGAGGAGCAGAACCATGGATAACAAAATTTCTGTGATTATTCCTATTTATAATGTTGAGCCATATCTTCGGCAGTGTGTAGACAGTGTTATTAAACAGACCTACTCAAATTTGGAAATTCTTCTGATTGATGACGGATCGCCGGATCATTGCGGAGCGATTTGCGATGATTATGCGCAAAAAGATTCACGAATCAAGGTGATTCATAAGGAAAATGCTGGTGTTCATGCGGCATGGAACGATGGAATGAAGATGGCTACGGGGGAGTGGATAGCTTTTGTAGATTCAGATGATTGGTTAGATTTGGATTTTTTCAAAAGGCTTTCAAAGGCACCACAAATTGACGTGGCGGATGTGGTTATGTCTGGTGGGTATTATTGGGAGGAAGAGAGAGGTCAGTTTATTCGATGGATTTTTTTGGAAGCGTTGATTGCGGAAACGCAGGAAGAAAGAGAAAACCTTATAATTTGTGCACTAAATCGTCCTCTTAATCCAAAAACAAAAGGTGCAGCAAGTTACTTATGGGGAAAACTCTATCGTAATTCTTTTATTAAAGCAGGGAAATTTTGTTTCGATACGAACATTCGTACCGGCATGATGGGAGATTTGCTTTTTAACTGGGACGTGTATGCGAAAGCGGCAGTTGTTGTGTGCACACATGATTGTGGTTATCATTATAGAGTAACAGGCACATCCGGAACTTTTAAATTTGATCCAAATAGGGCTAATTCGCAGGAGTATATAGAAAAATTGTTTTATGATCGAGTGAATGTTCTGGAAACTTCTGAGAAATTGCAAAAAGCAGTGGAATCTCGTTGCTTGCGGGATATTGTGCACAACTTGCAACGCTGTTATTTTCATCCGAAAAATACGGCGAGTAGTAAGGAAATCGCTAATGGCATTCGAGAGATGAAGCAGATGCCATATTATAGGGCGGCGATACATTCCACAGATAATCCCTACAATAATATAAAACTAAGAGCTTTTCAAATTGCATTGCGGCTACCTTGGGTGTGGCCGTTGCGGGTAATGGTGGCAGTCTGGAATATGGTGGATAAACGAGAAACAAGTACAGTATGAAAGGCAGGAGTGAGAGTTTTGCAAGGATATTATGAAATGCGAGAATATGTTAAAGGTCTGCTTAAAAAGTATGGCTTGTTGGATTTAGCTGCAACGTTTTATCATAGTAGGTGGGTGATGCGGAGGATAAAGAATCATTTCTGGATGCAAAAAAGAAAAAAGGGTTATCTTGATCCTCAATTTGCAGAATTGAAAAAATATGAAAACATCCATGAAGGAGAGAGGTGTTTCATTATTTGTACAGGTCCAAGTTTAACGTTGAATGATGTGGAAAAATTGAAAGATGAATATACTTTTTCTATGAATTCTATTATAAAACTATATCCGCAGACGGATTGGAGACCAACGTATTATGTTATTGAGGACATTGATGTCTATATGAAATTGGAAAATGACTTGAACCAATGTCAACCAAAACCGTTCTTTATTTCAGATTGGTTGGCTGAACGAGTGGAACTAATGAGTGAAACTATTCTGTTTCCTTATGACATGTTAAATCATTTCACGGTCGGTTTTCATTGGAAACCTAAATACTGTTTTTCTGAAAACGCATATGCGGTACTGTATCATGGTTATACGGTTACGTATCTTATTATGCAATTAGCTGTATATATGGGGTTTAAAGAGATATATCTTTTGGGTTGTGATTGCAATTATAATGGAGATAAAAAGCATTTCATCAATTATGAGGCGTCGAACATATCCAGACCACCAGATATTCATGAAAAGATGCTTTTAGCATACAAAAAAGCTAAAGAGTATTCAGATGCACATGGAATTAAGATTTATAATGCCACTCGTGGTGGAAAGTTAGAAGTATTTGAACGAGTGTGCTTTGATGAACTTTTTCATAATTGTACAAAGAGGAGCGGAACCAATGAATCAGTATAAGCTTGTTGCTATGATTCCTGCAAGATTGGGATCAAAGAGAATTTCCAAAAAAAATATCAGATATATGCTGGATAAACCGC
This sequence comes from uncultured Lachnospiraceae bacterium, assembly GCA_947631685.1. GTDB lineage: Bacteria > Bacillota > Clostridia > Lachnospirales > Lachnospiraceae > Acetatifactor. The sequence goes on from CANRMI010000005.1 coordinate 25,754, forward strand.
TTATTCAGTATCCGATTGATTTGGCATTGGGTAATAAAAGATTTGATAGCGTATGGATAAATACAGAAAGTGACGAGTTGGGGCATGCTTGTGAAAAAATGGGAGTGCGTTTTCATAAACGACCGTCAGAACTTGCAACAGACAGTGCCACCAATCGAGATTTTACATATGAGTTTTTGAAAAAACACCCCTGTGATTATGTAATAATGATTAATTCAACATCACCGGTATTAAGGGAAGAAACTGTTAATCATTTTTTGGATTTTATATGTGAGAATGATTTTGATACAGTGATGTCTGTTATTTCGATTAAGGCAGAAGCGTTTTATATGGGTAGAAAAATCAATTTCACAGGAAAAGATAAGATTCCTTCTCAAATGATAGAACCGATTGAATATATTGTATGGGCTTTAACAGCATGGAAGCGTGATACTTTTATTCATTTGCAGGAGAGTGGACAATGTCCCGTATTTGGTGGGAAACTTGGGTGTTTTGAGATTCCAAAAGATGAAGCGGCAGATTTAGACACGGAGGAAGATTGGAATATTGCGGAAGCCGCTTTGTTTGCAAGACAAAATAGTCAGAGGTTTACCGCAAAGTATTTACAGATTTAAGAATGAAATACATATGTAATGGAGAGTGAAGAGTACAGTGAATATACAACTTTTGGACTGTACATTGCGAGACGGCGGATATGTGAATGATTGGAAGTTTGGACGGAGCACAGCGGTTTGCATTCTGGAACGGCTGATTGAAGCCAATGTGGATGTAATAGAAGTTGGTTTTATTGATGACCGTCGGCAATTTGATCCGGATCGTACTATTCAGCCCGATACATATAGCTTTAATCGGTTATTGTCCGGTGTACAACGGAGAAATTCTATGCTGGTAGGTATGATCGATTATGGGACATGCTCTTTGGAACATATTTTACCGTGCAGTGAATGTGTTTTAGATGGCATTCGTCTTATATTCAAGCAACCGAAAATGAGAGAAGCCGTTTCGTTTGGGCGGGAACTGCTGAAGCTGGGATATAAAGTATTTTTACAAATGGTATCCATTACAACATACTCAGACAGAGATATGTTGGATTTTATTGATCTTGTCAATGAGCAGCCACCATATGCGGTCTCAATGGTTGATACATATGGACTTCTTCACAAGGAGGAACTTCTGCATTACTTTCATCTTCTCGACAGAAACCTTGGACCGGAGATTCGCATCGGTTACCACTCGCATAACAATTTTCAGTTAGCTTATGCGAATACTTGTGAGGTGGTTAAACGCAAGTCTCAGCACAATATTCTTGTGGACGGCACACTGTACGGAATGGGTAAGAGCGCTGGTAATGCTCCATTAGAATTGCTGGCGATGTATCTTAACGAGAATTATGGAAAGCAGTATGACATAGGGCAGATTCTTGAAGCGATAGATACCAATATTCTTCGTATTTATCATCAAAAATACTGGGGATATAATTTATTGTATTTTCTGGCAGCTTCAAATGATTGTCACCCGAATTACATTGATTATTTGCTGAATAAAAAAACATTGTCAGTGAAGGCTGTAAATGAGATTGTGAAGAGTATTCCTACAGGATTGAAGTTGAACTACTGTCAGGAATGTGTTGAGCAGCTTTATATAGAATATCAAAAGAAAACGATAAACAAAGGGCGGTCTATCCAAGAGTTTGTGGCGGGAAAGAGTCTGTTGCTCGTCGGACCGGGAAAAACATTACTAACCCATCGGGAAAAAATAGAGGCGTATATACAGGATATACGTCCGAAAATCATATCACTAAATTTTGTGCCCGAAAAAATAAAGACAGATGCAGTATTTATCAGTAATGCCAAACGATATAATACGCTTTTGACGGATTTTAAACGTGTTGAGGATGGAGAACTCATTATTGCAACGTCCAACATAACCTCTGTGGGAAAACCGTTTGATTATGTGCTGGACTATGCAAGTCTTTTGGATAGCGAGCGGATTATAGAGGATAATGCATTGACCATGTTCTTAAATGCACTGAAAAACTGCGAGCCAAAGTCTGTTGTGTTGGCAGGATTTGACGGATTTGGTTCTCGTGTCAATGAAAGCTACTATGACGACGGTATGGAATTGTCAACAAATTATGATCGGCTTGCAGAAGTCAATGCGGCCATTGCTAAGCGTATGCCAGAGTACAAAGCGAAAATTAATCTGTCGTTTTTGACGCCTTCGCTTTATGAGAATGGAGACAAGCTATGAACTATCAGGCAGTCTTTTTTGACTTGGATGGCACATTGATGGATACATCCAGAGGGATTATACATGCCATTGACTATGTGATTGAAAAATTTCATCTTGCTGCGCTTACGGAGGATGAGCAGAGAAGTTTTATTGGCCCGCCCATTCAGAATTCTTTTCAGGGTCACTACGGTCTGACTGGGGATCAGTCTAGAGAGTTGGCAGCGGTATGGCGGAATGTATACAAAGATAAGTTCCTTTTGGAAGCTATGCCTTATGAGGGTATCTATGATGTTCTGTGCTTGTGCCGAGAGCATGGAATAAAAACAGGTGTGGCGACCAATAAGCGAGAGGATTATGCTCGAGAGCTTTTGGATCATTTCCATTTTACGACACTGCTGGATTGTATTGTCGGTACGGATTTTGCAGGGAGACTGACAAAGCCGGATCTGATTCATATCTGCATGGATAAAACCGGTGTGACGGATAGCAAGCAGTGTATCATGGTGGGAGATACCGAGGGTGATTGGGAAGCTGCCCAAAAAGCGGGCGTAAGATTTTTGGGTGTTTCATATGGATTTGGGTTTAAAGTATTCGATACAGGAGAAGAGTTTGAGATAGTTAAGTGTTGTAATGAAATCATAAAACGAATATGTAGTTAGATATAAAACGGAGATGAGTATGAAGAAGATAAGCGTAGAGTATTTGCTATATTTTTTGCTGGTTTTTTTATCAATTTTTAATGATAGCTATTTTTCAAGGTGGTTTGGTTATTTTGGAAGACCAATACTTTCTGTTTTTTTGCCGGTGTTAGTCATTGTCGCGTTGGTGCTTGGTATAAAATTTAAGATTGACAAGACGGCTAGGACATTGTTAAAACTGTTGGCATTGCTGGCTGCTATCAATTTTTTTAGCGATACAATTTACATGATATTATCGGATTCAGGGCGTATTGGTAATGATTACATTGTCGTTAAATCAATAAATTCGTTAATTGCATTTTTGTATATTCCAGTTTACTATATCTTGTTATATACACTAATGGAAAAGATACCTAAAAGAAAAATTTGTATACCGTTTATTATTGCCTTCTTTTTCCTTTTTTTTGTTTTAATAGTTGAGTTGGCAACAGTGCCGACGGCATGGCCGATTTTTCATTATAATAATAGTGGTTCATTTGATACATCAAGATATTACAGCAGAGTCCGCTTGACAACAACCGAGGCTTCGTTGACAGTTCCTATGATTATAACATATGGCGTGATTACTCTTTGGCACTATAAGCATGAAAATAACAAGATCATGGTTATCGTTTCATCACTCCTGCTTGTATGTTTTGCCATCACATCGACAGCCAGAACTTTTATTGTTTTTTTTGCAATAGTGCTGGTGTTTTCCCTAGGAAAGTATTTAATCAAGCGGAAAAGAACAGGCAGAGGATACGTTCTTTTCGGGGGTGTCTTATTGAGCTTGCCCGTAGCGGTGATTGTGGGTGTGCTCTACGTTTATACAGAGATTTTCACAAAATATCTGGGCTCTTTGGCAATCAGAGTAACATCACTTATAGCGGGAATTGTGCACATGCTAATATATCCCTTTGGTATGGGAAATTCCGTTTCCGTGTTGACTATGCAAAACATACTTGAAAATGTTGTTGATTGGTTTGCTACAAACAGCTTCAGTAGTTTGTGGAATTATTGGGATGTCAGGCAAGTCCTTCTGAATCCTGAAAGCATATCGACATATGGAATATTGACATATGGAATTTATTGGGGCATGGTTGGGATTGTGTTATTATATATTGCTTTTGTTAGGATATATAAACAATATAAGATATCCTTTAACTATAGTCCGGTCGTAGGTGTTGTATTTTGGGGATATGTGGGAATCATGACTTTAACTGTGCCTATGGATAATTGTTTTTCATTTTGGGCTTTTTTGGTATTTATCAGCATATTGAGCAGAGAAGGTACAGAAAGAACTTGCGATACAACACAGAAACATATCCCTAGTAGGAAAATATGAGTTGTTTTTCATAACACAGATAAGCGTCTGGTAAGGCCATGTATCATGTAAGTATAACAGATTTTTTAAATTGGTGAAAGAAAGGTATGCGATTATGGAACACATAGCTACACCGAAAATCAGTGTTATTATCCCTATTTATAATGTAGAATTATATCTCCGACAATGTCTGGATAGCGTTGTCAATCAGACTTACCGCAACTTGGAAATCATACTGATTGATGACGGTTCACCGGATAATTGTGGGAAAATTTGTGATGAATATGCCGCAAAAGATAGCAGGGTTATTGTTATACATAAGGAAAATGGTGGATTATCAGCCGCTCGTAATGATGGGATTGCAAAAGCAACAGGTTATTGGATCACTTTTGTAGATTCGGATGACTGGTGCGAACTGGATTACTATGAGAGTATTATTTCCCAAATCTGCGATGATACATCAGATGTTATTTGCGCAGGGGGGCATATCCTTGAACTCCAAAGTGGAAACAAAGTAGTGTATTCAATTAAAAATGATTTTTGCTTTTGCGATAGCAATAGTAAAGAAAAGTTGCAGACAATGGTCTTGGCTTTTAAAAATGGCTACGCTAGCTTAGCTGCACCATGGGATAAACTTTACCGTACAGGTTTTATCAGAAAAAAAAGACTGCTTTTTGATTTGTTGTCTAAAGCATGGGAAGACATATGGTTCAATTTTCAAATCTTCCAAAAGGCTGAGAAAGTGGAAGGACATTACGCAATCGGGTATCATTATCGAATAAGGCCCATGTCGATTATGCAGAGTTTTAATCCAAAACGCCCTGAAATTAATTATCACTTTGTATGTAATTTGCAGGATTATGCAAAGAAAAATAAGGCAAGTGATTCAATATATAAAGCGATTCATGCAAGAACAATAAGTTTAATTAAGAACACGTTAGACCTTTATTATTTTAATCCTAAAAACGACAAAACAGTTCATGAAGTGTTAGTTGAATTAAAACAAATGACAATGTGGCCCTATTATTATGAGGCAATAAATGAAAAAAAGAATCCATATATTTCTAGGAGACAAAAATTATTAAAGTGGTTATTGAAATTACCGTCAATGTGGCCTCTTAAAATATCATATAATGTGGAAAAACAATTGGGAGAGAAATAATATGGCAAGAGAAAAATCCCTGTTGCAAAATTATATATTTAATTTGATAAAAACATTAAATAGCATCCTTTTCCCAATCATTACATTTACCTATTCTGCACGCATTTTAGGTGTGGTTGGTGTGGGAAAAATCAATTTTGCCAAATCGATTATCTCATATTTTACACTAATTGCTATGCTTGGAATGAACTATTACGGTACACGTGAGGTGGCCAAGCGACGCGATGATCGGGAAAAACTCAGTAAATTTTGCGTGGAGATGCTCATCATAAATGGATGTACGACACTATTGGCTTACGTTTTGTTGGCAGTGGTAATGATTCTGGTGTTGCCTCTGCGAGAATATGGGACGTTGCTTATGATTTGCAGTGCATCAATCGTCTTACAGGGTATGGGAATGGAGTGGCTATACCAAGGTCTGGAAGAATACCGTTACATCGCGTTGCGTTCTGTATTTTTTCAGGTCGGCGCACTGATTGCCATGCTTTTTTGGGTACGAGATGAAAGTGATGTAATCCCATATACTATTATTACGGTTATGGCCTCTCACGGTTCCTATATATTGAACTTTATCAATGCACGAGAATATATTTATTTGAATAGAAACATTCACTATGAAGTCGGAAAACATTTGAAACCGTTGCTCTGGCTTTTTGCCATGGCAGTCTCTATTGAGTTGTATACGGTCCTAGATACTACCATGCTGGGATTTAGTAAAGGAGATAGCGCTGTTGGCTTATATACTGCTGCAATAAAAGTGGAACGAATGATTAATACCTTAATTTTCTCTATTAATGTGGTATTGATGCCACGGCTCTCCTTTTATATCGGTCGGAGTGAAATGAAGAAGACGACCGAACTTATAAAAATCGCCTATAATTATGTTTTTTTGTTGTCTATCCCGGCAGCAATAGGGTTATTTATGCTTAGTGATGATATCATCTTTCTGTTTAGCGGCAGCAAATTTGTTATTGCAAGTCAGGCTATGAAAATTATGACACCTATCGTGATTCTAATTCCATTCAGTGTGATAACCAATCAACAGACGTTGATTCCGATGGGAAAGGAGAAATTGATTTTGATATCGACATGCGTTGGAGCTATAACAAATTTTACGCTTAATAGCATACTTATTCCACGATATGCGCAAAATGGTGCGGCGGTAGGAACGGTTTTGGCAGAGGCAGCGGTCGCAGTCGTATGTATGTTTAATGTGCGAAGATATTTTGATATAAAGGACATTTTTAGAACAATTTGGCAGTATTTCATTGCGGCACTTCCTATTCCGGTGATTGTTATTATGATTAGCAGATGGAAATTGCACTATGTTATAAATATGGTTTGTGTGATTATTATTTCGGCTATAGCATACTTTGTGATTTTAATGTTGATTGGAAATCCATATATAAGGGAAGTATTTGCTGCTATTCATGATAGAGTTGCAAAGAGGAAGGAGCAGTCTCGTCAATGATATGCCTTTATTGCTTTTTTTGAGAAATAAATTGGTTGGTATTCAATCATATATTAGGTATTTGGAATTTGCTTTGTAGGAGGATAATAACATGAAACACTATGATTATCTCATTGTTGGTGCCGGTCTGTTCGGCGCTGTTATTGCAGAGTGTATGACGGCTGCCGGGAAGAGCTGCCTGGTTGTGGACCGGCGGAATCACATTGCCGGAAATGCCTATTCTGAGGAAATGGAGGGTATTCATATTCACCGCTATGGTCCGCATATTTTCCATACAAATGACCGCAAAGTATGGGACTATGTGAACCGCTTCACCTCTTTTAATGGCTTTAAGCTGGGAACCATCGCTAATTATAAGGGTGAGATGTACTCCCTGCCTTTCAATATGTACACTTTCAATAAGATGTGGGGTGTTGTGACACCGGAGGAAGCGGCTGTGAAAATAAATACGCAGCGCAAAGCGGCGGGCATTACGGATCCTATAAATTTAGAGGAACAGGCAATCTCATTGGTGGGAACGGATGTTTATGAGAAGCTGGTGAAGGGTTATACCGAGAAGCAGTGGGGACGCCCTTGTAAAGATTTGCCAGCCTTTATCATCAAGCGGCTGCCGGTGCGTCTAACCTACGACAACAATTATTTCAACGCGCTGTATCAGGGTATTCCTGTAAATGGCTACACACATATGGTGGAACATATGCTGCAAGGTGTGGAAGTACGTCTGGGTGTGGACTATCTGGAACATAAGACGGAACTTAATGCGCTGGCGGAGAAGGTGGTGTACACCGGTCCCATTGACGCTTATTTCGACTACCGTTTCGGACCGTTGGAATACCGTCTGGTGCGGTTTGAGACGGAGGTGTTGGACAAACCTAATTTTCAGGGCAATGCTATAGTGAATTACACCGACAGAGAGACGCCCTATACAAGAATCGTAGAACATAAATGGTTTACGTTCGGTAAGGCTGCGGATGGCAGTGATCTGCCGAAGACGGTGATCAGCCGCGAGTACAGCAGCGAGTGGAAACCGGGCGATGAGCCATACTATCCGGTGAATGATGAGAAAAACCAGAAACTGTATGAGCAGTACAAAACGCTGGCGGCGCAGGAGCCGGATATAATCTTCGGCGGGCGGCTGGGCGAGTACCGCTATTATGATATGGATCAGGTAATTGCGGCGGCACTGGCGGCAGCACAGACAATGGTGTGATGTAACATTTTGTACTCTGACAATCGCATATCTTACATCGGAGAATTTAAAATTCCGAACAAAAACACTTGTAAATTCATCTGCCATATGATATGCTTTATTCAAAGCATATAATTTCTTTTATCATCTTAATATTATTTTTTCTATGTAATCTGGAAAATCTATGCTTTTAAAACCAACACATAATTTAAAAGCAGGAGATTTTCAAAGATACGGTGTTCCCCACCCGAAGACTCCTGCGGAACAGGAGGAGAAACATATGGGGAGCATAATTCCGTTGAAGTACGATTTTGCTTTTAAGCGTCTGTTTTTGAACGGGAAGATCCGGAAGGGCTTCATCAGCGATGTGCTGGGCATTCCGCCTGACGGGATCCGTTCGGTACGGCTGGCGAACACTTTCCTGTGGAAGCGGCATTACCGCGAGAAACAGGGGATACTGGATGTGCTGATGGAGGTGAACGGCGACCGCAGGGTGAACGTGGAGCTGCAGGTCAGAGTGGTGGCCTGCTGGGATGGGAGAAGCCTGTTTTATCTGGCGAAGCTGTTTACGGAGGATCTACTGTCCGGGGAAGATTACGGCAGACTGAAACGCTGTATCTGCATCAGTGTTCTGGATTTCAATCTGGATGACGGGCCGGAGTATCACAGGGTATACAGGATGCGGGATAAGAAGGGCAGAGAGTTTTCCGACCTTCTGGAGATACATGTGGTTGAACTGAACAAGCCCCTGAGCGGAGGACGTATGGACGACTGGATTCGTCTGTTTAAGGCAGAAACGGAGGAGGAGATTACGATGCTGGAGTCAGGAACGAAAAATCCGGGTATACTGGAAGCCATAAAAGAGATCAGGAACATGGGTCTCAGAGGGACGTATCGTTTGATGAAAGAGGCAAAACTGAAAGAGACCCGCGACAGGAATGCGCGGGATGCTTACGTGCGTATGGAAGGCGAGGAACTGCTCAACCGTCTGCATGGATGTCTCATCGCGGATAAACGGTATGATGATCTGGAGCGGTCCGTCAGGGACAAGGAATACCGGGGACAGTTATATAAGGAGTATGGGATAAAGTAAAAGATTTCTGATATGGAAATGAAACTTCCCGGTGTAAGAGATGCAATAGTCTTACATCGGGAGTTTTTTATTTTGTCATACAGGTGTATTTATTTCTCATTACCATTCTGTTGTGCCCGTTATTTGCCACCAAGAAAATGGATCATCCCAGTTGCGCACAGAGGTTTTCGTCATTTGCAACAGCTTTTCCATTTTGTTGCGCCTTTCCCAGACTGGATTCGGGCCTCTTTAAAACGGTATGGCATAGGACACTTCCATCATATAAAGTTCTGTTCTATTGCAGAACGATCCACTTGCCGCGAGTTTTACCCTCGCGGGTAATGTAACCTTTGTTTTTCAAGGTCCGGTAGACTCTGTTGACCGTGGATACAGAAAGACCGATTTCTTTAGAAATCTCTGATGCACTGACACTGTTGTTTCTGCGAAGGATCGCGATGACTTTCGCTTCATTTTCTGTCAGATTACTCTCATTATTTCTCTCATTACTATCATGATTACTGTCAATTTCTATCTCCAGGGTGAGAGAAATACGATCCGGATCCACCGTTTCACACAGTACAGGGGTATTATAGCCGAATTTCTTCCAGTTGTTATAGAGATCACACAGGCCGGAGCCCGCGCGCTCGCCGACATCGATGAGAGAAAACATATTGAAGATCCTGCTGTTGCGGGCATCGCTTATTCCACCTGCAATGGCGGTGTCAATATTGCCGAGGGAAAATGTGAGGAACGTTTACTGAACGCGCTGGAGGAGAATCCTGTGTCTGTCTGTTTTACAGTACAGAAGAAGAGACCAAAATGCTGTTTAAGGGGGATAAACTTGTAAAAAGGACAAGATACACCCCCTTAACCTGATAAAACGTCTATTTTTATTACCGGGTCGAATTCCTATCTGTTGAGCGGAGAATTGGTCACGAAACTGACCGGGCGCTACATTGAGTTCGAGATGCTGCCTCTTACGTTTGAAGAATACATTGAGATGAAGAAGTTCTATGGAAGCGTACTTATATTAAAAGCGTCATCATGGAGATCATGGAAAAGGATATCAGGCGCAGGGTAAAGATACGCAATGCGTCGGTATCTGAAAAAATACAAGCCTATTTGATCAATAACTATGGAGCGACGACGAGCTTGACAAGCCTGCAAAAAGAACTGCATAAATTGGGGATGGGTCTGAAGCGGGAAACCTTAATATCAACGGCCCGGCGCTGGAAAATATTGTATATAACTATGCCAGATCGAAAGGGTATGAAATCAGCGTGGGAAGAATCGGAAAATTGGAATGTGATTTTATTCTGCGTGGAGGAGACAGGAATTATAGTTATGTGCAGGTAGCCATGACGATGATGGCAGACAGGAAAACGGAAGAGAGGGAATATAAGCCGCTGGAATCCGTGAGGGACAATTATCCGAAATATATACTAACCAGAAACGACCTGATACAGAAGAGAAATGGAATCATCCACAAAAACATCCCGGAATTTATGGCGGGCGGAGAATTGTTTGATTAAAAATCTGTGAGCGGTTTTGGATGGAGCTGTCATTGATCGCAGCTGGGGAAGGATATCCACGTACAGTAAGGCATATTTTTATGAAGTAGATACCATAGACGACTTTAATAAAAAGGCAAACTGCCAATACAATCTAGTAATTTTCAACTTCACTGCTGTCGATGCCATGCTGAGCCAACAGGGCGCGGAGCTTTTGGTTTTCAGCTTTGTAGGCCTGATTTTCAGCCTTGTAAGTTTGGTTTTCAGTCTTGTAAGCTTGATTTTCAGCTTTGTAAGCCTGATTTTCTGCCTTCAGTTCTTCCACGATCTGGTCGGGAAATTTGATCAAACATTCGGTCATTTTAGCTGCCTCCTTATGCAGATGGGGTTCATGCTCCAGAATACGGTCCGCGGTCAATTGGAACAGATACAGATAGCGGTTGTACTCCTGCCGGGACAAATATCCGGAAGTTAATTCTTCCTGTAATAGTAATATAACCTCTTTCATGAAGTTTGTCAATTCGTATTCCGTTAGCTTCTTTGCGTTTTTTTGCATTAATCTGGGGCGGAGGCGGAGGAGAAGATAGGGAACGAACAGAGTCAGGTGTTTGCGTTTGATTTCTTCCAGGGAATAGTTCTGGATCCGTACTGTGGGAACCTGGTAGAGGTGTTCGCTGCCGTCAGGAAAGAGGATGCGGCACTTGAGAGTTTCCGGAATGGCTTCGTTCTTTTCAGGATAGATTATGGTAGAGTGGGGGAAGCGGAGGAGGATGTCGCCGGAATCGTTGACGGTCCTGGTATGAGTGAGGGAAAAACGTATGTCATAGACGAACATGCGGATGACCATCTCATGGTCATTCTGCATCTGGCATTCCAGATGGTAATAATCGGTGCCGGAGACCAAGAGGGCGACATCCATTAAGCTGGAAGAGGGAGGTGCCTTGGGGTTTTCAGGGAAAGAGGAGGTTTCGGAACTTAGAAGAACGATGGGAGTGTCTGGGGGATATTCCCTGCCGAATACTTCCCGGAACAGAGGGAAAAGCTGCGAGGGCATGGAGCTTACAATGGCTTTGAAGATCTCGTCCCACAGATTGTGAGGAGAAGAGCTGTCCATAGTGTCTTTGAAATGTTCATTTTGCATAAGAATCTCCTGGGTAAATGAAAGATGGGTTGTCAGAAAAATGAAGAATGATAAGAAATGCTGGAAATATAACGTGAAAATTTAATGTGATAGTCAGATAATAATCTATACAGCAGGATATGTCAACATCTAATTATGAATAAAAACCGCTTCAACCCGTTTCAATTTTTTGATGCGGCTCCTTGACGCCTCTGGGAATCTTGTGCCAAAGGGGTGCTGAAACCCAGGTAATAAAATGCATTGAATGTTTTAGTGGTTTATGATAATATAAAAAAGGTAATACAAAAGTATGCAGTAAAACCGGAGGTCTTAAGACAGATGGAGCAGTACAAGCAGGAATTTATCGAGTTTATGGTGGAGTGCAAAGTTTTAAAGTTTGGGGATTTTACGCTGAAGAGCGGCAGGAAAAGCCCCTTTTTCATGAACGCCGGAGCCTACGTGACGGGCGGACAGCTCCAGAGACTGGGCCGGTATTACGCCCAGGCCATTCACAACCGCTATGGGGATGATTTTGATGTGCTGTTCGGACCGGCCTACAAGGGGATTCCCCTGAGCGTGGCTGCCTGCATTGCCTACAGCGAGCTCTATGGTAAGGAGATCCGCTATTGCTCCAACAGGAAAGAGATCAAGGACCATGGGGATGTGGGTATTCTTTTGGGCAGTAAACTCAAGGACGGAGACAGAGTGGTGCTGATCGAGGATGTCACCACTTCGGGCAAATCCATTGAGGAGACTTTTCCTATTCTCAAGGCGCAGGCCGATGTGGAGATCAAGGGTCTGATGGTATCCTTAAACAGACAGGAAGTGGGCCTGGAAGGCAAGGTGAGCGCCCTGCAGGAGATTCAGGAAAAGTACGGTTTTCCTGCGGATGCCATTGTCACGATGGCGGAAGTGACGGAGTACCTTTACAATAAGCCCTGCCGGGGAGAGATATACATCGACGATACCATGAAGGACGCCATAGACCGGTATTATGAGCAGTATGGCGCAAAATAAGCTTTTCATATAAAGGAGGATCATCGTGGAAGAGAGAATCTACAAGACCATGCGGGGAACAGGCGCAGCCAATATTGCCCTTGGGGTAGTGACTTTAGCGGTAGGTGTGGTTACCGGCATTCTGCTGATCGTCAATGGGGCTAAACTCCTGGCACGCAAATCCAATCTGACATTTTGAGAAAAATGGGCATGTCCGGCAGGAATGCCCTTTTATCGTGTGAAGGAGGTTTTATGAGCCGTAAGCCCAGCTATATTTTTACGAATAAAAGGCATTCCGACAAAGCGGTGATGTCCACCATATTGGGGATCATCAGCTCCCTGTCCCTTTGCGCGGTGCTCTATCTGACCTATGTGCAGAAAGGAAACGCGCCCATGGGGTACGGAGTGACGGGGCTTTTGGTGGCTGTTTTTTCTGTGACGGGACTGATCCTGGGAGTTGTCACGGCCAGGGAAAAGGATCGGTATAAGCTGTTTCCCTGCCTGGGAATCTTTTTTAATCTGCTGGCCCTGATCGGCATCGGACTGGTGGTATATGCGGGTATGTACCTGTAGAGACGGACCGGCAAAGCGCAGGGACACAGGCGGATCGTGAGGAGATTATGGAAGAATTGTTGGAAGAAAGACTGCAGCTGGCGGAGGAAAGAATTTCCGGTATGGAAATGGAAAAGGAAGAGTTTCCGCCGGATTTTTGCGAGTATTTTGAAGCGGCGGCCAGGTGGTTCAGACTGCTTTTTGCCGCAAAAAAGCTGCTGCAGTCAGGGGAGCTTTTAAAGCTGGAGCGAAAGGCTTTAGAGGAGTTGAACCAAAAATATTATGAGGAGCTTCTGCCGGAAAATTATGGCAGCAGCTACGCGGATCCGGCCTGTGCGGTCAGGCGTCTGGGCAGGGAGTTTGGACAGCTGCTTTCCGCGCTCTATGCAGAGTACAGGCAGGCACTGGTTTCCGTGTATGAGGGCAGGCAGGAGGAATTTGCGGCTGCGGCGGAACTGTTCCTGGAAACGGCGGCGGCGTTTCGCTGTGCCTGGGAGGAGGAGAAAGCGCTTCCTGCCTATGAGGACATCCGGCAGATTTTTTACTGGTACACCAGTGATTACGCGGACATTAGGAGCGAAAGGCAGATATACGAAAAAGTGACACCGGGCAGAACGCGGGCTTACTGCCTGGCGACGGAGAGCGATCTGACGGATCTGCGCTATCTGTACCTGTATGGGAAGCCGGTGGGCCAAAATGAGATAAAAACGGCCATGTTCCTGAATACGCTGCCGGAAGAGACCATCCGCCTGATGGCGGATACTTTTACGGAGGGGTACCGTCTGGGCTTTGAGGTGGGCAATAAAGACATAGGCTTAAAGAAGAGCGTCAGCATCCACTACAATCTGGGATTTGAGCGGGTGGTGAGAAGGGCAGTGGAAAATTTCGCGGCCATGGGACTGGAAAGCGTCATCTGTGCGGAAACCTGTGAGGCCGCGCCGGTAAACAGGCAGTATTTATACGACCATAAAGACGATATGGCGCTGCTCTTTGATAAACAGTATGCCAACCGGAAGCTGGAAACGCTAAACTGTGCCTTTGAGCGGAATAGGGACGCGGCGGCCGGCTACGGCGGGCCTGCGGTAATGGAAGTGTTCGGGGAGGAGCCCTTTGCGCCCGCGGCCAAGGAGGAGACGGTAAAGGGCGGAGAAAAATACCGGAAACTCATGGTGGAGTATACTTCTTCCTACCGGCAGATGCAGGCGAAGTTTATCAGGGAGGAGGAGCGCAGCTTTACCATTATCGCGTTTCCCACGCCGGCGATCGGGGAGCCTTTTGAAGAAATCTTTAAAGAGATCATCCGCATCAACACGCTGGATTACCGGCTGTACCGCCGGATGCAGCAGACGCTGATCGATATACTGGATACGGCGGAATATGTGGAGATAAAGGGAATGAAGGGCAACCGCACCGATCTGAAAGTCAGGCTTTGTTCCCTTGCCGATCCTCAAAAGGAGACTAAATTTGAAAACTGTGTGGCGGACGTCAATATTCCGGTGGGAGAGGTCTTTACTTCTCCGGTGCTGAAAGGGACGGAGGGCAGGCTGCATGTGAGCAGGGTATTTTTAAACGGTCTGGAATACCGGGATTTAGAGATTGTATTTCAAGACGGCATGGTGGCGGACTATTCCTGCGGAAACTTTGCGGACAGGGAAGAGGGAAGACGCTATATCAGGGACAATGTGCTCTTCCGCCACGAGACGCTGCCCATGGGGGAATTTGCCATAGGCACCAATACCACAGCCTATGTGACGGCCAGAAAGTACGATATTGGCGACAGACTGCCGATCCTGATCGCGGAAAAAACAGGCCCTCATTTTGCGCTGGGGGATACCTGCTACTCCCAGGCGGAGGATGTCAGGGTTTACAATCCGGACGGAAAAGAGATCATCGCGCGGGACAACGAAATATCGGCGCTCCGAAAGACGGACAGAGGCAGGGCCTATTTTAACTGTCATACGGATATCACCATTCCCTATGACGAGCTGGGAGAGCTGACAGCGGTAAAAAAGGACGGAAGCCGCATGGAGATCATAAAGGCCGGCCGGTTTGTGCCAAAGGGCTGTGAAAAGCTGAATGAGCCATTATTAAAAGAATTTTAAGAAAATAGCATTGCGCCGGAAATCATTTTTTAGTACACTAGGAATAGGGACAACGGTAAGGGAAAGGAGAAATCAGAGTGGCAAAAGTAGGAATTGTCATGGGATCCGATTCGGATATGCCCATTATGGCGAAAGCGGCGGATATTTTGGAGGAGCTTGGGATCTCCTATGAAATGGCGATCATATCCGCCCACAGGGAACCGGATGTGTTTTTTGAATATGCGAAGAGCGCGGAGGAAAAGGGTTTTAAGGTCATTATCGCGGGAGCGGGCATGGCGGCCCATCTGCCCGGCATGTGCGCGGCAATCTTTCCCATGCCTGTCATAGGGATTCCCATGCATACGACTTCCTTGGGAGGCAGGGATTCTTTGTATTCCATTGTCCAGATGCCATCCGGCATACCGGTGGCTACCGTGGCGATCAACGGGGGCGCTAACGCGGGGCTTCTGGCCGCGAAGATCCTGGCCGTTTCGGATCCGGCGCTTTTGGAAAAGTTAAAGGCATACAGCCGGAAGCTGAAAGAACAGGTAGAGGCCAAGGATGCCAGACTGCAGGAAACAGGGTATAAGAAATATTTGGAAAAATGAACGCGTGGAGGCTGAAAGAATGGACTACAGGAAAGCGGGAGTAGATATAGAAGCCGGCTATAAGTCGGTGGAGTTGATGAAAGAGCATGTAAAGGGTACCATGCGTCCGGAGGTATTGGGCGGACTGGGTGGATTTTCGGGAGCTTTTTCCTTAAAAGAGATTCAGAAAATGGAACATCCCGTACTCCTTTCGGGAACGGACGGTGTAGGTACCAAGCTGAAGCTGGCGTTTCTGTTGGATAAGCATGATACCATAGGCATCGACTGTGTGGCCATGTGCGTCAATGATGTGGCCTGCGCGGGCGGAGAGCCTTTATTCTTCCTGGATTATATCGCGTGCGGCAAGAACTATCCGAAGAAGATCGCGGAAATCGTAAAGGGCGTGGCAGAGGGCTGCAAGCAGGCGGGAGCGGCTCTGATCGGCGGCGAGACCGCGGAGCATCCCGGACTGATGCCTGAAGATGAATATGATCTGGCGGGCTTTGCGGTAGGCGTGGCGGAAGAAAAGGAACTGATCACCGGTGAGCATATACAGCCCGGGGACATCTTGATCGGAATCGCTTCCTCTGGTGTCCACAGCAATGGCTTTTCCCTTGTCCGCAAGGTCTTTGAAATGACGGCGCAGAGCTTACATACTTACTATGACGAACTGGGAACCACCTTGGGCGAGGCGCTGCTGGCGCCCACCAGGATCTATGTCAAAGCGCTCAAGAGCGTCAAAGAGGCCGGTGTAACGGTAAAGGGCTGCAGCCATATCACGGGCGGCGGTTTTTATGAGAATATTCCCCGGATGCTGCCGGAAGGCATACGGGCGGTGGTAAAGAAGGACAGCTACGAGGTGCCTGCCGTTTTCAGACTGCTGCAGAGCAGAGGACAGATCACCGATGAAATGATGTACAATACCTATAATATGGGGCTGGGCATGGTGCTGGCGGTATCCCCTGACGATAAGGAGCGGGTAATGGAAGCCCTGCGGGCTGCCGGCGAAGTTTCCTATGAAGTGGGGTGCTGCGAGGCCGGAGAAAAGGGAGTAACCATATGTTAAAGGCAGTAGTGTGCGTATCGGGAGGCGGAACCAATTTACAGGCTATCCTGGATGCCATGGACGCGGGCAGGATCACCAATGCCCGGATCATGGCGGTCATCAGCAACAATGCGGGTGCCGGCGCGTTAAAGCGGGCCGAAAAGAAAAAGATTCCCGCTCTGGTGCTTTCCCCTAAGAGTTATCCTGACAGGGAAAGCTTTGAAAGCGCGTTTACGGCTAAAATGTGCGAACTGGCGCCGGATCTCATCGTGCTGGCGGGATTTCTGGTGAAGATCCCGGACGGAATGGTGAAGAAATTTGACGGAAAGATCATCAATATCCATCCCTCCCTCATCCCCGCTTTCTGCGGCGTGGGATACTACGGTTTAAAGGTACATGAGGAAGCGCTGCGGCGGGGCGTGAAGGTGACGGGCGCTACGGTGCATTTTGTCAATGAGGGCATGGACGAGGGCCCCATTATTGCGCAGAAGGCCGTGGCAGTGGAAGAAGGGGACACTCCCGAAATATTGCAGCGCAGGGTTATGGAGCAGGCAGAGTGGATTCTCCTTCCCCAGGCTATAGACGATATTGCAAACGGACGGCTGACCGTAAAGGACGGTCATGTCTGCCGCAGCGGAAAGGTGCAGATCTGATATGAAAGTATTGATAGTGGGCGGCGGAGGCAGGGAACATGCCATAGCCGTGAGCATGAAAAAGAGCAGGCGCGTGGAGAAGATCTACTGCGTGCCCGGAAATGCGGGAATCGCGCAGATTGCGGAGTGCGAGCCTTCCATTGGAGTCATGGACTTTGATAAGATCGTGGAGTACGCGAAGGAAAAGCAGGTGGACCTGGTTTTTGTGGCGCCGGACGATCCTCTGGTGGGCGGTCTGGTGGACGTTTTAAAGGAAGCGGGGCTGCGGGCATTCGGCCCGGACAAAAAGGCGGCTGTTTTAGAGGGCAGCAAGGCATTTTCCAAAGATCTGATGAAAAAATACGGGATTCCCACGGCGGCCTATGAAACCTTTGACGATGCCGACGCGGCGCTGGCCTATCTGGAAAACGCGGAAATGCCCATTGTCTTAAAGGCGGACGGACTGGCTTTGGGAAAGGGTGTTCTGATCTGCAATACCCTGGAAGAAGCTAAGGCGGGCGTAAAGGAGATCATGCTGGATAAGCATTTCGGAAGCGCCGGAAACCGCATGGTCATTGAAGAGTTTATGACGGGCAGGGAGGTGTCGGTGCTGTCCTTTGTGGACGGCAGGACTATCCGCACCATGACCTCGGCTCAGGATCATAAGCGGGCGCTGGACGGGGACAGAGGACTGAACACGGGAGGCATGGGGAATTTCTCTCCCAGTCCTTTCTACACAAAGGAAATAGATGATTTCTGTCAGAAACATATCTATCAGGCCACCGTGGACGCTATGGCCGCGGAGGGCAGGGAATTTAAAGGAGTGATCTTCTTCGGACTGATGCTGACGCCGAAGGGCTCTAAGGTGTTGGAATTCAATGCCCGTTTCGGGGATCCGGAGGCCCAGGTGGTGCTCTGTCGGATGAAGAATGATATTATGGACGTGGTGGATGCCTGCATAGACGGCACCCTGGATAAAGTGGAGCTGGAATTTGAGGACAACGCGGCTGTCTGTGTGGTATTGGCTTCCCAGGGCTATCCTGTCTCCTATGAGAAAGGCTTTGAGATCAAGGGACTGGAGAAATTTGAAGGAAAAGAAGATTACTATTGCTTCCATGCGGGGACTAAATTTGACGGACAGGGACGTATTGTCACAAGCGGCGGACGTGTGCTGGGGGTAACGGCCAAGGGCGCCACGTTAAAGGAAGCCAGGGCGAAAGCCTATGAAGCGGCGGAATGGGTAGATTTCGCGAACAAGTATATGCGGCACGATATAGGAAAGGCGATTGACGAGGCATAGCGTTCAAAAGGAGAATTATGCGAGAAGACAGGGAATTGCTTCAGTTAAATGATTACAATATTCCCCATACCTGCAAGAACTGCGGCGGAGTGATGATATTCAAGGGAGTGGGGGAGTATCAGTGCGAGGACTGCAAGGCCATAGACTATGATGACTACGGGAAAGTGCGTAAGTACGTGGAGGAGCACAAAGGGGCTACCGCCGCGGAAGTAGCGGCCGCTACCAAAGTGACGCAGCGGAGCATCCGCAACATGTTAAAGGAAGGCAGGCTGCAGGTGGCACCCAATTCCAGAGCTTTCTTAAACTGTGAGATGTGCGGAAAGAGCATTTCAAGCGGCAGGCTCTGCGCGGAATGTGAGACCAAGTATCACAGGAAACTGGAAGAAAAGATACGCCAGATGCATAAGAAGGATATGCATGGAGTCGCTATGGGCCATGGAGATGCAACAGGAGAAAAGCGCTTTAAGCTGGACAGATAGAGGAGGAGAGATGAGGTACATGAGAGAAAGAAAGAACAGTTGGGTACAGAAGACAGGAGTGGCGGCTGCGGCCCTTTTCTGTACGGTGCTGCTTGCGCTGCTGCCGTATAGAGAGGTGCTGGCCAATGTGCAGGGAACCGTATCGGCTTCCTCCGCCAATATCCGCGCCAGCGCGGATCCGTCCAGTACGGTGCTGGCCAGTGTCCTGAACGGAAATAAGATAGAGATCATTGAGGAAGTGACGGGTACCGACGGAAATAAATGGTATAAGGTTGTGATTGACGCGGATTCCACGGGGTATATACGCAGTGATCTGGTTACAAAGGGAGAGGGCAGCGTACCCAGCGCCAGTCTGGCGCCATCGCCGTCCCCTTCGCCCCAGGCTTCTACAGCGCCGGCCGCGCCCAATACGAATGTGACGGTCAATACCGCCGGTGTGGTGGAAGTGAAGCCGGTCAGCGCTTCCGTGAACAATGACCAGGTAAGAGTCAGGGCGGACAGCTCCACCAACGCGGACATTGTCACCACGGTCAAACAAAATATCATGCTGACCGTACACGGCACCAAAGCGGGTAATAACAATGAGACCTGGTACTATGTCAGCTTTACGCTGGATAATGCGGAAGTGACCGGTTTTATCCGCTCCGATTACGTGACCTTAAGCGGTGAGTTAGAGCCTCCTGAGGAAACGCCCGCGGCACCGGCAGAATCCCCTGAGGAAACGCCCGAAGAGACTCCGGCACAGGTCACCAAGGCATATGATACCATGGATGTGGACGGGGTATGGTATCTGATCGACAACGAAGGCGGCAGGCAGTATCAGATCAGCGCGCTGTTCAGCGCGTCGGAACAAAACGCCACGGATTTAGATAATGCGCAGAAGAAGATTTCCAGGCTGAACGGTATTATGATATTCCTCTGTGTGCTTTTGGTAGTACTGGTACTGGCAGTTACCGTTTTGATATTCAAGATCAGGGATATGAGTGAGGACGACGGATTTGACGTATCCTACAGGCGTCCCTCCGGCAGCGGCAGACCGTCAGGCAGCAGACCTGCGGGGAGCCGTCCTGTCAACACGAGACCGGCCGGCGCTTCTGCCTCCGGTACGCGTCCTTCCGGCAGCAGGCCGGCGGGCGGTATGTCCTCTGGCAGCAGGCCGTCAGGCGGTGCTTCTTCCGGCAGCGGCAGACCTGCAGGGAGCAGACCGTCAGGCAGTGCCCCCTCTGGCAGCAGGCCGTCAGGCAGTATGTCCTCCGGCAGCGGCAGACCTGCGGGAAGCAGACCGGCAGGCAGTGCTCCTTCCGGCAGCAGACCGGTTTCCGGCCGCCCGCTTTCCCAGGAAGCGTCTGCAGCGGCTGTAGAAAGGAAACTGGAGAGACAGGCCCAGACGGAGGTAGCAGCCAGAAATCTGGAAAAGAACACGGCTGGAAATCCCTCTCATCAGTCCAGGAATTTTATGAAGGACGATGATGAATTTGAATTTGAGTTTTTAAACTGGGATGGTGACGAGGAGAAGTAGGAATCTTTGTGGATACCGGCCTTCTGCCCCAGGCTCTGCCTGGAGTGGAGGGCCGTATTTTTATAAAATTGTATTGACTGGAAGATTCAGTGTGATAATATATGTATAACAGACAAAGGAGGGAAAACCGTGATCATTGAAATTGATTTTAACAGTGACGAAGCATTGTATCTGCAGCTGCGCAACCAGATCATTCTGGGAATTGCCACCTCCCGTCTGCGGGAAGGGCAGCAGCTTCCCTCTGTGAGACAACTGGCGGATGATATTGGTATCAATATGCATACGGTGAACAAAGCCTATACGGTGTTAAAACAGGAGGGCTATGTCAAAGTAGACAGGCGCCGGGGGGCGGTCATCGCGGTGGATGTTGACAAGCTGCACGCCATGGAGGAGCTGAAGAAAGAGCTGCAGGTCATTTTGGCAAAAAGCACCTGCAGGAATATTTCCAGAGAAGAGGTTCATGCTTTGATTGATGAAATATATGAAGATTATGGAGGACATTATTGATGCAGCCACAATTTACGGACAAAGCGAAAGCGGCTCTTTTACTTGCGGAGAAGACGGCAAAGCGGCTTGGACAGGGATATGTGGGTACGGAGCATATTCTGGTAGGACTGATGAAGGAAAAGACCGGTGTTGCCGCGAGAGTGCTTTTTGACAATAATGTGGATGAAACGCAGGTCATTGAAATGATACGGGACCTGATCGCCATGGACAGTCCCATCACCATAAAGGACAGAGACGCCTATTCCCCCAGAGCCAGGAAGGTACTGGAGGAGGCCCACAGGCAGGCGGAACGCTTCGGAGAAGCGCAGACGGGTACGGAGCACATTTTAATGGCCCTCATCAAAGAGGGGGAGAATGTGGCGGTGCGCCTGCTGAATACCCTGGGCGTTTCCACACAGAAGATCTACGTGGATATTCTGATCGCGATCGGCGAGGACGGAGGACTCTATAAGGAAGATCTGGCCAAAAACCGACAGAACAAGAGAAGCGGTTCCACCCTGGAACAGTACAGCAGGGATCTGACCGCGTTAGCTAAGGAAGGGAAACTGGATCCTGTCATTGGCAGGGAGGAAGAGATACAGCGTGTTATCCAGATCCTCAGCAGGAGAACCAAAAACAATCCCTGCCTGATAGGGGAGCCCGGCGTGGGCAAAACGGCGGTAGTGGAAGGACTGGCGCTGCGGATCGTGGAGGGCAGGGTGCCTTTTACGGTCAGGGAGAAAAGAGTGCTGACCTTGGATCTTTCCGGTATGGTAGCGGGCAGTAAATACCGTGGAGAGTTTGAGGAGAGGATCAAAAAGGTCATTAAAGAAGTGATCGAAGCGGGAAATGTGATCCTGTTTCTGGATGAACTCCATACCCTGATCGGGGCAGGCGGAGCGGAGGGCGCCATCGATGCCTCCAATATCTTAAAGCCCTCTCTGGCCAGGGGAGAGATCCAGCTCATCGGCGCCACCACGATCGCGGAGTACCGCAAGTATGTGGAGAAAGACGCTGCTCTGGAGCGCCGTTTCCAGCCGGTGAACGTGGAAGAGCCGGATGTGGAGGCTTCCATTCGGATCCTGACCGGGATCAAGCACAAATATGAAGAACATCACCGCGTCACCATACTGCCGGAGGCCGTAGAAGCGGCTGTAAAGCTTTCCAACAGATATATCAACGACAGAAATCTGCCGGATAAGGCCATTGACCTGATAGACGAGGCTTCTGCCGCGATCCGCCTGCACAGCGGCGGAATTTCTCAGAACCGGCAGGAATTGCTGGATGAACTGCAGAAGAAAGATATGCAGATCGAGCGTTCCATTCGTATGGAGAATTACGAACAGGCGGCGGAGCTGCGCAAACAGCAGGACGAACTGGCGGCCAAGTACGAGCGGTTAAAGAAGCGGGAGGAGGCCAAGGAAAGCGCCAGGGAATATGTGGTGGGAGAAAATGAGATCGCGGAAGTGGTCTCTCTCTGGACCAAGATTCCCTTAAAGAAACTGGCCGAAAAAGAAAGCGAGCGGCTTTTGAAGCTGGAGAGCATTCTCCATGAAAGAGTCATAGGGCAGGACGAAGCGGTCAAGGCGGTGGCAAAGGCCATGCGCAGGGGCAGGGTTAGATTAAAGGATCCCAACAGGCCCATTGGTTCTTTCCTGTTTCTGGGACCTACCGGCGTAGGCAAGACGGAGCTTTCCAAGGCGCTGGCGGAGGCTATGTTTGGCTCGGAGAATGCCCTGATCAGAGTGGATATGTCAGAATATATGGAAGGGCACTCCGTTTCCAAGATGATAGGTTCTCCTCCGGGCTATGTGGGATTTGAGGAGGGCGGACAACTCAGCGAAAAGGTGCGCCGCAACCCCTATTCCGTAGTGCTCTTCGATGAGATTGAAAAGGCGCATCCCGATGTGTTCAATGTGCTTCTGCAGGTACTGGATGACGGGCATATTACCGATTCCAAGGGCCGGAAGGTGAGTTTCAAGAATACCATTCTGATCATGACCTCCAATGCGGGCGCCCAGCGGATCGTGGATCCCAAAAATCTCGGTTTTGCGGCGGAGAGCAGTGAAAAGAAAGATTACGAGAAAATGAAAAGCGGCGTCATGGAAGAGGTAAAACGGGTATTCAAACCGGAGTTCATCAACCGTATCGACGACATTATCGTATTCCATCAGTTAAACGACGAGAATATGAAAGAGATCGTGGGCCTCTTATCCAAGAATCTGTCCAGACGGTGCAAGGATCAAATGGGGATCCGGCTGAAAATATCCCCTGCCTTAAGAGAGTATCTGGTCAAGAAATACGCCGATAAGAAAATGGGCGCAAGGCCGTTAAAGCGTGCCATCCAGTCGGAAGTGGAGGACGCGCTGGCGGAGGAGATCCTGCAGGGTAAGATCAAGCGGGAGGATTCTGTGACCGCGGGCTGCAAGGGAGAAAAAGTTACCTTTACCGTGACAAATTAACAGTGGAAACTGTGTGCGGGATATATTATACTAATATTATACTTATGGGTGTACCACACCGAGATCAGGAGGGAAAATACAAATGGCAATCGTGGAAGAATTACTTCGTACGGAAGCGGACGGCGGAATCAGTTTCGGCAATCACAAGCTGGAGCAGAAGACCAAGAAAGAAGACTATGAACATGCGGGAGATTTGTACAAAGTAAAGACTTATCAGGAAATCACCAAGCTGGAGAAGAACGGTATGCTTCTGTATGAGTCCGTACCCGGCACCAGTGTGCTGGAATTTAAGGAAAGCGCGGACGGTGTGGAATTTATAGTGGAAGGCGACGAAGATGCCCAGCTCACGGTAGGCTTAAAGGAAGATACCGAATACGAGGTATTTATCAACGGCAAGAGTACGGGAAAAATGAGCACCGGCTTCGGCGGAAAGTTAAGCCTTGGCGTGGATCTGGAAGCGGCCGGCGAGGTTGCGGTGAAGGTCGTACAGGCTTAAGGGGAAAAGAAACAAAATGGCAAAAGGAAAACATACGGCGGGCTTTTTCTGCGGCAGCTGCGGCTATGAATCCCCCAAGTGGCTGGGGCAGTGCCCAATCTGTAAGGAGTGGAATACCTTTGCGGAAGCGCCCGCAAGCAGGGCGGCGGTCTCAGGGGGCGCCAAAGGAGCGGAAACGGGTTTTCACGGAAAACCCGTCATGCTGTCCGAGGTCACCGCAAAAGAAGAGGACAGGATACTGACCGGCATCGGGGAGCTGGACAGAGTATTGGGCGGAGGGATCGTGCAGGGCTCCCTGACTTTGGTCGGGGGAGATCCCGGCATCGGGAAATCCACTCTTTTGCTGCAGATGTGCCGGCTTTTAGCTCTCGCGGGGCATAAGATCCTCTATATTTCCGGGGAGGAATCCCTAAAGCAGATCAAGATGCGCGCGGAAAGGATAGGTCCTTTCAATGACAGGCTCTCCCTGTACTGTGAGACCAATCTGGAAATGATCGAAGAAACGATCCGCCAATTCGCGCCGGAGATTGTGATCATTGACTCCATTCAGACCATGTTCAGTGAAAATATAGCCGCTACAGCCGGCAGTGTTTCCCAGGTGAAGGAGTCCACAGGCATTCTGCTGAGGCTGGCCAAGGGAATGGGGATTTCCGTTTTTATCGTGGGACATGTGACGAAAGAGGGAACCGTGGCCGGTCCCAGGGTGCTGGAGCATATGGTGGACACAGTGCTTTACTTTGAGGGAGAGAGGCATGCTTCCTACCGGATTCTGCGGGGAGTCAAGAACCGGTTCGGTTCCACCAATGAGATCGGCGTATTTGAAATGAAAGAAAACGGACTGGCGGAAGTTGCCAATCCGTCGGAATACATGCTGAGCGGGCGCCCGGAAGACGCCTGCGGCTGCGTGGCGGCCTGTTCCATGGAGGGAACCAGACCTCTGATGATAGAGGTGCAGGCGCTGGTCTGCCACAGCAGCTTTGGCGTTCCCCGCAGACAGGCCGCGGGAACGGATCTCAACAGAGTCAATCTGTTGATGGCAGTGCTGGAAAAGCGGCTGGGGCTGCAGATGAGCGGCTGCGACGCCTATGTCAATATCGCGGGCGGTATGAAGATCCAGGAACCGGCTGTAGATCTGGGAATCGCCATGGCGGTGGTGTCCAGCTTTAAGAACCGGGCCATAGATGAAAAGCTGGTGGCCTTTGGAGAAATGGGCTTGAGCGGAGAGGTGCGGGGAGTGAGCATGGCTCAAAAGCGGGTGCAGGAAGCGAAGAAGCTGGGCTTCACCACCTGCGTACTGCCCAAGGTCAATGCGGACGCGTTGAAGGAAATCGAAGGAATCCGTATTGTAGGCGTTTCCGGAGTACAGGATGCCATTGATATGATCTGAGCCTTTTTGAACGGTAAAGCATACGGTAAAATTTTTCGACTGAAATTTCACCTTTTTACTTGCGTATCCTTATTTCCTATGCTATAATGTAACTCGTTGATACGCGGCGGGCTGTTACCTGCCGCAGTATACAGGGGAATAGTACAGCGGTAGTGCGGCGGTCTCCAAAACCGTAAACGGGAGTTCGATCCTCTCTTCCCCTGCGAAGTGCCGCAGTGATGCGCGCATGAAAAAAGCCCGATCTTATCGGGCTTTTTTGCTATGTATCACTCAGTTGTTTTCTGCCTTCAGAGCTTCCTCCTGCTCTTTCTGAATATCGTCGAAGAAGGAAAGCATGGGCTTTAAGTCGGTTTCGTTCTTGTCCTTTTTTAACTTACGTCTGGAGTAATTGTTGGTAATGGCAATAACGGTACCGGAAAGGGTGAGTACGCCGATCAGGTTGGGAATCGCCATTAAGCCGTTGAAGGTGTCGGAAAGGTCGATCGCCAGATCCGCGTTCAGAGTGGAGCCTGCCACGATAACGGCCAGAAAGACCACTTTATAGAGAATGGTGGACTTGGTGCCGAATAAGAACTCCCATGCCTTGGTGCCGTAAAAACTCCAGCCCAGTACGGTGGAGAAAGCAAAGAGCGTGACCGCGATGGCGATGAAGATACCGCCGAAAGTACCGAAGCTGTGCTGAAAAGCCTCTGCCGCGAGAGCTAGTTTGGTGCTGCCGCTGATGGAGGCACCGGTGTGAAGGTCCACAACGCCGCTGGTCAAGATAACCAGAGCGGTCAGGGTGCAGACGATGATCGTGTCTACAAAAACTTCAAAGATACCCCACAGGCCCTGGGTAACAGGTTCCTTTACGTTGGAAGCGGAGTGCACCATAACCGAGGAGCCGAGACCGGCTTCGTTGGAGAATACACCGCGCTTGAAGCCCCAGGTGATCGCCTGCTTGATCACATAGCCGCCTACGCCGCCTGCAGCTGCTTCCAGACTGAAAGCATTGGTAAAAATGGAAGCGAACGCAGGGCCTACCATATTGATGTTCATGATGACAATAGCAAGAGCTCCCACAATGTAGAAGATAGCCATGAAAGGCACGATCCTTTCATTTGCCCGGGCAATACGGGTAATGCCGCCGATGATGACCAGAGCGGCTACGATCACTAAGAGAGCGCCCAGGATCAGGGAATCATACAGGGTGTTGCCGGTAATGGAAAAGACAGTCAGTACGCTTTCCTTGATGGAAACCACCTGTCCCATGTTGCCGATACCGAAAGAAGCCATAACGGCAAAAATGGAGAACAGAACGGCCAGGATCTTACCGATCTGTTTGCAGTGCTTCTTGGAGCCCAGACCGTCCCGCAGGTAGTACATGGCGCCGCCGCTCCATTCGCCCTTGGAATTTCTGCGGCGGAAGAAGATACCCAGTACATTTTCGGAATAGTTGGTCATCATGCCTACGATAGCGGCGATCCACATCCAGAATACCGCGCCGGGGCCGCCCATGGTAATGGCATAGGCGATACCGGAAATATTGCCGGTGCCGATGGTGGCGGAAAGGGCGGTACAAAGAGCCTGAAACTGGGAAATGGAATTTTTGTCGTCGCTCTTTAAGATGTCCTTTTTCTTAAAAAGACTGCCGATGGTTTCTTTTATCCAGTGCCCGAAATGGGAGAACTGGAAAAATTTGGTGGTCACGGTCATAATAATGCCGGTGCCGATCAACAGGATCAGAGCGGGAACGCCCCAGACCACATTGTTGACGGCGCTGTTGATTTCTGCGATTTTCTCTAACATTTCATAACGCCTCCTCTGGTACATAATCTCGTTGTAATACGGTACAACGGTAAAGTGATACCAAAGGTATTTTAAACGAAAACCCGTATACAGTCAATAAAAGTTTACAAAATACTCTCAAAAAGTTTATAATAGTTTTAGAAATGCCAGAAGAAGCAATATGATCCCGCTGATCCACGCGGCGTTAAAGGGGAGGCTTTTCGCGGCCCGGTTTCCCAGCGCGGTGCCCAGAAAGAGAGCGGCGGCCTCCACGATCAGGGAACAGAAAAAAAGTGCCAGGGCACCGGCGGCACTGTCCAGGGCGGCGCCGAACCCCACCGCGCACCCGTCCAGGGAGAGGGCGGCAGCCAGGGAGGCGGCTTCCTTTGGGGAAATGGTTTTGGAATGGTCTGAATCGGCGGCCTCGGGATCGGCGTAAAGGCTTAAAACAAAGCGGAAGCTGCAGAAGGAAAAATGAAAATGACTGCTGATATTGCCGTATTTATGAATCAGGGTTTTGGCCAGACCGTCCAAAAGCTTGGTAATGCCTAACAGCAGGAGAATGGCAAAGCAGATGACGGTGGTGAGTCCGGCAGGCATGAAACGGCCGAACAGAGAACCTAGGAGCAGGGCTGCTCCTAAGGAGAGACTGCAAATGGCATCTACGATGAAAGCGGAAATCCAGGGAATACGGATCTTGTTCATTCCGTAGGAGAAACCGGCTACAAACGCATCCAGGGACAGCGCCACGGAAAGGAAGAGCGCTTCTGTAAAAATCGGAAATAGCTGCAAGAATATCGCGTCCTGTTTTTACTTTTTATATTTACTGGTATCATATTCAGATTCGAGGGCAGAAGTGCAGGAGAGAGAAATCATGAAAAAGGAGGAATTTTTATATGAGCAAAGCGGTTTTAACTATTGACGATATTGCTTCCGCCAATACGCCGGCCATTGCGGACTATCTGTGTGAGAAAGGCATTCCGGCGATCATGTTTGCGGTGGGGGAGAATGTGGAGAAATATTACGAAGAGGCCTTGTATGCATTGAAAAAGGGTATTATTATAGGAAATCACAGCTATTCCCATCCGGGGTTTTCGTCCCTTTCCCTGCAGGAGGGAATCGGGGAAATCGAAAAGAATGAGGAGCTTTTGAACAGGCTTTACGTGGACGCCGGCCTGCCCCGCAGATTCCGCCCTTTTCGTTTCCCCTACGGAGACAAGGGAGGCGAAAACAGAGAGGCGCTGCAGGCTTATTTCAGGCAGAAGGGGTTCAGCAAGGTGGAGGATTCCCAGATCAGGGGAAACTGGTACAAAGCCCAGGACCAGTACGGGGATGTGGATACGCTCTGGACGTTTGATTTCGGGGAATGGCAGATCCGCAAGGGAGCCGATTTTACCGCGGAGGATGTGCTGGCGCGTATGCATGAAAAACATCCGGGCTACGGTGAGGTGCTCTTTGAAGAGGGCAGCAGGCATATTCTTTTGCTCCATGCCCACGACGAGACGGAAGCAATGGTACCGGAATATTATAAGCTCTTTTTAGAGGAAGCAATGGCAGGCGGCGTGGAGTTTGAAGAGCCGCGCTTTACCAGGCTGTAAGTTTTTACCAGGCTGAAGGAGTTACCGGCAGGGAAACTCATTGCGGCAGACGGGAGGAAGTATGGAAAACAACGGAAACAATCAATACAGGAAAAACAATGAAAACGATCAGTATGGGGAAAACAACGGAAACGGCAGTTCTGCCAGGGAGCAGGAGAGGCTGCGGCAGGCCCTGACAGAGTTAAAAACCTGGGCGGGAGAACTGAGCCGTGAAGCGGGCTGGAGCAGGGAGAGGCTGGAAGAATTCTGGAAAGGGCTCTGTGAAACGGAGGGTATGCTCCGGGAATTTGCCTATTATCATGATACGGGGGAGCTTCTCTGCGAAAAGCAGGTGGCGGGCTATACCGTCGCCGATATTACCGCGTGGCAGGTGGATCATTTTAAAGCCTATATGGACAGGGAAAGTCTACGTTATAACAGCGCCGGCCTGCTGCTTTCTTCCCTGGAGACGATGATAAAAATGGAAAAGGAGCCGGCGGGGTATGTGGAGAAGCTGCGTCAGGAGAGCGGAACGGACAGAGAAAACCCGCAATGTTAGAGGGTAAAATCAAAAGCCCTGCCGGGGGAAACCGACAGAGCCTTCGATTGTGTAAAAGGGGAATTTCCGGAATTGCTAATTAGCAGACCTGACTTCTCAATCAGGACACTTATAGCATACAATAGGACTCGTGTTAAATCTATAACAATATTGTGGTGAAATAACACTATATTAGCGAAAAATGTAAAAAACAGTTCTACAGGCGGGAAGATAGGCTTTCCATTGCAAGAATAATGATTTTTTATACATTTTAAAAAGACTTACTGTACTTTTTGAAAAATTATGGTACAATAAAACTACATGAGTGTCATATTATGGGGGGAACTGCTGTTGGAACAGGATATGGAATACAGGAGACAATTGATGGAAGGTTACCGGAAAGAGGTGGAACCCCTGTTCCGGTATCTGCCCTGGCTGCAGGAAAAGCAGGGAAAGCGCGTGAGTTCTAACTATGAGAATGACAAGCTGGCTTCCGTATCGTTTCCCGTATATGATTCTACCCTGCTGGGCTTTGTAAAGCAGGTGCAGCAGACTAATCTGACGGACAGGAATTATGTCTATACATATTACCGCCAGGGAATCAAGACCGCGGAAGATGAGCACAGGCTGATCGCGGGCGTGACGATCAGGAATGTGGAGGTGCTGACCGCCATATTGTCCAATTACATATGCGGCGGTATGAGAAAGAGCTGGCTGTGGCCGAAAGCAGTGGAAGAGGGGATCTTTCTGGAGATCCTCTTAAAATTCAAAGAGCTGTTTACAAAATGGGATCAGCCGGCAGGGGTACAGGAGTAGGATATGGGCGAGAAGTCATTACAGAAGAAAAGGTTCATATTGGAAACCGCAAGAAAAGTATTTATGGAGAAGGGCTACAAGAGCGTGACCATGAAGGATATCGTGGAAGCGTGTGAGATCAGCCGCGGCGGCTTGTATCTGTATTTTGGCAGTACGGCGGAGATCTTTATGGAAGTACTGCGTATGGAAACGGAAGAAACGGACGATGTTTTTTCCGACAGTATCACGGAAGACGCCACCGTGGCGGATATTCTCATGCTGTTTTTAAAGGAACAGAAGAGGGAACTGCTGCGGAAACGGAACAATCTCACCGTAGCCACTTACGAATACTATTTTGGGGAAACCGTACCCAAAAAGGACAATATTCTGAAGCACCGTTTTGACGCGGCGGTGAAGATCATCGAAAAGCTGCTGGAAGCCGGCGTGGAGAACGGGGAATTTTATTGTGAGGACTGCCACGGAATGGCCCGCAACATTATGTTTGTGCTGGAGGGACTGAAGATTTCCGCCCATACCGTGGGCGTGACCGAAGATATGGTGGACGAGGAGCTGATCTTTATCCTGCGGGAGCTTGGGATCGAAGACGAATAAGCTCTTCGGCTGCGCGCGGTCAAGCGAAAAATCTGTTGGAGGATGCTATGGGAAACGTAAAACGTATCTATGTGGAAAAGAAGCCCCCTTTTGCGGTGAAGGAGAAGGAACTGTATGAAGATCTGAAAAATTACCTTGGGATAGCCGGTATCAAAAGGGTGCGTATTTTTATCCGCTACGACGTGGAGAATATTTCCGAAGAGGTGTTTGAAAAGGCCTGTGAAACGGTATTTTCGGAGCCGCCTGTGGACGAGCTTTTTAAGGAGCATATCGATCTGCTGCCCGGAGAAAGGGTGTTCAGCGTGGAATATCTGCCGGGGCAGTTTGACCAGAGAGCGGATTCCGCGGTACAATGCGTGAAATTCTTAAAAGAGGATGAGGAACCCATTATCCGTACCGCCGTGACCTACGTGGTGGGCGGAAATATTTCCGACGAGGAATTTGCAAAGATCAAAGCTTACTGCATCAACCCGGTGGATTCCAGGGAAACCGATATGATCAAACCGGATACGCTGGTGACGGTTTTTGAAGAGCCCGCGGACGTGAAAATCTTTACGGGCTTTTCTTCCATGCCGGAAAAAGAACTGCGGGATCTGTACGATTCCCTGGATCTTGCCATGACTTTTCAGGATTTTAAGCATATCCAAAACTATTTCTCAGGCGAGGAGCACAGGGATCCGACCATGACGGAAATCCGGGTGCTGGATACCTACTGGTCCGACCACTGCCGCCACACTACTTTTTCCACGGAGCTGACGGAAGTGGAATTTGGGGAGGGCTACTACAGGGAGCCTCTGGAGACCACCTATCAGAGCTATCTGGATACCAGGGAGGAGATTTTTGCCGGCAGAAAGGACAAATATGTCTGTCTCATGGATCTGGCCCTGATGGCTATGCGCAAGTTAAAAAAGGACGGAAAGCTGGAGGATATGGAGCAGTCCGACGAGATCAATGCCTGCTCGGTAGTGGTTCCGGTGGAAATGGATTACGGCAATGAGAAAGTAACGGAGGAGTGGCTGGTGTTCTTTAAGAACGAAACCCACAACCACCCCACGGAAATAGAGCCTTTCGGCGGCGCGGCCACCTGTCTGGGGGGCGCGATCAGGGATCCCCTTTCGGGACGGGGCTATGTATACCAGGCTATGCGTGTCACCGGAGCGGCTGATCCCACGGTGCCTGTCTCCGAAACCCTGCATGGCAAGCTGTCTCAGAAGAAATTAGTCAGAGGCGCCGCGGCGGGGTATTCCTCCTACGGCAACCAGATAGGTCTTGCCACCGGTTATGTGAAAGAGATCTATCATCCTGCCTATGTGGCAAAACGTATGGAAATTGGCGCGGTTATGGGAGCGGCGCCTAGAAAGAACGTGATCAGGGAGACCTCCGAGCCGGGAGATGTGATCATTCTCCTGGGAGGCCGTACCGGGCGGGACGGCTGCGGCGGCGCGACAGGCTCGTCCAAGGTACATACGGACACTTCTATTGAAACCTGCGGCGCAGAGGTGCAGAAGGGCAACGCGCCCACGGAGCGCAAGATCCAGAGACTTTTCCGCAGGGAAGAAGTCAGCCGTCTGATCAAAAAGTGCAATGATTTCGGAGCCGGCG
This sequence comes from uncultured Lachnospiraceae bacterium, assembly GCA_947631685.1. Lineage (GTDB taxonomy): Bacteria > Bacillota > Clostridia > Lachnospirales > Lachnospiraceae > Acetatifactor. Next base: position 58,425 of record CANRMI010000005.1, read on the forward strand.
GCGTATCCGTTGCCATCGGAGAGCTGGCTGACGGCCTGAAAGTGGATCTGGATAAGGTGCCCAAGAAATACGCCGGTCTGGATGGTACGGAACTGGCTATTTCCGAATCCCAGGAGCGTATGGCAGTGGTAGTGGATCCTAAGGATGCGGACGCGTTTCTGGCCTATGCGGCGGAAGAAAACCTGGAAGCGGTACCCGTGGCGGTAGTGACTAAAGAGCCCCGTCTGGTGCTGACCTGGCGTGGAAAGGATATTGTCAATATCGCGAGGGCTTTTCTGGATACCAACGGCGCCCATCAGGAAACGGCGGTAAAAGTGGATATTCCCTCTAAAGAGGATAATTATCTGAATAAAATGGCGGTTCCCGCTGTAGAAGAAAAATTGCAGGCGGAGGACGTAAAGGGCGCGTGGCTGGCGCTGTTGTCGGATCTGAATGTATGCTCCCAGAAGGGCCTGGTGGAAATGTTCGACTCTTCCATTGGCGCTGCCAGCGTACTGATGCCCTACGGCGGCAGATACCAGCTGACGGAAACCCAGGTGATGGCGGCGAAGTTGCCCGTACTTCGGGGCAGTACCGATACCGTTACCATGATGAGCTGCGGCTTCGATCCTTACCTGTCTTCCTGGAGCCCTTATCACGGCGCGGTATACGCGGTAGTGGAATCCATGGCAAAGATCGTGGCTGCCGGCGGTGATTACAAAAAGATCCGCTTTACTTTCCAAGAGTATTTCCGGAGGATGACTTCGGATCCCCATCGCTGGAGCCAGCCTTTTTCGGCGCTGTTAGGCGCCTATGACGCCCAGATCGGATTTGGCCTGCCCTCTATCGGCGGCAAGGATTCCATGTCCGGTACTTTCAATGATATTGACGTACCGCCCACGCTGGTTTCCTTTGCGGTGGATGTGGCAAAATACGGAGACATCATTACGCCTGAATTGAAGCAGGCGGGCAGCAGGCTGGTGCGCTTTAAGATTGAAAAGGACGATTATGATGTGCCCGTATATGAAAATGTCATGAAGGTCTATGATACCGTGGCAGCCCTGATCGACTCCGGAGCCATTCTTTCCGCGTACGCCTTAGACAGCAGGGGCGTTGCGGCCGCTATATCCAAAATGGCTTTTGGAAACAAGCTGGGCGTGCAGCTGAATGAAGAACTGCCGGAGAGCGCGTTCTTTGAAAACGCGCTGGGAGATATTGTGGCGGAAGTAGCTGCGGAGAAAATGGACGAGCTGGCGGAAACGGACTATATGCTGATCGGTACGGTGACGGAGGAAGCCGCGTTTACCTACAAGGATATGAAGCTGTCCGTGGAAGAGGCGCTGACGGCATGGAAGGGTACCCTGGAAAAGGTATTTCCTACCCGGGCAGAGAAGGACACCGCAAAGGTGGAAACCCCGTTATATAAAGCCCAGAGCGTTTATATATGTAAAAATAAGGTAGCGAAGCCCACCGTATTCATTCCGGTATTTCCCGGTACCAACTGCGAATATGACAGTACAAGAGCGTTTGAGAGAGCGGGCGCGAAAGTGATCACCCGGGTATTTAAAAATTTGTCCGCGGAGGACATACGTTCCTCGGTGGAGGAATTTGAAAAGGCGATCGGACAGGCACAGATCATCATGTTCCCGGGAGGCTTTTCCGCAGGTGACGAGCCGGACGGCTCCGCTAAATTCTTTGCTACGGCTTTCCGGAATGCCCGCATGAAAGAAGCGGTGGAGAAACTGTTAAACGAAAGAGACGGTCTGGCGCTGGGAATCTGCAACGGCTTCCAGGCGCTTATCAAGCTGGGACTGGTGCCTTTCGGGGAGATTACGGGACAGAGCGGGACTTCGCCCACCCTGACCTTTAATACCATTAACCGCCACATATCCAGGATGGTTTATACCAAGGTGGTTTCCAACAAGTCTCCCTGGCTGCAGAAGGCCGAGATTGGAGCTGTTTACTGCACGCCGGCTTCCCATGGGGAGGGGCGCTTTGTGGCAAATGAGGAGTGGCTGGACAGGCTCTTTGAAAACGGGCAGGTCGCTACCCAGTATGTGGATCCAAGCGGCAGTGCTTCCATGGATGAGGAGTGGAATGTAAACGGCTCCTATCGCGCGATCGAGGGCATCACCTCTCCGGACGGCAGGTGCTTTGGCAAAATGGCGCATGCAGAGAGGCGGGATACTGCGGTGGCCATCAATATTTATGGCGAGCAGGATCTGAAGATCTTTGAAAGCGGTGTGGATTATTTCCGCTGATCATATATTATCATCACACCTTTTATGAAGGGAGAAAAGGACATGGAGAAATTTTTTAAACTCAAGGAGAACAACACGACGGTACGGGCAGAGATCGCGGCAGGTTTGACTACTTTCTTTGCCATGGCCTATATCGTGTTTGTCAATCCCAATCAGGTGGCGGCAAACGGCGCGGGAGGCTGGCTGGCCGAAGCAGGCGCTGACGCGGCCGCTCTGGGGCAGATCTGGAACTCGGTTTATGTAGCTTCCCTTTTGGGAGCCATTATCGCGACGCTGCTTATGGCGCTGGTAGCCAAGCTGCCCTTTGCTCTGGCCTGCGGTATGGGACTGAACGCGTTCTTCTGTACCTGCTTTATATCTGGCGCGTTTTTCAACGGCGTAGACGTGATCGAAGGGTATCATTCCGGCGTAGTCATCATCTTTATTTCCGGCCTGGTATTCCTGTTTTTGTCCCTGACGGGACTGCGTTCCTACATCGCGAAAGCCATGCCGGACTGCCTGAAGAAGGCTATTCCTGCAGGTATCGGTCTGTTTATTGCTTTTGTAGGTTTCCAGAACGCGGGCATCATTCAGGCCAACCCCTACACCCTGGTACAGTTTGTGGACATCAAGGGCGCGATCGCGAACGGTACCTTTAAGGAGACCGCGCTGCCTGCCATTGTGGCCCTGATCGGTCTTCTGGTTATCGGTATTCTGGGCAAATTAAAGGTAAAAGGCAACGTTATTTTAGGCATCATCATTTCCACGGTGGTTTATTATGTGCTGGAGGGTACGGTGCCAGGTTTTGACCTGGGCAATATCGGCCAGTCCTTTAAGGACTTCGGCGAGATCGGTATTACCGGACTGTTCCATGCTTCCGCATGGCAGAATGCCTTTACGGGTCCCCATATCGGCGGTATTTTCAACGCGGTCATGCTGATCATCACTTTCTGTTTGGTGGATATGTTCGATACCCTGGGCACTCTGTACGGCGCGGCTTCCCAGGCCGGTATGCTGGATGAGAACGGCGATCCCGTGAGAGTCAATCAGGCGATGCTCTGCGATTCTATCGGTACCGTGGCAGGTGCCGTAATGGGTACTTCTACCGTTACCACATTTGTGGAATCCTCCGCGGGCGTGGCAGAGGGCGGACGTACCGGTTTGACCAGCATCGTAACGACGATCTGCTTTGCGGTCTGCCTCTTCTTAAGTCCTCTGGCCAATATCGTACCTTCCGCGGCTACGGCTTCCGCCCTGATCTATGTGGGCGTGCTGATGGTAAAGAGTTTTGCCAAGGTAGATATGGAGGATCTGCGTTCCGCGATCCCCGCTTTCGTAGCGCTGATCATGATGCCTTTGACCTATTCCATCGCGAACGGTATCGGTCTGGGCGCCATTACCTATGTGGTTATGACTCTCTGCACCGGCAAGTACAAGAAGAACGACATTGTAGTGACTGTGATCGCCTTGCTGTTCCTCTTAAAATTCATCTTTGTCACCATGTAAGAGCGGACATTGAAATCTGTGGATCAGGCAGGAGGCCTTGAAGGTTTCCTGCCTTTTTTGTGTGAAAAAATTTGAAAAAGAAAAAGGAGTTTGAGGGGCGGCGGCGAATAATTAAGATAGAGAGTATTTTTGGAAAGGAATTGCCATGACGATCAGAGAGCAGCTGGAGCAGCGCGAAAAAGAATATTTAAGTCCCTATGCCACCCTGAGCATCCATTCCAAAGGCAGGGAACGGGAAGAGGAGCAATGCGACATCAGACCGGTTTTCCAGCGGGACAGGGACAGGATTCTGCACTGTAAATCCTTTCGCAGGCTGAAAGACAAAACCCAGGTGTTCTTAACCCCCGACGGGGACCATTACCGTACCAGGCTGACGCATACGCTGGAGGTTTCCCAAAATGCCCGCACCATTGCCAAGGCACTGAGGCTGAATGAAGATCTGGTGGAGGCGATCGCCTTAGGGCACGATCTGGGGCACACCCCTTTCGGACATGCGGGAGAAAGGGCTTTGAACAGGATATGCCCCTACGGCTTTGAGCACAACGTACAGAGCGTGCGCACCGTGGACAAGCTGGAGAAAAACGGGCAGGGGCTGAATCTGACGGCGGAAGTAAGGGACGGTATCTTAAATCATCAGACCGCGGGCATGCCTTCCACACTGGAGGGAAAGATCGTCAGGCTGTCGGATAAAATAGCTTATATTCATCACGATATGGACGACGCCATCCGGGCGGGGATTTTAACAGAAAAGGATATTCCCAGGGAAATCGGAGATGTGATAGGCTATACTACGGGTGAGCGTCTGGATCATTTTATCCATGATATTGTGACCAACAGCGCGGATCGCAACGATATAAAGATGTCTGAGCCGGTGGCGGAAGCCATGCAGAAGCTGCGGCAGTTTATGTTTGAGCGGGTCTATATGAACCGGGAAGCCAAGAGTGAAGAGGGGAAGGCGGAGCAGCTGATGGAGACTCTCTACGAGCACTATCTGCGCCATATTGACGAGCTGCCGCCGGAACTGCTGCGTATGCTCGAGGCCGGAGAGCCGAAGGAAAAGGTCGTCTGCGATCATGTGGGCGCCATGACGGATCGTTTTGCCATCGCCACATATGAAGAATTGTACATACCTAAATCGTGGCATGGATAAAACAGCCTGGAAACAGAGGGAGCGGAATGTATTATCCGGAAGAACTGATAGAAGAGATCAGAATGAAAAACGATATAGTGGACGTGGTTTCGGGCTATGTGAAGCTGCAGAAAAAGGGCGCCAGTTATTTCGGACTCTGTCCCTTTCACAATGAGAAATCCCCGTCCTTTTCCGTATCGGGAGCAAAGCAGATGTACTACTGCTTCGGCTGCGGAGCGGGGGGCAATGTATTCACCTTTTTGATGAACTACGAGAACTACACTTTCGGGGAAGCCGTGAAGTTTTTAGCGAAAAGGGCGGGAGTCGCCCTGCCGGAAGCGGAGTACTCTGCGGAGATGAAGCAGAAGGAAACCCACAGAGCCAGACTGCTGGAGGCCAATAAGGAAGCGGCTAAGTATTTTTATTATCAGCTGCGAAGCGAGCAAGGGACCGCAGGTTACCGCTATCTGGCAGGCCGGCAGTTGACGGAAGAGACCATGAAGAAATTCGGGTTGGGATTTGCCGGTAAGAACGGCAGGGACCTAGTGCGATATATGAAACAGAAAGGGTTTGAGGACGCGCTCCTGCAGGAGGCCGGTCTGGCCGGTTTCGATGAAAGAAGCGGTATGCACGACAAGTTCTGGAACCGGGTCATGTTTCCCATTCAGGATATAAATCACCGTGTCATCGGCTTCGGAGGCAGAGTCATGGGGGACGGGACGCCCAAGTATCTGAACTCTCCGGAGACGCCGGTCTTTGACAAGAGCAGGAATTTATACGGTTTGAATTTTGCCAGAACGGCAAGAGCCGGAAACATCATCCTGTGCGAGGGGTACATGGATGTGATTTCCCTGCATCAGGCAGGGTTTACGCAGGCAGTGGCATCTTTGGGAACGGCCTTTACCTCCGGACAGGCCAGTCTGCTGAAGCGGTATACGGACAAAGTGCTCCTTTCCTATGACAGCGACGGCGCGGGAGTCAAAGCTGCCCTGCGAGCCATCGGTATCTTAAAGGAAGCGGGCCTGACCGGCAAGGTCATAGATATGCGCCCTTACAAGGATCCGGACGAATTTATCAAGAATCTTGGCAGGGAGGCCTATCAGGAAAGGATCGACAACGCGGAAAACAGCTTTTTCTTTGAGATACGAATGGCAGAGCGGGACTACGATCTGGAGGATCCGGAAAGCAAGACCGCGTTTTATAAGGAGATCGCCCGCAGACTCTGTAATTTTGAGATAGAGGTGGAGCGGGAGAACTATCTGGAAGCCGTGGCGGATAAATACCATATCGGCTTTGAAAATCTGCGTAAGCTGGTGAATACCTACGCGGCTCAGACAGGGCTGGCCAAACCGGCAGAGCGGCCTAAGAGCGGACAGGCTAAGAAAGCGGGGCCGGAGGAAAACAGCAAGCGGGTACAGAGAATGCTGCTGACCTGGGTAACGGATGAGCCGGAGCTTTACAAAAAAGTACGGAATTTTATCGACGCCTCGGATTTTACGGACGGGCTCTACAGAAAAGTGGCGGAGAGGCTGTTTGCGGATATTGAGGCGGGGAATTATAACCCGGCGGGTATCATCAGCATGTTTGAGGAAGAAGAGGAGCAGAGGGAGGCAGCCGCCCTGTTTAATACCAAGGTGGAGGCTGTCGAGACGAAGCAGGAGAGGGAGAAGGCCTTTCACGACATTCTCTACGCGGTGAAGAAGAACAGCTACGAATATTATTCCGGCAGACTGGGAAGCGACGTGCAGGCCTTAAACCAGGTAATCGCGGGCAAAAAGGCGCTGGAAGAGCTTGGAAAAACGCATATTTCCTTAGATTGAGGTTATACTACTACTACGTTTTGAAAGGATGGACAAAAATGGACGAAAACACGCAAGCAAGGTTTGAGGAGAAGATCAAAGAGCTCCTGGCCGTTGCCAAGAAGAAAAAGAATGTACTGGAATATCAGGAGGTCAGTGACTTCTTTACCGATATGCAGCTGGAAGAGGAACAGTTTGACAGGATCCTGGAGGTGCTGGAGCAGAATAACGTGGATGTTCTGCGGATCACCGAAGAGGACGATGATGTGGAGGACGAGGAGATTCTGATGATGGAGGGGGAAGATGTGGAAAACATCGACCTTTCCGTACCCGATGGCGTCAGCATCGAAGACCCTGTCAGGATGTATTTAAAGGAGATCGGCAAGGTCCAGCTTTTGTCCGCGGAAGAAGAGATCGAACTGGCAAAGAGAATGGAGATTGGGGACCAGGAGGCCAAGAAGAAGCTGGCTGAGGCCAATCTTCGTCTGGTAGTGAGCATCGCGAAACGTTATGTGGGCCGGGGTATGCTCTTCCTCGATCTGATCCAGGAGGGAAATCTGGGGCTGATAAAGGCCGTGGAAAAATTTGATTACAGAAAGGGCTATAAATTTTCTACTTACGCGACCTGGTGGATCAGGCAGGCCATTACCAGGGCGATAGCCGACCAGGCCAGAACCATCCGGATTCCCGTCCATATGGTGGAGACCATCAACAAGCTGATCCGCGTCAGCCGTCAGCTTTTACAGGAGCTGGGCAGGGAACCCTCTCCCGAAGAGATCGCGGAAGAGATGAACATGCCCGTGGACAGAGTGCGGGAAATCCTCAAGATCAGCCAGGAGCCGGTATCCCTGGAAACGCCTATCGGCGAGGAAGAGGACAGCCATCTGGGGGATTTTATCCAGGACGACAATGTGCCTGTGCCGGCGGACGCGGCGGCGTTTACCCTGTTGAAGGAGCAGCTGGTGGAGGTGCTGGGAACCCTGACGGAAAGGGAGCAGAAGGTGCTGCGGCTGCGTTTCGGGCTGGATGACGGCAGGGCCCGCACCCTGGAGGAAGTGGGCAAGGAATTTGCTGTCACCAGGGAGCGTATCCGCCAGATCGAGGCCAAGGCGCTGAGGAAGCTGAGGCATCCCAGCAGAAGCCGGAAACTGAAAGATTATCTGGATTAGGACAAGCCATGGAATTGTCGAGGAGATTGCAGGCACTGGCGGATATGGTAACGGTGGGGAACCGGGTCGCTGATGTGGGCTGTGACCATGGTTTTGTATCCATATACCTTTGTGAGAAACATATCGCGCCAAAGGTTTATGCCATGGACCTGCGGGAAGGTCCCTTAGGGCGGGCGAGAGAACATATTAAGGCTCACGGACTGACGGATTACATAGAAACGAGACTTTCTGACGGGCTGGAGGCTTTAGAGCCCGGTGAGGCGGACACCATACTCTGCGCGGGAATGGGAGGCAGACTGATGGCCGCCATTTTGTCGGAGGGACTTAAGAAAGTCATGACGGCGCGGGAGCTGATCCTGCAGCCCCAGTCGGAGCTGGCCTTTTTCAGACGTTTCCTGCGGGAAAACCGGTTGGCGGTAACGGAAGAAAACCTGGTAAAAGAGGATGGAAAATTTTATCCCATGATGAAAGCGGTGCCGGCCGGGGAGGAGCAGCTCTCCCCCTGCTTTGACGGAAACGGTCTTTTGAGCAGGGAGGAGGCCGAGCGTGTTTCCGACCAATACGGTCCGCTGCTGCTTTGGCGGAAGCATCCGCTGTTAAAGGAATATCTGACACTGCTTCAGAATAGAAATGAGGGAATCCTTTCTCTTCTGCCAAAAGAAGGGCAGGAGGAAAGGCAGACGCAGTTGGTACAGGAGCTTTCGGATATGGAAAAATGCCTTGCGTGGCTGGCAGGATAAGGGGGAAGTTTATGAAATGTACGGAGGTCATCAGGCGGCTGGAAGTGCTGGCGCCGCCTAAATTCGCGGAAGAGTGGGACAATACGGGGCTTTTGGCTGGAAGAAGCAACAAGGAGATCAAGAAGGTCTATCTGGCTGTGGATGCCACGGATGAGATCGTGGAGGACGCCATTGAGCTGGAGGCGGACCTGCTTTTGACACACCATCCCCTGATCTTTAAACCCCTGAAAGCCGTGACGGAGGAGCATTTTGTAGGCAGGCGGGTACTGCGGCTTCTGCAGGCGGATATGTGCTGTTATGCCATGCACACTAATTTTGACGTGATGGGAATGGCGGATGCGGCCGCGGATGAACTGATGCTGCGCAACAGGCAGGTTCTGGAAGTGACCTATGAGGATGAGATCTCCAAGGAAGGCATCGGGCGCTACGGCAGGCTGCCGAGGGTGATGAGCCTGTCCGAATGCGCTTCCTATGTGAAAGAGGTTTTCAGGCTTCCCGCGGTGCGGGTATATGGCGAGCTGGAGGAAAAGGTGGAGATTGCGGCGGTTTCTCCCGGCTCCGGCAGCAAGGCGGGCGCGTATGCCTTAGAGATGGGGGCGGATGTGCTGATCACGGGGGATATTGACCACCACACCGGGATCGATCTGGTGGCTCAGGGCATCTCCGTTATCGACGCGGGACATTACGGTCTGGAAAAAATCTTCATACCTTACATGAAAGACTATTTTGCAAGGAATCTGCCGGAATTAAAAGTGGAATGCGCACCGGAAATGAGTCCTTATACGGTGCTCTAGGAGGAAAATCATGATGATCACATTGACAATAGAGGGGCAGGAAAAGCAGTATCCCAAGGGGATTTCCTATGAAGAGATCGTATCGGAATACCAGCCGGCCTATGATGGCCAGATCGCTTTGGTGGCGTTCAACGGCAAGATCCGGGAGCTTTTTAAGAAAGCCACAGAGTCCGGCGCGCTGGAGTTTTTTACGTTAAAGGACAATATCGGCAGTAAGGCCTATATCCGTACCGCTACCATGATGCTGCTGAAGGCGGTGCATGATGTGGCGGGGCCTGCCTGTGCCCAGAACTGCAGAGTGGAATTTACCGTAGGAAACGGGTATTACATCAATACGGGCAGCCTGCAGGTGACGGAAGAACTGACGGGCCGCTTAAAGGACAGGATGAAAGAGCTGGTGGAAGAGAAAATGCCTCTGATAAAGCGCTCCGTTCCCCTGGAAGAGGCCATGACACTGTTTCGGGAAAAGGGGATGCAGGATAAGGAAAAGCTCTTCCGCTACAGAAGGAGTTCCTTTGTCAACATCTATGAAATGGAGGGCTACTACGACTATTATTACGGCTTTATGCTGCCCAACGCGGGATATGTGAAATATTTTGACCTGATTCCTTATTCGGACGGTCTTATGCTTTTGCTGCCGGATAAAAAGGAACCCTTCAAGGTCGGGGAAATGCCGGACAGGAAACTGCTCTTCCAAACCTTAAAGGAAGCGGAGCGCTGGGGAGAAAAGGTCAATATCACAACGGTGGGAGACCTGAATGACAGGATATGTAAAGGCAGCATCAGTGACATGATACTGGTGCAGGAGGCGGAACAGGAAAGAAAGATCGGAGAGATCGCCAAAGAGATCGTCAAGCGGGGAAATGTGAAATTTGTCATGATAGCGGGGCCGTCTTCTTCCGGCAAGACCAGCTTTTCCCACAGGCTTTCCATACAGCTTCGCACCCAGGGAATGAACCCCCATCCCATTGCGCTGGACGATTATTTTGTAGACAGGGAATTTACGCCCAGGGACGAAAACGGGGATTACAATTTCGAGTGTCTGGAAGCCATAGATGTGGAGAGGTTCAATCAGGATATGTGCGCCCTGCTGGCGGGGGAAACGGTGGAGATGCCCACCTTTAATTTTAAGATCGGTAAGCGGGAGTACAAGGGCAATACCTTAAAGCTGGAGGCGGATGATGTTCTGGTCATTGAGGGAATCCACGGACTGAATGAAAAAATGTCCTATGCGCTGCCCTCGGAGAGCAAGTACCGTATTTATATCAGTGCTCTGACCAGTTTAAATATCGACGAGCACAACCGGATCCCTACCACTGACGTGCGGCTTCTGCGCCGTATGGTCAGGGACGCCAGGACAAGGGGCTCCTCGGCGGGGCGTACCATGCAGATGTGGCCGTCCGTCAGACGGGGAGAAGAGGAAAATATCTTTCCTTTTCAGGAGGATGCGGACGCCATGTTCAACTCGGCGCTTATCTATGAACTGGCGGTTTTAAAACAGTTTGCGGAGCCTTTGCTTTTTGGCATTACCAAGGAACAGCCGGAGTATTACGAGGCCAAGCGGCTGCTGAAATTTTTAGAGTATTTTCTGGGAGTCAGCAGCGAAAACCTGCCGAACAACTCCATCTGCAGGGAGTTTGTGGGAGGGAGCTGCTTTAACGTATAAGCCGCGAACGATAGAAGATGGGGGAGGAAGCCATGGAATTAAGCGAAAATAAGGCGCTGCTGGCCGAATACAGAAAGCAGGCAAAAGAACTGGTCTCACAGATGACTTTGGAGGAGAAAGTGTCCCAGACTCTGTACCGGGCACCCGCCATTGAGAGGCTGGGAATCCCGGCCTATAACTGGTGGAATGAGGCTCTTCACGGTGTGGCAAGGGCAGGCACCGCCACGGTGTTTCCCCAAGCTATCGGTATGGCGGCGGCTTTTGACGAGGATTTTATGGAGCAGGTGGCCGAAGCCATTTCCACGGAGGGCAGAGCCAAATTCAATATGCAGAAGCGCCATGGGGACAGGGACATTTATAAGGGGCTCACTTTCTGGGCGCCCAATATCAATATCTTCCGGGATCCCAGGTGGGGCAGAGGGCAGGAAACCTTTGGCGAGGATCCTTATCTGACCTCTAGGCTGGGTGTGCGTTTTATCAAAGGACTGCAGGGGCATGACGAAAAGTATCTAAAAGCGGCGGCCTGCGCCAAGCATTTCGCTGTACACAGCGGACCGGAAAGTCTGCGTCATTCCTTTAACGCGAAAGTTTCTATGCAGGATATGCGGGAGACTTATCTGGCGGCGTTTCAGGCCTGCGTAACAGAAGGCCATGTGGAAGCGGTCATGGGCGCGTATAACAGGGTGAACGGTGAGCCCTGCTGCGGCAGTCCCACACTGTTATTGGATATTTTACGGAAAGAATGGGGATTTGAAGGGCATGTGGTATCGGACTGCTGGGCCATTAAGGATTTCCATGAGGGCCACGGAGTAACGCGGACGGCCACAGAGTCCGCCGCCATGGCCATGAACAACGGCTGCGATCTAAACTGCGGGGATCTGTTTGCCAATCTCTTGTCCGCGGTGCAGGACGGCAGAGTGGACGAAAAACGTCTGGATGAGGCGCTGGTCTCTCTTTTCAGCACACGGCTCAAGCTGGGAATCTTAAAAGAGGAGAAGCAAACGCCTTTTGATGCTATTCCTTATTCCGTGGTGGATTCTGACGCCATGCGCGCTTTGAGCAGGGAAGCGGCCCAGAGAGGCGCGGTGCTCTTAAAGAACGAGGGAGGACTTCTGCCCCTGGATAAAAAGAAATATAAGACCGTGGGCGTGGTGGGACCGAATGCCGACAGCCGCAGGGCTTTAGTGGGCAACTATGAAGGCACCTCGTCCCGTTACATAACCGTACTGGAGGGCATACAGGACTATCTGGGCGAGGACTGCAGGGTGCTCTATTCTCAGGGCTGCGCTCTCAGTGAAAAGAGGGAGCCGGGACTTAGGACCGGTAAGGAAAGACTGGCGGAGTTAAAAGAAGTTTGTGCTCTCAGCGACGTAGTGATCGCCTGCATGGGGCTGGACGCGGAACTGGAGGGAGAGGAAGGGGATACGGGAAATGAGTTTCCCGGCGGAGACAAACCCGACTTAAATCTGCCCGGCGCCCAGGAGGAGGTTTTGCGCGTCATAGCTGACAGCGGCAAGCCGGCAGTGCTGGTGCTTTTATCCGGCAGCGCGCTGGCCGTCAACTTTGCCGAAGAACATATTCCGGCTATTCTGCAGGGCTGGTACTGCGGCGCCCAGGGCGGCAGGGCCATCGCCAACCTATTGTTTGGAGAGGCCAATCCCCAGGGCAGACTGCCCATTACTTTCTATAGGAGCGCGGAAGAGCTGCCGGAATTTACGGACTATTCCATGGAAAACAGGACCTACCGTTATATGAAGCAGGATGCGCTGTATCCTTTCGGTTACGGACTTTCCTATACGGATTTCACCTATACGGAAGCGGCACTTTCCGGAGAGGAGATAGGGGAGAACGGGCTGGAGGTATCCGTTACGGTAGAAAATACCGGACACAGGACCGGTACGGAAACGGTTCAGGTATATGTCAAGGCCCTGTTGGAGGACGGCTTTTCCCATGTGCCGAACGCGCAGTTAAAAGGTATCTGTAAGTGTACACTGGCTCCGGGGGAAAAGCAAAGAGTCTGCGTCCGGCTGCCGAAAAAAGCCTTTGCCCTTTATGACGAAGAGGGCAGGCTGATGCTCCACGCGGGAGAGTACCGCGTGTATGTGGGCGGCCAGGGACCGGATGAGCGCAGCACGCAGCTGACGGGAAAAACCGTTGCGCAGCTGCGGGCAGTGGTAAAGAGCGAAGAAAGAATGTGAGCGGAGTTATCTGAGTAAGGCAATGTATTCAATGAATATCTTTTGTCAGGCAGCGCCAATATGCGGCCGCGATACCGATGCAGGAAAAGAGTATGGCGACTGCGATATATCCCGGATTGCACCGTTTACCGGCTATAATATCCGCGCCTTCACAATATCCGAATGGGGTGATATACTTCAAAAATTTCGCGTGGTCTGTCATATTGGCGATCAGATTCAGAAAGTACAGAACCGCCGCCAGACCGATACCGATACCGACGCTGCTGCGGCGCAGGAATGCGGATAGCCCAAAGCAGACGCATCCTAATTCAAGCTGAAGCAGAAAATAAGCTCCATGCAGCAACAGAATTTCTTTCCAGGGAATGCTTTCCCCAATGAGGTGTATCGACAGCAGGGAGAGCGCAAGGATCACCAAATTCATCGCTGTGATCTGCAGCAGTAATGCTGTGAATTTTTCAGTAGCGATGCGCGTTCTGGAAACAGGATGGGTGAAAAGGAACTCGGCGGTCTTATCCTTTTCCTCTTTGGAAAGCATGGAAACACCGGAGAGCGAGGCAAAGAACGCGCCGCCAAGACCAAGAATATTGCCGCACTCAACAGCATAAAAACCCATGAGTGTTCCAAAATTCAGCCGGTCCATGCCAAAAGCGGCGGTAAAGCTTCCCATGGAGCCAAACAGTTCTCCCATGGTGTCCATATCCCCCTGTATCTCAGGAAACAGAAAGATACAGACCATGAGCAAAAACGAAATTGCCGCCATCCAGATCAGAAAAGCCGTTTTTCCCTGACGCAGCTCATGTTTTACGATTGTCATATCCCATCGCCCCCTTTCTCATAGTAATGGAGAAATATCTCCTCCAAATCCGGCTCCGTAACGGTGATGTCCTGAATGCTGCCCCGGGAAAGCGTCTGCAATAGCGCATTCATATCGCCGCTGTATAGGAAATCAATGTTCTCTGCGGTACTGCGCAGGTTCTTTACACCCGTAAGAGAGTCAAGCGAAACAGTCCCGCGGATGTGGATCCGCCTGGTTTCCGTTCTTGAAAGTGCGGATATACTGTCTTTTGCGAGGAGCGTTCCGTCTTTGATCATGGCGGTATCGGTACAGTTATGCTGGATCTCTGACAGGATATGGCTGGATAAAAAGATGGTGCTTCCGGCTTTGTTTCTCTCCCTGAGTATCTCAAAGAACTCTCTTTGCATCAACGGATCCAGCCCGCTGGTGGGTTCGTCAAAAATGAGCAGTTCAGGTTCGTGCTGCAAGGCACAGATGATGGCGGTTTTCTTACGGTTTCCGAAAGAAAGCTCCTCCACCTTCCGTGTTGTGTCCAACTGCAGCCTTTCGCAGAGCAGACCGCTCATTTTCCTGCAATCGCGTTTCCGCAGATCGGCGGACAGTTTCAATATATCCTTTACCCGCATGCCCGGATAGAAAGAAACCTCTGAGGGCAGGTATCCCACCCTGGCCAGAAGTTTCTCCCGCTCCTTTAGCGTGTCCAATCCGAGTATCTGCGCCCTGCCTTTACTGGGCCGGATCAGACCCAGCAGCATGCGGATTGTAGTGGATTTGCCTGCGCCGTTGGGACCGATGAAGCCAAAGAAAGCCCCTTCCCGGACAGTCAGATCAATATGTTCTACGCCCCTTGTTTTACCGTAATATTTTGTCAGGCCGTCTGTTTGAATGGCGTTCATGGAGTGTTCTCCTTTCGCAGATAGATACTTTTCCAAAACTTTATGAGATTGGTAAAGTCCCGTTCCATTTGCTTTATATCCACATTTCCGCGCTGTACCATCTCCCAGAGGTATCCTTCGGAGGCCCAATACATTTCCTGATACATCTGCGGGATGTCCAGACCGGGGATAAACTGCGCCGGATCCAGATTCACGCGCGTCCTGTCCTCCTTTAGGTTAAAGTATCGGTGATAGCTCTCCTGAATGGCGGCGCTGATCTCTGCGTCCTTTTCATAAAATGCCCGGATGGAAAAATTTGCCATATGGGGATACTCGCGGATGATCTCCGCTTTTGCACGCAGCCCGCGCTCCATGCTTTCAAAAAGTTCTCCCTGTCTGTAGCATCCATACCGTGTCAGAACCGCTATGGTCATCTCGGCGCATTTGTCCCAAAGGAAGAGATACAGCTCTTTTTTATTTCGAAAGTAGTGGAAAAGCAGGGATTTGCTGATTCCCGCTTCCGCCGCGATCTCGCTCATGGGGCTGTTTTTGTAGGAATTTTGGGAAAATACACGGTACCCCGCGTTGATGATCGCTTGCTGCCTGTCCGGCGGCAGGGAAAAGAATTTCTCATTCATGGTGTACCTCCGTTGACTGCTCGGTCAAATAAATGGTATCTCCGTTGACCGATTTTGAGAAGACCTCTGAGGGAATTTTTTTACGCTTTCTGTATGTTTGGCAGAATGGATGGCGGGACGCGGCACAAAAGAAGAGGGCATCCCTTCAGTCATTTCAAAATGGCTTTTGGGATACCCTCTTTTGTGGTGTCCGTCACTTGTGATTGCAATGGAGATAGCGAGACTCGAACTCGTGACCTATACGTTGCGAACGTATCGCTCTCCCAACTGAGCTATATCCCCACAAGTATATATTGATAAATCTAAAACTATTGTATCATATTTACGCAGGATTGCAAGCCATATCAGTATTTATTCTCGAGAAGGTAGTATTTTATGGCGGGGTGTGATATACTGTCTACGTTGAAATAACGGGAGGTAAAAGGATATGTGGTTTGTTCTTGCTTTATTATCCGCCATATTTGCGGCGCTTACATCCATATTGGCGAAGATTGGTATCGAGGGCGTAAATTCTAACCTGGCGACGGCTGTCAGAACAGTAGTGGTGGTGCTTTTGGCGTGGGGAATGGTATTTTTGACAAATGCGCAGGGCGGGCTTGGAAATATCAGCAGGAAAAGCTGGATCTTTTTGATATTGTCCGGTCTGGCCACCGGCGCTTCCTGGCTGTGCTATTATAAGGCGCTGCAGATTGGCGAGGCGTCAAAGGTTGTGCCGGTCGATAAGCTGAGCGTTGTGATCACGCTGGTGCTTGCTTTTATATTTCTTCACGAAAAGGTTACGCCGAAATCCGTGGCGGGATGTATACTCATTGGCGTGGGAACATTGCTCATGGTTCTATAAATGGGGAAGATGTTTCTTCCTTAAAAATTTTAGGAAAGGAGTTTGTTTATGAGAAAAAAACTGAATATCACGGAGGGGATTTTTCCTATGCCGGTGCTCATGATCGCTTCTTATAATGAGGACGGCAGTGTGAATGTGATGAATGCCGCATGGGGGACGATGCAGGATCGGAACATGGTAGTCCTCAATCTGACCGAGACGCATAAAACGGTCAAAAATATAAAGAAAAGAGGAGCATTTACAGTCAGTATCGCCGATGCAGCCCATGTAGCAGAGGCGGATTATTTTGGAGTCGCATCCGGCAATAAGGTTGCGGACAAACTGAAAAAGGCCGGTCTTACCGCCTCCAGGGCAGAATGCGTTGACGCCCCTGTAATCAATGAATTTCCGCTCTGCCTGGAATGTGAATATGTTGAATATCAGGATAATGCATATGGCTGCGGAGTGATCGGCAGAGTGGTAAATGTTACTGCGGACGAGAATGTGATGCCAAATGGAAAGTTGGATATGTCTCTGGTGAACGCCATTGCTTTCGATCCGTATACTCACGGCTACTACAGGGTGGCGGAACGTGTTGGCGAGGCATTTCATGACGGAATGAGGTATCACGATCCTGGAGCAGGGGATTCTGTATGAGTCGTTTGCGCGGCAGAATGTGAGGAAAGATGGAAAACAGAAAAAAATATGGAAAAACCTTGCTGGCAAGCTATCTGGGATTTGCGACCCAGGCTGTCTGCGCGAATTTTGTGCCGCTGTTGTTCTTGACCTTTCACGATACGTACGGAATCTCTTTCGGCAGGCTGGCATGGATTTCCACCTGCTTCTTTTTTACCCAGCTGGTGGTGGATTTTATCTGTGCGGAAGTGGTGGACAGGATCGGGTACAGGAAGTGCATTATAGCGGCGGAGATCGCCTCCGGCGCCGGTCTGGCGGGACTGGCAGTGGTGCCGGACCTGTTGCCGTCCCCTTTTGCGGGGATCCTGCTTTGCGTGGTCGTATACGCGGTGGGCAGCGGTCTGACGGAGGTGCTGGGAAGTCCTATCATTGAAGCGTGTCCCTTTGAAAACAAAGAGGGGATGATGAGTCTGCTCCACTCTTTTTACTGCTGGGGCTGTGTGGGAGTAATCCTGGGTTCTACGCTGTTTTTTTCCCTGTTTGGAATTGAAAACTGGCGGATTTTGGCTGTTTTATGGGCGCTCCTGCCATTGTATAATGTATACAATTTTGCCACCTGTCCCATGGAAAAACTGGTGGAAGAGGGGCAGAGCATGTCTATGGGGCAGCTGCTCAAGACAGGGATGTTCTGGCTGTTTATCTTATTGATGATATGCGCCGGTTCTTCGGAACTGGCCATGGCTCAGTGGGCTTCCGCGTTTGCGGAATCTGCTCTGCATGTTTCCAAGACCGTGGGAGATTTGGCCGGGCCCTGCGGATTTGCCGTATTTATGGGAATCAGCCGTGTGCTTTATGGAAAATTCGGGCAGAAAGTGGATCTGACGGTGTTCATGGCATTTTCCGGTGTGCTCTGCTTAGGCTGCTATCTGCTGGCCGGACTGGCCGATATGCCCATCCTGGGCCTGATAGGATGCGCGGCTTGCGGTTTTTCAGTGGGGATCATGTGGCCCGGCTCTATCAGTATTTCCTCCAGGATACTTCCCATGGGAGGAACGGCCATGTTTGCGCTTTTAGCGCTGGCGGGAGATTTAGGCGGAGCAGTGGGCCCCGCCATTGTGGGAAATATATCTCAGGCAGCGGGGGAGAACCTGCAGGCCGGAGTGCTGGCGGGAGCCGGTTTTCCTGTTGTGCTGGCCGTCTGTGTGCTGATGCTGCAGAGGAAGTACAGAACACGCTAGGATATTTTTGGGGCAGCGGGATTTCTTTTAAAACAACGGGGATTTCCTGCTTGGCAGAACGGAAAATTAGTGGTAGAATGACAATGCAAAAGTCATTTGCCGATAAGTAGGATAAATGATCGCGGCCACGCAAGTGGGTGAGGAAAGTCCGGGCTTCACAGGGCAGGATGCCGGATAACGTCCGGTGGAGGCGACTCCAAGGCTAGTGCAACAGAAATATACCGCCGTCTTTCTGCAGGGCAGGGAGGCGGTAAGGGTGGAAAGGCAGTGTAAGAGACTACCGTCCGGCCGGTAACGGCCGGAGCCATGTAAACCCCATCCGAAGCAAGACCATATGAGGACTACAGGCTTGCCCGGCCTGTCTTCAGGTAGGTCGCCGGAGGCTGCCGGTAACGGCAGTCCTAGACAGATGATCATTCCAGACAGAACCCGGCTTATCGTCCTGCTTATCTTAAGTTCGGTAAAATTGACTGAGAAGTGGATTTTACCGGACTTTTTTCGGAAATAAATAAGGAAAGAGGCGGTTTTATGAAAAAGAGGAGTCTGTGCGCGGCAGCGGGACTGGCGCTCTGCCTTTTCGGCGGCTGCGGCGCGGCGGCGGACGACGGGGCACAGAGACAGATCGAAGAGCTGCAGCAGCAGATCTACGAACTGCAGCAGCAGGTAAACAGTCAGGAGAAACCGGCACCGGAAGCGGAGATGACTCCAAAGCCGGAGACGGAAGTCCAGGATACGGCACCCCAGGAGCAGCCTGCAGCTTCCCCCGGACAGGAGAGCGCGCCTGTTACGGAATCTCAGAGCGCCCCATATACCCAGTATTCTCTGGAAGAGCTGAGCGATATGGTGGACGCCTATGTGGAAAAGGCCGGCGCTGTGGACGCGGGCAGCGGAGCGGATCTGGAGCAGTTTTTTGATCTGAAGCAGGAGTGCATGGAACTGGAAAGGGAGCTGGACTGGTATGAGGACGATATGGAGAGGCTTTACCGGGAAGGCAGTCTGCCCAGGGATGAATACAGAACATTAGAAAGGCAGCTGGATCTTTTGGAAGACAAGCTGGACGCCGCGGAAGACAGTCTGGAATACGTTTTCGGGATCGACGACTGACATCGGAAGCGGATTTTCTGACAGTAGAGAACAAGGGATTTAAAATTAAGGGATTTAAGATCAAGGAAGCGTAAAACAGGAACGCAAGGAGGTTTTTATATGACAAAAATAGATATTTTTTCAGGATTTTTAGGAGCGGGCAAAACCACTCTGATCAAGAAACTGTTAAAAGAGGCGCTGGGGGACACGAAAGTCGTGCTGATCGAAAACGAATTCGGAGAGATTGGTATTGACGGCGGCTTCTTAAAAGAATCCGGTATTGAGATCAAGGAGATGAATTCCGGTTGTATCTGCTGTTCTCTGGTGGGGGATTTCGGTACCTCCTTAAAAGAGGTGCTGACCACCTATGCGCCGGAGAGAGTGCTGATCGAGCCCTCCGGCGTGGGAAAACTTTCCGACGTTATCCGGGCGGTAGAGAATGTGGCTGCCGATACCGAGGTGCAGGTCAACAGCGCGGTGGCAGTGGTGGATGCGGGAAAATGCAAAATGTATATTAAGAACTTCGGGGAATTTTTCTGCAACCAGATCGCATACGCCGGCACTATCGTGTTAAGCCGTACCGCCGG
Source organism: uncultured Lachnospiraceae bacterium (assembly GCA_947631685.1). Taxonomy (GTDB): domain Bacteria; phylum Bacillota; class Clostridia; order Lachnospirales; family Lachnospiraceae; genus Acetatifactor. The sequence goes on from CANRMI010000005.1 coordinate 78,318, forward strand.
TATGAGCGAGGAAAAGCTGGAGAACTGTATCTCCATGCTGCGGGAATACAATAAGGACGCGGTGATCATCACCACTCCCTGGGAAGAACTGCAGGGAGCGGATATGTTAAAGACCATTGAGGGCGCGGACAAACTGGAAGATATGATAAAAGAACTGATGGCCAGCGCGGCCCACGACCATGAAGAGCACGAGCATCATCACGACCATGAGGAGCACGAGCATCATCACGATCATGAGGAGCACGAGCATCATCACGATCATGAGGAGCACGAGCACCACCATGAGCATGATGGACATGAGCATCATCACCACCATGCGGACGAGGTGTTTACAAGCTGGGGCAGGGAAACACCGGCGGCGTATGAGGCTGAGGAGATCAAAGATCTGTTAAAGCAGCTGGACAGCGGCGAATACGGTATCATTTTAAGGGCCAAGGGTATGGTGCCCGCGCCGGAAGGGGAATGGATCTATTTTGACTATGTACCCGGCGAGAGCGATGTGCGCAGAGGCAAACCCCAGGTAATCGGTAAGCTTTGCGTCATTGGCTCCGAATTAAAGGAAGAGAAGCTGGAAGCGTTGTTTGGAAGGAATTGAAAAAATGAAAGCAGTCTATATCATTAACGGGTTTCTGGAGAGCGGAAAAACCGAGTTTATTGCGTATACTCTGGCGCAGCCTTATTTTCAGCTGCGGGGAAAGACGCTGATCCTTCTGTGTGAAGAGGGCGAGGTGGAGTATGACGAGGAGCTGCTGAGAAAAAGCCGTTCCGTGGTAGAGGTGATCGAGGAGGAAGCAGATTTTACGCCCAATCATCTGATCGAACTGGAAAAGAAGCACAGGCCGGAGCGCATTATCATAGAATATAACGGAATGTGGAATTTTAAGAACATGAGGCTGCCGTGGCACTGGAAAGTGGAACAGCAGATCACTACCATTGACGGCTCCACTTTTCCCATGTATTATACCAATATGCGTTCTCTTTTGGCGGAAATGATCAGAAATTCGGAGATGATCATCTTTAACCGCTGCGATGGAATTTCGGATCTGAGCAGCTACAAGCGGAATGTCAAAGCGGTCAATCCCAGGGCTGAGATCATATTCGAGGATTCCAACGGCGAGATCAACGAGATCATGGAGGACGATCTGCCCTATGATTTAAAGGCGGAAGTACTTACCCTGGACGATTACGGTTACGGAATATGGTATCTGGACAGCATGGATCATTTGGAAAGATATGTGGGAAAGACGGTGGAGTTTGTGGCAATGGTGCTTCTGCCGGAGGATTTTCCCAGGGGATATTTTGTGCCCGGCCGGATGGCCATGACCTGCTGCGCGGACGATATGGCCTTTTTAGGCTATGCCTGTGAATATGCCGGCACCGACAAGCTGCACCAGAAGGAATGGGTAAAAGTGCGCGCAAAGGTGGCAAAAGAATACTGGGAGGACTATCGGGGCGAAGGGCCTGTTCTCCATGCGCTCAGCGTGGAACAGACGAAGGCTCCCAAAAATGAAGTGATCAGTTTCAACTAGGAGGGCGTATGAGCACAATGCTGCTGGATCGTATGAGCACAGTACTGCTGGCATTGGAAGGGACGGGTTTTGCGTGGCTTATGACCACGCTGGGCGCAGCCGTGGTCTTTTTCTTCAGAAAGGAAATGAAGGAATCTGTGCATAAGTCTTTTTTGGGATTTGCGGCCGGCGTCATGATCGCGGCCAGCGTATGGTCTCTTTTGATCCCGGCTATCGACCAGGCGGAGGAAAGCGGCGGTATCGGCTGGATGCCTGCGGCTGGCGGCTTCATCCTGGGTGCCTGCTTTCTGCTGTTAATGGATAAACTGATACCGCATCTGCATGTGGGGGAGGATCAGGCGGAAGGCCCCAGAACTTCCCTTCACAGAACGACTTTGATGGTATTTGCCGTGACGCTGCACAATATTCCGGAGGGAATGGCTATGGGGCTGGCTTTTGCCAATGCGGCCTTAGAGGGCGGCGGAGCGGCCTATGCTGCGGCCTTTGCGCTGGCGATCGGTATCGGCGTACAGAATTTTCCCGAGGGAGCGGCCATATCCCTGCCGTTGAAGCGGGAAGGTATCACGGTCCGCAAAGCCTTTTTCTGCGGCTGTATGTCGGGTATCGTGGAACCCTTATTTGGTATATTCACGGTCTTGTTAGCTGCCGTATTGGTGCCCTTTATGCCCTGGCTTTTGTCTTTCGCGGCGGGAGCCATGATTTATGTGGTAGTGGAGGAACTGATCCCGGAGGCGCATTTGGGAGAGCATTCCCACGCGGGTACCATAGGGGTACTGGCCGGTTTTTTACTGATGATGATATTGGATGTGGCGTTGGGGTAGGGTATGGCTATCAATTCGGAAAAGGAAACGCTGGCACTGCAGAAGCGGCTGCGGGAGCTGGCAGAAAAATCTTACCGCCGGAGTATTTACACCTTTAGCAATTTTTTAGGGCTGGCGGAGCTGGATGTCTATTACAGGATGGAAAAAGAGCTTTTGTTTTCCCATCCTGCTTTGTTTGGCGGGGATGAGAAAGCGGAGCGGCAAATGATACGGTTCGGCTCGCCGGAGGAATGGGGATATACGGAAGAGTACCCTATAGCCTGTCTGCATGTTGCGCCGCTGCTGGCAAAGTTTTCGGATGAACTTTCCCACAGAGATTTTCTGGGCGCCCTGATGAATCTGGGAATTGAGAGAAGCTGTATCGGAGATATAAGGGTGGGGAACAAGGAAGGATATTTGTACTGTACCGAAGCCATGGCGGATTTTATCTGCGAGAATCTTACCCAGATCAAGCATACCCACGTGACCTGCAAAAGGGTGGAACAAGCGGGGCATACGGAGGGGGATGTACCGGAACAGAAAGAAATCCTGGTAAGCTCCCTGCGGTTGGACGGGTGTCTGGCCAAGCTCTATCAGATTTCCAGAAATGAAAGTCTGGCGCTGTTTTCCGGCGCCAGAGTCTACGTAAATGGCCGTCTGGAAGAAAATAACAGCCGTAATTTAAAACCCGGAGAGACCGTCAATGTCAGAGGGTACGGCAAATTTGTCTTTCTGGGCGTCAAATACGAAACCAAAAAGGGAAAGCTCTGCCTGATGACGGAGGTGTACCGCTAGGCAGGAAAAGCCTGCGGATATGCTTTAACTGCCGCTAAAAAATGGGACCGGCCTTTTCTTCGCAGTATTTGCAGCGGTAAATTTCTTTTTCCTCGTCGGCCAGCACGAAAATATGGGGCAGCTCCTGTTCAATGGATGTGATGCAGCGGGGATTCCTACAGCGGATGACATTTTTGATCATTTTAGGAAGTACCAGTTCCTTTTTGTCTACGATCTCCCCGTCTTTGATTACATTGACGGTAATGTTGTGGTCAATAAAGGCCAGCACGTCCAGATCCAGCTGGTTGATATCGCATTCCACTTTGAGGATGTCTTTTTTTCCCATTTTTTCACTGCGGGCATTTTTGATGATGGCTACGGTGCAGTCCAGCTTGCCTAGCTGCAGATGTTCATAAATATCCATGCTTTTTCCGGCTTTGATATGATCCAATACGAAACCTTCTTCAATTTTTCCTACGTTTAACATAATTGCCTCCCGTTCCGCCGCGTCCGCGGCTTTTTGTTAATCCACTTTGATCTGCAGTAAAGTCAGGATCAGAGCCATGCGCACATAGACGCCGTACTGCGCCTGCTTAAAATACACCGCTCTGGGATCATCGTCCACTTCTACGGAAATTTCGTTGACTCTGGGAAGCGGGTGGAGCACCAGCATGTCTTCTTTCGCCAGCTCCATCTTGGCCCTGTCCAGTATATAGAAATCCTTCAGGCGGACATAGTCTTCCTCGTTGAAGAAACGTTCTTTCTGTACCCTTGTCATGTAGAGCAGATCCAGTGTGGGCATCACATTTTCCAGGCGGATGACTTCTTCGTAGGGGATCTGCTTTTCTTTCAGCATGTCTGTGATATAATCCGGAACCTTCAGCTCCTCGGGAGAGATGAAGATAAAGCGGATATTGGGATAGCGGACCAGAGCGTGGATCAGGGAGTGGACGGTGCGGCCGAATTTTAAGTCTCCGCACAGGCCGATAGTCAGGTTGTCCAGCCTGCCCTTCAGGCTGTATATGGTGAGAAGGTCCGTCAGTGTCTGGGTGGGATGCTGGTGGCCTCCGTCTCCGGCATTGATCACGGGAATGCCCGATTTCTCCGCCGCTACCATGGGAGCTCCTTCTTTGGGGTGGCGCATGGCGCAGATATCCGCATAACAGGAGATAATGCGGATCGTGTCGGATACGCTTTCACCTTTCGCGGCGGAAGAGCTGGCGGCATCGGAAAATCCCAGGACTTTTCCGCCCAGATGCAGCATGGCGGATTCAAAGCTTAGGCGCGTGCGGGTGCTGGGCTCATAAAAGCAGGTTGCCAGCACTTTGCCGTCGCAGGCGTGGGCATACCGGGCAGGATTTTGTTCGATGTCCTTTGCCAGGGTGAACAGCGTTTCCAGTTCTTCGGGAGTAAAATCCAGTGGGCTCATTAAGTGTCTCATAGGTTCCTCTTTTCTGCGCCGTCTTATAAGTGCGGCCGCCGCGGCGCATACCGGCCGGTAAGACCTCAAAAAAATCGAAGAGAAAAAATCTCTTCGATTTTATGTTACATATAAGATAGTAAGTCCTCTACCGTTTTACGCTTGGGAGCAGCGGGCTCTTCAGCGGGATAACCGATAGGGATAAGGGCGGCCAGTTCTCTGTCCTCGGGAAGGTTCAAAAGAGAAGAGGCTTTGGCCTCGTCAAAAATACCCATGATAACGGTGCCAAGACCCTGCTCATATGCGGCAAGGCAGAACGCTTCGGCAGCGATACCGGCATCGAACATCTGCCAGCCGCCCTCCTTGGGAGTGCTGAAAGAACCATCTCTCTCAAAGCCGCTGCGGTTCTTAATAAAAGTGAGAGCGATCAGCATGGGAGCGTTTTGAATGATCTCTCCGTTCCTTGCGTAAGCGGAGGTACATTCTCTGGCAATCCTGTCCTTAGCCTCTCCCTCTAACGCGATATAGCGTACAATCTGGGTATTCTTCCAGCTGGGAGCAAAGGATGCGGCCTCCACAACGGAAGCAAGCACCTCATGGGATACAGGTTTGTCCGTAAACTGGCGTATACTTCTGCGTCCTCGGATACATTCGTCGGCTGTCATGAAAATCCTCCTTTACACATTATTTTACACTAGTCCGATTATATCACAATGGGGCAAAAGTTTCAATGTAAAAAAAGCTGCGCGGGACTCTTTGAAAAAGGGATAGGAATAGCGCTTGCATAATGGGCGGTATTCCATTATAATGAAGAAAAAACGAAAGGGGAGCGCAACATGGCAAAGGAAACGGACAATGAATTAGTATATGAAGAAAGAAAGAGATGGCTGTTTTTCGGGCTGCCCTTTACTTTTACCAAGTACATGATCAAAGACGATATGCTGACCGTGGACCAGGGCTTCTTTAAAAAAGTAGAAAATGACTGCTATATGTATAAGATACAGGATGTGGAGCATACCGCGTCTCTGGCGGAACGGATATTCGGGCTGGGAAGCGTGACCTGCTATACGGGAGACACCACGCATCCCAAGCTGATCTTGATCCATATTAAGCATTCCAAGGAAATCAAGAATTATATTTTAGAGGCGTCGGAAGCGGCCCGTATCAGAAGGCGTACCCTCAATACCCTGGATATCGGAACCGGTGATATGCAGGATCTGGATGATGATGATATATAGATCTTACGCTCAGGCAGGACGGTGGTAAATTACCCCCGTCCTTCGTTTCCCTTAAAGAGCCGCTCAAAGAGAAGGCCGGCAAAAAACCAGCAGGGCAGGTAGTCTAAACGAACGATTCTGCCGATATGCCAGCGGGAACGGCTGTAGTCCCAGGGGCACAGGCTTTTTTTGGACAGGAGCGTACCGCTGATATATTCTCCTGTGAATATAAGGGCAGCGTAGGCCAGGCCCCGTGTAATGAGGGATCTGTCCTTGAGCAGATGATAGACCGGTGCTAAAAAGCAGGCACAGCCGTAAATGGGAAACATCCAGATAGAGGTATTTCCCTTCAGGGTAAATCTGCGTTTTCTAAGAGAATCCAGGGCTGTGAAAAAAATTTCCATGCACCAGCCCAGAATACCGCAGTGGATAAAGTTGTGGATGTGTTTTTTCATAAGAAGAAGTATGACCAAAAAAGAGGAAATTATACCATGGATTACCAGGAGACTTTGCGCTATATAGAATCTTTGAAGGGCCTTGGCATTGTGCCGGGGTTAGCCGGTATGGAAGCGCTTTGCAGGGAGCTGGGCAATCCCCAGGAGGCGCTTTCTTTTGTGCATATTGCGGGCACCAACGGCAAGGGTTCCGTACTGGCCTATGTGTCCAATACATTAAAATGTGCCGGGTACAGAGTAGGCCGTTATCTTTCTCCGGTCATTACAAATTATCTGGAAAAAATACAGATCGGCGGCAGGTCGATTACCAGAGAAGAACTGTGCCGCTGTATGGAAGCTGTAAAGGAAGCCTGCGGGCGGGTAACGGCGGGCGGACTGCCGCACCCTACGCTTTTTGAGGTGGAGACGGCTGCGGCGTTTTTGTATTTTAAAGAAAAACAGTGTGATATTGTGGTTCTGGAGACAGGAATGGGGGGAAGGGAGGATGCCACCAATCTGATCCAGAACACAAAGGCGGCGGTATTGACGCCGATCAGCATGGATCATATGCAGTTTTTGGGAAAGACCTTAACGGAGATTGCTTCCCACAAGGCGGGCATTATAAAAAACGGATGTTATGTTATAACGGCGGCGCAGGATCCTGACGTCATGACATTGCTGGAGAGGGAAGCACAGACGAAAGGCTGTCCGCTGACTGTGGCGGACAGAATATCCCAAATCCGTTACGGACTGGAAAAGCAGAGCTTTTCCTATGTGGATGCTTTCGGACACAAATACAGCCGCCTGGAAATCTCTCTGGCCGGAAAATACCAGATAGAGAATGCGGCTCTGGCGGTAGAGGTGATAAGCTGCCTGGGGCAGCTGGGCTTTCCGGTGGAAGAAAGCCGGCTGCGGCAGGGACTTTTCACCGCAAAGTGGCCGGGGCGTTTTGAAATTCTGGGCCGGCGGCCTCTTTTTGTCATGGATGGGGCGCACAATGAGGACGCGGCCAAAAAACTTGCGGAATCCGTGCGGTTTTATTTTACAAATAAGAGAATTATTTATATAATGGGAATGTTGAGGGACAAGGAATATGAAAAAGTGATCGCGCAGACCTATGCCTATGCCGACCAGATCATCACGCTGACGCCCCCGGAAAACCCAAGGGCTCTTCCGGCGCTTGCTCTGGCGGAGGCCCTGCGGGAGTATCATCCCCGGGTGACGGCGGCGGGCAGCCTGGAAGAGGCAGTGGAAATGGCTTTCCTGCTGGCAGGGCGGGAGGATGTGATCCTGGCCTTCGGCTCCCTCTCGTATCTGGGACGGCTGAAAGCAGTTGTGAGAAAGAGACTGAAGAAATAGCGTGGAAAGGAATGTCCGCCGCAAGGCTGTGCGGACAGGAAGAAGAAAGTGGATAAAGAGAAGATAGAAGCGGGAGTCAGACTGATTTTAGAGGGCATAGGAGAAGATAAAGAACGGGAGGGCCTGGCAGAAACGCCGGAACGCGTGGCCAGGATGTATGAAGAGATCCTGGGCGGTATGGGACAGGACGCCGGGGAACACCTGCAGAAGACCTTTACCGTGGCAGGCAGTGAAATGGTGCTGGAGAAAAACATTACGTTCTATTCCACCTGCGAGCACCATCTGATGCCTTTTTTCGGGCAGGTACATATTGCGTATGTACCGGACGGCAGAGTGGTGGGCTTGAGCAAGCTGGCCCGCACAGTGGAAGTGTACGCCGCAAGGCTGCAGCTGCAGGAGAGAATGACGGAGCAGATCGCGGAGGCCGTTATGAAATATCTGGCACCGAAAGGCGTTATGGTGCTGGTGGAGGCGGAGCATATGTGCATGAGCATGCGAGGGGTGAAGAAACCGGGCAGCAAGACCGTAACCCTGGCAAAGAAAGGGGTTTTTGCCCGGAATCCGGATCTGCAGGAACAGTTTTTCAAAATGCTGGAAAGATAAAAGGAGCAGGCAGAGAATTTTATGGAAAGAGCAAATAAAATATTAAATCACGATTTATTTATTGCGCATATGAAGAAAAATGAGGCGGCAGAGGCGGAAAGGAGCTTCTGCCGTCATAATATGTCCCATTTGCTGGATGTGGCGAGAATCGCCATGATTCTGAATCTGGAAGAGGGGCTGGACATTCCCGTGGACGTGGTGTACGCGGCGGCCCTTTTGCACGATATAGGCAGGCATGTACAGTATGAGGACGGAACGCCTCATGAGCAGGCGGGGGTGAAGATCGCGCCGGCCATATTGAAAGGCTGTGGCTACAGTGATAAAGAAACAGATGTTATTATAAATACCATAGGGCTGCACAGAAATGAAGAAATAGCAGAAAATCACGATTTAAGCGGTATTTTATACCGGGCGGACAAGGCCAGCAGGCCCTGTTTTGCCTGTAAAATGGAAAAGGACTGTGACTGGAAGCGGAAAAAGAAAAATCTTTCCCTTCGTTACTAGGAGAGCGTATGAAAATTGGCGGCAGGGAATTTCGTGAGAAGGACAAAACCTATGTAATGGGCATATTGAACGTGACGCCGGATTCCTTTTCTGACGGCGGGAAATGGGAGGATTTGGACAGGGCCCTGTTTCACGCGGAAGAGATGATACGGGATGGGGCGGACATACTGGATATTGGCGGGGAATCCACCAGGCCGGGCTACAGTCCCATATCTGAGGAGGAAGAGATTCTGCGGACGGCGCCGGTCATCGAGGCGGTGAAGGCCCGTTTGGACATTCCCATATCCCTGGATACCTGCAAGAGCGGGGTGGCGGCCGCAGGTATCGAAGCGGGGGCAGATCTTATCAACGATATATGGGGATTAAAATATGACGGGAAAATGGCGGAGGTGATCGCCAAAAGCGGGCTTCCCTGCTGTCTGATGCATAACCGGAAAACCGCGGAATACGGAAATTTTTTAGAGGATGTGTCGGCGGATTTGCGGGAAAGCCTTTTTCTTGCCCAAAAAGCGGGTATCGGGCGGGACAGGATCGTGCTGGATACCGGTGTGGGCTTTGGAAAAAATTATGAACAGAATCTGCTGATACTGAGAAATCAGGAATATTTTCACCGGCTGGGGCGGCCCCTGCTTTTAGGAGCCAGCAGAAAATCCGTTATCGGCCTGAGCCTGCAGCTCCCTGTGGAAGAGCGGCTGGAGGGGACGCTGGCCACTACGGTCATGGCTGTGCTCCAGGGCTGTTCCTTTGTACGGGTGCACGATGTCAGGGAAAACGTAAGAGCCGTAAGGATGGCGGAGGCCATTCTGGGGCGGGGACGGGATGAGGGCCGAAAATCCGGAGAGCAGGAGAGCAGGGGAGCAGAAGAGCCGGAGAGTAGAAGGGTAGAAGAGTAGAAGAGTAGAAGAGTAGGAGAGATCATGGACGAGATCAGGATAGAAAATCTGGAAATATTTGCGCATCACGGGGTGTTTCCCGAAGAAAGAGAGAAAGGACAGCGTTTTTATGTAAATGCGGTGCTTTATACCGACCTGCGCCCCGCGGGCGTGAGGGACGAGCTGGAGCTGTCCACCGACTACGGGGATGTGAGCCTGTTTTTAAAGGAGCAGCTTTCCGGACGTACCTATCATCTGATAGAAGCGGCGGCGGAAGCGGCGGCGGAGGCGGTTCTGCTCCGATATCCCCTGGTGCGGGCGCTGGATCTGGAACTGCGGAAGCCCGAGGCGCCCATCCCGATGCGTTTTGATTTTGTGTCCGTGAAGCTGCACAGGGCCTGGCACCAGGCCTATATTGCTTTCGGTTCCAATTTAGGCGACAGACAGACATATATCGACAACGGGATCAAAGCGCTGAAAGCGGATTTTCATAACAGAGTGGAAAAGGTGAGCGGCATTTTGGAGACCAAACCCTATGGCGGCGTGGAGCAGGGGAATTTTTTAAACGGCGTTCTGAAAATGGACACGCTCTACACTCCCCATGAGCTGCTGGCCAGACTGCAGGAGCTGGAGCGGGAGGCCGGACGGGAGAGAAAGGTGCACTGGGGTCCCAGGACGCTGGATCTGGACATTCTGCTCTATGACAGGCTGGTGTGCGAGGACAAAGATCTGATCCTTCCCCACCCTGATATGCAGAACCGGGATTTTGTATTGAAGCCCATGGCGGAGCTGGCTCCCTGGCTGCGGCATCCCGTTCTGCAAAAGAATATGGAGCAGCTTTTGAAAGAATATTTGCAAAGAATTTCTTGTTGACGGTTTTGCACGAATTAAAAAGAAAAATGTTGAAAAATTCAAAAAATATCACCTGTTTTTCCCTAAATTTTTCTATTTGACTGAATTTGTAGAATGTTTGCGACGTATATCAGTTGAAGTTGCAAACCCTATCGCATTATAATGAGTACGATAGAGTTTTGTAAATTACGGAGGTTTTTTTGATGGAGCAGTTAAACATTCTTACCACCAAAGACAACGAGCGGCTGTACAAAATAATCGGACAGTTGATGAGTTCCGACAAGGAATTTCAGATAATGATCACGGTGCCTTCCGAGAAAAAAGAGACCGTGAAGAAAAATACCGTCGAGGAGACAGTAAAAAAGGTGCAGGAAAGGGATTTGGAGCAGGATGTGACGGATATGATACATGAGATCGGCGTCCCGGCCCATATCAAAGGGTATCAGTATCTGCGGGAGTCCATTATGATGGCAGTGGAGGACAACAGTATGCTCAGTTCCATTACCAAGGTGCTCTACCCCACCATTGCCAAGAAATTCCAGACCACGCCCAGCCGTGTGGAAAGGGCGATCAGGCACGCCATTGAAGTGGCGTGGAGCAGAGGAAGGATGGAAACTTTGGACGCCTTGTTCGGCTACACGATCAATACGGGAAAAGGGAAACCCACCAATTCCGAGTTTATTGCCCTGATCGCGGACAGAATCCGATTAAAATACAGAAATTAAGACTTTCAAATAACCCTTTCATGATGTATAATATAAGAAATATGAAAATGGACGGGAGGAATTTCCATGAAGAAAGTTCTTTTTGTTGCATCCGAAGGGGTTCCCTTTATTAAGACCGGAGGCCTGGCGGACGTGGTTGGGTCTCTGCCGAAATGTCTGGATAAGAATTATTACGACGTGAGAGTTATGCTGCCGAGGTATACCTGCATGAAACCGGAAATGCAGGAAAAGCTCAGTTATGTGACACATTTTTATATGGATTTTAACTGGAAAGAGGAATATGTGGGGATCCTGGAAGCGGAAGTGGAGGGGATCAAATATTATTTTGTAGACAATGAGCAGTATTTCAGCGGCTTTAAGCCTTACGGCGACAATGTGCTCTTTGAGATCGAGAAGTATACTTTCTTTTCCAAGGCGGTGCTTTCGGCGCTGCCCCTGCTGGATTTCCAGCCGGATATTTTACATTGCCATGACTGGCAGACGGGTTTGGTGCCCGTGTACTTAAAAGAGCGCTTCAGAGGCAATCCTTTCTTTTGGAACATGAAGTCCATTATGACGATCCACAATTTAAAGTTCCAGGGCAGATGGGACGTCAAGACCGTCAAGGAGATCACCGGTCTGCCGGATTATTACTTTACGCCGGATAAGCTGGAATGCTATAAGGACGCCAACCTCTTAAAGGGCGGTCTGGTATTTGCGGACGCCATTACCACCGTCAGCAGCACCTATGCGGAAGAGATCAAGACCAATTTCTACGGAGAAGGGCTGAACGGTCTGCTGGTAGCCAGATCCCATGATCTGCGGGGAATTGTCAACGGTATCGACTATGAGGAGTTTAATCCCGCAACGGATAAATATATTCCTTTCCCCTATGACGCGGTGAACTTCCGCAAGGAAAAGGTAAAGAACAAGCGTGCCCTGCAGAAGGAATTGAATCTGGTGCAGGATGACAGAAAGATGATGATAGGCGTGATTTCCCGTCTGACGGATCAGAAGGGTTTTGACCTGATCGCCTATGTGATGGATGAACTCTGCCAGGACGATGTGCAGATCGTTATACTGGGGACGGGGGAGGAACGGTACGAAAATATGTTCCGCCATTTCGACTGGAAGTACGGGGACAAAGTATCGGCCAATATTTTCTATTCCGACGATCTTTCCCACAAGATTTACGCGGCCTGCGATGCGTTTTTGATGCCTTCCCTGTTCGAACCCTGCGGCCTGAGCCAGCTGATGGCCCTGCGTTACGGTACGGTGCCCATTGTCAGGGAGACCGGCGGACTCAAAGATACCGTAATGCCCTATAACGAATACGAGAATACTGGAACGGGATTTTCTTTCGCGAACTACAACGCGCATGAAATGCTGCGGACGATCCGTTATGCGGAGCAGGTATATTACGACAGAAAAAGAGAATGGAACAAGATTGTGGACCGGGGCATGGCAGCCGATTTCTCCTGGCATGTTTCCGCAGGAAAATATCAGGAGATGTACGATTGGCTGATAGGCTAGTTCCGGACAGGTTTTAAAATGGGTAAAAGCAGCAAAAAAGACGGATTTATTATACAGGCGGGGATACTGGCGGCGGCCGGTATCCTCTGCAGGATGATAGGACTCCTTTACAGGAGTCCTTTAACTGCTGTAATCGGGGACGAGGGCAATGGGTATTATCAGTCCGCGTTCAACATCTATACCATGATCCTTCTGATCTCTTCCTACAGTATTCCCTCCGCCATATCCAAGGTGATCGCGCAGAAGCTGTCTGTGCGGGACTATGTCAATGCCCACAGAGTTTTTACCTGCGCGCTCTGGTATGTGCTGGCCGTGGGAGGGATTGCCAGTCTGGTGCTCTTTTTTGGAGCCGGGCTCTTTGATAAGGGCCCCGCGGTGCAGGTGATCCGTATTTTTGCTCCCACCGTTTTCCTCTATGGCCTGCTGGGAGTGTTAAGGGGCTATTTTCAGGCTCATCGGACCATGGTGCAGACCTCTGTTTCCCAGATTTTAGAGCAGCTGCTCAATGCCATTGTCAGTGTGGGAGCCGCGTATCTGCTGATCCTGCTGATGCTTTCCACCACGGACAGATACACCCTGAATGACGATCATTCCGTGAGTTTTGGCGATACGGTGGTGGCAGAGAGCGCTCTGGTCCAAACGGACGAGGAGGGCAATACCGTCTACGTCCTAAGTGAAGAACAGCAGGAATGGAATACCAGACACGCCGCCTATGGGGCCATGGGAAGCGCGTTGGGAACCGGCTGCGGGGTGGCGGCGGCCCTGTTGTTCATGTGGGGCGTGTACAGGCTCAACCGGAATACCATAAGAGGCCGGATAGAGAGGGATTCCCATGAGGCGGAAGACTATCGGGAAATTTTCGGGACGATCAGCGGAGTGATCGTGCCCTTTATTTTAAGTACCGCGGTTTACAATCTGAGCACCGTGGTGAATCAGAGTATTTATAAATGGCTCTGCTATCTGCAGCGGGGCATGAGTGAAGCGGAAACTTCCACCCGTTACGGCATTTTTTCGGGAAAGGCAGTGGTGATCTCCAATATCCCCATTGCGCTGTCCTCGGCCATGTCGTCCGCGGTACTGCCTGCCATTGCGGCCAAGGTGGGACAGGGAGATATGGAGGGCGCAAAAGAAAAGACGGCGCAGGCGGTAAAGACCACGATGTTTATCGCCATACCTGCGGCGGTGGGCATCGGCGTACTGGCAAGGCCCATCACCTGGCTGCTTTTCAGGCAGAGAACCTCCCTGGATACGGCGGCAAGGCTCCTGACGGCGCTGGCGGCTTCGGTGGTCTTTTACTGCTTATCCACCCTGACCAATTCTGTCCTGCAGGGAATCGGAAAAGTCAAGGTGCCGGTGCACAACGCGGCAGGAGCCCTCTGTCTGCAGACGGCAGTAGTGGGCGCACTTTTGACCTTTACCGAAATGGATCTGTATGCGCTGGTCGTGGCCATGCTTCTGTATTCCGGCGCCATGTGTGTCTTGAACCAGCTTTCCATACGCCGGTATATGGGCTACAGACAGGAAATCTACCGCACTTTCTGTATTCCGCTGGTATCTTCCGGCTTTATGGGAGTGGCGGCGTATCTCACCTATCGGGGGATCGCGGCGCTGTTTGGCGGAGAAGCCTATCCGTCCATGCTCCACAATGCCCTGGCGCTTTTCCCGGCGGTTTTGGTGGGCGCTCTGGTATATTTCATACTGGAGATCGCCTTAAAGGGCATTACGGAAGAAGAGCTGGCGGCTTTGCCCAAGGGTGGTTTTTTGGTGAGGCTGGCAAAAAAGTGCCGGCTGTTGTAGGGCGATAAAGAAGAGAAAGGAGCCGTTTATGGCTTTTGACGGAATTACCATAGCCAATGTGGTAAAGGAATTGCAGGATACGCTGATCGGCGGGCGCATTGCCAAGATCGTTCAGCCGGAGCCGGATGAGCTGCTGCTTACGGTAAAGTGTGAAGAGGGGCAGCGGCGCCTTTTTTTGTCCGCTGACGCCTCCCTGCCCCTGATCTATCTGACAGATGTGAGCAAAACGGCACCTCTTACGGCGCCGGCGTTTTGTATGCTGTTAAGAAAGCATCTCCAGAACGGCAGGATTACGGCCGTTACCCAGCCTGCCCTGGAGCGTATCGTGCATATCCATATAGAGCATTTCAATGAAATGGGGGATCTTTGCCGGAAAAAGCTGATCGTGGAGATCATGGGCAAACACAGCAACATTATCTTCTGCGACGACAGGGATGTGATCATCGACAGTATCAAGCGCGTTTCCGGCGCTGTCAGCTCCGTCAGGGAGGTGCTGCCCGGAAAGCCTTATTTTATTGCGGACACCGCCCACAAGCAGGATCCGCTGAGTGCCCGGCGGGAGGATTTCATAAGCAGGATCGGGGCAGCCTCCATGCCGGTGTTCAAAGCAATATACACAAGCTATACAGGTCTTTCTCCGATCATGGCGCAGGAGCTCTGTTATCGCGCGGGGGTGGACGGGGAACGGCCTGCAGCGGCACTTTCAGAAGAGGATACAGAAAAGCTCTGGGAGGCTTTTGCGGCTCTGATGCAGGCAGTGGAAAAGGGAGATTTTGCGCCGCACATAGTCTATGAAAATAAGAAGCCCGTGGAGTTTGCGGCCTTTCCCCTGCGCATATATGAAAACGGGGAACAAAAGCCCTATGCGTCTATTTCCCTGCTTCTGGAGCACTACTACGCGGAAAAGAACGCGTTAAGCCGCATCCGGCAGAAATCGGCGGATCTGCGTAAGATCGTCCAGACCGCGCTGGAGCGGAATGTGAAAAAATACGATCTGCAGCTGCAGAAGCTGGAGGATACCCAAAAACGGGAGGACTACCGGATCTGCGGAGAACTGCTCCATGCTTACGGGTACGAAATAGAACCGGGAGTCTCGTCCTGTGAAGTGCAAAACTATTATACGGGGGAACCGGTGGTGATCCCGCTGGAGCCGGAGCTGACGCCCGCCGAAAATGCCAAAAAGTATTTTGAAAAATACGGCAAGCTGAAACGGACTCACGAAGCTTTGGTGAAGCTGACCGAGGAAGTGAAGGCAGAGATCGCGCATCTGAAGTCCGTCAGCGCCGCTTTGGATATTGCCGTTGGAGAAGAGGATCTGCTGCAGATTCGGGAAGAACTGATGGAAAGCGGCTATATCCGCAGAAAGGGCGGGGCGAAAAAGGTCAGGATCACCAGCAGGCCCTTTCACTATATAAGCAGCGACGGCTATGATATTTATGTGGGGAAAAACAACCTGCAGAACGACGAGCTGACTTTTAAATTTGCCACAGGCGGCGACTGGTGGTTCCATGCCAAGGGCTGTGCCGGCTCCCATGTGATCGCCAAGGCCAGGGCCGGGGAGGAGATGCCGGACAGCACTTTTGAAGAGGCGGCCAGACTGGCGGCGTACTATTCCGCGGGCCGGCAGCAGGACAAGGTGGAAGTGGATTATATCCAAAAGAAGCATGTCAAAAAGCCGGCCGGCGCCAAACCCGGATTTGTAGTCTACTACACCAATTTTTCCATGGCCATAGCGCCGGATATATCCGGAATCCGTCAGCTTTAAAAGGGGAATCCTTGACGGGAAGAGGAGTTTTTACTATAATAATGCAATATAAGGGGGCGCACAAATGATCAAGAGCATGACCGGGTTTGGCAGATGCGAGCTGAACGAGGGAAACCGCAAATTTACGGTGGAGATAAAGTCCGTAAACCACAGGTATCTGGACGTCAATATCAAGATGCCCAAGAAGCTGAACTTTTTTGAATCCGCGGTGCGCGGTGAGTTAAAGAACTATATCCAGAGGGGCAAGACGGATGTCTTTATCCTCTATGAGGATTTTTCGGAAAGTGCCGGCTGCGTCAAATATCACAGGGATATCGCGGCGGAGTATCTGGGCTATTTAAGGCAGATGGCCGAAGAATTTAAGCTGGAGGACGATGTACGGGTATCCACGCTGGCCCGCTATCCCGAAGTCTTTACCATGGAAGAGAGCGAAGAAGACGAGGAGGAGCTGTGGAAGCTGCTCCAGAAGGCGGTGCAGCAGGCGGCCGCTTCCTTTGTGGAGAGCCGCGTGAAGGAAGGGGAAAATCTAAAAGCGGATCTGCTGCAGAAGCTGGAAGTGATCCTTTCCCATGTGGATTTTGTGGCAGGGCGTGCGCCGCAGATCGTGGAAGAGTACCGGACGCGGCTTGAGGCGAAGGTAAAGGAGCTGCTGCAGGACAGACAGGTGGACGAGGGCAGGATCCTGACGGAAGTGGCGCTCTTTGCGGACAAGATCTGTGTGGACGAGGAGCTGGTGCGGCTGCGCAGTCATACGGAGGCTGTCAGGACAGCGCTGACAGAAGGCGGCAGCGTAGGCAGAAAGCTGGATTTTATCGTCCAGGAGATGAACAGGGAAGCCAATACTATTTTAAGCAAAACCACGGATCTGGAAATTTCCAACCATGCCATTGAGCTGAAAACGGAAATTGAAAAGATACGGGAACAGATCCAGAATATCGAATAGAGGAAGAAAACCCATGGATAAGCTGATTCATATCGGTTTTGGCAATATTGTCAATACCGGAAAGATCATCGCCATTGTCAGTCCCGATTCCGCACCTGTTAAGCGTATGGTGCAGAAAGCCAAGGAAATGGGCATGGCCATTGACGCTACCCAGGGACGCAAGACCAAGGCGGTACTGGTCATGGAGAACAGCCAGATCGTACTTTCGGCCCTGCTTCCCGAAACCATAGCGGGCAGGGCAAAAAGCGCGGGTTCCCAGGAGGAGGAAGAAACGGATGAATGAGGGCATATTGATCGTACTTTCCGGTTTTTCCGGCGCGGGCAAAGGCACTCTTGTCAAAGAGCTGCTGAAGGCTTATGATAATTATGCGCTTTCCATTTCCATGACGACAAGAACGCCCAGGGCGGGAGAACTGGACGGCAGGGAATATTTCTTTACTTCCAAGGAAGTTTTTGAAGAAAAGATTGCGCAAAACGGATTCATAGAGTATGCTGAATATTGCGGCAACTATTACGGGACTCCCAGGGACTATGTGGAGCGGCAGCTCGCGGACGGGAAGGACGTGATCCTGGAAATCGAGATCCAGGGGATGCGCAAGGTTAAGCAGATGTTTCCGAAGATGCTGCCCCTCTTTGTGACGCCGCCGGACGCGAAAGAACTGAAGCGGCGGCTGCAGGGAAGAGGAACGGAGAGCGGGGAAGCGATCGCCGGCAGGCTGAAGGCTGCTGTCAGGGAGTCGGAGGGAATCGAAGATTACGAATATATCGTAGTCAATGACGATCTTGGCGCCTGCG
This sequence comes from uncultured Lachnospiraceae bacterium, assembly GCA_947631685.1. Taxonomy (GTDB): domain Bacteria; phylum Bacillota; class Clostridia; order Lachnospirales; family Lachnospiraceae; genus Acetatifactor. The sequence goes on from CANRMI010000005.1 coordinate 96,219, forward strand.
TGAAGGAGATCCACTCCCTTGTACAGGCCGCGAAGCGCTCTCCTGCCAGAAATGAAGCGTTTATCGATCATATCAGAGAAGAACTGAAGCTATTATCGAAAGGAGAATAACATGTTACATCCATCTTATACCGATTTAATGAAAGTAGTAAACGCCGGCGTGGAAGCCGGAGAGGAGCCGGTAGTCAGCAGCCGTTACTCCATTGTAATGGCCACCTCTAAACGGGCAAGGCAGATCATCGCGGGAGACACTCCCCTGGTGGAGAACAGCGCCGGTAAGAAGCCCCTTTCCGTGGCAGTGGAAGAGTTAAACGAGGGCAAGGTCAGGATCATTAACGACGAAGAAGAATAACGGCAGGCGGCTTGGGCAAAAAGAGAAAGACCGGAAGCGGGATTTCTCTTTCTTAACATAGGGGCGCCCGGTGCAAAAGAGAGGATTCCCTGTTATGAAAATATTGTTTATTTCCCTGGGCTGTGACAAAAATCTGGTGGATACGGAAATGATGCTGGGGATGCTTGCGGACAGGGGATTTTCCATAACGTCCGCAGAAGAAGAGGCCGAGGCGGCGATAGTCAATACCTGCTGTTTTATTGGTGATGCCAAGGAAGAGAGTATCAACACGCTTTTGGAAATGGCGGAATTAAAAAAGAGCGGACAGTTAAAGGTCTTGATCGCGGCCGGCTGTCTGGCGGAACGCTACCGGGAAGAGATTCAGAAGGAAATCCCCGAGGTGGATGTCATTTTAGGCACCATGGCGATCGAACAGGTGGCGGAGGCTCTGGAAGAGGCGCTGGCAGGAGAAAAGCGCAACTATTACCGGGACATCAACGAAACCCTCGTATACGGCAGAAAGCGCCTGGTTACGACGGGGGGACACTATGCCTATATGAAAATAGCGGAGGGCTGTGATAAGCACTGCACTTACTGCGTCATCCCCAAAGTACGGGGAAGCTACCGCTCCGTTCCCATGGAAAGCCTGATAAAGGAAGCAAAGGAACTGGCGCAGGGCGGCGTAAAGGAGCTGATCCTGGTAGCCCAGGAAACCACCCTTTATGGCGTGGATCTCTATGGCAGGAAGAGCCTGCCTGAGTTATTGAAACGTCTGGCTATGGTGGAGGGAATCCGCTGGATCCGGATCTTATACTGTTATCCGGAGGAGATCACCCAGGAGCTGATAGCGGTTATCCGGGAAGAGCCTAAGATCTGCCGCTATCTGGACATTCCCATACAGCATGCATCGAACCGCGTATTAAAGCGCATGGGCAGGCGCACCGACAGGGCCGGACTGGAGAGCATGGTGAAAAAGCTTAGGGAGGCAATCCCTGATATATGCCTGCGGACCACTCTGATCACCGGTTTTCCGGGGGAAAGCAGGGAGGACTTTGAAGAGCTGCTGGATTTTGTGGAAAAGATGCGGTTTGACAGACTGGGGGTATTTCCCTATTCTCAGGAGGAGGACACGCCTGCGGCAGAAATGGAAGGGCAGATAGAAGAATCCCTCAAGGAAGCCCGGCGGGATGAAGTGATGGCGCTGCAGCAAAAGATCGCCTTTGACAAGGCTGCGGATATGGTGGGGCGCAGGCTGACGGTCATGGTAGAGGGAAAGATCGCGGACGAGGACGTTTATGTAACCCGTACCTATAAGGATGCGCCGGAAGTGGACGGATACCTTTTTTTACATACGGAAAGGGAACTGATGACAGGGGACTTTGTGGACGTTGTGGTGACCGGTTCCAATGAATATGATTTGACAGGGGAGATAGTGTGAATTATGAATTTACCAAATAAGCTTACCGTGTTCAGAATGGTTTTGATACTGCCCTTTGTGCTGCTGCTTTTGGGCGGGTACCATGAGTGGGGCTGGTTTAAAGCGGTTTTCGGCGGTATTCTGGAATATACGGACTACATAGCCCTGGCTGTTTTTGTCATAGCCAGCCTGACGGATATGCTGGATGGCAAAATTGCCAGAAAATACAATCTGATCACCAATTTCGGAAAGTTTATGGATCCTTTGGCGGATAAGCTTTTAGTCTGCTCGGCCATGATATGCCTGGTGGAAATGAAGAGGCTGGCGGCCTGGATTGTCATTGTTATCATCAGCAGGGAGTTTATCATCAGCGGATTCAGGCTGGTGGCCGCTGACAAGGGAGTGGTGATAGCGGCCAGCTACTGGGGAAAATTTAAAACGACCTTTCAGATGCTCATGATCTGTCTGCTGATCCTGGATAACGGACGTTTTCCGGCTCAAAGCGGGGGCTTTCAGATTCTGGCCGGCGCCGTGACCTGGATCGCGCTTATTCTGACGGTGGTTTCCCTGATAGATTACATCTGGAAGAACAGATCGGTTATGGCGGAGGAAAAGTAGGAGAAAAGGCATGACGGTAGAGATCATATGCGTGGGCACAGAGCTGTTGCTGGGGAATATTGTAAATACCAACGCCGCTTTTCTGGCGGAGCAATGCGCTGACCTGGGGCTTTCCTGCTACTATCAGACAGTGGTGGGGGACAACCGGGAAAGGCTGCTTGCCACCGTAAAAACCGGACTGGAGCGTTCCGACATCCTGTTGTTTTCAGGCGGCCTTGGTCCCACGAAGGACGATTTGACAAAAGAGACTGTGGCGGAGGCGCTGGGGCTGCCCCTTGTGGAGGATGCGTCCTCCCGAAAGCTGATTGCGGACTATTTTGCCATGAGGGGAATGATGCCCACGGAGAATAACTGGAAGCAGGCGTTGATACCCCAGGGGGCCTGGTGCATTGAAAATAAAAACGGCACTGCGCCGGGGGTGGGGATCTGTCAGGATGGCCGATATGTTTTCCTGATGCCCGGCCCGCCCAATGAGCTGAAGCCCATGTTTACGGAAAGCATCGTACCCTTTTTACGGAAGCTGGAGAAGGATGTGATCGCTTCCGTGACGGTGAAGGTAGTGGGAATCGGAGAAAGCGCGGCGGAAACCCTGGTGGCAGATTTGATGGAAGAGCAGAGCAACCCCACGCTGGCACCCTACGCCAAAACGGGAGAGGTGCATTTCAGAATTACCGCCAAGGCGGAAAGCCGGGAGGCGGCGCAGGCGCTGATAGCCCCTATGAAAAAAGAGCTGGAGGCGCGCTTTGGCGCCCATGTATATACCACAAAGACGGAAGTTACGCTGGAACAGGCGCTGGCAGAGCTTTTAATGGGAAAGGGATATACCATGACGACGGCAGAATCCTGTACGGGAGGCATGATAGCTGCCCGGATGGTCAACGTGCCGGGAATTTCCCAGGTATTGAAAGCCGGATTTGTCACCTATGCCAATGAGGCCAAGGCAGGGTTTTTAGGCGTGAAGAGGGAAACCCTGCGGACATATGGGGCCGTGAGTGCCCAGACGGCGGAAGAAATGGCAAAAGGAGCGGCGCAGGCGGCAGGGGCGGATGTGGCGGTATCGGTCACCGGAGTGGCCGGCCCGGACGGCGGAACCTTGGACAAACCTGTGGGGCTTGTGTATATCGGCTGCTATGTACGCGGACAGGTGTGGACGACAGAGCACCGTTTCAGCGGCAACAGAGCCAAGATAAGAGAGAGTACCACAGCAGCCGCGTTGGTACAGCTGCGGAAGAGGATTTTGGAATATCAGGCAAAAGAGGGAGAGGGAACAGATGGAAGAGAATAACAGATTTGATTTTTGTCCGAAATGCGGTGCCCTGGCAAAGGACGGTGTCTGCCAGAGCTGTGGTTACCGGAATCCGGAATATGCAGGATTTGTAGCGGAACCGGCCCAGAGCGCCCCGGCGCAGCCGGAAGCATCGGCACAGACTGCCCAAGAGCAGCCGGAAATGCCGGTCCAGAGCGCCCCGGCGCAGCCGGAAGCACCGGCACAGACCGCCCAAGAGCAGCCGAAAACGCCGGTTCAGAGCGCTCCGGCGCAGCCGGAAGCGTCGGCACAAACTGCACCGGTGCAGCCGGCGCAGGGATACTATGGCCAGCCCCAGCCGGGACAGGGATATTACGGACAGAACGGTTATATGCAGAATCAGTACGATTCCAGTCAATATAGTCAGAACCAGTATGCCCAGGGACAGTATAATCAGAACCTGTATGGGCAAAACCCAAGCCAGTACGGCGCCCAGCCCGGCACTCAGTCTGGAAATCAGGGATATTACGGACAGCAGAATTATTACGGCCAGTATCCTTATCAGGGATATTACGGGCAGCAGGCGCAGGCAGGACAGGGATATTACGGAACGCAGGGTACTCAGCAGGGCGGACAGTACGCCGCTCAGCAGGTTAGTCAGCAGGACGGACAGTACGTCGCTCAGCAGGTTAGTCAACAGGGTGGAATGTCCGGCAGCGGCTATATACCGGCAGCGGTGCCGCCTGCGGCCGCCGATAAAAAATCCGGAAAGAGCACGGCAGTGCTGCTGATCGTATTAGGCGTCGTGCTTCTGGCGGTATTGATCCTGATCCTGGTGGGACTCTACCGGCTGTTTGATAAGGATAAAAAAGAGGACAGATGGGAACAGGAGCAGGAAGAAGAGTGGGAAGATTCCGTGGAAGAAGAACCTGCGGAAGACTGGCTGGAAGAAGAACAGGAAGCACACGGCTGGGACGAAAACCCCCAGGAGGATGGTGCCGCCTATGATTATACTTATGTGCATGACAGCTATGATTCTACACAGGAAAATTGGGAAGAACCGGGACAGGACGAATCCATGCTTTATTACTCGGGTCCTTATAACGCGCTGCGGGACGATCTTTCCTATCAGGTCAATTTTGTATGTGAATTTTATTGTTCCGAGGAAAGCAGCGCAGTGAACATCATGGCGGACTATCCGCAGCTTTCCGGTGATATTCCCGGAATTGACGAGATCAACAGACACCTGCGGGAAGAGTATGTGTTCTATCAGGAAACCTTTGAGGAGGATTTCAAGCCCCTGCTCCAGAGTACTGACGATTATTATATATGTAACGAAGACTGCTACGTTACTTATATGGATGAAAATATCCTGAGCATGGTATGCAAAGAGAGCGTCTATATGAATCTGGACGGCGACACCCTGGCTTTGTTGTATTTTAACTGTTTCAATCTGGATGTGAAGACGGGGGAGCTCATAGAAAATACGGAAGTTCTCAATGTGGATGAAGCTTTTGTGGCAACTCTGCGGGAGAGGGAAAAGCTGGAAAACGAATCCCTGGTACTGGATCGTTATACCGACGAGGAAATCATGGAAATGTTAAACGACAGGGACACGCTGGTTTTGTTCTATACGCCCATGGGTATGGAAGTGGGCCTGAACCTGGACCAGAGAGTCATTTATTTTATGTACCAGGACTATGACCAGTATCTGAAAGCCGGAGCTTTATAGGAAAGAGCAGGCAGGAAACGCACGCCCGACGGACGTGCGTTTTTTCTTGCGCTGCGGCCGCCGGTATGATAAAATGATATTGTTAAAACAGCACGTCGACATATATCTGGACAGATTCAGGCATTTCGCCACTTTTCCAAAGTCGTGTTGAAAACAGTCAAATACGTTTCGGCTGCTTTGCAAATGCGGCCGGTGAAGAGGAGGGATGCCTATGAGGGTGGTTTATTGGACTTTCCCTGTGGTAAGATAAAAAAGGAATTGACAAAATCGAACAAATGTTTTATTCTGAGAGAAATAGAACATTTGTTCCTTGCGAAGGAGATCAGAAATATGGAAAGAGATGAGAAATTAAAAGCATTGGACGCCGCGCTGGTACAGATTGAGAAGCAGTACGGCAAGGGAGCCGTAATGAAGCTGGGAGATCCGTCCGTTCAGATGAATGTGGAGACCATTCCCACCGGTTCTTTAAGTCTGGATATAGCACTGGGGCTGGGCGGGATTCCCAGAGGAAGGATCGTGGAGATATACGGCCCGGAATCCAGCGGTAAGACCACCGTTACCCTGCACATGATCGCGGAAGTGCAAAAGCGGGGCGGCATTGCCGGCTTTATTGACGCGGAGCATGCGCTGGATCCGGTATATGCCAGAAACATAGGCGTGGATATTGACAACCTTTACATTTCCCAGCCGGACAGCGGGGAGCAGGCCTTAGAGATCACGGAGACCATGGTGCGTTCCGGTGCCGTGGACATTATTGTAGTGGACTCGGTGGCCGCGCTGGTTCCCAAAGCGGAGATCGAGGGGGATATGGGCGACAGCCATGTGGGCCTGCAGGCCCGTCTGATGTCCCAGGCGCTGCGGAAGCTGACGGCGGTGATCAGTAAGTCCAACTGCACCGTGGTCTTTATCAACCAGCTGCGTGAGAAGGTGGGCATTATGTTTGGCAATCCCGAAACGACTACCGGCGGCCGCGCTTTGAAGTTCTATGCGTCGGTACGGTTAGATGTGCGCCGCATTGAGTCGCTGAAGCAGGGGGGAGAAGTGATCGGCAACAGAACCAGAGTCAAAGTGGTGAAGAATAAGATCGCGCCTCCCTTTAAGGAAGCGGAATTTGATATTATGTTTGGCGAGGGCATCTCCGGAGTGGGTGATATTCTGGATCTGGCCGCGGAGAACGGCATTATCAATAAGTCCGGCGCATGGTTTGCCTACGAGGGCAACAAGATTGGGCAGGGCAGGGAGAATGCCAAGCAGTACTTGAAAGACAATCCGGAGGTCTGTGCCGAGATAGAGCATAAGATCAGGGAGCATTTCGGCCTGCTTCGGGAGGAGAAAGCCGAGGACAAAAAAGAAACGGCGGATGAAAAGCCCGCTGAGAAGAAAGCTTAGAAAGGTCCGGTTGGAAACGTTTTATGCGTATTACGGAAATTCAGGAATTGTCTTCTTCCAGAGTGAAAGTGCATACGGACGAGGGACAGACGCTTGCTCTATATAAGGGCGATCTGCGTAAATACGGACTGAAGATGGGAGAAGAACTGCCAGGGGAATTGCTGGAGGAGGTTTTGCCGAAGCGGGCCAGACTGCGCTGCCTCAATCTTTTGAAAGCCAGGGACTATACTGCGGCGCAGATGAAGGAAAAGCTGAGGCAGGGCGGGTATCCAGAAGAAATCGCAGAGGAAGCGGTGGCTTACGCCGCTTCCTTTTCCTACATTGACGATCTGCGGTATGCGCAGAATTTTATCCATTATAACCATGAACGCAAAAGCAGAAGAAGAATAGAAAATGATCTTTTATCCAAGGGGATTTCCCGGGAAATTCTGGAGGAGGCATGGCGCGGCTGGGAGGAAAAGGGAAATGCGCAGGATGAAGAGGCGCAGATAGAAAATCTGTTGGCTAAAAAGCATTTTAATGCTTCTTCGGCGGACGAGAAGGAGAAGCGCAGAATGTACGGATTTTTATTACGGAGGGGCTTTGCGGCCGAGAAAATACAAAGATTTCTTTTTCGTTGAACAAAAATTCGCTTCGCTTGGTATCACTTCTGCTTGACATAACTATTATTTTATTTTAAAATTTAACTGTTGTAAAATGCTTTAGGATGTTTACATACATTCTATAATAGATTTGGCATAGTCTCTGACTATGTTTTGGCCGCAAGGCCATGCACGAAAATTTAATAAGGAGGTGCTCCTGTACATGACATGGTTGTATGTTTTGGGAGCGGTGGCGGTCACGCTGATCATCTCGATTCCGGTGACTTTCGTCTATGCTACGAACCGGCGTAAGAAATACGTGGAGGCTAAGCTGGGCGATGCGGAAACCAAGGCGAGAGAGATTATCGATGAAGCTTTGAAGACTGCTGAAGTCAAGAAACGCGAGGCGCTGCTTGAGGTCAAGGAAGAGTCCATTCGTACCAAGAATGAACTGGACAAGGAGATCAAGGAGAGAAGAGCCGAGGCACAGCGTTATGAAAGACGGGTTCAGCAGAAGGAAGAGAACATCGACAAGAAAGCGGACGCTATCGAACGCAAAGAGGCAAGCTTGGCGCAGCGGGAAGAGTCCTTGAACAGGATGAAAGACGAAGTGTCTAAGCTGAACGAACAGCGGGTACAGGAACTGGAGAGAATTTCCGGATTAACCTCTGAACAAGCAAAAGAGTATTTGTTGAAAATTGTTGAAGATGAAGTAAAGCATGAAACGGCCGTGATGATCAAGGAAATGGAGAGTCGGGCCAAGGAAGAAGCAGACAAGAAAGCCAAGGAGTATGTGGTGAACGCCATTCAGAGATGCGCAGCGGATCATGTTTCTGAAACCACAATCTCCGTTGTCCAGCTTCCGAATGATGAGATGAAGGGACGAATCATCGGTAGAGAGGGGCGTAACATCAGAACCTTAGAAACCATGACCGGCGTAGATCTGATCATTGATGATACGCCGGAAGCCGTTATTCTTTCCGGCTTCGATCCTATCCGTCGAGAAGTGGCGAGAATTGCGCTGGAAAAGCTGATCGTAGATGGGCGTATCCATCCTGCCAGAATTGAAGAAATGGTAGAGAAGGCGCAGAGAGAAGTAGAAGTAATGATCAAGGAAGAGGGTGAAGCCGCTACCCTGGAGGTAGGCGTACACGGCATTCATCCCGAGCTTGTGAGATTGCTTGGTAAGATGAAATTCAGGACCAGCTATGGACAGAATGCTTTGAAGCATTCCATTGAAGTGGCACAGCTGTCAGGACTGCTGGCGGCGGAAATGGGACTGGATGTTCGTCTGGCAAAGAGAGCGGGCCTGCTGCATGATATCGGCAAGGCTGTGGATCACGAAATGGAAGGCTCTCACATCCAGCTGGGCTCCGAACTTTGCAGAAAGTATAAGGAGAACGCGGTTGTTATCAACGCAGTCGAATCCCACCACGGCGACGTGGAAGCTACATCCCTGATTGCATGTATCGTACAAGCTGCCGATACAATATCCGCTGCAAGACCGGGCGCTAGAAGGGAAACATTGGAAACCTACACTAGCAGATTAAGACAATTGGAAGAAATCACAAACAATTTCAAAGGTGTTGAAAAATCTTTTGCTATTCAGGCTGGTAGGGAAGTTCGCGTTATGGTAGTTCCTGAGCAGATTTCTGATGCTGACATGGTGGTTATGGCCAGAGATATTTCCAAGCAGATCGAGGCTGAACTGGAATATCCCGGACAGATCAAGGTCAATGTCATCCGTGAAAGCCGCGTAATTGATTACGCTAAATAAGACAAAACAAGCTGTAAAAAGGCTGTTTACGAACCGGAAGAACGGTTGTAGGCGGCCTTTTTCCCTTGTTTTTTTCTTTTCCGGTTTAAATTTTTAGCAAAAATCCAAAATGCCCCTTGTCTTACAGGATATGTTATAGTAGAATGAACAGGATAATAAAATGTATGATTGTATACAATGATTCAATCTAAGGATGGTGGCAAGATGAAATCGTATCAGGAAATGAACAGAGAAGAACTTACGACGCTGCACTCAGAGCTGGAAAAGGCTTATGAAGAAGCCAAGGCAAGAGGATTGAAGCTGGATATGTCCAGGGGAAAACCTTCTGTCAGCCAGTTGGACATGGTGATGCCTATCATGGACGCACTGGACAGTAAAAGCGTTTTAAAGACCGAAGCCGGCGTAGACTGCAGAAATTATGGGCTCATGGACGGCATTCCTGAAGCAAAGGCTTTAATGGGAGAGATGATGGGCGTTCCGGCTGATAAAGTGATCGTCTGCGGAAACGCCTCCCTGACGATCATGTATGACACCATATCCCGTTCCATGACGCATGGTGTCTGTGGCAGTACTCCCTGGTGCAGGCTGAATAAAGTAAAGTTCCTCTGTCCGGTGCCGGGCTATGACAGGCATTTTGCCGTTACCCAGCATTTTGGGATAGAGATGATCAACATTCCCATGACTCCCGCGGGGCCGGATATGGATCTGGTGGAAAAATATGTCAATGAGGATGCGTCCGTAAAGGGAATCTGGTGCGTGCCCAAATATTCCAATCCCCAGGGTATTACCTATTCCGACGAAACCGTAAAACGTTTTGCCGCGCTGAAACCGGCTGCGGAGGATTTCAGGATCTTCTGGGACAACGCCTATGTGATTCATCACCTCTATGAGGATAAGCAGGATGAACTCCTGGAAATTTTGAGTGAGTGCGAAAAGGCCGGACATCCGGATATGGTATATGAATTTGTTTCCACCTCCAAGGTGAGCTTTGCGGGCGGAGGGATCGCGGCAGTAGCGGCTTCCGAAAGGAATCTGGAATTTATCCGTAAGACGCTGACGCTGCAGACCATTGGGTTCGATAAGGTAAACCAGCTTCGCCATGTAAGATATTTTAAAAATATGGATGGCCTGAAGGCTCAGATGAAGCGTCATGCGGATATTATGCGGCCCAAGTTTGAAGCTGTGCTCTCTACTTTGGACAGGGAGTTGGCCGGATTGGGGATTGCGGAATGGACCAGGCCTAACGGCGGTTATTTTATTTCCTTTGAAGCTATGGAGGGATGCGCGAAGAAGATCGTGGCAAGGTGCAAGGAAGCAGGAATGGTACTCACCGGTGCAGGTGCTACTTTCCCCTACGGAAAGGATCCTAAGGACACCAACATCCGTATTGCTCCTTCTTTCCCTACTCCGGAGGAAATGGCACAGGCGGCAGAACTTTTTGTACTCTGCGTCAAGTTAGTTAGTATAGAAAAGCTTTTGGAGGCGTGAACAATGGCGGAAGAATTTAAACGCTTGAGCAGGGACCTGGTACATAAGGGCGCTATCATCGACTACTATCAGGATACGGTGCAGGTACCCAACGGCAATGTGGTAAAATGGGATTTTATCGGACACAAGGGAGCAGCGGCGGTCGTACCGGTCAGGGAGGACGGAAAGCTGCTCATGGTAAGGCAGTATCGGAACGCGCTGGACCGCTACACCTTGGAAGTGCCGGCAGGGGGGCTCAATTCCGTGGATGAACCCACCAAAGCGGCGGCGGCCAGGGAACTGGAAGAGGAGACCGGGTACTGCTGCAGGGAGCCAGAACTGCTCATCAGCATCCGCACCACAGTGGCTTTCTGCAATGAAAAAATTGATATTTATGTGGCGAGAAATCTGGAAAAAGGACATCAGCATCTGGACGAGGATGAGTTTATCAATGTGGAAGCCTATACGGTGGACGAACTGATGGATAAGATTTACGACTGTACCATCCAGGACGCCAAGACCATCTGCGCCATTATGGCCTATGCCCATAAGTATCTGGGAAAATAGGAAGGCCTGTCATAAAAGTCGGCCGCGTCGTCATAGAATAGAGCAAGACTTTAAGATCCAGAGGACGCGGATGGGCAGATTGGGACGATCCAAAACCAGACAGGGGCGTATTCTGTCAGGAATCATCGTATTGGGATTCCTTTCAGGGCTTTTATTTATGCATGCAGGAAAAAAGGTATTGCTGGAAAATACGGGGCTGTTGAGCGAAAATTTGTTATACGCCGTAAAATACGCGCCGGTGGACAGCAATGCTTTTTTTCTTTACGTACTGCAGAAAAGGCTGGGATACGCGCTGATCCTGGCGGTCCTCTCTACCACCTGGCTGGGGCTTGCGGCGGTCTGGACCTGTGCCGCATGGCTGGGACTTTCTTTCGGAATGCTGGTTATGGCTTCTCTGCTGCGGTATGGCCTGAAAGGAATCCTGCTGATAGCTGTGGGAGTATTTCCCCAGGCGTTTGTATATTTTCCGGCGGCCATTCTGCTGCTGCGCTGGAGTTATGAATTCTGCCTGTCCATTTATTTCCCGGAGAAACTGCAGGAGAGCGGGGGACTGCATGGGGATAAGAGCGGAAAATATGTACTGATCCGTCAGAAAGGGGTAAAATTTATCCTGCTTTTGGGAGTTGTCATAATCGGGTGCCTGCTGGAAAGTTATGTCAACCCAACCCTGATGCTGAATTTGTTAAAAATATTTTAAATTGTTAAGGTTTTTTAAAATAAAGAATTGCTTTTCTGTTTTTTTCTGCGTATAATAAAATCCTAGCGACATAAAATCGGCAATACCGGTGTAAAAAGGGAATGTTTATTACATGGAAAAAGAAATAGAGGCTTTTATCAGTTATTTACATAATGTAAAGAAAAAATCGGAAAACACGTGTATGTCCTATAAGCGGGATCTGTACAAGCTGGAGAATTTTCTGGAAGAAAACGGAGTCACACAGGTCAAGGATATTTCCGCGACCAATCTCAATTCCTATGTGCTTTATCTGGAGAGAAACCGTTTCGCACCCTCCACGATCTCCAGAAATATTGCTGCCGTGAAGGCCTTTTACCATTTCCTGCTCAGGGAGCATATGGTGGACGAGGATGTGTCAGAGAACCTGAAGGCTCCTAAGGTAGAGAAGAAGCTGCCGGAGATCATGCCCGTAGCCGATGTGGAAAAGCTCTTGTCCCAGCCTGAAGGTAATACCCCTAAGATACTGCGGGACAAGGCCATGCTGGAACTTCTGTACGCCACGGGGATAAGGGTATCGGAACTGATCTCCTTGAAGCTGGCGGACATAAATCTGAAAATGGGTTTTGTGGTCTGCAGGGACAATGGCAGGGAAAGAGCCATACCCTTTGGCAGTACGGCCCGGAATGCCCTGATGGATTATCTGGAGCATGCCAGGGATTCCATGGTCCTCTCGGACGAGGAAGAGGTTTTGTTTGTAAACTGCGCGGGAGAGCCTATGAGCAGGCAGGGATTTTGGAAACTGTTAAAGTCCTACGCCGCGAAGGCAGGCATTCCTTATGAGATCACTCCCCATACTATCCGGCATTCCTTTGCGGCTCATCTGGTAGAAAACGGAGCGGATCTGCGCAGTGTGCAGGAGATGCTGGGGCATTCCGATATTTCCACTACCCAGATATACGCGGGGAGGACCCGCAACCGGATCAGAGAGGTATACGCGCAGGCTCACCCGAGAGGGTGAGCCTTCTCATCCGAGAGGGTGAGCCTTCTCATCCGAGAGGGTGAGCCTTCTCATCCGAGAGGGTGAGCCTTTTCGCCCGAGAGGGTGAGCCTGCATATTTTATCAGATGTACGAATTAACGATAATGATTGCACACCCAGAAGAACTCTGCTATAATGATCTTACGGGAATCCTTCTATGCCATAGGACAAGGAGTGAATATGGCACAGAAACAATTTCAGGATTTACATTTAAAAGACGCCTTTCTGTTTGGAGCAGTAATGGAAGATGCGGAAATATGCAGAATGACGCTGCAGGTGCTTTTAAGCCGGAAGGTGGATAAGGTAACCGTTCATGTGGAGCATACGCTGTTATATCACCCTGCTTCCAGAGGGATCCGGCTGGATGTCTATGCGGTAGATGAAAGCGGCACCAATTACAACGTGGAGATGCAGAACCGCAATTACGGGAATCTGCCGTGGAGAAGCCGTTATCATCAGGCCGGAATGGATATGACGACTCTTTCCCAGGGAATGGATTTTAAAGAATTAAAGCCCAGCTATGTAATCTTTATCTGTACTTTTGATCCATTCGGGGAAGGACTCTACCGCTATACCTTTGAAAACAGATGCAGGGAAAAGGATATACGGCTGGGGGACGAGGCGGTCCGGATCTTTTTAAATACCAAAGGCAGGAATGCCAATGAGGTACCTGCGGAATTGGTGCATTTTCTGCAGTATGTAGAAGAGAGTACGCCGGAATGCGCAGAAGTCCTGCAGGATGTTACGGTAGACAGGCTTCAGGAAAGAATAACGGACTTAAAACGAAGCAGAAGCTGGGAGGTGCGGTATATGTCAATGGAAGAATGGCTGATGGAATGGGCAGAGGAAGAGGTCGAGGAAGGCCGCCAGAAAGGACTGCGGGAGGGTCGTCAGAAAGGACTGCGGGAAGGCCGTCAGGAAGGACTGCAGGAAGGCCGTCAGGAAGGGCAAAACCGTCTGCTGAAACTCATGAACAGTATGGTGGAAGCGGGTGAGGCCGAACAGCTGCCAAGACTTTCCAGGGAACCGGCTTTTTTACAGGAAATGCTCAAGAAATACCAACTATAATTTCAGATTATTCTAATCAAAAAGCAGGCATTCTCAGCCTGCTTTGAAAACAATCCCATTATAAATTATAATATGATAAATATGGCAGGGGATTCCCGTATTTACTATTCGTAATCCGCAATATCGTAGATCAGCCGCTCGCTGTCGGCCCAGCCCAGACAGGGATCGGTAATGGATTTGCCATAGACGCCCTCGCCGATCTTCTGGCAGCCCTCCTCCAGATAGCTTTCGATCATCACGCCTTTTACCAGGCCGTGAATATCGGGACTTAGTTTCCTGCTGTGCATCACTTCCTTGACGATCCGGACCTGCTGTTTAAAATCTTTGTTGGAATTGGAGTGGTTCGCGTCAATGATGCAGGCGGGATTTTTCAGGTCTCTCTCATTGTAAAGAGTCAGCAGGGTATTCAAGTCTTCATAGTGGTAATTCGGGAGGTTGCGGCCATATTTGTTGGTCGCGCCCCGCAGAACCGTATGCGCCAGTTCATTTCCCGTGGTATGCACCTCCCAGCCTCTGTAGATAAAGGAATGGGGTCTTTGAGCCGCGTAAACGGAGTTCAGCATAACGGAAAAATCGCCGCTGGTGGGGTTTTTCATGCCGGCAGGTACGTCGAAGCCGCTGCAGGCCAGCCTGTGCTGCTGATCCTCCACGGAACGGGCGCCGATAGCCACATAAGAAAGAATATCGGATACATAGTGCCAGTTTTCGGGATAGAGCATTTCGTCGGCCGCGCTCAGGCCGCTTTCCGCCATAGCCCGTATCTGCATTTTTCTCATGGCGATCAGACCCGCGAGAAAATCAGGCTTCTTCTCCGGATCGGGCTGGGAAACGATACCTTTATAGCCCTCCCCCGTGGTGCGAGGTTTATTGGTGTAGATGCGGGGAACCAGAACCAGCTTGTCCTTTACCTTTTCGGCGACATTAGCCAGCCGGTTGACGTATTCGCAGACGGATTCTTCGTTGTCCGCCGAGCAGGGCCCGATAATGACTAGGAATTTGCTGCTTTTTCCCGTGAAAATGTCCCGTATCTGCGCGTCCCGCTCTTCTTTTAATCTTATCAGCTTCTCCGGAAGAGGAAACTGGGAGCGTATTTCCTCAGGCGTGGGAAGCTTTTGTATAAATTCGTAACTCATGTTCAGCCTCCGTGTTCTTTCTTGGACCTTCTGACAAAATCCGATTGCATTATATAATAAAATCCGAAAGGAAGCAAGCCTATCGTTTTCTCAGAAGATGTTTCAGAAGCAGGAGATAACAGCCTGTGGTGTAGGCCTGGCTGAAAAGCAGTCCCGCTATATAGCTGTAGATCCCAAAACGGGGCAGCAGGAAAAACACAAAGGCCAGCCGGATGCAGAGGGAGGACACGTTGATGAAAAAGATGCCAACGGCGCCGCCCAGACCGTTTAAAATACCGGAAAGGGTGGTGCCCAGATACATAAAGGGGCAGATCAGGCTGAGCACGCAGATAAAATTTCCCGCCAGAGGGCTTTTAAAAAGCATCTGGCCCAAAAGACGGCCGAAGCACAAAAAGCCCAGAGTGCAGACGCAGCCCAGAGTCAGGCAGGAGTACAGGGTTTTGCCCAGGGTACGGCGGATGGCGGCCTTGTTGCCTGCGGCGTCCGCCTCGGAGACAATGGGAAGCAGGAGAACGGACATGGAGCCGGTCAGGGCGTTGGGAAAGAAGATCAGCGGCAGTGCCATACCGGTGAGCACGCCGTATATGCTGAGGGCAGCCGCGGAGGTATAGCCGTAGGCCTGCAGCCGGGAGGGGATGTAGACAGCCTCCACGCTCTGGAGCAGGTTGATGACAATGCGGGTGACGGAAAGAGGAACGGCCAGGGACAGGAGGCCGGCGGTTATTTTTGAGCAGGATCTGGAGGGAGCGGCGGGAGAGGCAGGAGCGGAAACGGCCCGGTAATAGCGGAAGTATACGGCGCCTATGCATACCAGCATGGCAAAAAACTCGCCCACGACCAAACCCGCTACAGCTACATTGATGGATGGAACGGTACCGTTCTGGGCGGCCAGGCGTTCGGCGCTGTAGACGCAGAAGATGCGGCAGAACTGCTCAAGCAGCTGGGTAAAGGCGGGAAGAGCGGTTTTTCGGATGCCGTAATAGTAGCCGTTGATACAGGCGTGTACGGCACTTAAGGGAATGGAAAGGGCAATGATGCGCAGCATGGAAGCCGTTCGCTCTTCTAAGAGAAAATGTACGGCGATCCACTCTGAAAAATGAATAACGGCACCGGTACAAAATAAGGACAGGCACAGGGAAACAGAAAGCCCCATCATAAGGACACGAAAGGGGGATCTGGCATTTCCGGAGGAAATCTCGCCCGCCACGTATTTGGATATGGAGGTCTGCAGACCGGCGGCAGTGACGGAGAAGGACAGTGCCAGTACGGGATTTAAAAGCTGGTAAACGCCCATGCCCTCCTCCCCGAACAGGCGGGAAAGATAGATACGGTAGAAAAAGCCGATGATGCGGCTGGCAAATCCGGTCAGCGTCAGGATGATGGTGCCGGTAATAAGAGGATTTCTTCCGGGATTTTTCCGGGGATTCTTTTTTAAAAGCTGCTTTTTTTTCATGAAATATGTATGCCGGGGGAATATACGGCGGGATTTTTGATAAGTATATTCCGTAAGAAAGGTTGACAGAACCCGAAAGGGGAGTTATAGTGTACATATATTAACCCTAGTGAAATACTAGGAAATGAAATGCAGGGAGGAAGCAGCATGATATATTTGGATAATGCGGCAACGACCAGACCGGTGCCCGGGGCGGTAGAAGCTATGATGCCGTATCTGACGGACTATTATGGGAATCCCAGCTCTATCTATTCCTTTTCGGAGAAGAGCAGGCAGGTTATTCAGGATACCAGGGATTATATCGCGCAGAGTCTTCATGCCCAGAGCGGGGAAATCTATTTTACCGCAGGGGGCAGTGAGTCCGACAACTGGGCGATCAAGGCGGCGGCGGAAGCCTATGCCTTTAAGGGAAAACATATCATCACCAGCAAAATAGAGCACCATGCAGTTCTGCACACTTGTCAGTACCTAGAGAAGCAGGGTTACGAAGTCACCTATGTGGGGGTTGACGAAAACGGCGTGATCAACATGGAAGAATTGAAAGCGGCTGTCAGGGAGGATACGATTTTAATCACCGTGATGGCTGCCAACAACGAGATCGGCACCATTCAGCCCATAAAGGAAATCGGGGAACTGGCAAAGGCGCATGGCATTTTATTTCATACCGACGCGGTGCAGGCCTACGCGCAGATCCCTCTGGACGTGGAGGAAATGCATATCGATATGCTTTCCGGTAGCGGCCACAAATTTCACGGCCCTAAGGGCATCGGCTTCCTCTACATCCGCAAGGGAGTGAAGATACGCTCTTTTGTACACGGAGGAGCGCAGGAGAGGGCCAGGAGAGCGGGTACGGAGAATGTGCCGGGGATAGCAGGCATGGGCGCCGCGGCAAAATATTCCTTTGACATTCTGGAAGAGAAAATGAAAAAAGAAACGCAGCTCAGGGACTATCTGATAGACAGGGTTTTAACGGAAATTCCCTACGTGCGTTTAAACGGCGATAGGAAAAAGCGTCTACCCGGCAATGCCAATTTCAGTTTTCGGTTTGTGGAGGGCGAATCCATGCTGATCCACCTGGATCAGAAGGGAATCTGCGCTTCCAGCGGCAGCGCCTGTACATCGGGTTCCCTGGATCCGTCCCATGTACTGCTGGCCATCGGCCTGCCCCATGAGATTGCCCACGGCTCCTTACGGCTCACGCTTTCCGAGGAGACCACCCGGGAGGAACTGGACTATGTAGTGGATAATTTAAAGGAAATTGTGGCATATATCAGGAATATGTCCCCCCTGTACGAAGATTTTGTCAGGGCACAGGGACAAAAGGAGGCAGAGCATGTACAGTGAAAAGGTAATGGATCATTTTAACAACCCCAGGAATGTGGGGGAGATTGAGAACGCCAGCGGCGTGGGCACTGTAGGAAACGCCAAATGCGGCGATATTATGCGGATCTATCTGGATATTGACGATAAAGGCATCATCAGGGACTGTAAGTTTAAGACCTTTGGCTGCGGAGCCGCGGTAGCTACCAGCAGCATGGCTACGGAACTGGTAAAGGGCAAAAGCATCGAAGAGGCCATGCAGGTGACAAACAAGGCGGTCATGGAAGCTTTGGACGGCCTGCCCCCCGTGAAGGTGCACTGCTCTCTTTTAGCGGAGGAGGCCATTCACGCCGCTCTCTGGGATTACGCCGAGAAAAACCATATTACCATCGCGGGCCTGAGCAAGCCCAAGTCCGATATTCATGAGGGTGAGGAAGCCGAAGAGGAAGAGTACTAAGCTATGAGGGAAAAAGTCGTAGTAGGAATGTCGGGAGGCGTGGATTCCTCCGTGGCGGCATATCTTTTGAAAAAGCAGGGTTACCAGGTCATCGGCGTGACCATGGGGATATGGCAGGACGAGGACGCCGGGACTGCGCAGGAGGGATGCTGCTGCGGCGTAAGCGCGGTGGAGGATGCCAGGAGAGTGGCAGCTGCTCTGGATATTCCCTACTACGTCATGAATTTTAAAGAAGAATTTCAGCGTCAGGTAAGGGATTATTTTACCGGGGAATATCTAAGGGGCAGAACGCCCAATCCCTGTATTGCCTGCAACCGCTACGTGAAATGGGAAGCGCTGCTTAGGCGGAGCCTGGAAATCGGCGCGGACTGTATCGCCACCGGCCACTACGCTTTGCTGGGAAGGCATCCGGAGGGCAGGCTGGCCATAAAGAACGCTGTGACGGCAGAAAAAGACCAGACCTACGCCCTCTACAGCCTGACGCAG
Source organism: uncultured Lachnospiraceae bacterium (assembly GCA_947631685.1). GTDB lineage: Bacteria > Bacillota > Clostridia > Lachnospirales > Lachnospiraceae > Acetatifactor. The sequence goes on from CANRMI010000005.1 coordinate 114,974, forward strand.
GAGCAGCTTTCCCGTACCCTGATGCCCATAGGAAACTATACCAAAGAGGAGGTACGGCGGATAGCGAAAGAAGCCGGACTTCCTGTGGCGGATAAGCCGGACAGTCAGGACATCTGTTTTGTACCCGATGGGGATTACGCGGCTTTTTTGGAAAAAGAGGCGCCGGAACGCATTCCGCCTGCGGGGAATTTTGTGGACAAATGGGGAAACGTGCTGGGACGGCATAAGGGGATCATCCATTACACCATAGGGCAGCGCAAGGGCCTGGGGCTTTCTCTGGGGCATCCGGTCTTTGTGGCGCGGATCCGCCCCGAAACCAACGAAGTGGTGATCGGAGAAGACGAAGACATCCGTATGGATACCGTTTTCTGCGACAGGATCAGCTATATGGCTATGGACACTCTGGAAAAACCCAGGCGGGCGCTGGTAAAGATACGCTACGCCCATCAGGGGGAAGAGGCTTTACTGGAGCCTTGGCCGGAAGGCCGTATCAAAATCACCTTTGATAAACCGGTGCGGGCCGCAACGCCGGGACAGGCTGCCGTTTTTTACGAAGACGGCTGGGTGCTGGGCGGCGGCACCATATTGTAAGACGCTATATTCTGTGAAATTCCGGAACCCGTTTTTCGTAGACGCAGTAATAGCGGAAGCCGCATTCCCGCAATATTTCTCCGGCCCGGTCAAAATCTGCGGCTACGTCTTTCGCGCAGTGGGCGTCGGAGCCCACCGTGACGATCTCACCGCCCAGCTGCCGGTAACGCTTTAACACGTCCATATGAGGACTGGCCTGGGAAAGCCCTTTCCGCAGGCTGCCGGTGTTTAACTCGATGCCTTTTTCTTTTTCCAGTATCAGCTCCAGCATGGCGTCAAACAGCTCTTTGTATTTTTCGTAGGAATATCCCTTATCTTTTGTGAGGCCGTAGCGCACCACGTAGTCTAAATGTCCGCAGACGTCAAAACAGGTGTGCTTTTTCAGATTGTCGATGAGGGCCTGAAAATATTCCCGGTAGGCTTCCTCGTCCGTCCGTCCCTCATAGTAGGCGGGATAGTAAGGATCCCTGCCGTTTACGATGTGGACGGAGCCGATGATAAAGTCAAACTCATAGGATCTGGCGTAGAGTGCCAGTTCCCTTTGCAGATGCGGCTGCAGTCCCAGCTCCACGCCGAAGAGGATATGCAGACTGTCTTTATATTTTTCTTTCAGACGGGCCAGATCATAGAGATAGGAGTCCGTATTTAAAAGAAAGAAATCCGCCGGTGTTTCCTCGGAGGGCGGGAAATCCATATCCATATGCTCCGTGAAGCAGAGGTGGGTAAGGCCTTTGTTGACAGCGGCCAGGACGAGATCTTCCATAGGTTCGCTGCTGTCCCCCGAATAGGAGGAGTGAAGATGATAGTCGGCTCTAACAGGCATAGTCGTTTCCTTTCTGTATGAAAATCTATATCCGAAACGGATGCTCCGGAGGAAAAGCTTTATCCGGATATGCCAATTATACCAAAAAAACCCTGTAAAATTATGAACAAAATATAAAAATTCCCAATTATGGCAAAAATTTTTATTTTCATCTTGAATTATGGACAGGAATTAGGTAAAATTACATTGTTGACAAATTTTTGGCAATCATATTGATTGGTACAATAATAAAATTTTAGGAGGAATCTAAAATGGCAGTAAGAGTAGCAATTAATGGTTTCGGCCGTATCGGCCGTCTTGCATTCAGACAGATGTTTGATGCAGAAGGATACGAAGTAGTGGCGATCAACGATCTGACAAGCCCTAAGATGCTTGCACATCTGTTGAAGTATGATTCTTCTCAGGGTAAGTACAAATACGCTGACTCTGTAGAAGCAGGTGAGGACAGCATCACCGTAAACGGCAAGACCATTACGATCTATAAAGAGGCAGACGCTTCCAAGCTTCCCTGGGGAGAGTTAAAGGTAGACGTAGTTTTGGAGTGTACCGGTTTCTATACCTCCAAGGAAAAGGCTTCCGCGCACGTTGCGGCAGGCGCTCGTAAAGTCGTTATTTCCGCTCCCGCGGGAAATGACCTGCCCACTATCGTTTACAATGTAAACCATGATACCTTAAAGCCTGAAGATACGGTTATTTCCGCAGCTTCCTGTACCACCAACTGCCTGGCTCCCATGGCTAAGGCACTGAATGATTTCGCTCCCATCCAGAGCGGTATCATGACCACCGTACATGCTTATACCGGTGACCAGATGATCCTGGACGGACCTCAGAGGAAGGGCGATCTGAGAAGAAGCCGCGCGGGCGCATGCAACATCGTTCCCAACTCCACTGGCGCGGCTAAGGCGATCGGCCTGGTTATCCCTGAACTGAACGGCAAGCTGATCGGTTCCGCGCAGCGTGTACCTACCGCAACCGGTTCCACCACCATTCTGGTAGCAGTTGTGAAGGGTGAAGTTACCAAGGAAGGCATCAATGCAGCCATGAAGGCAGCTAAAACCGAGTCCTTTGATTACAACGAGGACGAGATCGTATCTTCCGACATCGTAGGCAGCACCTACGGCTCCATCTTCGACGCAACCCAGACCATGGTTTCCAAGATGGAAGATGGCAACAGCCTGGTACAGGTTGTTTCCTGGTATGATAACGAGAACAGCTACACCAGCCAGATGGTTCGTACCATTAAGTATTTCAGCGAACTGAAATAAAACAGGTTTGACCTGCCAAGGTCCGGTCTTCAGGACCGGACCTTTTTTTAAAATCAAAATCGGAGGACAGTACAATGGGTTTAAATAAGAAATCTGTAGACGATATTAACGCGAAGGGAAAAAGAGTACTGGTAAGATGTGACTTTAACGTACCCTTAAAGAACGGCGAGATTACGGACGAAACTCGTATCGTTGCGGCGCTTCCTACCATTAAGAAGCTGATCGACGACGGCGGCAAGGTCATTCTCTGCTCCCACCTGGGCAAGGTAAAGAACGGCCCCAACGAAGGAGAATCCCTGGCTCCCGTAGCCAAGAGGCTTTCTGAAAAGCTGGGCAAGGAAGTCGTATTTGTAAGTGACTATAACGTGACCGGCGAAGCTGCTACCGCGGCAGTAGCCAATATGAAAGAGGGAGACGTGGTGCTGCTTCAGAATACCCGTTTCCGCGGCGCGGAGGAAACCAAGAACGGCGAGGCTTTCAGTAAGGAACTGGCGGATCTGGCGGATCTGTATGTATGCGACGCGTTCGGTTCTTCCCACAGGGCTCACGCTTCCGTAGAAGGCGTTACCAAATTCATTACCGCAAAGGGCGGCGAAAACGTAGTTGGTTACCTGATGCAGAAGGAGATCAATTTCCTGGGCAACGCGGTAGAGAATCCCGTAAGACCTTTCGTAGCTATTTTGGGCGGCGCGAAGGTAGCGGATAAACTGAACGTTATTTCCAATCTTCTGGAAAAATGCGATACCCTGATCATCGGCGGCGGTATGGCTTATACTTTCTTAAAGGCACAGGGCATGGAAGTAGGCAATTCCTTAGTGGATGATGAGAAGATCGACTACTGTAAGGAAATGATGGATAAGGCTGCCAAGCTGGGCAAGAAGCTGCTTCTTCCCGTAGATACCACCATCGCGAAGAGCTTTCCGGATCCTATTGACGGCCCTGTGGAGATCTCCTATGTGGACGTAGATAAGATCCCTGCCGATATGGAAGGTCTGGACATTGGCCCCAAGACCGCGCAGCTGTACGCGGATGCTGTAAAGAGCGCTAAGACCGTAGTTTGGAACGGGCCCATGGGCGTATTTGAGAATCCCACCCTGGCAGCGGGCACTGTTGCGGTAGCTAAGGCGCTGGCTGAGACCGAGGCGACCACCATCATCGGCGGCGGCGATTCCGCTGCAGCGGTAAATCAGCTGGGCTTTGGCGACAAGATGACGCATATCTCCACCGGCGGCGGCGCTTCCCTGGAATTTTTGGAGGGCAAGGTGCTTCCCGGCGTAGCTGCGGCAGACGACAAGTAAGAGCGGACAAGACAGCAATATACAGATAACAATATGAAAGACAGCAATGTATTGAGACAGCAATAATTTAGAAGAGAGGAAAACAAAATGGCAAGAAAAAAGATTATTGCCGGCAACTGGAAGATGAATATGACTCCCAGTGAGGCCGTTGCGCTGATTGAAAAGTTAAAGCCGCTTGTAGTCACCGACGAGGCGGATGTGGTATTCTGTGTACCCGCTATCGACATTATCCCCGCCATAGAGGCCGCAAAGGGCACCAATATTCAGATTGGCGCGGAAAATATGTACTTTGAGGAAAAGGGCGCCTTTACCGGAGAGATTTCTCCCGCCATGCTGGTGGACGCAGGCGTAAAATACGTTATCATCGGCCACTCCGAGAGAAGAGAGTACTTTGCGGAGACCGACGAGACCGTCAACAAGAAGGTTCTGAAAGCCTTTGAACACGGTCTGACTCCCATTATCTGCTGCGGCGAGTCCCTGACTCAGAGGGAGCAGGGTATTACCATTGACTGGATACGCCAGCAGATCAAGATTGCTTTCTTAAATGTAACGGCGCAGCAGGCTGAGAGTGCTGTAATCGCCTATGAGCCTATTTGGGCGATCGGCACCGGCAAGGTGGCGACTACGGAACAGGCACAGGAAGTATGCGCGGCGATCCGCGCCTGCATCGGAGAACTTTACGGAGCCGATACGGCCGCGGCAATCCGCATCCAGTACGGCGGTTCCGTATCCGCGTCCAGCGCTCCCGAACTGTTTGCGCAGGCAGACATCGACGGCGGCCTGGTAGGCGGCGCTTCCTTAAAGGAAGATTTCGGCAAAATTGTGAATTACAAATAAAATGCTTCAAAGGGCCCTGCTTCGGCGGGGCCTTTTTTCAATACAAATTTGACAGAAAAAGCGAAGATGATTATAATAGATACTATATGGGAGAAACCACAGCATCCGGAGGCACAGGTAGGATATGGCAGATTTTATCAGAAGAAAAGTTCGTTTAGGTGAAGCGCTGGTAAACAGCGGCGCCATTACGGAGGAACAACTGCAGAGAGGGCTGGAACTGCAAAAAGGCAGCGGCCGTAAGCTGGGAGAAACTCTGGTGGACGAGAACATCGTAACCGAGGAAACGATTGCCAACGTGTTGAGTGCCCAGTTGGGTTATGCCTATACCGATCTGCAGAACATTACCATTCCGCCGGATATACAGGACCTGGTGGCGGCTTCCGTACTGAAAAAGAATCAGGTGCTGCCCATTGGCTACGCACCCGACAATATGAATATCCTGCAGCTTGCCATGGCGGATCCCCAGGATCTAAATGCTATGGACGACATCTCCATTATCACGGGATGTCAGGTAGAGCCTTTGGTGGCTACTCCCAGAAGCATTATGCTGGCCATTGACAAATATTTCGGCACTGACGAAGTGGATTCCGCTCTGGAGGAATATACCAAAGAGCGTCTGGTGGTGGAAGAGGAGGATACCTTTAACGAGGATATTAACAATTCCCCTATCGTTATGCTGGTTAAGGATATGATCGAAAAGGCTGCCAGACAGCGTTCTTCCGATATTCATATCGAGCCCATGGAAAAGAAAGTGCGGATCCGTTACCGTATTGACGGCGCTCTGTATGAGAGGGCAAGATACGACATCGCAATTCTGCCGGCGCTTTCCGCCCGTGTCAAGATCATAGGCGGCATGGATATCGCGGAAAAGAGGAAACCCCAGGACGGTCGTATCACGCAGGTGGTGGACCGTACCGAGTACGATATTCGTGTTTCTGTGCTCCCCACCGTTTACGGAGAGAAGATCGTTATGCGTCTGGCCGCTAAGACGGCTCTGAACAGGGAGAAGAGCCAGCTGGGCTTAAAACCCGGTGAAATGAAGCAGTTTGACCATATTTTGAAGAATCCACACGGTATCCTGCTGGTAACGGGGCCTACCGGAAGCGGTAAATCCACCACGCTGTATACGGCCTTAAGTGAGTTAAATACCGAGGACGTCAATATTATCACGGTTGAGGACCCTGTGGAAGCCAATATTGACGGTATCAACCAGGTACAGACCAACAACAAGGCCAACCTGACTTTTGCCAGCGCGCTCCGTTCCATCCTGCGTCAGGACCCGGATATTATCATGATCGGTGAAATCCGTGATATTGAGACTGCCAGCATCGCGGTTCAGGCGTCCATTACCGGCCACTTAGTTGTAAGCACCCTGCATACCAACTCCTCGGCCAGCACCATTACCCGTCTGGCGGATATGGGTGTGGAGCCGTATCTGATCGCGGACTCTATTGTGGGCGTTATTGCCCAACGTTTGGTGAGACGTCTGTGCCCGGCGTGTAAGAAGCCCCGCCTTGCCAATGAGGAGGAAGTGGAGATTTTGGGCGGCAAACCCGGAGAGGAAATCCAGATATATGAGCCCTGCGGATGTCCCCAGTGTGACAACATGGGATATAAGGGACGTATCGGTGTCTATGAGATCATGGAGATGACTCAGCCTCTGCGCCATATTATCAGTAAAGGCGGCAATGCGGAAGAGATCAAGATCCAGGCTATGAAGGACGGAATGCATACGCTGCGAATGAGCGCCGCGGAATATGTGATTTCAGGCATCACGTCCTTTAGTGAGATGATGAAAGTTTCTTTTGATTCATAAAATGATTCGTAAGAGCCGGATATATAAGGGACTGCGCACCAGTTATGGGTAAGGCAGTCCCTTTTTTATGTGAAATTTTGTCCCTGCCGGAGTAGAAGAGGACTTATTCTTCCGTTCTCTCCAGCTTGCCAAACAGGACTGCCTCGTCTGGTCCGTACTTCGTATAGGCCTCGCAGATCCGGTCGATCTCCTCCCTGTCTGCCAGAAGATCTTCGGCTATTTTCTCCGGGCTCTCACCTTTTCGCAGTTTGCCGCAGACCTGGCGGATTAACAGACGGTGTTCTCCCTGGGAAAGGCCCTGCTTTATGCCTTGCTCTAAACCCTGCTGTATGCCCCGCTCTAGGCCTTCCTCCAGTCCCTCCTCATACCGCACTTCCAGCGCGTCATCCATGTTAAA